>CAVTEX010000010.1:0-119981 GCA_963733655.1 uncultured Thermoleophilaceae bacterium
ACGTGTTCTTCAGCTCGGCCCCACAGGCGAGCAGGTGCTCGCCGGACGTGACCGGCAGCGCCAGGGCGTCGGGCACATACCCGCGTGAGCGGCGCAGAAGCTGAGGCCGGCCCGCGCCCATACGCACCACGGAGTCGTCGGTGCGCGTCTCGATCGGCCGGTCGTGAAGGAGGAACAGGTCAGCGATCGCCGGCCAGCCGCTCGCGAGCATCCTCGTCGCGATACGCGATCGGCTCGTCCGAGGTGTTGCCGCTCGTCATGACGAGCGGGACCCCCGCGTCGGCGAGCAGCAGGTGGTGAAGCGGCGAGTAGGGAAGCATCACGCCCAGATCCGTCGAAGCCGGAGCCACGGCCTCCGCGACCCGCGCGTCCGGTCGCCGGCGGGCGAGCAGGATCGGCCGCTGCCGCGAGACGAGCAGCTCGGTCTCGTCCGGCCCGAGCAACACGAGGCGGCCTGCGCTCTCGAGATCGGGGGCCATGAGGGCGAACGGCTTGTCCTCGCGATGCTTGCGCGCACGCAGGTCCGCGACCGCGGCCTCGTCGTCGGCGCGGCAGGCCAGATGGAAGCCGCCGAGGCCCTTGATCGCGACGATCGCGCCATCCAGGAGCGCCTTGGCGGTCGCGGCGATCTGATCGCCGCCGGCCGGCGGCGGGCCGGTGGCGCCGAGCTAGCGCCACTCGGGGCCCGCACTCGGGGCACGCGTTCGGCTGGGCGTGGAAGCGGCGGTCGAGCGGGTCCTCGTACTCGCTCCGGCACGCCGCGCACATCTCGAAGCCGGCCATGGTCGTGTTGGGCCGGTCGTAGGGGACGCCGCGGACGATCGTGAAGCGCGGCCCGCAGTTGGTGCAGTTCGTGAACGGGTAGCGAAAGCGGCGGTCCTTCGGGTCGAACAGCTCGGCCAGGCAGTCGGCGCAGGTGGCGCTGTCCGGGCTGACGGCCGCCCGCGGCTCGCCGTCGCTCGGACTCTCGCGGATGACAAAGCCGGACTCGCCGGTCTCCTCCAGCGGCTCCGACACCACGCGCTCCACGCGGGCGAGCGGCGGCGCCTCGGCTGCCAGCCGCGTCAAGAAGCGGTCGACCATCTCCGGCGCCGCCTCGACCTCCACCACCACACCGCGGGAGTCGTTGAGGACATGGCCGGCCACGCCCAGCTCGCCCGCAAGCCGGTAGACGTAGGGCCGAAAGCCCACCCCCTGGACGGTGCCCTCCACCCGCGCGCGTACCCGGCTCACGAAACCAGCTCCCGCAGCACGTGGTACGCGCTCGCCTGAGCCTCCTGGATCCGCGGGATGTGCTCGGAACGAGTGACGACCACGTGGTCCGCCAGCCCCTCGGCGGCCACGCGACCGCCGTCGTAGCCCACCATCGCGATCGAGCGCACGCCACGGCGCCGGGCCTCCTCCAGAGCGGCGATCACGTTGGCCGAGTTGCCGCTCGTCGAGATCGCCAGCACGATGTCGCCCTCACGGCCGTGGGCGATCAACTGGCGCGAGAAGATCGCCTCGGTGCCGATGTCGTTGGCGATCGCCGTGAGGATCGAGGCGTCCTCGGTGAGGTCGATCGCCCGCCGCGGCCGCCAGCGCGAGTCGGGCGGGTAGCGGAAGTCGGCGACCACGTCCATCGCGTCGGTCGCGGATCCGCCGTTCCCCAGCGCCAGCAGGCGGCCGCCCTGGTCGAGCCCGCGTACGCAGCGCCTCGGCGGCCGCGGCGAGCTCGTCGCGGTTCTCGGTCAGTGTCTGCTCGCGCAGCTCCGCGACCTCCTGCGCCTTGGCGAGCACGGAGCGGCGCACGTCCTCCATCACCGCGTCGAGGTCGTGCTCGCTCTCGGCGAGGAACGGATAGAGGAAGCTCGACGCCCCACTGTCGTGCACCTGGCGCGCCTCGCGGCCCTCGAGCAGGCCGCGGTGGTCGAAGAAAACATGGACCAGCTCCCAGAGCACGTGGTAGAGCGTCTCCACCAGCTCCTGGCGGATCGAGGGATCCGAGGTGGGCGGCTCGAACTCCCATTCGGCTGCCGCGCGGGCAAAGGCAATCGTCAGGCAGCCGAGCTCGCGCGCGCGTCCGACGCGGCTCGGCCGTGTCCCCGAAGGCGATCGCGATGTCGTCCGGCTCCGCTGCGAGCTCGACCTGCTCCGCGAGCGGGCCGCCCTCAGCCGTGAGCGCGAGCGCGGGCAGCGCGCGCTTGCCCACGATCACCGGGTGGACGAACTCCACGGCCACGTGACGGGCGTCCGAGCGGGCGGCGGGCGAATCACCGATCGCGATCAACCGGCCGCTCCTGGCAAAGCGCTCCGCCATCCGGTGACAGAGCAGCGCGAGTCGCTCGGCCTCCGCCTCGAAGAACTCGCTGTTCGCGCGCGTGCGCTCGGCAAGGGCGCGCTCGAGAACGCCGCCGCCGAGCGCTTGGCTCACACGCTCACCTTCGTGGGCGCGCCGACCCGGGTGAGCCAGTCGCGCCACTCGTCGATCCCCTCGCCGGTCTTGGCGCTCACGAGAATGCGCTCGACCCCCGGGTGGACGGAATCGAGGTGGTAGAGGAACTTGTCGAGGTCGAAGTCGAGGTGCGGGAGCAGGTCGACCTTGTTGATGAGCACCAGCTCGCAGGCGCGGAACATCAGCGGGTACTTGGCCGGCTTCTCCTCGCCCTCGGTGATCGCCGAGACCATGATGCGGGCGTCCTCCCCCACCCTGAACTCGGCCGGGCAGACGAGGTTGCCGACGTTCTCGATCACCAGCAGGTCGATGGCGTCGAGGGGCAGGTCGCCCAGCGCCGAGCGCACCATGTTCGCGTCGAGGTGACACTCCCCGCCGAAGCTCGGCGCGGTGTTCAGCTGGGTCACGGGCACGTGCAGGGCGGACAGGCGGTCGGCGTCCATCGAACCCTGGACGTCGCCCTCGAGCACGCCGACCCGCACGCCGGGAAGGTCCGCGACCACCCGTTCCAGCAGTGACGTCTTTCCCGCCCCGGGCGCGCCCATGAAGTTCACGACCTTCACTCCGGCGCGATCGAAGTCCGCCCGGTTGGCCTGCGCGATCGTGTTGTTGGCGTCGAGTGCCTCCTCGACGATCTTCACCTTTGTCCGATGCACGCTGCCTCCTCGACGTCGATCGACTCCACTTCGAATTCGTTCCCGCTCGCGACCTCCACCTCGCCCTCGTCGCCGCAGTCGGAGCAGCGGAACACCGGAAGGTCCATCTCCCACTCCTGCTCACAGCGCACGCAATGCAGGCGCGCCGGCACGAGCTCCTGCTCGAGCCGCGCTCCCTCGCAGACTGTCCCCTTGGCCACGAAGCCGAAGTAGAACTCGAGCGTGTCCGGCACGACCTGCCGCAGCGCCCCGACGCGCAGGTTGACCACGCTGACCGGGCGCTCCTGGGCGTGCTTGACGACCGTGTTGACGATCGCGCCGGAGAGCGAGAGCTCGTGCATGGGTCAGTCGGTCGCGTAGGCCGCGTCGGTGCGCAGCTCCTCGATCGTCTCGAGCACGAGGTCCAGGGCGCCGTCCACCGCACGCTCGACCTCCTCGCCCAGGCCCAGCCCCATCTCCTCGACCTCGGCCGGCTCGCACGCCACCACCACCACCTTGCCCGGCCACGCGCCGAGCGTCTTCAGGAAGCGCAGGACCGTCTGCGGGTCCATCGCGTGCGGGTTGATCACCTGGCCGTCCTCGATGCCGGCCGCGACGTCCTCCTCCAGCGCCTCCATCACGTATAGGGTCCCGGGCTCCCCGCCCTGACGGCTGACGTCGATCAACACCAGCGCGTCGTAGCCGCGCATGACCTCGTAGGCGAGATCGAGGCCGCCGGTCCCGAAGTCGAACACGGCCGCCCCCTCGGGCAGCTGGCGTGCGTTGAGTCGTTTGACGACCTCGCCCCCGAAGCCGTCGTCCTTCAGCCATGCGTTGCCGACGCCGGCGACCAGGATCTGCCTCATGTCACAACCTCCACCTCGGGCGGGAAGAACCAGAGAAAGCGGCCGGTCTCGCGCATGATCTCCTGTCCGGGCTGGTCCACGCTCACGCCGAGATGAATCTGGCCGTCGTAGTCGCGGTAGATCCGCTCGACCGTGACCGTGCGGCCCTCGAGCATGCGCGCCTGCAGGTCGGCCTCGAGGCCGGGGCGCACCACCACTTTGCCGCCGCGCCGAAACACCACTCCGTCGACCTCCGCCTCGGGCAGCCCGCGGGTGGGATCGCGCACGTCGGCCGAAGGCCGGGGCGGCTCGCGCGTGACCGGGTCGCGGACCTCCACCCGGCCGTGCAGGTTCATCAGCTCCTCCTGTGTCACAGCGCCGGCCCGGTCGATCATCTCCCTGACCGCTGGGTCCTGATGCTCGAGCTCGGCGCGCTCCTCGTCGCTCAGCACCTGCACGTGCAGGACCAGCGCCTCCTCGATCTCGGTGTTGTCGAACAGGTTGCCGCGACTCTCGGGCGCGATCTGGGGATGGTCGGGCAGCACGATCGCCGTGCCAAGCATCACGTCGTCCCCGGGCGAGGCAAGCACGGGCCACGTGTTGACGCTGTCGCAGGGCGCCTCGAGCTGCGAGATGAAGCGCCCGCCGTCCACCCGGACGCTCGGATGCGCGGAGATCAGCGAGCGCTCGATGGCCGCCGCACGGTCCATGCCCTCGGGCCCCTCCGTGCGGTTCTCGACCCGGTACGAGACGAGCCGGCGGCCGTCCTCGAGGGCCGTCACGTTCAGCCGGGTGCGAACCGAGAGCCCGGCGGCCTCGAAGTCGCCGGCCCCTTCGAGCCGCTGCTCCTCCGCACGGTGGCGCTCGCCGCTCGGGGCCAGGAAGCGGACCTCGGCGCTGACCTCGCCGTCACCCTCGAGCACGCACTGGAGCTCGAGGTGATCGTGGGCCGAGTCGAGCGTCCGCGCATACGCGGGCGGGTAGACGATCCCGAACGGGGTGGGAGTGGCGTTCTTGGTCGCGCCGGGCGTGTACGGGTAGAGGGCGTAGCCCTCATACAGCAGGGTGTCGACCAGCTCGTTCATTCGTGTTCTCGCAGCAGCTCCGCGACGCATGCATCCAAGGTCGGCAGGGCCCGCTTGGCCTTCTCGCGCTGGAGGGCCTGCAGGGTCGCGTCCTGGACGGGGACCCAACCGGTGCCGGGGTAGTAGTGGTCGATCAGGTCGCGCCAGATGCTCACCGGGAAGCGGTACTCCGCCGAACACGACCAGGGGATCAGCGACAACTGCAGCCGCCCGTCGTCGCCGCGGTAGTGGATGGTGCCGTTGAAGTTGAAGGCCAGCGGCACCTCACCGTCGGGCAGGCCGTGGAGGTACTTGGCCGACGCGACCTCCATGTCGAAGCTGGCCGGCACCGCCACGTGGAACGTCGTGGATCCGGTGAAAGCCGGCACGAGCACGTCGGCCTGGTACCAGACGAGGCTGCGGGTGGTGGTCGCCCAGCGCTCGGGCGCGCCGAACAGCTCCACGAGCTTCGCGCGTGTCTCGGCGTCGTAGGCGCGGCGGGCGGGCTCGATCATGATCTGCGCGCTCAGCGCGATCACATAGACCGAGCGGCCACCCGGCTCGCTGACGTGGACGTCGAAGTCGATCGCCGGAACCGCCGCGTGACGCCGCCCGGTCGCGCCCAGGATCTGGAACTCGGGCTCCGGCGCGGCGGGCGCCTCGATGGCCTGGGGCTGCGTCACTGCGCCGTCGCCCGCAGCTCTTCGAAGTAGCTCGCGATCGCCTGCTCCATCCCGGCCCCGCCCGAGATGCCCTCCCACGCCGACTTGACGAGCCCGACCAGCATGTAGCAGCGGTCGATCGGCGCTATCGCGTAGGCCGGTGTGTCTGCGGTCCGGTTGACGATCAGCGCCTCCGCGTCGGGCTCCAGCCGCTCGAGCACAGGGTTCATCTGTACGAGCCGGTTCCACGTCTCGAAGTGGAGCTCCGACTCGGTGGCGCCTGCGGGGCTCGGATAGAGCGCCACGACGCACTCGGTGACGCTCGAGTACATGAAGAACGCGAGCCCGATCGGGATCCGAAACTGCGCCCAGATCTCCTCGGGCAGCTGGAAGTCCTCCAGCCACAGCGTCCGGTTGCCCACCGGGCGGAACTCCGTCTCACCGGAGCGCAGCGCCCAGCACGCCTCGCACGTGCAGACGATCTGGCGCTCGTAGAGGTTGAGCATGTGCCGGTGATCCGGCGGGACAGTCGTCTGACAGAGATCGCAGCGCTCGACGTCGTCATCCGCAGCCGATGGCGCCGCTTGCGGCGCCTTGGGCTTGGCGAGGCCGCGCAGGCCGGAGACCATCAGCGCCTTGCGCCGGCCGGCCACTGCCTCGTCGAGGCTCTTCACAGAGCGACCTTAATCGCTTCTTCCTCCCGCAGCAGCGGGACCGGCTGGAGCTGGAGGTGGTCATCGTCCATCGAGCGGCCCGCCTGCGGCAGGAAGTAGCTGCGCCCACAGCCGGGGCACTCGAGCGCACCGCTCTCGAGCGCCCCGCCGTCGAGGGCCCCGCCGCAGTCCGCGCAGGTGTTGCGATACGCGAGCAACGTGCCCTCGACGTTCGCAACCACGAGCGGCACGCCCTGCACGTCCGTCGCGACGAGCGGCTTCGAGGAGTCGATCGAGAGCGCGTGCCAGGACGGAGCGCCGGAACCCATCACTGCGGTGCTCGCCCGGCCGCCGCCCGGGCTGCGCTCCTCGTGCATCTGCACGATCGGCAGCGGGATGCCGGTCATGGGGGCCTCGTCCTCCTCTTCCTCGACGATTCCCTCAACGTCCATTCCGTCGAGATCCGGGGCGGCCTCCTCGAGCGCCTGGCGCACGGCCAGCTCGAGGGTCGAGGACGAGGCCCGGCATGACTTGCAGCTCCCCTCCAGGCGCAACTTCGCGATCCCGTCCTCGACGCCGAGCAGCTCCACGTTCCCGCCATGGGACTCCATGTACGGCCTCACGCTGTCCAGCGCCTCCTTCACCCGTTCCTCGATCGGGACCGGGTAGAGGTCGTGGATCATCAGGAGCCCGGAGACGAGCTCGTCCTTGGCCATCTCGTCGCGGGTACCGGCATCGGCCAGCTCGACGATTCGCTCGAGGCCGGCGCCGTACATCTGCACGACCGCCGCGGTCAGCTCCTCGGCGAGGTCACGGCACGCCGGATCGTCGAGGTCCTCGAGCCGACCCGTGAGCTCCTGGACACGGGCGATGAGCTGCTCGGACTCCATGCCTAGCAGAGGGCCGTGGGCGTATGGACCACCTTGCGCACCGACCCCTTTCCGCCGTACATGTGCACTCCGCACGGCAGACAGGGATCGAACGACCGGACCGCCCTCATGATGTCGATGCCCTTGAAGTTCTCCGGGCCGTTCTCCTCGAAGATCGGCGTGTTCTGCACCGCGTCCTCGTAGGGGCCGGGAGTCCCGTAGACGTCGCGCGGACTCGCGTTCCACGGCGTCGGCGGGTAGGGCTGGTAGTTCGCGATCTTGCCGTCCTCGATCACCATGTGGTGCGAGAGCACGCCACGTGCCGCCTCGTGGAAGCCACAGCTCACCGCCGAGTCCGGAACCTTGAAGTCGTTCCAGCTCTTCGTGCGGCCGGCCTGCACCTCCTTCATCGCCCGCTCCAGGTTGTGCAGCGCGATCAGCGCCGAGTAGGCCTGGTGGTACGTGCGTGCGCGGTCACGCTCGATCGCGTTCGACTTCTCCGGGACGTGCCACTCCAGCTCCATCTCGGGGAAGCTCGCCGAGCGCGGCAGAGCCATCTGGATGCTGTGGCCCGTGGCCTTGGCGTAGCCGAAGTCCACGAGGCCGGCCTTGGCCGTGCACCACTGGCGTGCGAACGGGCCCCCGCCGGTGTCGCAGCACACGTGCGTGTCCGTGCGCTTGTCGTAGATCCGCGGCGAGACCACCCATGTGTACTTGTCCGCGAAGTCGCGCTTCTGCGGCTTGGGCAGGGTGACCTTGTTCCACGGGTGGTTCTTGTCGACGGGATTGCCGAGCGGGTCGTGGGTCACGAACGTGCGCTCGTTCTCCCAGCCGTCGAAGTACGAGCTGCCGAGCAGAATCCGGATGGCCAGGTTGATCTCCACCAGATCGGTGGTGATCAGCTCGCCGTTGATCGCGATTCCGGGGGTGATGTAGCGCTTGCGCCCCCACTCGGTCATGTTCTGGTAGCTGTAGTCGACGTAGTCCGGATCGTCGAAGGAGCCCCAGTTCACGAGGTTCGTCTCGCGGTAGCCCACCATGTCGTACCCGGGCAACTCCGTGAGGAAGAAGTCGTACAGGTCGTCGTGCATCGGCACGCTGCGCTTCACGTAGTCGAAGTACCTCATGAGGCGCACGTAGTAGTCCGTGCAGGTCTGGTGGGTGATGTCCGCGCTGACCCCGCCGGGCATGATCGTCGAGGGGTGCGTGTGACGCCCGCCGAACAGGCAGTACATCTCGCGCGTGTAGCGGGCCACATGCAGGGTCTCGAGATAGAACTCGCCCGTGAACGGGTTGAGCGCCCGCATGATGTCCGCCACGGTCTTGTACCCGTGGACGTCGGAGTGCGGCGCCGAGGTGCTCTCGGCCTTCGCGAGCAGGCTCGGGTTGGTCTCCTTGACCATCTGCTCGCAGAAGTCCACGTTCGCCATGCAGTCGTTGTAGATCGCGTGGTCGAAGATGTAGTCCGCGGTCTCGGCCAGGTTGTAGGCCATGTCCCCCAGCGGGGGCGGCTTGACCCCGTAGGCCATGTTCTGGTTCAGGACCGAGCACGTGCAGTGGTTGTCACCGCAGATGCCGCAGATACGGCTGGTGATGAAGTGGGCGTCTCTCGGATCGATCCCCTTCATGAAGATGTCGAATCCGCGGAAGATCATCGAGGTCGAGTAGCACTTCAAGACCTGCTGGTTTGAGAAGTCGATCTCCGTGTGGATCCCGAGCGACCCGACGATGCGGGTGATCGGGTCCCAGGACATCTCCTTGACGACGACCTTCTGTTCACGGGGTGTCTCAACTGTCGACATACACGCCTCCCTCTACCAGCGCTTGGAGTAGCCGGTGGTGAGCTCGGGCTTGTTGTGTCTCCACTCGGGCTCCTTGTCGTAGACGTTCTTGATGTTGCGGTTTCGGAAGTAGCGCACCATCGGGCCGTAGGCCACCTTCGAGAAGCTCGAGGCCATGTTCCCCCACTTGTCGGGCGTCCATGAACGGCATGTACTTGTCGGGGAATCCCGGCATCGTGCAGGCCATGCAGATGCCGCCCACGTTCGGACAGCCGCCGATGCCGTTCACCCAGCCACGTATCGGCACGTTGCACTTGACCACCGGGCCCTTGCAGCCGAGCTTGACCAGGCAGCGGTGGTCGGAGCCGTACTCGGTGGCGAAGTCGCCCTGCTCGGCGAAGCCCGCGCGGTTGCAGCCCTCACGCACCGTGCGGCCGAACAGCCACTTCGGGCGCAGCTGCTCGTCGAGCTCCGGCACCGGTGCCAGCCCGGCGAGGTGGAGCGCCAGGTAGAGCAGCGTCTCCGTCATGTTGTCCGGCTGGGCGGGGCAGCCCGGGATGCAGACCACGGGCAGGCCGGCCTTCGACTTCCACTTCCAGCCCAGGTAGTCCGGCACACCCATCGCGCCGGTGGGGTTGTTCTTCATCGCCGGGATGCCGCCGTAGGTGGCGCACGTTCCGACGGCCACCACCGCGGCCGCCTTCGGCGCCAACCGGTCGATCCACTCGTTCATCGTGATCGGCTGGCCGTTCTCCGGGTTGACGGCGAACCCCGTCCAGTGGCCCTCGCCGTTGATCTTCTCGTTGCCCAGCGAGCCCTCGATCACGAGGACGAAGGGATCGAGCTCGCCCTTCTCGGCGTCGAACCAGGCCTGGGCGTACTCGTCGCCCACCTCGTAGGCGATCACCTGGTTGTGCACGACGACCTTGGGCATGCCCGGGATCGCCTGGGTGATGATGTCCTCGAGGCTCGGATTGGTGGCGGAGGTCATCGCGACCGAATCGCCCTCACAGGAGAGGCCCGTGGTCATCCACAGAACATGCGCGGTGACACCCTCGGTCTTCTTCTGTTCCGCGTACGCGTCGATCGTCGCCATGCGTCTCCTTCCTCGCTCAACAGATCCGCGGGAGCGGATCCCCAACCAGCTGGTCCATCACTCGCTTACCGCCAAAGCCCGTCTCCACCAGCACCATCCCCGGCGGCTCCGTGCGCACCTCGCCGATCTCCGCGGCGCGCTCGCCGCCTGCTACCGAGCGCATCGCGTCGAGGGCCGTGTCCACCGCCTCCGGCGCCACGAAGGCGACGAGCTTGCCCTCGTTGGCCACGTACATGGGGTCGATCCCCAAGATCTCCGACGCTCCGGCCACGGCCGGGTTGATCGGCACCGCCGCCTCGCGCACGAGCATCGCCACCTGCGACGAACGTGCCAGCTCGTTCAGCACCGACGCCACGCCCCCCCGTGTGGCATCCCGCGCGCAGTGCAGCGACGGTCCTGCCTCCTCGAGGAGAGCGTCCATCAGCGGCCACAGCGAGCGCGTGTCCGACTCGATCGCCGCATCGAGCTCGAACTCGCCGCGCGCGAGCATGATGGCCGTGCCGTGCTCGCCGATCGACCCGGAGAGCAGGATCCGGTCGCCGGGGCGGAGGGCGTCGGTGGCAGTCCGGGCGCGCGGGTCGCGCCGGCCGACCCCTGTGGTGCAGATGTACATCTTGTCGGCCGCGCCCCGCTCGACCACCTTCGTGTCGCCGGCGACGATCTGCACGTTGGCCGCCTCGGCGGCAGCCGCGATCGCCTCGACCTCGGCCTTGAGCTCCTCCGAAGCGAGGCCCTCCTCGAGGATCAGCGACAGGCTCAGAGCCAGCGGGCGGGCACCCGACACGGCCAGGTCGTTGACCGTCCCGTTCACCGCCAGGTCGCCGATCGAGCCGCCCGGGAAGCGCAGCGGCTTGACCACGAACGAGTCGGTGGTGAGCGCCAGCTCGACGCCGTCGGTCTCGACCGCGCCGGCGTCGCCCATCGCCCCGAGGGTCTCCGAGCCGAACGCCGGCACGAACAGCCCCTCGATCATGCTCTGGGTCGCCTTGCCGCCGGCGCCGTGAGCCATGTTGATGCGGTCGTCGCGGAACTTCCCGCGCTTTCCGCGGGCCGTCTCGATGATGCCGAGGATGCGCTCCTCGCGGCCCGTGGGGGCGCGGTGCGCTCACACGACCTCCCGCTCGCGCGCGAAACGGCCGTAGTTGTAGTAGGCCGCGCACGCGCCCTCGGACGAGACCATGCAGGTCCCGATCGGGCGCTCCGGTGTGCAGGCGGTGCCGAACACCTTGCACTCCCAGGGCTTGATCACGCCCTTGAGCACCTCGCCGCACTGGCACGCCTTCGGGTCGGCCACGCGCACACCCGGCACGCTGAAGCGCAGCTCGGCGTCGAGGTCGGCGTAGGCCTCCGAGAGCTTCAGGCCGCTCTGCGAGATGAAGCCCAGCCCGCGCCACTCGAAGTGCGGCCGAAGCTCGAAGACCTCGGCCATCACCTCGAGGGCCCGCGGGTTGCCCTCCTCAGGCACGACTCGTGCGTACTGGTTCTCCACCTCGCAGCGGCCCTCGGCCAGCTGCGCGAGGATCATGCGGATCGCCTGCAGGATGTCCAGCGGCTCGAAGCCGGCGACCACGATCGGCTTGCCGTAGTCGGCAGGGATGAACTGGAAGGGCCGGGCACCGACCACGGTCGAAACGTGGCCCGGGCCCACGAAGCCGTCGAGGCGCAGGTCCGGCGAATCGAGCAGCGCGCGCAGCGGCGGCACGATGGTCACGTGGCTGCACATGCATGAGAAGTTCTTGACGCCCTCGGCCTTCGCCCGCTTGAGCGTGAGGGCCGTGGACGGCGCCGTGGTCTCGAAGCCGATGGCGAAGAAGACGACCTCGCGGTCGGGGTTCTGCTTGGCGATCCGCAGCGCGTCGAGCGGCGAGTAGACCATCCGGATGTCCGCGCCCTCCGCCTTGGCCTCGAGCAGGCTGCCCTCCGAGCCGGGCACGCGCATCATGTCGCCGAAGCAGGTGAAGATCACCTCGGGCTCGCGCGCGATGGCGATGCCGTCGTCCACGCGTCCCATCGGGATCACGCACACCGGGCACCCCGGCCCGTGCACGAGCTCGACGTTCGCGGGCAGCAGGTCGTCGACGCCGTACTTGTAGATCGAGTGCGTGTGGCCGCCGCAGACCTCCATGAACTTGTAATGGCGACCGGGCTCGACCGCGCCCAGGATCTCGGTCGCCAGCACGCGGCCCAGTTCGGGATCGCGGAACTCGTCGACGTACTTCATGCGCCGAGACCCACCAGCGCGACTCCTGCGTGAACAAGCACTCGGTCGCCGGGCGCCACCGGCTCCACCAGCGTTATCTCGACGGTGCTCTTCGAGCCGTCCTCGGCGGCGCAGAGGGCGAGGCCGCGGTCCTCGTCGATCCTCTCGACCTGCATCGGGATGCCCTCGTCGGAGCAGGTGATGCAGTGATCACCGCATTCGTTGACCGCGCTCGTCGAGTCGGTCACTCGATCACGCTCGCCTTGAGCTCCTCGAGCTCGGCCTCGTAGTCCTCGCCCATCCGCTCGAGCTGCCGGCGGGTGGCGATCGCCTCTTCCTCGTCGACGCGCGACATCGCGAAGCCCACGTGGATGAGCACCCAGTCGCCGGAGTCGACACCCACGCCGTCGTCGTCGAGGAGGCCGATGTTGATCGTGCGGTGCACGCCGGCGACGTCGACCTGAGCGAGACGATTCTCGCTGTCCACGATCTCGACGATCTGGCCGGGGATGGCCAGGCACATAGGCGCTCCTCCCACGCTGGCTGCCGCGGCGACCCTACGACGACGCCGGTTCCTCCCGCATAGCGCAGGTGTTGCGGTTCAACGTTGCATTTCAACAGCACCTCTGTAGGCTCGCGCGGCGAGATAGGGAGGACGGTCTGTCTATGCCGAGCAACGGCAACCAGCGGGACCAGGTAGGGGAGCTCTCCGAGCAATCGGAGCCGGCGCCCGAGCGGCCGGCCCGCCTGCTCGAGCTGGACCCCGAGCTCGGATTGCGCGTGCCGGCGGCCCAGATCCGCGCCGCACGGCTCGAGCTCGTCGCTCGCGTCCGGACACTTCCGTGTGGACGCTGGGAGGTTCCTCACGACGAGGACGAGCGCGGTCGCCTCGGCTTCCTGATGCTCGAGGGAGTCCTCGCCCGCGACATCATCCTTGCCGGCTCGATCTGCACCGAGCTGCTGGGTGAGGGCGACGTGCTCCAGCCCTGGGTTCCGATGCGTGAAGGCGGCCTGGTCCGCTACCACGTCCGCTGGCACGTGCTCTCGCCGGTGCGGCTCGCGATCCTCGACGAGCAGCTCGCCCGGACGCTCGCGCGCTGGCCGCAGGTCATGCGGGCGCTTCTCGAGCGGGCCGTCAGACGAACGCTGCGGATGTCGATCCACCAAGCGCTCCTGCAGCTGTCGCCGATCGAGACGCGGCTGCTGGTTCTGTTCTGGCACCTGGCCGAGCGCTGGGGCCACGTCACGCCCGACGGGATCAGCATTCGGCTGCGGATGTCCCACGAGCTCCTCGGCCAGCTCGTCGGAAGCCGTCGCGCTTCCGTGACCACCGGGCTGCGCAGGATCGACGAGAGCGGCCTGCTGATGCGCAAGGCGGATGGAACGTGGCTGCTGCGGGGAGACCCGCCCGCCGAGCTCGCCGAGATCCACTGGGAGCCGCGGCAGGTCACCGGGTAGCCCAGCCGGCAATTCCGCTAGCTTGGCCGTGTGCCGGTTGCGGTGGTGTTCAGGTGTGAGTTCTGCGGCTGCAGGCCCGGGCCCGACACCCAGGCCAATCTCGAGCACCAGCTTCTGGACCTGCGCCACGGCGAGTACGTAGACGTGGAGCCCGAGCGCTGGCTCGTTTGGCACGGCCGCGGGATCTACGGAGCCAACCGCTACTCGTGCGGCGAGCACCGGGGCGAGCTGAAGGCGCGGCTACGCGAGCAGTACGGAACGCTCGGCTGGCACCCGTGGGCAATGGGGCCCCACCCGTGGCGAGGACGGCGCGGCACCGACAGGGCGCGGGCGCTGAGACGGCGGACCAACACGGCCTTCGGGCCGTAGTCGCCCGGCCGCCGGCCGCGCATCACGGGCTTAGCCATCGACCTATAGGTCCACCTCAAACTCCTCTTGTTTCTCTAACTCTGCCCAATTAGCTTCCTTCAATGCACCAACACCGGGAAGTGCTTGAGGCGACGGCCCGTGAGATGGTGGCGCCCGGCAAGGGCATCCTGGCCGCGGACGAGAGCAACGGCACGATGGCCAAGCGGCTGGCCTCGGTGGGCGTCGAGCCGAATGAGGAGGCACGCCGGCGCTTTCGCGAGCTGCTCGTGACCACGCCGGGGGTCGACGAGCAGATTGCCGCCGTGATCCTCTACGACGAGACGTTGCGTCAGGCGACCTCGAAGGGGACGCGCTTCCCGGAGCTCCTGGCCGACCGCGGCATCATCCCCGGGATCAAGGTCGACACGGGTGCGAAGCCGCTGGCCGGCTTCGGGGGCGAAACCGTCACAGAGGGGCTCGATGGCCTGCGCGAACGGCTCGCCGACTATCGCGAGCTGGGAGCGAGATTCGCCAAGTGGCGAGCGGTGATCGTGGTCGGCGACGAACTGCCGACCCGGACCTGCATCGCGGCGAACGCACATGCCCTCGCCCGCTACGCCGCGCTGTGCCAGGAGGCCGGGATCGTCCCGATCGTCGAGCCGGAGGTCCTGATGGACGGCGACCACCCGATCGATCGCTCCGAGGCGGTCACGCGTGCCACGCTCGAGGTCGTCTTCGACGAGTTGGCCGAGCATCGGGTCGCAAGCGAGGGCATCGTGCTCAAGCCCAACATGATCCTGTCCGGCTACTCGTGCAGCCGGCAGGCGAGCATCAGCGAGGTGGCCGAGCGCACCCTCGCGCTGCTCTCGGAGATCGTCCCCCCGGCGGTGCCCGGCATCGCCTTTCTGTCGGGCGGGCAGAGCGACGCACTGGCGAGCGCCCATCTCAGCGCCATGAATGAGATCGGCGGGCCGTGGGAGCTCACCTTCTCCTACGGCCGCGCCCTCCAGACCGCGCCGCTGCGTGCCTGGGGCGGTCGCGAGGAGAACCTCGCGGCCGCTCAGGCCGCGTTTGCCCACCGAGCCCGCTGCAACGCCGAGGCGCGCAGGGGCCGCTACAGCGACGATCTCGAACTCGCGATCAAATAGGCAATGACCTATGCAAATCGCAAAAGTCTTTACTTGAGCTTTCTGAATTCCCGGCCTACCGTGTGAGGCGTGACTGCCACGGACGCAATCCCGAAGGACCGCTGGGCCGCGGGCGTGACGCCGTACGCGGAGATGGGCTACTGGAACGCGGACTACGAGCCCAAGGACACGGACATCCTGTGCGCGTTCCGCATCACCCCCCAGCCCGGCGTCGACCACATCGAGGCCGCTGCTGCGGTGGCGGGAGAGTCGTCGACCGCCACCTGGACGGTCGTCTGGACCGATCGCCTGACGCCGCACGAGCACTACCAGGCCAAGGCCTACTCCTGTGAGGAGGTCCCGGGCGCGCCCGGGCAGTACATCGCCAAGATCGCCTACGACATCGACCTCTTCGAAGAGGGCTCGATCGCCAACCTCACGTCGTCGATCATCGGCAACGTGTTCGGCTTCAAGGCGCTCAGGGCGCTGCGGCTCGAGGACATGCGCATCCCCGCGCACTACCTCAAGACCTTCCAGGGCCCGCCCCACGGCATCGTCATGGAGCGCGAGTACCTCGACAAGTTCGGCCGTCCCCTGCTCGGGGCAACCACCAAGCCGAAGCTCGGGCTGTCGGCGAAGAACTACGGCCGTGTCGTCTACGAGGCGCTGCGCGGCGGCCTCGACTTCACGAAGGACGACGAGAACATCAACTCGCAGCCGTTCATGCGCTGGCGGGACCGCTACCTCCACGCCATCGAGGCCGTCAACCGGGCCTCGGCTGCCACCGGCGAGGTCAAGGGCCACTACATGAACGTGACCGCGGCCACGATGGAGGACATGTACGAGCGGGCCGAGTTCGCGAAGGAGATCGGCAGCGTGATCATCATGATGGACCTGACCGTCGGCTTCACGGCCATGCAGTCGATGTCCAAGTGGGCGCGGGCCAACGGGATGATCCTGCACCTCCACCGGGCCGGCCACGGGACCTACACCCGCCAGAAGACCCACGGGGTGAGCTTCCGCGTGATCGCCAAGTGGTGCCGCATGCTCGGCGTCGACCACATCCACGCCGGGACGGTGGTGGGCAAGCTCGAGGGCGACCCGTCGATGATCAAGGGCTACTACGACGTCTGCCGCCAGCGCTTCAACAAGGCCAACCCGCAGACGGGCCTCTACTTCGATCAGGACTGGGCGTCGCTGGCGGCGGTGATGCCGGTGGCCTCGGGCGGCATCCACGCCGGCCAGATGCACCAGCTTCTCCACTACCTCGGCGAGGACGTCGTCCTTCAGTTCGGCGGCGGCACGATCGGCCACCCGATGGGAATCGCGGCCGGCGCAACCGCCAACCGGGTTGCCGTGGAGGCAATGATCAAGGCCCGTAACGAGGGCCGGGACTACTACTCGGAGGGGCCCGACATCCTCCTGGACGCGGCGCGCGGATGTCCCGAGCTCGACGCCGCTCTCGAGGTGTGGAAGGACATCAGCTTCGAATTCGAGTCGACCGACACGCCGGACACGATCCCGGTCGCCACCCCAGGCTGATGAAGATCACCCAGGGCACCTTCTCGTTTCTGCCGGATCTCAGCGATGCCGAGATCGAGGCCCAGATCGCCTACGCGCTCTCGAACGGCTGGGCGATCATGGTCGAGTACACGGACGATCCCCATCCCCGCAACAGCTATTGGGAGATGTGGCACCAGCCGCAATTCGACCTCGAGCCGGGCGACGCCGACGTCGCGCTGCGCGAGGTCAACGATTGCCGGGAGGCCCATCCGAACCACTACATCAAGGTGGTGGCCTACGACAACTCGCTCGGACGCCAGACGTCGGCGCTCAGCTTCATCGTCAACCGCCCGGTGGACGAGCCCGGCTTCCGCCTCGAGCGCCAGGACAAGGCCGATCGCCAGATGCGCTACACGCTGCATCCCTACGCCCAGGAGGAGCCCGTCGGCCGGCGCTACGGGAACCCGGGCAACGGCAACCGGGCGTGAGCCCTCGCGGCCTCGATACCACGGGCAGGCCGCTCGACCCGGTGCGTGATCGGGGCTCGCCGACCTTCACGGACGAGTTCGGCGGCACGGTCGTCCGGCCGGCAAGGGACGCCCGCTCCGGCTCCGCGCTCGAGCTGGTGGACTTCGCAGAGGCCGTGTCCGACGGTGAGGTCGACGTGCAGGCGGTGGCACGCCAGGCGGGCGTCGACGAAGTGCTCGCTGAGCTCGAGCGCGAACTGGTGGCGCTCGCCCCGGTGAAGCAGCACATACGCGAGATCTCGGCCCTGCTGGCGATCGACAGGCTCCGCGAGGAGATGGGCCTCAGCTCCCAGCCCCCGACGCTGCACATGAGCTTCACCGGGAGCCCGGGAACCGGCAAGACGACCGTTGCCCTGCGAATGGCCGACATCCTGCACCGCCTCGGCTACATCGAGAAGGGCCATCTGATCTCGGTCACCCGCGACGACCTGGTGGGCCAGTACGTCGGCCATACGGCGCCGAAGACGAAGGACGTGGTCAAGCGCGCCCTGGGCGGGATCCTCTTCATCGACGAGGCCTACTACCTGCACCGGCCCGAGAACGAGCGCGACTACGGGCAGGAGGCAATCGAGGTCCTGCTGCAGGTCATGGAGTCCGAGCGCCAGAACCTCGTCGTCGTGATGGCCGGCTACCGCGAGCCGATGGAGGCGTTCTTTGTTGCCAACCCCGGGATGGGATCGCGCGTGGCCCATCACATCAGCTTCCCGGACTACGACGTCGACGAGCTGATGGAGATCGCCCGGCTGATGGTCTCAAACCAGGGCTACGAGCTGGGCGAAGGAACGGCCGAGGCGCTCCGGGACTACGTCGCGCTGCGGCGCGAGCGCCCCCGCTTCGCACACGGGCGCAGCGTCCGCAACGCCGTGGAGCGCGCGCGCATGAGGCAGGCAACCCGTCTGTTCGACTCCGACCGCGAAGCTCACCAAGAGCGACCTCGTCACGCTCGAGCCCGAGGACATCCTCCAGAGCTCGGTGTTCGCGACGCGACAGGAGCTCGACGCCCCGTCCGGTGATCCTCGGCGTCGTCGGCGACTCGGCGGCGGGGAAGACCACCATCACGCGCGGTCTCGTGCGGATCCTGGGCGAGGAGCGGGTCACACACGTCTGCACCGACGACTACCACCGCTACGACCGCAAGCAGCGCGCGGATCTCGGCATCACGCCGCTGGATCCCGCCTGCAACTACGTCGACATCGCCGCGCAGCATCTGGAGCACCTGCGGCAGGGCAAGTCGATCCTGAAGCCGGTCTATCGCCACGCCGACGGGACCTTCGGACCGCCCGTCTACGTCAAGCCGCATGTCGTTCACGGTGGTCGAGGGGCTGCTCGGTTACCACACCGCCGGAGATGCGCGACTGCTACGACGTGCGCGTCTACCTCGCGCCGCCCGAGGACCTGCGCCGGAAGTGGAAGGTGCAGCGCGACTGCTCCAGGCGCGGCTACACCACCGATCAGGTGCTGGCCGAGCTCGACCGGCGCGAAGCCGACTCCGCGCAGTTCATCCGCCCGCAGGAGCGCTACGCCGACATGGTCATCTCGTTCCTGCCGGGCGAGAGCGGTGACCCGGACTTCCTGGAAGCCGAGGTGGTGCTGCGCGAGGGCCTCCCCCATCCGGACCTGTCGCCGTTCATCGGAAACGGCGCACGGGGTATCACCATCGCGCAGCGCGGCTCGGAGCGGCACCTGTTCATCCCGGGCGACATCGACCCCGAGCGCGCCGCGGAGATCGAGGAGGCGATCTGGGACAAGCTTCACTTCGCCACCCATCTGCGCAGCCAGCGCCTGGGCGAGTTCACGGTCGGCATCGACCTCCACCGCTCCGAGTCGCTGGCGCTGGTCCAGCTGCTGATCCTGTACCACCTGGTCACCGCCAGAGCCGTCATAGCGCTCGGCGGGGAGAGCAGCCGGAACATGGGACGGCGGGACTCGCGGCAGTGTCCGCCGAGCCGGCGGTCCGGCCGGCCGCTCACGACTGCTGAGCGGTCTCGATCGCCCGGCGCGCCTCGGCGCTGCGGGCGAAGGCCAGGAAGTCCTCCACCGGCTGGCGTGTCGGGCCATGCGCCGGACGCAGCAGGTACCAGTGACGCGCCGGAAGCGGCGGGGTCACGTCGATGGTCGTCAGCAGGCCAAGCTCCAGTTCGAGCCGGGTAGCGAGACGCGACTGCAGCGACACCCCCAGGCCGGCGCGAGCGCCCTGCTTGATGGCCCCGTTCGAACCGAGCGTGAGCACCCGCGGCTCCAGCCCGTGAGCGGCCAGGATCTCCTCGGTCATGGTGCGCGTGCCCGAGCCCTCCTCGCGCAGCAGCCAGGGGCGCGCCGCCAGCTCCTTCATCGGAACTGAGCGCCGGCGCGCGAGCGGGTCGCCGGGCTTGGTGATGACCACCATCGGGTTGTCGAGGAAGCGCTCGCCCAGGACGCCCTCACCCGGTGGTCGTCCGCCGATGGCCACGTCGGACCGGTGCACGCTGACGCGCTCGAACACCCGCTCGCGGTTGCCCACCTCGAGGTTCAGCCTGATCTCCGGGTGCAGGCCCGAGAACGCCTCGATCAGCGGCGGCACGATGTGCTCACCCGCCGTGGTCACGGCCGCCAGCCGCAGCTCCCTCGACTCCGTGTCGGCAGCCTCGCGGGCGGCCCGGCCGCCCTGGTCGAGCAGGCCGATCACGTCCGCGGCATAGGGGGAGAAGGCGCGGCCCGCCGCGCTGGGCTGGATGCTGCGCCCCACCCGCTCGGTCAACTCCACACCCAGCTCGCGCGAGAGTGCGGACACGGCGGCCGAGACCGAGGGCTGCGTGACCACGAGCTCCTCGGCCGCACCGGTGACCGAGCCGGTCCTCAGGACCGCCAGGAAGCTGCGCAACTGAGTGAGTGTTATAGCCACGGGTCGATAGGTCCTCGCCGGATTGCGATTGACGGCTCCCCTGCCTCCGCTTTAATCCCTTGCCTAATTTGTATCAATCGATACAAGGGGGTTCCGACATTACACGACAAATCAGCATCCTGCTCGTCGCCAACCGCACAGCCCAGACCACCGAGCTTCGGGAGGCCGTCAGCCGGATCGCGGCCTGCGGCGACGTCCGTTTTCATCTGCTCGTGCCCCGGCATCCGCGGGGACTGCACCGGGTGGTCGACCCCGAGGACTGCGGCCACGAGGAGGCGCGCCAGCGCCTGGCCGCGGCGCTGCCGGCCCTGAGCGCCGCCGCCGAACGCCCCGTGAGCGGCGAGGTCGGCGACGCGGATCCGCTTGCCGCCATCCAGGATGTGCTCAACCGGGAGAGCGTCGACGAGATCATCGTGTCGACGTTGCCGGCTCGGGTGTCGCGCTGGCTTCATATCGACCTGCCCAGCAAGGCCCGCGGACTCGGCGTACCGGTCACCCACGTCGAGGCGCAGGACCTGCCGGTCACGCACGCGGCCTAGCGGCTGCGGAGGAGGCTTCACCTTGCTCGTCAAGGACGGGATGAATCAGATCGTCGTCACGGTCGGCCCGCAGCACACGCTGCGCGAGGCAGCGCGGCGCATGACCGAACACCACGTGGGCGCAGCTGTCGTCTGGGACAGCGAGGGGCTCGGACCGGGGATCATCACCGAGCGAGACCTGTTGCACTCGAACGGCCGTGGCGAGGATGCCGATTCAGAGCTGGTCCGCGACCACCTGGCCGGCCAGCTGATCTACGCGTACCCCGACTGGTCGCTCGAGCAGGCGGCCGGCGCGATGACCACGGGCGGCTTTCGCCACGTGATCGTGCTGGACGGCTCAGAGGCGGTGGGGATCCTTTCGATGCGCGACATCGTGCGTTGCTGGCTGAGCGACGGTGCCACGTGTGACGTGACGCCTCAGGAGGCAACGGCCTAGATGCGGATGCCTGCCGCGGATCGCGAAGAGATCAGGTCCGCCGCGCGCCGGTACTTCGGCGCCGGCCTCGGGTGCGCGGTCGAGACGCAGGACGACGGCGCGTGGCAGGCGCGGGTGCTGGCGCTGCCGTCGGCGGACGTCAACGCTGTGCTGGCGGCCGTTCTGGAGACACAGGCCACGTACGGTGGCGCGCGCATCCGGCTCGCCGCCTACTCGCCCTCGTCGCTCACCCGGCTCGATCTACCGGCATCAGTCGCGTGCGGGAGCCCAGCTCGCGCTCGAGCAGGAGCCCTCCGACGTCCTTAGCCCGCCGGGCCGCCTCGCGATCGCCCTCCCCGGCGGAGACGATCGAGCCCTTCATCAGGATGTGCCATTGACGGGAGAGGTTCTCGGGGTTCTCCACGCCTGCCTCATCGGCCAGGCCGCGGACGAACTCGCGGATGTTGGCCAGATGCTGCACGCTCGCCAGCCGGATCTGGTCCTCGTGATCTGAGATCTCCAGCAGGATGTTGACGAACGAACAGCCTTCGAAGGTCTCGAGAGCGAACCACTCGTCGAACACGTCGAAGATCGCGAGCATCCGCTCCGCCGGCGTGGTGCCGCGCCTCATGGCCTCGGCCTGCAGCCACTCGCGCGTCCAGCGCTCCTCGCGCTGCTCGAGGAAAGCGATGGCGAGGTCGGCCTTCGACGGAAAATGCCGGTAGAGGGTCATCTTCGCGACCCCCGCCTCCGCGACGATGGTGTCGACACCCACGGCCGCGATCCCCTTGCGGCTGAACAGCTCGTACGCCGCCTCGAGAATCCTTTCTCGGGCGCCAGCGGGCGGGGCTGAGCTCGCCGACTGCGGTACGGCCATGGAGGACACTCTAGACGCCGGGCTCACGCCGCCCCCAGCGAGCTGCCTGGGCGAAGTCGATCAGGCGCCCGAAATAGCCCTCGACCGGCGGCGCCGGGCCGAGCTTGCGGTCGTCGAAGCGCACGCGCATCGAGAAGTACGGGAAGTAGACCTCCATCTTCCTCAGACCTGGGCAGCGGCGGCGCAGCAGGGGGTGCACGAGGCGCCGGTAGGGACCGGGCGGGAGCACCGCCGGCTGGCGCTGGTGGAGGTGCTTGGCAGCCAGTTCGAGCAGGCGGCCCACGGTCGTGGCGTTGCGACCCGCCACCAGGTGGAAGGTGCCGTCGGGGCCGCCGCTGGCAAGCTCGTAGGCGCGGTCGGCCACGTAGTCGACCGGCACTACGTCCACGGGCGACGACCGCCGCGCGGGAATGGCGCGAATGGTGCCGCGGGCGATGCCCTTGAGCGGCCCGTACAGGACGTTGAACGAAGCGGTGCGGCCAGTGTGGCTGTCGCCCACCACGATGCTCGGCCGCAGCACCTGCAGCGGAAGATGCGAGCCGCGTTCACGCAGCATCACCTCGGCCTCGAACTTGGAGCGCTCGTAGCTGTTGCGGAAGCGCTGGCCGACGTCGAGATCGTCCTCGCCGAACACCCCGGGAGGCTCGCCGGCCACGTAGGCGGTCGACACGTAGGTGAGCCGCTCGAGCCGGTCGCAGCCCTCGGCGAGCTCGAGGACATTGCGGGTGCCGTCGACGTTCACGCGCCGCGATTCCGGCAGCGGCAGGTCGAAGGTGACCGAGGCGGCGCAGTGCATGACCGTCGTGACCTCGCTGGTGACCCGCCGCGCGGTCTCCGGCGCAAGCCCGAGGCCGGGCCGCTCGATGTCGCCCGCCACCGCGGTCAGGCGTGGGTGGTCCGGCAGCCGGGCGGCTGCGGCGGTGTCGTCGGAGGCGCGCGCGAGCGCGTAGACGTGGCGCTCACCGCGAGACAGGAAACGGTGCAGCAACTCCATCCCTACGAAACCCGTCGCGCCGGTCAGTAGCACGGCGCCCATCCGCAGGAGGGTATCCGTGGCCAGAGGCATTCAACCACCGCACCGATCTACTCTCCCCCAAATGGCGTACTCCGCCGCCGAGGCACGACAGCAGCTGCTCGACACGATCGCCGAGGCGGTTGACGAGCTCGCGCTGGCCCTCGCCTACCTCACCGAGGCCTACGAGCGACTTGACGACCACAACGCCGAACGCCTCGAGGAGACCTTCTTTCGCCCGGTGCAGCTGGCCTTCGGCCGGGCGCGACGCACCCACTCCGGCTTTGCGGAGCGTCACGGCCTGGCGGGTCGCAGGTTCGAGGAGCCGTCCGCGGGGGTGTCGCCCACGGGTGCACGCGGCTACATCGAGCGCGCCGTCGGCGCGGTGGCCGAAGCGGACCTGGCACTCGTGGCGCTGCAGGACTCGATGCTTCCGGTGGAGGCCGGCGACGAGGAGCTGCGGTCGGGGCTGGCGTCGGTGCGCGACCTGCTCGACGGCCTGGCCGAAAGCGCCCGCGAGCTGGGGCGCACGCTCGGGCGCTAGGTGGCCCTCAGGCCACGACCTCCATGCCGACCTTGTCCTCGTCGGCGGCGGCCCGCGGGTTCTCCACCGCCAGCACCGCCTCGAGCGCGGCGATGGCCACGGCGAGCTGGGAGAGATCGGGCTCGCGGGTGGTCAGGCGCTGAAGCTGGATGCCCGGCCACATGAGGATGCGCGCCCAGCGCTTGGTGCGGTTCTTGCCGAACCACTTGATGAGCTCGAAGGCCAACCCGGCCACGATCGGGATGCCGACGATGCGGGAGATGAACAGCCACTGCCAGTCGAGCTTGCCCAGCGGTGCGAACACGACGATCGCCACGATCATCACCAGCAGCAGGAAGCTCGTGCCGCAGCGCGGGTGGAAACGCGAGTAGCGCTGGGCGTTCTCGGGCGTGAGTTCCTCGCCCGCCTCGTAGCAGGAGATCGTCTTGTGCTCGGCGCCGTGGTACTCGAAGACGCGTTGCAGGTCGGGCATCCGCGAGATCAGCACGAGGTAGCCCAGGAAGATGGTGATCCGCACCAGCTTCTCGATCACCACGAACAGAATCGAGTTGGGGATCTGGTCGGCGAACAGGTTGGTTAGACCCGCGGGCAGCAGGAAGAAGAGGCCCACGGCGAACAGGAGGGCGAACACGATCGTTCCGACCCAGGCGCCGCCTCCTATGTCGGTCTTCTCGCCCTCCTCGTCCGGCGGCATCTGGGCGTTGGCGGAGATGCCGAGCGCGCGGAAGCCGATCTTGAGCGACTCGCCCAGCGCGGCAACGCCGCGGATCACGGGCAGGCGCAGGATGCGATGGCGCTTGGTCCACGAGACCAGCGGCTCGGAGATCACCTCGATCTCGCCCTTCGCGCCCTCCTTGGAGTCCGCACCGCCGGCGGCGAGCTGCTCCGCGGAGGGCTTTCGCACCGCCACCGCCCAGGTGGAGATGCCGCGCATCATCACGCCCTCGAGCACGGCCTGGCCGCCGATCGGAGCGTCCTTCGTGGCTTCCCGCGGGCGGTCGGGGGAGTGCCCGTTCAGGGACGGGTCGGTGCCGGCAGGGGACGCGCTCACCTTGCTCATCGTAACGGCGGCTTCGTGCCCAAAGGGCCGATCTGGGTCAGAGCGCGGGAATTTCGGCGCACCCGAGCTCCTGGCCGTTGTCTCGCTCGGAGCTCTCGACGATCACGCCGTCGGGGTCGGCCTCGGCCCTGACAGAGCCCGAGCACGCCGGCCCGCGGAACCCGATCACGCGCTGCTGGCCGACCGCCAGCGGGCTTACGGCCACGGTGTCGAGCACGCTGCCGTCCACCCAGAAGCGCAACGTCGCACCGCTGACCGCGGCGCGCCCGGTGTTGGCGACCCGCACGCGATAGCGCCTGACGCCGCGGACCCTCGTGGGAGCGGACCCCACGATCGCGACGCCGAGGTTCGGCAGGGCGTCGAACTGCCTGCAGGCGCGCGACGTGCGGCGGGCGCGGCTCAGCACCTCTCCGTCGGGGCCGTACCAGCGGAAATCCACGCGCATCCGGTGGACCGCGTTCTGCGGCAGGCCCTTGACGGCCTGGCGGTAGCCGAAGGTGCCCACTCCCGGCCGCGAGCGGCGCCAGCGGCCGAGCCCCGGCGCCTGGACGGGCGCGAAACCCGTGGCGCTCGTGCGCTCCAGCAGCGTGAAGCGCATTCCCATGCGCTGCGTGCCCTCGATCCTGATCATGCGTGCCTTGAAGGCGGCCTCGTGGGTGGCCACGGAGCACGTCACGAGCTTCACCGAGGCCTGCGGGACCGCGGCCGACCCGGGCTCCGGGGTTGCCCCCAGGGCAGGCGCGCTCGACGCCGCCAGGATGGCGGCGCCGAGAGCGATAGAGGTTGGCGCACGACGCATGCTCCGTGAGAACAGGAGCGACGCGGCAGAGTTGCGGCGGCAGCTACCCGCGCGGCGCGGGAGCGTGCGGCGCGGCGGCGGAAGCGCTCGACGCGGCCTCCGGTGTCCACGAGCTTCTGCCGGCCCGTGTAGAACGGGTGGCAGTTCGAGCAGATCTCGACATGCAGCTCGGGCTTGGTGGAGCGCGTCCAGAACTCGTTGCCGCAGGTGCAGCGAACGTGCGCGGGGACGTACTCGGGATGGATATCCGCCTTCATAACTCCTACGAGTCTAGAGGCACCGACTCGGAGAGCTCCGCCAGGCGGGACTCGAGGTCTGCCGCCCTTCTCATAAGGCCGAGCTCGCGGGCGCCGGCCGCGCCTCGCTGGAGCAATTCAGCGCCCCGCGCCCGCTCGTCGGGCCGCCCTCGGCGCAGAATCATCTCGCCGTAGCGAGCCTCGGTGTGAGCCAGCCATGGCGCCGAGCGGATGCGCTCGTTCGTCTCGAGCGCGAGCCTGAAGTGGGCCTCGGCCTCCTCGTAGCGCTCGATCACGGTGGCGTGCATGCCGAGGAACAGGTCGATCGAGCCGTAGCAGTAGAACGCGCGGCCGTCGAGCGCCAGACGGCCGGACCAGCGGCTCGCGTGGTCGTAGATGCCCGGCGGCGATCCGCCTGTCATCGAGCATCCAGGCGGCCTCAGCGAGATCTGCCGTAGCGGCCAGCCGGTTCATGTCGGGCCTGATGGCGGCGAAGTCATCTTCGGCGAGCAGGCGCAACTGGCGCCGGGCCTGGTCGTGATCACCTCGCCAGGCGAACACGCAGGCCAGGGCGCCCCGGTACGCGTAGCTCGCCGGCGAGGTCTCGGCCTGCTCGACGCCGAAGGCGAGCAGCTCGTCGCTCGCCGCCTGGTCCTCGAACTCGAGGTGGAACAGCCCGAGCCGGTGGAACAGCCTCGCGTTGGGATCGCCGATCCGCTCTGCGATCACATGAAGCTGCTCGAGCTCCGCGCGGGCGTCCCCGTAGCGGCCCTCCAGCATCGCGCGCATCGCCGCCCAGGTGTGGCCCCACCACTGGAAGCCCGGCAGCCGCAGCTCGTCCGCCAGCCGCCGGTGCTCCGCCAGCTCGACGTCCACGGCGTCGAGGTTGCCTGCCTCGAGCAGGTCGAGGACGCACCAATTGTGTCCCTGGAGCTCGCGTTCGGGGTCGCCGGCGCGGCGCGCAACGGTCACCAGCTCTGCCGAGACCTCGAGCCGCTCGTCCAGGGCCTCCGGGTACCAGAGGGCGACGTGGAGCGCGCCGAGCGCGTCGGCGAGGGCGGCGTCGTCTCCGGCCGAACTCGCCTCCCGCACGGCCGCCCGGCCGAGCTCCTGGCGTTCCTCCGGCGTGGACCCGTAGTAGAGCTCGGTGGTGAGGCGCGAGAGCAGCTGCGCGCGGCGGGCGTGCGCGTCCGGGGCGACTTCGCTGAGCGCCGAACGCAGCAGCTCCACCACTTCGGGCTCCGCTTCGAGGATGCTCACGCCGATCCCGGAGAAGCCGAGCGCTGCTCGTGCGAGAGCGTCGGCGTCGGCGGCACTGCCGTCGGCCCAGCGCGCCAGCCCGGCGGCTTCGCGAAAGCACGCGCGGGCCGCTTCACGATCGCCGCTGCGCGACAGCGCGTCCCCTCGCACCAGCAGCAGCTCGCGCCGGTCGTCCCTCTGTTCTGCCACCTCGAGGGCGCGCTCGCAGATGGCGGCCGCGTCCTCGTAGGCCAGGCGCCCGAGGTCGTGCCGCGCGGCGGCCAGGGCGGCCTCGACCGCCCGGCCGCCCGCGCCGCCGCCGGCTTCGATCCGGTGCCGGGCGATGGGCACGAGCAGCTCCGGGTCGTCCGCCTCGAGCGCATCGGCAAGCGCACCGTGAAGGCGCGCGCGGCGGGCCGAGCTGAGCTCGTCATAGAGCGTCTCGTGGATCAGGGGATGGGCGAACGAGTAGTCGCCGGGCCGGCCGGGCTCCTCGCGCACCAGCTGGGCGGCGGTGGCCTCCTCCACGGACTCGAGGACGTTGTCGCCGCGCAGCGGCTCGACGCGCTCGAGCAGGGGCAGGCTGAAGCTGCGCCCCGCGACCGCGGCGACGGCGAGCACGCGGTTGGTGCTCTCGCCGAGCCGCGACAGGCGACGCCCTATCACCTCCTTGACACCCTCCGGGATGCCCAGGTCATCTATCTCCCCCGTCATGACCCAGCGCTCACCCTCACGATGGATCGCGCCCGATTCGGTCAGGTGGCGCAGCACCTCCTCGACGAAGAACGGGTTGCCGCCGGTCTCGCCGTGGACCGCCGCGCTGAGCTCGATTGGAGCCTCGGGGCCGACCCAGGCCGCCACCAGGGTCGCGACCTGGGCCCTGTCGAGGCCGCTGAGGGCGATGCGCTCCACCATCCGGTCACGGCGCAGGTCGGCGAGCGTGCCCGCCAGGGCCTGGGTGCGCGACAGCTCGCTCTCGCGGTACGCGCCCGCCAGCGCGACTCCCTCGACCTGCGAGCGGACCAGATGCCTGAGCAGCAGGAGCGTGGCCTCGTCCGCCCAGTGCAGGTCATCGAGAGCGAGCAGCACCGGCCCGCTGCGAGCGCTGAGTTCGAGCAGCGACACCACGGCCTCGAACAGCCTGAAGCGAGCGCCCTCGGCCGCCTCCGCCTCGGACGCGGCCGGCACGCCGAGACGATCGGCCAGGCGCGGTGACAGCCGGGCCAGCTCCTCTGCCCCGGCTCCCAGATCCGTCGCGTCGAGGCCGGCGCCCTGGACGTGGTCCGCGAGCGCCTCGGCGAACGGCTGGTAGGGCCCCAGGGGCTCCTCGTAGCAGCGTCCGTAGAGCACGGTGGTGTTCTCCGCGTGCGCAGCGCGACACAGCTCACCCAGCAGACGGGACTTCCCGATTCCCGGCTCGCCCGAGACCAGCGTCAGGTGGAACTCGCCGGCGAGCGAGCGCGCGACCAGCTCGCGAGCCCGCTCGAGATCGGCCACCCGCCCCACGAGCCCGCTGCGCTCAGGCCGGCGAAGCGGAGGAGGAAGCGGGGAGGATCTCGCGGCCGGGGCAGCCGGCGCGTCGCTCGCCCTCAGCGACTCTGCGAGTTCGCGTGTGACTCGCGAGGGGGCAATCGAGAGCTCACGGCGCAACCGTTCCCTGAACTGCTCGTAGGCCCGAAGCGCCGCCGGTCGGTCGCCCGCGGCGGCGAGGCGCCGCATCGAGCCCGCGGGCCGCCTCCTCCGACAGCGGGTCGAGGCGGGCCAGGTCGCGGCTGAAGCGGATGGCGGCGTCGTGATGGTCTTCCGACTCAGCCGCATCGGCCATTCCCTTCGAGCACTCCGGCCAGCGCGTGCCTGTGGTCTTCGCGGGCGGCGATCACCCAGTCCTCGTCGAGTGCCGGGAGCAGCTCGCCCCGAGACAGAGCCTGCGCCTCTTCGAGGTGCCCTTCCTGCACGAGCCGCCGGAACTCGACGGCGTCGACCCAGAGCTCGCCGCCGAGCTCGACCTGCTCGCGGGTGGCGGTGAGATGCCCGGCGGCGGCACCCAGGTCACGCCGCAGCTCGTGCAGCGCGGTGCGGAGGCTGGCGCGCGCACTCGAATCGAGCACGTCCGGCCAGAAGCGGGCGGCCAGCTCGGAGCGTGCGTGAGGGCCCGGATTCAGCGCAAGCCAGCCGAGCAGCTCGCGCGCGCGCCGGCCCGCCGGCGGGTCTAGCGACTCACCGTCCAGCTCGAGGGCCAGGTCGCCGAGCAGGTGGACGCGCAGCACTGCCGCGAGAGCCTACCCCCCACCCGGTCGGTGATCGTCGGCTGACGATCCACTGACGGTCGGCTCACAGCGCCCCTGCAGACTGGCCCGGACCCCGATTGCCGGAGAGAACGATGAGTGCCATTGCAGAGACCCAGAGCCAGCCCTTCGCCGACCAGCTGTTCGAGCGCTACATCGCCGCGATGGAGGTGCTCGAGGTCCACATCGGCGACCGGCTCGGTCTCTATGACGCCTTGGCCGATCGGGGCGCGCTCAACTCACGGGCCCTGGCGGCCGCGACCGGACACGCAACGAGCGCTACGCGCGCGAGTGGCTCGAGGCGCAGGCCGCCGGCGGCATCCTCGAGGTGGAGAACCCCGGAGTCCGCCGCCCTGGAGCGTCGCTTCTCGCTGCCCGCCGAGCATGCGGAGGTGCTGGTGGCGCGCGACAGCCTGGACTACATGGCTCCGATCGCGCGCGTCATCGCCGCGACCACGCAGGCGCTGCCGCAGGTGCTCGACGCGTTCCGCACCGGGGCGGGCGTGCCCTGGACGGCCTACGGCGAGGACGGGCGCGAGGCTCAGTCGGACCAGAACAGGGCGCTCTTCCTGTCCCAGCTCGGCAGCGAGTGGCTCCCCTCGATCGACGATGTCCACGCGCGCCTGAGCGAAGGTGGCCGTGTGGCCGACGTCGCCTCTGGCGGCGGCTGGTCGGCGATCGCCATGGCGCGTGCCTACCCCGGCGTGCAGGTCGACGGGTATGACCTGGACGAGGCTTCCGTGGAGCTCGCCCGCGCGAACGCGGCCGAGTACGGCGTGAGCGACCGCGTCCGCTTCCACGTGGCCGACGCAAGCGATCCGGAGCTGGCGGGCAACTACGACCTGGTCACGATCTTCGAAGCGCTGCACGACGTGGCGCGGCCGGTGGAGCTGCTCCAGACCCTTCGCCGGCTGGCGGGCGACACCGGCTCGGTAATCGTGATGGACGAGCGGGTGGAGGATTCGTTCTCGGCGCCCGCGAGCGACGTGGAGAGGCTGATGTACGGCTTCTCCGTGCTCCTCTGCCTGCCCACCGGCATGGATCACGACCACCCGGTGGGGACCGGGACGGTCATGCGGGCGGACACGGTGCGGGAGTACTGCCGGCGCGGCCGGCTTCGCCCGCGTCGAGGTCCTGCCGATCGAGAATGACTTCTTCCGCGTGTACCGGCTGCACCAGTAGGCCATGAGGGCCCCGCGCGATCTCAGGCTGCTCGTGGGCGCGGTCGGCCTGTCGGCCGCCGGCGACTTCGTGGCCCTGATCGCGCTGGTGCTCTGGTCCACGACCTCACCGGCTCGGGCCTGGCGGTGTCGGCCCTGTTTGCCGCAACCATGATCCCGGTCGTGGCGCTCGCACCGCTGGCCGGCCTGCTGGCGGATCGGGTCGAGAGCGTGCGCCTGCTCGTCCTCGCGTCGCTGGCCCAGGCGCTGGTGGCGGCCGCCCTCGCCTTCACCGACTCGCTGGTGCCGGTCCTGGTCCTGACGGCGCTGCTCGGGCTCGGGTCGGCGATCAGCCAGCCGGCCGAGTTCGCACTGGTGCCGGCGGTGGCCGGTGGGCGTGAACGGCTGGCGAAGGCCAACGGCTGGGTCGAGACGGCTCGCTACGCGGGCTTTGCGATCGGCCCGCTCGTGGCGGCGGTCCTCACCGCCGGCGGCGGTTCGCGGCTGGCCCTGCTGGTGAACGCTGCCAGCTTCCTGGCCATCGCAGCGGCCGGCGTGTGCATGCGCACGCGCCGCCCGCCGGTGCTCGGGCCGTCGCGCGAGCAGCGCGATCGCGCCCGGGACGGCTTCGGCTTCCTGTGGCGTGACGACCTGCTGCGGGTCCTGGTGGGCGCTGCCGTGGCCGGGCTGCTGTTCATTTCCGCGTCGCTGACCGTCGAGGTGTTCTACGTGACGGACGTGGTGGGCGCGGGCGACGCCGGCTACGCCCTCACCGGAGCGGCGTGGATGATCGGGATGGTGGCCGGGGCCACCGGGCTGGCGGGACGCCTCGGCCGAGGCGGCGGGTCGGCGCTGGCGGGCGCGGCCCTGGCGGCGCTGGCGATCCAGGGGGCGGGCATGGCCTTTGCGGCCTCCTGGGCGATCCTGCCGGTGGTCTTCGCCGGGTACGCGCGGCGGCGTGGCCCATGGGGTGAAGAACGTGCTGATCCGGACGGTGATCCAGGAACGCGTCCCCGAGCGCCTGCACGGTCGGGCCTTCGCCGCCTACAACGGCCTGCGCAACACGGCCGAGCTGGGCGCCCTCGGCGCGGGCGGCGTGCTCGTCTCGGTTCTGGGGGCCCAGGTGGCCCTGCTCGGCGCCGGGCTGGGCTGCGTGGTCGCCGGCCTCGGTGGATTGGTGCTGATGCAGCGTCGCGGAGTGTCCGCGCCCGGACCCGTGGTTCCCGCCCACGCGTCGCGTTCGACCTGAGACAACGCGACGAGGGTGCCGGATGCGGCTCGTGTCGCTCTCGGCGGCGGGTCGTCCGCTCGGCCCTCTCAAATACCGGGCGTGACCGACCTCGACGCCTTCGAGCGCCGCTTCCGCCGCGACGGTCTGCCGCTGTTCATCGAGGATCGCTCGGCGCGCGAGGACATCTGGACGCGGGCGGCGCCGCTCCTGGCGCTGGTGTTCATCGGCGAGACGCTCGGGGCGATCCAGCTGGACTGGCCGGTGCTGGCCAACCTCGCCGCCGTCGTCGGTGGCCTGGCGATCCTGCTCGGCGCCTTCGGTCTCCTGAACCTCGCGCGCGGGCGGCGCTTCTGGTCGCTGCCGCAGCACGTGGGCAATCTCGAGCTCGCAGTGTTCCTGCTCGTGCCCGCCGCGCTCCCGCTGATCTTCGGCGGCCAGGTGGGCAGCGCCGCCGCCACCCTGGCGGCGAACGCGCTGATCCTCGCGCTCGCCTACGCGGTGATCGCGGGCGGCCTTGTCTGGATCGTGCGCTGGGCGGCCACGCAGGCTCGTGGCCCAGCTCAACGCCGCGGTGACCGTGCTGTCCAAGGCCGTGCCACTGCTGCTGGTGTTCGCGCTCGTGCTGTTCATCAACACCGAGATGTGGCAGGTGTTCTCGCGGATGCCCGACGTCTTCCTGGTCCTGGTGGGCTGTCTGCTCGTGGGAGCCGGCGCGCTGTTCGTGATCGTGCGGCTGCCGCGCGAGGTGCAAGGAGCTGGAGAAGCGAGGCGGGCGACGGGCCTGGCCCTCGAGCGGCGCGAGCGCTTCAACGTCGCGCTCGTGCTGTTCGTGAGCCAGGCGCTCCAGACGGTCGTGGTGGTCCTGGCGGTCACCGCCTTCTTCGTCGTGCTGGGCGCGCTCGCGGTCGGCCCCTCGATCCGAGAGTCGTGGGAGGTGGCCGAAGGCTCGGTCGTGCTCAGCTTCGGCCTGTTCGGGGAGCGAATCGAGATCACCGAGGCGCTGCTGCGCGTGTCCGCCGGCATCGGAGCGTTCGCCGGCCTCTACTACGCGATCGCCGTCCTGACCGACTCCACGTACCGCGAGGAGTTCCTGGACGACATCACCGGACGAGATGAAGTCCAGCTTCGCGGCCCGAGCGGAATACCGGGCGGCGCGAACGGCGGAGCGGGCCTAACCGACCCCAGCGCGGGCGCATAAGTCCCCGGGGCCGGAAAATTCGCCCCGGGGTCTGACCCCTACTTACTTTCGTGGGTGACCTGGCTCGCCAGGTCAGCTGAGATGCCTGAGGGCCGCGCCATCAAGGACGCAGTGCCCGACGCGTGCTCTGCACGCGAGGGTGCGAGGACGCAGAGGGCGAGGTTCTCAGGCCCTCAGGTGACCTGGTAGTTCGGGCCGTCGCCGCCCTCGGGGGGCGTCAGCCGCCCGCCCTTCGCGGTGATCGCCCCGCACTGCACGCAGTTCGAGGGGGTGATGTGGAGCTTGACCTCGTGCTTGCCGTCGAGTTTGCCGCCTGCGCCCCCTTGGGTGTTGCCGTTCACGCGGGCGCTCTCGATCTCCTCCTCGGGCACCTCGTAGACGGCCGCCGGGCACATGTTCTGCCACATCAGGGCCACCTCGAGCGGCACCTTGTCCTGGATGCGGATGTGGTTGGGCGCGTCGTCGCGCGTGGCGTTGCCGGTGAGGAAGACCGAGGACAGCTTGTCGAAGGTCGTCTTGCCGTCGGGCTTGGGGTACTTCTTGTCGCCGTCGCCGACGAAGACGTCCACGGTGGCGTCGTCGTGGGTCTTCCAGCGCCCGCCGGGGAAGCGCCCGCCGGAGATCTCCATCATGTTCGCGACCGCGCCGCCGACAAGGAATCCACGCGCGAACGGCTGGCGCATGTTGCGGGAGCGCCGGATGTCCTTCTCGATCTCCGAGCCGCGGACCTTGGCCTCGTAGTTGGAGAGATCGGCGGTGCCGTGCTCGCCGGCCTTGAGGCGCTCGTAGATCGCCTCGGCGGCGAACATCCCGGCGTGCATGGCGTAGTGGACGCCCTTGAGCGTCGGGATGTTGACCATGCCCGCACCGTCGCCGGCGATCACCATGCCGGGCGCCCAGTAGCGGTTGGGCTGCGCCCAGTAGCCGCCCGACGGGATCGTCTTGGCGCCCCAGCCCACGCGCTTGCCCCCGTCGATGATCTTGGCCACGAGCGGGTGCCCCTTGAGCTGCTGGAGGGCGTCGTGAACCGAGAAGGTGGCGTCGCGGTAGTCGAGGCCCACCACCAGGCCCATCGACACGCGGTCCTCGCCCATCGGATAGATGAACGAGCCGCCGAACTCGCGGTACTTGGGGCTGAAGTCGCAAGGGCCAGGCCATCGTGTGGATCACGCGGTCGAGCGGCCGCTCGACCTCCCAGACCTCCTTCACGCCCAACTCCCACTGCTGAGGATCCTCGGAGCCGAGGTCGAAGTGACGAATCGCCGCGCCGGTGAGGTGACCCTGGGTGCCCTCGGCCAGCACGGTTGCCTTGGCGACCAGGTCGGCGCCGGGCTCGAAGTTCGAGAGCTCCTCGTTCTCCTTGCCGCGGCCCTTGTCGCCCGAGCGCACGCCGACCACGCGGCCATCCTCGACCAGCAGCTTGGCGGCGGCAGTCTCGCCGAGGATGTAGACGCCGGCCTCTTCGGCCTGGTCGGACAGCCAGCGTCCGAGCTGGGCGACCGAGGTCACGTGGTTGCCGTGGTTGCGAAACGGCGGCGGAGTGGGCTTGAGCGGAATCGCCCGCTTGCTGTTGGGCAGCAGGTAGACGGCGTCCTTCTCCACCGGGCCGTAGGTCGGCCAGTCGCTCTCCGGCACGTCCGGGAAGAGCTTCTTCATCGCCGACGGGTTCATCATCGCCCCGGACAGCAGGTGCGACCCGGGGCCCTTGCCCTTCTCCACGAGCGCCACCGGAACCTCGCCGAGCGACTCCATGAGCGCCTCGTCCTCCGCCAGCAGCTGGGTCAGACGGATGGCGCACGAGAGGCCCGCGGGGCCGCCGCCCACGATCACCACGCCGACCTCGATGCGCTCGTCCTCGGGGTCGGTGGGCGCTCCGACGAACTCCCTGGCGGAGTCGACGGGCGGCGGGAACTCGATCGGCGCGGTGGGCATCCCGAGCGTCAGCCCTTCTTGGCCTTAACCGCGTCGGTGAGCTTGGGCATGATCTTGTTGAGGTCGCCGACCACGCCGAGGTCGGAGAACTCGAAGATCGGCGCGTTCGGGTCCTTGTTGATCGCGACGATGTTCTCCGCGGACTGCATGCCCACCTTGTGCTGGATGGCGCCGGAGATGCCCGCCGCCAGGTAGAGCTTGGGCGCGACGGTCTTGCCGGTCTGGCCGATCTGCGCCGCGTACGGGTACCAGCCGGCGTCGACCACCGCGCGGGTGGCGGCCACGGCGCCACCGAGGGCGTCCGCCAGCGACTCGCACAGCTCGAAGCCCTCGGCCTTGCCGAGCCCGCGGCCGCCGGCCACCAGGATGTCGGCGTCCTCGATGTTCACGTCGGCGCCGCGCTGCTCGCCGCGCTGCACCATCACGGCCTTGGTCGAGTGCTCCTCGAAGGGAACCTCGACGTCGATCACCTCGGCGGCGCCGTCACCGGACTCGCGTACGTCGAAGGCGTTGAGGCGGCCGATGATGATGCCCGGCTCGCCCACGTAGCCGACGTCCACGATGGCGGAGTCCTGCAGGATCGGGCGCTCGGCCACGAGCTGGCCGTCCTGCGCCTTGACGGCGGTGACCTCCATGGTCACGCCGGCGTTGAGGCGAGCGGTGAGCCCGGCGCCGATCTCGAAGCCGAGCAGCCCGCCGCCGAAGAGCGCGTACTTGTAGCCGTTCTCCGAGATCACCTTGGCCATCGCGTCGACCACGGGCTGGGCCAGGCCCTCCGGGCCCTTGACGCGGAAGACCTTGGACGCGCCGTAGCGGCCCAGCGACTGGCACAGCTCGTCGGTCAGGTCATCTCCGCCGACCACGACCGCGGCGGCCTCGCCGCCCAGGTCGCCGGCGAGCTTCGCGCCCTCGGATACGGCGCCGAGCGAGTTCTTGTTGAACTCGCCCTCGTAGTGGAGTGCGTAGGTGAGGATGCTCATGCCAGCAGCTTCCTTTCCTCGAGCCAGCCGACGATGCGCTCGACCGTCTCGTTCGTGTCCTCGTCCTCGATGATCTCGCCGGCGGCCTTCTCGGCGGGCGGGTTGATCGCCAGGACCGTGGTGCGCGAGCCCTGCTCGCCCACGCGGTCCGCCTCGATGCCGACGTCGCCGGCGGCCTTGACGTCGCGCTGCTTCTTCTTCGCCCCCATGATCGCCTTGAGCGAGGGATAGCGCGGCTCGTTGATCGCGTCGCCCACCGAGATCACGGCGGGAAGCGCGACGTCGACGGTGTCATAGCCGTACTCGGCCTGGCGCTCGCAGCGCAGCGTGCCGTCGTTCACGTCGAGCTTGATCACCTGGGTCAGCGAGGGCATGCGCAGGTGGTCGGCCACGACGGCGCCGATCGTGTAGCACTCGCCGTCGGCGGACTGCTGGCCGAGCAGGACGAGGTCGGGCGACTCCGCCTCGAGCACCTTCGCGAGCGCGTAGCCGGTGGCGCAGACGTCGGAGCCCGCGAGCGCGTCGTCGGTGAGGTGCACCGAGCGGTCGGCGCCGAGCGCCACCGCCTTGTTCAGCGTGCGACCGGCCTCGGCGGGCGCCATGGTCACGGCGACGATCTCCTCGACGTCCGCGTTGCCGCCCTCGCGGATCTGCATCGCAGCCTCGATGGCGTGAGTGTCGAACTGGTTCAGCGTGGTCTCGCCCGAGCGGTCGATGCGCTTGGACCCCTGGTCCATGCGCTTCTCGACTGCGGCGTCAGGCACCTCTTTTACGAGGACGCAGATCTTCACGGAAGCTTCTCCTTGGCTTGATACTTGGCGCTCCGGGCGGGTTCGCCGACCGCAGGCGAGGCCGATCTTACTTCATTGACTGACGAGTCAATCGTGTAGCGGCGCCAACGGGCCGCGGGGCTCAGGCCGGCACGGCCTGCCGGATGAAGTCGATGATCCCCTGCACGGGCGCGCCGGGGGTGAACACCTCGGCCACGCCCAGCTCCTTGAGCTCGGGGATGTCCTCTCCCGGGATCGTGCCGCCCACGACCAGCACCACGTCCTCGGCGCCCTCGTCCCGGAGCAGCGAGGCGATCCGTGGCACGAGCGTCATGTGCGCCCCCGACAGAATCGACAGGCCGACGGCGTCCGCGTCCTCCTGGAGCACGGTCTCCACGATCTGCTCGGGCGTCTGGTGAAGGCCCGTGTAGATCACCTCCATGCCCGCGTCGCGAAGAGCCCGGGCGATGATCTTGGCCCCGCGGTCGTGCCCGTCCAGACCGGGTTTGGCCACGACGACGCGGATCTTCTTGGCGGTGGCGGACGGTGACCCCGGAGCATCGGCCGGCTGGTCAGGTCTGCCGGCGGGCCCGCAGCGACAGCACGCTGCCGATGGCGATCATCACGAGGCCGAGGATGATCATCGCGCGGGTGTCCTTGCCGGTGTTGGGCAGGGTGCCCTCGTCGACGTCCGCCTCGAGATCCTCGTCGAGCGCCTCCTCGTCGTTCTCGAGCTCCGCGGCCTCCTCCTCGCCGGCCCGGTCGGATCCGGCCGCCTCCACCACCACGGTCCCCTCCATGTTCGGATGGGGCGTGCAGATGTAGGCGAAGGTGCCCGCTTCGTCGAACGTGGCGGACGCGGGACTCGCCGGCGGGGAAGATGCCGGTGTCGAAGCTGCCGTTGTTGGCCGTGGCGGAGTGCCCGGTGGGACCGTCGTTGGTCCACGTGACGGTGTCGCCCACGACCACCGTGACCGTGGCCGGGGTGAAGTCGAAGTCCTTGATGGTCACGTTGGCGGTGTCGGCGGCCTGGGCCTTCACCCGCTTGGAGGCCTTGACGTTCTGTCTTCTTCGACGCCTGGGCCTCTGCCTCGGGCTCGACGAGCACCTGGTCCGCCGGGTCCGGCGCGGTGGGCGCGGGCGTGTCCGGGGCGGGCTGCCGGCGCGCGGGGCGGCGCGGCAGCGGGCTCGGGGGCTGGAGCCGGCTCGGTCACGGTCTCGGCCTCCGGTGGTCACTTCGCTCGGCGTTCGCCGGGTCCTCGGGAACGCCCTCATCGGGCGACGGGACCGTCTCGGCGGCTCGGCGGGCTCCGCGGCGTCGTCGGCCGGCGCCGCCGGCGTCGGCGGTTCGTCGGAGGCCAACAGCGAGCCGGGCAGCACGAGTGCGGCGACGACGGCGTAGACCGCGGCTAGGACGAGCCAGTGCCTCATCAGCCTCAGAGTATTGCTTTTTGCAGCGCCGGTGCGGTTTTTGCACGTCAGTGCATCCACATGTTCCACCAGCCGAAGCGGGTGAAGCGGAACTCCGCGCGGTGGAGCGAGCCGTCATCGAGCTTGAGGAGGAACTGCCGGCAACTGCCGGCCCAGCGGCGCTTGGTCTTCCACCAGTAGACGTAGTGATCGCGGCTGTGGCGATACCGCAGCCCGCGGCGCCACACGCTGCGTGCCGGCGCGCCGCTGCTCCGGCGTCTCGCCGGCCCCGCACTCCACCTCGGCCACCTGCGGATAGCCGTCCGCGAGGACGTCGCCGCCGCGGTAGCCGTTCAGCGAGAAGCGGATCGGCACCGGGAAGCCCGCCGGCCAGTGGTTGACCGCCGGGAACGCGTCCACCGGCCAGAGGAAGCCTCCGAACCAGAGGCTCGGGTCGACGACCTCGTAGGTGACCGTCGTCGACGCGGAATTGCCGGCGACGTCGGTTGCCGTGACCGTGAAGCTGCGCGTCGCCGGGAGCCGACGTGTCGAGGGCCGCGCCGTCGGCCAGGTCGCCGGCGCAGGTAGCGATCCCGGACCCGGGCTCGTCACGACACTCATAGTCCACGGTCACCGCCTCGCCGAGCGAGTACACGGCCCCGTCGGAGGGCGCGCGCACCTCGATCGACGGGCGCCGACTCGTCGACCACCTCCACGGTCGCCGTGGCGGTGGTCTCGTTGCCGGCGCCGTCGCGGGCGGTAACGGTCAAGGTCTGCGGGCCGAGGGTCGAGGTGTCGAGCGTCGCGCCGTCGGCCACGTTGCCCTCGCAGGACGCCAGTCCCGAGCCGCCCTCGTCGTAGCAGTCGTAGTCGACCACGCACGGCGACTGCCCTGAGCGACGCGAGCGCCGTCAACCGGGCTGAGGATGTCGATCGTGGGCGCCACCGATTCGCAGGCCCGCGTCCCGGTGAGCGTGATGTCGTAGCTCCCCTCGCTGCGCGGGACGGCCGTCCCAGCTCTCGAGCGGGCGACGCCGGCGCCGCGGCCGTCCGCGCCCACGAGATAGGCACGTTGTCGAAGATCAGTCCCTCGGCGCTCAGCGGATCCCGGTCGTACGGGCGACACGCCGAGGAGATACTCGCCAGGCGCGGCGGGAGTGAGCGGATCGCCGGCCGGAAGGGTCGACTGCTCGGTCCCGGCCGCGTCGTCGTCGGCATAGATGCCCCGGCCGCTCCCGTCGAACAGGAAGAGCTGAGTGTTGGTCTCGGTGGTGCCGACGGTGGTGGCCGAGAACGACCGTCCGCCCGCCAGGCAGACCCGGTAGAGATCCGCGTCCTCGCCGTCCAGCGTCGCCGCTGATCGTGGGCACGACCTGCGTGGTGAGGTTCTGGGCGGTGGCCGGAGTCTCGCCGGCATCGCCCTGCTCGGGTACGGCCAGCGCGCTCGGAGCCGTGGCGAGCACGGCCAGCACGACCGCCGGGACAAGACGGAGCAGCTTCACGCCCCTCGCATCGGCATATCTCGCGTGATCCATTAACCCCCGGCGACGAGCATGGACGATCGGCCGGACGGCGCGGCGCCCGAGTGGCTTAGCCTGGATCCACCGGGACGGGCGAGCGTTTCCGCGCCGGGGGCCGAGCCAGGCGCGCAGCGATGCCATCCGGCGCGGAACGCCGTCAGGATCGGTGGATCCAGGCTCAGAAGACGGGTGTTTCGGTGTAGGTGCCGAAGACCTGTTGGAGCGATTCGATGATCTCGCCTTCGGTGGCGTGGGCGCGGGCGCAGTCGATCAGGGGGTCCATCAGGTTGCGGTCGGTGTTGGCGGCGTCGCGCAGTTCGGCCAGCGCGGATTCGACCGCCTGGCTGTCGCGGCGGGCGCGGACGGCCTGGACGCGGCCGATCTGCTTGCGCTCGAGCTCGACCGGGATCTTGAGGATCTCGGTCGCGTACTGGTCGTCGTGCTGGTAGCGGTTGACCCCCACGATCACCCGTCTGGCCGGCCTCGATCTCCTGCTGCAGCCGGAAGCTGGCGTCGGCGATCTCGGTCTGCGGATAGTTCTGCTTGATCGCCTCGACCATCCCCCCCAGCTGCGTCGATGCGGTGGAAGTAGTCGTAGGCGCCCTCCTCCATCCGATCCGTGAGCGCCTCCACGAACCACGACCCGCCCAAGGGGTCGATCGTGTTCGTCACCCCCGTCTCGTGCGCCAGGATCTGCTGGGTGCGCAGCGCGACCCGGACCGCCTCCTCGGTCGGCAACGCCAACGCCTCGTCGAAGCTGTTGGTGTGCAGCGACTGGGTGCCGCCCAGCACCGCCGACAACGCCTCCGTGGCCGTCCTGACGATGTTGTTGAGCGGCTGCTGCGCAGTCAGGCTGACGCCCGCCGTCTGGGTGTGGAAACGCATCAGCAGCGAGCGCTCATCGCGCGCCCCATAGGTGTCCGCAGCTCTCGAGCCCAGATCCGCCGCGCGGCCCGGTACTTGGCGATCTCCTCGAAGAAATCGATATGCGCGTTGAAGAAGAAGCGACAACCGCGGCGCGAACGTCGTCCACCGACAGGCCGCGCTCCAAGCCGTGCTCGACATAGGTGAAGCCGTCCTTGAGCGTGAACGCCAGCTCCTGCACCGCCGTCGAACCCGCCTCACGAATGTGATAGCCCGAGATCGAGATCGGATGCCAGCGCGGCATCCGCTCGGCACAGAACTCGACCATGTCGGTGACCAGCCGCATCGCCGGGTCGATCGGGAAACACCACTCCTTCTGAGCGATGTACTCCTTCAAGATGTCGGTCTGGATCGTCCCCGCCAGACGGTCCGGCGCGACCCCCTGGCGCTCCGCCGCCACCACATAGAAAGCCAGCATCACCGCCGCCGGCGCGTTGATCGTCATCGACGTCGACACCGCACCCAGGTCGATCCCGCCGAACAGCGTCTCCATGTCGTCCAGGGAGTCCACCGCCACGCCCTCGCGGCCCACCTCACCCTCCGACGCGCGGATGGTCGGAGTCGTGGCCCATCAACGACGGCATGTCAAAGGCGGTCGACAGCCCCGTCTGGCCGTGGTCGAGCAGATAGCGGAAACGCTCGTTGGTCTCCTCCGCCGTCCCGAACCCGGCGAATTGGCGCATCGTCCACAACCGGCCCCGGTACATCGACCCATACACACCACGCGTGTACGGGAAACTCCCCCGGAAAGCCGATCCGATCAAAGGACGGGGCGTCCTCCGGCCCGTACAACGGGGCCACCGGCTCCCCACTCAGGGTCGAGAACAACGCCTCCCGCTCCGGCGTGCGTGAAAACCGCTCCCGAAACCAACGCTCCGCATCGGTGAGGGCACTGGGCTCGACGGCCATCGCCGCCGAGTTTAGGGCCTGCCGGAGCCGACGCCGGAGCTATCGTCTGGGCGGTGACCACCGCGCAGCGCCACGAGAACGACCGTCGCCTGCTGCGCGCCCGTGACGCCATGGATCGCTGCTACGCCGACGCCCTCGACATCGAGGCGCTGGCGGATTCCGTCCACCTCTCGCGCGCCCACTTCATCCGCAGCTTCAAGGAGACGTTCGGAGAGACCCCCCACCGTACCTGCAGCGGCGACGGATCGAGCGGGCGATGGCTCTGCTGCGGGAGACCGACCGGCCGGTGACCGAGATCTGCCTCGACGTGGGCTTCACGAGCCTCGGCACCTTCAGCCGCACCTTCCACGAGATCGTCGGCAGCCTCGCCGCGGGCCTACCGCAAGCGCGAGCGGGCGGCCCCGCAGGCGGGCGGCCGGGCCATGGTCCCCAACTGCTACACGCCGCCTGGGACCGGCCTCGATCGAGCACTTTCGGAGAAGACCGAAGCGGCGGGCGAGGGCTAGCTTGGCGGGCATGTTCAACGCCATCACGCACTCAAGCCATCTGGGTCACAGACCAGGACGAAGCCCTCGACTTCTACGTCGGCAAGCTCGGTATGGAGGTTCGCGCGGACGTCGACCTCGAGTTCATGCGCTGGCTCAGCGTGGGCGTTCCCGGGCAGCCCGATCGCGAGATCCTGCTCTCGACGCCCGACGCTCCCTTCATCGATGACGACAGCGCCGAGCAGATCCGGAGCCTCCTCAGCAAGGGGGCGGCCCTCTCCTTCATCCTCACCACCGACGACTGCCATGCGGCTCACGAGACGCTTCGTGACCGTGGCGTGGAGATCATCGAGGAGCCGACAGAGCGCGTCTACGGCATCGACATGGCCGTGCGCGACCCGTTCGGGAACCACATCCGGATCACTCAGCCCGCGCCGGTGCCTGCCGACCAACCGGCGGGCGCCCAATCGGGCTAGGGCCGCTGCGGGACGGCCGCGCCGAGCTCCCTCAGGACCAGCGCGGCCGTCCACGCGAAGTCGCGCGCGCCCAGGCCGCGCCCGGACTCGGGCACGAAGTACTCGCGCATCCCGCCGCCCGCGGCCGCCTCGAGCAGGCGTCGCACGAGCAGCCGCGCAGCCTCGTCCTCGCCGTGCCCCGCGAGGCCATGGGCACAGAGCCAGGTGATGTTGGCCCAGACCGGGCCGCGCCAGTAGTTGCGAGGGGAGCGGCGCGGATCGTCGTGCTCCAGGGAGCGCACTCCGTAGGGGGACGCGAGCGCCCCGTCGGTTACCAGGTCCGCCACCGCCTCGGCGCCCGCGCCCGCCGAGCCCGGGCGTCAGGGACGCGAGCGCGTTGCCCGCTCCGACCGCCGGGAGACTCGACTCGTCCACCACGTCCACGGCGCCGATCAGGCCGTCCGCGGCCTGCCGCGCCCTGAGCGCGCCGGCGATCCGCTCGGAGGCCGACTCGCTCTCCTCGGCGATCGCCGGCTCGCCCGAGGTCCGTGGCCAGCGCCGCGAGGTCGCGGCAGGCGCGCGCGAGGATCGCGCTGAAGCCGGGGTCCAGCACGCGAAACGGACTCTCACGTGCGAGCCGGCGCTGGTCCCAGTTCAGCGCGGTGCCTCGACGTACGAGGGTCAGGAAGCGGCGGTAGTGCTCGTCGCTGGGCCGCTCGGCGGCGTCGACCGAGTCGGTGTCTCGCCGGTGGATGACCGTCACCTCGGGCAGCACTCGCCAGAGCGGGCCGTCCCACTCCACGGCGTTGTCGCGCCCGGACTCCCAAGGATGAATGAGCACCGGCTCCCCCAGACCGTGGGGATCACGCTCCTCGAGCAGGAAGCGGTGCCAGTCGTGCAGCAGCGGCAACAGCGCGCGGGCTCGGTCGGGATCTGGATGCCTCTCGAACAGCAGCCGCGTGCATGTCGCGGCCACGGGAGGCTGCGTGATGCCCGAGATGCGGCGGCCGTCCGCGGAGAAGCGCCTCCCCCACCAGCGCGGGCCGGGCAGGTAGCGGGCGTACGGCCGGGCGACGGTCGTGAGCAGGCTGCGCAGCGGGCCGCCGAGGCGTTCGTGCCCGCGCGTGTGGAAGGCGATGTGGGGGACCATCCCGCGGGCGTCGCGGGCGCCGGTCAGCGTCTCGAGCTCGGTCCAGGCGCGGGAGGAGTCGAGCTCGGCCCAGCCGAGGGCGGCCAGCGCGGAGTCCCAGTTCCACTGGTGCGGATAGGTCGCGCGCGACGGCACGGTGTAGCCGCCCACGTCGTTGCCGCGCAGCACCGCCTCGGCGGCGGGCCGCAGTTCGAGGTCTGGCATGAGGGGCCGCCGACGAGGGCGCCCCGGCCGCCGTCAGCCGCCGTTGACCTCGATGATCATCGCGTCACCCTGGCCGCCGCCCGAGCAGATCGCGGCCACGCCCAGGCCGCCGCCGCGACGGCGCAGCTCGTTGGCCAGCGTGATGAGGATGCGCGCGCCGGATGCGCCGATCGGGTGGCCGAGGGCGATCGCCCCGCCGTTGACGTTGACCTTGCCCTCGTCGACCTCGAGCATGCGCATCGAGTTCAGCGCCACCGACGCGAATGCCTCGTTGATCTCGAAGAGGTCGATGTCGTCGACCGACAGCCCGGCCTGGTCGAGCGCCTTGCGGGTCGCGTTCGCCGGCGTGCGGGCGAGGTAGGGGAACTCGTCCGCCACCGCCGCCTGGGCCACGATCGTGGCGAGCGGCGTGCCGCGCGTTCGCCCTCGCCCACTCCTCGCTCGACAACACCATGGCGCCGGCGCCGTCGTTGACCCCCGGGGCGTTGCCGGCGGTGTGAGCTCCCTCCTTGTGGAACGCGCCACGTAGCTTCGACAGAGCTTCGAGCGAGGACTCACGCCGTGGCGCCTCGTCGACGTCGACCGTCGTGTCGCCCTTCCGGGAGCTGATCGTGACCGGGACGATCTCCTCCGGCAGCCGGCCCTCATCGGTGGCCTGAACCGCCAGCTCGTGGGAGCGCAGCGCGAAGCGGTCCATGTCGGCGCGGGTGATCTCGAGCTCCTCACCCACCTCGTCGGCCTCCTCGCCCATGTGCTTGCCGCTGAAGGGATTGGTGAGGCCGTCGGTGACCATCGCATCGAGTGCCTTGGCCTCGCCCATCCGGAATCCGAAGCGGGCCTGCTTGAGCAGGTAGGGCGCGCCGGACATCGACTCCATGCCCCCCGCCACGGCCACGTCGAGGTCACCGGCGCGCACGGCCTGGTCGACGATGCCCGCGGAGCGCAGGCCGGAGGCGCAAACCTTGTTGACGGTCTCGGAACCCACCTCCTTGGGAATGCCGCCCTTGATCTGAGCCTGACGGCTCGGGATCTGGCCCTGACCGGCCTGCAGCACCTGCCCGAAGACCACGTGCTCGACCTGCTCGGGCATGACCTCGGATCGCTCGAGGGCGGCGGCGATCGCGGTGCCGCCGAGGTCGGTCGCGTCGAGCGACGACAGGGCGCCGCCCATCTTTCCGAACGGCGTGCGCGCGGCGCCGAGGATCACGGTCTTGGGCATCTGGGCTGCTTCTCCTTGCCGGTTTGGAGCGAGTTTCGAGGGGCATCGAACCATATCGCCGGGCTATGCTCCCGCGCCCATGCCCGGACCCAGCGTCAGCGCCCGTCGCGGTGCACCGGAGGAGACAGCCGCCGACACGCGCGTGGTCGGTTTGTTCGAGGCGGAGCAGCTGGCCGACCCGGCGCTGCAGCGCCTGGTGGAACTCGGGGAGGCAAAACCCGCGCTGAAGCGCGTGGCGGTGGCGCACGAGGACGCGCCGGGCGGCGGGCAGCGACGCGTGCTGATCGCCGGTCTGGGCAAGCGCGACGACTTCGATCCCGAGCGCGCCCGCGTGGCCGCCGCTGCGGCCGCGGGCCGGGCCAAGGACCTCGGCGCAGTGTCGCTCTCCTGGGCGGCGCCTCCCGGCGACGGCGTGGCGGGCGCGCTTGTCGAGGGGACGCTCCTGCGCCTCTACTCGTTCGATCGCTTCAAGACCAAGCCGAACGACAACGGCGCGATCGAGTCCATCGAGATCGCCGGCGACGACGCTGACGCAGATGAGGTGGAGCGCGGGCGGGTGGCCGCCGACCGCCGCCAACGCCGCGCGTGACCTGCAGAACCTGCCCGCCAACGTCGCCACCCCCGTATTCCTGGCCGAGCGCGCCGGCGGAGATCGCCGACGAGCACGACGCGCTCGAGATCGAGCTGTTCGACCGTGATGCGATCGTCGCCCGTGGGATGGGCGCCTTCGCTGCCGTGGCCCAGGGCAGTCACATCGAGCCGCGCCTGATCGTCCTGCGCTGGCGCCCGACGGACGCCGTCGGACCCCACCTGGCCTTCGTGGGCAAGGCGGTGACCTTCGACACCGGCGGGATCTCGATCAAGCCCTCGGCGAAGATGCAGGAGATGAAGTTCGACATGTCCGGCGGCGCCGCGGTTATCGAGGCGATGGCGGGCATAGCCGAGCTGGGCCTGCCCGCGACCGTAACCGCCGTCGTGGCCTCCACCGAGAACATGCCGAGCGGCCACGCGGTCAAGCCCGGGGACATCGTGACCGCGATGAACGGCACCACCATCGAGGTCAACAACACCGACGCCGAGGGCCGCCTGATCCTCGCCGACGCTCTCTCCTACGCGGTCGAGCAGGGCGCCGAGCGCATCGTCGACCTGGCCACTCTCACCGGCGCGATCCTGGTCGCGCTGGGCCATACCTATTCGGGCCTCTTCTCGAACGACGACGACTGGTTCGCCCGCGTCGAGGCGGCGGGCGCGGCCACCGGCGAGATCGGCTGGCGGATGCCGCTGCATCCCGAGTACCTCGAGCTGACCAAGGGCCAGTACGCCGACCTCACCAACGCGGCCGAGCAGCGCGTGGCGATGTCGAGCTACGCGGCCGAGTTCCTGCGCCAGTTCGTGGACGACCGCCCCTGGGTGCACATGGACATCGCCGGCACCGCCTGGGGAATGAGCCGCAATTACGTCGGCAAGGGCGCCAGCGGCTTCGGCACTCGCCTGCTGATCGAGTTGGCGCGCGACCACTCCTAGGGGCCCGGATTTCATTCTGGGAGCGGCTCCGCGCGGCCCCCGCTCGTTTCACATCCGGTTTCACGTTGTGTGACATCGGTCACAGAGGGGTTAGATCCTCGAACCGGCTGGCTACTTTGGCCCGGTAAGCCGAAACCGGCCCTGTCCGTGTGCGGGAGAGAGACGCACGGACACGGCAAGCCCTGGCAGGGGTCCTCGGAGTAGCGCGTACGGCCGTCGTCTCAGGCGGCTGACGACGTCCGTGGGCGTCGTCGCCGGGCAGGCAAACACCGGAGGGATCTCCGTTGAAGAAGCAGGGAATCATCCTGCTGGCGCTCGCGTGCGCACTCGTGCTCGCGGCGTCCGTGGGAATACCGGCGGCAGCTCAGCAGGAGGCTGGGCCCGCCACTGATACGACAACAACCACCAACTCCGAATCGACCGCGGCCGAGGCTCCGCAGGCCCGCGCGGCGGGCGAGCCTCTGCAGCGCTCCTACGACCGCTGGCGCCGCAAGCTCGACCGCTACGGCGTTTGGCGCGGTCGCAACCTCGTCGTTGCCGCACGCAATCAGGACCGCGCGGCGACGGCGCCCGAGCTGCGTCGGTCGATCCGGCGCATGCAGACGCGGTTCCGGAACTACCTGAGCTCCCCCCGCGGGCAGGCGACGCTGTTCCGGATGAAGGCGCGGACGATTCCCGCGCTGGGGCCGGCGTCAGCTCGCCTCGATCGCCGCGTGTGAGTCGCACGGCAACCCCCGTGCGATCGGCGGCGGCGGCACCTACCGCGGCATGTACCAGTTCAGCTTCGGCACCTGGCAGGTCGTGGGCGGAAGCGGCGACCCCGCCGCGGCGTCTCGCCACGAGCAGACGTGGCGCGCATGGCTGCTGCTGAGCCGCCACGGTGCGGGCCACTGGCCCGTCTGCGGCTAGCGCCGAACAACCGCTCCTGGGGTGGTGGGCCAGAAAGTTGCGGCCCGCCACCCCCGTTGTTTCCCTCCGAACCTCGCGCTGAAATTCAAAGGCGCACCCGATCTTGGACTGGCGATGCGGGAGCAACTCGAGCAGGAGCTGGAGGCGGCCACGGCCGAGCTGAGAGCCATCTGGCCAGCTGGGAGTACGCCTTCTCGATGGCCGGTGGCTGCCACGGCGGCCGCGAACATCCGGTCCACTGGCTCACCCGCGCACGCACGAAGGACGCTGCACAGCCGCTGCAACGCCCTCCGCGCGCGGCTGGCCGAGCTCACGCCCTGAGCGCGCTCGGCGCATAGAGACGCCTGACCCCGGATACACCGAAACTGAGCCCGAGTGCTCCACGGTCGACCCCAGTTTGCGGATGCGCCGGCCGTCGAGCCACGAAAAGGGAGTTCGAGAAGGGGAGGAGTCATGGCCGACAACAGAGGCGTCGCCTACATGGGTACCGGCAAGGTCGAGGTGCAGAACATCGACTTCCCGTCGTTCGAGTTGCAGGACGGGCCGGGGGTGAACCCCGACAACGTCGGGCGCCAGCTTCCACACGCGGCAATTCTCAAGATCGTGTCGACGAACATCTGCGGCTCGGACCAGCACATGGTGCGCGGCCGCACGACCGCCCCCGAGGGTCTCATCCTCGGCCACGAGATCACGGGCGAGGTGATCGAGACCGGCCCGGGCGTCGAGTTCATCAAGGAGGGCGACCTCTGCTCGGTGCCGTTCAACATCGCGTGCGGTCGCTGCCGCATGTGCAAGACCGGGAACACGGGTGTCTGCCTGAACGTCAACCCGGACCGCCCCGGCTCGGCGTACGGCTACGTGGACATGGGCGGCTGGGTCGGCGGCCAGGCGGAGTACGTGGCCGTCCCCTACGCCGACTGGAACCTGCTCAAGTTCCCCGACAAGGATCAGGCGATGGAGAAGATCCTCGACCTGACCATGCTGTCGGACATCTTCCCGACCGGGTTCCACGGCGCCTACACCGCCGGCGTGGGCCCCGGCTCCACGGTTTACGTCGCCGGGCGCCGGCCCGGTGGGTCTCGCCGCGGCCCACTCGGCCCAGTTGCTGGGCGCAGCGGTCGTGATGGTCGGTGACCTGATCCCCGAGCGCCTCGAGCAGGCGAAGAGCTTCGGCTGCGAGACGATCGACGTCTCCCAGGGTGACCCGAAGGACCAGATCGAGCAGATCCTCGGGGTGCCCGAGGTGGACGCCGCGGTCGACGCCGTCGGCTTCGAGGCCCGCGGCCACGGCTCGGACGCCGACCACGAGGCTCCGGCCACAGTGCTCAACTCGATCATGGACGTGACCCGGGTGGCGGGCAAGCTCGGCATCCCGGGCCTGTACGTGACCGGCGACCCGGGTGGCATCGACGACGCCGCCAAGGTGGGCTCGCTCTCCATCAGCATCGGGCTCGGGTGGGCCAAGTCGCACAGCTTCACCACGGGCCAGTGCCCGGTGATGAAGTACCACCACGGCCTGATGCAGATGATCCTCAGCGGCCGGGCGCAGATCGCCAATGCGGTCAACGCCACGGTCATCACCCTGGACGATGCCCAGAAGGGCTACGAGGACTTCGACAAGGGCGCGGCCAAGAAGTACGTCTTCGACCCGCACGGGCTGATCAAGGCGGCGTAGCTGCGAGTCGCCGGGTGAGGGGCGCGCGCGCCGCAGGCCGGCGGCGCCGCCGTCGGCTCACCGCCAGCCCGCCGGGGCGGGACGTCCGGTCTAGCGCTCCGGTCGATCGCCGGGGATGCGCTCCTCGCGCACGACGTCCGGATCCTCGCGATCCCCGTCGTGCACGAAGCGGCGTTCATCGTGCTCCTCGCCGGCGTGCTCGTCGGTGCGGGGGGTCGGCGCGCGCCGCGTCCGTGGCGGCCGGCGCGGCCGCTCGCTCGCGTCCGCTGCCCGGCTCGTAGTTGCCCCGCGTGTCGGGGTCGATCTCGTGCGCGCGGGCATGGCGCTCCTCGGCCTCGTCCTGATGCTCCGCCGCGCGAGCGGCCTGCTCGCGTGCCACCGCCTCTTCGCGGCGCGCGCGGGCGGCCCGCTCGTCGGCCTCGGCCTCCATCTTGTCGGCCTCCGCGCCGCGTACCTCTGCGTCACGGCGGATCTCACGCGCCTCAGCCCGGCGGATCTCGTGCTTGCGGTTGCGGCTGCGCGCTGGAAAGCCACATCACCAGCGCCAGCAGGATCAGGCGCAACAACGACGATCGCAACGATCGCTCCAGTGGACACAACGACTCCTCTCCTAGCTCAGGGAGGACCGGATACCCCAAACACGGGCCGTTCATGCAAGTCTTGGCGGGCCAGAGCGCGGCGAGACCCTGGCCCCCTAAGCCCCGGCGAGCCAGAATTCGCCCCGGGGTCTGACCCCCCTCCGCCCCCAAGAATTCGCCCCGGGGTCTGACCCTACTGCCCTACTGCGGGCGGCGGGAGGTCTCCGGAGGGGCGTCCATCTCGCGCAGCACGCGTTTCAGGACCTTGCCCGTGGCGTTGCGGGGCAGCTCGTCGATGAACCAGATCTCCCTCGGGCACCTTGTAGCGGGCGAGGTTCCCCTTGACGTGGTCCTTGAGTTCCTTCTCGCCGGCCTCGCGGCCGGGCTCGAGAACCACGAAGGCGCGCAGGCGCTGCCCGAAGTCCTCGTCCTCCACGCCCAGCGCGGCGGCTTCAGTCACGGCCTCGTGGCGCACGAGGGTGTCCTCCACCTCCTTCGGGAACACGTTCTCGCCGCCCGAGACGATCATCTCGTCGTCGCGGCCCTCCACGAACAGGCGCCCGCCCGAGTCGAAGCGGCCCACGTCGCCGGTGGCCATGAGCGCGCCGATCACGTCCTTCGAGCCGCCGCCCGTGTAGCCCTCGAACAGCATCTCGTTCCCGACGAAGATCCGTCCCGTGGCGCCCTCCGGGACCTCGCGGCCGTTCTCGTCGTAGAGCTTGACCACGGTTCCGCGCGGCGGCTGCCCGGCGGTGCCGGGCGCGGCGCGCATGTCCTCCGGGGTCGCGATGGACGCCCACGCCACCTCGGTGGAGCCATAGAGGTTGTAGAGGTTGTCGCCCAGCTCGTCCATCCACTGCGTGGCCAGGTCGCCGGGCAGCGCCGAGCCGCTGGCGGCGACCACCTTCAGCGAGGACAGGTCGTAACGGGCACGAGTCTCGGGCGGCAGCTCGAGGATCCGCTGCATCATCACCGGCACGACGACCAGGGAGTCGCAGCGGTAGCGCGCCACCGTTTCCAGGCAGGTCTCCGGCTCGAACTTGCGGTCGCAGGACGTAGGTGGTGCCGAGGATGAGACCGAGCGTGAAGTGGGCGAAGCCCCAGGAGTGGAACAGCGGCGCCGCGATGTGGCAGACCTGACGCGTCTTGAGCGGAATCTTGGACAGCAGCGAGACCGCCGGGTCGAGCGACTGGGGGTTTGACCGTCGAGGCGCCCTTCGGGGTGCCGGTGGTGCCGCTCGTGAGTATCACCGCGCGTCCCTCCCGCGCCGGCGCCACGACATCGCTGCGGTCCCCGGCGGCGATGAGCTCGTCGAGGGTCGGGTCGTCGCAGCTGTCCGAGTCGTGCCAGGCCACGAAGCGCTTGCGGCGCTGGCCGGCTTCCTCGAGCAGCCCGGCGAACTCCTCGTCGTAGATGAGCGCCTTGGGCTTCTCGCGCTTGGTGACCTCGGTGAGCTGCGGGCCGGCGAACGCGGTGTTGAGGTAGAGAGCGTCGGCTCCGAGCTTGGAGACCGCGATCGTCGCCTCGATGAAGCCGCGGTGGTTGCGGCACATGATTCCCACACCGTCGCCCTCGACCACGCCGGCGTCGGCGAGCGAGTGGGCGAGCGCGTTGGTGCGCCGGTTGACCTCGGAGTAGGTGAGCGAGCCCAGCTCGTCCACGATCATCGTCTCGTTGGGATAGCGCGCCGCCAGGGCAATTGAGCCGGCAGCCGGGCTGCGTCCCCACTGTTGCAAGGTCCGCAGCACCGCCCAGAGACGGTCCGGGCGCATGGGCCGGACCACCCCCGCGTCGGCCAGCACCTTGACGTTGCCCAGCTGGTAGGCCACCTGCTCGGGCAGGGTCTTGCCGTCACTCACGTCGGTCGATCCTCCATCGGCTGGATGCTCGTCGGGCTCAATTGTGAAGGGCCGCCATCGCCGCTGCGTCGCAGGCCGGTCAAGCGGCCCGCGCCGGTGCCGCAGGGCGCAGCTCGGGCCAGGTCGACGGCGGGCCCGAAGGGCGCCGAATCTTGTGCGCCTCGCCCGTCGGGAGGCCGGCGAGCAGGTCCCCCACACCGGGCGCCTCGAGCTGCCGCGCGACCGTCGCCTCGGCGGTTTCGATCACCTGCTGGCGACGCTCGCCGCTCATCCAATTGCGACCCATTGCGGCGGCATCCTCGCGCGTCGGCTCGATGAGGATGACCTCTGTCCCGAAGCGGCGCACCTTGCGCATCTCGAGAGCCACCCGCCACCGCGCCTCGACACGGCTGAGCGCCGTGAGCCAGTCGACGGGGCCGGCCCTGGGATTGGCGCCGGTAAGCGGGTTGAGGCAGATCACGAGATCCAGGCCCCGCCCGGCAACCAGGTCGAGGTTCGAAGGCGAGCACACCCCTCCGTCGACATAACGGCGGCCGCCGATGCGCACCGGGCGATAGACGCCGGGAATGGCACACGAAGCCGCCACCGCGTCCGCCATCGCCGCCCTCGGCGCGTCGAGGCGGCCGAAGGGGGTGCGCCGGCCCGACTCGTAGTCGCACGCGACCGCCCAATAGTTCGGGTGATCTACCCAGCGTCCCGCAACCGCGCGCCGCACGACGTCCTTGAGCGACTCTGTGGAGAAGAGACCGGCGGGCAGCCAGCCGGCCAGCAGCTGGAGCGGCGTGTGCCGGGTCGGCCGCGCGAGAGCGGTGAGCGCCATCCGCAGCGAGCCGGGGCCTATCCAGGGGAGGCCGCGGTGCAGGCGAAACGTTGCACCTGCCGCGCGGTCGGCATCCTCCGCCGGGCGCCCGTCCGCACCGGTCACCCCGTCGAAAACCTCGCCGCGCGAGTGCGCGACCATGAACCAGGGCGGAATGCCGGCCGCCACCAGGCCGCCGATCATCGAGCCCGCCGAGGTGCCGACCACGTAGTCGGCGCTACCCGGATCCCAGTCGGTCTCCCGGGCCAGCGCGTGCAGCGCCCCGGTGAGCCAGGCCCCGCCGAGCACACCTCCCGCCCCGAGCACGAGCCCCACCCTCTTGGGTTCCGCCCCGAGCGGGTTCATTGCCGTCAGCGTAGTTGCATGCCCCGGTGGGGGGCGCACGCGCCTTCACGAGCCCTCGCTCTCGGGTTCGTAATACACGCCCTTGTCCCAGGGCGGGGCGACGCCCTCGTCGCGGCGCCGATACGCGGGGCGGTCGTGGGTTTCGAGCGGCACCAGTCGCAAGCCCTCCGAGGTGCTGCTGCGCTCCTGGTTGTCGGGCCCGGGATAGAGCGGGATGCGGCGTAGGCGGGGCGGCGGCGCGGCGGGGGTCGTCCCATGCCACCCGCGCGAAGGTGCCCGCGCGGCGGGGCGGCCCTGCCGCCCGGCGCGCGGGGCCTCCTCACGGAACGGGATGTGCCCGGCATGGCTCCCGCGCGAGACCCGGGTCCATCCCGTGCCCGCCGTCCAGCGCCCCCTGCACTCGCGCTCCTTGCAGCCCTGATAGTGGCCGTGCGAGCTCGCCCGGGTCCAGACGCCGCCGTCCGGCTCGAGGCGGACGTGGAACGACTCCCAGTCGTCGCGGTGATACCCCGGGTAGGCGGGCGTGTCGGGCACGATGCCACGCAATCGCGGCAGCAGCCAGAACAGCTCCCACGCCTTGTCCGAGCCTGCCACCACCGTGTTGGAATCCGGGTAGTAGAACCAGTACTGGATATAGGTCCGGCCGCCGCGGCGCAGCACACGCGTGAACAGCGTGGCTCGGGCCCCGGTGTGGCTTCGGTGGACGTCGAGATTCCCGTCGTCGGGGGCCGCCGCGCACTCCGGCTCCCGGCAGTCGCGCCAGTCCACCGGCAGCGCGCGCTCGCCCGGCTCGTAGGCCAGATTCGGGGCGTGGGCTCGCACGAGCCCGCCCACCCGTGGCCCGTAGGCCCGGTCGAGCGCTGCCTGGCCGTCCGCGCACCCGCCTTGCACGGCGCAGACGATCCGGTGAGCCAGGAAGCCGCCGAACGAACGCCCGTCGGCCAACGGGGCGACGGCCACCAGCGCGCCCATGCCGAGCGTCACGAGCATCAGGATCCCGACCCACTCCACGGTCGCCTGACCGCGCTGTCCGCGGCCCACGTCAGCCGGCCTCACCGAGGAACTCGAGCGGGTTGAGGCACGAGTTGGCGATGCGCACCGCTTCCCCCACCGGCATCCGGCCGGTGAGCGCCATCTCCGGGTGCCGGCGCTCGTACTGGAAGCGCTTGTAGCCGAGACAAACGATCCACGCGCGCGCGGCCACGGCCTTCACGCCACGAAGCGCGTGATACGCCGCCGCCGCCCGGTCCGGTGACACGGGCAGTCGCGGCAGCGAGGGCAGCCGGAGCTTGCCCTGCGGCCGTGCCGGCCTCGGCGCGCCCCGCGCCCGGGGCACCACGGGCGGAAGCGCCGCGCGGGATCCCACCCGGGCCGTGGCGTCACAGTCGCCGGCTGCCCCACAGGTGAGCGCGTGCGCCACCGCGCCCCCCAGGCCGCGGCCTTCGACCCGGGGAGCAAGCGTGAGCAGACCGCCCAGCACCAGCGCCACGAGCAGGAGCAGCCCCACCCACTCGACCGTCGCCTGGCCGCTCTCACAATTCACGCGCGCGACCGTACGGAGGGAACACTCACGCGTGGGGCCGCAAACGTGACAAGGGCGCGACCGAATCGCCACAATCCGTGTGTTTGGGCTTAACCCGAACTTAATACGCCGAAACACAGCCTTAATTGGTGCGAGCCTTGACATAACCCCCTCTCGGCTGAGAGGGTCAGCGCCGATGGCGTCGGGCACCGGCTCCCTACGTTCGCTCCGCGAGTTCAATCGTCTGCGGCTCGTCGACATCCTGCGCACCAAGGGCACGGCCAGCCGCGCCGAGCTTGCGCGCCGCACCGGCCTTTCCCGCTCCACCGTCTCCACGCTGGTCGCGGACCTCCAGAGGCGCGGCCTGGTGGTGGAGCAGCCCGGGCAGTTCGCCGGCGCCGGCCAGCCCGGCCGGCCGGCTGTTCTGCTCGCGCTCGATCCCTCGGCGGGGGCGGCGGTGGGGGTCGACTTCGACCACGACAGGGTCCGCGTGGCGGTCTCCGACCTGTCGCGCATCGTGCTCGCCGAGGCAACCGCGCCGTGCGACGTGGACCGCGACGCGGAGGAGGCGCCTCGACACCGCGGCGGGCCTGGTCGCGCGCCTGCTGGACGAGGCCGGCGTCGAACGCGACCGGGTGCTGGGCACCGGGGTGGCGCTCGCCGGGCCCGTGGACCACAAGCGCGGCGCGCTGCACGAGTCCGCGGTCTTGCCCGGATGGAAGGGGGTCGACGCGGCCGCGGAGCTCGAGGAGCGGCTCGGCACCTCGGTCTACGTGGACAACGACGCCAACCTCGGCGCGCTCGCCGAGGTCACCCTCGGCGCGGGCCGCAACGCTCGGTTCGCCGCCTACGTACAGATCGGCTCGGGTGTGGGCGCGGGCATGCTGGTGGACGGACGGCCTTACAGGGGAGCCCGCGGCACCGCAGGCGAGATCGGCCACGTGGTGGTGGACGAGCAGGGTCTGTTGTGCCGCTGCGGGAATCGCGGCTGCCTCGAAACCCTGGCGTCGACACAAGCGCTGGTCGAGCTGGTGCGGGCGAGCCGCGGCGAGGAGATCACCGTGCGCGAGATGGTCGACGCGGCCCTCGACGGCGACGCGGGCTGCCGCCGGGCGATCACCGACGCCGGCCAGGCCGTAGGCCGGGCGGTGGCGAGCCTCATCAACTTGTTCGGCCCCGAGATGGTCGTGATCGGCGGCACTCTCGGGGAGGCAGGAGATCTTCTGCTCGAGCCATTGCGGGAAGCCGTGATGCGTGACGCGATGCCTGCGGCAGCGACAGGGCTGAAAATCGTGGCGGGAGAGTTGGGCGAGCGAGCCAACCTGCTTGGCGCGCTCTCCCTCGTGCTCATGCAGTCAGAGCACGAGGTGGCCGCACGGGTTGCAGGGAGTGCGGCGGCATGACAAACAAGCGGGGTGGAGCCCCGAAAGAGGAGGGACAAGTGTCCAAGAGGAGAAAGCTCTGGGCGCTCGCCGCGGCGGGCGTCCTGGCCATGAGCGGACTGGCCGCCTGTGGCGACGACGATGATGACGGCGGCGGAGGCGACAGCGGCGGAGGTGACAGCGGCGGTGACGCCCGGGTAGGCGTGCTGCTGCCCGACTCGAAGTCCTCGGTCCGCTGGGAGACCGTCGACCGGCCGGCGCTCAAGAAGGCCTTCGACGACGCGGGTGTCGAGTCCGACATCCAGAACGCCGAGGGCAACAAGTCCACACAGCAACAGCAGGCCGAGCAGATGATCACCAACGGCGCCAACGTGCTGCTGCTCGTGAACCTCGACTCGGGCTCGGGTGCTGCCATCGCCGCGAACGCCCAGTCGCAGGGAGTGAAGGTGATCGACTACGACCGCCTCACCCTCGACACCGATGCGACGGACTACTACGTGTCGTTCGACAACGAGGCCGTTGGAAGGCTGCAGGGCGAAGGACTCGTCGACTGCATCGGCGACAAGCCGAACGCCCAGGTCGCCGTCCTCAATGGCTCGCCGACCGACAACAACGCGACGCTGTTCAAGAACGGCTACGACTCGGTCATCGACAAGAAGTTCGACGCGGGTGACTGGACCAAGGTCGACGATCAGTCAGTGCCCGATTGGGACAACCAGCAGGCGCTGACGATCTTCGAGCAGATGCTGCAGGCCGCCGACAACAAGGTCGACGGCGTGCTGGCCGCCAACGACGGCCTCGGCAACGCGGCGATCTCGGCTCTGAAGCAGCGCCAGCTGCCACAGATCCCGGTCACCGGCCAGGACGCGACGCTCGAGGGTCTCCAGAACATCGTCAACGGGGACCAGTGCATGACGGTCTACAAGGCGATCCAGAAGGAGGCCGACGCGGCCGCGGAGCTCGCGATCGCGCTCGCCAAGGGCGAGGAGCCGACAGTCGAGACCACGCCGATCGACAACGGCGCCGAAGAGGTCCCGAGCGTGCTGCTCGAGCCGGTGCCGGTGACGAAGGACAACGTCGGCGAGTACTTCGGCAACCCCGACTACCCGACGAAGGAGGACGTCTGCGCCGGGAAGGTCGCGGCGAAGTGTGAGGCGCTGGGTCTCTAGCGAAACCGCGCTGCAAGCTCCGGGGCGCCGCTGGCGCCCCGGAGCGGCGCGGCGTAGAGTCCGGCGCGGCCGCAGTCCGTGCTGGATCCCAGGAGGAGAGAGGGACTGAATGACCGAGGAGACAGCGCTTCTCGAGTTGCGAGGAGTGAGTAAGCACTTCGGCGCGGTGATCGCCCTGCACGAGGTCGACCTCAAGGTGCCGGCCGGCCGCGTGACCGCGCTCGTGGGTGACAACGGCGCCGGCAAGTCGACCCTGATCAAGTGCGTGGCCGGCATCTACCGCATCGACGGCGGGGAGATCATCTACGACGGCCAGCCCGTCAACATCCACCACCCCAAGGAAGCAAGCAACCTGGGCATCGAGGTCGTCTACCAGGACCTCGCACTGGCCGACAATCTCGACGTGGTCGAGAACATGTTCCTCGGCCGTGAGGAAGTCGAGACGCTGCGCACGCTCGACGAGACGAAGATGGAGGCTCGCGCGCGTGACACCCTCGCGAGCCTCTCGGTGACCACCATCCGCAGCGTCCGCCAAACCGTGGCGGGCCTCTCGGGCGGCCAGCGGCAGTCGGTAGCGGTGGCCAAGGCGGTGATGTGGAACTCGCGCCTCGTGATTCTCGACGAGCCCACCGCTGCGCTCGGCGTGGCCCAGACCCGTCAGGTGCTCGACCTGGTCAAGCGACTCGCCGAGCAGGGGCTGGCGGTGATCCTGATCTCGCACAACCTGCACGACATCTTCGAGGTGGCGGACGACATCATGGTGCTCCGCCTTGGCCAGAACGTGGCCGAGCACAAGCGGACAGAGACGACCCCGGAGGAGGTCGTCCACTCGATCACGGCCGGCAAGCTCACCAAGGTGCCCGGCCTGGTCGTCGACGAGTCGGAGGTGGTGGCATGAGCACCGCCGCACCCCCCGCCGCCTCCGAGCGCAGCTTCGGTGGGCTCGCGGGAGCGGTCCGCGACTGGTGGACCGACGTTCGCTCGGGTCAGCTCGGATCGCTGCCGATCATCATCGGCCTGGTGATCATCGCAATCGTCTTCCAGACTCAGAACGACCGCTTCCTCACCGCCGGCAACTTCGTAAACCTGATCGTCCAGTCGGCGGCGATCACCACGATCGCCATGGGCATCGTCTTCGTGCTCCTGCTAGGCGAGATCGACCTGTCGGTCGGCTACGTCTCCGGAGTGGCCGGTGTGATCGCGGCGGTTCTGCTCATCCCCGACGGCAACGAGGTGTCCACATTCGTGGCCGTCGGGCTGGCGCTGGCATCCGGGATCGCGATCGGCACCCTGCACGGCCTGATCATCACGAAGATCGGGATCCCGTCCTTCGTGGTCACGCTCGCGGGATTGATCACCTGGAACGGCGTGGTGCTCCTGTTGATCGGCGCGCGCGGCACCGTCGTGCTGCAGGACGACTTCATGATCGGCCTGGCCAACGACTTCCTCCCGTCGGGCACGTCGTGGATCCTCATGATCATCAGCGTTGCCATCTACGCGGGCATCCAGCTGAACGAGGTTCGAACGCGCCGCAAGGCGGGGCTGGAGCACGACCCGGCGAGCCTGATCGCACTTCGTATCGGCTTCCTCGCACTTGTGCTGGCGATCGTGGTGTACGTGGCCAACCAGGACCGCGGGATCCCCTACGTCTTCCTGATCGTCGGCTTCTTCCTGCTCTTCTGGGGCTTCGTCCTGACGCGCACGAAGTTTGGTCGCTACGTCTATGCCGTCGGCGGCAACGCGGAAGCCGCACGCCGAGCCGGCATCAACGTCGACCGCATCAAGATCCAGGTGTTCGCCATCTGCTCGTTCATGGCGGCGGTTGGCGGCCTGATCCTCGCCTCGCGCCTGCGCTCGGTTGACACCAACGCCGGCGGCGGCGAGATCCTGCTCTATTCGATCGCCGCGGCGGTCATCGGCGGCACCTCGCTGTTCGGCGGCATCGGGCACATCAAGAGCGCCCTGCTGGGAGCCCTGGTGATCGCCTCGATCGACAACGGGCTGGGTCTGCTCGGCCTGGGCTCCGGCGAGAAGTTCGTGATCACCGGCGGCGTGCTGCTCCTCGCCGTGACGGTCGACTCGCTGTCGCGGAGGCGGCAGACCCAGACCGGAAGAGCGTGAGGGACATCGTCGCATGGGGGTGAGCCTCGGACTGCTCTCCACCGCCCGGATCAACGAGAAGCTCGTTGCCGGATCGAACGACGTCGACGAGGTCGACGTAGTGGCGGTCGCATCCCGCGACCTGGAGCGTGCGCAGAGCCAGGCAGCCGAGCTCGGGGTGCCCGGCGCCCATGGCTCCTACGAGGCGCTCCTCGAGGATGCGGATGTGGATGCCGTGTACATCTCGCTGCCCAACTCGATGCATGTCGACTGGTCGGTCCGTGCCCTCGAGGCGGGCAAGCACGTGCTGTGCGAGAAGCCGATGTCCCGCCGGCCCGAGGAGGTCGAGCGGGCCTTCGACGCCGCCGAGCGGGCCGGGCGGATCCTCGCCGAGGCCTTCATGTGGCGGCACCATCCGCAAGCGCAACGGCTCATGGAGCTGATGCCGCGGGTGGGCGAGCTGCGCCTGGTGCGAGCCGCATTCTCGTTCCCGCTCGACGAGGCCGGGAACGTCCGCTTGTCGGAGGAGCTCGAGGGGGGCGGCCTGATGGACGTGGGCTGCTACTGCGTCAGCGGCTCTCGACTGGTGGGGGGCGAGCCGGTGCGGGTGCTCGCCCAAGAGGTCAGACGCGGCGGAGTGGACGTGCGCCTCACCGGCAGCGCTCGAGTTCTCCGGCGGCGTGCTCGGCCACTTCGACTGCGGCCTCGACCTGGCGACCCGAGACGAGCTCGAGGTCGTGGGCTCGGAGGGCTCGCTGTTCATGGACGATCCGTGGCACTCGCGGGAGCCGGTCATCGAGGTGCGCGGCGCCGACGGCGCCATCGAGCGGATCGAGGTGGAGCGGGCCAACCCCTACGGCTGTGAGCTGCGCGACTTCGCTGCCGCGGTGGCCGGCGAGCACGAGCCGCTCCTCGGGCGCGCGGACGCGGTCGGGCAGGCACGGACGATCGCGGCCCTGTACGAGAGCGCCGAACGCGGCGAAGCGATCCCGGTCTGAGCGGCCCGTCCGTAGGCTTCAGGGCGGGGTATGGCCGCCAGGAGCGCCGACATTCACGCTCCGCCGGTGGGCATCGAGGCCTTGGCGGAGCGCTACGACCCGGATGTGATCGACCTTCCGGGCGGCCGCGCGCTGGTCAGACTGTCGTTGTCTGAGGGCGAAAACTGGGACGTGCGGCTGACCGGGCGGCGGCTCCGGCTCCTGCCCTCGCCCGACGCCAAGGAGCCCGACGCGGTGATCACGGCCGACGCCGCCACCTGGCAGACCGTGGCCGACGACGTGCGCGGGGCGATGCGTGCCTTCCAGCGAGGCCGGCTCACCATGCGCGGGAGCCTCCACGTCGGCGTGGGCTTTCTTGCCGCCACGAGCGGCTCGCTCGAGCCCGGCCGGCTGCGCTTCGAGTCGCTGCGCACCCGCAGTGGGCGCATCTCGACCCTCTCGGCCGGCACGGGTCGCCGCACGCTCCTGTGCGTGCACGGGCTTGGCGGCACCAAGGCCTCGTTTCTGCCCACGGTGGCCGCGCTGGCCGGCGACTTTCACGTGGTGGCAATGGACCTGCCCGGCTTCGGCGAGTCGGACAAGCCCATCGGCGCCCCCTACGACTCCGCCTGGTTCGCCCGCTCGGTGTTCCACACCCTCGATGCGCTCGGCATCGACCGCGCCCACCTCGCCGGCAACAGCATGGGCGGACGGGTGGCCATCGAGGCGGGGATAACCGACGGTGAGCGCGTCCGCAGCCTCACGCTGCTCAGCCCCGCCCTGGCCTGGCTGCGCGACCGGCGCTGGGCCCTCCTGGTTCGCGCGCTGCGTCCCGAGCTCGGACTCGTCCAGCCCGCTCCGCGGGCCGTCGTCGAGAGCCTGGTGCGGCGCGTCGTGCCGGGAGGCGGGGACGGCTGGTCGGCCGCGGGCGTCGACGAGTTCCTGCGCGCCTACCTCAGCCCGCGCGGCCGCGCGGCGTTTTACGCCGCCGCCCGCAACATCTACCTCGACGAGCCGCACGGCGACGACGGATTCTGGACCCGGCTCGCCGAGTTGGAGCCGAGGGCGCTGTTCATCTGGGGCCGCGACGACAAGCTCGTACCGCTCGGTTTTCGCCGCCACGTGGAGGAGGCGCTGCCGGACGCGCGGCACCGCGTCCTGCCGTGCGGGCACGTGCCTCAACTGGAGCGCCCCGGGGAGACGCACGCGGCGATGCGTGCTTTCCTCGACGCGTGATGCGACGGCGGATCATCGGCGCGCTGCTGCTCGCGCTCGTGCTGGCCTTGTGGCCGGCCGGGCGCGGTCCCAGCGCGGACGCCCAGCTGGCCTACCCGGCCAAGCCGCTCGTGCCCGCCCAGTCGGCCCGGGCTTTCGGGGACTCGGTGGGGGTCAACGTGCGTCTGCACCTGTCCAACTCGTCCTACGGCGACTTCCCGACCGTGAAGGACCGCCTGCAGGAGCTCGGCGTGCGCCACATCGGCGACGGTCTGTGCGCCACCTGCGAGCACCAGATCCGGCACCTGCAGAGCCTCGCCGCGCTCGGCATCAGCGCGAACATCGGCGTCGGCAACCAGAACGACTCGGCGGTGATGCAGCAGAACCTCCAGGTCATCCGCAGCCGGCTGCTCAGGTCGGTCGTCGCGATCACCGGCCCCAACGAACCGGACATTTCCGGCGACCCGGACTGGATTGCGCACACGCGGGCGTACCAGGCAGACCTCTACCGGCGGGTGAAGAGTGATCCGGCGCTGCGGCACCTCCCGGTGATCGGCCCGAGCCTGGTGTACCGGCCCAGCCGCCCGGCGCTGGGCGACCTGTCCGCGCACCTCGATCTGGCGAACATCCATCCCTACCCCGCCGGTGTGCTGCCCATGGCCGACCTGGCGCTCGAGCGTCAGCTGGCGGCCCACGTGTCCGGCAGCAAGCCGCTCGTGGCCACGGAGGTCGGATACCACGGCGATGTCGCCTTCACCGGCATCCACCGCGGGGCATCCGAGCGGGCGCGCGCCGCGTACACGCCGCGGCTGGTGCTCGAGGGCTTTCGGCAGGGTCTCGCGCGGACCTACCTGTTCCAGCTGGCCGACCAGTGGACTCCCGCCCAGGCCCAGGCATGGGGCGTCGCGGGCCCAAGCAACGCCTTCGGGCTGCTGCGCTGGGACCTGTCGCGAAAGCCCGCCTTCGTCGCGCTCCGCAACCTCCTTCGCGCCGCCAACACGGGCTCGGCACCGGTGGCCTCCCCGGGCGGGCTGCGCTACGGCCTCGAGGGCGCGGGGCCCGACGTGCGCCAGCTACTCCTGCGCTCAGCGGACGGGTCCTACTCCCTCGTGCTCTGGCGCCAGGTGAGCGTCTGGGACAGGGACGCGCTCGGAGGACCTCTATCCGGCGCCCCAGCGGCTGGACGTGGTGCTGGGCGAGCGCATCGCTCTGGCCCGGCGGTTCGACCCCGTGGACTCCGACGGCGAGCGGCGGCGCTGGACCGAGCCGCGGCGAATCCCGGTGGACCTCGCCGGGCGCGCCGGTGGTGCTCCGCCTCACACCGCCGCGGCCGGCCCAGGCCCCGCCGGCCACGCCCGGGGTGCGCCTCGACCTCTCGCGGACGAAGAAGCGCCAGCGGCTGGGCAAGCGTCTCGTGATCAAGGTGTCCTGCAGCGGCGCTTGCGCGAGCGTTGCGGGGAAGGGCCGGCTGAAGGTGAAAAGGACTCAGGCATGGCGAAAGAAGCTCTTCAGGCTGAAGCGGGCAACGAAGAGACTTCAGAACGGGAAGGCGACCCTGCGCGTCAGGATTCCGCGGAGATCCCGGCGGGTGGCGGCCAGGGCGCTCAGACACGGACGGCGCGCGAGGGCGAGGGTTACCGTGACGGCGCACTCGGCGGCGGGCGCCGAGGTCGCGACGAAGAGCAGGCGAATCGTGCTGAGGCTGGGGCGCAGGTAGGTCGCGACGCGTAGAGCTAGAAGCCGCCGCCCCCGCCGTCGCCGAAACCGCCTCCGAAGTCTCCACCGCCGAAGCCGCCTCCGAAGTCTCCTCCACCGGCATCGCCCGCATCGGACGTCCCGTAGTCCCCGCCGTAGTAGCCGCCCGCACCGAGCATCGAGCCGTAGAACAGGACCGGGAAGGCCCCTGCGGCGAAGAAGCCCGCGGCCCATGGGCTGAACGCCGGGCCGGCCTGCCAGTAGGGCATCCGGCGGCCGTTGTACTCGACCTCGCGCATCTCCGGCTCGACACCGTCCTCGAGGCGTGCGGCGTCGGCCGCGCACACAGGCACGTCGCGCGGCTCGCCGTCGAACGGAGCCCATTCCACGTCCTTGACCGAGGGGCCATGGCGCGGATCGAAGAAGCAGGGCGAACGGCGCTCCGGCTCCGGCTCGCCTGCGAAGCGCGCCTTGGCGGCGCTCATCGCCCAGCGGCCCTCCTCCAGCAGGGAAGTCACTCCCTCCATGTCCCTGACGCGCCGCGCCTTGTTGAGGCCCTGGTCGGCCTCCTGGTAGCGCTCCACCGATTGGTCGTAGCGGGAGCGAGCGTCGGGATTGGCGTCGGGCATCTGAACGTCGACATCGAGTGCTCGGATGTCGTCGCCGAGAGCCACCAGGTCGTCACGCGCTGCCGTTTTCACCTGAGCGAGATCCGCCTGCTCGCGCTTGTGCCGGTTGCGCCGGGTGAAGCCGAAGATCCCGAGCGCCACGGCGACCACGGCCACCAGCAGCCATGGGAAGCCTCCGCCGTCGCCGCCGTCCGAGCCCTCGGCGATGAACTCGCGCCGGGCCTCGCCCACCCGGCGAACGAAGTCGTTGAGCACCGCCGCGGTGCCGTTGCCCCGCTCGGCGTCCACCGCCTGTCCGGCCAGGTTGCCTGCCCCGTCCTCCGGCAGGACGTCCACGCTGCCCGCTCGCAGCTGATTGCCGAAGACCGCCGCATACGTGCCCGGTCCTCCAACGGAGAGAGAAAGCTCACGAACCGCGGCCCCGTAATCGCCCCCGGCCTCGTCGGCTGCGTCCTCCGGCAGGACCGCGATGTAGATCGGTCCGGCGCGCCGCTCGCGGATGGCCTCCCTCAGCGCCGCCACCTCCTGGTCCGACAGCGGCCGTTCCGCGTCGGGGTCCACGTACACGGGTGTGTCGCGAAGCTCGCCGGCGGCCTCCGACAGCGTGCCCTGGGCCGCGGCCACAGGACAGAGCACGAGCACCAGCAGAGCGGTGAGCAGAGCGGTGCGCATACCCGGAAGCATGGCAGGCGGTAAAACCTGTTTATGACCTTCCCGCCCGGACCCCGGCTCCCCTCGTTCGTCCAGGCCGCGCTGGTCACGATCTCGCCCTACGGCTGGATGACGTCGCGCCGCGAGCGCTACGGCGACGTGTTCTCGTCGCGCTTTCCGTTCTTCGGGCGAGTGGTGTACCTGTGCGATCCCGGCGACGTCAAGCGAGTGTTCACGGGCGACCCGACCGTCTTCCACGCGGGTGAGGCCAACCTCGTGGCGCTGGGTGACGCACTGGGTGAGCACTCCCTGCTGACTCTCGACGAGGACCGCCACATGAGCCAGCGCAAGCTGCTGCTCGGTGCCTTCCACGGCGAGAGCGTGCGCCGCTACGTGCAGGTGATGACCGAGGCCACCGCAGCTGAGGTCGAGCGCTGGCCGGTCGGCGGGCCCTTCCCGCTGCGGCCGAGGATGCAGGCGATCACGCTCGAGGTGATCCTGCGGGCGGTGTTCGGGGTGCGCGACGACCGGCGCAGGCAGCAGCTGCGCGAGCACATCCCGCGGCTCACAGAGGCCACGAGTGTGCTCACCTGGATCCCGTTCATGGACCGCGACCTCGGGGGGCACTCGCCGATGGCCCGCCTCCGCCGGGCGCTCGCTGCTGTGGACGAGCTGATCTTCGCCGAGATCGCCGAGCGCCGGCGCGAGGGGGCCGGCGCGGACGAGCGCGACGACGTGCTCTCGCTCCTGCTCGCAGCCCGGCACGAGGACGGCGCGCCGATGACCGACAGTGAATTGCGCGACGAGCTGGTGACGCTACTCACCGCCGGCCACGAGACCACCGCCACCGGGCTCTCGTGGGCTTTCGAGCGGCTTCTGCGCACGCCGCGCGTCCATGAGCGGCTGCTCGCGTCGCTCGACGACGACGAGTACCTGGACGCGGTGGTCAAGGAGACTCTGCGCATCCGGCCGGTGGTGGCGGACGTGATCCGCACTCTCAGCCGCGACACCGAGATCGCCGGCTACCTTCTCCCCGCAGGCACGATGGTGGTGCCGGCGATTGCCGCGATGCACGCACGGCCCGATCTATGGCCCGAGCCCGGCGAGTTCCGGCCCGAGCGCTTTCTCGACGGCCAGGTGGAGTCGTACGCCTGGATCCCGTTCGGCGGCGGCGTGCGCCGCTGCATAGGCGCCTCGTTCGCCCAGGTCGAGATGCGCACCGTGCTGCGCGAGGTCTTGAGCCGCGTCCGGCTGCGCGCGGCGTCGCGCCGTTCGGAGCGGCCGCGGGCGGTCCATGTGACCGCCGTGCCGTCGCGCGGCGCTCGAGTGGTGGTTACGTCGCGGCTGCCAGCAGCTCGGCAGCGGGCCGGTCGCCGTCGTGCGCAAGGCCACGGAGCGACTCACCCGCCAGGTCGGTCACCTTCGCGGCCAGCTTCGCCTCGTCCATCGGCTGTCCCGGCGACCCCAGCGCAGCCTTCACCCGCGCCAGCTCGCGACCCTCTGCGCTGAGCACGCACTCCGATTCCAGCATTCGCGGATCGGTCTCCACGCTGATCTGCGAGGCGTGCTCGCAAACCGCGTCTTCCACAGTTGCGAAGCTCGCCACCCGCGGAGCTCCGTTGAGCAGCGTCCACGCGGTGCAGTAGGGGATCGAGAACTTCGCCTCCAGCCCGTCGGCGGGACGTGGTCCGTAGGCGGCCGCCTGGAGCGAAACCGGATGCACGGTCACGGTGAGCGGCGGCGGCTCGCTCACGATGGTCGCGGCCTCGATGGCGCCATGGGTCTGCAGGCAGCAGGGCCAGGCCTTGATCCAGTTCTCGGCGATCGCGGGCGAGGAGTCGTCGGGGCGCTCGTAGGCTCCGCCAGTGGCGTCCGCGAAGCCGCGCGCCGCCCTGGCCAGCGGCACCTGCGCCCCGGCCTCCGCCAGCCGCGCCGCGCGCACGCCCGCCGCCGCCGCGAGCCCCACCTGCAACGACTTGCCGTGCGAGCCGAATGCCGCGCGCAACCCGAACGCCCCCACAAGAGCGATCCCAATCGCGTTGTCGTGCTGGTCCTCGCCAAGACCCAGCAGCGTCGCCGCGGCCACGGCCGCCCCGACGCCGCCGCACACGGCGGTCGGGTGGTAGTGGCCGTCGTAGAGCGCCGGGTGGGAGGCGCGCGCCACGGCGCCCATGGCCTCGAAGCCACGCGCGTACGCGGAGAGCACGTCGTCGACCCGGGCGCCGCGCTCGGCGCCCACCACCAGCGCCGCCGGGGCGCTCGGGGCGCTCAGGTGCGCAAGCCCCGGAAGGTAGGTGTCGTCGAAGTCGAGCACGTGCCCGGCCGTGGCCGCGGTCGTGACCGGCTCGCCGAGCTTCTCGGCAGCTCGGGCGGCCGGCTCCGACCTGCCGCGCGCCGCGCAGGCGAGCCAGTCGAGAAAGGCGGTGCGATAGCGGGAATCGCTCACGGACCCGCGAGCGGACGGTGTCCGCGAGCCTTCCTGAGTCGAGCCGGCGGCGAAACTCGCCGGCCCCCACGACGCTCGCGCCCGCGCGGGTCACGCGATCGCTCAGCGCGCCGTCAGAGGTCACGACCGTGAGGCTGCCAGGGTCCTGATGGGCCTCGACCAACTCCGCTATGTCGTCGTCCGCCGCGTCCGGCCCGCGCCGGCGGGCGAACTCGACGGTCACGCCGTCGGCGGGCTCCAGCTCGAAGGGCCTCCCGTCGAACACGACCGTCACCTCGTCGCCACTCGACCGCGCCAGCTCGCTCAGCTGCCCGGCCAGCGAACGCATCGCCCCAGGCCGGTCGCGCCACCAGCCGTTTGGGCGCGAGCCGATCACGTTCATGCCGTCCACAACCCAGCGCGTCATGCCGGAATCCGCACGCCGGTGAGCTCCTCGCTCAGCTCCCACAGTCGCCGCCGTGCCTCGGGATCGTAGGCCTGGGGATGAGCCTCAGTGTCGCGGGTGCCGTCGAAGAAACGGCCGGTCACGCCGTCGAGCTCGGGATCGATCGCCAGCCTCAGGGTGGCCTGGACACCCTGCTCGACCGAGCTGCGCGAGCGCCCGAAGCTGTCGCGCACCATCTTGGTGTCCATGAGCGTGGCCGGGTGCAAGGCGTTCGCGGCGGGGTCCGCGCGACCGAGGCGCGCGGCCAAGTCGAAGGTGAACATCGCCTGGGCCAGCTTGGAGCGCGCGTACGCCGTGTACCCCTCATAGCCGCGCCTGAACTCGAGGTCGGAGAAGTCCAGCGGTGCCTGCCCGATCGAGGACACGTTCACGATCCGCGCTCGCTCCCCCAGGTTGGGCAACACGAGTCCGGTGAGCGCGAAGTGGGCGAGATGGTTGACCGCGAAGGTCAGCTCGTGGCCGTCGGCGCTCTCGCGGCGCTCGGGCTCGATCACGCCGGCGTTGTTGACCAGCACGTCGAGGTGCTCCACCTGTTCGGCGAGGCCGCGCACCTCGGCCAGCGAGGCGAGGTCGGCCACCATCCCTCGCGCGGCTCCGGTCTCGGCTTCCGCCGCCCTCACCTTCGCGGGGTCGCGGCCGTGGACGATCACCTTCGCTCCCAGCTCGGCGAGCCGGGCCGCCAGGCGCCGGCCGAGCCCGTCGGTGGAGCCCGTGACGAGCACCGTCCTGTCGACGGACGCCGTCACCCCCTGCGCTTGACGATCAGGATGATCAGCAGCACAAGCAGCACTCCCGCCGCGGCCTGCGCCGCCAGCGCCGTGCCCACACCGTTGTCGCGCGTCGCGTCGCGGATGGCCGCGAACATCACGGAGGCGCCGAAGAAGAGGACGAGGGTCCAGAGCACGGTGTTGCGCTGCACGCCGGCGGACGATAGCCGTGCGCGGGAGGCACCGCGCCTCGTGGCTAGCCTCGTCGGCCGTGAGCGAGCGACCCGTACTCGCCGGCGCGCTCGGCGCCTTCGTGATCGCCTTCTCGGGGATCTTCGTACGGCTGGCCGACGTGTCGCCCTCCACCGCGGCGCTGTTTCGTTGCGTCTACGCCCTTCCCGCCCTGGGGCTCCTGGCCTGGCTCGAGTATCGCCGCCACGGCGCCAGGCCGCGCCGGGAACGCGTGCTCGCCTTCGCCGCCGGCTTCTGGTTCGCCGCCGACCTGACCTTCTGGCACCACTCGATCGAAGCGGTGGGAGCGGGGCTCGCGACGGTGCTCGGGAATGTGCAGGTGGTATTCGTCGCGCTGATCGCCTGGGCACTGCTGAGCGAGCGGCCGGACAACCGGGTGCTCGGCGCGATCCCCGTAGTCTTTCTCGGCGTGGTGCTGATCTCCGGCGCGATCGGCGCCGGCGCCTACGGGGACGATCCGGCGCTGGGCGTGGCGTTCGGCATCGCGACCGCCCTGACCTACGCGTTCTTCCTGCTGATCCTTCGTCAGGCGAACGTCGACGAGCGCCGTCCCGCCGGCCCGCTGTTCGACGCCACCCTCAGCGCGGCGCTCTTCTCGGCCGTGGGTGGGCTCATAGTCGGTGACCTCGACTGGGTTCCGGGGCCGGAGGCCCAGGCGTGGCTCGTGGTCTTGGCTCTGACCTCGCAAGTGCTGGGATGGCTGCTGATCTCGGTGTCGCTGCCCCGGTTGCCCGCGGTGATCACGTCGATCCTGCTGATGCTCCAGCCCGTGAGCGCGGTGATCCTCGCCGCGGTGCTGCTGTCCGAGGCACCGTCGGCAGTCCAGCTCAGCGGCGTGGCGATCGTCCTCGCCGGCGTGGTCTACGCAACCAGCAAGCCGCGGACACCGGCCGCCACGGCCGGCTGACCTAGACTCGGGCGCAGTGGCTGAGCGCTTTCAGGAGCCGGGCTGGTTCACGCGGAACGTCTTCAACCGGCTCGTGGCCCTCCTGTCGCGGCTGGGAATCAGCATGGCGGGCTCGCGCGTGCTGGAGGTGCGGGGACGCAAGTCCGGTGAGCCGCGGCGCACCCCGGTCAACGTGATGACCTTCGGCGGCGAGCGCTACCTCGTGGCCCCGCGCGGGCACACCCAGTGGGTCCGCAACCTGCGCGCCAGCGGCGAGGGACGCCTGCACATGGGGCGCCGCGCTGAGGAGTTCAGCGCTCAGGAGCTGGCCGACGACGAGAAGCCGGACCTCCTGCGGGCCTACCTCAAGCGCTGGAAATGGGAGGTCGGGCAGTTTTTCGGCGGGGTCGGGCCGGACGCGCCGGACTCAGAGCTGCGCCGGATCGCGCCAGACCATCCCGTCTTCAAGATCGGCCCTCGGGACCGTCCTAGCTGACCTCGCGCAACTTCCCCGTCTCTACCTCGTAGACGAAGCCGCGAACCTCGTCCTTGCGCGGCACGAAGGGGCTCGACCTGATCGTCTCGAGTGAGTCGCGCACGCTCTGGTCGAGGTCCGGGAAGGTGTGCACAGGCCACTCGGGACGCTGGCCGGTCTCCTGCTCCAGCCGGTCCGTGAACTCGTCGTCGGTGAAGGTCAGCATTCCGCAGTCGCTGTGATGAATGACCAGGATCTCCTCGGTGCCGAGGAGGTTCTGCGAGATCGCCAGCGAACGGATGGCGTCGTCCGAAACCACACCTCCGGCGTTTCGGATCACGTGGGCGTCGCCCTCCTCGAGGCCGAGGATCCGCGCCGGATCGAGCCGGGCGTCCATGCACGCCAGCACGGCCAGCTTGCGGCCGGGAGGCAGCGCGAGGTCGCCCTTGTCGAAGGCGGACGAGTAGGCCTCGTTGTTTTGAAGCAGTGAATCGCGGACGGGCATTGGTCTCCTCGGGTCGGGTCAGGCGGCGGAAGCCGGCACCAACGTTACGTCGGACGGCCGCGGATGGCGCAACAGGGCGCCGTCGGCGGCGACCTCATAGGTGCCCACGCGCTGTAGCGGCGGCGAGTAGGCGTGCAGGCTGACCGCCGCTGTCTCGCCCGTATGTCGCACCCGGTGAATCGCCTCGCGGGCGATCGTCACCGTTTCGCCCGGGCCGAGCGTGACCTCCACCGGGCCCCCGAGCGCGAGCCGCTCCTCGGTGAGCGTGCCTGACAGCACGGTGATCGCGGCAGCGCTCTCGTCGTGGTCGTGGAAGCCGGTGTCGTGGCCGTCCATCCAGCACACCACGTAGATCTCGACCTCGTCGTCGCGGTGGAGCAGCGCGTGGACGCGCTCGTCGCTGTCGTGGCGGACGAGGGCGCTCCACGCCTCCTCACGTTGCGCCCAGCCGACGAGCCGGTGGCGCAGGGCAGTCGCGTCGAGCTCGTTCATACCGGCACCCATGTGTAGCCCAGCGCCCGCGCCGCGTTGCCGCGGCGGACGATGTCGGCAAAGCCTTCGCCGAACGCGCCGGCCACCGGATCGGTATCCGCCGGCACGACGGGGAAATCGGTCCCGTGCACGAGCTGGCCGACCCCCACCACCGTGGCCATCACGCCGACCGCGCGCGGCCCGTATGAAGAGGTGTCGTAGAAGCAGAGGTCGTCATGCACAGCAGCCTCGCGAGCGGGACCGCCGCGGGCGGCGCTGCGCTCGGCCTGCAGCGGCGCCAGGCCGCCCAGGAGCGCGAAGATCGCCCGCAGGGCGGGAAACTCCGGGCGCACGGCGGCATGAAGGCCGTGCCAGGCTGCGTGTTGCTGGGCGACGTAGGAGGTCGAGGAATGCCACCAGGCCGGCTCGCCTGCGTGGTGTGCGCGGGGAGGCCCCGGGTGGACGAACAGCGGTGCACTCTCGCGCTCAAGCAGGTCCAGGAGCTCGCGCAGGTCCTCGCTCAGCCGCGGAGAGGCCAGCTCACCGGCCGGAAGGCAAACCCCCGCGGCCCCGCTCTGAAGCGCCTCACGGGCGAGCTCGGCGCGGCCGGCGGCGGGAGGATGGGGAACCGCCGCCCACCAGCCGAGCTCGCCCGGAAGCTGTTTCCCGGACTCGTTCCAGGCCGAGACGGCTGAGAGGAGGACCTCCGCCCCGACCGGGGACGACATTGCGACGAGCGCCCGGTCGACGCCCTGCCCGGCCAGCCGCTCCACGCGCGCGTGCGGCTCGTGGTCGGCGGGATCGATCTCGAACGCGGGCTCCGCCTCGAGTCGTATTTCCCAGCGACCATTGCGCCGCCAGACGGCACGCGGGGCGCTGGCCCGGGTCTCGAGCACCCGCAGAACGGAGTCCGGCCACAGGTGCTGATGGACGTCGTAGGAGCTCGCCACGAGGCGCACGATAGCAATACTCCATAAAGTCGGTAGGAAAACCTGAGATTAGGAGCTGAGCGAAGCGCGCACCCGCTCGCCGAGCAGCGCGATGCGCTCGACTGGCTCGTTGCTGAACACGAGGCGCAGGTGCCGAGCGGCGACAGTTCCGCCCCACCCGCCCATCGGCGTGGCCGCCACCTTGTTGTCGAGCAGGCGGGCGGAGAGCTCCGCCGGGTCCATGCCGAGCTTCTGGGCGTCGAGCAGCGCTGCCCAGGCTCCGTGCGGAGAAACCACGGGCAGCCCGTCGAGCTGGCGCATGGTCTCGTTGCGGCGACGTTCCCATTCGGCGGTCGCTGCGGCCACGTCGTCGTCGCCGGCCTCGAGCGCGACCCTCGTTCCGATCTGGGCAAAGCCGCTGGCCACCAGCCCGTTGTAGATCTGCGCGCGCGAGACGAGGTCGCTGAGCAACGAGGGCATGACCACCCATCCCACCCGCCACGCGATCATGCGCTGCTCCGACGACGGCGCGCCCACGATCACCGTCCGCTCGCGCATCCCCGGGAGCGCCGCCGGGTGGATCACGCCGCGCCCGTCGTAGAGCACCGCCTCGAAGGCGCCCCAGTAGAGCAGCCAGAGGTCGCGCTCCACGCATAGCGCCGCCACGGCCTCCCATTCGCCGGCGCTGGCGACCCAGCCCGTTGGGAACGAGGCGTTGTTGAGGAACACGACCCGCGTGCGGGCGGTCACGGCGGCGGTCAGCGCATCGAGGTCGAGACGCCACTCGCCGGTGTCGGAGTGCATCGGCACGAGCCGCGGCTTGGCCCCCACGAGGCGAACGCGGTTGAGCATCCCGGCATACGTCGGGTCGGTGAGGATCACCTCGTCGCCGGGGTCGGTTATGCACAGCAGCGCGTCGAGCATCGCCTCGCCCTCGCCGCAGGTGATCACGACCTCGCGCCGAGGGTCGTAGCAGGGCCCGCCCCTTCGAGCGACGTACTCGACCACCGCCTGCTTGAGGTCCTCGCGGCCGTTGAACGGCAGCCAGCTGTTGGCGTCGTCCTCCCCGACCGCTGCCCGCGTGGCTTCGAGGGCGGCGGCGTGCGGCGGGATGTCCGTGTCCAGGTTCTCCATCCGCAGGACGTCTGGGTCGCTGCCCGCGGCTGCGGCGACGCGGTCGATGCTGAACCCGGGGATGTCGTCCAGGCGCCGCGCCGTGGTCATAGCTCGGCTCATGACGGCAGCAGCGCCCCGCCGAAGCAGAACTCGCGCCCAATCGGCAGCTCGGCGTCGAGCGTGGTGCGGTACGAGCGTGCGGTCACCAACGCCGTCTCATCGCGTTCCCAGCAGTCGGGTGCGATGCGCGCCACCCAGCCGCTGCCGTAGGGCTGCGCGAGCAGCGCCTGCGGCGCGCGCTCCAGCAGCTCGTTGAGGAACACGACCGACCCGGTGATCGGCGATGTGATCGCGACCGTGCGCCCCGAGCGACCCTGGACGGTGGCCAGCGTGTCGCCCGCCTCCACGCGCTCGACGGCCCAGAAGCGCACCTCGGGGGAGAACCAGAGCATCTCCCCGAGGGGCGCGCTCACCCCCACCGTCGCGATTCCGTCTTCGATGCTCGCCCACACGTGCCGGAGCACGAGGTAGCGGCGGTCGGAGGGCAGCGCGAAGCGGGCGGCGGCTCCGGTGCGCTTGATCGAGATTTCGGCCACCGGGCGCGAGCCTGCCGCGGCCGCCGGACGGAACCGGGGCAGTCAGATCCGGGCAGTACCTCCCGCACCAGGGCACCGACGCTCGGTCGCCTGGGCGAAGCTGCTGTAGGAGAGTCCCGGTGCGGACCCGAATACCGGGAAGACGGCGAGCGGCCCGGCAACCTGGGGCTCACCCAGCGAATAGGGACTGATCAATGTGTCCATTGCGAGGGAGTCGGTGGAGGCGGAGCGATCTGACGTTTGTCAGGTTGCCGGGTCCGATGCCGACTTGACTTAAGTGGCCGAGTTTCGAGAGCTCCCCGAGCACGAGCTGAGCGTCCTCGATGACGAGCAGCTCATCGCCTACCTGCGCGCGGCCCGCGCGGCGGGCCGCCACGGGGCCATGAAGCCGGCGGTCGCCGTGCTCGTTTACGGCTACCACGCCAACCTGCTCAACCGGGCGCGCCTCAAGCTGCCCGATTCCGACGTCGAGGACGTGGTGTCGGAGGCCATTGCAAGCGCGATCGTGTCCGCGTTCGACGGCTCCTCGGTCGGCGAGTTCAGGAGCTGGCTGCACACGATCCTGTCGCGCCGGATCGCCGACTATCTCGAGGCCCGCAAGCGGCGGCCGCAGACGGCGCCCCTGCCCGGCGAGGACGAGGAGACCTGGGGCCACGAGCCGCGGGTCGCCCCGGAGGGTGAGGCTCTCCATGCACGGGAGTGCGTCGAGCGCGCCCTCGGCGAGCTCAACGACCCGCGCCACCGCAAGGTGATCGACCTTTACGTGTTCGGCCCGCATTCCGCAGGCGCGACCGCCCGGCTCGTTGGCGACGGCATGAGCGAGGCCAACGTGCACCAGATCGCCTCCCGCTTCGAACGACGGGTCAAGGAGCTGCTCGAGGAGGGCAGCGATACTCGGGATTGAGACATGAGCGACGTCGACCAACTGCTCAACGAGTACAAAGCAGGCGCACCGAGCCGACCCGGAGGCCGACCCCCGGCCCTACGTGGCGCGGCTGTCGGGCAGCGAGCGCGAGCTGCTGTCGGCGCTGATCGACGCGTACCTGGAGGCCGCGCCGAGGCGCGAGCTCGACGCGGAGGCGCTGCGCCTGTCGCCCGCCGCGACGGTGGCCGAAGGCGTCCAGAGGTCGCTCGAGGGCGAGAGCGGCCTGTGGCCGGCGCTGCTGCCCCGGCTGCGGGCTCGGGCGCGGCTGCGCCGCAGCGAGCTTGTCGCGCAGCTGGCGGCGCGGCTTGGCGCACAGGCCGAGGAGGAGAAGGTCGCCCTCTACTACCACCAGATGGAGCAGGGGCTGCTGCCGGAACGGGGCGTGTCCGAGACCGTGCTCGACGCGCTCGGGCAGATCGTCGACTGGAGCGGCGAGGCGCTGCGAAAGGCCGGGCAGATGCCCGCACCCGGGCCGCGGCGCGACGATCCCGGCGCCGTGTTCGCCCGCACGACGGTGGGCCAGGTGGCTCCGCCGGCGCCGGGACAGGCTCCCGTCGCGGAGGATCAGGGCGAGGACTGGGACGAGGTCGACCGCCTCTTCCGAGGCGGTCCGTCGTCAGCTTGAGCGACGCGTTCCGACCCTCCACTCATGCACCACCTGCTTGCGCTCTTCCGCCACGCGGTGCGGACCGGGAATCGCCCCCTCGCTGCCGCGCTCGCCCGCGCGCTGCGGACGGACCCGCGCATGCGCGACCGGGCCGACCTCGAGCTACAGGCCCGTCCCCGCGGGGCGGTGCAGTGGTCGGAGGCCGCGGAACGGGCCCTGCACGCCGTCCTGCGCCGCCTCGGCGCGGGCGCCTGACGAGGGCCTACGATCGGTGGAGTCATGCAGTCTGAGATCGAGGAGCGGGCGCAGGCGGTGCTGACCGAAGTGCCGGGCTGGATCTGGAACGGCAACACGCTGCCCGTCCCGGTCGACCAGATCGCCGACTCCTGCTTCGGCCTGCACGTGCGAAACGTCGAGGACCTCCGAGCGGCCCCCGGCGTGCCCGAGCTGGGCGCCACGGAGGGCCTGTCGGGCCTGCTGCTCCCTTCGCTCGGCGAGATCTGGGTCAACGCCGGCGAGGCCCGCGAGTGGCCGCCGCGCAGGCGTTTCACGATCGGCCACGAGCTCGGGCATTGGTGTCTGCATCGCCACGAGGGCGCTGTCTGGTGCCGCAACAACGCGATCGATCCGCCCGAGACCGAGGGGCGGCGCGCCTACCCGCCCGAGGAGTCGGAGGCCAACGAGTTTGCGGCGGCGCTGCTCATGCCCGCGGAGCTGGTGCGGCGCCACTACGAGCGGCTGCGGCGCTCCGATCCGGACGAGTGCTTCCCAAGGTTGTGCTCGCTGTTCGGCGCCTCGGGAGCCGCGATGAGCCGCCGGCTTCGGCGCGTGGTGTAGCCGCCGCCGCTCGGGCGTCAGCCTTGGCAGTCGACGGCGATCGCCAGCGCGCTGCAGACCTCGCGCATCCGAGCATCCGGGAGCCGGCCGAGGCGGTTGACGAGCACGGCGACCGAGACACTCTCGACTGAGTCCAGGTTTACGGCGCAGCGTCGCGGGACGGGATCGTCGGCGGGTTCGAGCGTGACCTCGCTGGGCAATGACCGGATCGTGGTCGTGCACGGCGCCACGAGTGCTCGTCGGAGCCGCGGAATCGCAGCGTCGCGCGAGAGGACGACGACGGGGCGTCTGCCGAGCTCGGGCAGTTCGCACCACCACAGCTCGCCTCGGGCCGGCGCCATACCTAGGAACCAGCGGCCGCTTGTCTGAACGACGCCAGGTCGCCCCAAGCATCCGGCGTGTCAAGCGGCTGCTGGTCATAGGCCGCGTAGCTGGCATCCACCTCGGCAGCGCGGTGGCGCGCGAGCAATGCTTCGAGCGCTTCGTCGATGAGAGCCGCGTCCGTGGCCTTCGCGCGGAGGCGACGCGCGCCTTTGAGCAGGTCTGCGTCCACCGTTGTGCTCAATCGTGTGCGAGCCATGCCACTATTATGCCACTGTCCGTCTCGGCTCAGATGTGGATGGCCACCGCCCGGCCGCCGACGCGCTCGGGCCGCTCCGGCACCGTGCGGTGCGTGCCCGCCGCGATCCGGCGCGCGCTCCAGGCCGCCGCCGCCGCGTCGAGAACGTCGTCGGCCGGGATCGACCCGATTGCCGGCAGCTCTGGCGGGAGCCGTATTCCCTCGGCGTCGAGCAGCGCCCGTCGTTCCATCAGCCCGTTGTAGGAACGCTTCGGCCAGTCGGCGGGCCGGCCCTTCATCGCCGCGAACGACAGCTCGGGGTGGACCTCGCAGATGCCGCCGGCGGCCCCCGCGAGGCAGGCCTCGACCTCGAAGATCTTCGCGCGCAGGCCGTAGGACTGCCGCGACAGGCCCTGCCCGGTGAGCCGGCGCGACACCGCCACTGCTTCGGCGTGACTCTCTGCCTCCAGCGCGGCGCGCGGCGGTGTGATGAACACGCTGTGGCCGCGCGGACCGGCCTCGTCGCCGCGCGACGAGGTCGAGCCCGCGGAAGTCGCGCTCTGGCACGCCGATCGGCATGTCCACGCCGATCACCTGCGCCGGCCCGATCCGCTCGAGGAGGGTCGCGAAGTCAGCCGCCGCCACGACCTCGGGCGCGGAACCGTCATCGATCAGCACGGCCACCCAGCCCCCTCGGCAAGCGTCCGCCCCGGCAACCACCACCCGAGCAATAGCATCACCGGCCGCATGGACTTCGACCTCACTCACGAGCAACAGGACATCAGACGGCTGGTGCGCGACTTCGCCCAGGGCGAGGTGGCTCCGGTGGCCGAGGAGCTCGACCGCCTGAAGGCGTTCCCCTACGAGATCGTGGCCAAGCTCGGCGAGCTCGGCCTGATGGGCATCCCCTACCCCGAGGAGGTGGGTGGCGGCGGCGCCGACACCCTGAGCTACGCGATCGCCGTCGAGGAGCTGGCCCGCGTCGACTCGAGTGTGGCGATCACCGTCGCGGCCCACACGAGCCTCGGCACCTGGCCGCTCTACACCTTCGGGAGCGAGGCACAGAAGGAGGAATGGCTGCCGCGGCTGTGCTCCGGCGAGCGGCTCGCCGCGTTCGGCCTGACCGAGCCCGAGGCCGGCTCCGACGCCGGCAACACGCGCACCCGCGCGACCCTCGAGGGCGGCGAGTGGGTGATCAACGGCGCCAAGCAGTTCATCACCAACTCCGGCACGGACATCTCGGCCTTCGTGACCATCACGGCGCGCACCGGCGACGACGAGATCTCCAACCTGCTCGTGGAGAACGGCACGGAGGGCTACGAGATCGGGGAGCCGTACCGGAAGATGGGCTGGAACGCCTCCGACACGCGGCCGCTCAGCTTCGACGACTGCCGGGTGCCCGAGGAGAACCTCGTCGGCCTCCCGGGACAGGGCTTCCGGCAGTTCCTCCAGACGCTCGACGGCGGGCGCATCAGCGTCAGCGCGATGGGCGTGGGCCTGGCCCAGGGGGCGCTCGATGAGGCGCTCGCGTACGCCAAGGAGCGCGTGGCCTTCGGCAAGTCGATCTCCAAGTACCAGGCGATCCAGGCCAAGCTCGCCGACCTCTCCACCGAGATCGAGGCCGCGCGGCTGCTCACGTACAAGGCGGCGCTCGAGAAGGACCGCGGGAAGACCTTCAGCCTCACGGCCGCCCAGGCCAAGCTCAAGACGGGGCGTCTGGCGGTTCGCGCCGCCGAGGAGGCGGTGCAGATTCACGGCGGCTACGGCTACATCGAGGAGTACCCGGTGTGCCGCTTCTATCGCGATGCCAAGGTGCTCACCATCGGCGAGGGGACCGACGAGGTCCAGCAAATGGTGATCGCCCGGGCACTCGGCTGCTGAGCCCCGGCGCCGGTGCGCCGCAGCGTCGCCCTGTGGCTCCTCCTCGTCGCCGCCTATGCGTCCACGCTGGGCCTGCCCGCGTTCGGTGATTCCGACTACGGCGCCGACGAGGCCCGCTACCTCCTCGCCGCCGAGTCGATCGTCGATGACCGTGACGTCGACGTGCGCGACGAGTACGCCTCTCGCGCGTACGAGGACTTCTATCCCTCCCGGCTCGAGCCCCGCGGCAGGCCCACCGAGGGCCGCGTCAACGAGCCGATCGGCACGGGCCTGCCCCTCCTGATAGCGCCGGCCTACGCGCTCGGCGGCGCGACCGGGGTGGAGCTGTTCCTGGCGGCGGTGGCCGCGCTGGGAGTGGTGCTGGCGTACCGGCTGTCGCTGCGGGTGGTGCCCGACCCATGGGCGCTGGGAGCCGCGGCGGCGGTGGGTCTGTCACCACCGCTTCTCGCCTACGCCACCGCCGTCTACCCCGAGGCCGCGGCCGGCACCGCGCTGGCCGGAGCCGCGCTGATGGCCGTACGCCTCGACGCGCGCCCGGGAGGCCGGGACGCCTTCATCGCCTTCGCCCTGCTCGGGCTCCTGCCCTGGCTCGGGATGAGGTTCGTGCCCGCCGGAGTGGCCGTTGGTTACTTCGCGGCCCGTCCGCTGTGGCGCGCCCGGCGGCGCACGCTGGCGATCGGCTCGGTCGAGCTGTCGCTGTTCAGCCTGGCCCTGTGCATCGGCATCAACGAGGCCTTCTACGGCGGTCCCACCCAGTACGCGGCAAACGCGCCCGGCGAGTCGGCTACGGGGGCCTCCTTTCCTGTCGGCTACCTCGAACGGGGCTACCGCCTGATCGCCCTGTTCATCGATCGCGACTACGGCCTGCTCCGCTGGGCGCCGGTGTTCCTGCTGGCCTTCGTCGGGCTCTGGTGGCTGTGGCGCTCACACCGCGACCGCCTCGCCCGGGCGGTGCCTCAACTGCGCGAGATCGAGCTGACCGCCGACCTCTGCGCCGTGGTGCTCGGCGTTCAGCTGGCGCTCGCCGCCTTCCTGGCGCCCACGATGTTCGGCTCCTGGTTCCCGGCGCGGCACCTACTGCCCGGGCTCTTCCTCGCGGTGCCGCTCGTCGCCTGGGGGCTGAGGCACTCGCCGCGACTCGGAACGGTGCTCGCCACGCTCACCGTCGCCGCGTCGGCATGGCTCTACATCGATGTGCGCTTCGGTGACGGCTCCCTCGTGGCGGACCGTCCCGACGCGCCCTTCGGCGCGCTGACAGACCTGCTGCCCGCGTTCGGGCCGGGCGGCACCTGGCCCTGGCTGGCCGGGGCCGCAGTGGCCGCTTCGCTGGCGGCGCTGGTGGCGATCGAGTGGCGGCGCGCCAGGGCGCCGGCGGGCGGCCGGCGCGTCTAGATTGTCGGCCATGTCCGACCCGGCAACGGTCCGCCGCCTCGTCGAGAGCCTCCCCGACACCGAGGAGGGAACGTCCTACGGGACGCCATCGTGGAAGGTCCGGGGCAAGTTCTTCGCACGGCTTCGCGATGACGACACGGTGCTGGTTGCGAAGGTCGATAAGGGCGAGAAGCAGCTGCTGATGGAAGCCGAGCCGGAGGTCTTCTTCGAGACTCCGCACTACGAGGGATACGGCTACTTCCTCGTGCGGCTCGAGAACATCGACGACGACGAGCTGGCCGAGGTGATCGAGGACGCCTGGCGGCTAGCGGCGCCGAAGAAGCTCGTCGCCGAGTTCGAGACTACGCGCTCCCGATGACCACGCCCACGCTCGCCACGATCACGCCGCCGAGCGTGACCTGGATGAGCGAGCGGGTGAGCGAGACCTTCATGAACCGCCGGCGAATCCAGGCGATCAGCACCAGCTCAACCGCAACCACCCCGTAGGCGATCGTCAGCGCGCGGTCGACGTCGCCGATCAGGAACGGCAGCGCGTGCAGCGTGCCACCGACGAACGTGGCTCCCCCGGTGATCAGTCCGCGCGAGAGCGAGCTGCCCCGGCCGGTGAGCGAGCCGTCGTCGGAGAGCCCCTCCGACAGCCCCATGCTGATGGCGGCGCCGAGGGCCGCGGCCAGCCCCACGAGAAGCGCCTCGCGCGAGCCCGCGAGGTAGGCGGCGGCGAAGATCGGCGCCAGCGTGGAGATGGTGCCGTCGATCAATCCGATCAGCCCGGGCTGCACGACCTGGAGCGCCAGCTTGGGGTCGTCGGTGGCGCGCAGCCGGGCCAGGAACTGTGCAGCGGTCGACATGGACAGATTATGACAAATGATTTAAAGTAAGGGTCGCCTAATGACAAGTGCCGACGAAACCCTGACCCGCGCTCTCCACGAGCGTGGGATGCGCGTGACTCCTCAGCGGGTACTGATCAACCGCGCCCTGCGGGACCTGGGGCGCCACGTGACTGCCGAGCAGGTGCTGGAGCGCGTGTCGGTGCGACTGCCGAACGCGTCGCTGCCTACGGTTTACGCCGCGCTCGAATTGTTCGAGGAGCTCGGGATGGTGCGCCGGCTGGCCGCCCAGAGCGGCGCGGCGCTCTGGGACCCGCGCACCGACGACCATCACCACCTGGTCTGCTCACACTGCGGCTCGGTCGAGGACGTAGACGCGCCGCTGGACGTTGGCCCGGTGCTGCGCGCCGCCCGGGCGGGGGGGTCTCAGCCCGCAGCGGCGGAGCTGGTGCTCACTGGCCTCTGCGCGGCCTGCTCGGCCACGGCCGTGGCCCAATAGCGCTGTAGGCGGCCGATGAAGACTCGCGGCCGGTCGGCGTACAGCCGCGCACCCATTTCGAAGGCATCGGCCTGCAGGGCGGCGCGCCGGCTTTCCACCGCCTCCACCAGCTCGGGCGTGGCCTCGGCGTGCTCGTGCGCCCACTCGAGCAGAAGCGCGAGGTCGTGATCGTCGCCCAGCCGGTCGGACAGCTCATGCGCTTCGTCGGCGAGGCTGTTCATCACCGGCTTCCAGATGAACGCGAGCAACGTGTGGTCGTACCACAGCTCCTTCGCCCTCTTGCGCCACTCGTGCAGGCCCTCGACCGTCGGCTCCTTGCGCAGCGCCCGGTACTCGCGCCGCCCCCGGCGGTACATCCGCCGCAGGCCGGGCTCGAGCGCCTCGAAGCCGTCTGTCTCGAGCGGCCAGTGGGCCACGCGCTCCCGGGCCCCGCGCAGTATCTCCACGGCCGCGGCTCCCGCCTGTCCTCGCCCGCCGACTGAGGTCTGCAGCCGCTGGGCCTCGAGCGCGCGCCGAAGGGGCCCAGCCACGGCGTCGCCGAGCTCCAGTGCATCGAGCGTGGCCACCAGCACGTCGGCGTCGCGCGTACCCGCCAGCTCCGCCGCGGCGGCGCGGAAGGCGTCGTTCTCGCGGCGGTAGACGTCCGTCCCCAGCTCGCCGCAGACAAGGCGCAGCAGGGCGCGCAGCTTCTTGATGTCCTTGCGCGCGTTATGCACGGCCTCCTCCGGGGTGCTGTCGCTCTCGCCGTTCAGCTCCTCGATCGCGTGGTTGATCCGGCCGCGCGCGACGCGGGCCACCTCCTCGCCGAGGGACTCGCCCGCCCTGAACCTGTATGCGCGCTCGTCGCCCATGGCACCGGAAGGTTACGGTCTCCACATCGAGTTCCCGCATCACCTCCTGCACCTGAAGGCGGAGGCGGCCGAGCCGCACCCGCGCCGGCGCCAGGGCCTGTACGTGGTCTGCGGCGCGATGTTCATCAGCGCGATCGACATGACGATCGTGAACGTGGCCCTTCCGGACATCTCGGAGGACCTGAACGCAGGCGTCGGTGAGCTGCAGTGGGTGATTGACGCGTTCCTGGTGGCCCTGGCCGGCCTGCTCCTCGTCGGCAGCGGTCTGGCCGACCGCTTCGGCCGCCGCCGCGTGTTCCTCAGCGGAATGGCGGCATTCGGCGCCGCCTCGGTGCTGTGCGCGCTCGCCCCATCGCCGGTCGCCCTGATCGCGGCCCGCGCGGCGATGGGCGCGGCGGCCGCCTGCGTGCTGCCGCCGGCGCTGTCGCTGATCGCGGTGATGTTCCCCCCGGAGGAGCGCCCCCAGGCGCTCGGCGTGTGGGCCGGGGTGGCCGGTGTGGGCCTCGTGCTGGGTCCCGTGATGGGCGGAGTGCTCGTGGACACCGTGGGCTGGCAGGCCGTCTTCCTCGTCAACGTGCCGGTGGCTGTGGTCTTCGTGCCCTGGGGACGGCGCGTCCTGCCGGAATCGACCCGGCCCGGGACGCCTCCGCTCGACCTCACTGGAGCCGCGCTCTCGATACTCGCGCTGGGCGGAGTGGTCTTCGCGCTCATCGAGGGGCCGGACGCCGGCTGGACCAGTCCGCTCGTGCTGGCCTCCGCCGCGGTTGGTCTGGCGGCGGGGGTCCTCTTCGTGCGCGGAGCGCTGCGCCGCCCCGACCCACTGTTCGACGTGCGCGTGCTCGCGCGCCCGGCCGTGGCCGCGGGCGCCGCGGTGATCATGAGCATCTACATCTCGTTCCTGGGCGTGATGTTCCTGCTGCCCCAGTACCTCCAGTACGTACAGGACCGAACGGTGCTCGAGACCGGCCTGGTGCTCACGCCACTCGGCGTGGGCGCCGCCGTGGGCGCGCGCTATAACGCTCCCGTGTTCGCCGCGCTCGGAGCGCGGTGGACGCTGACTCTCGGCACGCTCGCGCTGGCCGCGACGGTCGCTCTCTTCCTCCTCCTGGGGCGCGGCACCACGGTGGTTCTGGTGCTGGTGGCCACCGGTCTGATCGGACTGCTGATCGCGGTGGTGGTGGCGCCGGCCACGACGGTGATCATGAACGACCTGGGCGACGCGAAGGCGGGCGACGGCGGCGCCGTCAACCAGCTCGCGCGCCAGACCGGCGGGGCGCTCGGCGTCGCGCTGATCGGAACCGTGTTCGCGGCCGTCTACTCGGCGCGTATCGACCGGCTCGATGCTCTGTCCGGCACCGCCCGCGAGCGCGCCGAGCAGTCGATCGAGGAAGCCCGCGACGTGCTGGCGAGCTCGCCCGCGCTCGCGGCCGATCTGACCACACAAGTGGACGATGCCTTCGACGTGGCCGCCCGCGCCGGTTTCGCGGCCTGCGTGGGGGTGCTGCTGCTGGGCGCCGTGGTGGCCGCATTCGCGCTGCGCCCGCGGGCCATCCCGGAGGCCTCAGACGCCGGCGGCGAGCTGCCCGCGGGTGAGAGAGGCTGACGCGCCGCCCTTAGCTCCGCTCGAGCTCTCCCGTCTCCTTCTCGAGGAGCTTGGCCGCCGCGCTGGCCGGATCGAGGCGGCGGGCCACCACCTCGTCGAGGAGCTCGTGGATGGAATCGTCCTCGCGCACGCGCGCCTCGAGCTTGCGCCTTTGCCGCGCCGCGGCCAGGGCGATCACCTCGTTGAGCAGGTTGCGCCGGCGGCGCTCCGCCAGCGTGCCCTCCTGCTCGATGAACTCGCGGTGCTCGGCGATCCGCTCGGCCAGCTCCTCGATGCCCTCGTTACGGGTGGCCTCGGCCTTGACGATGGGCACGCGCCAGCCCTGCTGGGGACCGAGCGAGAGCACGCCCCGGATCTCGCGCACCATCGTGTCGGTCAGCGGGTGATCGGCCTTGTTGACCACGATCACGTCGGGGATCTCCATGACCCCCGCCTTGAGGGCCTGGATCGAATCGCCCGACCCCGGCATGAGCGCGAGCACGATCGTGTCGGCGTGGTCGATGATGTCCACCTCGGCCTGCCCCACCCCGACGGTCTCGAGGAAGACGTCGTCCTTGCCGGACGCGTCCATGAGCAGAGCCGCCTGGAGCGTGGCCTCGGACAGGCCGCCGAGCGAGCCCCGGCTCGCCATGGAGCGGATGTACACGCCCGGGTCGAGAAAGTGATCGGCCAGCCGGATCCGGTCGCCCAGCAGGGCGCCCTGGGTGAAGGGCGAACTGGGATCGATTGACAGCACGGCCACCTGGCGGTCGGCCGCCCGTGCCCCCTCCACCAGCCGGGCGATGATGGTCGACTTGCCGACGCCCGGTGGGCCGGTGAAGCCCACCACCGCCGCCCGCCCGGTGCTGGGATAGACCTCACGGACAAGCCGCCAGCCCTCGGGATCGTCGTTCTCGACCAGTGAGATCGCCCGCGCCAGCGCGCGCTTGTCGCCCGCCAGGAGGCGCTCGGCGAGGTCGGCTGCGGTGCGTCCGGGGGCCGGCATGCAGCGCGCAATGGTAGTCCGGCGAAGCACCCGGCTCGGCCGGGTGCGCACGATGGCTATCCGGGGCGCAGGTGCTCTCCCACGTCCCACGTCCACAGCTCGACCACGTTGCCGTCCGGGTCGTTCACGTATGCGGCGCGGCCGTGGCTCTCCCCGAAGCGCAGCACCTCGACCTCCTGGCCGCGCTCGCGCAGCAGGTCGACGGCGGCGTCGAAGTCGGCCTCGGCGATCTTCATCGCGTAGTGCACGTGCAGGCCGCCGCGCCCTCCGGCCAGCCCCACCTGCGGGCGCCAGAGGCCGATTCGCGTCCGGTCTCCTGCCATCACCCAGATCGCCTCGCGGTCGGGCCAGCGCTCCACCACCGGGAGGCCCAGCACGCCGGAGTAGAAGCGCTCGGACTCCTCGAGATCCACGACCTCGAGCACGAGCTCGGAAACGCCCGAGACCGGAATGCCGCGCTCGCCGCTCATCGCGGCCGCGAGGCTACAGCGAAGCACCCGGCTCGGCCGGGCGCGCACGACCTCTACTCGTACGCCACTGCCCGCAGCACGTCGAGCCGGGCCGCTCGCCGCGCCGGGCCGATCGCGGCCAGCACCCCGGCCAGCGCTGCCAGCAGGAGCAGCACGATCAGCGTCACGATCGGGTAGGACAGCTCGAAGCCCTCGTCGGACAGCGGGATCGACATCAGCGTGGCGAACACCACCCCCAGGATCGTTCCGAGGATCGCGCCGATCAGTGCGGTGATCACGGCCTCATAGCGAACCAGCCGGCGCACCTGGCGGCGCGACATGCCCACCGCGCGGAGCATCCCGAGCTCGCGGGTGCGCTCGTGGATGGAGAGCGCCAGCGTCGTCACGATGCCGAGCAGCGAGATCACGATCGCCAGCGCCAGCAGCACGTAGATGAAGTTCACGACCTGGTTGATCTGCCCCTGCTGGTTGTCCTTGAGCTCCTGCTGGTTGAGCGTGTCGACGGTCGGGAAGCGCCGGTCCACCGCCTGCGAGACGCGGTCCTGAACCGCATCCGCATCGGCGCCCGGGGCGAGCTTGAGGAACGTGAAGCTGGGCTCGCGCACGGCGAACTGCCTCGCCAGCTGATCTTCGGTGACCACCACGTTGCCAAGCAGGTCGGCGTTGTCCTTGATAGCGCCCTCGATCGTGTAGGTCACGTCCCGCTCGAGCGGCGTGCGGATCCTGATCTCGTCCCCGACCGACAGGTTGTTGCTGTCAGCCCACGCGTCGTCCACCACGGCGCCACTCGAAGTCAGATTGGAGAGGGTCGCGGGCGAGCCGTCCTCCCAATCGAGCGTCAGAACGTCGCCCACTCGCGCCGGATCGACGCCCGAGAGGCGAACGTCCTTGCCGTCGCGCACCCCGCCGGCGAAGGTGAGCGACGACGCCGTCTCCACGCCGTCCACCCGTTCGGCCACGCGCGCGGCACCCGGGCTGATCGGCGAGAAGCCGTCTGTGTTCTGGAGGACGAGGTCGCCCTGGAAGTTGCGGTCGATCGCGTTGCTCACGGAGGCGCTCAGCCCGGCGGCGAACACGGTCACGAAGACCACCACCGCGAGGCCGATCATCAGCGCGCCCGCTGTGACGGCGGTGCGGCCGGGCTTGCGCACAGCGTTCTCGCGTGCCAGCCGGCCGGTGATGCCGCGGAGCTTCTCGAGCGGCCAGCCGGTGAGCGACGCCAGCGGCCGCACCAGCCGCGGGCTGAACATCGCGACCCCGAACAGGGTGACCACCGCGCCGCCGCCCACAAGGCCCGCCGCGGCGTTGGCGTCGTCCACCCCTCCGAACAGGCCGACACAGGTCAGACCGATGCCGAGCAGGGTGAGCAGGACGGCAACAGCGGTGAAGATCCGGCCGCGCCTGCGGCTCTCCGGCAGCTCGGCCTCGAGCAAGGCGGCCATCGGCGACACTCGCGTGGCGCGCAGCGCCGGCGTGAGGGCAGCGGCGAGCGTGACCAGCATGCCCACGACCAGGGCGAGGATCACGGTACGCGCCGCGATCACGGTGCCGGTGTTGGGGAGGTCCGCCCCGATGCTCTTGAAGAGAGCGTTGAGGGCGCCGGCCACGCCGATCCCGGCCAGGGCTCCCAGGACCGACCCGACCACGCCGATGACCACCGCCTCCAGCACCATCGCGCGGAGCAGCTGCCCGCGCGTGGCGCCGAGAGTGCGCAGCATTCCGAGCTCGCGGATGCGCTGCGCGACGGTGATCGAGAAGGTGTTGAAGATGAGGAAGCTGCCCACCAGCAACGCGACGCCGCCGAAGACCAGCAGCACGATGCGAAGGAAGCTGAGGTCGTCCTTGATGTCCTGGGACTGGCGCTCGGCCGCCTGACTGCCCGTCTCCACCGTGAGGCGTGCGGGCAGCACCTCGTTGATGCGCCGGGAGAGCTGGGCGGGCTCCACCCCGTCTGCCGCTTGGACGGAGATGGCGTCGAACTCGCCCACCTTGCCGGTCAGGCGCTGAGCCTCCGGCAGGGTCAGCACCGCGGTGCCCGACCCACCCGAAGAGGTGTCACCCAGGCGCTGGATCCCCGTGATCTCGTAGCCCTTGACCCCGGCCTCGCCCGCGATCCTCAGGGTGTCGCCCAGCTCCAGCCCCTCGCGATCGGCGGTCGACTGGTCGATGGCCACCTGGTTCGCGTTCGACGGCGGCTCTCCGTCGAGGTAGGTGAGCGTCTCGAACGGCTCGGGCGCCACCGAGCTGATGAACTCAGGAGCGAAGCTGTTGGAGAGCTGCTCGCCCTGGGCGTCCACGAACCGACCCGTGGTGAAGATGCCGCCGGCGGCCTTCTGAACGCCGTCCACTTGCTCCACCGTGTTCAGATAGCGGGCGGGAAAAGCAGGGGGGGCGGCTGCATCGGTCTGGCCGGTGGTGCTCGACGAGATGGCCACGTCCGTGCCGGCGTAGGCCGTGTCGAAGATGTCGTCGAAGGACTTGTTGATCGTGTCCGTGAGGACGTAGCTGCCGGAGATGAAGGAGACGCCGAGCAGTACGGCAAGAATCGTCACGAAGGTGCGCAGCTTGCGCTGCGCGAGACCGCGGAGGGAGAGCTTGGTCAAGCCACGGCCTTCATGAGCTCGATCACCTCGTCGGCAGTGCCGGCGTCGGCGTCGTGGACCACCAGACCGTCGCGCAGAACCACGAGCCGGTCGGCGTGCGCGGCCGCCTCGGGATCGTGGGTGACCATCACCACGGTCTGCCCGAGCTCGTCGACGGAGCGCCGCAGGAGCCCGAGCACTTCCTCGCTCGATTTCGAGTCGAGGTTGCCGGTGGGCTCGTCGGCGAACACCACGGCCGGCTTCGAGGCCAGGGCGCGGGCCACCGCGACCCGCTGCTGCTGGCCGCCGGAGAGCTCGGCCGGGCGGTGGGTGCGCCGGTCGGAGAGGCCAACGGTGTCGATCAGCCGGTCGATCCACTGGGCGTCGGGCTTCTCGCCGGCGATTGAGAGCGGGAGCACCACGTTCTCCTCGGCGGTGAGGACCGGGAGCAGATTGAAGAACTGGAAGATGAAGCCGAGCTTGTCGCGCCGCAGGCGGGTCAGGTCGGCGTCGTCGAGTGTGGTGATCTCGACGTCGTCGAGTGTGACGGTGCCGGATGTCGGACGATCCAGGCCGGCGAGGATGTGCATGAGGGTCGACTTGCCCGAGCCCGACGGTCCCATGATGGCGCTGTAACGGCCTCGCTCGAAGCCGACCGTCACGCCGGCGAGCGCGTTCACGGCGGCGTCGCCCTCTCCGTAGCGGCGGCGGACGTCGGTGGCGCTGACGATCGAATCCATGCGCCGGAGGGTGACAAATGGACGGGTTGCGCGCAGTACGGGTAACCCGAGATAGTGATTCCCATGGATCCGAAGACGATGTGGGGCTCTGGCAACTACGCGGCGGTGGCGGAGAAGATCAGCACCACGGCCGACCGGCTGGTGGAGGCGGCCGCGGTCGAGCCGGGCATGGAGGTTCTCGACGTGGCCTGTGGCACGGGGAACGTGGCGATCCCCGCGGTCAAGGCGGGCGCGAGGGTCAGGGCGCTGGACTTCTCGCCGGACCTGCTGGCCGTGGCCCGCGAGCGAGCTGCCGACGCGATGGTCGAGGTGGACTGGGTCGAGGGCGACGCACAGAATCTGCCCTTCGAGGATGCGAGCTTCGACCGCGTCCTCTCCGCGTTCGGCCACATGTTCGCTCCCGACCACGCACAGACCGCCGCCGAGATGAAGCGCGTGTGCCGGCCGGGCGGCGTGATGGGCATCTGCTGCTGGTCGCCCACCGGCGCGATCGGGCGCATGTTCGCCGTCACGGCCCAGCTGGTGCCCCCGCCTCCGGGCGGGACACCGCCGACGCTGTGGGGAACCGAGGAGCACGTGCGCGAATTGCTGGGCGAGGGCCGTTTCGAGCGCCACGAGAACGAATGGCGCGACAGCTCTCCCGAGAGCTACGCCGACTTCATGCTCGAGAGCTTCGGGCCTCTGATCAGTGCGCGCGAGACGCTCGGCGAGCGGGCCGGCGAGCTGCGCAGCGCGTACATCGACTACCTAAACCAGGAGAACGTCGCCGACGACGGCACGCTGCGTTTCAGCGGCGAGTACCTGTTGGCCGTGATTCCTAGGCCCTGAGGAAGGCGAGTACCGCGAGCACGCGCCGGTGGTCCTCCGGCGCGGGCGGCAGGCCGAGCTTGCTGAAGATGCTGGTCACGTGCTTCTCCACCGCGCGCTCGGTCACGACCATCTGGTCGGCGATCGCGTGGTTGGAGCGTCCCTCGGCCATCAGCTCGAGCACCTCGCGCTCGCGTGGCGTCAGCCCTTCGAGCGGGTCGTCCCGGCGCGCACGCCCCACGAGCTGTGAGACCACCTCGGGATCGAGCGCCGAGCCGCCCTCCGCCACGCGCTTGACCGAGTCGATGAAGCGATCTACGTCGGCCACGCGGTCCTTGAGCAGATAGCCCACCCCGCCCGCGCTGTCGGCCACCAGCTCCAGCGCGTAGCCCTCCTCGACGTACTGCGAGAGCACGAGCACGCCGGTGTCCGGCTGCTTCGAGCGGATCTCGAGCGCCGCTCGCAGGCCATCGTCGGTGTTGCTGGGCGGCATGCGGATATCGACCACGGCCACGTCCGGCTTGTGGGCGCCGACCTTGCGCAGCAGATCGTCGGCGTCGCCGGCCTGGGCCACCACGTCGAAGCCCGATTCCTCGAGCAGACGCACCACGCCCTCGCGCAGCAGCACCGAGTCGTCGGCCACCACCACTCGCAGAGCCACCTCGCCCTCGCTCATCGGACGGGGATTCTCGCCGTCACGGTGGTGCCGCGTCCGGGCGGGGAGTCCACGTCCAGCCGGCCTTCGAGCACGGCGATCCGATCGGCGAGCCCGCGAAGGCCGGTGCCGCTCGCGGGGTCGGCCCCGCCGATGCCGTCGTCCGCCACCGCGACGACGATGCGACCGTTCGCGCGCTCGACCCTCACCGTCGCGCGACTGGCGTGGGCGTACTTGGCGACGTTGGTGAGCGACTCGGCGACGACGAAGTACGCCGCCAGCTCCACTGCCTCGGGCAGCGGCTCGTCGGGCAGCTCGTCCACCTCCACCGGCAGCGGTGCGCGGTGGGCGAGCGTCTCGACAGCGGTGTTGAGGCCGCGATCGGAGAGCACCGCCGGATGAATGCCTCGCGCCAGCTCGCGCAGCTCCCCGAGCGCGGCGTCGAGCTCGTCCGATGCTCCCGCCAACAGGGTGGCGGCGGCCGCCGGGTCGTCCTGCAACCTCGCGCGGGCAAGCCGCAGCTCGAGCGCCATCGAGACGAGGCGCTGCTGAGCGCCGTCGTGTAGATCGCGCTCGAGGCGCCGGCGTTCCTCGAGCCCGATCTTGAGCATGCGCTCGCGCGATTCGCGCAGCTCCACCAGCTTGCAGCGCAGCTCGGCATCGAGCCGTTCGTTCTCGAGCGCGAGGGACGCGGCGGCCCCGATCGCGTCGACGTGCCCGTCGCGGCTGTCGAGCATCAGGGGATCGGTGACGATCGCGGCGACCGGCCGGCCGTCGCGCTCGACCTGGGTGAAGGCGCGGCCGGAGCCGGGCTCGGGCAGCTCGTGCGGGCGGCCGCTTCCGTCCACGAAGCGCTCGTCCTCCGGGAGCCAGTAGAGGACCTCGAGCGAGGGATCGCCGAGGGCGTCGGCCAGCGCGTCGCGGAGCCGTCCGCTGGCTGGAACCTCGCTCAGACGCGCGATCAGCGAGCCCACCGCTCCGCTCTGGATCATGTGGGCGCGAACGAGCGTCCAGAGGAACAGGTAGGGAACCAGGCCGAAGGGGATCATGGTGCTGATCCACGCCGCTTCGGTGATGATGTGGTCGAGGCCCCAGACCTGGAAGACGACGGTGACGGCGAGCAGCAGCATCAGCGCCACGCCGCCCGCGTAGACCGGGACGAGCAGGCGCCGCTGCGACGGGCCGGCCCGTCGCCAGCGCCGCACCAAAACCACCACAACCGCCACCAGGAGCACGGTCGCGAGCACGTTTACGATCCCGCTCATCAGCTGCACGAGGTTCTCGTTGCGCTCGACGAGCAGCACGTTGTCCGGGCAGTTGGCGCAGTCGTAGTCGCTGCGCGGTTCCAGGAACAGCCACGCGGGGAAGATCGCGACCGTCGTGAGCAGGTAGACCCCCCGCACGATCACTCGCTCGGCCTGGGTGTTGAGACGACCGTCGGGGAAGGCCAGGAGCAGGTGAATCGCCACCGCGAAATAGATGGCCCCCAACACCTGGCCCACCGTGAACGGGAGCGGCAGGTCCGACAGGCCCAGCGCCGCGACCAGCCAGGCGAAGCCTGTGGCCGCCATCAGCATCCCGACGCGGTTGTCGGGACGGCGCGCCCACGCGTACAGGCCGACCCCTATGAAGCTCCAGCCGATGAACAGCGTGCCCGCCGCCCAGACACCGCGGAGTTCGAGGGTGTCGCTGGTGAACATCAGCGCGGCGACGAGGAAACCGAGGGCGAGGCCCGCTCCGGCGAGTGCCCAGAGAGCGCGCCGCAGGCTGGTCAGAGCAACGCCTCCAGGGCGGCGCCGGACAGCTCCGACTTCGGGATGAATCCGCGGGCACCGCCCAGGCTGCCGAGATCGGCAAGATCCCGGCTCGAGGTCAGGACGATCGCCGGGGCACTGCCGTTGCTCGTCAGACGGGAGGCGACCTCGATCCCGTCGATGTCCGGCAGCTGGACATCGAGGAGGACGAGGTCGGGGCTCAGCTCGTGGACCGCTTCGATGGCCCCGAGCCCGTTCTCGGCCTCGCCGACCACCTGGAAGCCCTCGGACTCGAGCAGCATGCGAGCGCTTGCCCGGAAGCTCGGGTGATCGTCGACGATGAGGACGCTGGTCGCCATCTCAAAGCAGATTGTGAACGGAGGTTGCCCTCCGGCCAATACGGATACCCACACCTATCATCCAGCCCCCGATGGAGAGCGCAACCGAGCCTATCGCCGCTCCGCCGTCGGATCTCCCTCCCGAGATCCGTGGCGAGCCTCCACCTCGCCATGGCGGGCTCTTGGTGTTGCTGCGGTTCATGCGCCGGAAGGGGATGCTCAATTTCAAGTATCTGCGGCTTCTGGCGCGGCTGGGACTGTGGAAACTGCGGCTTGGCAAAGGGTTGCGCCTGGACGGGCTGGCCTTCGTGGGGCCGGGCTGCTCTTTGGAGGTGGGTCAGGGCGCGCTGCTGGAGCTGGGGCGCTGGGCGTGGGTGGGGCACGGCTGCAAGCTGCGTTCCCACGAGGGCGCAGTGTCGATCGGCGCCAAGACGGTGCTCGGTCAGGAGTGCACGATCTCCTCCTTCCAGCACGTCTCGATCGGCCGCGAGTGCGTGATCGCCGACCGCGTGATGCTGATCGACTTCGACCACGGGATGGTCGAGGTCGAGCGCCCGATCCGCCTGCAGGGGATCTACAAGCGCGACGTGCGCGTGGGCAACAACGTCTGGATCGGCTACGGCGCGTGCATCCTGCGCGGCGTGACGGTAGGCGACAACGCCGTGATCGGCACGAACGCCGTGGTCACCCGCGACGTGCCGGCCAACGCGGTCGTGGGCGGCGTCCCGGCCCGGGTGATCCGGATGCGCGAGGCGCCGCGGAGTTTGCGTTACTCGTAAGGCGCGATCAGCTCGTCGACGCCGCCGGCTACCGCACGCTGCGCTTCACCTGGCGCCAGATTCGAAACGGGCCGGAACGGGTCGCGCCCACGCTGAAGGCCCGCCTCGACCGTGCGGATAACCGCACTGCCCTTGGCGGGTAGGCCGCATTGGACCGAGCCCCGCCGGGACGGATGCTGCTCCCATGAACGAGAACGGCACCAAGAATCTCGCTGCGCGCGCTGGTCGCTGGAGCGCGCAGCATCGAAAGAAGGCGATCGTCGGCTGGCTCGTCTTTGTGATCCTGGCCGTCTTCATCGGCGGTTCGGTGGGCACCAAGACGCTGGGCGACGACGACTACGAAATCGGAGAGTCGGGGCGCGCGGACTCGGCGGTTTCCGATCATTTCCCTGACAAGGAGAGCGAGAGCGTTCTCATCCAGAGCCAGAACGGCGCCCGCAACTCCGATGGAGAGTTCCGTCAAATAGTCAACGGAGTGGTGACCAAGCTCGAGGGCACCAAGCACGTCCAGGCGGTCACCAGCCCCTACGCCCCCGACAGCGAGGGCCAGCTGTCCGAGGACGGCCGCTCGGCGCTCGTGACCTTCGAGATCCCCGGCGAGAACGCCGAGGACAGGGTCGACCCGGCGCTGAACGCGGTCGCCGCTCTCGACAAGCAGCAGCCCTCCTACCGGATCGAGGAGTTCGGCGGGGCGAGCGCCGACAAGGCGCTCAGTCAGGCGTTCGAGGACGACTTCCAGAGGGCGGAGGTCACCTCCCTGCCGATCACGTTGATCATCCTGATCCTTGCCTTTGGTGCTCTGCTGGCCGCCTTCGTTCCCCTGGTCCTGGCCGTCACGGCGGTGGCGGCGGCGATAGGCCTGCTCGGCCCGATCAGCCAGATCCTCCCGATGGAGGAGACGGTCAACTCGGTCGTGCTGCTGATCGGCCTGGCCGTGGGGGTCGACTACTCGCTGTTCTACCTGCGCCGCGAGCGTGAGGAACGCGCCCGCGGACGCTCCGAGGAGGCCGCGCTGGAAGCGGCGGCCGCCACCTCGGGTCGAGCCGTGCTCGTCTCCGGCCTCACGGTGATGGCTGCCATGGCCGGGATGTACTTCGGCGGAGCGTCGACGTTCGTGTCGTTCGCGACCGGGACGATCCTCGTGGTCGCGATCTCGGTGATCGGCTCGCTGACCGTGCTCCCGGCGATCCTGTCGAAGCTCGGCGACAAGGTGAACAAGGGCCGTGTGCCCTTCCTCAAGCCCGAGCGGCGCACCGGCGAGCCGCGCGTGTGGTCGTGGGTGCTCGACCGCGTGCTCAAGCGCCCGATCGCGTCGATTCTGGTGGCCGGTGGCGTGCTGGTGACGCTGGCGATCCCGGTGTTCCACATCCACACCGCGGATTCCGGCATCGACGGCCTGCCGCGCTCGCTCGAGGTGGTGCAGACCTACGACCGCATGCAGGCCGCCTTCCCGGGCGAGCAGTTCACCGCGGACATCGTGCTCGAGGGCAACAACCTCGACCGGGATCAGATCCAGGCTGCCGCCGCCGATCTGCGGGAGGTGGCACGCGAGTCGGACCAGTTCAACGAGCCGGTCACGGTCGACGTGAGCCCGGACAAGCAGGTGGCCGTGCTCGAGGTGCCGCTGGCGGGAACCGGTAGCGACGAGACCTCGATGGCAGCCGTGGAAACCCTGCGAGACGATGTCGTCCCGCAGGTGCTGCCGGACGTTCGCGGCGGCGAGCTGATGGGCGTGAGCGGCTTCACGGCCAATTCGGTCGACTTCAACGACCTGATGGCGGAGCGGATCTGGTTCGTGTTCGCCTTCGTCTTCGCGATGGCGTTCATCCTGCTGCTGGTCACGTTCCGCTCGATCGTGATTCCGATCAAGGCGATCGCGCTCAACGTGCTGTCCGTGGCGGCGGCCATGGGGATCGTGACCTACGTGTTCCAGGACGGTCACTTCGAGAACCTCCTGGACTTCGAGTCCACGGGTGCGATCTCGTCCTGGTTCCCGCTGATGCTGTTCGTGATCCTGTTCGGCCTGTCGATGGACTACCACGTGTTCATCCTCAGCCGGATCAAGGAGGCGGTGGACCGCGGCGAGCCGACCGAGGAGGCCGTGTCGCACGGGATCAAGTCGACCGCCGGTGTGGTGAGCGCAGCGGCGCTGGTGATGGTGGCGGTGTTCAGCATCTTCGCCACGCTGTCGTTCATCGACATGAAGCAGTTCGGCGTGGGCCTGGCGGCGGCGGTTCTGATCGACGCCACCCTGGTGCGCGGCGTGCTGCTGCCGGCGACGATGAAGCTGCTCGGCGATTGGAACTGGTATCTGCCGAAGTGGCTCGAGTGGCTGCCCAAGGGCCCCGCGCTGGAGGGCGGAGCCGAGCCGGTGCAGCCCGAGCCGCAGCGGCGCGCGCCACAGCCCACCGGCGAGCCGCGCCCCGCCGAGGGCTGAGCCGACCGACAACCGAAGCGACCGGGGCCCGCCCACGTGGCGGGCCTTGGTCGTTCAGGGCAGCCAGCGAGGACCGGCGAGACGCGGCAGCAACACCCGGTTGCCGCTGAAGCGAATCGTGATCGTCCGCCTCTCCGCGCTCGTGGACAGCGCAGCAACGGCGCGGAAGCGGCAGTCGGGCCGTAACCGCACGGCTCGCCTCCCGAGCTGCCGCAGCGAGTCCATGACCCGCACGGTCACCGTGCCGCGACACCCGGCGCGGCGACTCACGCCACGCTCCGGGACCAGCCGGCCGGTGGCTTCGAAACGCCGAGTGGACGCGACGACGGTGTACTCCAACCCGCCCTGCCGCAGTCCCAGCGCCCGTGATGCCCCAAGCGGATCGTCGCTGATGATCGCGTCCACCCCGGCGCCCGCTGCCGCCCTCACCTCGGCCGTCGTGTTGAGCGTGTACGGCGCCACGAGCCGGCGCTCGGTGTGAGCACCCTCCACGTACGCACGGCTGACCGGCCACTCAGGCGAGATCCACTCGTACCTGTTCGCCACGGCGAGGTCGAGGAAGGCGTCCGCGGTCGCGTTGAGGCTCAGGAGGCTGGTGGCCACCCCGGGCATGCGCCGGCGGGCCACGTCCAGGTTGTCCGGAATGAAGCTCTGCACCAGCAGCTGTTTGCGCGGCAGGCGGCTGCTCAGGACGACGTCCATCACCCGGTTGGCGTAAGCCCCGGTCGGGTCGAAGTCCGGATCTGTCGGCACGTTCTTGATCTCGAGGTTCACCTCGGCACCCGCCCGCCGGGCGTAGTCGAGCACCTCCGCGATCGTGGCGATGCTCCCCTGCGGGGAAACGCGGCGAGTCGGCAGGCCGCTGCCGGGACTGCCCTCCACGTCGGGCCGGCAGCGCCGCAGTGCGGCGACGGTGAACGAGCGGACCTCGCCGGTGCAGTCGGTGGTCCGGTCGAGCGTCGCGTCGTGGATCGCGACCGGGACGCGGTCGCGGGTGAGCTTCGCGTCGACCTCGAGCACGAAGCCGTCGCGCGCCGCGTTGCGGAAGGCCGGCAGCGTCTCCTCGGCGAACAGTGGACGCCCGTCCACCGTGGTGCCGCCGCGATGGGCGTGCAGCGAGGGCGCGGCCGACGCGGCCGGCGCCAGCAAGAGCCCGAGAAACAGGGCGAGCACGAAGCGGGGGAGCATTTCGCCACCCTAACCCCGGTCCTCGGGTTGCGCGCGAAGCACAGCGTCGGGTAGGTTGGCCGTGTTGACTTTGTGGTCAGCCGCACAAGTAGGCACGAGGCTGCTCCTCGTCGTGGCCGCGGCGCTCGCGATCGCCGCTGCTCCCGCCGTGGCGCAGAGCCCGCGCCAGGTCACCGTCATGACCTTCAACGTCTGGTACGGCGGCGCCCAGCTGGACGAGAACCAGATGGCCCGCGCAATCCGTGAGTCGGGCGCGGACATCGTCGGCCTGCAGGAGCCGGAGGGCAACGTGCCGCGGATCGCCCGGCTATCGGGGCTCCAGTACTACGACCGGAGCCTGCACGTGATCTCGCGCTGGCCGCTCTTCGCGGTGGACCGCGGCGGCGTGCGGCTCGGTTATGCCGCGCTCGACCTCGACAGCGTCGTCGCGATCGGGAACCTGCACCTCACGTCCACCCCATACGGGCCCGAGGCCGTGCGCGACGGCCAGGGGCCGAGGAAGGTGCTCGCTCTCGAGCGCACGACCCGGCTGCCCGAGATCCAGCCCTGGCTGCGCCCGCTCGCGCGGCTCGGGCAAGCGGGCACGCCCACGTTCCTGACAGGCGACTTCAACTCGCCCTCCCACCTCGACTGGACCGCCGCGGCGTCCGTGGCCTTCCCGCAGCGGGTGAAGTTCCCGCTCACCTGGCCGGTCTCCAGCGCACTGGCGCGCTTCGGCATCCGTGACTCGTACCGCGAGGCACATCCCGACCCGGTGGCCTGGCCGGGTCTGACCTGGACGGCGGGCACGCCGCCGCCGCGGATCCGGCGCATCGAGACCGTCGACCGCATCGACTGGGTCATGGCCACCGGACCCGCGACCACGCTCGCCAGCCGTCTGGTGGGCGAGGCGGGCGGCCCGAGCGTCGAGCTCGGCGTGAGCCCCTGGCCCTCCGACCACCGAGCCGTGGCCTCCACCTTCTCCGTCACGCCGGGCAGGGCGCCGGCGCTCGTGAGCGCCCACCCGCGCGTGGTCACCCGCGGCGAGCGGGTGACCCTGCGCTACACGCGGATGAAGCCGAACGGCCGCAAGGTCGCGATCCTCGGGCCGGACTCGAACACGCCGCTGATGTCGCTTCCGATCTACGACGCGTCCGACCACATCGCGCCTCTCCTCGGCACGCGCCCGCTGCGTCCCGGCGCCTATCGGGCCGGGCTCCTCGACCGGCGCGGCCGGGTGCTGGCCGCGTCGCCGTTCTGGATCGAGGCGCCGGGAACGCGACCGGCCATAAGCGCCTCGCGCCGAACGTTCGACCGCGGCGCCCCCATCAAGCTGCGCTTCCACGGCGCCCCGGCGAACAAGTACGACTGGGTCGGCATCTACCCGGCGGGCGAGCCCGACGTCTACAACTACGCCGGCTTCCTCTACACGGGCGCGCGCCCGAACGGCAGCATCACGTTCACGCAGAGCGACCTCGGCAAGCTGGCTCCCGGCCGCTACCGCGGGACGCTCATGCTCGACGACGGTTACAGCGTTCTCGCGGACACGACCTTCCGCGTTCGATGAGCGCCGCCGTCGCGGTGAGCAACCGTGGCGCGGTCCTCGAGATCGTCATCGACCGGCCGAAGGCCAACGCCATCGACCGCGCCACCAGCCTCGAACTGCACGACGCGTTCGCGCGGCTGCGCGACGATGCCGATCTGCGCGTGGGGATCCTCAGCGGGGCGGGCGAGCGCTTCTTCTCGGCCGGCTGGGATCTGAAGGCCGCGGCCGCGGGAGACGAGGACCCGTCGAGCGACTTCGGCCCCGGCGGCTTCGCCGGCCTGACCGAGATGTTCGACCTCGACAAGCCGGTTGTCGCCGCCGTGAACGGTCTGGCCGCGGGCGGCGGCTTCGAGATGGTGCTGGCCTGCGACCTGATCGTGGCCGCCGAGCACGCGGAGCTCTTCCTTCCCGAGCTCGGCCTGGGCATCGTGCCGGACGCCGGCGGGGCCCAGAGGCTGCCGCGGCGTCTGCCGTGGTTCGTGGCCATGGACCTGCTGCTCACGAGCCGCCGCCTGACGGCGCAGGAGGCCGCGCGCTGGGGCCTGGTCCGCTCGGTGGTGCCCGCAGCGGGGCTGATGGACGAGGCGCGCCGCCTGGCCGATCACATCGCGGCCTGCCCGCCGGCCGCGGTTCAGGCGACCAAGGAGATCGTCCGGCGCGGCGAGGGCCTGACGGTGCAGGAGCAGTTCGCGGCCATGGCCGCGGGCGAGTGGCCCGCCTACGCCCGAGCGCTCGTGGCGGACGACTTCCTCGAGAGTGCGCGGACCTTCGCCGAGGGCCGCGGCTCCGCAAGCCCGTGACGAGCGGCTGGCGCTCACCGCTGACGGCGGACGCGAACGCCGGCACCGTCGCACTCGTCACGGGCGGCGGCACCGGGATCGGCCGCGCGACCGCGCTGGAGCTGGCCCGCACCGGCGCCGCCGTGGCCATCTGCGGCCGGCGCGAGGAGCCGCTGGCCGAGACACGCGCCGCGATCGAGGCGGCGGGCGGCGACTGCATCGCCCACCCGGTGGACATCCGGGAGGAGGACCAGGCCGAGCGGCTGGTCGAGAGCGTGCTGGCCCGCTTCGGCCGCATCGACGCGCTCGTGAACAACGCGGGCGGTCAGTTCACCGCCGCAGCCGAGGAGATCACGCCCGGCGGCTGGCGCGCGGTGCACCGGCTCTCGGTCGACGCCGCCTGGCAGCTCACCCGCGACGTGGCGCGCCGCTCGATGATCCCCAACGGCGGCGGGGTGATCCTGTTCAACGCCTTCAGCCCGCGCCGCGGCATGCCGGGCTATGCCCACGCCGGCGCCGCCCGCGCCGCGCTCGAGAACCTCGCCGCCGGGCTCGCCGGCGAGTGGAGCCGGCACCGGATCCGGGTGATCGCGCTCGCGCTCGGCAGCATCCATACCGAGGGCCTCGAGTCCTACGGAGACGACCTGGACGCTGCCGCGCGGCTCGTGCCGCTCGGGCGGCTGGGCAGCCCGGAGGAGGTCGCGGCAGTCACGGCGTTCCTCGTCTCGCCCGCCGCGGCCTACATCACCGGCACCACCATCACGGTCGACGGCGGCGCCGACGCCTGGGGTCAGGGTGAGCCGCCGCCTCCCGTCAGATGACGCTGACCGGTAGGCGAAACTCGCGCGGTCCGCGTCCCAGCGCCTGCGACGCCGCGTCGCGGCCGGTGCGCACTGCCCCCTCCATGTAGCCGGCCACCCATTGGTCCGAGCCGCAGACGTAGAACGGCGGCTCGTGGGTTCCGTGCAGAGGTCCGACCGCCATCACGTCGCCCGGCCGCCAGCCGGTCACGTAGCCCTGGGTGAGCGGGTCGATCCCCCAGAGGCGGGTCCTGTAGAGAATCGGCTCGAGCGCCTCCTCCCCCATCAGCGCGGCCACCGTCTCGAGGTATTCGCGCCGGCGCTGGGGCTCCGGGGTGGCCAAGAACGGGCCGAGCCGGTCGGGCGGAGTGAGCGAGGAGAGGATGCCGTCGCGCTGGACCCAGATCGAGGACCAGACGCCGTCGCTGGTGGCGCCGCCCACCTCCCAGAACGAGCTGGGGTAGGCGGCGACGGTCTTGAAGGCGAGCGCGTGGCGCTGGCGGTGCAGCGACCCCAGGCGTTCTCCGGACACCCCGCTGACCTGCACGTCGCGCAGCGGTCCCACCGGCAGCGCGCACACCAGTGCCTCGCACTCGAGCCGCTCGCCGCCGGTGAGCGTCACCGTGCAGCGCGAGGGTGCGATGTCGATCTCCTTAACCAGGCAGCCGAGTCGCAGCCGCCGCCCGAGCTCGCCCGCCATCCGGAGCGCCACGGTCGCCGAGCCCTCGGCGACACGCAGGTTCTCCCAGCGGCCCTCGTCGTAGAAGCCGTGCGCTCCGCTCGCGGCCTCCTTGCGCAGCTGCGCCAGCAGAGAGGTCCGCTCGATCGAGTCGATCGAGAGCGAGAGCGCCATGTGACCGAGCAGACGGATCACGCCCGGGCGTGCGTCCTGAGCGCGCAGCCAGTCGCCCACACTGGTGCGGTCGAGCCGATCGGCATCGGGATGAGCCCAGGGGTCGGCGGGATCGACCTCGCGAGCGAGCGCGGCGAAGCGCGCCTCCACCCGCTCGAGATCCGCCTGGTCGGCGTCGTCCATCCAGGGGGCGCGCTCCCCGATCGCCACACCCTCGTCGGCGCCCCAGGCGTAGGGCAGGTCGAGCGCCGTGTAGCTGGGCTCGAGCGTCAGGCCGAGCTCGGCCGCGAGCTCCAGATAGCCCGCCATCCAGTCGGCCACCACCTCGCCGCCGAGCTGCACCGGCCGCCCGTCGGGCAAGAGCTCCTGCTCCACCCGCCCGCCGGGACGGTCGCGGGCTTCGAGCACGATTACATCGGCGCCGGCCGCGGCCAGATCGCGCCCGGCGGAGAGCCCTGCGAGCCCGGCTCCGACCACGATCACGTCATGCAAGCCCGGCCTCCTCGACCATCGCGAGAGCATACCCCACTTTTTGACTTTGTAGTCAGTCGCACGATATTCTGCGGCGCATGACCGACGCCGCCGGGCTGCAGCGCGCTGCCCTCGATCATCTCTGGATGCATTTCACCGACATGGGGTCCTACGAGGACCCGTCGCGCCTTCAGGTGATCGTCAAGGGGGACGGCTGCTACCTGGAGGACGCCGACGGCAAGCGCTATCTCGACGCCCTGGCCGGTCTGTTCTGCGTGAACATCGGCTACGGCTACGGCGCCGAGATGGGCGAGGCGGCCGCCGCGCAGATGCGCGAGCTTCCGTTCGCGATCAACTGGACCTACGCCCACCCGCGCTCGATCGACCTGGCCGGGGTGCTCGCCGACCTCGCGCCCGGGAACCTCAACCGGGCCTTCTTCGTGTCCGGCGGCTCGGAGGCGGTGGAGGCGGCCTGGAAGCTCGCCCGCGAGTACCACACGGCGCGCGGCGAGCGGCGCTGGAAGGTGATCGCCCGCGACGTGGCCTACCACGGCACCACCATGGGCGCGCTCTCCATCACGGGCACCACGGAGCTGCGCACGCCGTTCGAGCCCCTGGTCCCGGGCGTGCACCACGTCTCCAACACCAACCGCTATCACCGCCCTCCCGACGAGACCGAGGAACAGTTCACCGCCCACCTGCTCGAAGAGCTGGAGGCGGCGATCCATCGCGCCGGCCCGGGCACCGTGGCCATGGTGATCATGGAGCCGGTCCAGAACGCGGGCGGCTCGTTCACGCCCCCGGCCGGCTACTTCGAGGGCGTGCGGGCGCTCTGCGACGAGCACGGCATCCTCCTCTGCGCCGACGAGGTGATCAACGGCTTCGGGCGTCTCGGCCACTGGTTCGCATCCGAGCGCTACGGCATCGAGCCCGACCTGCTCACCTGCGCCAAGGGGCTCTCGTCGGCCTACGCGGCCATCGGCGCCCTGATGGCGAACGAGCGGGTGATGGAGCCGTTCACCAAGCCCGGGACGATGTACACGCACGGCATGACCTTCGGCGGCCATCCCGTTCAGGCGGCGGTGGCGCTCAAGAACATCGAGATCATGAAGCGCGACAGCATCCTCGAGCACGTGCGGAGCAGCGAGCCACGCTTCCGGGAGACCCTCGAGCAGCTCCTCGAGCTCCCGATCGTGGGCGACCTGCGCGGCGCCGGTTACTTCTACGCGCTCGAGCTCGTCAAGAACAAGGAGACCCGGGAGGGCTTCTCCGACGAGGAGTGCGACGAGCTGCTGCGCGGCTTCGTGTCGCCGCGGCTGCTCGAACGCGGCCTGATCTGCCGGGCCGACGACCGCGGCGATCCCGTGGTTCAGATCTCACCTCCGCTCGTGGCCGGCCAGCGCGAGTTCGACACCATCGCCGGCACCCTCGGCGCGGTGCTCGAGGAGGCCGGCGATCGCATGCAGGTGACCGCATGAGCGGCAACGGCGGGCCGCCCACGGACTACGACGCGATCGTCGTCGGCGCGGGCCACAACGGGCTCACGTGCGCGGCCTACCTGGCGCGGGCGGGCCTGCGCGTGTGCGTGCTCGAACGGCGCGCGATCGTCGGCGGTGCGTGCGTGACCGAGGAGGTATGGCCGGGACATCGTGTTTCGCGAGCGTCGTACGTGGTCTCGATGCTCCAGCCCAAGGTCGTGAGCGACCTGCGCCTGCACGAGTTCGGCTACGAGGCGATCCCGCTCGACCCGGCGTTCGCGACGATCGCCGAGGACGGCAAGCCGCTGTTCATCTTCACCGACTCGCGCGCGACCCAGGAGTCGATCGCCCCCCACTCCCGCCGCGACGCCGCGGCCTACCCCGCGTTCGAGGAGCTGCTCGAACGCTGCGCCGGGTTCCTGCGCCCGCTGATGCTGCGGCCGCCGCCGGCGCTCGGCTCCAAGCGGCCCGGCGACCTGTTCTCGCTGCTTCGCGAGGCCGGCCGCGCCGCGGGCATGAGCCGGCGAGACCTGCTCGAGCTGTTCCGGGTGATGACGATGTCGGTGGGCGACCTGCTCGACGAGCACTTCGAGTCCGACGCGCTCAAGGGATCGTTCGCGAGCACCGGCGTGGTGGGCGTCTGGGCCGGGCCGCGCACGCCCGGCACCGCCTACAACCTGCTCCACCACGCTCTCGGAGAGTTGAACGGAGTCGGCGGGCTCTGGGGCCACGTGAAGGGCGGCATGGGTGGCATCAGCAACGCCATCGCCCGCAGCGCCCAGGCCTCGGGCGCCGTGATCCGCACGGGCGCCGGGGTGGCCTCGATCGACGTCGCAGGAGGGCGCACGCAGCGGAGTGACCCTCGACGAGCGGCGAGCAGCTCACCGCCCCGCTCGTGATCTCGGGCGCACACCCGCGCACCACCGTGCTCGACATGGTGGGAGCCGAGCACTTCCCGGACGAGGTCGTCACCGACATGCGTCGCTTTCGCAGCCGCGGCGGGTCGGTCAAGGTCAACTGGGTGCTGTCCGAGCCGCCGCGCTACGAGGGCGTCTCGGCCGAGGACGAGTCCCGGCTGCTGCGCACCGGGCTGGCGCTGTGCCCCTCGATCGACTACCTCGAGCGCGCCTGGCAGGACGCCACGCGCGGCGTTCCGGCGGAGGGGCCGTACGTGGAGGTGGAGGTGCCGAGCACCGTGGACCCCTCGCTCACCGACGACGGCACCACGGTGATGACGATGTTCACCCAGTACGGCCCGTGGCGCGAGGAGGACTGGGGCGAGGGCGAGCGCGAGGCGTACGCCCAGCGCTGCCTCGACATCGTCGCCCGGCACGCACCGAACGTCCGCGACGCGGTCATTCATCACGAGGTGCTCGCCCCGCCCGACCTCGAGCGCATCTTCGGCCTGCAGGGCGGCTCGATCTTCCAGGGCGAGCAGGGCCTCGACCAGATGGCCTTCATGCGGCCGGCGCCGATGCTCTCCCAGTACGCCACGCCCGTCGACGGCCTGTACCTCTGCGGCGCCGGGACGCACCCCGGCGGCGGCGTGATGGCGGCCTGTGGCCACAACGCCGCGCAGCGGGTGCTGAAGGATCGGCGGCGGGCGGAGCGGCGCGCGCGCGTGCCGGCGCTGAGCCGCAGCTAGCGCAGCACCAGCGCGTGCTCGGGGTACCACCCGAGCTTCACCTGGTCGCCGATCTCCCAGCGGTCGTCCGAGCGGGCGCGGTCGAAGTTCTGGCCGAGCGCCACCAGTCGAACACCCTCGGCGATCTCCACGATCACCTGGGTGGTGGTGCCCACGTAGACGCGCTCGACGACCTTGCCCGGCACGGAGACCATGCCCTCTTCGAGCTCGTCGATCGTGATCTTCTCGGGCCGCACGGAGAGCTGGACGTCGGTGCCCGCGGTGCACTCGGAGGGCACCTTGGCGTCGCACATCGCGCCGCCGGCCAGCCGCACCCCGCCGTTCTCACATACGGCGGGCAACAGGTTCGAGACGCCGATGAAACCGGCCACGAACGGCTCGACCGGGTGCTCGTAGATGTCCTCCGGCGAGCCGCACTGGCGGACCAGGCCGCCGTCCATGACCGCGATGCGGTCGGACATCGCGAGCGCCTCCTCCTGGTCGTGTGTCACGTAGAGGAAGGTGATGCCCACCTCGCGCTGGATGCCCTTGAGCTCCACCTGCATCTGCTTGCGGAGCTTGAGGTCCAGGGCGCCGAGCGGCTCGTCCAGCAGCAGCACCGAGGGCCGGTTGACCAGCGCCCGGGCCAGGGCGACGCGCTGCTTCTGCCCGCCCGAGAGCTCGCGCGGCCGCGCGCTCCCGCGCTCGTGCAGCTCGACCAGCTCGAGGGCCTCGGCCACGCGCGTCCGGATTTCGTCCTTCGCCACCTTGCGCCGCTTGAGTCCGAAGGCGACATTGTCCTCCACGTTCAGATGCTCGAACAGGGCGTAGCTCTGGAAGACGGTGTTGACGTGGCGCTCGTATGGGGGCACCGTTTCCACCGGCTGGTCATCCAGATAGATGCTGCCCTCGCTCGGCTGCTCGAAGCCGGCGACCATTCGCAGCGTGGTGGTCTTGCCGCAGCCCGAGGGCCCGAGCAGGGAGAAGAACTCGCCCTTCTCGATCTCCAGGTCGAGTTGGTCCACCGCCACCGCCTCGCCGAAGCGCTTGGTCACATTCTCGAAGCGAATAGCGCTCACGCCGCCTCCCTCCCCATGAGCACCTTGAGCCCGCTCTCGCGCCGCCCGAACACGCGCGGCAGGAGCAGCGCAAGCCCGATGGACAGGGTCGAGATGACGAGCATGAAGGTGCCGATTGCGTTGATCGTCGGCCTGACGCCGAAACGGATTTGCGTCCAGATGCGCACCGGGAGCGGCTGGGGCGACTCGCCGGTGGTGAAGAACGAGAGCACGAAGTCGTCGAAGGAAAGCGCGAACACCAGCAGGCCCGCGGCGATGACCGCAGGCCAGAGCGCAGGGAGCGTCACGAGCCGGAATGTCTGCCAGCGCGTGGCGCCGAGGTCCATCGAAGCGTCCTCGACCTGGCGGTTGAGCGAGGCCAGCCGCGCCCGCACCACCACCGTCACGTACGAGATCGAGAACGTGATGTGCGCCAGCACGATCGTGGTCAGGGACAGCTCGAGGCCGACCTGAGTGAACAGCAGCAGCGCTGACGCGCCGGCCACGATCTCCGGGGTCACGAGCGGCACCAGCATCATGACGTTGGCCGCGTCCGACCAGCGCGTGCGCGCTCGCACCAGGCCGTAGGCCAGCAGGGTCCCGAGGACCGTGCCGATCACCGTCGTCAGCAGGGCGATCTCGATGCTCGCGATCAGGGAGTCACGCAGGGACTCGGATTCGAAGAACGTCTCGTACCAGCGCAGGCTGAACCCCTGAAAGTCCTGCAGCGAGCGGCTGGAGTTGAACGAGAACAGGATCACCAGCGCGATCGGAGCGAACAGGACCACGAAGAACAGACCGACGAAGACCCTGAGGAAACGAGGCCGGTCGAACTGCTTCGGCGGCCGCCTCCGCGCTCGGCCCGCCGCGGCGCCGGCGGTCGCGCTGGACTGGGCGGGGGTCTCGACGGTGCTCACGCTTGCGCCTCCTTCGCCTCACGCGCCGCCGACGCGCAGGTAGAGCGACATCCAGACCAGCAGGAACAGCATCATCACCACGGTCAGCGCCGCGCCGAAGGGCCAGTTGTCGGAGGCCTGGAACTGCTGCTGGATCAGGTTGCCGATCATCACCTCGTCCGGGCCACCGAGCAGGGCAGCGGCCACGAAATCACCGACCGCGGGCAGGAACACGAGCACCGAACCCGCCAGCACGCCCTGGACCGTGTGCGGCCAGGTGACGTTGCGGAACGTCTGCCCAGGGCGGCCGTAGAGATCCTTGCCCGCCTCGATCAGCGACGGGTCCATGCGGTCCAGCGACGCGTAGATGGGAAGGATCATGAAGGCCAGGAAGCCGTAGACGAGGCCGCCGATCACCGCATACGGCGTGTTGAGGAAGCGGATGTCCCCGCCCGAACAGGCCGTTTACGAGGCCGTCGTCGCCCAGCATGGCGATCCAGGCGTAGGTGCGCACCAGGTAGTTGACGAAGAACGGGAGGATCACCAGCGCGAGCAGCACGTTCTTCCAGCGCCCGCCGAAGATCGCGATGTAGTAGGCCACCGGGTAGCCGATCAGCAGGCACAGCACGACCGTCGCGAGCGCGAAACCCACCGAGCGCAGGAGCACCGGGACGAAGGCGGGATCGAAAACGCGGCTGTAGTTCTCCGGGTGCCAGCCGTAGATCGCCTCGCCCAGGTCGTCGGTGGTAGCCGAACGAGATGCGCGAGCAGGAGCACCAGCGGCACGACGAACAGCAGCAGGAGCCACAGCCCCGGGACGACCAGGAACGCCGAGGCGAAGCGGTTCTCGTTCATGATCGCCCGCCGGAACGCGACCGCCTACGAGACCCGGAACTCGGTCCACACCTTGTCCCACTCGAGACGGCCCTCGCCCTTCAGGTTCTCGAACTGCTGGCCGTTCTCGAGGTCCTCCACGGTCACGTTGATCTCGGGGTCGTCCTTGACCAGCCCCTGGAACGCCTCCGTCGGCGCGCCGTCGTAGGGCATCGGGTAGCCGATCCACTCCACGTTCTGGGCCGCGTGCTCGGGCTCGAGCATCCACTCGATGAACAGCAGCGCCGTCCCGGGATGCTGCGCGTTCACGGGCACGCAGAACGCGTCGTTGCCGACCGGGATCCCCTCCTCGCACTTCTGGAAGCTTGAAGTCCTCGGGGTTGTCGACCTGGTTGCGGATGTTGACGATGTCGCCGTTCCAGAGGTGCTGGATCCAGGCGTTGCCGCTCGTCATGTTCGTGATCGTGTCGGTGGAGATCCCGCGCAGCTTCGGCTTGAGGTCGACGAGATAGTCCTGCGACTTCTCGAGCTTGTCCGGGTCGGTCTCGTTGAGCTCGAAGCCGTTGACCAGGTTGGCCATGCCGATGCCCTCCTGGTAGTCGTCGAGCAGGAAGCTGCGGTCGTCGGTGTCCACGGTCCCGAGGTCCCGCCAGGAACCGGTCATCTCGACCTTGTCGGCGCGGTAGCCGAGCCCGGTGGCGTACAGCCCGTACGGCGTCGAGTGCTCGGAGCCCTTGTCGTACCAGGGATCGTCGAACTGCGAGTAGACGGCGCCGGTGTTCTTCAGGCTGTCGCGGTCGATCTTGCGCAGCTGGTTCCCGGAGAGCAGCCGCTGCACGTACTCGGCGCTCGGGAAGATGACGTCGTACGGCGATTCCGGCCCGCAGCTTGGCCGTCATCGCCGACATCGAGTCGTAGTACGACTCGCGCACCTTGACGCCGTACTTCTTCTCGAAGCCCTTGACCAGGGCTGGGATCGATGTACTCGGAGTAGTTGAAGTAGACGAGGTCGCCGTCGATCTTCTTCTTGATCGGCTTCTCCGTCTCCTCCTTGCTGCCGCCGCTCGAGTTGCCGACCCCGCAGCCGGCGAGCCCAAGCCCGACCGCCAGGCCCGCGCCGCCCTGGAGCAGCTCGCGCCGGTTGACGTTTCGTTTCAAGGTTCTTGCCCCCTCATGCCGCTGTCTCTCGACTCCCGCAGTTCACATCCAAGTTCCCTCTCCGCGAGCTTTAGCGCAAGCTCGCGCACGCGCTCCGTGCTCAGCTCCGCGTCCCGAGCGCGATCTGCACGGACAGGCCGTCGAGCAGCGAGCCCAGCAGGACGGCGAACTCGTCAGGGTCCACCGCGCCGAACTCGCCGCTCGCCTGGCCCTCGCGCACGACCGTGGCGATGGTGCTGCGCCAGCGACCGTCGAGCTCGGCGCGCGTCTCCGCCAGCTCGGGGTCCCGGAGGGCCTTGGCCCACAGCTCCATCCACAGGGCGGCGTCGTAGTCGCCGTCGCCGGCTCCGCTCTCCACGATGTGCACGAGTCGCTCGCGCGCGCTCTCGATTCCCTCCAGGTCCCGTGCCAGCTCGTCGTAGAAGCGCTCCTCCGCCGAGGTGAGCGCCTCCTTGAGCAGCGCGGCCTTGGAGGCGAACCAGTACAGAACCGAGGGGGCGCTGGTGCCGGCCGCCTCGGCCACGTCGGCCACTCGTGCGTTCTCCAGGCCGCGCTCGCGAATCACGGCTGCCGCGGCCGCGAGGATCTCCGGCCGCCGCACGTGGTCGAGCCGCGGTCGCGGGCTCATCCCGTCAGGCCCCACCCTCAGTAACTTGAACGGCGATTCAATAAACCTAGTCGAGCTTGGGCCGCCGGTCAAGCACGCGGAGGCGGCTCGTCCGGAAGCCCGAGCTCCGCGGCCAGTCCGGCCCAGAGCTCACGGCGCGCGTGCTCCACATCGAGCTCGCCGATCAGCACGCGGATCCCGTAGCCGTCGCCGAGCGCCATGAGCCGGTCGGCGATCCGTTCGGGATCGGCCTCGCGGCCGGAACGCTCCGGCGGCCTGCCCGTCGCGGATCGCCTCGGCCAGCCACTCGCGCATGCGCGCGTAGAGGCGCACGGCGGTGGGGCGCAGCTCGGGGTGGCGCACGGCGCGCAGCCAGAGCTCGACCCAGAGGATCCAGTCACGCTCGAGCACGCCCGTGTGAGGCAGGAACTGGTCCGCCATCAGGGACAGCCGCTCGACGTGCCCGACGGCGTCGGCGTCCTCCTCGATGCGGACGTCCCCGGCCAGCTCGTAGGAGTACTCGAGCGCCTCGGCCAGCAGCGCCTCGCGCGTCTCGAAGTGGTAGTGCACGAGCGAGGTGGACACGCCCGCGTCGGTGGCCACGCGCGCTATGCGCAGGTCGTCGATCCCGTCAGAGGCGATGCGTTCGACCGCGGCGGCCAGGATGCGCTCGCGCGCCCCGCGGCGCGCCGTCTCGGCCTCGACCGTCGGCCGCGCGCGTCATGCCTCCGACGCAAGGTCGGTGCGGATGCGCTCCGCGAACCAGCCGATCGCAGCCTCGCGGCCCGACAGCGGCCCGGGCTGCCAGCCGCGCGTCTCGATGCCGGCCTGCACGTTGGCCACGAGGTCCACGTCCTCGTGGGCCACCAGCTCGTTGACCTTTCGGTTGGCATAGCGGGCGGCGCGGCTGCGCACGTCGGTGTCCGACGGCACCAGCGTGAGTGCCTGGTCGGCCGTCTTGAAGACGCCGTCGGGGTTGATCCGCCAGATGCCGATCTGGTCCGGGTAGAGGTCGATCGTCGTGTTCGGGTAGATCAGGATGAAGCGCCACACCCGCTCGGTCCTCCTCGGCCAGGCCGGACATCGGTGTGACCAGGCGCTGATAGGTGCGCTCCATGAAGTTCCCGGACGGCTTGTCGCGCAGCGGCACGTTGAACCAGGCCCAGTGGTCGTGGAGCTCCACGTCGTAGTTCTTGTAGTCGAGCAGCCGCATCAGCCCCGGGTGGGCGATCGGCACGTGGTAGCCCTCGAGGTAGTTGTCCACCACGATCTTCCAGTTGGCGGGCTGCGAGCTGGGCTTCTCCTGCACCGGGCGCAGTCGCTCGAAGCCGTAGCGCTCGAGGCGCTCGGGCAGGCCGGCCACCTGCTCGGCGAGCGGCTCCGCATCCATGTCGAGGTTCACGAACAGCATGCCGCTCATCACCTCGACGCGAGCCGGGAACAGGCCCAGCTCCGACTTGTCGAGCCCGGGGATCGAGCGGCCCTCGGGCACGCCGATGAGCTGGCCGTCGAGCCGGTAGGTCCAGCCGTGGTAGAGGCAGCGGATCGCCTTCGGACACTCGCCGGTGCCGCTCAGCAGGCGCGACCCGCGGTGGCGGCAGACGTTGCGAAATGCGCGCAGCTCGCCCTCGTCGTCGCGCAGCACGAGGACCGGCTCGACGCCGGCGGTGGCCGTCATGTAGCGCCCGGGCTCGGGCAGCTGCGACACGTGGCCGACGAACTGCCATGTGCGCCCGAAGATGCGCTCCTGTTCGAGCTGGAGCACCGCGGGATCGCGGTAGTAATGCGGGGAGAGGGCCTTTGGTAGCGCCGTGGAGACCGGTTCAACAGTGGCCATACCTCATCCTGACTTTGTGATCAGTCGCATGATACCATGGCACCGTGCGTCACTTCGGCGCCCGTCACGCATGGCTCTCGATCACTCCAGAACCCGAGCGCGAGCTGCCCGAGGCGATCGCAACGTTGCGCGCCGCGGGCCCGCCTGCGCCCGGCCTGGTGGAGCGGGAGACGGCACGAGTCGAGCGGCTCGTCACCCGCGGCAACCGCCGCGCGTGGCGGGCGCTACCTCGCCGAGGTGTCGGAGCTGGCCCGTGAGGCCCCGGGCGAGGGCGGCGTCGCCGAGGCGCGCGCTCTCGTCGACGAAGTGATCCGAAACCACGACAACCTCGCCCTCGGCCTGGAGCGCCGGCGCTCCGCGGGCCGCTTGAACCGCAACGGAGGAAGCCCATGACCGTCACCCCCGCCGCCCCGGAGCTGGCCGCCGGCTTCACGCCCGAGCAGCTCGAGCTTCAGGACCGCGCCCGGCGCTTCGTCGACGAGATCCTGATCCCCAACGAGGAGCGCGCCGAGCTCGACGGCGGGCACATCCCCGCCGAGCTCAAGCAGCGCATCAAGGACGAGGCCGTGGCGGCGCGACTCTCGGGCGGCCTGCATTCGCCCGAGTACGGCGGCCAGGGCTGGACGAAGACCGAATGGTTCCTCGTCGAGGAGCAGCTCGGCCGCTCGACCAACGCCCTGTCGTGGCACATGCCCGGCGCCTACAACGTGCTGGCCAACGGCACGCCCGAGCAGATCGACCGCTACCTTCGCCCCGCTCTGCGCGGCGAGCTGCACGACGCCTATGCGGTCACCGAGGCGGAGGCGGGCTCCGACCCCTCGAAGATCGAGACCACGGCCCGGCGCACCGATTCGGGCTGGGTGATCGACGGCGAGAAGTGGTTCGTGACCTACGGCGACATCGCGGCGGTCTACATCGTGATGGCGAAGGCGCTAGTCGACGGCCAGGAGCTGCCCACGCTGTTCCTGGTCGATCGCGACATCGCGGGGATCGAGATGGTGGACGACCCGCCCTTCACGCACACCTATCCGCACGGCCACCCGACGATCCGGTTCAGCGGAGTCGAGGTGCCCGAGGACGCCGTGGTGGGCGGCCTCGGCGGCGGCGAGGACCTGCAGCGCGCCTGGTTCACGGAGGAGCGGCTGGGCATCGCCGCGCGCGGGGTCGGGTCGATGTGGCGCCTGATCGAGGAGGCCACCGCCTGGGCGCTCGAGCGCGAGCAGGGCGGCAGCCGGATCATGGATTACCAGGGCGTGTCGTTCCCGCTCGCCGACTCGGCCGCGGACGCCGCGGCGGGACGGCTGCTGACGCTGGAGGTGGCCCGCATGGTGGACGCGGGCGCCGACCCCAAGGTCGTCCACGCCAAGGCCTCGATGGCCAAGCTGTTCGTGAGCGAGGCCGCCTGCCGTTGCGCGGACCGCTGCGTGCAGATCTTCGGCGGGCGCGGCTACATGCGGACGAACGTGGCAGAGCGCTTCTTCCGCGAGCTGAGAGTCGACCGCATCTGGGAGGGAACCAGCGAGATCCAGCGGCTGATCATCGCCCGCGCGCTCGAGCGGCGCGGCGTTGAGCGCGTCCTCCATTAGGGACCGTGGACCTCTCTCGCCTCCTCCACCCGCGCTCCGTCGCGGTGGTCGGCGCGACCGAGCGACACGGCTCCTACGCGGCACAGACGCTGATCAACCTGGACGTCGCCGGGTTCCCCGGTGAGGTTTGGGGTGTCAATCCAGGGCGCGACCGGGTCTTCGGCCGCCCCTGCTTTCCCAGCCTGAGCGATTGCCCCGAGCCACCGGACGCCGTGGTCGTGGCGATTCCGGCAGCCGCGGTGCCCGGGGTGGTCGAGGAGGCGGGCGCGCTCGGGTGCGGCGGCGCCGTGATCTTTGGCGCGGGCTTCGGCGAGATGCAGGCGGGGGCCAGAGCGGCGGGAGCGCCCCCCGGCGCCGGGTCCGAGGATGCCGCCGCCGGAGCCTCCCACGAGGCCGCCGTGCGGGACGCCGCGCTGCGGCACGACCTGCCGGTGTGCGGTCCCAACGCCAACGGCATCGTGGCCCTGCACGAGCGGGCCGCGCTATGGGGCGATGCCCTGCGCCCGTTTGAGCCGGGCCGCGTGGCGCTCGTGTCGCAGAGCGGCAACGTGGCGGTCAACACGCTGAACGCCAACCGCGGCCTGCGCCTTCACACCGTCGTGTCATGCGGCAACTCCGTGGGGGTGGACCCCGCGGCGTGGGTCGCTCAGCTGGCCGTCGAGGAGGGCGTGGGCTCGGTGGCGCTCTACTTGGAGGCCGACGGCGACGGAGCGCTCGTGGCCGAGGCGCTCGCGGCATGCGCCGAGCACGGCGTCGGCGTGGCCGTGCTCAAGGTGGGCGTATCGGCCGCCGGCTCGGCGGCCACGGCCGCCCACACCGGTGCCGTGGCGGGCGACCAGCGCGTGTTCCGGGCACTGGTCGAGGAGGCCGGAGGCGCCTGGGCCGTCGACGTCCACGAGCTGCTCGAACTGGCCAAGGCGCTCGCGGTGCCCGGCGCCCGCCGCCCGGCGAGCGGCCTGGCGGTGCTCACGTGCTCGGGCGGCGACTCGGCCCTGGCCGCCGACGAGTGCGAGCGGCTGGGGCTCGAGCTGCCGCCTCTCTCGGCCGACACCGTTACGCGCCTGCGCGAGCTCCTGCCCGGCGCCGCGACGGTGGGCAATCCGCTCGACTACACGGCTCTGATCTGGGGGGAGGTCGAGACGTTGAGGGACATCGTGGCGGCCACGGGCGAGGATCCGGCCGTCGGACGGGAGCTCGTGCTCTACGACCAGCCGGTAGGGATCGACGGCGCGTCCGAGGAATCGTGGAGCCACGTGCGCGAGGGCATCCATCAGGGCGCCGCGGCCAGTCCCGTACCCGTGATGGTGGCCTCGACGCTGCCCGACCTGCTCGACGACGCCGCAGCTGCGCGCTTCATCGCGGACGGAATCCCGGCGATCTCGGGACTGCGGACGGGGCTCTCCTGTGCCGCGGCCCTGAACCGCCCGCCGGCCGATCCGGACCGCCTGCGCGCAATCGCAGCGGCGGTCCGGCGCGCGGGCGCACCGGGGAACGGCCGGCCGCACTGGCTGTCGGAGCATGATGCCAAGGAGCTTCTGCGCGGCGCGGGCGTGCCGGTCCCGCCCGGGCGCCTGGTACGGGGCGAGGACGACGCGGTGGCCGCCCTCGGCGAGCTCGGCGGACCCGTCGCGCTCAAGCTCACCTCGCCCGAGCTGCAGCACAAGTCGGACGCCGGTGCCGTGGTCCTCGGCCTTCATGAGGAGAACGAGCTGCGCGAGGCCCACCGGCGCGTGAGCGAACTTGCCCGGGACCTCAGCGACGCCGTCGTCCTGGTGGAGCGGATGGCGGATCCGGGAGCGGAACTGCTGGTGGCCGCGCGGGCCGACGCGGTGGTCCCGAGTCTCGTTCTCGGCGCCGGCGGGCTCTGGACCGAACTGCTGGACGACGCCACGGTCGTCCCGCTGCCGGCCTCGCCCGAGCGGGTGGAGGAGGCCATCCACGGCCTGCGCGCCGCGCCCGTCCTGACCGGCGCCCGGGGCGGCACCCCGCTCGACGTGGCCGCAGCGGCCAGGCTCGCGGTGACCGCCGGCGAACTGCTGCTCGAGTCGGGACTGGAGCTGATCGAGCTCAATCCGGTGTTGGTGCACGAGCGCGGAGCGACCGTGGTCGATGCTCTCGCTTTCCGCTCCGGCGGGGGTTCCGAGGAGCCGCGATGAGGGCTGCCGTGGTCGGTGCCGGGCTGGCCGGCCTGACCGCCGCTGAGGAGCTGCAGCGAGCCGGCTGGGAGGTGCAGGTGCTCGAGGCCCGCGAGCGGGTGGGCGGGCGCGTGTGGTCGCGAAGGCTCGACAACGGGGCAATCGTGGAGATGGGCGCCGAGTACGTGCTGCCTGGCAACACCGCCGTCCGTGAGCTCGCCGGGCGCTTCGGGCTGGGCCTGTGGGACAAGGGCATGCGCTACGGCACCCGCGAGCCGCGCGGCGGCGCCGCGACCAGCCACGAGGAGATGGCCGCCGCGGCGGCGGTTGTCGAGGCGGCGCTTCCCCAGGCGGGCAGCCACACCAGTGCCCGGGCGTTCGTCGACGGCCTCGACCTGCCGGCGGCGGCACGGGAGGCGCTGCTGGCCCGGGTCGAGATCTCGAGTGCGGAGTCCGCCGACCGGGTCGCAGCGCGCGACCTGGCCGGCATCGCCCACGTCGACGACCAGCCCGCTCCCAGCATCGCCGGCGGCAACGACGGGCTGGCGAGGGCGCTCGCTGCCGAGCTCGGCGCCGCGGTCAGGCTGAGTACGCCGGTGGAGCGGATCGCCTGGACGGCGGGCGCCGGTCCCCAGGAAGTACGCGTCTCCGCCGCCGGGGCCGAGCTCGAGGTCGACGCGTGCGTGGTCGCCGTACCTGCGAGCGTGCTGGCGAGGATCGCCTTCGACCCGCCGCTGCCGGAGCCGCTGGCCGGCGCGCTCGCGGCCGTGCGCTACGGGCACGCGGCCAAGCTGTTCGTGCCCCTCACGAGGCCCGTTCCCCCGAGCGCGGTGATGTCCGTGCCGGAGCGCTACTGGTGCTGGACCGCCACCGGGGACAACGGCGCGGCGCAGCCAGTGGTGAGCGCCTTTGCCGGGTCGCCCGCAGCCCTCGCACGGCTCGGCGTCGCCGACGGCCCCCAGCGCTGGCTGGAATCGCTGGAGCGGCTGCGTCCAGACCTCCCCCTGGACCCGAGCGCCGCCCTGCTCTCGACCTGGGCCGACGATCCCTGGGTGCGCGCCGCGTACTCCGCCTCGCCCCCGCTCGACCTCGAGCGGCTCGCAGCCGAGCCGACTGGCCCGCTGGCCTTTGCCGGCGAGCACCTCGGCGGCAAGTTCGCGGCGCTGATGGAGGGCGCCGTCCGCAGCGGCCGCCATGCCGCCGCCGCGCTGATGCGCCTGCGCTGATCCATCCGGCCCTCAGGGTTGGATGAGCTCCGGATGGAGCGCGCCGACCTCAGCCGCATCATGGCCTTCACGGACGGTGTCATGGCTGTGGCGATCACGCTGCTCGTGCTCAACCTCGAGGTGCCGGACGTCGCCGAGGACGAGCTCACGGACGCCCTGGTCGATCTGCTTCCGTCGGTCTATGCGTACGTGCTCTCGTTCGCGCTGATCGGCCGCTTCTGGGTGCTGCACCACAATCGTTTCGAGACCTTCGTCGGCTTCGACGCGGGTCTGATGGCGCTCAACCTCCTGTTCCTCGCGCTGATCGGCCTCATCCCGTTCTCCACCGACCTGCTCGACCGCTACTCGGAGTCCGCGCTCGCCACGGCCACCTTCTCGGTGTCGGTGGCGCTCGCCTCTCTCTGTCACTGGGGAATGACGAGGTACGCGCTGAGCAAGGGATTCGTCGACGAGTCCAGGCTTCACGAGTACGGCTGGCTGCAGGCGGTGGGCGGCCTGACGATCGCCCTGTTCTTCCTCGCCGCCGCCCCGCTCGCCTTCGTGGCCGTCGAACTGGCCCACGTGTTGTGGATCTCGACGTTCCTACTGCGCTACCCGCTGCGCAAGCTCGGGACCCGGGTCCCCCGATAAACGGCGGCGACCTGCCGGGCCACGTCGGCCCAATCGAACGAGAGCACGTGCTCCTGGGCCTCGGCCACCAGCCGCTCGCGCAGCTCGACGTCGGTGAGCAGCCGCTCGGCCATCGTGGCCAGCGAGTCCGGGTCGCGTGAGCGAAAGCGCAGCCCCACATCCTCGTTGGGAACCACCTCGCGCAGCCCGCCGGTATCGGCCACCAGGCAGGGACAACCGCTCGCCATTGCCTCGAGCGCGACCAGGCCGAAGGGCTCGTAGATCGACGGGACCACGGTCAGGTCGGCGATCCGGTAGAGCGAATGCAGGACGTCGTCGCCGATCCAGCCCAGGAAGGTGCCGTGCTCGTCGAGGCCCAGGTCGTGCGCCTGCCGGCGCAGCTCGGCCTCGGCGGTGCCCGAGCCGGCAACGATGAAGCGCACGTCGCCCAGACGCTCGATCAGACCCGGCAGCGCCTCAAGGGCCAGCTGGAATCCCTTCTCGTAGACGAGCCGCCCCACCAGCAGCACGAGCCGCTCGTGCGGGGCGGCGAAACGGGCGCGGAGCGAGTCGAGGTCGTCGACCGGCACGAGCTCCGAGGGGTCAATGCCGTTGGGGATCACCGCCACGTTTCGCTCCTCGAGGCCGTAAATGTCGGCCACGTGCTCGCGCATGTACGACGAGCACGTGATCACGCGCTCGGCGCGGTTGGCCATCCACTTCTCCACACCGTGGATGTACGACTGAGGGTGCTGGTCCACCCAGCCCTGGTGACGCCCGTACTCGGTGGCGTGGATCGTGACCACCAGCGGGGCCCTGAAGCGCTTGGCGAGATGGTCGCCCGCCGACGCCACCAGCCAGTCGTGGCCGTGGACGACGTCGAAGTCGTAGCGGTCGCCCAGCTCCACGCCGACGGCGAGCATGTCGGAGTTCATGTGCTCGATCCAGGCGACGAACTCGCCGAGGTCACGCGGCCGTTCGGGCTCGCGCACCCGGTGGATGAGCACGCCGCCCATCTCCTCCTCGGCGGGGTCCTCCTCCCGGCCGCGCGCGATCACGTGCACGTCGAGACCCTGGAGGCCCAGGTTCTCCGCGAGCTTGCGCACGTGGCGGGCGAGCCCGCCCTCGATCAGCGGCGGGTATTCCCAGGAGAGGATGAGGATGCGCATTTAAGGCGTGGTGAGGGACGCTAGATCGAGATGAGGCGCGAGGTTCCGAAGGGTGGGGTCGGGCACGGCCTCGGGGGACAATACATTCGTGGTGGCGCTCTCCAGGGCCTGCGAGTGCGCGGCGGCATGCGCCGCCAGGCGCTCGGACGGATAGTCGGCAGCGAGCCGGCGCTTGGCCATGAAGGCCCAGTCGCTCGACTGCAGGGCGAGCAGCTCACGCACGGCTCGCTCCAGCGCGGGGCGCCTGGGCGTGCCGCGGGCGGCGGCGGCGACCGTGCGCAACTCCGCGGCGCGGGCCGTGAAGGCAAACTCGGCCACCTCGGCCGAGTCCCAGGTCGAGAGATCCTTGTGCTCGCCCCACGTCGACGCTTGTAGCGGGCGCTCGGCGGCGGCCACGCGGTCCAGCCCGTCGCCGACCGTCACCAGCTCGAGGCCCCGTCGGGGCGCCTCCTCCAACAGCGCCTCGAGCCAGGCCGGCCCCTCGTACCACCAGTGCCCGAGCAGCTCGGTGTCGAGCGCGCAGCACAGCAGGCCACCGCCCTCGAGCCGCCGCAGCGCCCGGTCGACGAAGTCGTGGGCGTGCTCGCGGGCGAGCTCGAGTGCCTCGTCGCGACGGTACGGCCGGCCGGCGTTGTCCCACGGCTTGAGGTCGTGCACGGTGCGCCGGTGGTAGTCCCGGTAGCCGTCGCTGGCCGGATACCCGTGGCGGTCGTTCCATACGAGCTCGACCGTCGCCCAGTCGATCGGCAGAGCAACCGGACCGGCGGCGGTGGCGACCGGAGTGAGGTGGTCGAAGCCGGCCTGCCCGGTCTGGTCGACGCAGAACGCTCGAACGCCGTGGTCCGCGAGGTCGCGCTCGAGCCCGGGGGCGTACGCGCACTCGGGCAGCCACAGCCCACCCCTCCAGGCGCCGAAGCGCTCCGTGTGGGCGTGCGTTGCGGTGGCGAGCTGGAGCCGCAGCGCGGCGTCCGTTGCCAGCAGCGGGAGCACCGCGTGGGTCGCCGCCGACGTCCACAGCTCCACGCCGTCCAGACCGCGGAAGGCGTCCACGAGATCGCGGCCGCGGCGCTCGAAGGCCTGTTCGGCGAACACATAGTCGCCGGCCGCGCGCCGCACCTCGGCGGCCAGCTCGTGCTCTCCCCCCGCTCGAGCCCGGCCGCGTCCTCTGCGTGGATGGTCGCGCGGACCTCACGCAGAAAGCGGAGGTAGCGCTCACCCGCGTCGCCCCGCATGGCCTCGAACTGATCGCAGAGCACCGGCGTCAGGCCCACCGTCACGGGCGCGCCGTCGAGCAGATCGAGGAGCGGCAGGTAGACGCAGGCCACGGCCTCCCACAGCCACTCCTCGCCGAAGGGCCAGGTGCCGAACCCCTCCACGTAGGGCATGTGTGAGTGGAGGACGAGGGCCAGCGCGCCCGGGCGCTCCGCGCTCATGCCGGCAGCGGGCTCGGATCGCGGGCGAGGGTGCGCGGCACGGCGAGACAGCCCGCGACGACAAGAGCTCCGACGACGATGGCGGCCAGCGGGTCGATGGTCAGCATGGCGACGGTGTTGAAGGCGGCGTGGATCGCGATCGCGGCGAACAGCGAGCCGGTGCGTTCGTAGACGAGGCACAGGCCCACCCCGAACACAGCGATGACCGGCAGGATGATCGCGGTGTCCACACCCTGGAAGTGAAGCGCCCCGAACACCAGGCCGTCGATCAGCGCCGCAGCCCACACGCCCATGCGGGTCCGCAGCGCCCGGTAGAAGAAGCCCCGGAAGAAGAACTCCTCGGCAACCGGCGCCACCACGATCACCGCCAGCGACACCAGGAACGCCGCGGCCAGGTTGCCCTCCCCCAGGTCGTCGACGTTGGTCTCGTCCACGCTCAGCAGCTCGATGTAGCCGAGCTCGAAGCCGAGCAACACTCCGAAGCCCAGGATGGCCCAGCCCAGCGTCGGCCACAGGCGGGTGGCACGGATGCCGAAGTGCCACCGACGCGGGCGGAGCCTGAGGTTGGCGAACACCAGCGCGGCGATCACCAGCGCGGCGTCCTGCACCAGCAGCAACACGAGCAGCGCCAGCGCGGCCACCGTGTCCGAGAGCCCGAGCAGCAGCAGAGCGGGCAGCAAGGGAACGGCCGAGGCGAGGATCAGTACGAACGAGGTGAGCAGGGCCACCGGCGCGTTCCACGCCGGCCAGGCCGGACGCGCCGCCTCCGGCAGCTCGGGAGCCTGCGTCAAGGCTTGAGCACCGCGACGAAGTCGAGGGCCCGGTCGAGCGGCCCTTCGCGCAGCGCGAAGTCGCGGGCCGAGAGCGCGGGCGTGAAGCGGTCGTAGAACCGGCGGGTGATCCCCAGCCGGGCGTGCACGCGGTCCCAGCCCGCCCGCAGCGCCAGCTCATGCGCGCGCAACGCCCGCGCGTGGAAGAGCCCGAGCAGCTTCACGTCGCCGAAGGCGCCGGCGCAGAGCTGCCGGAACTCCTCGGCCCGGTACTCCTTGAGGTGCCACGGGTTGTCGGACTTCGCGGCGCCCGGCGGGGCGAGCGTCAGGAGGTTGGGCGTGGAGACATAGGCCGTCCCACCCGGCCGGAGCAGGTCCCGAAAGTGGCCCAGCACGTCTGCTGGGTCCTCGACATGCTCGATCGTCTGCAGGAAGACCACGGCGTCACAGGGCACGGCGTAGTCCTGAACGAGGTCGCGCACGAAGCTCACGCCCGGGCGCGTGTACTTGAGCCGCGCGTGCTCGTGGGCCTCGGGGTTGGCGTCCACCCCCGTAACCCTGCGCGCGCGCCGGGCGAGCACCTCCACTCCGTAGCCCTCCCCGCAGGCCATGTCCACGACGTCGAGGCCGCCGCAGCGCTCCGCGACCCACTCGTACACCGCCAGATGGCGGCGAAACCAGTAGTTCTCGGCCGGCACGTCCGGCAGCGTGCGCTCACCGGTCAGCTCCAGCGGGGGCACACCGGCGGGCTGACGTGACTGAACCGTGTCCTGCATGGGCGGCGGGAGTCTAGGGGCCTATCCCGTTTGGATCGTGCGTCCGGGGCGTTCCAGGACCAAGCTGGACGGCGCACGCGGCGAAGCCGATAGCAGCGCTATCGGCGAGTCCGTGGGTGGCGTCCAGCGCAGAGTCCTGGGACGTATCCGGGCGTGCGAGCCGAGCGGGATAGGCCCCAGGGGCCTGGGTACTACTGTTCTGCGGCCCATGCCGACGGCCAAGAGCATCCGCGACGCCAACGTGCGCTACCACGACCTGGCTGCGTCCCACTACGACTCCAAGTGGGGCATCAACTACGACGAGCTCGGCCAGGCGCAGGTCACCGGCAAGCTGCGAAAGGCGCTGGGCCACGAGCCGCCCCGCTTCGGGCGGGCGCTCGAGATCGGCGCGGGCACCGGCTACTTCACGCTCAACCTGCTGCGCGCCGGAGTGATCGGCCAGGCGGTGGCCACCGACATCTCGCCGGGGATGCTGAGAGCGCTGGAGAGCTCGGCCGCGCGAGCTGGGCGAGCCGGTGGAGACCGCGGCCTGCGAGGCCTCCGAGCTTCCCTTCGAGGACGACGAGTTCGATCTCGTCTTCGGACACGCGGTGCTCCACCACCTTCCGGACCTCGACGCGGCGTTCGGAGAGTTCCGCCGCGTGCTGCGCCCGGGCGGCGTGGTGGCGTTCTGCGGCGAGCCCTCGCGCTATGGCGACCGGCTGGCCACGGTCCCCAAGCGCGGGGCGATGGCGTTTGCGCCCGTCTGGCGCAGCCTCATGGGCGCCGGGCCACGCGGCCACGCGAATGGCGACGGCGCCGTGCTCTGGAGCGAGGAGGACGTCCTGGAGCAGGAGGTCGACGTGCACGCCTTCACCCCCGCAGCGCTTGCGGCGCACGCCGAGGGCGCCGGCTTCACCGACGTTCGGGTCAGTGGAGAGGAGCTGGCCGCCTCCCTGTTCGGCTGGGCCAACCGCACCCTGGAGGCCACCGCCGAGCCCGATGACATTCCCTGGGCCTGGCGGGTCTACGCCCACCGCGGGTATCTGCTGCTGCAGCGCGTCGACCGCTCGCTGCTGGAGCCACGTCTGCCGGCGGCGCTCTTCTACAACCTGTTGGTCTCGGGCACGGCGCGCTAGAAGTTCGA
>CAVTEX010000011.1:0-332544 GCA_963733655.1 uncultured Thermoleophilaceae bacterium
CTGAGCCAGCTGGACCCTTCGGCGGAGGCATGCTCGTCGCAGGGATGACTCGAGGTCCGCAATCGCGGCGAGGCCGGGGCCGTGGCGCACCGCCTCGGGCTCGTAGGCGGCTGACTCTGCCGCGTGCTTAGACTCTTAGGCGATGCCTGCACAGGCCTACGCCGGCAAGGAATGCGTCTGCCAGTTCCGCAGAGGGATCTGCGACCAGAGCTGCGTGCAGGGGATGCTCGACATCCCGTTCTACATCGCCTGCCTGAAGCTCAGTGGCCGCCGCTGCGTTGTGGTGGGCGGTGGCGAGGTCGGCCTTGAGAAGGTGGAGGGCCTCCTGGCGTGCGAGGGCGAGGTCACGCTCATCGCCCCCGACGCGATCGAGCGGCTCGAGGAGCTGGCGGCCGAGGGCTCTATCCGGTGGGAGCGGCGCGAGTACGCCGGGGCCGCCGACCTCGAGGGCGTGTTCATGGTGATCGCCGCCACCGACGACACCGACGTGAACATCGCCGTCTACGACGACGCCGAGCGACGCGCGATGCTGGTCAACGTCGTCGACGTCCCGCCCCTGTGCAACTTCATCCTCCCGGCCATCGTCCGCAGCGGTCCGCTCGCCATCGCCATCTCCACCGCCGGTGCCTCTCCGGCGCTGGCCAAGCGCATCAAGGGGGAGATCGCGGAGGAGTACGGCGAGCCGTACGCCGAGCTCGCCGTGCTTCTGAACGAGGTGCGTGGCTGGGCCAAGGGCACGCTGCCGACCTACCAGGACCGCAAGGCCTTCTTCGAGTCGATCGTCAACGGCGATCCCGACCCGGTCGAGCTGCTCCGCCGCGGCGACGAGACGGCCGTCCGCGACCTGATAGCGGCGGCGCAGCGCACCCACGCACCTGCCTGACGAGCTCACACACACCGATGCCGCCGGGCGCGCCCGGATGGTCGACGTCAGCGCAAAGGACGTGACCGACCGGCGCGCCATCGCCCGCGCGGTGGTGAGGATGACGCCCGAGACCGCCGCCGCTGTAGCCCGCGGGGACGCTCCGAAGGGCGACGTGGTGGCCACCGCCCGCATCGCCGGGATCCAGGCGGCAAAGCGCACGGCCGAGCTCATCCCTCTCTGCCACCCGCTGCCGCTCTCGTTCATCGACGTGAGCATCGGGATCGGCGAGGACCGCGTGGAGATCCAGGCCGAGGCGCGCACGAGCGCGCAGACCGGGGTCGAGATGGAGGCGATGACCGCAGCGTCGGTGGCCGCGCTCACGGTCTACGACATGGTCAAGGGACTCGAGCGCGGCGTGGAGATCACGGAGGTCGTGCTGCTCGAGAAATCGGGCGGCCGCCACGACTGGCGGCGATGAAGGCAGCGGTGATCACGGTCTCCACCTCACTCAGTGAGGGGGAGGGAGAGGACGTCTCCGGGCCGGCGCTCGTGCAGCTGTGCCGGGACGCCGGCCTCGAGGTCTCTCACGAGACGGTCTCTGACGACCGCGAAGCGATCGTGGGCGCCGTAAAGCGCCTGTGCGATCAGGAGGCGGTGCGCTTCATCTTCACCACCGGCGGGACCGGCCTCACGATCGACGACGTGACTCCGGAGGCCACCCGCGACGTGATCGACCGCGAGGCGCCGGGATTCGCCGAGGCGATCCGGGCCGACTCGCGCGCGCACACGCCCCTCGGGATCCTCACGCGCGGCGTCTCGGGCATCCGCGGCCGGACCCTGATCGTGAACTTCCCCGGCAATCCCAAGGCCATCCGCCAGTCCTGGCCGGTGGTGGCGCCGACGCTCGAACACGCTGCGGCGACGCTGGAGCGGGGCACGTAGCGCGAGCGCGGCGGACTACCAGCGCTTGCGCAGCCACGCGGCGCTGCGGTCGAGGATCTCGCCGAGCTTCGAATAGGCCACGTAGTGATCAACGCCCGGGAAGGTGATGAGCCGGCAGGGCAGGCCGGCCTCGCGGGCGCTCCCGCGGACCGCCACCGACGTCTGGAACGGCACGACTCCGTCGGCGGTGCCGTGGATCAACAGCATGGGTGCGTCCCGACGGTCGATCTGGCTCCGGTCGGCCATCAGCCCCGCGATGCTGATCGCGCCGCCCACCCGTGAGGAGTAGCCCGGGTTGCCGCTGTTGCCCGGATCCTGGCGGCTGACGCCGACCTCGAGGGCGGTTATCGCGCCGGCCGAGTGGCCGCCGATGTAGATCCGTGACGGGTCCACGCCCAGGCGCTTGGCGTGCCGGCGAATCCAGCGCACGGCGGCCTGGGCGTCGTGCTGCGCGGCCTCGATCGCGCGGGCGTAACCCACCTGGGCCAGCTCGCCGTCGTCGGCCAGGCGATAGGTGATCGTGGCGCTCACGTAGCCGCGCTCGGCGAAGCCGCGGGCGTAGGGCGTCATGTAGACGCGGTCGCCGAAGGTGAAACCACCGCCGTGTACCCAGACGATCGCCGGCCGAGGCCGAGCGCGGCGCTCGGGCCGGTAGAGGTCCAGTGCCAGCTCCTGGCGCTCGCCGTCGAAATCCACGGCGCTGCCGTACACCACGCCCCGCTGCTCGGTCACGCCCGCCGACGCCGGCGCGGCGGCGACAGCGAGCAACGCCACGGCGCCAACCACAACAACAGTGCGTCTAAGCAAGACCCTTCTCCCTCAGCTCAGCGAGCGCCTGCGGAGACTTCTCCAGCCCCTCGAGCCCCATGCCCCGCAGCACCGCGTCGATCTTCGAAAACTGGATGTCGCCGTACTCCACCACCTGGACGTGGTTGCCCCACGGATCGCGGAAGTCGAGGCCGCGGCCAGGCAGTACCTCGGCCGACTCCTTCTCGACGCGACGCCGGACCTCGTCGCGGTCGTCGACCACCAACCCGAAGTGGCGGGCCTCGTCTGGCGGGGCCTGCTGGGCCACCTGGGCCAGCACGAGGAACTGATCGCCCATGTCGATGAAGGCCATGTGGGGGAGGCGGCCCCGCAGGTCGAAGTCGAACAGCCGGCCGTAGAAGTCGAGGGCGGCGTCGAGGTCCGTGACCTCGAGCACCACATGGTTGATCCCCACCGGCCGTGCCATCGGCGCAGCATAGGCTTCGCCGCCATGGAACCGGCGATCGAGCTCGACGGTCTCGAGCGCCGCTACGGCGAGCGCGTGGCCCTTGCCGGGGTGAGCGTGACGGTTCCCGCCGGGGCCACGCTTGCGCTCCTGGGCGGCAACGGCGCCGGCAAGACCACCCTGCTGCGGGTACTGGCCGGCCTGCTGCGGCCGCACGGCGGTACGGCGCGGGTGCTGGGGGCAGGCCTTCCCCAGGAGCGCTGGCGCCTGCCCGGCCGCGTGGGCTACCTGGGCCATGAACCGCTGCTCTACCGCGAGCTGAGCGGGCGCGAGAATCTCGCCTACCACGCGTCCCTCCATGGTGTCTCCCCCCAACGCGTCGCGGACGTGCTGGCCGCCGTGGGGATGGAGCGGCGTGCCGACGAGCCCCTGCGGGAGCTCTCGAAGGGCATGGTGCAGCGGCTCGCGGTGGCGCGCACCGTGCTGCACGATCCCGAGTTGCTGCTTCTCGACGAGCCGCGCGCGAATCTCGACCCTGCCGGCGCCGAGCAGCTCGAGCCACTCATCGGCCGGGAGTCGGGCCGCACGCGGGTGCTGGTGTCGCACGACATGGAGGGGGCACTGGCCGAGTCCGACCTCGCCCTGGGCCTGCGCGCGGGACGCCCGGCCGCCGCCGACCGGGAGCTCTACCGGTGATCGGCGCCGCGCGGGCGATCCTGCGCAAGGACCTCCGGATCGAGTGGCGCACCAAGGAGTCCGTGCCGGCGATGACGCTCTTCACGATCACGGTCTACGTGCTCTTTCACTTCGGCCTCGATCGCGACAGCCTCGACGGTGAGCTCGCGTCGGGTGTCCTGTGGGTGACGCTGCTCCTGGCCTCGGTCATCGGCGTGTCACGGCTGTTCGCGGCCGAGCGCGAGCAGGGCGGCATCGACGCCCTGCTGCTGGCCCCCGTGGACCGCACCTCCCTCTTCCTGGCCAAGGGGAGTGCGCTCTTCCTGTTTCTCACGGCGGTCGAGGTCGTCGCGGTGCCGGCCTTCGCCCTGCTTCTCCTCAGCCCCGGCCTCGGGGCGGCGTTCCCGGAGTTGCTCCTGATCCTGGCGCTCGGCAACCTGGGCATCGCGGCGGTGGGGGCGCTCGTGGCGGCGCTCGCGGCCGAGACCCGCGCGCGAGAGCTGATCGTGCCGCTTCTGCTGCTTCCGCTGGTGGTGCCCCTGCTGATCGCCTGTGCCCAGGCAACGGAACCGCTGCTGCGCCAGGATGGCGGCCCGGACGAGCTCTGGCGCTGGCTCGGGCTCCTCACTCTTTACGATGTTGTATTCGTGCTTCTCTCAGTTGCCGTCTTCGACTTCCTGCTCGAGGACTGATGTATTCCAAAGGTCTCACCCCTCTGGCCTGGGCCAGCGCCGTGACGCTCACGGTGGCGATGGTGCTCGTCTTCTTCTACGCCCCCCTGGACGCCGACCAGGGCTTCGTGCAGAAGATCTTCTACGTCCACGTGCCGATGGCGATCGTGGCGCTGGGCGGGTTCGTGGCCGGCGGCGTGATGGGGATCAAGCACCTGCGCAGCGGCGACCGCTCATGGGACATGCGCTCCTACGTGGCCATCCACCTGTCGATCATCCTCGGCGCGGGAGTGCTGATCACCGGCGCGATCTGGGCCAAGGCCTCGTGGGGCCACTGGTGGGTGTGGGACGAGCCGGTGCTCGTCTCCTTCCTGGTGGTCTTCCTCCTCTACTGCGTCTACTACCCGCTGCGGTACTCGATCGAGGACCCGGACCGCCAGGCACGCTATTCGTCGGTGTTCGCCATCGCGGCCGGTGCGTTCGTGCCGCTCAACTTCATCGCCGTCCGTATGGCCGAGGCCTATACGCACCCGCGCGTGCTGTCGCAGACCGGGGGCAGCCTCCCCGGCGAGATGCGCCTGACCTTCCTGGTCGCCCTGCTCGGAATGACGCTTCTGTTCGTGACGCTGTGGAAGCTCGAGCTGACCGCAAAGCACGCATCCATGCAACTCAAGAAACTGAGGAACCGTGCCCGCATTGCCGCTTGACGAAGCCGGGAAGTACGTGGCCGGCGCCTACGTGGTGTTCGTCGCGCTGATCCTCATCTACGTGGCGATCATCGGCGCCAAGATCGCGCGCATCGGCCGTGAGATCTCAGAGCTGTCGGGCGAGGACGACGTATGAACGGCGAGCTGCTGGCCTTGGGCGCCAATCACAAGACCGCGCCGCTGCCGCTGCGCGAGCGCCTCGCCCTTCCGGAGGGACGCGCGTCGCGGGTCCTGGCCGAGCTGGTGGACCACTCGGCCGTACACGAGGCGGTGGCGATCTCCACGTGCAACCGCACGGAGCTCTACCTCGTCTCCGCGGACGCCGTGGAGGCCGAGAACGCCGCCCTCGGGATCCTCTCCCGCCAATCCGGGCTGCGCCCCACCGAGCTGCTCGGAGCGCTCTACTCCCTGCGGGGCAGCGAGGCCGTGGAGCACCTCTTCTCGGTCACCGGCGGGCTCGACTCGATGATCGTGGGCGAGGCCGAGGTACAGGGTCAGGTCAAGCGCTCCTACGAGCTGGCGCTCGTCGAGGGCGTGACCGGGCCCGTGTCAAACCGCCTGTTCCGCGACGCGCTGGCTGCCGGCAAGCGGGTGCGGTCAGAGACGTCGGTCTCGCGAGCCAACGTGTCGGTGTCCTCGATGGCCGTGCGGCTCGCGGGCGAGTTCCTCGGCGACCTGGCCGAGAAGCGCGTGCTGGTGGTGGGCGCCGGCGAGAACGCCGAGCTGACCGCGCGGGCGCTCTCAGAGCGCGGGGTGGAGGCCTTCTTCGTCGCGAACCGCCGCTACGACCGTGCGCTTGGCCTGGCTCAGCGCTTCGGCGGGCGGGCGGTGTCATTCGACGACATGCCCCAGGAGCTGGAACAGGCGGACATAGTGGTGACCGCCACCGGCGCACCGCATCAGATCATCGCCCGCGCGGAGCTCGAGCACGTGGCCGCCTCTCGCATGGGCCGGCCACTCGTGCTCCTCGACCTCGCCGTGCCGCGCGACATCGATCCGGAGGTGCGCGACTGCCCCGGCATCGCTCTCTACGACATGGACGACCTCCAGCGCGCCGTCGCGCGCAATATGAGCGTGCGCGAGAGCGAGGCCGACGAGGCGCGAGCGCTGGTGCGCGAGGAGGTGGAGCGCTTCGAGACCTGGCTCGCCTCGCTCGACGTGGTGCCCACGATCTCGGCCCTGCGGCGCCGCGGTGACGAGATCGTCGACCAGCTGCTGCGCGAGAACGAGTCGAGCTGGGAGTCGCTCTCGGACGCCGACCGGGCCCGTCTCGGCGTGATGGCCCGGGCCGTGGTTAGCCGGCTGCTTCACGAGCCCACCGTGCGTCTGAAGGGCTCAGCCGCGGAGGCGACCTCGTACCGCTACGTGAACGCTCTGCACGAGCTGTTCGGCCTCGAGGCGGCTCTGGCGCCGCACGAGGAGACGCCCGCCTCGGTCACGCCGCTGGAGGGCCGCCGCCGCTCGAGCGGCCGGTGACGATCCGGCTCGGGACGCGCGGCAGCACGCTCGCGCTGACCCAGGCTCGCTGGGTCGCCGAGCGGCTGCAGGACGACGTCGAGCTGGTGCCCGTGCGGACCTCGGGTGACGAGGGCTCGCGTCGGCCGCCGGAGACGTCCGACAAGGCCCGCTTCGTCAAGGAGCTGGAGGAGGCCCTACTCGCGGAGACGATCGATCTGGCCGTTCACTCGGCCAAGGACGTGCCGGGCGAGCTGCCCGAGGGCCTGGCCATCGTCGGCGTGCCCGAACGCGGCCCGCCCCACGACGCACTCTGCGGCGCGCCCTCGCTGGACGCCCTGCCGGATGGGGCGGTGGTGGGTACCGCCAGCCTGCGCCGCCGGTCCGAACTGCTGGCGCTCCGGCCCGACCTCCGGATCGAGGAGCTGCGGGGCAACGTCGACACGCGCCTGAGCCGCCTCGATGAAGGCCGCTACGACGCGATCGTGCTCGCCCTCGCGGGGCTCGAGCGGCTCGGCGTAGGGGAGCGCGGCGTGCCGTTGCCCGAGCTGGTGCCCGCAGCGGGTCAGGGCTGCCTGGCGCTCGAGGCCCGGCAGGACGATGATGCGATGGCGGAGGCGGCCGCGGCGTTGACCGACCGCGAGGCGCTGATCCGGCTGACCGCCGAGCGCGCGCTCGTGACGGCCCTCGATGCCAGCTGCCACACGCCGGTGGGCGCGTACGCGGAGAGCTCGGCGGCCGGGCTGCGCCTGACTGCGTTCGTCGGCCTTCCCGACGGGTCGCACTGGATTCGCGACGAGCTGGAGGGCGAAACGGCCGATCCTGCGGCTCTGGGCGCGACGGTGGCACAACGGCTGACCGCCGCCGGCGCGGCGGACGTGCTGGCCGCGGCGCGAGCGGGAGGCCGCGTGAGGCCGGGAGTCGTCTATCTGGTGGGAGCGGGTCCTGGCGACCCGGGCCTGATGACCCGCCGTTCGCTCGAGCTGGTCGCCGAGGCCGACGTGATCCTCTACGACCGGCTGATCCCGCCGGGAGCCCTCGAGGGCGCCCGCGACGATGCCGAGCTGCGCTACGTGGGCAAGCAGCCGGGCGCGGCCGCCGTGTCCCAGGAGGACCTCAACGCGCTGCTGGTGGAGCTGGGCGCGGCGGGACGGAGGGTCGTGCGCCTGAAGGGGGGCGATCCGTTCGTCTTCGGCCGCGGCGGCGAGGAGGCCGAGGCTCTGGCGGCGGCGGGGGTCCCCTTCGAGGTCGTGCCGGGCGTGACCGCGGGGATCGCGGCACCGGCCTACGCCGGCATCCCGGTGACCCACCGCGACGCCGCGTCGGCCGTGGCCTTCGTGACCGGCCACGAGGATCCCGAGAAGCCGGAGTCCGCCCTCGACTGGGAGGCACTGGCGCGTTTTCCCGGAACGCTGGTGCTCTACATGGGCGTGAAGAACCTCCTCCTGATCGCGGAGCGGCTGATCGCCGCCGGGCGGCCGGCGGGCGAGCACGCTGCGGTGATCGAGCGGGGCACCCATCCAGGGCAGCGCACGGTCGTGGCGCCGCTCAGCGAGATCGCGGGCCGAGTGTCCGAGGAGGGCATCAGGCCGCCCTCGATCACCTTGATCGGGCCCGTGGCCGCGCTGCGCGAGACGATCGGCTGGCTCGAGCGGCGCCCGCTCCACGGACAGGTGGTGGCGGTGACCCGCGCCCGCGCTCAGGCCAGCGGCCTGGCCGCCCGGTTGCGCGAGCTCGGAGCCGATGTAGTCGAGACACCGGCCATCCGCATCCAGCCGCTCCCGCTCGAAGGCGAGCTGCTCGACGCGGTGTCCCGCGTACGCGACTACGCGCTGGTGTGCCTCACGAGCCCCAACGGCGCCCGGCTGCTGTTCGACGCGCTGGAGCAGACCAATCAGGACGCACGCGCCCTGACCGGAGCCCAGATCGCGGCGATCGGACCCGGCACCGCAGCCGAGCTGGCGGCGCGCGGCGTCCGGGCAGACGTGGTGCCCGAGCGCTTCGTGGCCGAGGGCTTGATCGAGGCGCTGGCCCCGTTGCCGCTGGACGGCCGCGCTGTCCTGGTGGCACGTGCCGCGGAGGCGCGAGACGTTCTGCCCGATGCGCTGCGCGAGCGCGGCGCCGAGGTCGACGACGTGGCGCTGTACGAGACGCTGCCGGAGCCCCTCGGCGACGGCCAGCGCGAGTCGCTCGAGCGCGCCACCTACGTGACCTTCACCTCCAGTTCCACCGTTCGCTTCTTCCTCGCCTCGGGCGCGACCGTGCCGAAGACGGCTCGGGTGGTATCGATTGGCCCGATCACGAGCGCTACGGCGCGTGAGGAGGGACTGAACGTGGACGTGGAAGCCACTCAACACGACCTCGACGGGCTGGTGCGGGCGTTGACCGAGGACGCTTCGTGATTGTCACCCTGCTCACCGATTACGGCCGTGACGACGACTTCGTGGGCGTCTGTCACGGGGTGATTCGCGGCATCGGGCCGGACCTGGAGATCCTCGACATCACCCACGGCATCCGGCGCTACTCCGTCCGCCAGGGCGCGCTGGTGCTGCGCAACACGCTGCCCTACATGCCGGTGGGGGTGCACGTCGCCGTGGTCGACCCCCAGGTGGGCACCGAGCGGCGCGCCCTCGCGTTGCGCACCGCAGACGGGCGGGTGCTCGTGGGCCCCGACAACGGACTGCTCAGTCTCGCCTGGGAGCGCTGCGGGGGTGTGGAGCTGGCGGTGGACGTGACCCGCTCGCCGCATCGGCTCGAGCCGGTATCGGCCACGTTCCACGGGCGCGACATCTTCGCTCCGGTGGCCGCCCATCTCGCCACGGGAGCGGAGCTTGCCGACGCGGGCGACCCGCTCGACCCGGCCGAGCTGACCGTCGTGGAGCTACCCGAGCCGCGCATCGAGAACGACGAGATCGTCGCCCACGTGCTGGTAGTGGACCGCTTTGGCAACGCGGCCCTCAACCTCCCCCACGACGGTCTCAGCGGCACGGGCATCACACTGGGCGCGACGGTCGAGCTGGACCACGCCGGCGAGCGATACCTGGCCAAGTACGCGCAGACCTTCGCCGACGTCACGGCGGGCGAGCTACTGGTCTACGAGGATGCCTACCGCTCGTTCGCCGTGGCCATCAACCGCGGCGACGCCGCTGCAACCCTCGGCCTGCGTCCCGATGCGGAGCTGCGGCTGCGGCCGCACTCGTGACGGACCGCCTGGGCACGCCGCGCGTCCACCTGCGGCGTACCGATTCGACCAACGAGCGCGCCAAGGAGCTCGCCCTCTCGGGAGCTCCCCACGGCACGCTGGTCACGGCGGGCGAGCAGACCGCCGGCCGAGGGCGCCAGGGACGTACCTGGACGGCCGCGCCCGGAGAGGCGCTGCTCATCTCGATCGTCCTCCGCGAGCTTCGGCCCACGCTTCCGCTCAGCGCCGCGGTGGCGGTCTGCGAGGCGCTGCCCGTGGAGTGCGCGATCAAGTGGCCGAACGACATCTGGATCGACGGCCGCAAGCTGGCCGGCATCCTGGTGGAGGGCCGGCCTCAGGAGGGCTGGGCCGTGCTGGGCATCGGCCTGAACGTGGCCACCGAGACCTTCCCTCCCGAGCTGGACGGGATCGCCACCTCGCTGCGGCTGGCGGGGCATGTCCAGAGCATCGACGCGGTGCGGGCCGCCCTGCTCGACGAGCTCGGACGCTGGCTGTCGGAGCCGGACGCACGCGTGCTGGCGGCCTGGCGCGAGCGCGACGCTCTGCGCGGCCGCCCCGTGCACTGGGACGGCGGCGAGGGAACCGGCGCTGGGATCGACTCGACGGGCGCGCTAATGGTGGACACCGCGGACGGACGGAGAACGCTCGATGCCGGCGAGGTGCACCTGCTCACGCCGGATCAATCCTGACTTGACCCCCTCCTGGCGGGTCAACCCAGGACGAACGTCAGCGTCAGGCTGCGTCTCGGGCGGCCGAGCCCGTATCCGGAGAGTCGCTGCCCGCGGATTCGGCGTCGGTGGAGTCAGCGTCAGTCGACTCGTCCGCCTCGGCGTCCGGCGGCCCCTGACCGTTCGCCTGGACGACGGCTCCCTCCGCAGCCTCCTTGGCGCCTCCGCCACCCTTGCGCTTGCGGCGGCGCCCCCCGCGCTTGCGCTTCCCCTTCGGGAAGTTGCGCAGCAGTTCGCGCGCCAGCGCGCTCGGCTTGCGGGCCATCCGCATCCGCGCGCCGTCGAGCACCTGCTGCGCCTCGGGGGTGTGGGCCAGAGCAGCCGCCAGAAGCGCCGCCGACAGACGCCGATCCTGCTTGCGCGCGGCCTGTACCAGCCGTCGCGCGTTGCGGGCGTGTGCCGCTCCGGCGGAGTTGACGAGCAGGCCGAGCAGTCGCTTGGTCTCGGGCCAGCGCTGGACCGCGTACTCCTCGTGTACCTCGCGTGAGTACTCGGCCAGGTGCCAGAGCCAGCGCGCGGCCTGGTCGCGGCGGCCGATCTGCTTCTCGGTGAGGGACTGGAGCAGGACCTTGACGCCCTCGCGACGCTCGTCGCGCGACCAGCCACCCACGATCTCGACGGCGTCGTCGAACGCCTCCGGGTCACGCAGGTTGCCCACCTCGCCCAGCGCCCGCAGGCGCAGCTGGGTGTTGCGGTTGCGGCGCAGGCAGGTGACGAGGAACAGGCGCCGCAGCTCGCCGGTGGAGTCGAAGTGCAGCATGGCCTTGGCGCGCCGCCAGTTGTTCGAGGCCACGCGCGCGCCGGCCAGCATCGCCCAGGCCTGCTGCTGGCCCCAGGTGAGGTGCTCCACGGCCATCCGCCACAGCTCGCGCTCGAAGACCTGCGCGCGCCGGTCCTCGTCGGCGGTCACCGGCACCACGCGGCGCTCCACGCGCAGACGGCGCCCGCGACCCCTGCGCACCGGGCCGACCACGATCGCGCCGCCGCGGTAGACGTCGCGGTCGAGCAGCGAGTGCAGCGTGATCACCGGATCGTCGTTGGGCGTGGCCGGATGGACGAAGTCCACGACGATCCCGGCCTCCTTGCCCGGCGTGCGCCGGGTCACCCGGCCCACGCGCTGCTGATAGATGCGCCGGGAGGCCGTGGGCGCGAGGTGCATGCAAACGGTCGCGCGGGGCGAGTTCCAGCCCTCAGCGAGAAGCTGCGCGTTAACCAGCACGTCGATCTCTCCGCTCTCGTATGCGGCGAGGATGCGTGTGAGCTCGCGCTTGGGCGTCTCGCCGGAGACGGCCTGCGCCTTCATGCCCGCGGCCCTGAAGGCCTCGGCCACGTTGTGGGCGTGGCGGACGCCGGCGGAGTAGACCACCCCGGGCAGGTCCTTGAAGCGGGTCTTGTAGAGATCGGCCACGGCCAGGTTGAACGGCGTCTGGTCGAGCAGCGCGGCCAGCTCTTCCTGGTCGAAGTCCTGGTCTACCTCGCCACGGCGCAGCGGTACGTTGGCGATCGAGCGCACGCCCACGCCAGGGGGTATGCGGACGCATCGCAGCGGGGCGATGACACCGCGGCGCGCCGCCTGGGCCAGGTCGAAGCGCGACGTCTGGGTGGGGAAGAGATCGGTGACGTGCCGCGCGATCAGAGCGCCGGTGGCCGTCATGCCCACGAACACCGGGCCCACCCACTGGCGGATGGCGGCGCTGGTCTTCTCGCCGAGCGCGGTATGCGCCTCGTCGCAGATGACCACCGTGTACGCATCCGAGACCTTGCCCGCATTGCGCACGAACCACTGGTAGGTCTCGACCGTGACCGGCCCGCCCGCCCGCGGCTCGTCCCGGGTCCTCAGCAGCGGCGGGGAGATGCGGTCCCGGTAGCCACGGTCGCGCAGCTCGCCCAAGAACTGGTCGACGAGGTTGCGGCGGTGGGTGAGGATGAGCACGCCGCCGGTACGCGAGGCCTCAACGAAGCCGAGCGCCGCCACGGTCTTGCCGGCGCCCGTGGCGTGCTCGAACCAGAAGCGCCGCGCTGCCCCGGCGTCCTCGGCCACCGCATCCGCGGCTGCCTCCTCCTCGGCCTCCTCGGCCGGATCCCAGTCGAGCGGCTCCTCGTCGATGAGCTCGTCGCCCTCGATCTCGACCTCGCCGGAGTGAAGCTCCTCGCTCCCGTTGGTCGCGCTGGGGCGGCCGTTGCGCGAGCGCTCCCGCAGGAGCTCCGAGACAAGGGCGATCAGCGTGCCCGAGAGGGCATCCACCTGATGCGCGGACAGCTTGGTGCCGTCGACCAGATGCGGCTCGTCCTCGACCAGCAGGCGCTCGAGGCCAAGGATCAGCGAGTACCTGCGCCGCCACTCCATCGACGGCTCGTCGCGGCCGGCACCTGTCTCATCGAGAGCGTCGTCGAGCGCCATGCGGCGCGCGGTACCGGGCGCGAGGGCGACCTCGGGCGACTCGCCCGCGAGCACGAAGGGCTCTCGCGCGAATTCCTCGGCGCGTTTCAGGTCGTCGGCGGAAACCGGCAGGGTCTCGGCCACAGGGGTGATGTCAGCCACGATTGGCAGCGGTTCTCAATAAGGGGAGCGGGCCGAGCTGTCCTTCGAGGATGCAGCGGGGCCGCCCGTCATTCCCTGCCGCTCTTACCTTCCCGCGAGCGGCGAGGTGCCAGGTCCCAGAGGACGGCGGCACCACTCATTACAGCACACGAATCGTGAAATTGGGTCTGCCATGCTTGGCCCGTGCGTCGTCTGGCACCTTTGTTCGTCCTCCTGGCGCTCGCCGGCTGCGATTCCTCCGACGATCCCGCACCATCGGCAGCGGCCGGCACCGCCCCCGCCCGCTTCCTCGACGGCGGCCGCGATGCCTTCGAAGCACGCATCGCCGAGGAGAACGGTCGCCCTGTGGTCGTCAACAAATGGGCGTCCTGGTGCGGCCCCTGCCGCTACGAGTTCCCCTTCTTCGCCAGCCAGGCCAAGCAACGCCGTGGTGACGTGGTCTTCCTCGGGGTCAACTCCAACGACAACGACGACAATGCCGAGGAGTTCCTGCGCGAGAACCCGGTGCCGTTCCCGCACTTTCGCGATCCCAACCTCGAGGTCGCGGCCTCTTTCAATGGCGTGCAGGCCTTCCCGACCACCGCCTTCTACGACAAGAAGGGCGAGCTGGCGTTCGTGCACCAGGGCGGCTACGCCAACGAGCAGAAGCTGGCCGAGGACATCGACCGCTACACGCGCTGAACCGTTCGCCGTGGAGGTCCGCACAGCCCGCACCGACGATGAGCTGGCCGCCGCGCTCGACCTGCGCGAGCGGGTGTTCTGCGTCGAGCAGGGAGTGTCCGTCGAGGCCGACCGCGACGGGCGCGACGGCGAGGCCACGCACATCGTGGCGGTCGACAGCGGTCGGGTGATCGGGACCTGCCGGCTGTTGTTCCGGGGACCGGTCGCGCGTCTCGGCCGGCTCGCCGTGGAGCCCGACCGGCGCGGCAATGGAGTGGCCGCGGCGATCCTCGAGCGGGCCGACAAGGCCGCCCGCACCGCTGGAGCCGAGTCGATCGCGCTCCACGCCCAGACCTACGCACTCGACCTCTACCTGCATGCCGGCTATGCGGAGCAGGGAGCCAGGTTCGTCGAGGAGGGAATCGAGCACGTGTCGATGGAGAAGCGCCTTGCCTGAGCTGAGAATCGACCCGCTGTCCGGCCTTAAGGTGATCGTTGCGGGCGAGCGCGGAGCGCGGCCGGGCGCGTTTCTCGACGTAAACCCGCGCGCGAAGATCGACCCCGAGACGGATCCCTTCCTCGCCGGGCACGAGGACCGCACTCCACCGGAGGTCTACGCACTGCACGACAACGGCTCGTGGCGGGTGCGGGTGGTGCCCAACCTCTATCCCGCGCTCTCGCCCGGCGAGGCCGGCGATGCGGTCGACCCGCTCGCCACGGGCCGGGGCGAGCCGGACCTGTTCTCGAGCGAGCCGGCATTGGGCTCGCACGAGGTGATCGTCAACGCCCCCGATCCGGTGAGCTCGCTGGCCGAGCTCGCGCCGGAGCAGGTCGAGGCGGCCATGTCGGTCTGGCGCGAACGGATGCGCGAGCACTCCGACTCGGCGTACGTCCACGTGATCGTCAACGAGGGCAAGGAGGCCGGCGCGTCACTGCCCCACACGCACGCTCAGCTCTACGCGCTGCCGTTCGTCCCGGCTGCGGTGGCCCGCGAGCGCGAGCGCTTCACCGCCTACTCCGACCGCACCCAGGGCCGCAACCTGCTCGAGGATCTGCTTCAGGAGGAGGTGCGCCGGCGCGAGCGCATCGTCGCGATCGACGACGAGGCCGTGGCGCTGTGCCCGTTCGGGGCCCGAGTGCCGTTTCACCTTCAGATCGTGCCGCGCCGGCCCGCCGCGCGCTTCTCGGACGACGGGCCTCTGGGCGGCCGCATGCTCCATCAGACGCTCACGCGCCTCGGCTCGGTGCTCGGCACGCTGCCCCCGCTGAACATGTGGGTACGCACGGCGCCACGCGACGCCGAGCGCTTCTGCTGGCGGATCGAGATCCTGCCGCGGCTATCCCAACTCGCCGGCCTCGAGATCGGAACGGGAGTCCACCTCAACGTCCTCGCACCGGAGGATGCGGCCGAGCGGCTGCGGGCGGCGAGCGTGTAGCGTCCCGCCGCGCCTGTGCCTCCCGTCATTCGCCAGATCGCTCAATTCGCCGCCGAGCCTCCGCAGGAGCCGCTGCCCTACGGGCGCTGGGGGGAAGTGCTATCCGGGCACTTCGAAGAGGCCTGCGAAACGGCGATCGGCGACATCGTCTGGTTTCCCGACCGCACCTGGGCCGGGCGCACGTACGTCCCGGCCACCGCTCCGGCCGCTGAGGGAGGCGAGTGGTTCGGCTTTGTCTCGTACACCCGTGAGCACGAGGGCGCGCAGGCGGCCGACTTCAGAGCCGAGGCCGACTTCACCGAGGAGACGGCCGACCAGAACCCCGACTGGACACTCGACCTGTCGGACGCCGAGATCGGCCACTGGCGCGGCACCGAGGGACGCCGCGGGATCATCACGCTGGTGTGGGGCGTCTCACTCGTGCCCGGCGGGGTGGCGGCCACCACGGAGCTCGGTCCGGACACCACCGACCAGTGCACGCTCGTGGACGCCCGCTTCACGCTCGTCTCACTCGACGCGTTCACCGGCGACTACGTGGAGGTCCGCCTCTACGGCAAGCGTGGCGACGAGCTGGCCCGTGAATCCCTGTACGAGGACGAGTAGCGGGGGCCGCCCGCCGGGGCTATCGTCTGGCCCCGGGCCCCGATAGCTCAGCCGGATAGAGCGACTCCCTCCTAAGGAGTAGGCCGCAGGTTCGAATCCTGCTCGGGGCGCCTACTCCCTCGTTTCTACTTCTTGGTGCACTTGACGGACACCTTGAGTGTCCAAGGCTTCAAGGTTCCAGGCTCCCCGGGATCCAAAGGCGTGTGCGCGACGGAGACGAACCACCGGTCTCGGCCCTTGGCCCAGTAAGACAGCTCGATCTTGTGGTTGCTGGTCACTTTCCAGTTGTCGATGCCCTTCACGAGGTACCCGCCGGTCACCGCGCGCGGGAAATTGGCGGGGCACTCGACATCTCCCTTCTTCCAACCCGCCACGCTGGGACCGTAGGTCTTGCTCTTGGGGATGCTTTGTTTCCCCAGCTTGGCCAGCTTGACGGTCTTCGCCACATCCGTCGCGCTTGTCTTCGCAACCGTTCCGGGGGGTGACCTCAGGACGGCAGCGACGTCCTCGGGCGAAACCTCCGCGGCCGGCCCGAGCCGGCCCAGCCGGGCCCCGGACGTTCCAGTTCAACGGCGTTCCGCGGGTGCAGGTTGCACCCGCGGCGATAATGCGTACGTTGGGCGCTGCCGGGTCGGTGGTGGGAGGCAGAACGCACGCACGGACTTCGCCGGCAAGGCCACCTTGGGCGTTGACCACCACTGCCGCACCGAGCGTTGCGGCCAGCGCTCCTACGCACATCGCCAGGACTGTCCCGCCGATCCTTCGAATGCTGCCGTCGGCCTTCATCCCGCTCCTCTCGCGGATGAGTCGTATTCCGGAGTCTCCGCACGGCCCCCGTCTGGACCGCGGTCCCATCGTCCATCGCGGACGCGGGCGGCGCAGTACCAACCTGGTCTCAATCTGGTTCTCCCCCGCGGGCGCGCACTACGATCGATGGCGCGGATCGGCCCTCGCGTACCGGAGGAGGGCGGCACCGGAACGAACGGCGGCGTCTCCAAGAGCTCCAGCTTCGCGTCGATCGACTCGAACAGGCGCCGCGGCCGCCCCAGACAGCGGACACGGGTTGACTCGAGTTCCATGTCCTGCTTAGGCTCGCCTCGGCGCAGACGGTCACTTCTTCGGCGCTCCCGGCCGAGCAACAACTACAAGGAGGACTGCGCGATGCCATCCGGCGGCTACCGGCTAGCGGGCCAGGAGATCGAGGCCTGCGACTGCTCGTCGATCTGCCCATGCGTGTTCGGAGAGGAGCCCGAGCACGGCAGCTGTCTCGGAGTCCTCGCGCGCCACATCACCAAAGGCAAGATTGCCGGCGTGGACGTGGGCGGGCTCACCTGGCTGGAGGTGTTCCAATCACCTGGACACCAGCTCGAGGGGGGGACGACCAAGCTGGTCTATGTCGACCGTGGGGCGTCGCTCGATCAGCTGTCCGCCCTGCGCGACGCCTTCCAGGGGCGACTCGGCGGCCCGCTCGCCGAGCTGGCCGAGCTGACCGGTGAGTGGCTGGGTGTGGTTCAGGCTGAGGTCGCCTGCGAGGTCACGGAGGGTGACGGGCGGATTGCCGTCGCCGGCAAGCTGCGCGCGGTGATGACCCCGCGCCGGGGACCCGATGAGACGCCCACGACGCTGCGCGACGCATTCTTCAGCACGGTGCCCGGAACGCCGGCGTGGGTCGCGAAGGCGAGCGAGCTGACCGTGGTCGTTCCCGAACACGGACTCCAGTTCGCGTTCGAGGGGCGCAGCGCGATCCAGTCGGACTTCCGCTACGCGACATGAGCGTCGCCCACACCGGGATCGCCGGCCCCGACGCGTGGCGCATCCGCCCGGTCGCGGCGATGCTGGCGTGCTCCGCCGCCGCGTGGGCGGTGCTCATTGCCGTGAGCGTGTCGCCCTGGTCGGGCGCGTTCGAGCACGCCGCACTGGAACAAATCGGGGAGCATCCCTGGGGGGCCGCGTCGCTCACCGCCGGCTGGGTGCTGATGGTCGCGGCGATGATGCTGCCGACGAGCGTGCCCATGCTCGCGCTGTTCGCACGGCTCACAGCGGCTCGCTCGGACCAACGAGCGTTGATGGCGACCCTCGTCGGCGTCTATGTGCTCGTGTGGATCGCGGTCGGCGTAGCCCTACACGCGGCCGACCTCGGCGTCCACAGCCTGGCGGGGCAGTGGCGCTGGCTCGCCGCGAACGAATGGATGATCACCGCGTCGGCGCTCGCCCTTGCCGGCGCCTGGCAGCTGAGCCCTCCGAAGGAGCGCTGCGCTGCTCGCTGCCGCACGCCACAGGCCTTCATACGCGCACACTGGCACGGCGGGGAGGCTCGCGCGGACACCTGGCGGCTGGCGCTCGACCACGCCTCGTACTGCGTGGGGTGCTGCTGGGCGCTGATGCTCGTGATGTTCTCGGTCGGTGTCGGAAGCGTCGCGTGGATGCTCGTCCTCACTGCGGCGATGGTCGCCGAGAAAACCCAGGAGTTCGGCCCGCGGCTGCGGGCGCCGGTCGGCATCTGGCTCCTGCTCGGCGCGCTGGCGACGGTGATCTCGGCATGAGGAGGCCCTGATGGCGGCCCGCGACGTCTACCTGAAGATCCAGCAGCTCAACGGGTACTCGCCCGTCGAGCCTGCCGATCACGTCACACCGCCGGTGCGCTATCGGCGCGACTGCATGCGCGGCCCAGGGCACGAGGACGGCACCATCCCCGCCGACGAGGTCAACGCGCGTCGTCTCAACGCGCTGATCTACCGCGAGTACCTGGATCCCCAGTTCCTCGTTCCCAAGCCGGACAAGATCGTGGCTGCCGACATCAACGAGCCGCCGTTCACGCACCGGGTCCCCGGCACCGTCATCTACGCGCACCCGGGCCAGAGACTGAGGATCCACGTCAAGAACGCGGACGTCACGCCGCACAGCTTCCACGTCCACGGACTGCTGTACGGCATCGACTCCGACGGTTCGTGGCCGTTCGGGACCCAGGCCGCCGACGGTCGCCGCTCGGACGAGATCTGCCCGGGCCAGAAGTGGACCTACAACTTCGACGTGACCAACGACATGCTCGGGGCCTGGCCCTTCCACAGTCACTGTCGCGATATCGGGCCGAACACGAACCGCGGGCTCTTCGGCGGCATCGTGGTGCTCAAGCGGCGGCAGTACGACAAGCTGCCGAAATTCCCGCTCCCCGACGGGTTTGAGGAGAAGGTGCTGAAGATCGCCAGGCGGCTGCGCCCGAAGGCGGGGACGCCGGCGCGGCGACAGCCGGCGCCCGGGGCTGCTCCGCCGGCGGTGAGGATGACGATGCCGGGGCAGCCGATGGGCGGCATGCCGATGCCCATGCCCGCGCCTGCGCAGCCGATGGGCGGCATGCCGATGCCCATGCCCGCGCCTGCCCAGCCGATCGGCGGCATGCCGATGGCGATGCCGGGCGTCCATACGCATGGCGTCGACCTGGCCGAGCTGCCCGCCGAGCTCGTTCCCGCGGTTACCACGCTGGAGGAGCTGGCGCACGCCGGACACGCGCTGCCCAAACCCAGGGATCTCCTGCACGTCCCCCTGTTCTTCCATCAGATGAGCGGACTGCGAGGGATTCCCGTCTTCCAGAGCGCGCCGTTCAATCCCGGTCAGACCTACGAGGCCACGTTCACGATCCCGGGCATCTACGACTACTTCTGCGGCGTGCACGGACCGGCGATGTCCGGCCGGGTCACGGTGCAGGCCGGTGGCCCCAACCTCATCGATGTCCAGGCGACCGCCGCCAACACGTTCGTGCAGGCGGACGTGGTGGTCGGGGTGGGCGGCAAGGTGCGGTGGACTAACACGGGCGGCAGCCAGCACAGCGTGATCGAGTCGGGCGGCGCGAACCGGCCGTCGCTGTGCTTCAACGGCCGCTCCTTCATCGGCAACGCGCCGACGATCGTCGCGCACAGCGGCCAGCGCATCCGCTGGTACGTGTTCAACCTCGACCTTGGGATGGACTGGCACAACTTCCACCCGCACGCCCAGCGCTGGGTCTTCGCGGGCGAGACGATCGACGTGCGGAGCATCGGCCCGGCGGAATCGTTCGTCGTCGAGACGGTCACTCCGCCAGTCCTGCTCCTGCCGGAGAAGATCCAGAAGTGCCAGGACCCAAAGCACCGCCCCAAGCGCGCCAAGCCCTATGCGCTCCGGGGCGACTTCCTCGTGCACTGCCACGTCGAGATGCACATGATGGAAGGGCTCGCCGCGTTGGTCCGAGCACACCAGAAGGTCTGGCTGACCGACGCCCAGCGGACCGAACTGGAGCAGACCGCAGGCCTGCCGCTGGACCCCGGCGGGAACGAGTGCCCGGCCGTGACCCCCAACCGTTGCGCGACAACGCAAACGGGCCGCTGGGAGGTGCTGCCAGGGCTTCCGGGCGTGACCTTCATGCACGCCGTGCTGCTCCCCAACACCTCACGGCTCCTGTTCTGGGGCTACGGTCCTCGGGCGGACCAGGCGCGGCTCTGGGACCAAGCGACCGCTGCCTACACGGTGCCCGTCAACCAGCCCGCCACCCTGCACCCCGACCAGAACATCTGGTCAGGCGCGCACGCGCACCTGGCGGACGCGGCCGGGAAGATCCTGGTGCACGGTGGCATGCGCACCTTCGTCGGCCCGCCCATCACTGCGGACACCGAACGCCGCTCATTCGCCTTTGATCCGGCGACGCGGACCTGGGCCGCGACGGGCGACATGCACATTGGACGCTTCTACCCAACCACCATCTCGCTTGCCGACGGCCGCGCGCTCACGATGTACGGCGCCGACAACTTCACCGACCCGACGGTGCCTGCGGCCTCGCTCGAGACGTTCACGCCCGCCGCCGGGGGCGGCACCTGGAGCCCCCCGAAACCCGTGTCGTTCGCCAACGACGACTACTACTACTACCCGTGGGCGTTCCTGCTCCCGCTCGGCGACGTCTTCATCGCCGGGCCGCAGCGACCGGCGCGGCGGTTCGATCCCGCGGCCAGCCCGATCGTCGACAACCCCGCACTCCAGTACCCACAGGTCTATCCCCAGCGCGGCGTCAACATGGAGGGCACGGCCGTGCTCCTGCCACTCGAGCCGCCTGGCTACCAGCCGCGCGTGCTGATCTGCGGCGGTACGGGCAACACGCGCTTGAACTGGAACGCCGGCGAGGGCGGAGCGATGAAGACCACCGAGTGGATCGACCTCTCAGCGGCCGGGGCGGCGTGGCAGTCGCTGCCCGACATGAACATCGAGCGCGGCAAGCTGAACTCAGTGCTGCTGCCGGACGGCCGCGTGGCGGTCCTCGGCGGCTGGGCCAACCCGCCCGACGGCGGCCCCATCGAGATCTTCGACCCCGAGGATCCCACCGCGGGCTGGGAACTCGGCCCGAGCATGAAGTACAACCGCGGCTACCACTCGAGTGCGATCCTGATGCCGGACGGCAGCATCGTCGTCGGTGGCGACCCCAACGGCGACACGACACCGAACGAGCGCTACCTGCCCTCGTACTTCTTCAAGCCGCGCCCGCAGATCACCGGCGCGCCCGCGGCAATCGGCTATGGCCAGAGCTTCTCCGTGCAGACGCCGAGCCCCAATGGCATTTCTCAGGTGGTGCTCATGCGACCTGGCGCGGTCACCCACGGCTTCAACATGAGCCAGCGCTCCGTCGGATGCGCCATCACCGGGGCCGGGGCCGGCACTGTCAACGTGACGGCGCCGCCCGACGGCAACGTGTCGCCCCCCGGCCATCACCTGCTGTTCCTGATCGATCATGACCGCACGCCCTCGGAGGGGACCTGGATCCACCTGAGCTGACTGTCAGCCGAGCACCTTATGGCGGGGACCGGCGTCGGGAACGACGAGCGTGGTACTCGTTTCGCTCTCACAGGACTCTCACCATGCGCTCACGCGGCGCTCATGCCCCGCCGGGACCGTGGTGCCCGCAATCGACCAGGGGGAGCCCCGTGAACGTGAAGAAAAGCTGTGCCGTGCTGAGCGCGGCAGCCGTGCTGGGTGCCATCGCGCCGGCCACCGCGAGCGCCGAGGAGACCACCTGCCGCGGGAGCCTCGGAGCCGTGACCGTGGACAACCTGCGAGTGCCCCAGGGCGCACGCTGCATCCTGACCGGCACGACGGTGCAGGGGACCGTCAAGGTCGAGCGGGCCGCCACGCTCGGTGCTCGCGCTGTCCGCGTGATCGGCAACGTGCAGGCCGAGAACGCCCGTCGGGTCAACGTGATCCGCGGCTCGCGCGTCGGCGGCAGCATCCAGATCAAGCAGGGCGGCGCAGCCCGCGTGCTCGACAGCCGCGTGAACGCCGACATCCAGTACGACGCGAACAGCTCGGCACTGGAGGCCTCGCGCAACACGGTGGGCGGCAGCATCCAGGTGTTCCAGAACACCGGCGGAGTTCGCGATCGCGAGCAACCGGGTCGACGGCAACCTGCAGTGCAAGGAGAACCGGCCCGCCCCGACGGGCGGCGGCAACGTGGTCCAGGGCAACAAGGAGGACCAGTGCGCGCGGCTCTGAGCCGGTAGCCGCGGGACCTCAACCCGGCAGCGTCTCCGGCATCCCGAACCCTGCGAAGAGGCCTGCGCCGACGAAGGCGGTGACTTCGCTGATCCGGTCTCCTCGCAGGGTGAGCACGTCGATGACCGTGGCCGCGTAGAGCTCGCGCCCGTCGTCCCAGGCGTAGCAGCCCACCGCGGGCTGGCCGTTGGCGTGGCTGATCACGTGGCGCCAGCGCGTCTGGATCGGGCCGGCCTCCAGGAAGGGGACGATTTCCTCGAGGCCTCGGAACCAGGTTGGCGTCGGGGGCATCGACCAGGTGGCGTCCGCGGCGAGCATCGCCACGACGGCGTCGACATCGCCTTCCTCGAAGGCACGTGTGTAGCTCTCGACGATCTCGCGCAAACGATCGTCTCCCAGCGCCCTGAGCGTGGCCTGCTGGCTCTGCTCGGGCAGGCGTTCGTCGGCTGCCCTCCGCGCCCGGCTGAGCAGGCCGTTGGCGGAGGCGACGGTCGTCTCCAGCGCCGCTGCGGTCTCGCGGGCCGAGAAGCCCAGGACGTCGCGCAGAATGAGGGCGGCGCGCTGCCGCGCGGGCAGGTGCTGAAGCGCGGCGATGAAGGCCAGCTCGACGCTCTCGCGCTGCTCGACGCCCAGCTGCTCGTCCGGGTAGGGCTCGACCCAGATCGACTCGAGCGGCGGCTCGTCGCCGGCGCCCGAGGGGCCATAGTCGATCGGCAGGACCCGCTTGGGCCGGCGTGCGATCAGGTCGAGGCAGGTGTTGGTCTGAATGCGGTAGAGCCAGGCCCGCAGCGAGCTGCGGTCCTCCAGCCTGGCCAGCCCGCGCCAGGCGCGCAGCAGCGCATCTTGGAGGGCATCCTCGGCGTCGTGGACCGAGCCCAGCATCCGGTAGCAATGGGCGTGGAGCTCGCGGCGATAGGGCTCGACGAGACGCCGGAACGCATCCTCGTCACCCGCTCGCGCGGCAGACAGCAGCTCTCGTTGGTCCACTTCAGATAGGACCGGGCCCCGAGTTCGAACTAACCGCAAGACTGACGTGATGGAGCTGCGGCCCACCACGCCAAACGACCTCGAGTTCGTGCTCGCGGCCGAGGCCGATCCGGATGCGGCGCCGTTCATCGAGCGCTGGGCACGGGAAGAACACGAACGCGCCATCGACGATCCCGACCAGGCCCACTGGATGGTTTCGGGGCCGAGCGGACCCGCGGGCTTCGTTCTGCTCGCCGGGCTCGCGAGCCCCAACCGCGCAATCGAGCTGCGCCGGATCGTCGTCTCCGAGCCGGGCCGGCGCCTCGGGCGAACGGCTCTCGCGCTGGTGCTCGAGCACGCGTTCACGTTGCTCGAGGCTCATCGCGTCTGGCTTGATGTGATGGTCCACAATGAGCGCGCCCGGCGCGCGTACCGAGCGGTCGGATTCGTCGAAGAGGGCGTCCTTCGAGACGCTCTTCTGGGTGACCGGGGCTACGAGTCCCTGGTCGTGATGTCGATCCTCGCGCATGAATGGCAGGCGAAGGACGTCACCGCGGTGGGGAGTCCTTGAGATCTCCGCTCACCCGGCGGCGCAGCCTTCGGACACGATCGCCCTCGATCCGCGTCTGCAGGCGCCTGACGAACCCCGAGACGGGCCGGACGCTGCGAGCGAGCAACTCGGCCGGGAAGGCCGGATGGGCCGCTCCGGACTCGGCGTAGCGGTACAGCATCACCGTGAGCACGGCGCGAGCCGCGTGAGCCACGAGAAAGCCGACCGCCAGGCAGGACACGCCGAACACGAACAGCGCGCCCCCCAAGAAGATCACGCCGTTGCGGATCAGGAGCACGCCGGCCACCACGCCGATCCCCCCCGGCAGGCCAAACCAGACCGCGGCGCGCACCCACACGTACACGAGACCGTAGGCAGCGTCCTCCCACTGGCGGCGCACCAGCCGAAGCGAGTGGCGCGCCGCGACCAGTGGAGAAGCTCCGGTCAGCGCGATCGTCGGTATCGCAAAGAAGCTCAGGAGGCTCCAGCCGAAGCCCAGCACGAGAGCCACCAGCCAGTTCACGGTCACGGATCCGACGTAGCGGCTCGGCACCCCCACGATCAGCTCGACCACCGCCCAGCCGAGGATCGGCCGGCGGCGGCGCACGATGAGTCGCCATCCGGTGGCGAGCGTGACCGGGCGCGAGTCCAGGCTGTCGGCGACCATGCCGGCCATGCCGACCGCCACTGCGGTGGTCAGCACACTCAGGCAGTAGTAGGCGCCCAGACCGGCCAGCACGTAGCCGACGGGCCCAGTGTTGTTTCGGACCAGTACGGCCACCGCCGCCACCGCGGCGAAGATGACCAGCACGATGCCCGCGGAGATCAGCAGGAAGCGCTGAAGGACCCGGTTCTCGAGGGCAAACCGGATCGCCGCGCCTCCCAGGCGCCAGCCGTCACTCAGGTGGCGGCGAAGCCGTCCCGCTCCTGACAAGGCTCCAGCGTATTGGCCCGCGCCGTCCGGCTCCCCCGCCGCACGACGTTCCAATGTCGGCTGGGCGACGCCGGGCTACCCGGACAGCCGCTTGGGACGCTGCGCCAGCCTCCGCGGGTCGCGGAGTACGCGGAGCAAGAGCATCGGTCGCGACTCTGATCCCGGCCGCAAGGGATTCATCCGATCGGGATGATTTCTCCGCGCTGGGAAGTCACTAGCTTGCGATCCCGATGGCGAGCAGGCCGAAGGTGGTCGTCGCCCGGGGGCTTCCGGCCGCGGGGCTCACGCTTCTCAGCGAGCGCTTCGACGTCCATACCGGCCTCGAGAGTGCGCCAGGCGCGACGGCCATCGTCACTAATCCCAGCGTCCCGGTCGGAGCGGAGTTGCTCGACGCGGCCGGCGCGGCGCTCAGGGTCGTCGCGAACTTCGGCGTCGGTTACGACAACATCGACCTCGGAGCGATCCGCGACCGCGGACTCCGCGCGACGAACACCCCGGACGTCCTGACCACGGCGACCGCCGAGCTGAGCATCGCCTTGATGCTGGCTGCGGGGCGACGCATCGCCGAGGCGGACGCCTTCGTCCGCGGCGGACGCTGGAAGGGTCTGGGGCCTGAAGAGCTGCTGGGACGTGAGCTGTACGGCGCGACCGTTGGGCTGATCGGCTTCGGCCGCATCGGCAGGCGGGTGGCCGAATTGCTGGACGGGTTCGACGTGCGCCTCCTATACAGCTCTCGTCGCGAGGCACCCGCCACCCAGGGAGCCCAACGCCGCGACCTGGATGAGCTGCTCGTCGAGTCGGACTTCGTCAGCGTCCATGTCGCGCTCACCCCGGAGACTCGGCATCTGATCGGTACTGACGAGCTGGCCCGCTTGAGACCGGGCACCGTGCTCGTGAACACCAGCCGCGGCGCGGTGCTCGACACGAGGGCCTTGGTCGAGGGACTTCGCGCCGGGCGGCCGGGAGCGGCCGGGCTGGACGTCTATGAGGACGAGCCGCACGTCCCCGCGGAGCTTCGCGAGCTGTCCAACACGGTCCTACTGCCACACATCGGCTCCGCCACGGCGTCGACCAGGGATGCCATGGCGCGCCTCTGCGCGGAGAACGTGATCGCGGTCATCGACGGTCGCGAGCCGCCCACTCCGGTTGTCTAGCCGCGGATGCCCCAGGTGCTGGTGAAGGACGCCCCCGGCTCCAAGGTCACCAGCCCCTCGCCCGACCGGAACGCGTTGGGCGGACAGGTCATCGGCTCGACGGCGAGGCTGCGGCGGCTGACGTCCGGAACCGGGTCGCCGGTGAAGATCATCAGGTAGCGATAGGTCTCGTCCACCCACAGCGCGAGACCGGTGTCGCTGCCGGGATCACGGAGCTCTACCCGTGCCCGGCCGTCGTCACCGCTATCGAGGTCGGTGAAGCAGTGATCGAGCCTGGTGGGGCCGACAGGCCTGGGCTCGACGAAGTCGAACTCCGTGCCCTCGACGGGCCCGGCCCTGACCGGGATCCCGCGTTCGTCGGATTCCAGCACCGTCCGACCCGGGACGGACAGGACCAGCGAGTCGACCGCGGGCGTGCCGAGGGTCAGATACGGGTGCGCTCCGGCGCCGTACGGGCAGCGGTCCGGCCCGACATTCGTGGCGGTGGTGCGCACGCGAAGGCCCTCGTCAGACAGCATGTACTCGATCCGCACCTCCAGCAGGAAGGGATACCCCGGCTGAGGGCGGAGCAGATGCTCCATCACGACCCGGTTCGAATCGCGCTCGGCGACGTTCCAGGCCACCCAGCGGACCAGACCGTGTATGGCGTCCTGCTCAGCCGGATCATCGAGCGCGAGCTGGTGGCTGCGGCCGTCGAACTCGTAGCTGCCGTCCTCGATCCGGTTGGGCCATGGGATCAGCACCTGACCCCGTCCCGCGCTGCTCATCCGGTCGACCGGATAGCCGTCGAGCAGATCGCGGCCGCCCCGGGCGTACTCCCTCAGGCCGCCTCCCACCTCGACGATCACGGCCCGATGGTCGCCGTGGCCGATCTCGATCTGATCTCCGCTCGGGGCTATCAGCGGAGCGTCACCACCTCGTCGACCAGCCCGAGGCCCTCGGGCCGGTGGGTGATGAGCAGCACCGCCTGGTCGCTGTCCGCACCAATTACGTCGTGAATCAGCTGGGCCGCGGTGGGTGAGTCGAGGTGGGCGGTGGGCTCGTCCAGTACCAGCACCGGGGCATTCTCGACCAGAGCGCGGGCGAGCACGAGCCGCTGTCGCTGCCCACCGGAGAGCTCCCGCCCCTGTTCTCCCACGAGCGTGTCCCATCCGTCCGGGAGCCCCTCAACCCAGTCCCAGAGGCGCGCGCGGCGGAGCACGTCCTCGATATCGGCGTCGCTCACCCCGGGACGGCCGAGGCGGACGTTTTCGCGGATGCTGGCCGAGAAGAGGTGGGAATCCTGTCCGGCGACCGCGATCATCTGGCGCACGTCCTCCTGTCGGAGGTCGCGCAGATCTCTTCCCCCGATGGTCACGCGGCCTTGCTCGGGATCCAGGAAGCGCAGCAGGAGGTTGACCACCGTGGTCTTGCCCGCACCGCTTGGCCCCAGCAGGGCGGTCCGTCCTCCGGGGCGGAGCCGCAGGCTCAGGTCCTCGAGCGCGAGCTTGGGCTCGGATGGGTAGCGCGCGGAGACGTCCTCCAGCGTGAGGACAACCGGAGGTGACGGGTGCGGGGCGGGCCGCTCGGGGTCCACCACGGCGGGCTCCCGTTCGATCAGCTCGAGGACCCGGCGCCCCGCGCCGAGGGTCACGGGCAACTCGCGCGCCACGGCGGAGAGCGGCTGGACCGCTTCGAAGGACGCGAGGGCGAGCAGTGCCAACATCGCGATCAATACCCCCTCGATGTGGCTGTTCGCATGCGCGCCGATCGAGAGGGCGAGGACGCCGGCAACGGTAACGCCGGTCACGAGCAGGCCGAGGCCGTCGGCCAGACCTCCGGCGACCGCGTCGCGGCGCGCGCGCCGCACCAGCCTCCGGTCGGCTTCTTCCACACGAGCCAGCGCAGCCACGTCCGCGCCGTGCACCACCAGCTCGGGCGCGGCGCCCAGCAGCTCGACGAGCTCGGTGGAGAGCTCACCGCGGGCACCGGCCTGGCGCTGCCCGGCTCGCCGGCCGATCACTCCAGTGAGCACGGGCACCACGCCGCCGGCGACGATCAGTCCCAGCCCAAGGACCACGGCGGCCGAAGGCAGGAACGCGGCGGTCGCGCCCACGGAGACCGCGCCGGCCACCAGCGCCACGAGCGGCGGGCTGATACCGCGCAGGTAGAGGTTTTGGAGCGAGTCGACGTCGGACACCACGCGCGAGAGCAGGTCACCCTCGGCGTAGCCCCGGAACTGGGCCGGCGCGAGGGGCTCCAGCCGCTCATAGACCCGGGTGCGCAGGCGCCCGAGGGCGCGTAGGGCGACGTCGTGCGAGACGAGCCGCTCGCAGTAGCGAGCCAGCGGGCGGGCCAACCCGAAGAAGCGCACCGCAACGATCGCGGTCATGAGCGACAGGATCGCCGGCTGCTCGGCCGCCCTGCTGATCAGGTAGCCGGCGGTGGCCATCAGGCCGACTCCGAAGATCACGGTCAGGGAGCCCAGGGCGACGGCCAGCCCGACCCGGGCACGCGGGGCGTCCACGAGTGCCAGAAGCGCTCGTAGCTCGCTCATCACGCGACCTCCAGCGCAGGCGGCGCGACCGCCGTGCCGTGGTCGAGGACGACCACCCGATCGGCCCGCTCGATGAGCCGGTCGCCGTGCCCGATCAACAGCACGGTACGGGCTGCAAACGCCCGCTCCACCGCCTCCACCACCACGTCCGAGCTCGCTGGGTCGAGGTCGGCCGTCGGCTCGTCGAGTATCAGCAGCGGGGCGTCGCGAAGGAGCGCGCGGGCCAGCCCGATGCGGCGGCGCTCGCCCGCGGACAGCTCGCGGCCGCCATCTCCGACGACCGTCCCGTACCCCGCGGGCAGCCCGGCGATGAAGCCGTCCGCCCCTGCGAGCGCGGCCGCCGCCTGAACTCGATCGTCGGAGGCCCCCGCCTCACCCAGCCTGATGTTGTCCGCGACCGTGCCGCGCAACAGCGTGGGGTGCTGAGGCACCCAGCCGAGCTCGCGCCGCCACGCCTGCGTCCGGCAGCCCGCCAGGTCGACTCCGCCGACGGTGATGCGCCCGGCGCTCGGCTCGATCAGGCGCAGGAGCAGGGCCGCCACGGTGCTCTTGCCGGCCCCGCTCGCGCCGGCGAGCGCCACCGTCTCACGTGGGTGGAGCTCGAGATCGAACCCGTCGAGCACAAGCCCCGGTCGCGACGGGTAGGCGAAGGTCACCACCTCGAAGCGCACGGTCGCGTGGGCGGGGCTGGGCGCGGTGCGGTGTCCGCCGGCGCGGGTCGCCGGAGGCGTGGACTCGAGCAAGTCGAGGAGCCGCTTGGCCACGGCCAGCCCGTCGGCGCTCGCGTGGTACTCGGCCCCGAGGCGACGCAGTGGGAGGTAGAGCTCGGGCGCCAGCACCAGCACAGTCAGGCCCGCCTCCAGCCCCAGGCCCCCACCCACGAGCCGGACTCCCACCGTAACCGCCACGAGGGCGACGCCGAGCGTGGCCGCCAGTTCGAGCACGGATCCGGAGAGGAAGCTCACGCGCAGCGTCCCCATCGTCGCCCGCCGGTAGCGCTCGCTGACCTCCTCGATTCGTGCGCTCTGGGCCGGGCCACGCCCGGCCGCCCGCAGGGTCGGAAGCCCGCGCACGACGTCGAGGAAGTGGCTCGACAGCAGCTTGAGCTCCTCCCAGCGCGCTTGTGTGCGCTGCTCGGTGTAGAGGCCGATCAGCCACATGAAGACCGGCACGAGCGGCAGCGTCAGCAGCATGATGAGAGCCGACTCGAGATCGACGGGAGCGACCCATGCGATCACGGCGACCGGGATGAGGCAGGCCAGCACCACCTGCGGCAGGTAGCGAGCGAAGTAGGCCTCGAGCGCGTCCACGCCGGTCACGGTCGCGGCCACGATCTCGCCCGCCTCGGCCCGGTCCAGCGCCTTGGGCTGGTGGCTCAGCCGGTGTCGCACGACCCCTAGCCGGAGTTCGGACATCACCTTCGACGCCCCGCGCCGGCCCGCCACCTCGAACGACCACGCGAGCAGTCCGCGGGCCGCGAACGCGCCCGCGAGCAGCGCGATCTCGGGCGTGACATCTGCGAGCGAAGCGCCATGAAACGCTCGCGCAACGACCCGAGCCAGGAGGCTGGCCTGCACCAGCACCACCACGGCCGTGGCGAGCCCGAGCGCGGTGTCGGCGCCGAGCAGGAGCCGCGCCGAGCGCGCACGGCGAAGGAGGCGCGGGTCGAGGGCGCGCACGCGACTCAGCCGGCAGGCGGCCCTTCCGCCGTCGGTGCGCCGCCCCCCACTCGCTCGCGGAGCACGTGGTACGTCCACGCCTGGTAGAGCAGGACGATCGGCAGGAGGATCAGCGCCGAGATGGTCATCACCTTCAGCGCGTAGTGCGAAGACGACGCGTTCGAGATCGTCAGGCTGTTGGCGAACTCGGGATTCGACACCAGCACGCGGGGATAGAGGCTGGTGAAGATGGTCGCCACGACGAGCACGGTGCCGAGCGCGGTCATCGCGAACGCCCATCCACTGCGACGCCCGAACACTAAGGCGACGGCGAGGACCAGGGCCAGCGCTCCGAGGGCAGCCGGGAACACCGGCGGGAAGACATCCTTTTCGTTGCGGTCGACCGCCACAGCGACCGTCCATGCGAGGAAGGCGGCGCCACCTACGGCGGCCGGGACGGCGAGCCGCCGCGCCGCGTTCGCCGCGCGCTCGCGCAGTTCACCCGCGGTGCGCAGGGTGAGGAAGCTCGCCCCGTGGAAGGCGAACAGCAGCACGACGACGAGGCCGGCGAACACCGTGTACGCGCTGAACAGGTCGAAAAAGTCGCCGGCGAAGTCGCCCTGGGAGTCGAGCGGCACTCCGTGCAGGAAGTTGGCGAGCGCCACTCCCCAGATGAAGGGAGCACCGAAGCTCCCCACCGTATTCGCCCACTGCCACGCCGTGCGCCAGCGCGGGTCATCGCCTTTCGACCACCACTCGAAGGAGACGGCGCGAATGATCAGGAGGACGAGGACGAGCAGCAGGGCGAAGTAGAACCCCGAGAACGCCGTCGCGTACCAGACGGGGAAGGCGGCGAACGTCGCGCCGCCGGCAATCACCAGCCACACCTCGTTGCCGTCCCATACGGGGCCGATCGAGTCGAACATCGCCCGCCGGTCGCGCTCGTCACGGCCGAGGAACGGGAGCAGGGTTCCCACGCCGAAGTCGAAGCCCTCGAGCAGGAAATAGGCCGCCCAGACGACCGCAATCAGGATGAACCAGAACTCCGGGAGGCTCACGTCGGCGCTCCCACCGGCACCTCGGGCGGGTCCAAGCGCGCGTAGCGCCTCATCAGCACGAAATCGACGATCCCGAGGACCATGTAGAGCAATCCGAACACGATGAGGCTGACCCAGACCGTGGCGCTGCCCACGCTGGGGGAGTTCGCCTCCGCCGTCTTCAGCAGCCCCTGGACGATCCACGGTTGCCGTCCCATCTCGGTGAGGACCCAGCCGGCAGTCATTGCGAAGAAGGGGAAGGCGATCGTGAGGATCGCGACGCGGTGGAACCAGCGCGCCGTCTCGAGCTTGCCCCTGTAGTACAGGAACGCGCCGAGCGCGGCGACGAGGAACATGAGCGTGCCGAGGTACGCCATCACCCGCATGCCCCAGTACAGAGGCCTGACCGGCGGGACGTAGTCGCCGGGTCCATACCGCTGCTCGTACTGCGCCTGGATCTGGTTGAGCCCCTCGACCCCCTCCTTGAAGGATCCGGTCGCGAGGAACGAGAGCAGGTCGGGTACCTCGATCTCGAAGCTCGGGTCGGGGTTCTCCGTTGTGAACCCGCCGATCTGGAACAGGGAGAACCCGGCCGGCTTCTCGGAGTCCCAGAGCGCCTCGGCGCCCGAGATCTTCATCGGCTGGAGGTCTGTGGCGACGATGCCGAACCTGCTGCCCACCGCGAGGTTGATCGCGGTCACCGGTACGGCCACGATCAGCGCCAACACGGCAGCACGCCGGAACAGCTCGACGTTGCGGCGGCGGAGGAAGTGCCAGCAGGCGACGCCGAGGATCAGGAGCGCCGCAGTCGAGAGCCCGGCGAGGATCGTGTGCAGGAAGGCGTGGATGGCGAAGTTGTGGGACAGCAGCGCCCAGACGTCGGTCAGCTCGGCCTTCCCGTCGGCGATCCTGTAGCCGACCGGGTTCTGCATCCAGGAGTTCGCGACGAGGATGAAGTAGGCCGACAGCCAGGTGCCGAGCGCGACGATCCAGATCGTCGCCAGGTGCAGGCGGGGCGACAGCCGGTCCCAGCCGAAGATCCAGAGCCCCAGGAAGGTGGCCTCGAGGGCAAAGGCCGCGAGGCCCTCGATCGCGAGCGGCGCGCCGAAGACGTCGCCGACGAACTTGGAGTAGACGGACCAGTTCATCCCGAACTGGAACTCCTGGACCAGGCCGGTGGCGACGCCGATGGCGAAGTTGATCAGGAGCAGCGTCCCGAAGAAGCGCGTCAGCCGCAGCCACTGCTCGTTCTTCGTGCGGTGCCAGAGCGTCTGCATGACCGCCACCAGCGGGGCGAGCCCGAGCGTCAGCGGCACGAACAGGAAGTGGTAGATCGACGTCATCGCGAACTGGATTCGCGCGAGGTCGACCGTGTCCAGGGCGATCGGCAGCCCGGCGTCCGTCATCGGACGGGCTCGGCGGGCGCCGGCGACTCCCGCTCGACACTCGCGAGCTCGCCCTCGATCAGAGCGCTCTGACGCTCGCCGAAGCGAGCCCCGATCCACTTGATGAGCACCTCGATTCGACGGCCCGTCTGTCCGCCGAGGTAGTAGAGGTGAACGCCCAGGTAGGTGAAGAAGGCGGGCCGGCCCCACAGCTCACGTCCGCGGATCTCGCACACGGCCTTGCCCTTGCCGACGACGGCGAGGGCGCCCTTGTCGAAGTACTTGAACGGCGTGGAGGCCCCGGGCCGGCCCTCGTCGATCCCCTTGGCCACGTGGTGGGCCTGCTGGATGGCAACCGTCGCGAGCCCGGGGAGGGGCTTCCCGCCGGGTCCCTCGAGCGACGCGGCGTCGCCGATCACCGAGATCTCGGGATGGCCCGGCACGGTCAGATCGGGGTTGACCTCGATACGCCCGCCCCGGTCGGTGCGCGCGCCTGTTGCGCGAGCGAGCTCATCGGTCAGGGGGACCGCATGCACGCCGGCGGCCCAGATGACCGTTCTGGTGTCGATCCGCTCTGTGTCTTCGCCGACCTGGATCGTCACGCCTCGCGCGTCGATCGCAGTGGCGCGCGCGCCCTCGCGAACCGTCACTCCGAGCTCGGCGAGCTGCTGAGCGACCTTCCCCGAGAGCCGCTCGCTGAACGCTGAGACCACGCGGTCGCCAGCATCGAGCAGGATCACCCTCGCGCCCGCGGGGTCGATCCGCCGGAAGTTGCGCTTCATCGTCTGCGCCGTGATCGCCAGCTGACCGGCTACCTCGACGCCGGTCGGGCCGCCGCCGACGACCACGAAGGTCAGCCACTCTGCGCGCGCCGCCGGGTCGTCCGTGCGCTCGGCCTCCTCGAATGCGCCGAAGAAGCGATTCCGCAGGTCATATACGTCCGCGAGCGTCTTGAGCCCGCATGTGACGTCCTGCCACTCGTCGTGGCCGAAGTAGGAGGTCTTCGCCGCCGCACGCGACGATCAGGCTGTCGTAATCGAGGCGGTCGCCACGGTCGAGGAGCACCTGGCGCTGATCGGCGTCGACGCCGGTGACCTCGGTCATCAGGAAAGTGGTGTTGCGGCCCCGTTTCAGAGCGGGCCGCATGGGCGAGGCGCAGTCGCTCGGCGACAGCCCGCCCGCCGCCGCCTGGTAGAGCAGCGGCTGGAAGAGGTGGTGGTTGCGCCGGTCGACGAGCGTCACGTCGACGTCGGCGTGCCCCAGCTTGCGCGCCGCCGCCAGCCCGCCGAAACCACCGCCGACGATCACGACCCGACGTCGCCCGCCCGCGCCGGCCTCAGGCGGCATGGGCCGGCTCTTCGCCCGGCTCCCCCGCGCCGAGCCGCTCGAGGAGATGGTCACCGACACGCAGCGCGTTGGCCATTGCCGTGAGGGCCGGATTGACCGCGCCGATGCTGGGGAAGAAGCTCGTGTCGACCACGTAGAGGTTGTCGAGCTCGTGCGCCCGGCAATCGGTGTCGAGCACCGACGTTTCGGGGTCGGTGCCGAAGCGGCAGGTGCCGGCCTGGTGCGCGCAGCCGGCAACCGGGATCTCGTTCTTGAGATAGGCGTGACGCGGGATGAGGTGGTCCTCGTGCATCCCGGTGTGCTTCAAGAGTCCCTTGAGCTTGCGGTAGAGGCGCTTCTTGGGCTCCTCGTTCGAGGGCGTGTAGCTGAGCGTGATGCGGCCGTTCTGAGCGTCCAGTGTGACGCGGTTCTCCGGCCGTGGCAGGTCCTCGGTCGAGAGCCAGAAATCGACGGCGTGGCGAGCCATGTCGTCCAACGTCCGAGTCGGCGCCAGCCTGGTCTCGAGCGGCTTCTCCCCGCGGTACATCGGCGCCGACGACTTGCCGACCATCTGGATGTTGCCCAGCGGGTAGTCGAAGTCGTCGCTGCCGAGGTAGAAGTCGTTGAGGCCGAGCGTCTTCTGGAAGACGGTCGGGTTCTCCTCCTTGGACAGGGCCAGGACGGCCTGAGAGTTGTGGAACGTGTAGTTGCGCCCGAGCTGATCGGACCGGTTGGAGAGGCCGTTCGGGTGCTTCTCGGTGGCCGAGGCGAGCAGCAGCTTGGCCGAGTTGGCCGCGCCGCAGGAGACGACGACGATGTCGGCGCTGTAGGTCTCGCGCGCGCCGTCACGGTCGACGGCCACTTCGGTCACGGTGCTGCCGCCGGGTTCGTGTGGAGCGCCACGGCCTCCGCGTTCGTCAGCAGCGTGACGCTCGCGTGCTCGAGCGCGGGACGCACCGCCAGCACCTCCGCGTCGGACTTCGCGTGGACCAGGCATGGGAAGCCGTCGCAGGTGGAGCAGCGGACACAGGTGCTGTACGGCATGTTGGCCTCGTTCAGCATCACCCCGCAGGGGGCGTGGAACGGGTGGTGCCCGGCGGCGGCGAGGTCGTCGGCGAGCTGCTGGATGCGCGGCTCGTGCGACACCGCCGGGAAGGGATAGGGGGCGCTGGCGGGCGGCTCGCTCGGGATCCTCACCGCGCGCGCCGTGCACCTGGTAGAGCTGCTCGGCCCGCGTGTAGTACGGCTCCATCTCGTCGTAGCCGATGGGCCAGGCGGGCGAGATGCCGTCGTGGTGGCGAAGCTCGCCGAAGTCCTCCGCGCGCAGCCGGTAGAGCGCCGCTCCGTAGAGCTTGGTGGCTCCCCCGACGAAATAGTGGACCTGAGGCTGGAACGGCTTGCCCTTGTCGTCGTACCAGCTGTCCTCCGAGATGTAGCGGTTGTCGACGAAGACGTCCGCCGCGCTCCAGTTCTGCGGCTCGCGCGCCAGCCAGTCGCCGCGCTCCAGCAACAGGATGCGCTTGCCGGAGGGAGCGAGCCGGTGGACCAGGGTGCCCCCACCGGCGCCGCTGCCGATCACGATGACGTCGTAGTGGCTCATCCCGTGATCTCCTCTAGCCGCTCGGCCAGGATGATCCGGGCGGCTGCCTCTATCAGCGCGAGGTGCGAGAACGCCTGCGGGAAGTTGCCCAGGTGGCGGCCCGTGCCGGTGTCGAACTCCTCGGCGTAGAGGCCGAGCGGCGAGGCGACACTGAGCAGCCGCTCCATCAGGTCGCGGGCGCGCTGGCGGTCTCCCACGATGGCGAGGGCCGACACGAGCCAGAACGAGCAGATCAGGAAGCTCCCCTCCTTGCCCGACAGGCCGTCGTCGGTCTCGTCGGTGCGGTAGCGCAGGACGAAGCCGTCCTCGGTCAGGTCGTCGGCGATCGCCTCGACGCTTTTGCGCAGGCGCTCGTCGTCGCCTGGAAGGAACCCGAAGAGGGCCGCCAGCAGGGTTGAGGCATCGAGAGCGTCGGTGTCGTAGTGCTGGCGCAGCACCCCGTCGCGCAGCCCGTGCTCGAGGATGTCGGCCTTGATCTCGTCCGCCGTCGCACGCCAGCCCTTCTCGAGGTCGGGCGCGCCGCGAATGGCCCCGAGCTTGGCCGCCCGGTCGAGCGCCACCCAGCACATCAGCTTCGAGGAGACGTAGTGCTGCGGCGCCCCACGCGCCTCCCAGATCCCCTGGTCCGGGTTGCCCCAGACCTCGCCGGCACACCTGGCCTGCGCCTCGACGACCGGCCAGAGCCGCTGTGGCAGCCGCCCGCTTCGCCGGCTGTGCAGCAGGATCGAGTCGAGCGCCGCGCCGAACACGTCGTTCTGGCGCTGGTCGAAGGCCCCGTTGCCGATCCTGACCGGATGAGCGCCGGCGTAGCCGGACAGCTCGTCGAGCGTCGACTCGGTCAGGTCGCGCCGGCCGTCGATGCCGTACATGATCTGCAGCGCACCGTCGTCGTTCGGCTCCAGGTCGGCCACGAATTGCATGAACTCGTTGGCCTCCCAGTCGAGGTTGAGGAAGTGGAGCGCCTGCAGGGTGAACGTGGAGTCGCGGATCCAGGTGAAGCGGTAGTCCCAGTTGCGCTCGCCCCCGGGCGTCTCCGGCAGCGAGGTGGTGGCGGCGGCGACCGTCGCACCCGTCGGCATGTACGTGAGGCCCTTGATCGCCAGCGCCGAGCGCTGAATCGGGTCTCGCCAGCGGTGGTCGGGCAGCCGGGCACCGCTGAGCCAGCGGCGCCAGTAGCGGGTGGTGGCGGCGATGCGCTCGTTGGCCTCGTCCACCGTCAGCGGCACGCTCAGGTTCTCGGACCAGGACAGCGCGCAAAAGGCCTGCTCCCCCTGCTCGAGTGCGTGGCGTGCTCGCACCCAGTTGCCCTCGATGCCGAGCGCCATGTCGGTCTGCAGACGCAGGGTTAGATCACCCGCGACGACGTCGGCGGTGTGGCGTTCATCGCCCACCAGCGACCACTCGCCCGGAAGGCGGCCGTAGTCGAAGTCGGGCTCGCACACGAGCTCCATCTCGACGGTCCCGTCGAGGCACAGGATCGTCCGTACCAGCATGTGATCGCCGTCGAAGTCGGCGGGCGGCCGGGTGTGGGGCGTAACCGCGTCCTCGCCCCGCCTGGGGCCCATCGTCAGGGCGTCACGCACGATCGCCCAGCCCGTCGGCGTCTTCCACGTGGTGGTGACGATGTTGGTCCCCGGCTCGTAGATGCGAGCCGTCGGGACGTTGATCCCGAACGGCCCGAGGCGGAACGAGCCCCCTGGCGGTCGAGGAGCTGGCCGAACACGCTGGGGGAGTCGAAACGCGGAACGCACAGCCAATCGACCGAGCCGTCCGGCGCCACCAGGGCGCTGGTGTGGCAGTTCGAGAGAAACCCGTAGTCCGCAATGGGAGGGAACGGCGAGGGCGCCGCGGCGCTCTGAGGAGCCGCGGCCGCCGCCTCTTGCTTGGCCGGGCTCATGACCCCATCCAGGGCTCTCGCCATGCATCGTGCCCGGCGACCAGGGCATCGGCGGCCGCGGGCCCCCACGACCCCTTGGCGTACTCGTGTACCGGCGGCGGCGAGTCGAGCAGCGGCTGCAGCACCCGCCAGGTCTCCTCGACACTGTCCTGTCTCGTGAAGCGGGTGCTCTCGCCCTGCATCGCGGCCCGCAGCAGGACCTCGTAGGGCGCCGGGACGTCCTGGCCCTCCTGCCCGAACTCCCGGTCGAGCGCAATCTGCTCTGTGGTTTGCGTCCCTGTCTCGCGTGCCTCGAGTGACCATCTGACGCCGGTCGCGGGATCCAGCCTCACCACCAGCTCGTTGGGCTCGGGCCGTGGGCCGAGCGCGGCGAAGCCGAGCTTGGGCGGGCGCTTGAAGATCAGCCGCAGCTCGGTCTGGGTCATCGGAAGGTCCTTGCCGGTCCGGATGAAGAAGGGCACTCCCTCCCAGCGCCAGTTCTCGATCTCGAGCCGCAACGCGGCGTAGGTCTCGGTCGTCGAATCGTCCGCGACGCCGTCGATCTCCCTGTAGCCGTCGTACTGGCCGCGCACGTAGTGAGCCGGGTCGGCGTCCGGCATGGCCCGGAACACCGAGTACATCGAGTCCTTGAGCGTGGTCGGGTCACCGCCGCCCGGTGGCTCCATCGCCGCGGCCCCGACCACCTGCATGATGTGGTTGACGACCACGTCGCGAAGGGCCCCGACCGGGTCATAGAAGTGCCCGCGGTCCTCCACGCCGAAGTCCTCCGCCATCGTGATCTGGACGCTCGAGACGTAGTTGCGGTTCCAGACCGGCTCGAACACCGCGTTGGCGAAGCGCAGGAAGAGCGTCTCCACGAGGCCGGCCTTGCCCAGGAAGTGGTCGATCCGGTAGAGCTGGGACTCGTCGAGGTACTCGGTGCACCTCCTCGTTGAGCGCCCGGGCCGAGGCGAGATCGTGGCCGAAGGGCTTCTCGACGACCACGCGGGCCGCCTTCGTCAGCCCCGCCTCGGCGAGGCCCTTGATCACAGTTCCGAACAGGAACGGAGGGATCTCGAGGTAGAAGACGGGGCTGTGCTTACCGGAGATCGCCGCGCCAACCCGCTCGTACGTACCGGCGTCGCCGAAGTCCCCCGCCACGTAGGACAGCCGGGCCGCCAGGCGGCCAAAGACGTCGTCGTCGAAAGCCTCCGTGCCGGAGGCAATCGACTCGCGAGCGTGTTCTCGCAGGTCCTCGTCGCTCCAGTCGCTGACCGCCACCCCCACGATCGGGCAGTCGAGCAGCCCGCGGCTCTCCAGCCGATACAGAGAGCGAAAGGTCATCACCTTCGCGAGATCCCCGGTGATCCCGAAAATCACGAGGACATCGGCGGCCTGCGTGCCGGACGTTTCGGGTTGGGCGTGGGCGGCTGCTGGGCCAGGTCGTGCCGCAGTGCTCATGGGTTGGCCATCCCGTCGGGTAGAGCGCCAGTGCAGGTGCATCCTTGTGGGAGCGAGCGCCCACCGGCATCACCCCGAATGGGTGATTCGCCCGCCGGACGAGGGTCATGCACCCGGCACTGAGCTGTTGTAAGGCGATGCCGGCCGCCCTAGGGTTGCCGGCATGCCTCGGGAGGTCGGCGAGGAAGCTCGCATCGCCGGCGAGTCGCGCTGGCCGATGGCAGCAGCGGTGGGCGCCGCGATCGTCATCACGATCCTGGTGCCAAGCGACCAAAGGCTGCTCCCCGCCGGAGTGCTGCCGCTGATCGAGGGCATCCTGCTCGTGGCGCTGATCATCGGCGACCCGGGGGCGATCGACCGCCGCTCCACGCTCCTGCGCGGGCTCTCGATCGCGCTTGTCTCAATCCTCGTGGTAAGTGCACTGACGGCCACGACGAGGCTCATCGACACCCTCATCACAGGGGGCGACCAGACGAACTCCGCCAGCGAGCTGCTGCAGGCGGGCTCGGCCATCTGGATCGGCAACATCCTGGCCTTCGCACTGCTCTACTGGGAGCTCGACGGCGGCGGCGCGGCAGCGCGTGTCCACCGGCTGCGCGCCCACGCCGACTTCGCCTTTCCCCAGCAGATGAACCCGGAGCTCGCGCCTCTCGGCTGGCGCCCGCGATTCGTCGACTACCTGTATCTGGCCTTCACCAACGCGACGGCGTTCAGTCCCACCGACGCAATGCCGCTGGCCCCCTGGGCCAAGCTCGCGATGATGGTGCAGTCGGTCAGCTCGCTGGCGATCCTCGGCCTGGTCATCGCCCGTGCCGTCAACGTGTTCTCATAGCCGCCGGAGGGCATCACCCGAAACGGACGATTCCCATCGGGACCTCCTCGCCTACGCTGCTTCGCGTGGACATGGCCGGTGCTGAGTTCCGGGAGCTCTTCGACGCGGTCTCCACGTGGGACCGCTGGGGAGAGGACTCGGCGCGTGGCGCACTCAATCATCTGACCCCCGACCGGACCGCCGCCGCCGCGCGCCTCGTCACGAGCGGTGTCACGGTCACTCTCAGCCGGCCGCTCAGGACGCTGGGTGGAATCGACCTGCCGGAACCGGCCGACCATCACATGACGCTGCTGACCGACGCCGACCAGGGATCCGGATCCCTGCGCTTCGCCAAGGACTACGTCGGTGTCGACTACCACAACGACGGCCACACCCATATCGACGCCTTCTGCCACGTGGCATTCGACGGCCGTCTGTACGGCGGTGCAGCGGCTGACTCCATCACTGAGGAGGGAGCGAAGAGCGGCACCATCGAGATCGTGAGGGACGGACTGGTCGGCCGCGGGGTGCTCCTCGACGTGCCCCGGGTGCGCGGATTGCCCTGGATCGAGCCCGGTGAGCACATCTTTCGCGAGGATCTCGAGGCGGCCGAGCAGCGCCAGGGGGTAACGGTGGAGGCGGGCGACATCCTGCTGGTCAACACAGGTCACTCTCGCCGGCAGGCGGAGCTCGAGCCCTGGGACACGCCCAATGCGAAGGCCGGCCTGCATCCCACCGTTGCCACGTTCCTGGCCGAGCGCCGGGTCGCTGTGCTCGGGTCAGACGGCAACAGCGACACCGCTCCGAGCACCACGGAAGGTGTGGCCTTCCCGATTCACGTGTTGGCGCTGAACGCCATGGGGATTCACCTGCTCGACTATCTCCAGTTCGAGGACGTGCTCCGCCACTGTGAGGCGGCCGGGCGCTGGGAGTTTCTGTTCGCGACGGCGCCGCTCCGGGTCGGCGGCGGCACGGGGTCCCCCGTCAATCCCACCGCGATCTTCTAGTCCAGGACCTCGTCCGCGAGCTCGCGCAGGGCCCGCCTCGTCTTGGTGAGCACCCGGCGGCCCTGAGCGGTGGCTCGGTACTCCCGGCGAGCCCGGCCGTCGACCACCGTCCGGCGTGACCGCAGCAGTCCCTCCTGCTCCATCGCGTGCAGTGTCGGATAGAGGGTGCCCGGGCTGATCCGGTGACCGTGCTCGGCCAGCTCCTCGGCCATCCAGCTTCCGTGGACCTCCCGCTCGGCGGCGTGGTGGAGGATGTGAAGCCTCACCGCTCCGCGCATGAACTCCCTCATGGGCAGCACTATATATCGATCTGCGATATCGTAGTTCGATATCTGTTCTCGAGGTCAGGAGTTCATCGTGGCCACCGCGACCATCCGCTACATCGTTGACGACGTCGACAGGGCGGTCGACTTCTACACCGGGCAGCTGGGCTTCGCGGTCGAGGCGCGGCCGGGACCGGGCTTCGCGATCCTGGGCCGCAGTCCGCTGCGACTGCTGGTCAGCGAGCCCCGCGGCCCTGGTGGGGCCGCCCAGGCGATGCCCGACGGCCGCGTGCCCGAGCCGGGCGGCTGGAACCGCTTCCAGCTCGAGGTCGACGACCTGCAGGCCGAGGTGGCTCGCCTGGAGAGCGCCGGAGTCCGGTTCCGCAACGAGATCGTGGAGGGCCGCGGCGGCAAGCAGGTCTTGGCCGAGGACCCTGCCGGCAACCCCATCGAGCTGTTCGAGCCGAAATAGCCGCCCAGGTATCCCCTGGCGGGATCCTGCGCGAGTGGGGCCGGATCGGCTGTCTCGGGTTCGGCGGGCCGCCGGCGCACATTGCGCTGCTCCGCGAACTGTGCGTCGACCGCAGGCGCTGGATCGACGCGAGCGACTTCGAGGATGCGCTGGCCGCGGTGAACCTCCTGCCCGGCCCCGCCTCCACCCAGCTCGCGATCTTCTGTGCCTGGCGTGTTGGTGGCACGCCGGGTGCCCTGGTCGGCGGGCTGGCCTTCATCGTGCCCGGGCTGATCCTCATCCTGGCGCTGTCGGTCCTGTTCCTGGCCGGCTCGCCGCCGGAGTGGATACGCGGCGCGGGCGCCGGAGCCGGCGCCGCGGTTGCCGCCGTCGCCGTGCAGGCCGGCATCTCGCTGCTGCCCGCCAGCTGGCGGCGCGCCGGCGGGGCGGCACGGACGCGCTGGATCGTCTACCTCGCAGCGGGTGCGCTCTCCGCGGCGTTGGTGGGGCCCTGGCTGGTGCTCGTGCTGCTCGTGTGCGGCGCGGTGGAGACGGCGATCCGGCTCGGGCTGCCCGGGCGCGCGGCGGGGATGCACGGCCTGCCGGTGTTCCTGCTGGCCGCCGCCTCCACCGGCGGCCTCGGAGCACTCGCCTGGACCGCGTTCAAGGTGGGCGCCCTCTCCTACGGCGGAGGCTTCGTGATCATCCCGCTGATGCAGGAGGACGCGGTGGAGACCTACGGCTGGATGACCGACGCCCAGTTCCTCAACGCCGTGGCCCTCGGTCAGGTCACGCCGGGCCCGGTGGTGCACACGGTGGCGGCGGTGGGCTACGCCGCCGCGGGGATCGGCGGCGGCGTGCTCGCGGCGACGGTCGCGTTCGCGCCTTCGTTCTCGTTCATCCTCCTGGGTGCCGAGCGCTTCGACCGCCTGCGCGCCAGCCGCGTGACCCAGGCCTTCCTGGCCGGCGCCGGACCGGCGGCGATCGGAGCCATCCTCGGCGCAGCCGTGCCGCTCGCGCTGGCTTTGGACGAGACTTGGCAGTTCGTGGTGCTCGGCGCAGCCGCCGTCCTGCTGCTCGCCCTGCGGCGCGGCGTGGTGCCCGTGCTGCTCGCGGCGGGCGCCACGGGAGTGGTGCTGGCCCTGGCGGGTGCGCCCTTGCCGAGCTGACGGACCGCTTCGGACAGCGGTAGAACTGGTCGTGTGATCGTGTTCTCCGGACCGGGGCTCGACCGCGCTCCGGCCGGGCGCGCCGACCCGGAGTGGCTCGCCGCCAGGCGGGCCGACCCCAGTGCCCGCACGGTGCAGCTCTCCGAGCAGGGCGTTTGGATGTACGACGGGCACCTGCTGCTGACCGGCGTCGACGGGGCCGAGATCTTCCTCGGCCTGGGAGGCGACACACCCCTGTTCGCCGCCGACGTGACCGGCGCCGAGCCCCGCGCCGGTCACCCTGCGGGCCTGCGCGAGGCGGCTGTCGAGCTGCCCGAGGACGAGGCGGCGCTGGCCGCCTACGCGGCGGCGCTCCTGTCGTGGCACCGCCGCCACAGCTTCTGCGCAAACTGCGGCACGCCCACTGAGATCGCCGACGCCGGGCACGAACGCCGCTGCACACGTTGTGGCGCTCACCATTTCCCGCGCACCGATCCCGTGGTGATCGTGCGGGTGGTGGATAGCCGAGACCGACCGGCTCCTTCTCGGCCGCTCCCCGCGCTGGAACCCCGGCCGCTACTCGGTGCTGGCGGGGTTCGTGGAGCCGGGCGAGACACTCGAGGACGCGGTGCGGCGAGAGGTTCACGAGGAGTCCAGCGTCGAGCTCGGTGCGGTCTCCTACGTGGCCTCTCAGCCCTGGCCGTTCCCGAGCTCGCTGATGCTCGGGTTTCACGCGCAGGCCGAAGGCGGCGAGCCGCGCGCGGACGGCGACGAGCTCGAGGACGTGCGCTGGTTCGAACGCCGGGAGGTCGAGGAGGCCGCCCGCGGTGCCGGCCCGGTTCAGCTGTCGCCGCCCTACTCGATCGCCCGCCGCCTGATCGACAGCTGGCTGGCGGGCCGGGCTGCCTAGACGCGGTCGGGCCGGTCCGGGTAGACGTCGTCGATCGTCGTGAGCGCGGTGTAGGGAGCTCCGGCGGCCGCCTCGATCGCCTCGGCACCGCCCGCGAGGCGATCCAGCACGGTCACCACTCCCGCGATCTCGAGGCCCTCCTCGCGCATTCGCTCGATGGCCTTGACGGTCGAACCCCCCGTGGTCACAACGTCCTCCACGACCAGGCAGCGCTCCCCCTCGTCCAGCAACGGGCCCTCGATCCAGCGCTGGAGGCCGTGCGCCTTCTTGTCCTTGCGCACGAAGAAGGCCCTGACCGGCGCGCCGGCGGCCAGCGCGGCACAGGCCACCGGATCGGCGCCCATCGTCATGCCACCCACGGCGGTCGCGCCGACCCGCTCGACCTCACCCGCGACGAGCTCTCCCACCGCCCTGAAGCCAGCGGGCAGCAGGATTGCGCGCTTGGCGTCCACGTAGTACTGCGCGGTGGCCCCGCTCGTGAGCGTGACCTCACCGATCACCAGGGCGTGCGTGCGCAGCTCTTCCACCAGCCGCGCCCGCGCGTCAGCCATGGGTGGAGGTTGCGGGGGCGAGAGTCATGGGCACGGAGCGGGCGCCGATGCTACTGCCAATGGGATCGGTGATCCGCCTTGTGGCGATGCTCTGCTCGGGGATCGTGCTGCTGGGATTCGCGTTGTTCGCCATCGACGAGATGGGCCGCGGCTCCCAGAACCAGCAGAACGCGCTCGCGGCGGAGCTCGAGGGCGATCCCGACGAAGCGCTCGCCACCATCGCGCCCGGCCCGCGGGAGGAGCTGCTGCGCGAGCGGCGCAACGGCGACTTCCGGGAGCTCGTGGATGACGCCAATGACGTCCTGCTGCTTCCGTTCGGCGGGGTGGTGGATTCGGAGAGTCCCTGGGTGGCCATCGGGGTCCCCACGGCGCTCGGGCTCCTGTTCTACGGGCTGCTTCTCGGGGTGCTCGCCAACCTCCTTCCCAGCGGTCGCCGGCACGGCGCGGACTGGCGAGCCGCAGACTGTTGAAGGACTTCGCCGACGCTCACCGAACAGGTGCGCTAGTCTCCTCGATCGCAACTTTCCCTGCAAAGGGCGGTTGTGTTAGAGAAGTCAAGCGCCGAGTCGCTTCGCCCGCCGCCGGGCGACAGCGAACGGGGGAACCGAAGGTGGCCAGTTGTCACCGGGGGCGAGTCGCGGACCTGAGAGCCGTGTAGCGCATCTTCCAGCGCGAGCCCGTCAGCTAACCCCGTAGGCCCGAAAGGAAGGGGACATGACGGATGAGCACCCACCGGGATCTGGCCCAGCCTGAGTTCTGGCTGCGCTCCAGCGAGCGCTCCCACCGCCGCAGGGAACTGCTGCCGAAGGCACGCCGCGAGTACACACGCAGAAGGAACATGTCGGCCGCTCTGGCCAGCGCAATGCTGGCTGGACCGGGCGCAACCGTTGCCGCCGCCCAGATGTCGAGCGGCGTCCAGGCCGCGGTTGCCGCCGAGTCGCCCGCCCAACGGGCGATCGAGATCCGCGAGGGCGGCCTGCCGCTTCAGATCGGGAGCCAGGGTGAACTCGTGGCGCACGTGCAGCGCGCTCTCGCGATCCCCGCGGACGGCATCTTCGGCCCGCAGACCGACGCCGCGGTACGCCAGTACCAGGTCCAACGCGGGCCTGCAGGTGGACGGCATCGTCGGACTCGCCACGTGGGGTGCGCTCTTCGAGAGCGGCAGCGCCACCGGCGCCAGCGCCGGCGGCTACAACGTCCCCGACGAGGTCAAGCAGCGCATCGAGCAGCGCTCGTCGAGGCCGGCGCGGCGCTCGAGGCGCAGGGTCAGGCTTCCTCTTCCGGCAACAGCGAGCGGGGAACGGCGGCCCCGCTGCACCGAGCACGGGTGCTCCGCAGAGCGGATCGGACCAGGCCGGCTCGGAAGAGGGCGTCCCCGCTCAGCCCGGGCCTGAGGACACGACGACGCCCACCACCGGCGACCCGGGCTCCGACGAGTCCGGCGGCGGCTCCACCGAGCAGCCGGCGCCCAAGACGAACTCGGCCCCGATCCCGGGCACCGGCGAGCTGCAGCTCGTCGACCCTCGCGAGCCCGGTCAAGGGCACGCAGACGTCGCCCTTCGGGCCGCGCTGGGGCCGCAACCACGACGGTGTCGACATCGCGGCGCCGAGCGGCACGGCGATTCGCGCCGCTGCCTGCGGCTCGGTCAGCTTCGCCGGCCAGCAGAGCGGCTACGGGAACATCGTCTGCATCACCCACACGAGCCAGTTCTCGACGTGCTACGCGCACATGTCGCGCTTTGCCACGTCGCAGGGCGCCCGGGTGCAGCAGGGCCAGGTGATCGGCTACGTCGGCTGCACCGGCAGCTGCACCGGCCCGCACCTGCACTTCGAGACGCGGGTCAACGGTCAGGCGCAGGATCCGGCTCGCTACCTCTCCGGCGGCGGCACGATCCCCGGCAAGAGCTCGACCTCGACGACCAGCGCGGTAGGCGGTCCCGACCTACCGGCCTCGATCGCCCGGGTCGTGAAGGCCGGCAAGAAGCGTGCGGCCGCGACCATCCAGCACGGCGGCGGCGTTTCGGCGCCGGTCCGCGACGGCCTCACGTCGGCACCGGCCAGCGCTCAGGTGGCGCTGTCGTCGCCCGCGGCCCCGGCTGCGCCTGCGGCGCCGGTCACGCCAGTCACCCCGGCGGCTCCGGCTCCGGTCCCGGCCGCCCCGGTCACGCCGGCGGCCCCGGTGACCCCGGCGGCCCCGGCTCCGGCCCCGGCCGCCCCGGTCACGCCGGCGGCCCCGGTCGCGCCGGCGGCTCCGGCTCCGGTTCCGGCCGCCCCCGTCACGCCGGCGGCCCCGGTCGCGCCCGGCCCCGGCTCCGGCGGTCCCGGTGGCTCCGGCCCCGGTCGAGGTCGCACCGGTCGCGCCCGGCTCCGGTCGAGGTCGCACCGGCACCGGCCGCCCGGTTGCCCCGGCTCCGGTCGAGCGTCGCGCCGGTCGAGGCGGCACCGGTCGCTCCCGCGCCGGTCGAAGCCGCGCCGGTCGAGGCGGCGCCGGTCGAGGCCGCTCCGGTCGAGGCCGCACCGGTGGAGCCCGCAGCCGCTCCGGCAGCGCCGGCCGCTCCGGCCACCGACGGCGGCGCTGTCGCTCCGGCAACAACCACACCCACAGGCTGATTGGCCAGCCGCCAGCCCGGTGGGCCGGCGGCAAGGGGGGCCCGCGACGGCCCCGTCCGCGCGAGAGCCGGGCGGGGCCGTCGTTCTTTCTCGGTGTCCTAGCGGTAGGTGAAGATCGGGTCGCCGATGTCGATCCAGCTGAAGATCGACGCCGCGTTCGGGATCGGCACCCTCAGGCACCCGTGACTGGCCGGGTAGTTGGGCACCGACGCATACCCGTGGATCGCGTAGCCGCGGATGAAGTACGAGGAGTGCACCATGCCCTTGGCGTTGGTGCCCGGCGTCTGGAGGTAGAAGCGGTAGCTGCCGAACACCGTCGGCGTGGCCGGAGTGCCCGAAGACGTGTGGTAGGTGCGGTAGGGCCTGCCCTTGTTCGCGAGCACCAGCACCTGGCGCGACCAGTCGAACTCCACGTGCTTGCCGGCCTTCGGGTAGCGCAGCTTGTAGGCGCCCTCGCGCCGGAACACGCTTCGCGTACACCGACTTCATGGCGTAGCCGTCGCGTCCCATGCCGTTGGTCTTGCGGAAGGCGTTGACCGCGTTCGCGGTGAGCCAGTCGTAGTAGCCGGTCACTGGCACCGCGTAGCCCACCCGCTGGAGCCCGCGCTGGAGCAGCAGGACCTTGGTGCCCCTGTCGCCCTGACCCGCCTGCCAGTCCACCACCGTCACTCGCTTGTTGCGAGTGCGGAAGGCCTTCTGGCCCGCGGTGGCGGCGTGGCTGACGTATAGCCGGAACAGGCCGTTCTTCGCCAGCTTGACCGGAGTCCGGTAGCGTGCCCTTGCGGCCCACCGCCATGCGGATCCGCTTGTGACAGCTTGTTGCGGTGGATCACGTTCAGCACAACGGCCTGGCCCTTCACGTACGGCTTGACACGCCCCTTGACCACCAGTTGCTGGAACGGCGCGGCGTAGCGCATCTTCTTGGTGGCGAGGCCCTTGCTCACGGAGATCGAGGCCTTCCCGGCCGGCCGGGCGCGGGGGTCGGCGCGGGGCCGGCGGGACCGGGCGCGGGTGCACCGGCGGCACCGGGCGCGGGCGGCGTCTGCGCCTGTGCGGCCGCGGGGCCCAGGGCGAGCAGAGCCACGGGGATCGAGAGCAGGAGACGTCCGTTCATGGCGGCCATGATGGCATGAGAATGGGCACGCGGGGCCCGTTTGGGCGCAGCGTCCGCGCCTAGAGGGGCGACGGCGCGGGGCGGCTGAGCCGGGGCAGCGTCATGCAGGCGATGAGCATGAGCGGGCCGAGCACGAGCGACACCGCCGGCGTCCTCCACGGCCACCCCATAGGCGATCGCATTGTTGAACGAGTGCAGGGCGATCACCGGCCACAGCGAGCCCGTCTTCTCGAAGACGAGGCAGAACATGAACCCGAGCAGGGCGAGCGGAGGCAGGATCAACAGGGCGTCCGTGCCCGAGAAGTCGTAGTGGATGACCCCGAACAGGAGGCCGTCGATGAGAGCCGCCACGAGGATCGAATAGCGGCTGCGAAGCGCCCGGTAGAAGAAGCCCCGGAAGAAGAACTCCTCGGCGAACGGGGCGACGCAGATGACCATGAAGCCCGCGACGATCAGCCCGAAGGTCCCCTCGTTGGCGCCGAGGTCCTGGGCGACCGTCTGCTCGGCGTCGGGTGAGACGATCGCGGAGTAGATCGCCGCGATCACGTAGAAGCTCACCATGCCGAGAGCGGCCCAGCCGACCGTCGGCCAGAACGGCGCCCGGCGCAGACCGAAGTGCCAGGCGCGCGGCGTGCGCGTGAACGAGGCGAACAGCACGGCGGTCCCGACGAAGATGAGACTCTGCATCAGCGTCGCGACGATCGTGAACGTCACGTCGCCGTCATCGTCGGCCGCGCCGGTCACCGCGGCGACGATCCCGACCGCGATCAGGGTCCCGGTGAGGCCCACCAGGAAGGCCACGCCGGCGTACCACGCCGGCCAGCGCGGCGCCGCGCTCTCGGGCAGCTCGGGGCGCTCCGGGGGTGGGGGTGAGGGAAGGACGCCTTGCTCCACGGGCACCTCAGAGTAGGGCGGGTAGCTCTCTAAGCGTCGCGATCGACTCCACGCCAGGCGGCGCGTCGCCATCGCGGCGCACCAGTATCGGCCGGATGCCCGCGGCCCGAGCGCCGGCCACGTCGTTCTCGAGCGAGTCACCCACGTGCACTGTCTGATCGGCGCGGGCGCCGGCGATCTGAAGCGCCTTCTCGAAGATCGCCGGGTCGGGCTTGGCGCTGCCCGGCGGTTGCCGAGGTGACCACGCCGTCGACGAGGTCGAGCAGTCCCGTGTGAGCCAGCCAGTCGGGGAGCGAGCTGTCCCAGTTGCTCACGATCAGCATCGGGTGGCCGGCGTCGCGCAGCGCGGTCAGCACCCCGGTCGCCTCGGGAACGGGATCGAAGCGCAGCGAGCCGAGCATGGCCCGGCGAGCCTCGGCGTGCTCGAGGTCCCGCGAGTGCCAGGGCCTCTCGCAGCACCTCGGCGCAGCGGTCGCGAAGCTCGTCGAGCGACTCCGGATCGGCGCCCTCCAGATGGTGGTCCAGGTAGTAGGCGATCTCCGCCGCGAAGGCGGCGGACGCACGCTCCTCGCTCACCTCGAAGCCCCGCTCGCCCAGCATGGAAACCAGCCGCGGGGCCGGCGGGCTGCAGCTCCACGAGCGTGCCCAGGGCATCCAGGAACACCGCCATCAGGAGATCCAGTGCCAGCTGGCGAACTGCGCCGTGAACAGGCCCAGGCCAACCGCCGACAGCGCGGCCACCAGATCCGTGTTGCGCCGCTCCTCGCAGACCAGGGCGAGCCACATGAAGATCGGGAACAGGACACTGACGAAGCGCGGCAGCGACATCAGCGGCTGCGGGGTGACCGGGAAGGACAGGGGCAGCACGAGCGACACCGCGACCCAGACCCCGTACGGGCGCGGCAGACGGCGCAGCACGCCCACGCAGGCCAGCAACGGCGAACATCAGCGTCGACGAACAGCAGGATGTTGATCGCCGCGATGCGAAACGGGTCGCCGGCGGCGATCTCGAAGTAGACCGGACTGCGCGATCCCGAGGCGAGCTGCCGGACCCCGTCGACGGCCGCCGTGAAGCCGTCCCAGGCGCCGGTGAGCGGCACCACCGAGCTCGCGTGACCAGGCGTCCTGGACGTCGAGGAAGCGCAGAGCGTCCCCCTCGGCCAGGCCGAGCCAGGCCGCATAGGCCGCCACGCCGAGCGGCGCGAGCGCCAGCCAGGCCAGGTCGCGCGGCCGCCGCGGAGCAGACGTCCACCACAGCATCGCGAGCGGCACCAGCAGCAGCAGGCCGGCGCTGCGGGTGGTCGCGGCGCCCATCGCCGCCACCCCGGCCCATGCGAAGCGCCGCGTCCGGGCGGCGTAGAAGGCGCCCACGGCGCACAGCAGGAAGAGGCTCTCCGAGTACGGCGCGCCGAAGAAGACCGCCGCCGGGAAGACGGCGAGGAGCAGCAGGGTCGGGCGTGCCATCCGCCGGCCCAGCTCGAGCTCGACCAGCCGGTACAGCAACGCCAGAGCCGCCACGAACGCGGCGAACGCGATCGCGTACGAGGCCAACAGCGAGCGCGGCCTCGGAGCCGCCGCCCAGCGTGCCCAGCGCTCGGATCAGCAGCGGATAGAGCGGAAAGAAGGCGGCGCGCGGCTCGCTGTCGGCGTAGCCCGAATCGGCGATGCGGAGGTACCACACGGCGTCCCAGCGGGCGAGCGGCGACAGGAGCGGTTCGGCGAACGCCCGCGTCAGCTCCGGTTCGTCGAACTTGGTCTGGTTCTCGAGCGCCAGGCCGCCGCTCGCAGGACCAAAGGAGAGGGCGGCGAAGACCGCAACGAGGAGCACCGCGGCGCGGGTCGTCCACGCCACGCGCCAAGCGGCCCGCAGCGCCTCCGAGTCGCGCGCGGCCGCGATTTGGCGAACCGCGGCGGGGGTAGCCTCATACGCCATGCCGGACGTCGATTTCTACACCGCCGAGTCATACCTCGCGCGCAACGAGGATTGGATCATGGCCGTCGCGATCGTCGTGGTGGCGTTCGTGCTGGCCGAGGTCGTGGACCGAATGCTTGCCCGGCAGGCGAAGGGCCTCTCGCAGCGGGTGGTGGGCGGCGAGCTGTCGCCGGTGGCCAACACCCGGCTTCGGCTGGTGCGGCGGCTGATCTTCGCGCTGATCATCGTCATCGGGCTCGCGTTCGCCGTATGGCAGTTCGGCCCGGTGCGCCAGGTTGCCACCGGCATCCTCGCCTCCTCAGCCGTGCTCGGCCTCGTCGTGGGCTTCGCGGCCCGGGCCACCCTCGCCAACGCCATCGCGGGGATCCTGCTGGCGATCACCCAGCCGATCCGCATCGGCGACCTCGTTACGTTCGAGGACAAGACCGGCGCGGTGGAGGACGTGCGGCTCAGCTACACCTACATCCGCCTCGACAACGGCCACCGCCTGATCGTGCCCAACGAGCGTCTGGCACAGAGCTCCGTCGAGAACTTCACCATCCACGACCCGCGCGTGCAGGTGGAGGTGTCGGTCTGGCTCCCACCCGACGCCGATGTGGACCGCGCCATCGAGTTGATCGAGTCCGAGGACGACGGGGTCACCGCGGTCGTGGCCGAGGTCGACAAGGAGGGCGTGAGGCTGAGCGCCACGACCTGGGCAGCCGATGCGGACAAGCGTGGATCTGTTGGCCGCCGAGCTGCGCCGGCGCTGGCTCCGGGAATTGCGCGAGCACGGTCTATCCTCCGTCGAGGCCTCCTGAGCAGGGGAAACGCGCGAAGGTCGTTTTCATGAATCACCGGCACAGAAAGTCGAGGAGGCGGAGGCACTCAGGCAGCGCCAAGGGCAAGGTCGTACTCGCTCTTGGACTGGTGGCCACCGTCATCGTGATCGGCGTCCTCTCGGTCGCCGGCTACGTGCTGGCCGTGGCCGCCACGGCTCCCGACCTGAGCGAGCTGCGTGCCGACGACAAGGGTGAGGTCTCGGTTGTGTTCGCCGCCGACGGCACCCGCCTCGGCTTCGTGCAGTCGGACATCGTCCGCCGCGTGGTGCCCTTCGACGACATGCCGGCCGGTGGTGCGCCAGTCGACGGTCGCGATCGAGGACGAGCGCTTCTACAAGCACCAGGGCGTGGACATCAACGCCATCGTCAGGGCGGGGATCAAGAACCTCGAGTCGGGCAAGACGGTGCAGGGCGGCTCGACCATCACCCAGCAGCTCGTGCGCGCGCTCTACATCCGCGACCCCAAGCGCGACTTCAAGCGCAAGATCCGCGAGGCCAAGCTCGCCTCGGAGCTCGAGGAGAAGCAGTCCAAGCGCTGGATCCTCCACCAGTACCTCAACTCGATCCCGTACGGCACCGTCGGCGGCCGGACCGCGATCGGCATCCACGCCGCCGCCGTGACCTTCTTCGACAAGGCAGCCAAGGACCTGACCCTTCCGGAGGCGGCCCTCCTCGCCGGTCTCCCCCAGGCCCCGTCGCAGTACAACCCCTTCCGCAATCCGGCGACCGCGGTGCAGCGGCGCAACGAGGTGCTGCGCGCCATGGCCGACAACGGCTACATCACCATCGCGGAGCAGCGCGAAGCCGCGCAGGCGCCGCTCAAGCTCAAGCGCGGCATGCGCTACATCACCCGCCGCGAGCCCTACTTCTTCGACTACGTCCAGGAGCAGCTGATCGAGCGCTACGGCGTGGGCGTGGTCCGGCGCGGTGGACTTCGCATCTTCACCACCATCGACCCGAAGATGCAGGAGGACGCCCGCAACGCCATCAACGCCTACTACGGGGACCCGGCCGGGCCGAGCTCGGCCATCGTCGCGGTCAACCCGAGGGACGGCAAGATCCGTGCGATGGCGTCGAGCGGCACCTACGACGACCGCGTGTTCAACATCGCCGCCCAGGGTCAATCGCCAGCCCGGCTCGGCCTTCAAGACGATGGTGCTCACTGCCGCGGTGATGAAGGGCATCGACCCGGACTCGACGACGCTACACGTCGAAGCCGCTCAACATCAACGACCCCAAGTACGGCCAGTGGCAGGTCAAGACGTTCGGCGACACCTATTCCGGCACCGTCACGCTCACGCGCGCCACGCTCGCCTCCGACAACTCCGTCTACGCCCAGCTGATCCTCGACATCGGCCCGGAATCGGTGTGCAAGACCGCCAAGCTGCTCGGCATCCAGACGAAGCTCGACTGCTACCCGGCCGAGGGCCTCGGCGGACTCACCCGCGGGGTCACCACGCTCGAGATGGCGGGCGCCTACGCCACGCTGGCCAGCGGCGGCGTGCGCCACCGGCCCACCGGCATCGAGAAGGTCGTGTTCCCCGACGGCAAGAGCGAGAAGCTCGCCAAGCCCAAGGGCAAGCGCGTGATGACCGACGGCCAGGCCTACGAGGTCACGCGGATCCTCGAGCAGAACATCCAGTCGGGAACCGGCACGGCGGCCAGCTACGGCTGTCCCGGCCGCCGGCAAGACCGGCACCACCGACGAGGCCAAGGACGCCTGGTTCGTGGGCTACACGCCCGAGCTGTCCGCCGCGGTATGGGTGGGCTACCCCGACGCGGGCGTGGCGATGCCGGGAGCGCAGGGAGGTACCTACGCCGCGCCGGTCTGGAACGCGTTCATGACGCCCGCCCACGGCGAGTTCTGCGGCGCCTTCCCGCAGCCCACCGAGCCGTTCGTGGCCTCGCCCTTCTTCGGCGAGTACGCGAGCACAGGCGGCGCCGACACCGGCAGCTACGACTACGACTCGGGCGGCAGCTACACCGAGGATCCCGACTACAACACCGACACCGACGACAGCGGCGACACCTCAACCGGCGGCGGCCAGTACGACCCGAATCTCTACGAGGCGCCGCCGCAGCAGCCACCGGACATCCAGGCGCCCCCTGAGCCTGCGCCGGCGCCCACGCCCGCCCCGGAAACCGGCGGCACGGGCGGTACCGGCGCCGACGGTTGAGTTCTGGCCGAGCTCGAGCTCATCGCCGCCATACAGGCCGCCCTGAGCGACCGCAGCGGCCGGCTGGTGCGCTGGAGCGGCGATGACGCTGCGGTGGTGCGGGCGCGTCCGCTGGCGGTCACGTCGATCGACACGGTGGTCGAGGGGACGCACTTTCGCCTCGACACTCATTCACCCGCCGACGTGGGCTGGAAGGGGCTGGCCACGGGACTCTCGGACATCGCCGCAATGGGCGCCGAGGCGGGCGAGGCCTACGTCTCGCTCGTGCTTCCGGAGGGCTTCGGCGGAGCCCTGGAGCTCGTCGGCGCGATGGAGGAGCTGGCCGCTGCGACCGAGACGACGATCGCAGGCGGCGACGTGGTGAGCGGCCCCGCACTGGTGGTGACCGTCGCCGTGACCGGCTGGGCCGAGAGCGAGGACGAGCTGGTGACCCGCACCGGCGCCGCCGCTGGGGATCTGGTGGGCGTGACCGGGGAGCTGGGCGGTTCGGAGGCCGGCCGCCACCTCCTCGAGCGTGGCGAGCGCGGCCCCGGGCCGCTCGTGGAGCGCCACCTGCGGCCCAGACCAAGGCTGGGCGAGGGTCGAGCCCTGGCGGCGGCGGGCGCCTCCGCGATGATCGACCTGAGCGACGGGCTGGCCACCGATGCCCGTCACATTGCGACCAGCAGCGGCGTCCAACTGCGGCTGGAGCTCAGCCGCCTGCCGCTGGCGGAGGGTGTGACGCCCGAGCAGGCTGCTGTGGGCGGAGACGACTACGAGCTCCTGGTGACGGTGCCGCCCTCCCGCCGTGACGCCGCCGCGCAGGCGGCCGCACTCACGTGGATCGGAGAGGTCACCGAGGGCGAGGGACTCGTCCTGCTCGGCAGAGGACGGGCAGCTCAGTGCAGGGCCTGCAGGGTTTCGAGCACGCCTGAACGCGGTCAGCGGTCGAGCGCGCTGCTCGTGCCTCCCAGCGAGCCGGGCCCCGCATACGAGCCGGGCCCGTACACCGAAGGTCCTCGCTCGGCGGGCGAGGGCTCCTCCTCCTCCGGAGTCCGCCACGCCAGCTCCGCCGTGCCGCAGGCCACCCCCAGCAGGAGGCAGCCCACGAGCGCCATGGCGAAGCCCACGCTGTGCCCGGTCACGAGCATCGTGAGATACCACGCGCCCTCCAGCGGATCGATCGAGAGCGCGAACCAGTAGTAGACGGCCACCAGGAGCGGCGGGACGAGGCCCAGGGCGACCATCAGCATCCGCCCCCGCCTGGGCGGCAGCGGCCGCGTGAGCACGGCGAGCATCCACAGGTGCGCGGCGGGCACGGAGAGCAGCCCGGCGTAGGGGTTGAGCGGCCCACAACAGCATGCAGCCGAGGCTCAGCGCGAGCGCCAGGGCCACCGCCGTTCCCGGGTCGACGGGCTGCTTGAGCTCCGGGTCCGGGCGCGCGGCCAGCCAGCGTGCAAGCAGGAAGGCGAGCAGCATCGCCGCGAGGAGCCCGCCCAGCACACCGAGCGCCGGGCCGTCCAGGGGCAGCACCTCGGGTGGCACGGGCGCCGGCGGGGGAGTCGGCGTGGCGCCGGTGAGGGCCAGCAGCTCGGCCAGCGCGAGGGCGGCGAGGAAGGGCGCGACCCAGGCCCCGACGAAGCGCAGCCAGCGCAGCACGTCGATATGCCGCCGCCGGGCGCGCGCGAACGCGTCCACCGAGGCCACCACCACCGGCAGCAACAGGGTTCCGGCGAGCAGCGAGATCACCCAGCCGGGCAGCACCTGGCTCACGATGAGCAGGTAGGAGTCCGGTCCGTGGACGGGCCGGCCGCCCTGGTCGAGCGCGGTGACCGTCCGCAGTGTGGCTCGGCCGAGGGCTCCGAGCCGGTCCTCGTCGATCGCGTCGACCGGGCCGTCCCCCGGCGGCGGCAGCTCTCCGCTCCCCGAGATGCGGACCGAGTCATAGCCGCCGGCGATCAAGACTCCCTGGGGGCCGATCCCGACCGGGAAGGCGAGCCGAGCCAGCTGGCCAACCAGGCCAGTTCCGCCCGCCCCCTCCTCGAGCTCCTCGCGGATCGATCCCTCCACCGTGCGCTGGAGCCCGATGCCCGCGCGCCGGGAGTCGCCCGACCAGGCCTGCACAGAGGGGTCCTCGGCGTCGGACCCGAGGCTCGACATCACGATCACGGCGTCCACGAACCTGGGAGAGCCGAGCTCCGAGAGGAGACGCTCCGTGCCCACCTCGCCGAGGTATGAGCCGTCCACCGAGGCCAACACGAGCGTCTTGCGCGACGGCCGCCCCTCGAAGACCCGCGCCAGCTCGAGCAGCGCAGCGGTGTCCGACGCGCTGCCGGGCGCGTCGGGGATCCCGGGCGCATCGCGGGCGGCGACGATCACGATCTGGCGCCGAGAGCTCCCCGCGCGGCGGCCGATCACGTTCTGGAGCTCGCGTCCGTCGAAGCTGAATCCCTCACGCTCTTCCGCGTCCACCTGGAACCCGCTGGCCGCGAAGCCGTCGGCCACCGCGCCGGCTGTGGCCGCGTCGCCGGGCTCGCCGGCGCGGCGGTCGGGCTCGTCCGTGGCGATTCGGGCGGCCAACCGGGCGGCCTCGTCGCCGTCGAAGAGGACGTCGGCGGCCAGTCCCTGCGCCAAGGGGCCCGGACGGGACTGGAAGGAGAACATGGCCAGAACCACCGCCAGGAGCGCCGGAATGAAGGCAGCCCGGTATACCCGCGCCTCGATCACTCCCGCCCAACCTACAATTCTGAAGGTGAGCGCCTCAGCACCTCGCATTCTGCTCGTGGACGACGAGGACGCAGTCCAGAAGCTCCTGACCTACCCCCTTCGCAAGGAGGGGTACGACGTGGTGCCCGCGCTCGACGGCCAGGAAGCGCTCGACCGGCTCTCCGAAGACAGCTTCGATCTCGTCGTGCTCGACGTGATGATGCCGAGGCGCGACGGGTTCGACGTCTGCCGCGAGATCCGCTCGCGCAGCACCGTGCCGATCATCATGCTCACGGCCAAGGCCGAGGAGACCGACATGGTGCTCGGGCTCGAACTCGGTGCCGACGACTACATCACCAAGCCGTTCTCGGTGCGCGAGTTCCGCAGCCGGGTCCGTGCTGTTCTGCGCCGCGCCGCGCTTGCCGCGCCCGAGGAGCGCTTCGAAGAGCCCATCGAGACGTCCGACCTGCGCATGGACTTCGAGAAGCGTCTCGTCCAGGTGCGCGGCGAGGCGGTCCGCCTCACCTACGTGGAGTTCGAGATTCTCGCCGCGCTGGCGCGTGCCCCAGGCCGGGTGTTCAGCCGCACGATGCTGCTCGAGCGCGTATGGGGGGACGCGGCCTACCGCGACCCGCGCACGATCGACGTGCACATCCGGCACCTTCGCGAGAAGCTCGAGTCGGAGCCGAAGACACCGGAGCTCATCCTGACCGTGCGCGGAGTGGGCTACCGCTTCCAGGACGGGTGAAGAGCATCAGGTCACTCGGCACCAAGGTCGCGCTGCTCTTCTTCCTCATCACGGCGGCGGCCTTCGGCGTCATCTATTTCTGGGTGGTGACCCAGCCGGAGTCGAGCCTGGAGGAGCGCCGCCTGCGCGACCTCGAGCTGGTGGCCGAGGCGTCCACAGCCTCACTCGAGCGGCTGCAGGTGGACGATTCCAAGCCGCGGAACTTCGACAAGCGAGGTGCGTGCCCTGGCCGAGTCGACCGACGCCCGGGTAACAGTCCTCACCGTACGGGAGGATTTCGAGGGTCGCCAGCTCGACCGCAGGGACCTCAGCTTCTTGCCCCGCACCGATTCCGGTGCGCGGCTGGGTGACCCACGCGCCTACGACCTTGCCCGGCGTGCGGTGCGCACCGGCGACCAGCAGAGCGGCCTGGGCACCTTCCAAGGCGAGGACATCGGCATCGTGGCGCAGCCGCAGCCCGGGAAGAATCCGGAATGGGTGGCCGTCTTCTCCCGCGACTTCGCGGAGGTGGCCGAGGCCGTCTCATTCATCCGCGACCGCGTGCTCTGGGCCACCGCCGCGGCCCTGCTGATTGCCCTGGTGGGAGGCGGGATCGTCGCCCGCCGCCTGTCGCGCCGGGTGCGGCGCGTGGAGCGCGCCGCCGCGGACGTGGCCCGCGGCCGCTTCAGGGAGCCGCTGCCGGTGGACTCAGAGGACGAGCTGGGGCAGCTCACGCGCACCTTCAACGACATGCAGCGCCAGCTGCGCGAGGTGGACATCGCGCGAAAGGAGTTCATCGCCACCGCATCGCACGAGCTGCGCACGCCGATCTTCTCCCTGGCCGGCTTCGTCGAGCTCCTGCAGGACGAAGACCTCGATCCCGCCACCCGCCGCGAGTTCATCGACACGATGAGCGAGCAGGTGGCGCGCCTGCAGAAGCTCTCCGTCGACCTGCTCGACCTGTCGCGGCTCGACTCGGGCGCTGTGGAGCTTCAGACCGAGCGGGTCGACCTGGCCGAGCTGACCCGCTCCGTCGTCGGCGAGTTCCGGCCGGCGCTCAGCGACCACGGGACGAACGTGCTGATGCAGGTTCCCGAGACCGGGCCGCTGGCGCAGCTGCGACCGTGAGCGGGTGGCCCAGATCATGCGTATTCTCCTCGACAACGCCCTACGGCATACGCCCGAGGGCACTGACGTCACCGTGAGAGCGCACCGCGACAACGGGGCCGCCGAGCTCACGGTGGCCGACTTCGGCCCGGGTCTGCCGCCCGGTTCGCGCGACAAGGCCTTCGAGCGCTTCTACACCGGCGACGCCGCTCGCGGCGCCGGCCTCGGCCTGGCAATCGCCCGCGAGCTGGCGGAGCGCATGGACGGCAGGCTGGTGCTCGACGGCGGCGAGCGCACCACCGCATTCATCCTCCGGCTCCCCTCGGACGGGTACCCCTCGTGAGGCCTCTCGCGGCGCTGGCGGGCGCGGCCACCGCGCTCGCGCTCTTCGGGCTCGGCTGCTCCAGCTCCGACGGCGAGGAGAGCGCCGACCGCCGAGCGCGCGCAAGGTCACCACGACCCGTGTGCAGGTGGTCGAGGGGATCGGCCGGGAGGGCGGCTTCGAGGCGGGGCGTATCTACGAACAGCTCTCACCCGGAGTGGTCACCGTGCTCTCGGTTTTCGGGGACGCGGCGAGCCTGCTCGAGGACGGCGGCGAGGGCGGCCAGGGGTCGGGCTTCGTGCTCGACGGCCAGGGCTACATCGCCACCAACGCCCACGTGGTCACCGCCGAGAACAGCGACACCCAGCGCGCACAGCAGGTGTTCGTCGAGTTCTCCGACGGCAACCGCGTGCCGGCGCAGATCGTGGGCACCGACCCCAACGCCGACGTCGCGCTGCTCAAGGTCGATCCCCGAGGCCTCTCGCTCACCCCGCTCCCGCTGGGGAGCTCGGCCGCGATCAAGGTCGGGGCAGCCGGTGGCGGCGATCGGCAGCCCGTTCGGGGAGAAGCAATCGCTCTCGGTGGGCGTGGTTTCGGCGATCGACCGCAACATCCAGTCGCTCACCCGCTTCGGCATCGGCAACGCGATTCAGACCGACGCCGCGATCAACCCGGGCAACTCGGGCGGCCCGCTGCTCGACGCCAAGGGCCGGGTGATCGGAGTCAACGCCCAGATCAAGTCCGCAGTCGGGCGGAGGCGAGGGCGTGGGCTTCGCGATACCGGTCGACACGGTCGGCCGCTCTCTGAAGGAGCTGCGTGAAGAGGGCGAGGTGGACTACGGCTACCTGGGCGTCTCCACGCTGATCCTCTGGCCGCAGCTCGCCGAGCGGCTCGACATCGGCGCCAAGGCCGGCGCTTTGGTTCAGGAGGTCGAGGACGACAGCCCGGCCCGCGCGGCGGGCATCGAGGCCGGCGGGGACACGATCAGCTTCCAGGGGCAGCCGGAAATCGCCACGGGCGGAGACGTGATCGTCGCGGTCGACGGCGAGCCGCTGACGCGCGAGGACGACCTCTCGGACGTGATCAGCCGGCGCGGCGCCGGTGACGAGGTGGTGCTCACGGTCGTCCGCGACGGTGACCAGCGCAAGGTCAAGGTCGAGCTCGAGCCGCGGCCCGCCGGCAGCGCCCCGTAGGCGGCCCGAGCGGCCGTCCGCCGATAATGCGGCCTAATCCCGGTTTCCGGGTAGGGTGCAAGCGACGTGGAGGCGTCACACGCAAGCGACAGCCGGGACGTGTCGCTCACCATTCCGGCGCGTCCCGACTACCTGGTTCTCGCGCGGCTCGCGTTGTCCGCGGTCTGCCGTCTCACGCCACTTTCGTCGGAAGAAGTGGCGGATCTCAAGCTCGCGATCACCGAGGCCGCCAACGATTTCGTCGACGAGACGCGCCCGCTCGACGACGAGTCCCGCCTGAGCTTCTCCTTCCGCCTCACAGACGAACGGCTGCTGATGGATCTCGAGGGACCGTCGGGCGCCGTGGCGGCGAGTGAGCAGGAGCTCAGCCGTGCCATCATCGACGCCACCGTCGACGAATCATCCTTCGCCTCGGGCAAGACGAGGCTGACGAAGTATCTGGGAACCCCTGCCGAGTAGTCTGGCCGCGTGCTACAGCCGATTTCCGTAGGCCACAAGAGCCTTGCCGACTACACGCACCTGGTCGGCCGGCCGCTCGTGAAGGAGATCAGGGATCTCGCCGAGCCCCTGCAGGGGCTGCGCGTCCTTCACGTCTCCGCCACCGCCTTCGGTGGCGGCGTCTCGGAGATCCTGTACACGCTGATCCCGCTGATGAACGATGCCGGGATCGCAGCCGAGTGGCAGGTGATGCTCGGGCGCGAGGAGTTCTACAACGCGACCAAGCGCCTCCACAACGCTCTGCAGGGCCATCCCGAGTCGCTCACCGAAGAGGAGTGGGAGGTCTACTTCCGCTACAACGAGATGAACGCGAGCGAGATCGCCGGCGACTGGGACGTGATCATCATCCACGACCCCCAGCCGGCCGGGATCAAGCGCCTGGTTCCCGACAAGGCCTCCACCTGGGTGTGGCGCTGCCACATCGACCTCTCCGAGCCCAACCCGGACGCGATCGAGCGGATCGTGCCGCTCGTGCGTGACTACGACGCCTCGGTCTGGCACGTGCCGGCGTACGTGCCGGCGAGCATGGACGGCGCGTCGGGAGGGGTGCACATCTGCCCGCCGGCGATCGACCCGCTGTCGCCCAAGAACATGGCGCTCTCGCCCGAGGACGCGGCCTTCGTGTGCGACCAGTTCGGGATCGACGTCGACCGGCCGCTGATGTGCCAGGTGTCGCGCTTCGATCCCTGGAAGGACCCGATCGGGGTGATCGACGCGTACCGGCTGGTCAAGGAGGAGATGCCGGAGGTGCAGCTGGCGCTGATCGGCTCGATGGCCACCGACGACCCCGAGGGCTGGGAGTTCTTCAACTCGACCATGGCCCACGCGGACGGCGACCCGGACGTCCACATCCTCAACAACTTCAACAACGTCGGTGCGATCGAGGTCAACGCATTCCAGTCGCAGGCCGACGTCGTGATCCAGAAGTCGACCCGCGAGGGCTTCGGCCTGACCGTCTCGGAGGCGCTCTGGAAGGGACGCCCGTTCATCGGCGGCAACGTCGGCGGCATTCCGCTCCAGGTCCAGGACGGCCAGACCGGCTTCCTCGTCTACTCGCCCGAGGAGTGCGCCGACCGCTCGCTGCGGATCCTGCGCGAGCCCGACCTGGGCAAGCAGCTCGGCCGCACGGGCAAGGAGCACGTCCGGGCCCATTTCCTCACTCCTCGTCTCCTGCGCGACTGGCTTAGGCTGTTCACCGAGCACAAGTGAACTCCGAAGTCCCTCTCGTCCTCGTCTCCAACCGTGGCCCGGCCACGTTCCAGGACGGCAAGGTCACCCGAGGCGGCGGCGGTCTCGTGACCGCCCTCCAGGGACTCGTCCATCACCGTGACGCGGTGTGGGTGGCGTCGGCCATGACCCCGGGCGACGCCCAGGCCTCGGAGGAACATGGCGGCGGCTCGTTCGAGGTCGAGCTGGACGGCGACACCTACCGGGTCAAGCTCGTGGCCAGCGACCCGGAGGCCTACGACGGGCTTCTACAACGTCATGGCCAACCCGATGCTGTGGTTCATCCAGCACTACCTCTGGGACCTCTCGAACGCGCCGGACATACGCCGCCACGAGGTGGAGGCCTACGAGAACGGCTACTGCGTCGTAAACGAGGACCTCGCCCGGGCGGTGCTCGAGGAGGTGGAGGGCGACAGCGAGGCGGTGGTGATGCTGCACGACTACCACCTCTACCTGGCCCCGAAGTACATCCGCCGCGAGCGGCCGGACCTGTTCCTGCATCACTTCATCCACATCCCGTGGACCCAGCCGGACGCCTGGCGCGTGCTCCCCGCCGACATGCGCGAGGACATCTACGAGGGCATCCTCGCCAACGACATCATCGCGTTCCACACGCGCTCCTACCGGCGCAACTTCCTGCACTGCTGCCGCGACCTGTTCGACCTCGAGGTGGACGACGAGACGGGCATCGTGCGCTTCGATGGACGCGACGTGTGGGTGCGCTCCTACCCGCTGCCGATCTCCGCGGAGACGTTCCACAAGACCGCCCAGCGGCCGGCGGTGCACCAGTACGAGCGCGAGATCCTGCGCCGCCGGCGCGAGCACCTGATCCTGCGCGTCGACCGCGCCGACCTGTCCAAGAACGTCCTCCGCGGCTTCACCGCCTTCGACCTCTTCCTGGAGCAGCATCCGGAGTTCAAGGAGCAGGTCACCTTCATCGCCCACCTGATCCCGTCGCGCCAGGACGTGCCTGAGTACGCGGAGTACCTTGAGCGCATCGAGGCCCTCGTGGCGGTGGTCAACCACCGCCACGGCACCACCGACTGGATGCCGATCGAGCTGCGCCTGCGCGAGAACCTCGAGGAGGCCATCTCGGCCTACAAGCACTACGACCTCCTGATGGTCAACGCGATGTTCGACGGCATGAACCTGATCGCCAAGGAGGGCCCGCTGGTCAACGAGCGCAACGGGGTGTCGCTCCTGTCGGAGAACACCGGCGCCCACGAGGAGCTCGCCGAGTTCGCGCTCTCGGTCAACCCGTTCGACGTCCAGGAACAGGCCGACGCCATCTACAAGGCGCTGACCATGTCGGCCGAGGAGCGCTCATGGCGTGCGCAGGGCCTCAAGCGGATCGTGACCTCCCGCAACCCCGGCGACTGGGTGGACGACCAGCTCGCCGACATCGACGCCAAGCGCCATGGGCGGGCGCCGGTGGCGGGGTAGGCGACGACCTACGGGCGATGCGGGTCCGGGCTGAACTCCCCGGGCTGAGGGGTCGGTGACGGTTGGGCGCGCGGCGGTTGGCTGGGGCGGCGCTTCGGCGACCTCCGGCAGCGCCGACCGGCACGCTCGGCACCGCCGGACGCGCGCCGGAGTGCGCCCGCCCTCTGAGCCCATCTTCGCGGCGCTTCGTTCGCTGCCCTCGCCGTGGCGGCTTCTCCTCGGGCGGCTTCGCCTCCCGCCGACGCGACCCCGCCTCCCGGTGCCGCCGCTTCGCCTCCGGCTTCCGCCCGGCGGCCCAAGGCCTCGACCCGGGCGGCAGTGGCGGCGCCAGTCCGGCGGCCAGCTCGCCCGGAGCGGCTGGCGGAGCGCCTCCGCCCTCTCCGGTGAGCAGCAGGAAGCCGGCGGCGAGCACGGCGATCAGCCACCCCACGTTGCCCCATCGCACCCGGCGCCACAGCGCCGGGGCGCCGCCCGCCCGCCGCCGGTCCATGCTCCGTCAAGAGCCGCGCCGCACTCGCCCTCGCCCCCCGTGGGAGTGACAAACCCGCTGCTAACCTGCGGCGCTGCAATGGCACGCCTGTACGACCTGATGCTGCTGATCGACCCGAACGCCCCCGAGGAGCGGCGCACCGCCGCGGTCTCCGAGGCCGAGTCGCTGATGAGCGCCCAGCAGCCTCTGGTCGGCAGCCACGAGTGGGGCACGCGCCGGATGGCGTACGAGATCGACCACCGCCCCGAGGCCGAGTACCGGCTCTACCAGTTCCAGGGCGACAACTCCGTGCTCGAGCGGCTCAACCAGCGCCTGAGCATCAACGACGCGGTGCTGCGCTACCGCATCATCAGGGCCAGGGCCGACCAGCCCGTTCCGCCGCCGCCCGAGCAGGGCGCCGCTCGCCGCCGCGACGACCGCGAGGCGCAGGACACCAAGGTCGCCGCCCGCGCCGCGGCCGACGCTCCGCCCGCCGACGCCCCGGCCCCGGACGCTCCCGCGGCGGACTCCCCCGCGCCGGACGCTCCCGCGGCGGACGCTCCCGCGCGCGGACGCTCCTGCGCGCGGACGCTCCCGCGGACGAGGCGTAGGCGGGCGACACCCGCCCTGTGCGCGGCCATGGGTCGCCACCTCATCGCCGGTCGGCACACGTCGGCTTGACGTTTGTAACGCCTACGCCAAATAAGCCGCACTTTTCAGCAACTTCGGTCAGGACCGGCCCAAGCTCGCCGACCCCATTTGTACTCTCGACCGACAGCCCCATCAGCCGTCCCCAGAAAGCAGGGACAGGAGGGAAGTAAGCCTTATGGCCGCAACCAACATCAATCGGGTGATCCTCACGGCGAACCTCACCCGCGACCCCGAGCTGCGCACCACGCCGGGCGGCACTTCCGTCTGCAGCCTCCGGGTCGCTTGCAACACGCGCCGCAAGGATGCGTCCACCGGCGAGTGGACCGACAAGCCCAACTACTTCGACGTCACCGTGTGGGGAGCGCAGGGCGAAAACTGCGCCCAGTACCTCTCGAAGGGACGCCCCGTCGCCATCGACGGACGCCTCGAGTGGCGGGAGTGGCAGGACCAGCAGGGCAACAAGCGGCAGTCGGTAGATATCATTGCCGACTCTGTCCAGTTCCTCGGCTCCCGTGAGGGTGGCGAGAACGGCGGCCGCTTCACGCCTCAGAGCGACGTTCCGGCGGATACCGCCGACTTCGCTCAGGCGCCTGCCGGCTCCGGGGGATCGGACGACGACATTCCGTTCTGACCCCGAAGTAGCGAGTACGCAGGAGCAAACAGGTGGCTAAGCAGCGTGGAGGGACAAGCACCGCAACACGCGACAGGCGTCGCGGTCGCGGGAAGGGCGTGCCCGGAGGCGGGCGCCGCAAGTCCTGCCCGTTCTGCAAGGAAAAGGTCGACCGGGTCGACTACCGCGACCTGGCCGCACTGCGCCGGGCGATCAGCGACAAGGGCAAGATCCGCTCTTCTCGCGTCACCGGCGCCTGCCGCCGCCACCAGTCCCAGCTCGCCGGGCAGTCAAGCGCGCCCGTGAGCTCGGTCTGCTCCCGTACGTGGCGGATCGATGATCCCCGCCCGCACTCCGGGGCATCGGCCGCACCAGTAAGGACGGAAGCACCATGGCCCAGGCAATCCTGCTGAAGGACCACGAAGCGCTCGGCGAGCGCGGTGACGTCATCGACGTCTCGCCCGGCTATCTGCGCAACTTCCTCGTGCCCCGCAAGCTCGCCCAGCCGGCCACGCCGGCGGCGATCGCGGAGACCGAGCGGCGCCGGGAGGCCGCCGAGCGGGCAGCCGTCGAGGCCGCGGCGAAGGCCGAGGAGACCGCGTCTCTCCTGAAGAAGACCGTGCTGACCATCTCCCACCAGGCGGGCGACGATGGTCGCCTGTTCGGCTCGGTCACATCACAGGAGATCGTGGACGCCATCCGCCAAGCGCGGGGCGTACGCCTGGACAAGCGCCGCGTGGCGCTCGAGGAGCCCATCAGGACCACGGGCACCCACATGGTCACCGTCGAGGTCGCGGACGGCGTGACGACCGAAATCAAGACGATCGTCACACCCCAGGCTTGAACCAGTGACGCTGCCAAGCGTCCCGGTTAGGCCTGAAGGCGCCGGTGGCGACCTCCGTTCCGGCTGACGCCGCCGTAGGTGGCCTTCCTCCTCACAACGAGGAGGCCGAAGCGTCGGTTCTCGGCGCCATCCTGCTGACCGAGCAGGCCCTCGACGGCGTTTTTCTCGAGGTCGGTCTGCGGCCGGATGACTTCTACCGGCCGAGGCATCAGCTCGTGTTCGGGGCGATGGTCCGGCTCAAGGAGAAGGCGGCGCCCGAGGCTGTGGACGCGCTCACGGTCTCTGAGGAGCTGCGCCGCGCCGGGGAGCTCGAGCGGGCCGGGGGCGAGTCCTACGTCCATTCGCTGCCCACCGTGGTGCCCGCGCTCGGGGCGGTCCTCGACTATGCGCGGATCGTCAAGGAGACCGCGCTGCTGCGCAGCGTGCTGGCGGCGACGCGGGAGATCCAGGACGACGTGCTCGGTCGTCGGGGTGAGGCCCGCGAGCTGATCGAACGGGCCGAGACCGTTCTGTTCAGGATCGGCCACGACGGCGGCACGGCCGAGATGAGGACCATCGAGACGGTCCTCCACGACGAGATCGACAAGCTCGAGGAGCTGTCTCGAAAGGACGTCGGCCTCACGGGCGCGCCCAGCGGGTTCAACGACATCGACGACCTGACCGGTGGGTTCCAGCCCGGGAACCTGATCGTGATCGCGGCACGGCCATCGATGGGGAAGTCGACGTTGGCCACCAACATTGCAGAGAATGCCGCCATCGAGGCGGGCCAGCCGGTCGCGTTGTTCTCGCTCGAGATGTCCGAGACCGAGCTGGCCCACCGGTTCATCGCGTCCCAGGCCAAGGTGTCGAGCGACGAGCTGCGGAAGGGCCGCGTCAAGGCCGATCGCTGGCCGAAGGTGCTGCGGGCGGTGGAGAAGCTCGCCCGGGCGCCCATCTACATCGACGACTCGAGCGACATCGGCGTCCTCGAAATACGCGCCAAGGCCCGGCGCCTGGATGCCCGTGCTGAGAACGGCCTCGGCCTCCTGATCGTGGACTACCTCCAGCTGATCCGCCCCGACGGCCGGGCCGACAGCCGGGTCGAGCAGGTCGGTCAGATCAGCCGTGGGCTCAAGATCCTCGCTCGTGAGCTCGAGATTCCGGTGATCGCGGTGTCCCAGCTCTCGCGAGCTGTCGAGTCGCGCAACCCGCCGGTGCCGATGCTGTCCGACCTGCGCGAGAGCGGCCAGGTGGAGCAGGACGCCGACGTCGTCATGTTCGTGTACCGCGAGGAGTACTACGACCGCGAGTCCGAGCGGCTCGGCGAGGCTGACATCATCTTCGCCAAGCACCGCAACGGGCCGATCGGTCAGGTCACGCTCACCTTCCAGCCGCGCTTTCCGCGCTTCAGCAGCATGTACCGCGAGCGCAGCGGCGAGCCGGCGCCCGACTTCAACGGGAGCGGCTGATGCTTCGTCCCGGTCGACACCGAAGAGCGCGTCTGCCCCTACGGCGAGTGCGACGGCTCGACCTGGGTCATCGACGAGGAGAGCAACGAGGCCAGGCCCTGCCGCTGTCGTGAGCAGCGCCGTCGCCGTGCCCTGAGCGGCGGCATCGGCACCGGGATCGGCAGGCGATTCCTGGAGGTGTCGTTCGACCGCGAGCCGATCGTGTCGCTGGACCCGGTCGTGCTGCGGCCCGTTCGAGCCTTCGTGCGCTCCATCGACACCAACCTCGAGGAGGGACGCGGCCTCTGGTTCGACGGGCCCGTGGGCACGGGCAAGACCTCGCTCGCCATCCTCGTGGCCAAGGCCGCCAAGGAGGCCGGCCGCTCCTACGCCGTCTTCCCCGTTCCGCGGCTGCTGGCCGAGATCAAGCGGACCTATGACCGCGACGCCAGCGACAACTACCTCGCCTTCTTTCGCCGGCTCTGCTCCGTGGACGTGCTGGTGCTCGACGACCTCGGCGCGGAGAAGCAGACGGAGTGGGTGCTCGAGCAGCTCTACTCGATCGTCAACGAACGCTGGCAGGACCGCCGCTCGATCGTGGTCACCACCAACATCCCGGACCCGAACCCGGAGGCCCCGGGCAGGCTCCTGAGCGCCGGCGCGCGCGAGCTGCGAGACGCGCTCAAGGGCGGCCGCCTCGACGCTCGCGATCTCGACGAGTTGCGACGCCTCGTCGAGCGGCTCGAGCGGGTCAGCAGCGAGGTCAGCGCCCGGGAGGTGGAGGGTCAGTTCGACCCCATCGCGCGGCTGCGCAGGCAGATCGGCGCGCGCACGGTGTCCAGGCTGGTCGAGATCTGCGACGACCCGATCCCGATCATGGGACCCGACCTGCGCATGGCCGCTCAGGGGGCCTGAGCCGCCGACCCGCGGCCCCGGCGGCCCGCCAGCACGCCATCAGTGTCGTGAGTCGGAAGTTCGTGTTCAGTTATCGGGATGGCTGTGTGTGGCTGACGTTCGACGGCGACGGAGCCGTGCCCGTGGCACGGCGAGGTAGCCGGCGGGCGTCAGGCGCGCACAGACACCCGAGAACGGCCACCGAACTGACGACTCACGACACTAGACTCGATCGCGCTTATGCCGGGACTGGTGATAGTCGGCGCCCAGTGGGGCGACGAGGGAAAGGGCAAGGTCGTGGACCTGCTTGCCGAGCAGGCCGACCTCGTGATCCGCTTTCAGGGCGGCAACAACGCCGGCCACACGATCGTGCGCGACGGCGAGACCTTCAAGTTCCACCTGATTCCATCCGGAATCCTCTACCCGGGCAAGCTCTGCGCTATCGGCAACGGGGTGGTGGTGGATCCCAAGGTGCTCACTACGGAGATTGACGACCTGCGCCGCCAGCGCATCGATATCAGCGGCCTGCGCATCTCGGCCAACGCCCACCTGATCATGCCGTACCACAAGCTGCTCGACCAGGAGGGCGAGGCCAAGCTCGGCAAGCTCCAGATCGGAACCACCCGCCGCGGTATCGGCCCCTGCTATGCCGACAAGGCGTCGCGCCTGGGCATCCGGGTTCAGGACCTGCTGGACGAGAAGATCCTGCGCAAGAAGATCTACGCCGCCATGGAGCCCAAGCGGCTGATGCTACGGCCCTACTCCAAGAATCCGGAGCTCGACCTGCACACCATGACCGAGGAGTACCGCATCCTCGGCCACCGGCTGGAGCCGCACATCGCCGACACTGCCCCGATCGCCTGGCGGGTCCTCGACGAGGAGGGCCTGGTGGTGTTCGAGGGTGCACAGGGCACGCTGCTCGACATCGACCACGGCACCTATCCGTTCGTCACGTCGTCGAACGTCGTGGCCGGCGCCGCCTGTGCCGGCGCCGGGGTGGGGCCTCGCTCGATCGACGAGGTGTGGGGGATCGCCAAGGGCTACACCACGCGCGTGGGCGCGGGACCGTTTCCCACCGAGCTGGACGACGCGCTGGGCGAGAGCATCCGCGACGCGGGCGGCGAGTACGGCACCACCACCGGGCGGGCACGCCGCACGGGCTGGCTCGACCTCGTGGCCCTGCGCTACGCCACGCGCGTAAACGGGCTGACCGGCCTCGTGGTCACGAAGCTGGACGTCCTCACGGGCATCGATCCGCTCAACGTCGCCGTCCGCTACCTGGGCCCCGACGGGCGCCACCTTCGACGAGTTTCCCTATCACCAGTCGATACTCCACAAGGCCCACAGCGACCTCATCGAGTTGCCGGGCTGGCACGAGGACATCACCGCCTGCCGATCGGTCGAGGACCTGCCGGCCAACGCGCGCGCCTACCTCGACTTCATCTCGGAGTTCCTGGGAATCCCGATCGTGATGATCGGCGTCGGCCCCGGGCGCGACGAGATGATCTGGACCGACGCGGCCGAGCGGCTGCGTCCCGCTGCGGCCTGACCGACAGGGCTCAGCGCTTGATCACGTGGCTCTTGGCGAGCATGTCGTGGAGCGCGCGGTTCTCGTCGTCCCACAGCGGCCACAGGTAGTTCACGAGCGTGGGGATCGAGAAGAAGAAGCCGCCCACCACGCCGAACAGCAGCCACTTGATCACGATCTCGCGCAGGAAGCCGTAGCCCAGCCCGATCTCCTCGCCGGTGTCGCGCACGACGGTGATGCTCATGCGCCTGCTTGCCCCAGGTCTGACCGTTGTGCGGCCCGGGCCGCTTCATCAGGACGGGCGCGTAGAAGAGCGCCGCAACTATGTAGGCCAGGAAGGTGATGATGCCCGTGACGACGGCGCCGACCTCGCTCCCGGAGGCGATCGACGATCAGAATGACCGTGAGCACGATCACCGGGACGGTGAGGATCAGCCAGTCGATGATCTGAGCCGCGACCCGGCTCCACCAGCCCGACAGCGGGGCGCCCGCCCAGGTCCCCATCGGCTGAGCGACCGGTTGCTGCCAGCCGCCCGGTGGCACGGGACCGGCGTAGCCCGGAGGGCCCTCGGGTCCAGGCAGCGGGGTCTGCGGGCCCGGTGGCGCGGCGGCAGGCGGCGCCTGCGGGCCGGGGGGTGGTGCCGCGGGAGCGTTCTCCGGCCGCGGTGCTTCGGGTTGATCAGGCCTGGGGGGTCCGCTTTCCATGCGCGAATAAAAGCAGCGACTACGGCGAGATGCGCAGCTCAGCCGGAGGCCGGAGCCCGCCCGGGCGCCTCGAGGACGACTTCCTCTCCGCGGCGCAGCGCACGCAGCCCCAGGGCCAGCGCCCCCAGCAGCGCCATCACCGCGAGCGTGATCTGCACGCTCAGGAGGCCCTCGCGGCTCCAGTAGACGTCGTCCAGCTCGAGCAGGAGAGCCGACTCGTCGAGCGTCAGGCCCATTCCCACACCGAACGGCAGGGCCAGCCACGGCTCGAGATCCTCGTCACGGGTCAGGATCGCCGCCGCGCCCGCCACGAAGGCGATCACGATCCCGGGGACGAAGTGGTGGATGTGGCGCCTCCCGACGCGGACGTTCCGGAACGGTCCCACGCGGCTGCGCTCGCGCAACAGGTAGGTGATGCTGCGCACCGTGATGAAGGTCCCGGCGAACGACGTGAGCAGGTTGAACATCGAGTTCTCGCGAGTGGAAACCTCCCGATAGCCCACGAGGGCGACCTCGGCCGTCTCCGCCACCGCCTCCTCCGCCGCGTGGAGCAGGTCGTCGGCATCCGGCGGAAGCGGGGCGTGCCCGCGTTTCCACACCCGGCCCACCTCGGTCACGACGACCGCGGCCACGCCCGCCGTGGCCAGCGCGCCCAGCACGAGCGTGCCTCGCCCCGGCGCGAGCGCCCGGCGCCGCCGGCGGAGCCTCATCAGCGCTCTCCGGCGTCGCGGTCGGGCACAACCCGAGCGGGCACGCCCATCACCAGCGCGCGCGCCGGTACGTCGCGCGTGACCACGGCCCCCGCCGCCACGAAGGCGTCCTCGCCCACCTCCACGCCCGGCAGCAGCACGGCAGCTGCGCCGACACGGCAGCCGCGACGCAGCGTCGCGCCGCGCAGCTCCACCGCCGCGGAGCGCCGTCCGGCGGTGGGATCGTTGGTGAGCGTCACGCCGGGGGCGATGAACACATCGTCCTCAACCACCGACCAGGCGGTCACATAGGCGCCGGTCTGCATCCGCACACGGGCGCCTACGGACACGTCGTTCTCCACCGACGCTCCGCGCCCCACCACCGTCTCGTCACCGAGCGAGGTGCGCTCGCGCACGTGGGCCTGATCGGCCACCACGCAGCGCTCGCCGACTCGGGACCCCGCGACCAGGACAGCGCCGGCACCCACGGTCGAGCCGGCGCCAACCACCGCAGGCGCAGGTTCGTCCGCTGCCGAGCTGGAATGCCGCCCCAGCGCCAGCGGCTTGCCCACAACGCAGCCGTCCTGCAGCCGCGCCCCCTCACCGATGACGCTTCCGGAGTGAACGATCACGTGGCCGCCCAACTCGACGCTTTCCGGCAGCTCCACTCCGTCGCCGAGCAGCAGCCCTGGGGCTCGCTCGGAGGCGCGCAGCACCGGGGTGAGGCCGGCCGTCACAGCCTGATCAGATTCCCGGCCTCGATCCCGCGGGTCACGCCCCGGAAGTCCACGACGATGTTCGACTCCCGTACCACGCGCTCGAGGTCGAGATCGGGATGTGCGGTAACGATCACCGTGCAGTCGGCGTCCTCGGGCCACTCCGAGCGGAGTCCGTGCTCGGGCAGCTCGGGCACGAAGTCGTCGTGATAGACGAGCTCGGCGCCCCGGTCGCGCAGCAGCCGCATGATCCGCAGCGCCGGCGACTCGCGGAGGTCGCCGACACCCGGCTTGTATGAGACGCCGAAGATCGCGACCTTCGAACCGCGCACCGCCTTGGCGTGGTCGTTCAGCGCGCGCGCCACCCGATCCACGCAGAAGTAGGGCATGCGCTGATTGACCTCGCCGGCGAGCTCGACGAACTCGGTCTGCATGTCGAACTCCCGTGCGCGCCAGGAGAGATAGAAGGGATCGACCGGCAGACAGTGCCCGCCCATGCCCGGCCCGGGCTTGAACGACATGAAGCCGTACGGCTTGGTCGCGGCGGCCTCGACCACCTCCCAGACGTCGATGTCCATCCGGTCGCACAGGATGGCGAGCTCGTTCACCAGAGCGATGTTGACCGAGCGGAAGATGTTCTCGAGCAGCTTGCTCAGCTCGGCGGCCTCCGGTGTGGACACCTGCACAACCTCGTCGCAGACGGTCTCGTAGAGCTCCGTGGCGCGGCGCAGGCACTCGCCGGTGAGCCCGCCGACGACCTTGGGCGTCGTGCGCAGCGTGTAGTCGGTGCGACCCGGGTCGATCCGCTCGGGTGAGAACGCCGCGAAGAAGTCACGTCCCGCGGCCAGGCCGGACTCCTCCAGCAGGGGCACGAAGCGCTCGCGCAGGGTACCCGGGTAGGTGGTGGATTCGAGCACCACGAGCTGGCCCGCTCTGGAGCACGTCGGCAAGGGCGGTGCCCGAGGCGATCAGGGGCTGCAGGTCCGGCTCGCGATTTGCCGTGAGCGGCGTGGGAACGGCCACGAGGATTGCGTCCACCTTGGCCAGCTCCGCGTAGCGGGTGGTGGCGTGGAAGCGCCCGGAGACCGCGGCCAGAGTCGAGTCCGGCACGTCCTCGATGTGCGAGCGGCGGGCCTCTAGACCCTCGACCACCCGCGTGTCGGCATCCACCCCGATGACCTCGTGCCCTTCCTCGCAGAAGGCGACCACCAGCGGCAGGCCGACGTATCCCAGCCCGACGACCCCGATCTTCATAGCCGCTCAGTGTAGGAGGACAGCACCTCGGCAACCCGATCGGCGGCGTGGCCCCCGCCGTAGAGCTCAGGCCGCTCGCCGGGCCGAGGACGGGCGAGCGCCGCCTGCGTCGCAGCCGGGTCCAGGCCCACGAGCACGTTCCAGCCTGTTTCCACGGTTTCCACCCATTCCGTCGTGTCTCGCAACGTCACGCAGAGAACGCCGAGTAGGTAGGCCTCCTTCTGCACCCCTCCGGAGTCGGTAAGCACCGCGCGGGCGTTGCGGGTCAGCTCCAGGAAGTCCAGGTAGCCCAGCGGCGGCGTCAGCTCGACATCGGCCAGCTCGACCAGCAAACCGGCCTCCTCGAGGCGCGCGCGGGTGCGCGGATGGACAGGGAACACCAGCGGCCGCGGCAGCGTCGCGCAGCAGCTCGACGAGCTGCTCGAGGCGAACCGGATCGTCGACCGTGCCGGCACGGTGGGCGGTGACGAGCAGGTACGAGCCCGGCTCGAGCGAGAGCTCGCGGAGGATGCGCGAGCGCTCCTGCGCAATGCCTCGGAACGCGAGCGACACGTCGGCCATCACGTCCCCCACGAGGTGCACCTCCCCGGCGACGCCCTCGCGCTCGAGGTTCGCCACGGCCGTTTCGGTTGAGCACAGCAGGAGGTCGCTCGCGTGGTCGGCCAGCACCCGGTTGAGCTCCTCGGGCATCGCCCGGTCGAACGAGCGCATCCCGGCCTCGACGTGGCCCACAGGTATCCCCGCCTGCGCGGCTGCGAGGGCGCCGGCGAGGGTGGAATTGGTGTCGCCGTAAACGAGCGCTAGCGTCGGCGCGACCTCGGACAGCACCGGCTCGAGCGCGGCCAGGATGCGCGCGGTCTGGGCGCTGTTCGAGCCGCCGCCGGCGTCGAGCTCGCGCTGCGGGCGGGGCACGCCGAGCTCCTCGAAGAAGATCCTCGACAGCTCGTCGTCGTAGTGCTGCCCGGTGTGGATGATCAGCTCCTCGCCGACTCCGCGCAGGCTGCGCGAGACGGCCGCCGCCTTCACGAACTGCGGGCGGTTACCGATGATCGTGGCGATGCGCATGGTGGAATCGATCTGGAATCGGTCCTACGATGGTCGCTGAGATGGGCAGGAAGCTCCTCGGAGGCGCCGGCAGCATGGTCGGCCTTGCCACGGACGTGATCAAGCATGTGGCGTGGTACGTGTCGCACCGGATCGACCCGCGCCCGCGCGAGCGCGACTAGCGGCCGGATCCCTAGCCCGAGGCTTTCAGCTCTCTCTCGATGCGGGCCCGCAATGCCGCCTGCACCTCGCGCGTGCGTTCACCCTCGCCGAACTCGAGGTCCTCGATCGCGGCGATCGACTGAGCCTCGCGCGTGGTGGAGGCGAGAAAGGCCTCCGGCGCCGAGCGCAGGTCGTCCATCGTGCAGGGTCGCTCCGACGACCTCCACCTCTTCCATCACCCGCGCCCGCGTGATCGACGCGAGCACGTGCTCACTGAGCGGCGGCGTCCAGATCGTGCCGTCGGCCTCGACCCAGAACAGCGAGGAGGTGGGCGCCTCGAGCACGCGGCCGTGCGGGGTCACGAGCAGCGCCTCGTCGAAGCCCCGTTCGCGCGCCAGGCGGCCGCAGAGCATGTTGGCCCCGTAGGAGAGCGACTTGATGCCGTCGAGGACCCGGGTGGGCGCGTACTCCACCACGCCCAGCCGGATGCGCTCGGGCGTGGCGGGCAGCGGCTCGGTGAGCAGCAGCCGGTGACCGCCGCGGGTGATGACGATGCGCAGGCAGCCGTCGAAGTCCGGGCCGCCCCGCTCGGCGAGGAGCGCCGGGATCTCCGTCTCCAGCTCGGCCCGGAAGACGTCCGCGAGGCGCAGGTTCTGACCCGAGCGCTCGAGGCGGTCGAGGTGATCGATCAGGGCGAAGGGCCGGCCGTCGTAGACGCGGATCACCTCGAAGGCGCCGTCGCCGCGGAGCAGGCCCTCGTCGGTGGCCGGGATCGTGGCCTCGCCGGCGGGCATGACCCGGCCGTCCAGAGAAGCCAGTTCGGCGGTGGTGGTGACTGCTTGGGCCACGCTAGGTGGGCCGTGTAGGAATCGAACCTACAACCTTGAGATTAAGAGTCTCCTGCTCTGCCAATTGAGCTAACGGCCCCGGAGAACGGCGATTCTAGAAGACGGCCTGAGGGTCGCCTACTCGGTCGCGCCCGAGGCCACGGCGTCCAGCGCCTCCTCGCGCGACGAGTGAATCGGGAACACCCGGTCGAGACCGGTTATCTCGAAGATCTTGGTGATGTTGTCGTCGGTGCAGACGAGGGCGAGCGAGCCGCCGGCCGGGCGCAGGCGCTTGACGCCACCCACCAGTACACCGAGCGTGGTGGAGTCGATGAATGTGGCCTTCGACAGATCGACGACGATCTGCTTCTTCCCCGACTCGATCAGCTCGACCATGCGCTCCTTGAACTCGGGCGCGGTGTAGAGGTCGACCTCTCCGCCCAGCTCGATCACATGGGTGGAGTCGTCAATGGCCTCGTCTTCGATGTGGAAATTCACGTGTGTTCCTGTCGCTTCCTTTTCCGGGAGCCCCCTCCGGGCAGGGCGTAAGCGTACGTCAGCCGCTCGGCTGTTGTGCGCGGAGCTGCTGCTTGATCGCCTGAGCCTGCTGTTTGGCCTGCTTTCGGACCTCGTCCTTCTGGTCCTTCGGAGCCAGATCCACGGCCTTCTGCGCCGCGAGGTCGGCGGTCCGCTGGTCCTCGGCCAGGCCGGCGTAGGCCGCCAGCTGGAGATAGGAGGTGGAGTCGTTCTGGGCCTCCGCCACCAGCGCCGCGGCCTTCTGGGCCTCCTTGGGCTGGTTGAGCGCTCCCACGTCGTATATGCGCAGTGCGAAGAGCGCGGTGTCGGGGCTCGGGTTCTCCTCTGCGGCGTCCACGTAGCGCTGCCAGTAGACGCTGGCCTTGCGCAGCTCGTCCCTGGAGTCCTGCGAGAACTGAGCCGCTCCCTCCTCCTGCTGAGCGGTGGCCAGCTGGTAGTACTCGCGCACGAGCTCCTGCAGCACGGCGGTGTTCTGCGGGTTTCGCTGGAGCCGCTCCTCCTGCTGGTCGATGCGCTCCTCGATCGCGCTGTTGGCGTCTACCGCCTCCCTCGTCCTCAAAGGCGTTGAACAGGCCGCCGGACACCTCTCCGCCGATTCCGAACAGCACGAGGCCCCCGCCGAGCAGCAGGGCGAGCATCAGATAGACGAACTGCACCACGCGGCGGCGCTTGCCTCGGAGGTCGAACAGCATGGGGGCGTAGGCTAGTGATCTGAGCCGGAAAGTTGGCCGGCTAAGAACCTTCGGCTGACGCCGTCTGCTGGCCCACCTCGGGCGCCGGCTGGCCGAGCACCGACGCGAGCCAGATGCTGAGCTCGTAGAGCAGCAGCAGCGGGATCATCTCGAGGATCAGGGTGAGCGGGTCCAGGGTCGGCAGGAGCGCGGCCAGCACCGCGATCACGACGATCGCGTAGCGGCGGTTCTTGCGCAGCTTCGCGGGGCTGGTGATGCCCAGCCGGCACGCCGCCACGACGCCCACGGGAATCTGGAAGCCGATCCCCATGGCCAGCATCAACAGGGTCACGAACGAGTAGTAGTCGCGCGCCCGGACCTGGGTGTTGAACTCGTCGGCGTTGAAGTTGAGGAGGAAGTCCAACGCCGGGGTGAGCACGACGTAGTAGCAGAACACCACGCCCGTGATGAACAGGATCGGAATCAGCCACAGAAGCGGCTTGGCCACGCGCTTCTCGGCCGGGCTGAAGGCCGGCAGAACGAACGCGTAGAGCTGATAGAGGATCACCGGCATCGCGATCAGCAGCGCGGCGTAAGCCGAGTTCGTGAGGGTGGTGTAGAAGGCCTCCGCCGGGGCGAGCGTGATCGGCTCGATGCCGTCCGGAAGGGGCTTGTTGACGATCTCGAGGATCCGGTGGTTCTGCCAGGCAGTGAATCCCCAGGCGATGCCGAAGGCCAGCGCCGAGAAGATCAGCCGCGAGCGCAGCTCGTCGAGGTGCTCGACTACGGAAAGCCTGTCCTCGTGGTCTATGGGGCGAACGCGCCGCACGTACTACGCGGCCGTGGAGCTACGACTGCTGCTCGCGCGTGGCCGTGGTAGCGGTGGTTGCCGACGGCTCAGGGTTGTCCCCCACCGTCTTGACCGGCTCGATCTGCTCGTGCTCCTTGTCCTTGCCGGTCACGGAGTCCTTGAACTCGCGCATCCCACGACCGAGTGACTTGCCCAGGTCCGGCAGGCGCTTCGGCCCGAAGATGACGAGCACGATTATCAGGACGATGATGATCTCGAGAGGCCCAGGCGTCGGCATGGTCTGAACCATGGTAGCGGTGCGGCCTAAACGGCGAGCGGGCGGTGCCCGCGAGCCCCCGGTCTAATCGCGCTTGTCGAAGTTCAGATAGAAGCGACTGGGCGTCGGCTCCGCCTGGCCCTGGTACTTCGAGCCGGTGTCCCGCGAGCCGTAGGGCCGCTCCACCGGACCGTCCATCCGCATGAACGAGATCTGCCCGATCGGCATGCCCTCGTAGATCGTGATCGGGAGGTTGGCGACGTTCGACAGCTCGAGCGTGAGGTTGCCCGAGAAGCCGGCGTCCACGAAGCCCGCCGTGGAGTGGATCAGGAGGCCGAGACGACCCAGGCTGGACTTGCCCTCGAGACGGGCCACGAGATCGTTGGGCAGCGTCACGTGCTCGAGCGTCTGCCCGAGCACGAACTCCCCCGGGTGGAGGATGAAGGGCTCACCGTCGTGCACCTGCACCAGCTCGGTGAGGTCCTCCATCGGCTGTCGCACGTCGATGTAGGGGTAGCGGGCGTTGTGGAAGACGCGGAAGCGGCTGTCCACCCGCACGTCCACGCTCGAGGGCTGGACGAGGCTCTGGTCGAACGGGTCGATCACGATGCGCTCCGCCTCGATCTCGGCCAGGATGGTGCGGTCGCTCAGAACCACGGGCCGCCGGAGTGTAGAGGCGGGCTCCACCGGTTCGTTTTTCGGCTTCTGTGACCGATCGCATCCAATTTGCCGGTCAGGTCGTAAGTAATTACGTCTGCACCGGTTGGACTGCCGAGAGGCCGAAGAACATTTCCTTCAAGTTCGGCCACAGGGTGCCGATACCGGGAGCAAGAGGATGCGAGAAATGGACAGCCACGAAGAACAGACCCACTATGTGAAGCGCGTGGTTCTCCCTAGCGGGAAGACCATCGAGGTCGTCTACTTCAAGGACGAGGAGGGCCAGATTCCGGCCCGCATCGATCCCGAGCTTCCCGAGCATCCGCCCGCCGAGCCGCATCAGGAGCTGCACGTCTGTATCGAGTGCGCCTCGGAGCTCGTCTACCCCGTCACCTGGGACGAGGCCGGCCCCAACAACTGGACCGTGCTGCTGCACTGCCCCAACTGCGACGTCTATCGCGAGGGCGTGTTCACCCAGGAGAACGTCGAGGAGCTCGACGAGGAGCTCGACCGCGGCGGCGACGCCATGACCCGTGACTACCAGAAGCTGGTTCGGGCGAACATGAGCGAAGAGATCGACCGCTTCGTGGGCGCGCTCACGGCGGACGCGATCCTGCCCGAGGACTTCTAGTCCTCTCGCCCACACCCTTGAAGAAGGTGTAGCTGAAGGTGCCGTCGGCCTCGGTCGTCCGGTGCAGGTCGCGGACGCCTTCGTCGAACCTCTCCGGCGAGAGGAGCTCCGCCTCGATCGCCGGCTCGCGAACGCCTTCGATCATTGCGGTGAAGGTCCTGCGTGTGAAGCCCTCGACCAGTTCGGGGCGGCTTGCGTCGACGTAGACCATCCTCGGCGAGACGCTGACCGCGCAGTAGCCGGCCTCGGTAATCAGCGGATAGAGCTCGCGACCGATCAGCGAGTTGCCGCCCGCCGCCCGCTGCAGCTCGATCTGGCAGCGAATCGCGTCATGCGCCGCCGCGCTGTCGGGGTGGAAGTAGGCCGATCCGTGATCACCCTCGATCACCGTGATGGCTGCCACCCGGTCTCAGCAGTGCTTGCAGCCCGCGCAGCGCCTCGACCGGGCGGGAGAGGTGCTCCAGCACGAAGCAGACGAATACGTGGTCGAACGACTCGGGGGCGAACGGCAGACCGAAGATGTCCGCCTGCAGGAACTCCACGTTCGTGAGCCGGGCCTCGTCGATGCGGCGCTTGGCCTGGGCGACCGAGTCGGCCGAGATGTCCACCGACGTGAATCGCGCCTCTTGGCTGCGCGACGCGAGGGTGATCGTCTGGGCGCCCACGCCGCAGCCCGCCTCCAGCACCGTGCTTCCGGACGGGTAGTGCGTGTCGTGGTGCAGAAGGTCGGTGAGCGTGCCGGCCTGGTCCTGCAGCCGCTCGTTCTCGCGCGGATCGTAGCCGTGTACGTAGGCGCCGCTCATCGCCCGCCCTCAGGCGTAGCGCTCCACGACCCCGTCGGCCACGAGCTCCAGGGCGCGCCGGCGCTCGCCGGACAGGTCGAGGCGATCCAGCGCCGACTTGGCACCCGCTACCTCGGCGAGGGCCCGGCTGCGAGCCTCGTCCAGCGCCCCGGTGGCGGCGATCCGGTCGCACAGCGACCGCTGCCTCGCCGGGACTGGTGACCTCGGCGCGCAGGTCGAGGGCGGCCAGCTCGGGATCACGCCCGCGGGCCAGGATCAGCGGCAGGGTCACTGTTCCGTCGAGCAGGTCCGTGCCGCGGGGCTTGCCGGTGCGCTCGCTGGGACCGGACACGTCGAGAACGTCGTCGAGCATCTGGAACGCCAGGCCGATGCGCCCGCCGAAGCCGCCCAGACCCGGTGCGAGGTCCGGGCTCCCGCCCACGAGAGCACCCAGACGGCACGAGGCCTCGAACAGGCTCGAGGTCTTCAGCCGGCAGCGCTCCATGTAGCGCTCGGGGGCGACCTCGGGATCCCAGGCATCGGCCCGCTGCACCAGTTCGCCGCGCGCCAGCGCCGACGACGCAGCGGACAGGGCGCTCACCGCCTCCTCGCCGCCCGGCCGCGCCAGCTCCGCGAACGCCCGTGAGAACAGCAGGTCTCCGGTGGCGGTGGCCGCCTGCCGGCCCGCGGCGGCGAACACCGTGGGGTGACCGCGGCGCAGCTCGGCCCGGTCGAGCACGTCGTCGTGGACCAGCGTCGCCATGTGCAGCAGCTCGACCGCGGCCGCGGCCGCGACGAGCCGCTCGCGGTCACCGCCCCCGCACAGGAACACCAGGATCGGTCGTAGCCGCTTCCCGCCGGCCGCCAGGGTGCCCTCGGCGTGGGCGGCGAGCACGTCGCCGTGGCCGGCTGCCACCTCGGCGAGGCGCTGCTCGGTCTCGTCCAGCAGCCGCGTCAGCTCGGGACCACCCGCCGCCAGCACGGCGCCCAGTTGGGCCTGCGTCGTATTCATCCGGCCCGCGTGCCCGAGTGCAGAGCGATGATGCCGCCGCCGGTGAGGATCCAGTGAACGTCGGTCAGGCCGGTCGCCGCCATCCGGGCCGCCAGCTCCTCGGGCCCGGGAAAGCGGCGCACGCTCGAGGGCAGGTAGACGTAGGCGTCGGGCTCCCCCGAGAGCCGACCGAGCCACGGGACGACGCGGTCGAACCACGCACGGAAGAACCAGGACAACGGCGGGCGCTCCGGAGTGGTGATCTCGAGCACCACCACGCGGCCGCCCGGCCGGGTCACACGCGCCATCTCTCCGAGCCCCCTGTCGAGGTCGGCGAAGTTGCGGGCGCCAAAGCCGACCGTCACGGCATCGAACTCGCCGTCGCCATAGCGCAGGTCGAGTGCATCGCCCTCCTCGAAGGTGATCGCCGGCTGCTTGCGGCGCGCCACATCGAGCATCGCCGGCGCGAAGTCCATCCCGGTCACAGCCGCGCCTCGTGCGGCCAGCTCGATCGCCAGGTCCCCGGTCCCCGTGGCCACGTCGAGCGCCTGGTCACCCGAGCCGACACCCGTGAGATCGACCGCTCGCTCGCGCCACCGATGGTGCATGCCGGCCGTCATCACCGAGTTCATGCGGTCGTAGCCGCGCGCGATCCGATCGAACATCACCCGCACCTGCGTGGCGGGCAGCGTGCCGGAGGCGGGGCCGGCCCCGCTCATCGCTACTCCTCGCCCTTGAGGGAAGCCACGTACTCGACCAGCTTGTCGAACTGCTCCGGATTATCGTCCTGCAGCGACTGGAAGGAGGGCATCGGCGACGTGGGGTTGACCAGCGTGCGGGCGATCGCCTGCGGCCCCAGCCGGGTGCCGATCTCGGTGAGGTCGGGGCCGAGCGCGCCGCCGTTCTCACCGATCTTGTGGCACGCGAGACAACCCGCGGAGGCCGTGATCTCCTTGCCCTCCTCGTACTGCGGCGCGGTGGCGAGCTCGATCTCGGTGGGGGCGCCCGCGAGCGCGCCGAGAACCGTGAGGTAGGCCATCGCCGCGATCGTGGCGATCCCGGCGGCCACCGCGATCGGCCGGCGCAGCGGATTGCGCTCCGGGCTGCGGTCGTAGAACGGCAGCAACAGCAGCAGGACGAGGCAGATGGTCGGAATGCCGACCGTGGCCAGGAACACGAGCGAAGGCGGCTTGACCACCCGCAGCAGCTCGAACAGGAAGAAGAAGTACCACTCGGGCCTCGGCGTGTAGGTCGTGGTGGTCGGGTCCGCCTTCGGGCCGAGCTCGGCGCCGAAGAGGATCGCCAGCACGATGATCACCGCCATCACCACGCACGCCATCAGGGAGTCCTTGGCCACGGCGTAGGGGAAGAACGGCTTCCCCTGGTTCTTCAGGATCGAGTACTCGCGCAGGTACTGCTCGCGCTCACGTGCGTTCACGAGTGGTCTCCTGCGAGAGTACGGCCGCGGCTCGGCGAGCGAGAACCAAGCGTGGCGGCGGACACGAGCGCAGTCAATGCAGCGCATTGGCGAGCACCGTGGCTGGCGACACGCGCAGGTTCGCAGCCGCCGAACGCGGGTGTAATCGAGGAGGAGATCACAAGAGCCTCAGATCTCCTCGGTCAGGAGGTCCTTCTTCTCGGCCTTGAGCCACGGCGGCGCCGTGGTGCCGAGCTTGGCCACCAGGTACAGGTGCGCGCCGATCAGCGCGGCGATCAGGCCGGGTATGAGGAGCATGTGAAGCGCATAGAAGCGCGAGATCGTGGTTGGCCCGAACTCGGCTCCCGCTCGGAGGAAATCGGCCAGGTAGGGACCCACGATCGGCCCCGAGGCGTTGATGTTCACCGCCACGACCGTCGCCCAGAAGGAGCGCTGGTCGAAGGGCAGCAGGTAGCCCGTGAGGCCCATGGCGAGCGTCAGCACGAGCAGCACCACGCCGATCACCCAGTTGAGCTCGCGCGGGTACTTGTACGCGCCGAAGAAGAACGTCCGGCCCATGTGAAGGAAGATCAGGATGATCATCACCGACGAGCCCCACTTGTGCATGCCGCGCACGAACTCGCCGAGGAAGACCTCGTTCGTGATGCGCGATGCCGACTCGTACGCGCGCGTGGGGTCGGGCTCGTAGTACATGGCCAGGAAGACCCCGGTGACCGCCTGCGAGAGGAAGGCGAACAGCGTGGCCGACCCCAGCGTGTAGAACCAGTTGGTGCCCTTGGGGATCTTGCGAAACAGGAGGAAGCGCAGGAAGGGCGAAATGCCGGTCCGCTCCTCCACCCAGCCGATCGCCGACGCCGTCCCCTCGGTCGCGGTGTCCTTGACCGTGGGCTTGGGCGGCGCGACGGTCGCCCCGTTGCCGCCGTTCTTGCGGGCGCCGTTGCCGTTTCCGTTCTCTCCCGGGCGGCCGGGCTTGCGACGAAGTGCTTTTGGTAGTGGTGGGGTCACGTGGTGGGCCTCGACGGATAGAGGTACTGCCAGAGCCCGTCGAGATGGTTCGACGGGTCACGCGGGGCGAAGCGCTCCAGCTCCGAGTTCAGCGAGAAGCGGTCGCCGATCTCGACGCGGCCGGCGACGGTGCGGGTGTAGAAGCGGTCGAGTGGCCGCACCGGCGGGCCACCCTCGACCTGGCCCTCGAAGCCGTAGACCCCGCCGTGGCAGGGACACACGAACTTACGTGAGGCCTGGATGTAGCGCACCGGGCAGCCGAGATGAGCGCAGCGCGTGGAGATCGCGACGTAGGGCTGCGAGTCCTGCCCCTCGATCACCTTGTCGCGCTCCGGGTTGAACGTGCGGACGTAGATGGTGGTCTTGCCCGCCTCGCCGATGGCGGCGTCGATGTTGATCACCCTCGGCACGTAGGTCTGGTCGTTGAAATCGTCCTCCGGGCCCACGTCCTGCCAGCGCGTAGGCAGGGTGTCCTCGAACACCGGCCCGAGCGCGAAGCCGAGGGCCGGCAGCGTGAAGGCCATCGTCGCGATGCCGCCTGCCGCGAGCGCCGTGCCGGTCATGAGGCCGCGGCGCGTCACGGTCTCGCCCTCAAACGCACCAGCTATGCCGCGCTGAGCGGTGTATCGGGACGTCTTGTCTGGCTTTACAGGTTCGTCGGCCACAGGGGTCAGAGCGGATTGTCCCGCCCGGTGAAGCGTAGTGCCAACTTGGTTACGTAGCGCACGATTGGCGCTATCACGCAGAGAGGCGGCCGGAGCCTATACGGCGAGCGGGCGGCGCCCCGCGAGCCTACGATCTCTGTGGCGTGTTGGACAGGGCCGCCGCGCTCACTGCCCACAGCCTCTCGGCGTCGTCGGGCCGGCCCTCGGCGTGGGCCTGCGCGCTGCTCGAAATCAGGTCCGCGAGCTCGGCCACGGCCTCCAGATCGCCGGCCGCGGCGAGCCGCGAGAGACCGAGCGCGTAGAGAGCGTCGCCCGCCAGCAGGCGCAGATCCTCGTCCATGCCGGTGAACGCCCGCGACGTGCCGTAGTGGAGCAGGTAGCCCTCGTAAACGGCCTCCAGCACGAACGGCCGCTCACCCGGAGCGTCGAGGTCCTCGAAGCGGCCGGGGCCCGGTTCCGTCACGCCGTACCGGGCAACGGCGGGATCGGCGGCGGCCACGAGCTCGGCGAGCAGGGTCACCCGAGCACCTCGCGCAGGGCCTCCCCTGCCGCCTCCAGCGTGCGCTGGAGATCGGCCTCGTCGTGGGCCAGCGACGGGAACCAGGCCTCGAACTGGGACGGCGGGAGGTAGACGCCGCGGTCGAGCATGGCCCGGCAGAAGGCGCCATAGGCCTCGAGGTCACAGGCACGGGCGCCCTCGTAGTCGCGCACCGGCGCTTCCGAGAAGAAGAGCGTGACGAGGCCGGTGGTGGCGCTGACGGTCACGGGGAGCCCGGCGCTCAGCTCCCGGAGGCCGTCGGCCAATGTCTGCGTGGTCCGGTCGAGTTGCCGGTAGGCCTGCTCGTCGAGGAGGCCCAGGGTGGCCAGGCCGGCGGCGGTGGCCAGCGGGTTGCCCGACAGGGTGCCGGCCTGGTACACGTCGCCCGCGGGCGCCACGAGCTCCATAAGCTCGCGCGACCCGGCGAATGCGGCCGCCGGCAGCCCGCCGCCGATCACCTTGCCGAGCACGGTCACGTCGGGCGTCACGCCCTCTCGTTCCTGGGCGCCGCCCGGCGCCACCCGAAAGCCGGTGATCACCTCGTCGAACACCAGCAGCGTGCCGCCGGCGTCGGCGGCCTCGCGCAGGAAGGCGAGGAAACCCTCGTCGGGCGCGACCAGGCCCATGTTGGCCGGGTAGGGCTCGCAGAGCAGCGCGGCCACGTCGCCGGCGGCCAGCGCGCGCTCCACGCCCGCGCGATCGTTCCACGCCACGACGACGGTGTCGGCCGCCTGGGCCGCCGTGACGCCGGGGCTGGCGGGAATTCCCTGCGTGGCGAGGCCCGAGCCCGCGTCGGCGAGCAGCCCGTCCACGTGTCCGTGGTAGGCGCCGGCGAACTTCACCACCCGGTCGCGCCCGGTGGCCGCCCGGGCCAGGCGCACGGCGCTCATGGCGGCCTCGGTGCCCGACGAGGTCATTCGCATCATCTCGGCGGACGGGATGCGGGCCACCACCTCGGCCGCCAGCTCCACCTCGGCCTCGGTGGGCGCGCCGAAGCTGGTGCCCGCGGCAGCCGCTCGCCCCACCGCGGCCACCACCTCGGGGTGCGCGTGACCCGCGATCAGCGGCCCCCACGACATCACCCAGTCGACGTAACGGTTGCCGTCGACGTCGGTGAGCTCCGCTCCCTCACCGCTCGCCACGAAGAGGGGGTCGCGGCCGATCGAGCGCATGGCGCGGACGGGCGAATTGACCCCGCCCGGCAGAAGTCCCAGCGCCCGCTCGTAGACCTCAGCCGAGCGCGTGGAGGCGGCTATGCCGCGTGCTCCGCTTCCCACTGGCGGTGCTCGTCGGTGAAGTAGCGCAGGCGCACCTTCTTGAACTCGGTGGAGGAATAGAGCGTGCGCCGCTCCTCGATGCCCGTGTCCTCCGCGATCGAGTCGAGGATCGCGTCGCACTCCTCCTTCGAGCGGCCGTGCGCCATCGTGAACACCGAGTAGGGCCAATCCGCATAGGTCGGCCGCTGGTAGCAGTGCGAGATCCCTCGGAACGAGGCCATGCGCGGGCCCAGCTCGAGGATGCGTTCGTCGGGGACCTTCCAGACCCCCATGCCGTTGGCCGAGAAGCCCGCGCGCCGGTGGAAGAGGATGGCGGCGACGCGGCGCAGGGCACGCCGTTCCTGAAGCGACTCGAGCCGCGCGAACAGCTCCCTCTGGCCAATCCCGAGCTCGTCCGCCGCCGCCGCGTACGGCTCCGGGGTGGCGTCCATCGGGCCCTGTGTTGCCCGGATTACCGCCACGTCGTCCTCGGAAAGCTCGATCGGCTCCGGCTCGCGGTACTCGCTCTCCTCGGCCGCCGTGGACAGCGCGTCGGTGCCGGCCTCCATCTCGAGGTCCATGCGAATCTTGAAAAGGCGCAGAGTGGGCAGCTCACGCACGGACTCGGCCCCGGTGAGCTGCTCGAGCAGCTCGAGCGTGCCCTCGAGCCCCAGCCCCGAGCCGGGCTCGGTGGCGATCGTGAACCAGAGGTTGAAGTCGTGGTCGCGCAGGTAGTTGTGGGAGACCCCCGGATGCGAGTTGATGATCTTCGCCGCACGCCAGGGGTTCTCGGCGTCCACGCGCGCCGCCACCAGCATCGACTTGTAGCCCAGCACCCGCGTATCGAAGATCGGTGTGATCTCCCGGATGATGCGCTCGTCCAAGAGGCGGGCCGTGCGGGTCAGCACCTCGTCCTCGCTCACCTCGGCCAGGCCCGCCACGTGGGCGAACGGGCGCTCGGCGAGCGGGAAGCTCCCCTGCAGGAGGTTGAGCAGCCGCTTATCGAGGTCGTCGAGCGGAACCGCCGAGCCGCCCTTGCGGCTGCGGACCTTGGCTATCGGCTGAGCCATCGGGCCGCGTCCTTGGCGTGGTAGGTGATCACGAAGTCGGCGCCCGCCCGCCGTATGGCGGTGAGGCTCTCGAGCACGACCGCCTGCTCGTCGATGTAGCCCGCGGCCGCAGCGGCCTTGATCAGCGCGTACTCGCCGCTGACGTTGTAGGCCGCCACCGGAACGCGAGTGGCCTCCTTGACCCGGCGGATCACGTCGAGATAGGGCAGCGCCGGCTTGACCATCACCACGTCGGCGCCCTCCTCCACGTCGAGCAGCGCTTCGCGCACGGCCTCATCGGCGTTGGCAGGATCCATCTGGTAGCTGCGCCGGTCCCCGAAGGCCGGCGTGGAGTCCGCCGCCTCCCGGAAGGGCCCATAGAAGGAACTGGCGAACTTGGCCGAGTAGGCCACGATCGGCAGGTCCTTGTGGCCCTCGGCGTCGAGCTGCGCGCGCAGGGCGCCCACCCGCCCGTCCATCATGTCGCTCGGCGCCACCGCGTCCGCGCCTGCCCGCGCGTGAGAGATGGCGGTGCGGGCCAGCAGTTCCAGTGTCAGGTCGTTGTCGATCTCGCCGTCGTCGAGCACGACCCCACAGTGGCCGTGCGAGGTGTAGGAGCACAGACACACGTCGGTCATGACCACGAGGTTGGGATGCGCGTCCTTGATCGCCCGCACCGCGAGCTGCACCACGCCCTCGTCGTCGTACGCGCCGGAGCCCTGCTCGTCCTTCTCGGCGGGCACGCCGAACAGGAGCACGGCCGGAAGGCCGAGTGCGGCCGCCTCGCCGGCCTCCTCGACCGCATGCGAGATCGAGAGACGCTCCACTCCGGGCATGGCCTCCACCGGTGTCCGGCCGTCACCGAGCTGGACGAACATGGGCAGCACCAGGTCCGAGGCCGTCAACCGGGTCTCGCGCACGATCTCGCGCAGTACCCCGGTCTTGCGTAGACGGCGCAGGCGTGTGGCTGGGAAGGCCATCTCGCGAGAGTCTAGGCCCCGCTAAGCGAACCGGACCAGGGCCAGGCGCGCGAGCCCGCCAAAGACCACGAACAGCAGCGCCAGGTGCAGCAGCGGCCCCGCCAGGCCTCCGCTGTCGTTCAAGGCCGCGTCGAGCGCATCCAGCGTCGGCTTGAAGGGGAAGGCCGCGGATACGGCGCGGATCACGTCGTAGAGGGCCGGCGCGACCGCGCCGGAGGGCACGAGCGCCAGGAAGGCCAGAGGCAGGCAGAGCATGAAGGCCAGCAGCGACGCCGCCCGCACCTCGCGGGTGAGCGCCCCGATCGCCAGCCCCAGCGCGGCGAACGCCAGCGCGCCGGCGAAGAGTGCCACCAGCCACAGCGCAAAACGGCTCCAGTCAAGGCTCACGAACAGCCCCAGCCCGGCGAGCATGAGCAGCGACACCACCACCGAGCACACGGCCGCAAGACCCGCCTTCTCCAGCAGTAGACCGGTCCGGGAGACCAGGCCGCGGACCAGCCGCGAGAACGCGTTCTCCTCCCGCTCGAGCGCGAGCGACCCGGCGGCCAGGAGCAGCGTGATGAACATCAGCGAGACCGCAACGGCAAGGGCGATCCCGAAGGAGTCGAGCGAGGTCGAGCCCCCGTCGAGGGCGCTCGCCTTCACCCGGAGGGGCTCGCCCACCACGCCCAGCACCTCGTCCGAGAAGGACAGGTTCTCGCGCGCCAGCTGCGGCGAAGTCGATCACCCGGTCGACCTCCGCGCGCTCGGGCGAACCCTCGGGGAGGTCGGCGCGCGCGGCCTTGAGGATCTCCTCCGACTTCTCCAGGCCGAGCACCGAGAAGTCCTGGCCAAGGAAGCTGTACTCGCCCCCGGTCGAGATCAGCTCGAGCAGCTCGAGTGCCTCCTCGGCCACGCGCTTGGTGAGTGCCGCGTTGGCCTTCTGCACCTGCGCGGTGATGGTGCTCTCGACGAACTCCCGCTTCGCGGGATCCTCGGCGTTGTAGACCACCTCGACGGTGCCCGACTGAAGCCCCGACTGAAGCTTGGTGGCCAGGTCGTCCGGCACGATCAGTGCCCCCAGCACGTCGCCGTCGCGGACCTTCTGGACGGCCTCCGCACGGCTGTCAACCTCGACGGGCTCGATGGCGTCGAACAGCCGCCGGCCCTCCGCGGCAAGGTCGATCTCGCGGCCGCCGAGCTCGATCTGCGCGGGCTGCCCCGCCAGGCCGTTGTAGATCGCCACCTCGGGCTTGTCGGGTCCCCTCGAGATCGCGAAGCCGATCAGCACGGCGATCACGATCGGGTAGAGCACGAGCAGCGCGACCAGCAGTGGCGAACGGCGCAGGATGCGCAGGTCCTTGAGAAGCAGCCAGAGCACGCGATGGGTCCTCAGTGGCCCCGCTGGTGCAGGAACTCGACGAAGGCCTGCTCGAAGTCGAGGCCGGTGGTGCCGGTGGCCTGCTCGAGCTCACGGGGCGGTCCGGCGAACACGTTCTCGCCGTCGGCCAGCACGATCAGCCGGTCGGCGTAGCGGTCGGCCTCCTGGATGTGGTGCGTGGCGTAGAGCACCGTGGTCCCGTCCTCGGCCAGCCGCAATATGAACTGCCAGAGCCTCTCGCGCTGGCGCGGATCGAGCGCCGAGCTGGGTTCGTCGAGAAGTAGGACCTCGGGCGCCGCCAGCAGCCCGATCGCGATGTTCACCCGCTGGCGGTTGCCTCCCGAGAGCGTGCCCACCTGATCGCCGGCTCGGTCACCCAGGCCGGTCAGATCGAGCATCCGATCGACGGTCCCGTGCAGGTCGTCGCAGCGCTCGAGGCGGGCAAACAGGCTGAGGTTCTCTTCGACGGTCAGCTTCGAATAGAGCGCCGCCTGCTGGGGCACCCAGCCGAGATCGGCGCTGGCCTCCACGCGTCCCTCGTCCGGCTGCTGGATGCCGGCGAGGATCGACAGCAGCGTGGTCTTGCCGGCTCCGTTGGGGCCGATCACGGCCATCAGCTCGCCGCGGCCGGCGGTCAGGGAGACGCCGCGAAGCGCCACGCGATCGCCGTAGCGCTTGACCAGACCGTGGGCGGCGATGGTCGTCGCCGTCTGGGTGCCGCTTTCCACCGCGCGGAGGTTGGCAGAATCGACCGCTGTGAAGCTTCTATTCGTGGGCGACGTGGTCGGCGGCCTGGGCCGGCGCACCCTCGCGGCCCTTCTCCCGGGTCTGCGTGACGAGCACCAACCGGACTTCGTGATCGTCAACGGCGAGAACGCGGCGGGGGGTGTGGGCATCACCGAGAAGACGGCTCGCGAGCTGCTCGACACCGGCGCCGACGCCATCACCCTGGGCAACCACGCCTACCGCCACCGCGAGGTCTACGGCTTCCTCGACCGCGAGGAGCGGATCGTGCGCCCGGCCAACTACCCCAAGGGCAGCCCCGGCCGCGGGCACACGGTGGTCGAGCAGAACGGGCAGCGGCTCGGGGTGATCAACCTCTCCGGCCAGGTGTTCCTCGATGCCGTGCGCTCGCCCTTCGCCGAGGCCGACGCGCTGCTCTCGGAGCTGCGCGGCCGCGCCGACTCGGTGCTGATCGACGTGCACGCCGAGGCCACCAGCGAGAAGGTGGCCATGGGCTGGCACGTGGACGGCCGCGCCACGGCCTGCCTGGGCACCCACACGCACGTCCCCACGGCCGACGCACGGGTGCTTCCGGGCGGGACGGCCTACGTCACCGACGTGGGCATGACCGGTCCCCGCGGCGGGGTGATCGGCGTCAAGCGCGAGCAGGCGCTCGAGCGTTTCCGCACGCTGACCCAGGTCCGCTTCGAGACCTCCGCGGAGGATCCGTGGCTGAACGGCGTGCTGATCGAGGCCGGCGACGACGGCCGTGCAACGGGTATCGAGCAGCTGCTGGTCCCGCTCGAAGGCTAGGCAGCCACCAGCTCGCGCTCCGGCTCCGGCGCGATCGGCTCGAGGCGCGGCTGAACGCGGTGGGCGGCCAGCAACGCCACCAGCACGAAGGGCACGAACCAGACGATGTAGAGGTAGAACCAGTACGACGCGGTCAGCTGCACGGCGATCAGCACGGCGGCGCCGAGCGCGGCGACCTGCCGCGGGCCGGGACGCCGCGGGAAGAAGGCCACCACCAGCGCAAGCCCGACCGCGGCGATCTTGACGATGGTCTGAAGCCAGCCGAGCGAGTCCACCTGCCCCCAGATGCTGAACGGCGAGGGCCGGCCGGCCTGGTAGCCGATCGTGCGGTCGTAGAGCTCGCGCACGCCCCCATCGGGCAAGAAGGGCAGCACGGCCGCGGCCAGGGTCAACGCCAGGACCCCGGCAAAGAGGAGCGGGGCCCGGCGCGCGAACAGCGGCGCCAGGGCCAGAGTCGCGAACTTCGCCGCCGCCCCCATGCCTACGGCGAGCGCCGCGAGCGCTCCCGACGCTCGGCGGCCGGGCACCGTGAGCGCGAGCAGCGCGGCCACACACGCCAGCGCGATCAGCGAGTCGTTCGAGTTCGTCTCCAGCACGAACGACGTGTACGGATAGGTCGTCCAGGCGTAGGCCAGCGCGAGCCCGAGCGCAAAGCCCTCGCGGCCCGGACGCAGCCGCCGGCCCAACAGGAACAGGCCGCCGATGACCAGCAGGTCGAAGGTGATCGCGGCGGCGTGGGCGGCGGGAAGGTCGTCCCAGCCGCCGCTCCAGCGCAGCGTCTGCTCGAACGGCACGTAGAGGAGGTAGTTCACCGGCCCGTACGTGTCCCCGCGCTCCACGTCGGCCGAGAAGCCCTCGCCGTACAGCTCGTCCCCGTCGACGATGCGATCGGCGCCGATCACGCCCGCGTAGCCCACGTCGATCACGTTCGAGTCCGCCACGTTGAGGCCGATGCGGAACGCGGCGACGAACACGAGCAGCACGGCGAGCGCCGCCAGCGGCACGTGAGGCAGCAGCGGCCCGGCCCGCTCGCGCCCGCGAAAGCCGGCGATCAGCATCCGCACCAGCAGGTACAGCAGCACCGGATAGACGAGCGGCGCCGAGAGCCCGATCTCGCCGCGGTTGAAGAAGACGTGCGAGACCCCGAAGGCGAGCATCACGAGCAGGTCGAGGTGGAGCAGCCTGAACGGCCGCCGCAGGTCGAAGAAGGGGGCGATGAACAACAGGCACAGCGGAATCCAGACGTAGGGGGCGTTCAGCTTGCGGCCGAACGCGCCCTCGTAGCCGCGGGCCATGCGCCACGCCACCTGGTCGCCGGACCACTGCTCCACGATGGCTCCGCTCGAGTCGTCCACGTGGACCTGCACGACCTCGTCGCCGCCACGGAAGAAGCTCACCTGCCAGCGGCCCACGCCCCTCGTGTAGGCCGTGGGTTTGAGCCTGCCGTCCTGGCGGGCCTCGCGAACCTTCTCCGCCCGCTCGGCGATGCGCTCCGCCTCATTCGCGCTGCGCTCGAAGAAGCGCGGCGGCACGGTCTGCGAGCTGGGCAGTTCGGGTTCCACCGCATGCGCCGCGGCGGGGAGCGCCAGAGTCGCCGCCACGACGGCGGCGATCAGCGCAAGGCTCAGTCGCGTGAGAGCTCGATGTGGAAGCTCCACATCTTGTTCCCGATGAAGTTGAGCGGCGTGGCGGCGATGATCGAGATCGCCTGAGCGGGCAGCTCCGCGAGCCCGACCACGCTGACGAGGATCTCCAGCACGCTCGCCGCGAACAGGAAGGCGACCACGCTCACGGTGAAGAAGCGGGCCGCCTGGAAGCCCGCATGCCCCCCGCGGGCATCGAAGGTCCAGTGACGGTTCCACCAGAAGTTGTTGGTAACGGCCGCGACGAAGGCGACCGTGGCGGCGGGCAGGTGGTGGAGGTCGAGCAGCTCCACGCAGAGCGCGAAGACGCACAGATTGACCACGTATCCCGATGCGCCGACAGCGCAGAACCTGGCGAGCTGCCACCAGTTGTGCGGCTTGCGCAGCCCCGTGCGCACGCGCAGGTGTACCGGGTGCGAGCGCTCGGCGACCGGGGCCTTGGCCTCGTCAGTCACCCCGCCGAGGGTACACCGAAGTGGTCGAGCACCAGCGGCGTGACGTCCGTGAGCGACCACCTTTCGCGCTCGGGGTGATCGACGCCGCAGAGAAGCAGCACGCCCTCGGAATCCTCGCGGCGCAGGGATCCGTGGCTGCCGCCGCCCACGTGGTCGGACCCGCCCCAGTCGAGGAACTCGGCGCCGGAGCCGGCCGAGATCAGCACGTCGCCCGCATGCGGGCAGCGCAGGGCGGACCAGAGACGACCGAGGGCGTCGGGATAAAGCTCACCCGCCACCGTGCCGTCCCCGGTCTCCAGGGCAAGCGCGGCCTCATCACCCTCGAGCTCCCAGCCGCTGCCGCGCGGATCGGTCAGCTCGCCGTCGGGACGGAAGCGCAGCATGCCGGCATCGCCCCGCACGGCCGCCCAGCCGTCGTCGCGCCAGACCGTCAGGTCCACCCCGGGCAGCCCAGCGAGCGAGTCCACGACTCCCGGCACCAGCTCGTCGCGGCGGGACTCGTCAAGCACGTAGACGGCCCCGGAGCGCGCCGACGGACACACCGCGAGCTCGGCCTCCACTGGCGCAGGATCGGCCGGCAGCAGCACGCGCCAGTCGGCCAGTGCCTCGGCCAGGTTCACGCTCTCCTCCACCACGACCTGCGAGTGGTCGGACATGACGATCACCGCGTGCTGCTCGAGGAACTCCTCGGGCCCGCCGGCCACCTCCATGATCCGCTCGAGCGCTTGATCGGCCTCCGCAATCGAGGTGACCTGGCCGTCGGGGCCGACCCTGTGCGAATGGGTGTCGTTGTCGGGCAGGGAGAACAGCAGGAAGTCGAACAGGTCGTTCTCGACCAGGTAGGCGCCCACGCAGCCCGTGTGGCGGTCGCGCTGGCCGGGCATGCCGAGTGCCGACGTGCAGCCGGTGTTGCGCGAATCGAACAGGTCGGCGTAGAACAGCTCGCGCGGGCCCCAGACCGGGTGGCGAAACTGAGCCGCCTCCGCGATCCGCCGGTAGACGCTCATCCCGGAGGGCTCGTGGCGCGTCCGGCCGCGGTAGATCAGATAGGTGGTGCATGCGGTGCGCAGCCCCGCGTCGTCGAGGTGCTCGAAGACCGTCCGGTGGGCGCGCGTGAGGTGCGCCAGGTTCATGTTGTAGACGGTGTCGTAGAGCGAGCGAACCACGCCGAACACCCGCGTGGCGGGGAACGACGAGCCGTACTCCACGTAGCGCTCCTCGCCGCGGTGGTACCAGTTCATCGAAGGGATGTGGTGCTCCGCCGGCCCGTATCCGGTGGCTATCGCGGCCGAAGCCACCGGCGTGACCGAGGGAAACGTGGACACGCAGTCCCGGACGTAGGTGCCGCGCTCGACGAGCGCTGCCAGCGCCGGCGCATGACCCTCCTCGATCGCCAGGTCGAGCATCTCCGGCTTGAGCGAGTCGATGACCGCCAGGACGAGCTTCTTGGGTTTGGGCGCCACGCGTGTGACCGCTAACGCAGTACCCGCAGGCCGGCGTACTTCTCGCCCTCGCGCCGCCGGCCGCCGGCCAGCAGCACCACGAAGCCGATCAGAGCGAGGAAGGAGACCGGCGGCACGAAGATCGCCAGCGCCGCCAGCACGAGCGCCGCGGTGTCGGCGTACACCGTGATCAGCGCCGCGGCCCCGCCCTCCAGCCGAGCGCGTGCGCGTTCCACGAGCCCGCCGATCGCGAGCCAGCCGAGCGCCGCGCACACCGGGCCTGCCACAAGCCCGACCCAGCTCGCCTCGCCCCCGTCGGCCATCGCCCCCGCGAACAGCAGGGCGCCCAGCACGATGCCCACGATCCCGCTGAAGATCACGACGGGGCGACGCCCGCTCGCGGGCGAGCCGGCCTCGGATCGCTCGAGCGCGTAGGCCCCGAGGCCGACCAGCAGCACAGCTCCCAGGAACGCAGGCGACTCGAGGAAGCTCCAGTCGGTGCCGTCGAAATCGATCCCGACATCGCCCCGGGCAAGCGCGCCGGTCAGGAGCGGCGGCAGGTAGGGCCGCACGCCCGTGGCGCCCGCGAGCCCGGCGCCCGTGCCGATGTCCATGAAGAGGCTCATGTGCCGCTGAGAGGGTCGGTACCCTGCGGCCGGTGACGATAGCCCACGAGCGGGCCGGGGCCGCGCTGCGACCATGAGCATCTCCCGCGATCTCGAGCGCTACGCCGGGCTCTTTGCCTCGCGCACCAAGGTGATGAAGTCGTCGGCCATGCGGGACCTGATGGCGGTCACGGCGCGCCCCGAGGTCATCTCGCTCGCCGGCGGTCTGCCCGACACGAGCACCTTCCCGCCCGACACCTTCGCCGCGGTGGCCCAGCGGATCGCCGCGGAGTCGTGCGCCAAGGCGCTGCAGTACGGGCCCACCGAGGGCCTGCCGGAGACCAAGGAGTGCATCGCGGAGGTGATGGCGGCCGAGGGAATGCGGGCCGACCCGGAGGACGTGATCGTCACCACCGGCGGCCAGCAGGTGATCGACCTGGTCACCAAGACCCTCATCGACCCCGGCGACGTGGTGATCGCCGAGGGCCCGACCTACCCCGGCGCGGTGCCGGTGTTCTGCTCCTACCAGGCCGAGCTGGTGCAGATCGAGATGGACGCGGCGGGGATGAGGGTCGACCTGCTCGAGCAGACCCTCGACGCACCTCGAGCGCGAGGGCCGCAGGCCCAAGTTCATCTACACGGTGCCCACCTTCCAGAACCCGGCCGGCGAGACGATGTCGATGGCGCGTCGCCGCCGGCTGGTGGAGCTGGCGCACGAGCGCGAGCTGCTGGTGCTGGAGGACAACCCCTACGGGCTGCTGCGCTACGAGGGGGACGCCCTGCCGCCGCTCTACCGGATGGACGGCGGCGTCTACGTCATGTACCTGGGGACGTTCTCGAAGATCCTCTCCCCCGGCATCCGGCTCGGCTGGGTGGTGGCCCCGCCCCCGGTGCTCGAGAAGATCAATCTCGGCAAGCAGGGAGCCGACCTCTGCACCTCGACCCTGTCGCAGCTGATGGTCCAGGCCTACTTCGAGCGCGGGCGCTGGCGCGACTACGTGGACTCGCTCACCGAGGTCTACCGCAACCGCCGCGACACGATGCTGGACGCGCTCGCCGACTACTTCCCGCCGCAGGCCGAATGGACGCGCCCGGGAGGCGGCCTGTTCATCTGGGCGATGCTGCCGGAGTTCATCGACACCACCGACCTGCTCGCGCGCGCGCTGCGCGACAACGTCGCCTTCGTTCCCGGCGAGGCCGCCTTCCTCGACGGCCGCGGGCGCTCCGCCATGCGGCTCAACTTCTCCGGTTCGGACGAGGAGTCGATCCGCGAGGGCATCCGCCGGATCGGCGAGGTCATCAACGAGCAGGTGCAGCTCTACGGCACGCTCACCGGCGAGCACCGAGCCGAGCCCGACACACCCGGCGGCGAGGTGGTGCGCATGCCCACGCCGGCCGAACGCGACCGAAGGGCCGGAGGCGATCACCAGTGACGCGCGGTCGCGGTCCTCAAGGGCGGCCGCTCGCTCGAGCGCCAGGTCTCGCTGCGCTCTGGGGCCCGGGTGGAGGACGCGCTCGCGCGCCTCGGCCACGAGGTGATCTCCATCGACGTGGGCCCCGACCTGATCGATCGCCTCCGCAGCGCCGCTCCCCACGTGGCCTTCATCGCCATGCACGGCCGCGACGGCGAGGACGGCACCGTGCAGGAGCTGCTCGAGATCCTCGGCATTCCTTACACCGGCTCGGGCGTGCTGGCCTGCACGCGCTCGACCGACAAGGTGCTGGCCAAGCACCTGATGCTCGAGGCGGGGCTGCCGACGCCCGAGTTCTTCGCCTTCTCCGAGACCGCGTTCCGCGAGCTGGGCGCGGCCGACGCGCTGGGCGCGATCGAGGAGCGCCTCGACTTCCCGATCGTGGTCAAGCCGTCGTCGCAGGGATCGGCTCTGGGCATCCGCTTCGCGCGCAGCGCCGCCGACGTGCCCTCGGCACTCGTGGCCGCCTTCTCCTACGACTCGCGCGTGCTGCTGGAGCGCCACGTGGACGGCCGCGACCTGGCCGTCTCGATCCTCGACGGCGAGGCGCTCCCGATTGTGGAGGCCGTTCCGCGCGACGACGAGTTCTACGACTTCGAGGCCCGCTACGAGATCGGCCGCACCGACTTCGTGTGTCCCGCCGAGCTGCCGGACGGGCTGACCGAGGCAGCCCGCGAGCTCGCCCTGAGCACGTACCGGCTGCTGGGCTGCAACGCGTTCGCTCGCGTGGACCTGATGCTGGACGCCGCCGGCGACCTCACCGTTCTGGAGGCCAACCCCATCCCGGGGCTCACCGAGACCAGCCTGCTGCCGCAGGCGGCCGAGGCCGCGGGCATCTCGTTCGACGAGCTGGTTGGACGCATCCTCGAGCTGGCGCTCGAGCGCCAGCCGGCCTAGGCGCGCTCTTCGCCCTCGCCCGCCTCCGGCTCGTCGCCGCCCGCGAAGTCCTCGGGCGTGACGTTGTCGAGGAAGTCCTTGAACTTCTCGACGACCTCCTCGGTGTCCTCTACCTCGTGCTCGAACTCGATGGCGGACTCGGAGATCACGTCCTCGGCGGCGAAGATCGGCGCTCCGGTGCGCACGGCGAGGGCCAGCGCGTCCGATGGGCGGGAGTCGATCGGGATCTCGCGGCCGTTCAGCTGGAGGGTCACCTCGGCGTAGAAGGTGTTCTCGCGCAGCTCGGTCACGGCCACCCGGGTGCAGGACACCTCGAGCTCGGAGAGCATCTCCGAGATCAGGTCGTGGGTCATCGGCCGGGGTGTGTTCGCGCCCTGGAGCTTCATGAGGATGGCGGCGGCCTCGGGGTGCCCGATCCAGATCGGGAGGAACTTGTTCCCGTCCCGAGTCTTGAGGAGCACGATCGGCTGCTTGCCGACCATGTCGAAGCTGACGCCGTATATGACCATTTCCTGCATGGCTGCTGGACAGTCTAGACCCGCGGTGAAGCCGCGGCCCCCGCCTCCCCCGTGACGATCAGACCCCCTCTGACGGGGGTCCCGACATGGGCGATCCTGGACTCGAACCAGGGACCTCGTCCTTATCAGAGACGCGCTCTAACCGGCTGAGCTAATCGCCCGGAGAGGGCGATTGTAGCGGCGCCCGAGCGGCGTGCTGAGCGTCCGGCTAGGCCGCGCGCGGGAGGCCGACGCGCCAACAGCTGCTCGGCGAGCTCGACGGCTTCGGCAGGGGTCTCGAACTCGACCTCCATGCGGCAGCGGTCACCGCTCGGCCGGACCCTGACCTCACGGCCGAGCGCGGCCGTCAGCGCATCCTCGGCGGCGGCCAGGGCCTGCTCGAGATCGGGATGGATGACCTGCCGTGGCCTTCCTCGGCTTTCGGCCGTCGCCGCGGTCTGGGCGTCGCGCGCGCGGCGCTCGGTCTCGCGCACCGACCAGGCCTCGTCGCGGGCCTCGAACGCGAGGCGGCGACGCAGGGCGTGGTCCTTGCAGGTGAGGATCGCGCGCCCGTGGCCCTCGCTGAGCGAGCCGTTCTCGATCAGCTCCAGGGCCTCCTCCGGGAGGTCGAGAAGGCGGATGAGATTCGAGATCGCCACGCGGCTGCGGCCCACGCGGCGGCCCACCTCCTCCTTGGTGAGGCCGAGATCGTCCACGAGCAGCGCGCACGCCCGCGCCTCCTCGATCGGGTTGAGGTCGACCCGGGCCATGTTCTCGGCCAGGGCGAGATCGAGGCGCTCGGAGTCGCTCGGCCGAGCGGACCATGGCGGGAATCGTCTCCAGCTCGGCGAGGCGGGCGGCCCGCAGGCGCCGCTCGCCGGCCAGGAGCTCGTACTCGCCGCCCGGGAGTGGGCGCGCGACGATCGGCTGCAACAAGCCCGCGCGCGCGGATCGACTCCGCCAGCTCCGCCAGGGCGGACTCGTCGAAGCTGCGCCGCGGCTGCCGCGGGTTGGGCCTGACGAGCTCCAGCGGCAGCTCGCGCAGGCCCTCCTCGCCCGTCGCCGGAGCGCGGCAGGATGGCCGCCAGCCCGCGGCCCATGCCCCGACGGGGCTCAGCCACGCGCGGCCACCTCCTTGGCGAGCTTGAGGTAGGCCGCCGAGCCGGCGCTCTGGGGAGCGTGGCGCAAGCACCGGCAGGCCGAAGCTCGGCGCTTCGGAGAGGCGCACGTTGCGGGGGACGACGGTGTCGAACACGAGCTCGGGGAAGTGCTCACGCACCTCCCTCTCAACGTCGCGCGCGAGACGCGTGCGCCCGTCGTGCATCGTGAGGATCATCCCGGCCACGGTCAGCCTCGGGTTGAGCTCGCGGCGGATCAGCGACAGCGTGTCGAGCAGCTGTGCCAGCCCCTCGAGGGCGAAGTACTCGGTCTGAACGGGAACGATCACCCTGTCGGCCGCCACCAGCGCGTTGACGGTCAGCGGCCCGAGCGACGGCGGGCAGTCGAACAGCGTGAACAGGTAGCGGTCGCGAACGCTCCCGACGCGGCCGCGCAGGAGCGTCTCCGACCCGGGCACGCGTGGCAGCTCGACGTTGGCGCCCGCCAGTTCGGGGGTGGACGGCACCACGTCGAGCCGCTCGACCCCGCTCGGGATCGCCGCGGCCCCAAGGGTGAGGTCGCCCGAGATGCAGTCGTATACGTTCGGCGCGCCGTCCTTCGGCAGGCCCAGCGCCACTGTGGCGTTGCACTGCGGGTCCAGGTCCACGAGCAGGGTGGGATAGCCGGCGTCGGCGATGCTGGCGCCCAGGTTGACCGCGGTGGTGGTCTTCCCCACGCCGCCCTTCTGATTGGCGATGGCGAGAACGGTGCCCATTCGGGGTTGAAGCTACGTGGCGGCCCGGTCGGAATTGGGCCTCGAGACCGGGATTCGACGGTTCGGGTGTGAACCCTGCAAGCGTCCCAGTCTGTACCGGCAGGAGCGGTACAAAGCGGGACGCTTCTCCGGTCGGCCGCTCAGCCCAACGGCCGCTTGCGCGCCATCCCCGGCCGGCGCGGAAACTCGGGTGGCGTCGGCCCCACCTTCTCGAACACGTGCAGGTGCCGATTCTCGGCACCCGCGAAGGGCACCACCCGCTCCACCCCCCTCACCGCCATCCGTAAGCGCTCGGCAGCAGCTGCCGCAGCATCCTCAGCCGCAGCGTCCCGGGCCCCACGCCAAGCCACCAGCACGCCCCCGACCGACAGCAGCGGCGCCGCATACTCCACGACAACCGCCAACGACGCCACAGCGCGAGCGGTAACGGCGTCATACGCGCCCGCGCCACCACCCAGCGCGGGCGCCACCGCCCCCCACTCCTCGGCCCGCGCGGTGACCGTCCGCGCGTTCGTGATCTGCGCCGCCTGGAGCAGCCGATCCGCGACGGCGGTCTTGCGGCCCAGCCGACTCGATGAGGTCGACCTGAGCTTGAGGGTTGGCCACCGCGAGCACCAGCCCGGGGAAGCCGGCGCCCGCTCCGACGTCGGCGAAGCGCCGCACTTTGCGGAGTTTCGGGATCTCCAAACCGCTCAGGGAATCGGCGATATGAGCCTCGACCGCCACTTCAGGGTCGCTCACGGAGGTGTGCGGATCGGGCTCGGCGCGCCAGCGCTTCGAGCAACCGCGCCAATTGCCTCTCGGCGCCCTCGGGCAAGCCGTAGCGCGCCGCCAGGTCAGCGAGCGTTTCCCGTGAAACGCCCGGCGCCGCCCTCGACGCGGGGCTAGAACCCCTGGCTGGGCGAGACGACGAGCCGCCGGTCGGGCTCATCGCCCTCACTGTGGGTCTCCACGTCGTCACGCTCCGCGAGGTAGGTGTGCACGATCCGGCGCTCAGTGGCCCGCATCGGCTCGAGCTCCACGGGGCGGTCGTAGCGCACCGCCTCCGCGGCCGCGCGGTCGGCCATGCGGTGCAGCGCCGCCGCGCGCCGTTCGCGGTAGCCGGCGGCGTCCACGGTCACCTGCTTACGGTCGCCGGCGCCGGAGAAGCCGGCCCGGAACGCGATGTGCTGCAGCGCGTCGATCGTCGAGCCGTGCTTGCCGATCAGGAGGCCGAGGTCCTCGCCGTTGACGGTCGCGCGAATCTCTTCCTCGGACTCGGTGATGTCGACCGTGGCCCGCAGGCCGAGTGCCTGCACCACACGCGCGACAATTGCGCGCACCCGCTCCGCCGGCTCGTCGGGAATCCGCTCCGCGGCGTCCCGCCAGCTCTCGAGATCGACCTCGGCCCGCACCCGGGCGGGCCGGTCCGGGGCCGGCTCCTCGGTGACCTCGAAGCGGACCGATTCGGCACCGATGCCCGGGAAGCGTGGCTCGAGAGCCTTCACCGCCGCCCACTTCGCCTCGCCCAGGCTCTCGCCCTCGGCCTCGGACACGAGCTCCTCGGGGCGCGGTTCCTCGCCTACGGACATCGCGGTCAGCGCCGGCGCCCTGAGCGCTTCTTCTTCTTGCGCGGCGAGGGCGGCGGCGCCTTGGCCGGCCCCCCGTTACCGCCGCTGCCCGCGCTGGCCGCGACCTTCTCCTTCTCCTTCGTGGGCGCCTTGCCGGCCTTCGCCTCACCGTCTGCCACCGCGGCCGCCGCGGTGGCCGGTTTGCCGCGCGCGGGCTTCGAGCCCGCCTTGTCGGCGTCGGCGTCCGCCTCGGCGTCCAGGACCGGCTTCGGATAGAGCTTCTTGACCAGCAGCTGCTGCCCGATCGTCCACACGTTCGTGGTGATCCAGTAGAGGATCAGCCCCGCCTCGAAGTTGATGATGAAGATGACGAAGACGAACGGCAGCGCGAACATGATGCGGCGCTGCATCGGGTCGGCGCTGATGGCCGTGACGGCGCTGGCCGCGAGCTGGGTGCCCACGTAGAGGACGATCAGCACGCCGAGCAGCACCGGGTCGCTGACCTTCTCGGCGAGGTTGTCGATCGGGAAGAAGCCAGGGTTGGCGGCTATGTCCGCCTTGAACGTCGTCCGAGCGCAGCAGGTAGAACAGCGAGATGAAGAAGGGGATCTGCAGCAGCAGCGGCAGGCAGGACGACAGCGGGTTGGCCTTCTCGCGCTGGTAGAAGGCCATGATCTCCTGCTGCTGGCGCTGCTTGTCGTCCTTGTAGCGCTCCTGGATCTTCTTGATCTCGGGCTGCAGCGTCTGCAGGCGCTGCATCGACTTCACGCCCTTGAACGTGAGCGGCAGGATGAATATCCGCACCGTGAAGGTGAGCAGGATGATCGACCAGCCCCAGGAGTTCGGCCCGTCCCCGATCACGCCGTGCCAGAACTCGAGCACCCACTCGCAGGCGTCGATCAGGGGCTGGAGAACGTTCTGAGGGAAGGCGGCGATGAACATGGGCTAGGGCTGGGACCGTGGGCGGAACAGCTTCTGGTCCTCCACGAAGTCGACACCGCCGTGACTCCAGGGATTGCAACGCAGCAACCGCCAGGCGGCGAGCACGAAACCTCGGAACACACCGTAGCTACGAACGGCCTGTACCGCGTACTCCGAGCAGGACGGATAGTACTTGCAGCGGGACGGGATTCCAGGCGAAATCACGCGCTGGTAGAAGCGCACCGGCGCGGTCACGAGCGCCCGCAGCGGGCCGGCCGCCCGCGACCGGGGGCTATCCGAAGCCGACACAGGCGTCTCGCTCACGCGGACTCCCCGCCGCCGGCCAGTCCCGCCTCGGTCAGCACCGTGCGCAGCTCCTGCTCGATCGCGGCCTCGCCGCCCTCGCGCGCCAGCTCGCCGGCCGCGGGCCGCGCGACGATCACGAAGTCGTGGCCCGCCCGCAGGTCGGCGGCGTTGGCCCAGAAAGCCTCGCGCAGGAGGCGCTTGATGCGGTTGCGCTCGACCGCGCCTCCCAGCTTGCGCCCCACGGAGACCCCCAGGCGCGGGCCCTCGTCGTCCTCGGAGCGCGGGAAGGCGTAGACCACAAGGTGCCGGCCGGCGTGCGACTGGCCCTCGCGATAGACGCGCTCGAACTCACCGCTGCGCGACAGCCTGCGGCGCTTTCGGCGCGCACGGTCGGCCATGACGGCTAGGGGGTGAGCCGCTTGCGGCCCTTGTCCCGGCGGCGCTTCAGCAGCTTGCGCCCCGCGCGCGTGGACATGCGCGCGCGGAACCCGTGGGTGCGGGCGCGCTTGCGCTTCTTCGGCTGATAGGTGCGCTTCATCGGGTCGAGCCAGGGTACAAGATCGCTCGCGGGAAGCCTGTCGATTTCCTGTCGACGAGGCCTCGGCGGACGACCGTTCACGGCTTTTTTCGCGTTTTGCGAAACGCCGCCTCGAGACCGGCGCGCGGCCGCGAGACCCGGGTGTACACTCGCCTCGCCGAGGGCAGCGGCGTCGCTCGACCACCCCGTCCCTCCCCCGTATCGAAGCCCGTTCGTCGAGGCCCTGAGGAGGGTTGCGCGAAGCCTTGCCCGCACAGCCGGACCAGATCTGGGACGACATTCGCGAGACGCTCCGGCGCGAGACCACGGACTTCAAGTTCCAGATCTGGCTCGAGCCCCTCGAGCTGGCGGCCCTCCGCGGGCACGCCCTCTACGTGCGCGCACCCGAGCACATCCGCACCTCGGTCAGCGAGCGCTACCTGCCCCTGCTGAGGCGGGCAGCGTCGGAGTGCATGGATCGAAGGGGTGACCGTCGAGATCGTCGGCATGGACTGGGCCGAGCCGGCGAGCCGGCGACGCCGGCACCACCTCGGCAGCCGCGCCGGACAGCGGCCCGCTCAACCCGAAGTACACCTTCGGCCAGTTCGTGATCGGCGAGGAGAACCGCTTCGCCCACGCGGCGGCGCTGGCGGTCGCCGAGCTGCCGGCCCACTCCTACAACCCGCTGTTCCTCCACGGATCGCCGGGCATCGGCAAGACACACCTCCTGCATGCGATGGGCAACTACGTCCGTCGATACGGCTCCGGGCTGACGGTCCGCTACGCGACCATCGAGGAGTTCACGGGCGAGTTCGTCGAGGCGATCCGGGCACGTCGCACCGGCCGCTTCAAGGAGAGCTTCCGAGGGTCGGATGTGGTCCTCATCGACGACGTCCAGTTCCTCGCCGGCCGCGACAAGACCCGCGAGGAGTTCTTCCACACGTTCAACTCGCTGCTCGACTCCGGCCGCCAGCTGGCCATGACCGCCGATGTCCCCCCGGAGCAGGTGCCCGGCATGGAGGAGCGGCTTATCAGAGCGCTTCCGTGCCGGCCTCGTGGTCGAGCTCGAGGCGCCCGGCGCCGAGACGCGACGCGCCATCCTCGCCAAGCGCGCGCTGCTCGACGACATCGAGCTGCCGGACGACGTCGTCGACCGAGATCGCCGACGCGAGTGACCACCAGCGTCAGGGCCCTCGAGGGGGCACTGATACGCGTGGTCGCCTACGCGTCGCTACGCGGAGAGCAGCTCACTCCCGGACTCGTCCGCCACGTCCTGCGCCGGCTCGGCGCCGACACCGGCACCGAGTCCTGTGGCATCGGCGAGATCCTCGACGCGGCGGCTTCGAGTTCGGGGTTGAACGGCAGGCCCTGCGTGGCCCGCGACCGCCATCCCGCCGTGGCCACGGCACGTCAGGTCGCCATGTACCTGGCGCGCGAGCTCACCGACCACAGCCTGCCGGAGATAGGCCGCGGTATCGGCGGGCGCAGCCACACCACAGTCCTCCACGCCGTCAACCGCGTAGCCTCGGCCATGCAGACCGATCCGGCTGTCCGCAACGCGGTCGACAACCTCCACCTGAAGCTCGGCCGGCCCTCGTGATGACCGACCGGGATGGAAGAATCAACAGCTTGCCCACAGGATCCATCCCGCTCGGCAACGGGGTTTCCGCGGGATGTGAACGAACCGACAGCCCCCAATCACCTCAATCCAGATAGGCAGTCATTTTGAAGCTCTCCGTTTCCCGTGAAACGTTCCTCGCGCGTCTCGGCGTCGCGGTTCGAGGCGCCTCCACGCGTAGCGCGATTCAAACTCTTGCCGGCGTACTGCTCCGCGTCGACGACGGCCGCGCCGAGCTGCAGGCCACCGACATGGAGATGGGCGTTCGCGTCGCTCTCGAGCCCCAGGAGGCCTCCGAGGGCCAGGTGGTCGTGCCGGGCCGGCTGCTGCTGGACGTCGTTCGTTCCCTTCCCAAGGACGAACTGACGCTCGAGTACCGGACCTCCCAGCAGGACGTGGAGGTGGTGTCGGGGCCCGCTCGCTTCCACCTGCGCACGCTCCCCACCGAGGACTTTCCGAAGCTTCCCGAGGCTCCGGCCGAGGGGGGACTGACCGTGCCGGCGGGTGCCTTCGTGGACACCATCGCCCGTGTTGCTCGAGCCGCGTCACGAGACGAGACGCGGCCCCACCTCACGGGCGTCCTGGTGACCGCCAGCGGCACCGACCTGCGGATGGTGGCCACCGACTCCTACCGCCTGAGCGTCAAGGAGACCACGCTGGAGTCGCCACTCTCGGGCGATCTCGAGGCCAACGTTCCGGCCCGGACGCTGCAGGAGCTCAGCCGCATCGCGGCTGCCGGCGAGGCGGAGACCATCGGCGTGGCGGCTCTCGAGAACCAGGTGATCTTCACGATCGAGGACGTGGTGCTGTCGTCGCGGCTCGTCGAGGGGCGCTTTCCCAACTACCAGCAGCTGCTTCCCGAGAGCTACGAGCACGAGCTGCGCGTGGCCCGCGAGGAGCTGCTCGACGTCGTGCGCCGCGTCGGTCTGCTCGCGCAGAAGAACGCGCCGCTGCGGCTGCGCTTCACCGAGGGCGCCCTCGACGTCTCGGCACAGACGCCGGACGTGGGCGAGGCCAGCGAGTCGCTGCCCGTCCCTTCCAGGGAGAGGAGCTCGAGATCGGCTTCAACCCGGAGTTCTTCCGCGACGGGCTCGACAGCGCCGAGTCGGAGGAGCTGATCCTGAAGCTGATCAGCCCGCTACGGCCGGGGCTGATCGAATCCAGTGGCGAGGCTGCGGGTTCCGCTACCTCGTGATGCCGATCCGGCTCAACGTGTGAGCCGATGCTCCTGACCCGGGTCGAGTTGCGTGACTTCCGCAACTACGAGCACGGCTCGCTGGGGCTCTCCGATGGCCTGACGGTGGTGGCCGGCGCCGAACGGCGCCGGCAAGACCAACCTGCTCGAGGCGCTCTATTTCGGCTGCACGGCTCGTTCGCCGCGGACTTCCAACGAGCGCGAGCTGGTGCGCCGCGGGGCCGCGCGTCGCGCGCGTGGTCGTGGAGACTCGAGACGAGGAAGCGGCCCATCGCATCGAGGTGGGTTTCGAGCCCGGGGAGGCCAAGCACCTGCGGGTGGACGACAGCCCTGTCGACAACCTGAACACGAGTGCCCCGCGGCCGCTGGTGAGCGTGTTCCTGCCCGAGCGCCTCGAGCTCGTCAAGGGCGCGCCGGCCGCACGGCGCGCGCACGTGGACCAGGTCGTGGCGGCGCTGTGGCCCGCCCGGGTCGGCCACCCGCAGCGCGTACTCGCGCGCGCTCGCCCAGCGCAACGCCCTGCTGGCCCGGATTCGCGCCGGCGCGTCCGGACCGGGCGCACTGGACGCATGGGACGCGGAGCTGGCGGGCCACGGGATTCGCCTGATGGCGGATCGCGGTGAGGCGGTGGACGGCCTGCAGGGTCCGTTCACCCGGCTCGCAGCCCGCCTCGGCCTCCCGGGCAGGGCCGAGGTGCGCTACCGCCCCCGCTCGGCGGCGCCGGACGCCGCCGGTCTCGCCCGCGAGCTCGAGGAGCGCCGCGCGCGCCGACCTCGAGCGCGGCTTCACCGCGCACGGCCCGCACCGGGACGAGCTGCAGCTGGTGCTCGACGGCGTCGCTCTGAGGGCCTACGGCTCTCAGGGCCAGCAGCGCGCCGCACTTCTGGCGCTGCTGTTCGCGGAGCGAGAGCTGTTGGCCGAGCGCCGAGCGCGCCTTCCGCTCATGCTGCTCGACGACGTCATGTCCGAGCTCGACGCGGAGCGCCGCGAGCTGCTCGCGGATCTGCTGCGCGGCGGCGGCCAGGCCGTGATCACGGCCACCGAGCCCGAGCACGTCCCGGGCACCGCCGCGCGCGGGGAGGAGCTCGTACGAGTCGGCGGCGGGACGCATCGAGGCAACCGAGCGGGCGATGGCGGCGTGAGGCGCCTCGCCCCCCGGCCGCTGTCCGTGGCGCTCGACGCCGTTGTCGCGGAGGCCGAGCCCGCCACGGCGCTGGCGCGCGCTCAGGCGGCCTGGCCCGAGGTGGCCGGCCCGGCCCTGCGGTCGTTTGCGCAGCCCGTCGCGGAGCGCGACGGCGTGCTCACGCTCGCGTGTGAGTCGGCGGTCTGGGCCCAGGAGCTCGAGTTCATGGGAGCGGACCTGCTCGACCGCATGAACGCCGCCATGGCGGCCGGCGGCGCGCCCGCCACGTCGTTCCGGCGGCTGCGCTTCGTGGTGGGTTCGCCGCCGAACTGACCGCGGTTCGGCGGGGCTGTGCCGCCAGGCGTCGGCGGCTGCCCTCGCCGGGGCTCATTTTTGTGCCATTTGCGGGCATTTTGTAACACGTCGAACCGTCCGAGAGCGGGGGTAGCCTGCTAATATCTAGAGCGGTCTTATGTACCGCCCCGACCCGGGCCGGAGTAGGCACGGGCGTCGGGGCATTTTCATGGTGTCGGTGGCCTTGGCGGCTGCATGACGGAAGGACGGGTTTGGCGGATCAGAAGGGCAGCCGCGACGGCAACTCGGGCTACGACGCCCAGGACATCACCGTCCTCGAGGGCCTCGAAGCGGTCCGCAAGCGGCCCGGCATGTACATCGGCTCAACGGGCCTGCGCGGATTGCATCACCTCATCTACGAGGTGGTCGACAACTCCGTGGACGAGGCTCTGGCCGGCGAGGCCGACTGCGTCGAGATCGTCATCCACCCCGACAACAGCGTCACGGTCACCGACAACGGCCGCGGCATCCCGGTCGACACGATGGCCAAGGAGAAGCGCCCGGCCGCCGAGGTCGTGCTCACCGTGCTCCACGCCGGCGGCAAGTTCGGCGAGGGCGGCGGCTACAAGGTGTCGGGCGGCCTGCACGGCGTCGGCGTCTCCGTGGTCAACGCGCTCGCCGAGTGGCTGCACCTCACCATCTGGCGCGACGGCCACGAGTGGACGCAGTCGTACGAGCGCGGCACTCCCACCACGGAGCTCGTGAAGGGCGACAAGACCGACCGCCGCGGCACCAGCATCTCGTTCCTCCCGGATCTCGAGATCTTCGAGACGATCGACTACGACCGCACCGTCCTCGAGCAGCGCTTTCGCGAGATGGCCTTCCTCACCAAGGGCCTGCGCATCGAGTTCCGCGACGAGCGCGGCGAGCGCTTCGAGGCGACCTTCCAGTACGACGGCGGCATCGTCGACTTCGTCAACTACCTGCACAGCCAGGGCACGCGCGCGCCGCTGCACAAGAAGGTCGTGTACCTCGAGGACTCGAGCTCGACCGGCGAGGTGGAGGTCGCGCTGCAGTGGAACGACTCCTACCAGGAGGCGCTCCTGTCCTTCGCCAACAACATCAACACGCACGAGGGCGGCACGCACCTGTCGGGCTTCCGTTCCGCGCTCACGCGCACGATCAACGCCTACGCGCGCCAGAAGGGCGAGCTCAAGGAGAAGGACGCCAACCTCGCCGGCGAGGACGTCCGCGAGGGGCTCACGGCGATCATCTCGGTGAAGATCCAGGATCCGCAGTTCGAGGGCCAGACCAAGACCAAGCTCGGCAACCCGCCGGTGGAGGGCTTCGTCCAGGCGGCGGTGAACAAGGGTCTCGCGGAGTTCCTCGAGGAGAACCCCACCGACGCCAACCAGATCATCCGCAAGGCGGTGGCCGCCCAGCGAGCTCGCGAGGCGGCGCGCAAGGCGCGTGACCTCACCCGCCGCAAGTCGGCGCTCGAGAACTCCACGCTGCCCGGCAAGCTCGCCGACTGCTCGGTGCGCGACCCCGCCCTGGCGGAGATCTTCATCGTCGAGGGCGACTCGGCCGGCGGCTCGGCCAAGCAGGGCCGGGATCGCAACACCCAGGCCATCCTGCCGCTGCGCGGCAAGATCATCAACGTCGAGAAGAACCGCATCGACAAGGTGCTCTCCAACAAGGAGATCCAGGCGCTGATCACAGCGATCGGCACGGGCATCCGCGAGGAGTTCGACATCGAGAAGGCCCGCTACCACAAGGTGATCGTCATGACCGACGCCGACGTGGACGGGGCCCACATCCGGACGCTCGTGCTCACCTTCCTGTACCGGGAGATGCCCGAGCTGATCGACGCCGGCTACGTGTACATCGGCAAGCCGCCGCTCTACAAGGTCAAGTCCGGCAAGCAGGACATCTACATCGAGAAGGAGTCCGAGCTCGAGGAGGTCCTGCTGCGCGACAAGCTCGAGAAGCTCGAGGTCGCCGACCGGGAGGGCAAGGAGTTCAGCCTCACCCACGCGCGCTGGCAGAAGTACGGGCGGCTGCTCAAGCAGTACGAGGGCTGGGCCGCTGCGCTGCGCGCCGAGTGGGGGCACGATCCGATCACCTTCCTCGAGGAGTCGACCATCCTCGACGAGGGCGCGGCCGACGCCGACGCGGTGGTCGGTCTGCTGCAGGGCGAGGATCCCGAGTCAGAGCCCTACGAGACGGAGCTCGTGAGCCAGGACGAGTCGATGCTCGTGGTGCGGGTCATCGAGCGCAAGACCGGCACGGCGGCCACCTATCGCCTGGCCCGCGCGCTGTTCGAGACCCCCGAGTACGCCGGCTTCGTGAAGATCCACAAGGAGCTCGAGAGCCTGGCCGGCACGCCACCCTTCCGGGTCGTGCTCGGCAAGAAGGAGCTCGATGCCCTCTCGTTCGAGGAGCTGCATGCCAAGGTGCTCGAGATCTGCCGCGACGGCGTGCCGCTGCAGCGCTTCAAGGGGCTCGGCGAGATGAACGCCCGCCAGCTCTTCCTCACGACGATGGACCCGGAGAACCGGACGCTGCAGCTCGTCACGGTCGACGACGCCAGTGCCGCGGACCAAGTGTTCTCGATGCTCATGGGCGACGCCGTGGAGCCGCGCCGTGAGTTCATCGAGAGCCACGCCAAGGAAGTGACCAACCTGGATGTTTGAAGTGGCCCCCTCCTCAATTACGCTCGCGCTCGGCAGGCTGCCTGTGCCCCGCATGGGGTACGAACCTTCGCCGCTCGCGTGCGTCGCCATGCTCGGTTCTCGCTCGCCGATGCGCGACCGTAATCTCGGAGAGGACCACTAGCCATGTCGATTGATCAGCTGACGGGCGGGAACATCGAGCCTCGCGGGCTCGAGGAGGAGATGCGTTCCTCCTACCTCGACTACGCCATGAGCGTGATCGTGGGGCGGGCGCTGCCGGACGTGCGCGACGGCCTCAAGCCGGTGCACCGGCGCGTCCTGTTCACGATGAACGAGAACGGCCTGCAGCCCACGCGGCCGTTCCGGAAGGCCGCGACCACGGTCGGCGACGTGATGGGTCGCTACCACCCGCACGGCGACAGCGCGATCTACGACACGCTGGTGCGGCTCGCGCAGGACTTCGCCATGCGCTACCCACTGATCGAGCCGCAGGGCAACTTCGGCTCGATCGACAACGATCCGCCGGCGGCATACCGCTACACCGAGGCGCGCCTGTCGCGACTCGCCACGGAGATGCTCCGCGACATCGACGCGGACACCGTCGACTTCACGCCCAACTACGACGAGTCGCGCCAGGAGCCGCTCGTCCTGCCGGCGCGCTTCCCGAACCTGCTCGTCAACGGCGCCACCGGCATCGCGGTCGGCATGGCCACCAACATCCCTCCGCACAACCTGCGCGAGGCCATCGACGCCGTCATCGCCCACATCGACGACCCGGATCGATCGACGTCAAGGGCCTGATGCGGCACATCAAGGGCCCGGACTTCCCGACCGGCGGCATCATCGTCGGGCACGGCGGCATCCGCGACGCCTACGAGACCGGACGCGGGCGCGTGGTCGTCCGCGGGCGCGCGCACATCGAGCCGCTGCGCCAGGGCAAGGAGGCGATCATCGTCACCGAGATGCCCTACCAGGTCTACAAGGGCGACGGCCGCGGTGACGGCAGCGGACTGATGCAGAAGATCGTCGAGCAGGTCCAGAACGGGCGGCTCAAGGAGATCTCAGACCTTCGCGACGAGTCCGACCAGTCCGGCATCCGGCTCGTGATCGAGCTCAAGCGGGATGCGATCCCGAAGGTCGTCCTCAACAAGCTCTACAAGCACACCTCGCTGCAGACCACGTTCGGCGTGAACATGGTCGCTCTGGTCGACGGCGTCCCGCGCACGCTCGGGCTGCTGCCCATCGTGCGCAACTACGTCGACCACCAGCGCGACGTGATCGTGCGCCGGACCAAGTACGAGCTCGCCGAGCGCGAGGCCCGGCTGCACATCCTCGAGGGCCTGCTGATCGCGATCGCCAACATCGACGAGGTGATCGAGCTGATCCGCGGCTCGCGTGATCCGGACACTGCGCGCGAGGGCCTGATCGAGCGCTTCGAGCTGTCACGCATCCAGGCTCAGGCGATTCTCGACCTGCGTCTGCAGCGCCTCACCGCCCTGCAGACCGACGAGATCAAGACCGAGCACGGCGACGTGGTCGAGCGCATCCGCGAGCTGCGCGAGATCCTCGGCGACGAGGCACGGGTCATGGGCCTGATCAAGGAGGAGCTCACCGAGATCCGCGATCGCTACGGCGACGAGCGGCGCACGGAGATCACGCACTCCGAGGACGAGATCGACATCGAGGACCTGATCGCCGACCAGCAGATGGTCATCTCGATCACCCACTCCGGCTACATCAAGACGCTGCCGCTGGCCACCTACCGCCAGCAGCGCCGCGGCGGCCTGGGCGTGATGGGCATGGAGATGAAGGACGAGGACTGGATCGAGCACCTCTTCGTCAGCTCGACGCACGACTACCTGCTGTTCTTCACCAACCGCGGCAAGGTCTACCGGCAGAAGGTCTACGAGCTCCCCGAGGCGTCGCGCACGGCCAAGGGCCGTGCCCTGGTCAACCTGCTGCCGCTGCGCGAGGGCGAGCGCGTGCAGGCGGTGCTGGCCACACGCGACTTCAACGAGGGCAAGTACCTCGCGTTCGCCACCCGCAAGGGCCAGATCAAGAAGACCGAGTTCGGCGCCTACAACACGCCGATCAAGGCCGACGGGATCATCGCGATCAACATCCGCGAGGACGACGAGCTGGTGGCCGTCCGGCGCACCAGCGGCGATGACGACATCATCATGGTCTCCCGCTCCGGGCAGGCGGCGCGCTTCAACGAGGACCAGGTGCGCCCGATGGGCCGCGACACCGCCGGCGTGCGGGGCATGAACGTCTCGCGTGGCGACAACCGCGTGCTCGCCATGGACGTGGTGCGACCCGACACCGAGCTGCTCGTGGTCACCGAGAACGGCTACGGCAAGCGCACGGCGATCGAGGAGTACCCGGTCAAGGGCCGCGGGACGATGGGCGTCAAGACCATCAGCCTCACCGAGAAGAAGGGCGGCCTCGCCGGCGCGCTGATCGTGCGCGAGCACTACGACCTCGTGTTCATCTCACAGAACGGAATGGTCCAGCGCACCGGCGTGAAGGGCATCTCCAAGCAGGGCCGCCCCGCCCAGGGCGTTCGGGTGATGAACCTGCGCGAGGACGACGTCGTCAGCGCGGTGGCGCTCGTGATGGAAGCCTCTGAGGACGCCACGGCGGCGCCGGTGCTCGTCGAGACTGACGAGGCGAGCCCGGATGGAGCGCGCCGACGGACGGCGCCGGGCCTTCGGGCGAGGCCGAGGACGCTCCGAGGACCAGACCCGGGCGACCGACGAGTGCGAGAGCCGGCTGAGCGGGGCGCGCCGCTGGGCAGGCGTCCTGGCCCACGAAAGCACGAGGGGCGCCCACAGTGGGCGCCCCTCGCATGTTCCGCTGGACTTGTCAGCCGGCCACGAGTACTCCGACCAGAGGGACCACTCCTGATCCTCGATAGGCCGACGGTGTCTCGGGTTGGACTCCGCTAAACCGCACCAACGGGGCCCAGCTCCGGTCTAACGGCCGGACACCTCCAGGGTCCCAAGAAATCTGTCAGTCAACGTCGGACCACCTCCTTTCCCTGGTGCCACCCATTGAAGCAGACGGCGAGGTCGGTTTTGCCCGCGTTCCTAGGGCGAGTTGCCGTTGGCGTCGGTGTCGGTCGCGGTGTCGGTGCCGGCGCCCGCGTCCTCGAGCTCCTGGACCTGTTGCTCGAGCTCGTCGATGCGGCCGCTCAGGCGGTCGATGTCCCGCCCGGTCTGGCTCGCGCCGTCCTCGACCTCGGCGACGCGGTCCTCGAGCTGGGCGAGGTCGTCGGAGGTGGGCAGTTCCTCGATGCGCTGCTCGAGCCCGTCGATGCGGGTGTTGAGCTCACGCTGGACGCGGCCCAGCTCGCCGGCCGCCTGCTCGGCGCCCGCCTCGTCCGCTTCGTCGGCCTTGATCAGGGCGAACACTCCGATCGCCGTGGCGGCCACCGCCCACACCCCGGCCACGATCAGCCAGCGCCGGAGCGTCTTCAGCAGAGCCGACGGTGGCGGGCTGCTGGTCCTGATCGAGCTGTCGCTCGGCGCGGCTCGCCGGCGGATCCGGCGTCTCCGCGCCGCGGCTCGTCGTTCATCGCCGGACTACGAGGTACTGCTCCCAGGCCGCGGGGATGGTGGGCGCAGCCACGTGGATGAAGATCGTGGAGTTGGGAGCCTTGGGCTTCTTGACCGGCACCATCCTGGCCTGGCGCGGCATCCGATCGCCCTTGCGCCGGTTGCAGGGCGCACAGCAGGTGACGATGTTGTCCCACGTCGAGGGCCCGCCCTTCGAACGCGGGATCACGTGGTCGACCGTGAGGTTGCCGCGTTCATGGCCGCAGTACTGGCAGGTCCAGCGATCGCGGGCGAAGACGGCCCGGCGGGTGATCTTGCGCCGGTGGGCGTCGCGCGGGATGCGCACGTAGGTGAGCAGCCGGATGACCACCGGGCGGTCGAGCGTGAGCGACTCGGCGTGGAGCGCCCAGTCGCCCTTCTCGAGGACCTCGGCGCGGTTCTTCAGGATCAGCACGGCGGCGCGGCGAACCGTGCACACGTTGATCGGCTCGTACGACGCGTTGAGCACGAGCACTCGGCCGGAGGAGGAGGAGCGCTGCGGAGGCCGGCCGGCCCCGGGCAGCGCGGTGACAGGCTCTGGTTCCGAGTCACCCGCCTCGGCGTGAATCTCCAGCTCGGCCCTGACCGCCACGGTCGCGTCAGTGTACTGAGCGGTCCCGTCTACAGGTGGGGTCATCCTGTGAACGACGAGTACGTGCCCGAGCACGCGCACCTCCTCGACGTGCGCGCCGAGCGCCGCGAGCGCGTCGCTCACCGGCGGCCGGTCCGCGGCTCCCTCGAGGTCGGCGAAGAACATGTAGTGGCCCAGGCGGATGCGCCGCGGGCGGGACTCGATCCGGGTGAGGTTGACCGCGCGCGACGACAGCTCGCGACAGCACATCCACAAGCCAGCCGGGCGACTCGTCGCCCCCGCCCCAGAACACGATCGAGGTCTTGGCGCCGGCGTCGGCCGGTGACGCGACCTCCTCCGTCCCGGGCCAGCCACACGAAGCGCGTGACGTTGTCGGGGTGATCCTCCACGTCGGCGGCCAGGACCACGCAGCCGTAGAGGTCGGCGGCCAGCCTCGAGCCGAGCGCGGCGCTCGTGTCGCCCGGCGTCGCGGAGAGAGAGGACCGCATCGGCCGTGGAGGGAGCGTTGACGTGCTCGGCGCCCGGGAGCGTCTCGCGCAGGAAGCGGGCGCACTGCGCGGTGGCCTGCGGGTGCGAGATCACCCGTGTGACGGCCGACGGCGAGAGCTCGCGCGCGGCGATCAGGCAGTGGTGGATCGGATGGACGACCTCGCCGGCGATGCGGACGTCACGCGTTTCGAGGGCCAGCGTGTCGAGCGTGACCGCCACGCTCCCCTCGAGCGAGTTCTCGATCGGCACCACCGCCCGGTCGACGGCGCCGTCGTGGACGGCCATCACGGCCTCGTGGATCGTCGGGTAGGGGACCTCCTCCACGTCACCGCTCGCGGAAGCGCGCAGAGCCTCCTCGCTGTAGGTCCCCGCGGGACCGAGATAGGCGACCCGCATCAGGCCCGCGTGGGGGTGCCGGCCATGGCGGCCTCGACGGCCTGTTGCTCTTCGGGCGAGAGCTCGTACTCGGGCGTACCCTCGCGAACCTGCTTGACGTAGAAGCGGGCCTGGTCACGGTGGAGGATCGACGAGATCACGACGCCCGTGCTGCGCGAGTCGAGCAGGGCCAGCGTGCTCGACTGCTGGCCCGAGAGCTCGTTCATCGCGTCGTAGCGCACCAGGGACGTGTGGGCCACACAACCGTCCATGCGCTCCTCGGCGGAGCCCACACGGCTCTCGAGGCCGGCGGCCGTGTCCTCGACCCAGTCACGCAGCTGCACGAAGGCGTCCTGCAGCGACGAGGCGTGTCCGACGATGTCGGTCTCGCCGTCGCCGAGCACCATGCGCTGAGCGGAGCGCAGCCGGCGCAGCTTGAAGGCCAACACGATGCAGAAGAGCAGGGCGGCCACAGCGACTCCGGCCGCCGCGAGCGCCACGATTCCCTGCGTGGAGTTCAGGTCATCCACGTGGGCTCAGGGTATCGCTGTACTCAGCTGGTGAAGATGACCGAGAACTCGGCCGTGTTGTTGTCGGTCATCTCCTCGCCCGGCACCGGTTCGACCTCGACGGTTACGGGCACCTGCTCGCCCGTCGGGCGGCTCCTCGCCGAGCGGGATCGTCACGTTCTGAGCCTCGCCGACGGCGATCTCTGGGATCGTCTCGGTGACCTCGAAGGCGTCGTTGCCCTCGCCGACCGTGACCTTCACGTTCACATCGGTCTCGTTGTTCTCGCCCTGGTTGACCACCTGCACGTCGAACGCGAGATCGTTGGTGAGGGGAACGGTGGCCTGCGCCGCCCGGGGTGAGCGCCACGCCGCCGAGGCTGACGGTGCCGAGGCCGTTGCCGTGAAGGCCGGGCGCGGCCGCCTCGTCGTCGGTGCCGCCCTCGCCGCTGCGCAGCACGGCGATCTGGTCGGCCACGAAGTCGGGCTGGACCCAGTCGATGTTGTCCATGAATCTGAGCTGGGTCGCCCTCGGCAACGTGACCTCGTCGGTCAAGCCCTCGTCCTCGAGCGCCTGGTCGAGGCTGGGGAGGTAGCGAGCCTGCAGGATCACGTCGCTGGCCAGGAAGACCTGCATGACCTCGGCGATGCGATCGCTGGACTGCCGCCGCTCCTGGTCGGCGAGCGCGCCGGGCAGCTCGCGGGCGACGACGTCCAGGGCGTCGCGGCGCAGCTCGAGCGACTCCTCCAGGTAGTCCTGCGCCGACGACACCGGGTCGGGCACGTCGAGGTCCTGGGCGCGATCGACCAGCGTGGCCGATTCGCTGCGCAGAGCGTTGACCGCGTTCGCAGCGTCGACGGACTCGTCCTGACCGCCGTCGGAGCCCAGCAGACCGAACAGCTGGCGGCCCTCCAGGTTGGACTGTGCGATCAGCTCGTTGGCTGACGCGGTGTAGTCCTTGATCGCGCTGTCCTGGCGGGCCGACGAGGCAGCCGCGGAAGCCGATGACGAGCAGAATCAGCACGAGAACGGCCGGCCCCGATCGCTAGGGTCCTGCGGACCATCAGCGTCTGGCGGTCGGTGCCCCGGCCGCTCGGCGGCCGACGCCGTGTACGACTTCGTACGGGCTCGTCCGGTTCGTCGAGGAAGGACAGCAGTATCTCTCCTAGCGCTTGAAGGCGTCCCGTGCGCCTCGATGGGAGTATGAACGGGGGGCAGGACGCGCTCTCCGCGGACCGAAACAGAACCTGGGATGAACCGTTCCGAGACAGGCCTTACGGACGAGCCCGGCACCCTGCCGCTGGGTTCCTCCGACCCTACCGAAAGGCTTGGCGGAGCTCCGGGGCCGCGATTGGTGCTGGGCCGCTACCGGCTCGAGCAGCGCCTGGGCGCCGGCGGATTCGGCGTCGTCTGGCAGGCCTGGGACGAGAAACTCGAGCGCGAGGTGGCCGTCAAGGCGATCCCGCGCGAGCGCGGCGGCGGCGAGCGTGTGGAGCGCGAGGCGGTTGCGGCGGCCCGTTTGAACCATCCCGCCATCGTAGGCATCTACGAGCTGGCTTCCGACGAGCACGACGTCTTCCTGGTCTCCGAGCTCGTTCGGGGCCGAACCCTCGCCGAGCTGCTGAGCGCGGGCGCGCTGTCGGACCGCGACGTTGCCCGCATCGGGGCCGACCTCTGCGAGGCGCTCGCGCACGCCCACGCACGCGGGGTCATCCACCGCGACGTGAAGCCCCAGAACGTGATCGTGGTCGCCGAGCCCGCGGCGGGCGTGGGCTTCGCCAAGCTCACCGACTTCGGCGTGGCCCATCTGATCCAGGGCGACGCGCTCACCCACACCGGCGACGTGGTCGGCACGCTCGCCTACATGGCGCCCGAGCAGGCGGAGGGCGCTCGCGTGACGCCCGCCTGCGACGTCTACTCGCTCGCTCTGACGCTCTTCGAGACCTGGACGGGCCAGAACCCCGTGCGCGCGGCCGGGCCCGCCGCCACGGCCCGCCGCCTGGGACGGCCCCTGCCCTCGCTGTCGAGAGTGCGCCGCGACCTTCCGCTCGAGCTCTGTGACGCGATCGACGACGCCCTCGAGGCCGATCCTGCTCAGCGACCCACTCCCGCTGAGCTGCGCGCCGAGCTGCAGGCCGCCCAGAGCGAGCTCACCGACGAGGGCGGTCTGGTGGAGCCTGAGACGCTGCGCCGGGTCGGCCTGCCGAGCACCGGCAGCCGCCGCGGCCTGTTCAGGCGCGGCGCACGCGCCGAGGCGGCCGCCGGGCCGCTCCCCGGGGTCAGTGGACCGGAGGACCCCCGACCTGCCACGCAGCCGACGGGCCTGCTCGGCCGCGCCGTGGCCGCGCAGGCGCCCTCCAAGACGGTGCGCCTGGCGCAGCGCGCCGGCGCCGGCCTGCTCGCCGGCGCCCTCGTGTTCGCGGTGCTGTCGTCGCTGGGCCCGGAACCCGCCTTCTCGAAGCTGACTGCCGCCGCGGTGGCCGCGGGCGCGACCGCGCTCCTGCCCCGGATCGGCTGGATGCTGTCGGTGCTCGGCCTGTGCGTGTGGCTCGTGGCGCCGGAGACCGATCGCCAGGGAACCGCGGTGGTCCTCGCAGCGGCCGCCCTCCCGGTCCCCTTCCTACTGCCGCGCGCCGGGTTGCTGTGGTCGCTGCCGATTCTCTGTCCGCTGCTGGGGACCATCGCCCTCGCACCCGCGTTCGTCGGCATCGCGGCGCTCGCGCCCACGCCCTGGCGCCGCGCCGGGCTGGCCGCGGCGGGCCTGTGGTGGCTGGTGCTCGGCGAGGCGCTCACGGGCAACGCGCTGCTGTTCGGCTCGCCCGACGGCACCACGCCGCTCGCCGATTGGGAGGGCTCGATCTCGGCAGCGGTCTCCGATGTGCTCGTGCCGCTGGCCGGGTCGCCCGTGCTGGCTCCAGCGCTGGTGTGGGCCGCCTTCGCCGTGGCGCTGCCGTTCGTCGTCCGCGGCCGCTGGCTCGCCGTCGATCTGGCGGGGGCCGGCGTGTGGGCGCTCGGGCTGATCGCGGCGCAGGTGGCGCTGGGCGACGCGCTGGCCGCGGAGGTCGCGCTGGACCAGGCCCGCGGCGCCGTGGCGGGCTCGATCGCCGCCGCACTCGTGGCGTTGTCCGTGTCCCAGATCGTGGCTCCCGCGGAGGGCTGGCGGGCGCCACGAATCACGACGGCTTAGGGCTACCCTCCGGGGACGGCAATGAGCATGCTGCGGAACCTGGAAGCGAAGCTCGGGGGCCTCGTGGAGGGGGCCTTCGGAAGGGCGTTCAAGACGAGCGTTCAGCCGGTCGAGCTGGCGCACAAGCTCGCCAAGGAGATGGAGGAGAACCAGATGGTCTCCGTCTCGCGCGTCTACGTGCCCAACCACTACCGCGTGTTCCTCTCGCCTCAGGACCGTGAGCAGTTCACGAGCTACGAGCCGGCGCTGCGCAAGGAGCTGTCGGACTACCTGCTCGAGCACGCCCGCCAGGAGTCGATGGCCCTCACCAGCCGTCCCCAGATCGAGTTCCACACCGACGACCGGCTCGAGCTCGGCGAGTTCGGCATCCAGGCCCAGCTGCTCGCGCCCCCCGAGGAGGAGCAACTGGAGGAGGCGGCGGCAGAGCCCGCGCCGTCGGCGGGCGACTTCGGCCACACGATGGTGTACTCGCCCGACCGGGCGGCGCGCAAGCTCGAGATGCCCGTGGAGCGGCGTCAGGCCCTCCTGGTATCGGAGGGGCGGCGCAACGTGCTCAGCGGCGACCGGGTGGTGATCGGCCGCAGCCGCGAGTGCGACGTGGTGGTGTCAGATCCGAACGTCTCGCGCCGGCACGCTGAACTGCGCCGCGACGAGAACGGCTGGCATGCCGTGGACCTCGGCTCGACCAACGGCGTGAAGGTGAACGGGCGCCGCGTGGACCAGGTGGTGCTGCGCGACGGCGACCGCATCACCGTGGGCGTCAGCGACCTGACCTTCGAGCTCGACTAGTGCTTGCCTCGCTCACCGTCGCGCTCGGGCGGCCGGATCGCGCTGACTACGCGTGCGAGTCGTCGAGCTTCGGCATCGACTGCGCTCGCACGCTGTCACGCACCGACTCGCCCGACCATCGACGGTGCCGGCGGGAAGCACTAGAGGGGACACCGGTGGACGAGCCGCTCGCCGTCGCGCTCAAGTTCGGCTTCCTTCTCGTTCTCTACCTGTTCCTGCTGTGGGTGGCGCGCAGCGCCATGCGCGATCTCTCGCGCTACGAGGCGGGCTCGGCGGCCGCCGAGCCCGTCGAGCCCCCGAAGGCGCGACGCCGCGATGCGTGCGCTGCCGGACCTCCGCCAGGGCGTGGAGCCGCGCCTCGAGGTGGTGGCCGCCATGGGCCACGAGCCGGGCACGACGGTTCGACGTGAGGGAGGGCGCGACCATGGGCCGGTCGGACGGCGCCGAGATCCGGGTGGACGATCCGTTCGCCTCCTCGGCCCACGCGCGAATCTTTGCCCGGGGCGAGTACATGTACCTCGAGGACATGGGCTCGACGAACGGGACCTACCTCAACGGACGTCAGGTCAAGAGCACCGAGCGCCTGAAAATGGCCGACCTGATCCGCATCGGCGACAGCGAATACCGCTATCAGGAGTAGCCGGTGGCCCTGCGGATAGCCGAACAGGCGGGCCGCTCCGACGTCGGCCGCCAGCGCAGCGCCAACGAGGACTCGCTCGTGCTGCGGCCGCCCTTCTTCGCCGTCGCGGACGGTATGGGGGGCGCCAAGGCGGGCGAGGTGGCCTCGGCGATCGCGGCCGGCGCGTTCGACGACGCCGCGCCCGCGGGTGAACAGGCGGAGGCCCAGCTCACACGCCTGCTGCGCGAGGCCAACCGCCGCATCTACGAGCTCGCGGTGTCCGACGAGTCGCGTCGCGGCATGGGCACGACCCTCACGGCCGCCCGGGTCGACGACGACGAGATCAGCCTCGGGCATGTAGGCGACAGCCGCGCCTACCGCCTGCGGGACGGCGAGCTGGTCCAGCTCACGCGCGACCACTCGCTCGTGGCCGAGCTCGAGCGCAGCGGCCAGATCACGCCCGAGGCGGCGGAGCACCATCCGCAGCGCTCGATCATCACCCGCGCGCTTGGGCCCGAGCCCGACGTCGAGGTCGACACCTACACCGTGGCCGGGCGCGCGGGCGACGTGTTCCTGCTCTGCTCCGACGGCCTCACCTCGATGATCTCCGACGAGGAGGTCGCAGCGATCCTGCGCTCGGCCGACGATCTGGACAGCGCCGCCGAGTCGCTTGTGAGAGCCGCCAACCAGAGCGGCGGCAAGGACAACATCACCGTCGTGCTGTTCAGGCTGGGCGAGGACGACAGTGCGCCCGCCCCAGCCCTGCCGGGCGACGAGGAGACGATCGCCGGCCAGCTCACCGCGGACGACGTGAGCGCCGCCGCGACCACGGCCGAGGCCGACCGCCGGCCACCCGGCCGGCCCCGCCGGCCACGCTCGAGCGAAAGCCTCACCGCAAGCCGAGCCGGCGCCGGCGTGCGGGGATCGTCGTCAAAGCGCTGCTCGGCCTGGCCGTCGTGGCGGCGGTGATCACCGGCCTCTACGCGCTCAGCCGGCAGGTCTACTTCGTGGGCACCAACGACGCGGGCCTGGTCACGATCTATCGGGGCGTGCCGTACGAACTCCCCTTGGGCGTGGATCTGTACGAGGAGGAGTACGCGAGCGGCATGCCGGCGCGGGCCATACCCGCAGCCCGGCGTGAGCGCGTACTCGACCACGAGTGGCGCGGCCGCGAGGATGCCGTGGACCTGGTTCGGGCACTGGAGCGCGGCCAGCTCGAGGGCGGAAGAGGCACGGGCTGATGTCGGCGCGCACGCGCGAGCTGTTCGGGCTGCTCCCGGTTTCCCTGCTCGTGGTGGCGGGCTTCGCCGCGGTGCTGGCCACCCGGACCCAGGACGTCCAGGACGCAACGCTCACGTACGGAGCGGTCTTCCTCGGGCTCTGCGTGCTCGCCCATCTCTTCATCCGAGCCCGCCTGCCCGACGCCGATCCCTACCTGTTCCCGCTCGCCGCTCTGCTCGGCGCAATTGGCCTGGTGCTGATCTACCGGATCGACACCGAGCTGGCCCGCGAGCAGGCCCAGTGGTTCGTCGTGGGGCTGATCTTCTTCTGCGCGACGATCCTCCTGATCCGCGATCACCACGTGCTCGAGCGCTATCGCTACCTGATCGCGGCGGGCAGCATCGCGCTGCTTCTGATGCCCCGGCTGCCCGGCATCGGCGAGCAGGTCAACGGCGCGTTCCTTGCCATCAAGCTCGGCCCGATCCAGTTCCAGCCCGCGGAGTTCGCGAAGCTCGGCATCATCATCTTCCTCGCGAGCTACCTGCGCGAGACCGGCGACATTCTGGTGCGCCCGCGCCTGAGGCCGTTGCCGTACCAGCGCCAGCTGCTGCTCTACGGGCTCCCCGCGCTCGCAACGCTGCTGGCGATCGTGGTGCTCGGCCTGGGGCCTGCCGGCTCGGTGCTGCTCGTGGTGTTCGTGGGGTCGCTGGTCGCGGTGCTGCGCGAGCGGCCCTCGGCCAAGCACTTCGGGCCGCTGCTCCTGGTGTGGGGCCTGGCCATGCTGATGCTGATCTTCATCCGCGACCTGGGCAGCTCGCTGATGTTCTTCGGCGGCTTCCTCGCCCTGCTCTACGTGGCTACGGGGCGCCTGTCGATCATCGGGGTCGGCGCGACGATGTTCTTCGGCGGCGCGTTCTTCCTGGCGGAGAACGTCAACCACGTGCGCGAGCGCGTGGATATCTGGCTCGACCCCTTCAAGGCCGACCGTGTCGACGACGAGGGCTACCAGGTCGCCCAGTCCCTCTTCGCCCAGGCCGACGGAGGCCTGTTCGGCCAGGGCTTCGGCAATGCACTGCTCGAGTTACCCGGGGGCGGGACGATCCTCCCCGCCGCCCACACCGACCTCATCTACTCCGTGCTGGTCAACGAGGCCGGGCTGTTCGGGGCGGCTGGTCTGGTGGGCGCATACCTGCTGCTGGTGTTCCGCGGCTTTAAGGTCGCGATGCTCGCCTCGGACGGCTTCTCGAAGCTGCTGGCGGTGGGGCTCACGAGCGTGCTCGCCCTGCAGGTCTTCGTGATCGTCGGTGGGGTCACGCGCGTGATCCCGCTAACGGGCGTGACGCTCCCGCTCGTCTCGTACGGGGGCAGCTCGCTGCTGGCCAACATGGTGCTGCTGGCGCTGCTCCTGATCGTCTCCGACAGTGCGCGCCGTGAACGCATCCGGCGGGGTGGTCTGGTCTGAATCGTCAGATCATGCAGCTGTTCGGCCTGTTCGTGGTCCTGTTCGCGGTGCTGGTGGGCTTCACGTCCTACTGGAGCGTGCTCGACGCCGAGAGCCTGGCCGAGAACCCGGCCAACCGGCGCCAGCTGATCGAGGAGCAGAAACGGCCGCGCGGGCTGATCTACGCCAGCGACGGCCAGACCGTGATCGCGGCCAACCGCTCACGGGGCCGCGGCAAGAACCGCGTCTTCACGCGCACCTATCCCACCGGGGCCTGTTCGCTCACCCGGTGGGCTATTCGTTCATCACCAACGGCCGAATCAGCCTCGAGCGCGAGCGCAACGACGCCCTGGCGGGTCAGGAGAACGAGTTCGAGTCCCTGTTCGCCGGCCTGGAAGGACGCGAGGCCGAGGGCCAGGACGTGGTCACCAACCTCGACGTTGCGGGGACCGAGGCGGCGGTGGCCGCGCTGGCGGGCCGCAAGGGTGCAGTGGTCGCGATCGAGCCGCAGACCGGCAAGGTGAGGGTGATGGTCTCGATTCCCGACTACGACCCGAACCTGATCCCGAGCGAGTTCGGGCGCCTGAACCGAGACCCCAACAAGCCGACCCTCAACCGCACCACCCAGGAGCTCTATCCGCCAGGCTCGACCTTCAAGGTGGTCACGGCCACCGCGGCACTCGACAGCGGCAAGGTCACGCCCGAGACCGTGATCGACGGGTCGTCGCCGAAGACGATCAGCGGCGTGCCGCTCGCCAACGCCGGCGGCCAGAGCTTTGGCCCGATCTCCTTCACGGACGCTCTGACCAACTCCGTGAACACCGTGTTCGCTCAGGTGGGGGAGACGATCGGCCGCGGGACGCTCGTGGAGTACATGAAGCGCTTCGGCTTCTACGAGGATCCGCAGCTCGACTACCCCGAGGGCCAGATGGTGCCCAGTGGTGTCATCAACGGCGACGGCCGCTACGTGGAGGACGGCTTCGACGTCGGACGGGCCGCGATCGGCCAGGGCGGGCTCGAGGGTGAGGTCCGGGCGGGACCCCTGCAGATGGCCCTCGTGGCCGCGGCGGTGGCGAACGGCGGGCGGCTGATGAAGCCCCAGCTGACCGACCGCATCGTGCGCAAGGACGGGCGCGTGGCGGAGCGGATCGAGCCGGATCTCCAGTCGAAGGTGATGAAAGCCCGAGACCGCCGAGCAGCTGACCGCCATGATGAGCCGTGTGGTGGAGGAAGGAACCGGCACCGCAGGGGCGCTCGCAGGCATCACCGTGGCGGGGAAGACGGGTACGGCCGAGGTGGGCGCCAACCGCGAGTTCACCCAGCCCTGGTTCATCGCCTTCGCACCCGTCGAGAATCCGAAGATGGCGATCGCCGTGACGGTCGAGCGCACCACAGGCCAGGGTGGAACCGTGGCCGCGCCGATAGCCAAACAGGTGCTCGAGGCCATGCTGGGGAGCGGGCTGTAGTGAGCGGGGCCGGCGCGTGACCGAGGTCGCCACCGGCACGCTGGTAGACGGCCGCTATCGCATCGTGCGGCGCATCGGCTCCGGTGGGATGGCCGACGTCTACGTGGCCGAGGACGGGCATCTGGGCCGCGAGATCGCGCTCAAGGTGCTGCACCGCCGCTTCGCCCAGGACCAGGAGTTCGTGGAGCGCTTCCGGCGCGAGGCGAAGGCGGCCGCCGGGCTGAGCCACCCGAATGTGGTCGGCGTCTTCGACCGCGGCGAGCACGAGGGCACCTACTACATCGCGATGGAGTACCTCACCGGGCGCACGCTCAAGGACATCGTCTCCAGCGAGGCGCCGCTGCCCCAGCGCCAGGTGATCGACGTCGGCGTCCAGGTCCTCCAGGCGGCGGGGTTCGCCCACTCGAACAGCGTCATCCACCGTGACTTCAAGCCGCACAACGTGATGCTGGACGGCGAGGGGCACGCCAAGGTCACCGACTTCGGCATCGCTCGCGCCGGTGCTTCGGAGATGACCGAAACGGGCTCGATCATGGGCACGGCCCACTACCTCTCGCCGGAGCAGGCCCAGGGCCACTCCGTGACCGCGGCATCCGATCTCTACTCGATCGGGGTGATGCTCTACGAGATGCTGGCCGGGCGCCTGCCCTTCGAGGGCGACAGCGCGGTGGCGATCGCGCTCAAGCATCTGTCCGAGCATCCGGTCCCGCTCTCCCAACTGCGGCCCGACGTGCATCCCGCCCTCGAGGCGGTCGTGATGGCCGCACTGGCCAAGGACCCTGCGCAGCGCTGGCAGTCCGCGGACGATTTCGCACAGGGTTTGGAGGCAGCGCGGGCGCAGATCGACGCCGGCGAGAACGGCGGGGAGGGCACCACGGCGTTTGCGCCGATCGCGCTTCCGGCCGGCGACGGCGACGGCAACACCGGCCCGATGGCGGCCCCCGTCGCCGAGCCCGAGGAGAAGCGCCGCCGCTGGCCCTGGTTCACGCATCGGCATCCTCGCCCTGGCGCTGGTCGGCGCGCTCGTCTGGCTCATCGCCAGCGGCGCCCTGACCACGGAGAAGCGGGAGGTGCCGCGGGTCACGGGCCAGCAGCTGGTGGAGGCGCGCGCCGAGCTGGAGCGGGCCGGCTTCGAGGTCCGCGAGACCCGGCTGCAGAGCGAGCAGCCGGTGGACCAGGTGCTCGACCAGGACCCCAACGCCGGCGAGGAGGCGGAGGTGGGCTCGGAGGTGACCCTCGAGGTTTCCGAGGGCCCGCCGGTCGTGCCCGTGCCGCCGGTGGCCAACCTGCGCGAGCCGCAGGCCATCGACGAGCTCGAGGACGCCGGGCTGAAGGTCACGGTCGACCGTGAGTTCTCGGATGAGGTGAGGGACGGCTTTGCGATCCGGACCGTGCCCGGTGAGGGCGCCGAGGCCCGCCGTGGCCAGCGCGTGCGCCTGCTCGTGAGCAGCGGGCCGGAGCAGGTAGGCGTGCCGGATGTGATCGGGCTCTCGCAGGGCTCGGCGGAGTCCGAGCTGCAGAACGCCGGCCTGCGAACGGCGGTGGAGGAGTCCGAGTCCGACGAGCCCGAGGGCAACGTGATCGCACAGAACCCAGAAGGCGGGGCGCAGGTCGACCGCGGGACCACGATCACGATCGCGGTCTCGACCGGGCGTCCTCAGGTCGACGTGCCCGACGTGATCGGCCTGAGCCAGGGCGACGCGACGGGTCAGCTCTCAGGCGCCGGCCTCGCCCCCGCGGTGCGCGAGCGCTCCACGGACAATCCCGATGAGGACGGCGTGGTGGTCGACCAGCGCCCGGGCGCCGGCTCGGAGGTCGACGAGGGCACTGAGGTGCTGATCATCATCGGGGTCTTCGAGGAGCCCGAAACGCTCGAGGACACCGAGCCGGAGGCCCCGTGAGGGCGCGCCGGTGAAGGTCGCCGTCCTCTCCGGCGGCCGCTCGAGCGAGCACGACGTCTCCCTCTCCTCCGGCGAGGCCGTGCGCGCAGGTCTCGCGGAGGGCGGGCACGAGGTCGTGGACGTGCGCCTGGAGAAGGACGGGCGCTGGACCCTCGGCGGTGAGCCGCTTCCGCTTGCGCCCGGCGGCGGCCTGGCGGGCGCCGACGCGGTGTTCCCGGTGCTCCACGGGCCTTTCGGCGAGGACGGCTCGGTGCAGGGCCTCCTCGAACTGCTCGACGTTCCGTACGTGGGCGCGGGCGTGCTGGGCTCGGCGGTGGCTATGGACAAGGCCGTGTTCAAGGACTTGATGGCGGCTCACGGCATTCCCCAGGTGGATTACGTCGCGGTGCGCGAGGGCGACCCGGTGGCCCTGGCGCCGCCGGCGTTCGTGAAGCCCGCGCGGCTCGGATCGTCGGTGGGGATCTCCAAGGCGGTGTCCGAGGCCGAATTTGACGCTGCGCTGGCGCACGCGTTCGAGCACGACCCGGTGGCGCTCGTGGAGCGGTTGTCGGACGGCCTCGAGGTGGAGTGCTCCGTGCTCGGCCACTCGAGCCCGGTCGCCTCGCAGCCCGGTGAGATCGTGATCCGGAAGGGCGACTGGTACGACTACGAGGCGAAGTACGAGCCGGGCGGCATGGAGCTGGTGATCCCGGCCCGCATTCCGGAGGCGCAGCTCGACGAGGTCCGGCGCCTGGCCGTGGAGGTGTTCCGGCTCGTCAACTGCTCGGGTATGGCGCGCGTGGACTTCTTCGTGGAGAACGACGCCGTGCTCGTCAACGAGCTCAACACGATTCCCGGCTTCACCTCCACCAGTGTCTACGCGAAGCTCTTCGAGGCCAGCGGCATTCCGTACGTGGACTTGCTCGACCGGTTGCTGGCGCTGGCCTTGGAGCGGTACGAGGAGGAGCGGGGGTACCGGTTCTAGGCGCTGGGCGTTGCTGCGCTCCGCTCGGACCGGCGCCGCGTGCGAAGCGCCCACGAAATCGGCTGGGTAAGACGGTAGGGCCCCGGCGGCGGCCGACCGTGTGACATCCACCATGGAATGGATGGTCGATGTCACACGGTCAACGGGCGACCCCTCCCCAGCCGGTCGTCGGGGCACTGCCGGCGACCACGCCGGCCCAAGCGGCGCGCAGCGGCGCGAACGGCCCGCCTCAGCCCTGCCGTGACAGCCGGATCTCCTGGATCGTCGCCTTCCCCGACTCGGGCAGGCTGGAGATCCACACGAGGTAGTACTGGAAGCGCTGGTTGTCCGGTGGCGTCAGCCGGAACACCGCGCGTTCCCGGTCGACCGCCTTCACCCGGCTCACCGGGGTCCACCCGCGCAACTGGGTGGGAATCGAGTTGGCCGCGTAGACACCCGCCCTGAACTCGGAGTCGGGAGTGGAGGTGATCAGCGCCAGACGCCGCCCGGGGATCGGCTCGCCGGCGTCAACGTAGATGCCCACGCCGGACTTGCCGGCCCCCTCGAAGCCGGCCTGGTAGGTCTCGGTGTCCCAGCCGGTGTTGCGGATGCCGTCCAGCACGAGGTTCTCCGCCTCGGGAGACTCCTGGCCGTCGTCGCCCTCGGGGTCGTACTGGGAGGCCGCTTGGCGGCCGAGCTCCACCGGTTCGAGGCCGGGTGGCTCGGCAACGATCGGGTCGTTGCCGGGTCCCTTCTCGGTGCGGTTGGCGAAATACACGACTGCGACCGCCGCGACTGCCACGAGCAGGAGGATCACAGCGAGGTAGCGCTTGGGGTGACGAACGCGCACCGGTGCGAAGTCGGCCGTGTCGCCCGACAGCGTCCCGAGGACCGTCGTGGCCTCGCCGCTGGCCTCTCCCGCGCGGGCGGCCTCGATCGCCAGGACCTCCTCGAGGTCGTGCACCAGTTCACCCGCGGACTGGTAGCGCTGGCTCATCTCTTTTGCGGTGGCCCGCTCCACGGCGGCGGCGAGCGCGGCGGAGATCTCGGGCCGCATCTTCTGGACGTCGGGCAGCGGGTCCTTCACGTGCTTCATCGCCACGGCCACCTGCGTCTCGGCCTTGAAGGGCGGCTCGCCCGTGAGCATCTCGTACAGCACCACGCCGAGCGAGTAGACGTCTGACTGCTCGGTGACCTCGTGACCCAGCGCCTGCTCGGGCGACACGTAGTCGGTGGTGCCGAGCACCCGCCCCGTGGCGGTCAGGCCGTGGGATTCGAGCGAGCGGGCGATGCCGAAGTCCGTGACCTTGGCGCGGCCGTCGGCGTCGATGAGCACGTTCTGGGGCTTCACGTCGCGGTGCACCAGGCGAGCGGCGTGGGCGGCCTCGAGCGCGCGGCCGATCTCGATCGCGTAGGCCACGGCCTCGGAGACCGGCAGGCGGCCCTGGCGCTTGATGCGCTCCTTGAGCGTCTCGCCCTCGACGAACTCGAAGACGATGTACGGCGCGCCCTCGTCCTCGCCCGCATCGATCACCGTGACCACGTGCGGGTGATTGAGCTGGGCCACGGCGCGGGCCTCGCGCCGGAAGCGCTCGAGCTGGTCGGGATCGCTCGAGATGTCCCGATGCATCAGCTTGATGGCCACCCAGCGCTCGAGCGTGGGATCGAACGCGCGGTAGACGGTGGACATCCCACCCGATCCGATCTTCTCGTCGAGTCGATACCGGCCGCCTATGAGGGTGCCGATCACCGTCATCTATTTTCCGCAGTCTCTTGCCGGCACGTGTCAGGTATTACACGGATCCCGCCTGCTCAGCATCATGGGCATGTGAGCCGGCCCTGCGCCGCTTACTGACTGAGTTCGGCGACGAGGTCCAGATCACCTACGTCATGGGAGGTCTCGCCCGAGAGTACGAGGGCGATCTTTCATTTCTCATTATCGAGTGGCTGGACGCGGCCGACAGTTCAAACATGCCAATCGATCCGCGAATCTGGAGCGGGACGGGGCCGCTGCGTTCGACCTACCCCGCGTGCATGGCCGTAAAGGCGGCGGCGGACCAGGGCCCCCGGGCCGAGGAGCGCTACCTGCGAGTGCTGCGCGAGGGGATCATGTGCCACCGCCGCCGGCTCGACCGCACCGAGGCGCTGGTGGAGGAGGCACGCCGGGCGGGACTGGACGCCGAACGCTTTCGCATCGATCTCGAGTCGGCCGCGACGACGGAGGCCTTCGCCGCCGACCTCGAGGAGGCGCGGGCCGCGCCGGCCTTGCCCGGCCTGCGCTTCGGCGACGTCTGGGTCAGCGCGGGCGCCCCTATCCCGAGTGGCGCGCGGCGGCCCTCGCGGCCGGCGCCACCCCGGCCGCAGGCGGGCGCCCCGACATACCCACGGCCCTGGCGCGCTTCGGCACGATGGCCACCGTGGAGGTGGAAGCCGTGTGTGACCTGTCCGGTCCTCGCGCGCCGGCCGAGCTCTGGCGCCTGGCGGCGGAATGGCGGGTCAGGCCAGTACGGGTGCTCACCGGCGAGCTGTGGGAACCGGCGTGAAGCCGCCCGGCCTGCGCCCGACCAGGCCCTGGCGGGTGAGCTCGACGGTGCCCGCGGCCTCGGTGGTGGTGCCGATCACGGCAGTGCCCGGGTGGTGGCGGGCGAGCATCTCGACGGCGGCGCCCGCGTCGGCGGCGGGGACGACCACACAGAAGCCGCAGCCCATGTTGAACACCTCGTAGAGCTCCGCGATCCTCGATCCCGCCGCGCTCGGCGATCAGCTCGAACACCTGCGGCACGGGCAGTGGCGAGTCGATCCGGTAGCCCACAGCGGCGTCCAGCCGCAGCAGGTTGAGAAAGCCCTCGCCGGTGATGTGGGCGAGGCCACGGACGTCGAGCTCGGCCGCGAGCAGCTCACGTATCGCCTGGACGTAGATCACCGTCGGCTCGAGCAGGAGATCGCCCACGGTGGTGGCGCCCACCTGCTCGTCCAGGTCGCCGAGCACTCGCCGGGCGAGGCTCAGCCCGTTGGAGTGGATGCCGCTCGAGGGGAGCCCGATCAGCGCGTCGCCGGGCTCGATGCGATCGCCGGTGACGACGGCGTCGAGGTCCACGAGACCTACGCAGAACCCGACCAGGTCGAAACCATGCGGAGAGGGGTGGCCGCGCACCACGTCCGGCAGCACGGCGAGCTCACCGCCGGGGATCTCCACGCCGGCCTGCTCCGCGCCCGCTCGCAGGCCGATCCCGATCTGCTCCAGCATCTCCGGGTTCGCCTCCTCGACCGCGATGTAGTCGAGCAGGGCGATCGGGTCGGCGCCCACGCAGATCACGTCGTTGGCGTTCATCCCGAAGAGGTCGATGCCGATCGTGTCGTAGCGGCCGAGCTGCTCGCAAACGATCACCTTGGAGCCGACGCTGTCGCAGGACAGGGCAAGGCCCTGCCGCTCGTCGATGCGCAGCACGTTTGCGTAGTGGCCGGAGCCCAGCACGGCGCGCGACGGGCGCCCGGTGTTGATCTGCGCGAGCACCTCCACCAGTGCGTTCACCGCGCCACCCGCGAGCGCCTGGTCCACGCCCGCGCGTGCGTATGCCCCGTTGGCCATCGAGGCCATTCAAGCGCAAGAGGCGGAGGTCAGGCGGCCCTGCGGAGTGCCAGCGCCACTGTGTCGTCGGCCAGGCCGTCGGCCCAGTCCGCCACGTCCTCCTGCGCCGCTCTCACCAGATCGTCGGGGCCGAGCGCGGGCGCTTGGGAGAGGAGGAAGCGCATGAGCCGTTCGGTGCCGTAGGTCTCACCGGCGCGACGGGCTTCGATTAGGCCGTCGGTGTAGGCGAACACGAGGTCGCCCGGCTCGAGCACGAGCACGCTCTCGCTGTAGCGGTCGACCGGGTCCACCCCTAGGGGCAGCCCGTGGGAGTCGAGCGGCCGGGCGGTGTCGCCACGGACCAGCAGCGGAGCGAGGTGCCCAGCGTTGGAGTAGCGCAGCGAGTCGGGCGACAGGATCGCCAAGAAGGCGGTGACGAAGCTGTCACGCGGCAGGCGGCCGAGCAGCATCTCGTTGGCCTGGGCCAGCACTGCCCCTGGATCCGTCGTGTCCCAGCTGCGTGCTTCGATGAAGAAGCGCGCCATGGCGCTCAGGGCTGCGGTCTCCACACCCTTGCCGGCAACGTCGCCCACGAGCAGGGCCATCTCCTCGCCGCTGCCCACCGCCCAGGCGCCGTAGACGTCGCCCCCCGCCGGCTCGTGCTCGGCGGGCGCGTACAGCAGCCCGGTTTCGTAGCCGCGCAGCTCGGGCAGCGATCCGGGCACGAAGCCCAGGGTCAGGGCGCGGGCGATGCGGCGCTCCCGCTGATAATCGATTGCGTTGGCAATGGCGGCCGCCGAGGAGCGCGCCAGCTTGACGAGGCGCTCGAGATCCTCGGAACCGAACTGGTCGCGCTGGTCGTGCGCAACGCTCAGTACGCCATAGAGGCGCGGGCCGAGCTCGATCGGAGCGTGCATCACCGACCCGATCCCCATCTCGTCGAGGCTCGCTCGCAGGACCGGCTCCCGGGTCCGTGCCAGGTTCCCGAAGCTGCTCGAGTGCAGCGACAGCAGGCGGTGCGCCAGCTGCTCGGAGAAATCGACCTGAGCCTCGGTACGCAGCTCGCCGGTGCGAGAGTTGATGCGGGTCAGGAGCGCCCGCGTGGCTCCAGTCACCGCCGCGGCGTGCTGGACCACCCGCTCGTAGACCTTGTCCAGCTCGAGCGTCCCCGCCACCGCCTCGGCGGCCTGGGTCAGCCTCGCCTCCTCGCGTGCACGGCGCGCCTCGGCTTCCACCAGCGTGTCGCGGTCGAGAGCCATGGCGGCGAGGTCGGCCACCACCTCCACGGCGCGCACCTGCTGGTCACCGAGCGGCTCGGTGCCCTCGCCGGCGGCCACTAGCAGCACGCCAAGCGCCCGTCCGATCTCGCTGCGCACCGGACAGGCGATCAAGGAAGCGCCGCGATAGGCCTGCCAGACCTCCTCGCCACGCTGGGGCCCGAGCGACTCCAGCGCCACGGCGCGCAGGTCGGCGGCGCCCTCCCAGTCGCCGACGCGCGCGAGCAGGAGCGGCTCGCCGCGAGCGAGCGCGGCCTCAACCAGCCGGCGCTGGCGCGGATCGATGGCCCGTCCCGCCGGTGCCTCGAGCGCGTCGCGAAACTCGTTGGAGTCGAACCAGCCGACAGCGTGCTCCATCACGCCGCGCTGCTCGTCGACCGTCACGAAGGTAACGGCGCTGACCGGGATGAGCGCGCGCACGTCACCAACGAGCCGCGTGAGGGTGCGCTCGTGCCAGGAGGCCGCGGCCGTCGGAACAGAGGAAATCTGGTGCGTCTTTCCACTGTAGGTTCGCCGCTGCGTTTACGCCAGCGGCTCAGCCGCGCCGCAGGCAGAGGGCCCCGAGCGCGATGCGATACGCCCCCACCGCCCGCAGCGGAGGGGCTCGCCGGGCGAGGGGCAGGCTCGCCGCGGCGGACAGGAATGCCCCGGCGGCGCCCGCAGCCATCGCGGGGTACAGCTCGGTTGGCACGCTGCCGCGAGCGAGCCGGGCGCCCTTCAGGACCGTGGCGCCCAGCGTGACCGGCAGGGCGCTCCGAAGGGCGAGGCCGGCGGCGGTCTGCCGGCGCAAGCCGTTCAGTCGTCCAGCGCTGATGGCCGCCCCCGAGCGAGACACTCCGGGGACGAGCGCGGCGGCCTGTGCGAGGCCCACCGCGAGCTGGTCGCGGCGCCGGATCCGGCTGCGGCGCGGCGAACGCAGATCGGCGGCGATCAGCACGGCGCCCGCGGCGATTTGAGCGATCGCCACGGTGCGCGTGGAGCCGAGCCGCTGCTCGATCTCGTGCTCGAACAGCAGGCCGGCCACGGCGGCCGGTGCGAACGTCAGCACCACACCGCGGAGGTCGAGACCGGGCGCGCCTGCCGCAGCCACAGCGAGCACCGGTGCCGAGCCCGCATGAAGGGCCACCTCGAACGACTTGCGCACCTCACCCGGGAGATCCGCGTAGGGCCAGCCCAACAGCCGCGGCACCAGGGCGATGTGGCCCGAGCTCGACACCGGCAGCAGCTCGGCGGGGCCTTGAAGGGCGCCGAGCGCCAGTGCGTGGGACAGCGACAGTCCGGGCGTTCTCGCTCAGGCCCGCTCCGGCTCAGGAGCGGAGCCGGGCTCCCCGGTGTCCGGCTCCTTCCCGCGGCTGCGCCGGTTGCGCACCAGCAGGTAGAGCACCCCGAGCACGATCGCGGCGGCCACCACATAGTCGACGTAATGCAGGTTGTCCTTCCAGCTCTCCCAGTTGTCGCCGGCCTGCTTGCCGATGAAGGTGAGCATCAGCACCCAGGGGATGCAGCCGAGAAAGCTCAGGACGCTGAAGCGCCAGAACGGCATCCGCGCCACGCCGGCGGGCAGGGAGATGAAGGTCCGGATGATCGGCAGCATGCGGGTGAAGAAGACCGTGGCGTCGCCGTGGCGCTCGAACCAGCGGTCGGCCCAGTCGAGATATGACTGCTTGATGTGCAGCTTCTTGCCGTGCTTCTCCAGGATGTCCACGCGCCCGGCGTACCCGATCCAGTAGGCGATCCACGAGCCCACCAGGTTCGCCACCGATCCCACCATGGTGGCGGCGAACAGGCTGTACTCGCCGCGCGAGACGTTGAAGCCGGCGAACAGCATGGTGGCTTCGCTGGGCACGGGGATGCAGGCGCTCTCGAGGAGCATCAGCACGAACACTCCCGGGAGACCCATGGCATCCACCACGTCCACAGCCACCTCGACGATCGGATCGGTGATCGAGGCAAGGACGAGCATGAGCAGCGAGGTAGGGTAGCGACCCCTCCGTGCGCATTTGGATCGATCTGACCAACAGCCCGCACGTGCTCGTCATGCGGCCGCTGATCGAGATCATGCGGGCGGACGGCCACGAGGTGGAGGTCACGGCCCGGGACTTCGCCCAAACTCTCGAGCTGTGCGAGCGCTTCGGCATCGCGCACACCGCCGTCGGGCGCCACCGCGGCGGCCGGCTGGCCTCGAAGGGCCTCGGCCTGGTATCGCGCAGCGGCGCGCTGCTGCGCTGGGCCCGCGGCCGGAGCTTTGACGTGGCCATCGGGCACGGGTCCAACGACATCAGCGTGGCCGCGAGGGTCCTGGGCATACCGAGTGCCACGGCCTTCGACTACGAGTTCGCGGCGGCGCAGCACCACGTGAACCTCCGCCTCTGCCGGATCGTGATGGTGCCCGATGCGATCCCGCCGGAGCGCCTGGCCCGTTACGGCGCAACGGCGCGCAAGCTGCGCCGCTACGCCGGGCTCAAGGAGGAGTACTACCTGGCGGACTTCGAGGCCGACCCGGCGGTGCTCGACGAGCTCTCGCTCTCGCGGGAGCGGCCGATCGTGGTGGTGCGCACCCCGCCCGATGTGTCGCTCTACCACCGCTTCGACAACCCGCTGTTCAAGGGCGTGCTCGAACGCCTGGCGGCATCGGCCGCGCAGACCGTGGTGCTGCCCCGCACTCTCGCCCAGCGCGAGGAGATCGCCCGCCTCGGCTCGTTCACGATGCCCGAGCGCGCCATCGACGCCCAGAGCCTGATCGCGTTCGCCGACCTTGTTATCTCCGCCGGCGGTACCATGAACCGCGAGGCCGTGGCTCTCGGGACGCCCGTCTACACGACGTTTGAGGGGCGGCTCGGCGCGGTCGACGAGGCGCTCATGCGGGAGGGGCGCCTACATAAGCTGTCCGATCCCGGGAACGTAGACCTCGAGCTCGAACAGCGGCGTCCGCACACGGGGTTGCGCGTCCGGCGAGACCCCCGTGAACTCGTCACACTGCTGCTCCAGGCAACCGATAAATGAGATCCCTCGCTTCATCAGTCAACGCGCGCCGGCTCGGCCAGGTCGCAGTCGACGCCTGCCTGTTCGGGCTCGCCTACTACCTGGCCTACGTCCTGCGCTTCGACGAGGGCATCCCGCTCAAGTACGACCGGCTGCTCTGGGACACGATCTTCCTGATCGTGGCCATGAAGCTGCTGATCTTCGCCCTCTTCGGGCTGTACTCGAAGCTGTGGCGCTTCGTCGACCAGCGCGACTTCCAGACGATCCTCAAGGCGATGGTGGTGGCCACGGTTGCGGTGCTGGCCGTGCTTTTCGTGTTCTCGATCGGACGGGTCGACCCACCGCGATCGGTGATCGCGCTCGACTTCCTGCTCTCACTGGCGTTCACGGCGGGCGCTCGTTTCGCGGTGCGCGCGCTCGTGGAGCGCCCGGCGCGAGGGCCGATCCTGGAGCGCGCCGACCGCGAGGTGCTGATCGTGGGGGCGGGCAACGGCGGTCAGCAGGTGGCACTCGAGCTGCGCCGCAATCCGGGTCTGCGCAGCGCCCCGGTGGGTTTCGTGGACGACGACCCGCGCAAGCAGGGCATGCGTGTGGCGGGCCTCAAGGTCCTGGGTACGACCGGCCAGTTGCCGCGCGTACTCGACGGCGTCCGTCCGTCGGAGGTGATCATCGCGATCCCCTCGGCGCCCGGCACCCTGCGCCAGACGGTCGTGACCGCGTGCCGCGAGCGCGGGATCCCGGTGCGCACACTGCCCACCACATTCGAGCTCCTCTCGGGCGGCGTCAACCTCATGCGCCAGGTGCGCGAGGTGCAGGTGGAGGACGTGCTTGGCCGCGAGCCGGTGCGCGTGGAGATCGATCGCGTGGGCGCCTACCTGCGTGGCGGCACGGTGCTCGTGACCGGTGCCGGAGGTTCGATCGGGGCGGAGCTCTGCCGTCAGATCGCGCGCGTGGGGCCCAAGCTGCTCGTATTGGTTGAGAACTCCGAGAACGCCCTCTTCGAGGTTCGCCGCGAGCTCGAGGAGGAGCGCCACTTCCGTCGCGTGGCCCCGGTGCTCGCCGACTGCAAGGACGCGACGCGCGTGCGCGAGGTCTTCGCCGAGCACAGGCCGTCGGTGATCTTCCACGCGGCGGCCTACAAGCATGTGCCGTTGATGGAGGAGAACCCGGTGGAGGCGGTGCGAAACAACGCCGTGGCCACCCGCATCGTGGCCGCCGCTGCGGGTGAGGTGGGCGCGGAGCGCTTCGTGCTCGTCTCGACGGACAAGGCCGTGAGCCCGGCCACGGTGATGGGCGCCTCCAAGGCCCTGGCCGAGTGGGCGATCGAGGCTGCGCAGAACCGCTGGAAGGGCACGCGCTACTCGGCGGTGCGCTTCGGCAACGTGCTCGGCTCGTCGGGCTCGGTGGTGCCGATCTTCCGCCGTCAGATCGGGCAGGGAGGCCCGGTGACGGTCACCGATCCCAGGATGACCCGTTACTTCATGACGATTCCCGAGGCCGTGCAGCTGATCATCCGCTCGGGCGAGCTGTCCACCGGCGGCGAGGTGTTCGTGCTCGAGATGGGCGACCCTGTGAAGATCGTCGACTTGGCCCGGAACATGATCCGGCTGGCCGGCCTCGAGCCCGAGGTGGACATCGGCATCGAGGTGGTGGGACCCCGACCCGGCGAGAAGATCCATGAGGAGCTCTTCAACCCCGGCGAACGGCCGCAGCCCACGCCCGCCGAGAAGATCGTCTCCGCGGTGCAGCCGCCCCTTGATCCCGAATGGGTCGAGAGCGCCTTCGCCCGCATCGAGGAACTGGTCTATGCGGGCGATGCGGCGGTGCTCGCGCGGACCGTGGCGGAGCTGTCCGCCGAACGCGCCCTGGCCGTGTCACCCGGTTAGGGCCGCGATGGCCGCTGGCTTCCGATTCCCGCTCTACAGTTCGAACCTTGCCTGAAATAGTTCAAGAGATCGGCGCCTACGCCGGGCTGGCCTCCGTCCTCGGGCTTGCGGTGCTCTCCGCTCTGTACTTCTCGCAGGCGCGCGACGTCCGGCGGCTGCGCGAGTGGGCTGGACGTGCGCCCGAGCGCGCCTCGGAACCAGCCGAGGCCGTGCAGCCGGTGCCGGGTCGCGTGGTGGCCCAGCCACAGCCGCGCCCCGCCGGGGCGCCGCCGGCTGTGCCCGGCTCCCCGCAGCCCGCACGCGCCACCCCTCCGGAAGGCGCCCCCAAGCCGGTGCCCACGGCGCAGCCGGTGGGCGCCATGGCCGGGAAGGCGGCGGTCCCGGCGGCCGCGGCGGCTGCGGCCAAGGCCGGCGCCGGTCCTGCGGTTGCCTCCCAGACCGATTCTGCTGATTCCGAACCCGACGAAGAGACCGACGGCTCCGCCTCGCAGGACACAGACACGGCCGCTCCGGCGCCGCCCAAGCCCGGCGATCCACCCACACCCGCCCCGCAGGCGGTGCCCGCCAATTCCGGCCCGGCGGCATCGGCGGCGGCGCCGGCGGCTCCTGCTGCTCCGGCCGCCACACCCGCGGCAAAGCCCGGCGCAGCGCCTGCCGTTCCGGGCGGCGGCGCGCCCCCGCGTCCCGCCAGCCCCGCCACGCCTGCCGGCGGCCGCCCGTCCGGCGCGCCGCTCGTTCCGGGGGCAGGCGCAGCGCCCGCCGCCACCCCAGCGGCCGCGAGCCCCGCTGCGCGCTCGGCGGCCACCCGGAGCGCTCCCCAGAACACGCAGGTCATCTCCCCGCCGCGGGAGTCGCTGCCCCGGCGCCTGTTCGGAAGTACCCGCAACACGCTGCTCGCCATCGCCGGCGTGCTCGTGCTGGGCATCGGCGTGGCCGTGGCGCTCACCCAGCTCTCCTCCGACGACCCCAGCGCGCCGTCCGAGCCGGCCCAGCAGCAGCCGGCGGGAGGTGGGGAAGCCGACAACGGCGAGTCGCAGGAGGGCAACCAGGCCCAGCGCCGTGCCATCGATCCAGCCACCGTCACGGTGGCAGTGCTGAACGGCACCACCGTCCCCGGGCTGGCGCAGTCGCTCAGCAACGAGGTCACCAGGTTCGGCTTCGATGTGGGCACGGTCGCGAACAGTCAGGACGACGAGGGCCAGCAGCGAGCCGAGTCCGTGATCCTCTACGCCAACGGAAACGAGCGGGAGGCAGCGCTCGTCAGCCGCAAGCTCGGCATCTCGCAGCGCGAGCCCGTCGATCCCGCCACGCAGGGCCTGGCCGGCGACGCCACCGTCGTGGTGATCGCGGGCGCCGACCGTCAGTAGGCGGCAGCCGCCGCGCGGGCCTTCTCGGCCAGGTGCGGCACGCCCAGCCGCTCGCTCTCGCCGGCGGCCTCCTCGAGCAGCTCGCGGCCACGCGCGGGCTCGCGCGGGAGCAGGATCTGGCCGGCGAGCAGCCTCGCGCGGGTGGCCTCGAGCGGGCGATCGAGTTCCACCCAGGCCGCCTCGGCCTGCGCCAGGAGACCTGCACCCTCGACCGGATCCTCGGCGGACACGCCCTGGGCCTCCAGAGCGGCGGCACTCCCCAGCGGATAGTGGAGCCGCCCCGCCATCTGCGCGGTGAGCTCCGCGGCCTCGCGCGCGGCCTGGGGGCGAGACGCGAGCGCCAGGATCACCGCGCGGGCGCCCATCGCCTGGATCGACTGCGCGATCAGGCCGGCGCGCTCACACACCTCGATCGCCTGATCGAGCGCGGCCGCGGCTCCGTCGAGATCACCCTGGTCGCGCAGCGCCGTGCCCAGCCCGAGCAGCGCCTGGAAAGCGAGTTCCGACCAGCCCACCTGCTCGGCCAGCTCGTGAGCGCGGTGATACAGCACGACCGCCTCGTCGATACGCCCCTCGCGCCAGCGCAGCACGCCGCGCAGCGTGTAGGGCAGGCAGAGCTTGCCCACCAGACCCTCGCGCTCGGCCAGCTCGGCGCTCGCCTCGGTTGAGCTCTCCACACGCTCCCAATCGGCTGCGTATACCGCCAGCTGGGCGAGCCAGGCGTGGAGCTCCACCTGGGCGGGGAGCATTCCCACCTCGACGGCCAGCGCCAGTGCCTCCTCGTACGCCGCGCGCGCCCCCACCGCGTCGGCCTCGGAGATCTCCAGCTGGCGGCCGAGCGCGGACAGCGCCAGGATCGTCTCGCCGTGGTCCGAGCCCCGCGCCAGCTCCACGGCGCGCTCGAGGTTCTGACGGGCCTTCTCGGTGTCGCCGATGCGCCCGAAGACGCGGCCAAAGATCCCGTGTGCCCGGCTCGCCGCGCGGGTCTCGCCCAGCCGCTCGGCCAGTCGCAGCGCCTTCTCGGAGGCGTAGATGGCGAGCATGTTGTCGCCGGTGTGGAGGTACAGCCAGGCGGCCTCCTCGTAGAGGCGCACGAGCTCGATTCGCGGCGGGCCGTCCTTTAGGAGGTTGATGCCCTTCTGGTAGTGCTCGATCGCCGTCTTGCGCTCGCCCTTGTGGGAGAGCCCCGCTCCGATCTTGCGGTGGAGGTCGGCCACTCGCTCCAGGTCCTCCTGCCCGCGGTGCCACTCGAGGCACTCGCCCCAGACCGCGATGGCCTCGTCCACCCGGCCCAGCCGCAGCGACACGTCACCCAGCTTCTCCCCGATGCGCACCAGCACCTCCTGCGTCTCGGGCTCGGGCTGCTGGGATCCGCTGTCGTCGCAGGCGCGGGCCACTTGCCGCGCGTGGCGGTAGTGCTCGGCGCTCTCGCGGTTGGAGTAGAGCCGCGCTGCGGCGTCGCCGGCCTGCTCGAGGAAGTGCACGGCGCGGTCGCGCATCGTCGCCAGCTCCTCTGCCGGTACGTCGCCCTCCGTGCCGAGTGCCGCGGCGCGCCCGTAGTGCTCGGCGAGCAGCGGCGCCACCTCATCCGTGCGGTCGCCGGCCCGGTCCTCGATGAACGCGCCGACCTCGAAGTGCTTTCGCGAGCGCACCGACTTCGGAAGCATCCCGTAGGCCACGTCGCGAATCAGGACGTGCTTGAAGGCGAGCTCGCGCTCCCCGGCGAGCCGCCGCTCGGACACGGGTGCCAGGATGTCCTTGGCCTCCAGCATGCGGAGCGCTTGGTCGAGATCGCGCCCCTCGGCTTGGGCGAGTGGGACCAGCGAGGCTTCCCAGAACGTGCGCCCCACCACGGCGGCCTGCTGCACGAGCCTGCGTTCGAAGGGCTCCAGCGAGTCGAGCCGCGCGGCCAGCACGCCCTGGACCGTGTCCGGCAGCCTGGTGTCCGCTCCGCCGTCTTCGGTGATGCGCCGTGCCATCTCCTCGGCGAACAGCGGGTTGCCCCCCGAGCGTTCCACCACGGCGGGCAGCACCTCGTGGCTCTCTGGCATCAGCGCGGCCACCAGCTCGCGGGTGTGGCTCGCGTTGAGCGGCTCGAGCAGCAGCTGGGTTGCGGAGCGGCGCCCGCCACCCCAGCTCGGGCGGCGGTCGAGCAGCTCGTCTCGGGCCAGGCAGATCAGCATGAGTGGCGCGCGCACCCATTGGGCGAGGTGCTCGATCGCGTCGAGCATGCCGTCGTCGGCCCAGTGGATGTCCTCGAATGCGATCACCATCGGGCGCCGCTGTGCGATGGCCTCGATGCCGGAGCGCAGCGCGGAGAAGAAGGCCTCGCGCAGCCGCTCGGGATCCTGTTCGTCCGGCATGAGCTCGGGCGGCCCCTCCACGCCCAGCAGGCGACCGATGAGCGCAGCCTGGCGGTCACCCGCGCGCATGTCGGCGGCGTCGGCCGCGCTCGCGGACGTAGCGCGACAGCTTCTCCCACGCCTCCTCGGCCGAATCGGAATCCACTATCCCGCACTCCGCGCGCAGGACCTCACCCAGCGCCCAGAACACGGTTCCGCTTCCGTAGCGCAGGCAGCGGCCCGTGCGGAACGAGGGGGACGACGGATGGGCGAGCAGCCGTTGCTCGACCTCGCGCAGGAGCCTCGACTTGCCCACGCCGGCCTCGCCGACGAGCGTCACGAGGTGCGGGGTGCGGTCGCCCAGCACGCGCTCGTAGAGCGTCTCAAGGGCCGCCAGCTCCTCGGTGCGGCCCACCAGCGGCGATTCTCGCGTTGGCGCGAGGCGGCCCACGGGATGCTCGGCGAACACCGCCAACGGCCTCCCAGGCCGGCACCCGGGCGGTCTTGCCCTTGAGCTCGAGCGGCTCGAGTTGCTTGTAGCGCACGGCGTCGCCGCTGGCGCGCATCGTCCGCTCGCCAACGGTCACGCTGCCGGGCCGCGCGGCGCTCTGGAGCCGGGAGGCGACGTTCACCGTGTCGCCCACCACGGTGTAGGCCTTGCCCACCGAGCCCGCCAGCACCTCGCCGGTGTTGACACCCACCCGCAGCGCGAAGTGAACTCCGGAGGGCAGGCCCTCGTTGACCTCCTCCATGGCGTCCTGCATCCCGAGCCCGGCTCGCACCGCACGCTCGGCGTCATCCTCGTGGGCGACCGGGGCGCCGAAGATGGCCATCACGTTGTCGCCGATGTACTTGTCGACCGTGCCCCCGAAGCGCTCGACCTCGTCGCCGAGGCGCATCAACGCGCGGTCGACCTGTGACTTGACCGCCTCGGGATCCATCTGCTCGGCGAACGCCGTGTATCCGGACAGGTCGGCGAACAGCACGGTGACCTGGCGGCGCTCCTCGGGCAATCGCTCGGGCGGGCGCGAGGCCTCCGGTGCGGGAGCGCCCGCGGGGGCGTCCAGCGCGGTCCCGCAGTTCATACAGAAGCGTGAGTCCGGCGGAGCCTTGGTGCCGCACGAGGGACAGTGCCGGTCGAGGCGGGCACCGCAGTTCATGCAGAAGCGTGCGTCGGGCGGGTTATCCGTACCGCAGGCCGCGCAGCTCACGACTCCAGGTTAAAGGCGCGGTTCAGCCGCGTTATGTGACGACCGTCACTTTGCAGCGCGGCTCAGGGCAGAAGGCCGGCGTCCCGGTAGGCGTCGGCGGCATCGGCCAGGAGAGATTCGTCCACCAGCGTCAGCTCGCGCCCCTGGACGTCGACGATCGCACCGGGGTAGGGCGGATACCAGAAGGCGCGCAGCTTGCGATCGAGATCGTCCCCGGTGCGCACCCTGCGCAGCTCCTCGACGTCGGCCCGGGTCACGTAGCGGCCCTCGCCCTGAGCGCGGCGGGGGAGCTCCTCGCCCTCAAGCACGCGCGTGAGGGTCCGCTCGAACAGGGCGAACAGGTGCTCCTGGCTCAGCAGGTCCAGGGAGAACGCGGTGGCTGTCTGGTTGTCGAACGGGAAACGCTCGACCTCCACGAGGTCGCCGGTGTCGAACCCAGCGTCCACGAAGTGCGCAGACACGCCCCACTCGCTGAGCTCGTCCAGGATCGCCACGTTGTAGCCCCCCACGCCGCGGAAGTCGGGCAGGGGCGCCGGGTGGAAGTTCAGGCAGCCGATTCGCCCGAGGGAGATGAGCGGCTCGCGGATCAGCTTCCAGTAGAGGAACGAGATCACCAGGTCCACGTCGGCCGGCGGATCCGCGTAGAGCTCGGTCTCGCTGACGAGCGGTATCCCGCGGCGTTCGGCCACGAGGTCCACCCGCTGCGCGTCGCGCGTCCAGCGGTCGGGCTCGGAGGCCACCACGACGGCCACGTCGCAGCCCTGCTCGGACGAGCCAGTCGAGGCCGCGGGCGGCCGAGCGCTTGTTCTTGGCCAGGTAGACCGCTCTCACGGGAGCACCTGGCGATAGACGTCGAGGGTGCGCTCGGCGATCCGGTCCCACGAGTAGCTGCCGGCAGCCGCCGCGCGGGCCTTCTCCTCGAGCGCGAGGCGGGCCGGCGGGTCGGCCAGAAGCTCCGCGATTGCCGCACCCAGCGCTTCGGGTTGGCCCGGCGGTACCAGCCGGCCGGCGCCGCTGTCCTGCACGAGCTCACGAAAGCCCCCGACATCGCTCAGCACCATGGCCTTGCCGAAGGCAAGCCCGGCGAAGAGCACGCCTGACACGTCCACGCTGCGGTGGGGGAGCACGACGACGTCGGCTCTGCGAAAGAAGGCGGGCAGCTCGGCGTCCGCGACGTAGCGATCCACGAAGCGCACCCTGCCACGCGGAGCCGCGGAGCGCAGCTCATCCATTGACACCCCCAGGGGGCGGCCCACCACCCACAGCTCGCCCTCGGGAACATGGTTCATGGCCTCGACCAGGACGTCCACGCCCTTGTAGTCGCGCACCACGCCGAAGTACAGGACCACCGGGCCCTCGACCTGCGCCAGCTCCGGAGGCAGGGGACGCTCGTCCGGCTGCCGGGTCAGGTGCTCCAGCGCGCCGTGTGGGATCACGTGCACGCGCTCGCCGGCGCCGAGCAGCTCGGCGCCGCGCCGGGTGTGGACGATCACCGCGTCGAACGCGTCGAGCGAGCGCTTGGGCGGGCTGCTCGCGCCGGATCACGTTGTGCATCGTGAGCACCTGGGGGCGGCCGCGCGGCAACAGTCGTGAGCTCAGCCCCTCCAGCCAGAGCCACTGCCAGTGGCTGAGGTCGGCGTCCTGCGCACGGCGCCGGTAGGCCACCATGCCGGGCAGGTGCTCGGCTCCCTTGAGCATGCGCCGCAGGCGGGTGCGGCGCGCGCCGAAGCGCGTTGCGGCGCGGTAGAAGGCCTCGTCCACCACGAAGCCGTCCGGGGAGGGCGCCGGACCATGCACGAAGCGCGACGTGAGCAGCTCGACCTCCGCGCCCCTCGGCGCGCCAGCGCCCCCGCCAGCGCGTGGTCGTAGGGCAGCACGTCGGCCGACGGGTCGAGCAGGTGCACGCGCATTCCCGCACGACATTTGCAGGTCGACCCGGCGGCTAGGCTCCCGCGTCCATGACCCGGCCCCTGGTCCGGGCGGTCTTCGCCGTTCTCGTGGTGGCGACGATCGCCGCCTTCTTCGTCACCCAGCAGCTCAAGGGCGAGTTTCCGCTCGTGATTCGCTTTGCCACGAAGCCGGTGAACTTCTCGCCCAACGGCGACGACTACCGCGACGAGGCCAGGGTCGGCTTCGACCTCTCCGAGCCGGCACAGGTGACATTCTCGGTGGTCGACGCGGAGGGCAACGAGGTGCGCCGCCTGGTCGACGGCCAGCGGCTCGCGGGCGACAGGAAGTACCGCTACACCTGGGACGGCACCGACGACGACGGCAACCCGGTGCCCGACGGCACGTACCGGATGCGCGTGGTGCGCCGCGACGAGAGCCGCGTGATCAACTCGTTCAAGGAGATCAACGTGGATCGCGTGCCGCCGCCGTGCCGCAGCTCGTGGAGGCGAGCCCGTCGGTGATCGCACCCGGCGCACCCGGGCAGACGCCGCGCGTGCAGCTTCGCTACCGCGGACCCGCCAACGCGGCGCCCGAGTTCCGCGTGTTCCGAACCGACGAGGGCCGGCCCTACGTGGTGCGCCGGTTCCGCGGCGAGAACGACCGCACCGGCGTGTGGGACGGCCGCGTGGCCGCGGGTCCCGAGGAGAGCGTCCCCGCGCCCGAGGGCGACTACGCCTTCACGGTCGCCGTGCGCGATCGGGCCGGCAACCGTCACCGAGGCGCCGGCGCCGGTTCCCAACGCTCGGGTGGCGCGTCCCGGCACGGGCGTGACGGTGCGCAACTTCTCCCTGCGCGGGCCGCTCGACACGGTGGACGCGGGCTCGGTGGCCCGGCTCGAGGTGGGCCCGTTCGACCGCTCGTTCGATTTCGTCGTCTCGCGGCTCGGCGACCCCAAACCGATCCGCCGCGGCGGCCGCGTGGGCGGTTCGTTCCGGGTGGGAATACCCCGCGGCACGACGACCGGCGTGTACCTGGTGCGCGTTCGCGCCGGCGAGCAGCGTGCGGTGTGGCCGCTCGCCGTGGCCGGTGAAGCTCAGAAGGAGTCGGCGGAGGGTCGCAGCCGCGTTCTTGCGGTCCTGCCGGCCCTCACCTGGCAGGGACTCAACCCGGTGGATGACGACGCGGACGGCTTTGCCGACACGCTCGCGAGGTCCGCCTCGGTGCGGCTCGACCGCCCGTTCGCCGGCGGCGGGCTCCCCACGGGTTTTCTGGGCGAGGTCGCTCCGCTGCTGCGCTGGCTCGACCGCGAGCAGCTCGCCTACGACCTGACCACCGACATCTCCCTGGCGCGCGGCGAGGGCCCGGCGCTCGGCGACGCTCCCGGGGTCGCCTTTGCCGGCAGCGAGCTGTGGCTGCCGCAGGGGCTTCTGGGCCGGCTGCGCGACTACGTCGACGGTGGCGGCACGGTGAGCTCGTTCGGCACCGACTCCTTCCGCCGCACGATCGCGCTGGAGGGCGAGGTGGCGAGCGATCCGTCGCCGCCGCGGCGCGAGAACGCGTTCGGCGAGCGCACGGCCGAGCTGGTGACGAGCGTCTCGCCGCTGACCGTCTTCCAGGACGAGCTGGGCCTGTACGAGGGGCTGTCCGACTTCGTCGGCGAGTTCACGCGCTTCGAGGTCTCCCGCGGCCTGGCCGACGGTGACTCAGGCCGCTCACCACCGCGGGCCGCGATCCGGGCGAGCCCGCCTTCATGGCCTACCGGCTCGGCGACGGGGTGGTGCTGCGGACGGGCAGCCCGCAGTGGGCTCGCCAGCTCGAGGAGTCGGCCCTGAGCATCGAGATCCCACAAGTGACAAAGCGCATCTGGCGCCTCCTGGCTTCCGGGTAGGCGTCTGCCATCCTGAGCCGCGGTGTCCCTACGACGTCGCCTCCTGATCGGCGGCGCGCTGGTCGTGCTCGTCCTGGGCGTGGCGATCGGCGTGTACGCCTACAACGAGAACCAGCCGCTCGAGAAGCGCGGCTCGGCGACCGAGGAGTTCGTGGTCACCGAGGAGCCGGAGCCGCCTGCCCCGCCGCCCGAGAAGGAGATCGCGCGGCCGTGGCCGACCTACGGCTTCGACGACGGGCGCCAGCACATCTCTCCCTACGACCACCGCCCGCCGTACCGCCGGCTGTGGTCGATCGACGCCCACGACACGCTCGAGTTCCCGCCGACCATCGGCTACGGGCGCGTCTACCTCGCACAGCAGAAGGGGCTGTTCTTCGCGCTCGAACCGCAAGGACGGGAGCGTGGACTGGAAGAAGAGCCTCGGCCGCTGCGCGGCCTCGTCGCCGACGATCGGCAAGGGCGTGGTCTACCAGGCCTACATGCACCCGGTGGAGTGCCTGCAGGACCAGGCCGGGGCCAGCGGCTTCGTGGTCGCATGGGACGCCGAGACGGGCCGTGAGCTGTGGCGCCACGAGACGGCGCCTGTCGAATCGTCGCCGCTGCTTCGCAACAACACGCTCTACGTCGGCACCTGGAACAACGACGTGATCGCCCTGAACGCCAAGACGGGCCGCCGCAAGTGGCGCTTCGCGGCCGACGATCAGGTCAACACGTCGGCCGCCTACTGGAAGGGCCGCATCTTCATCGCGTCCGACGGTGGGACGCTCTACGCGCTGAACGCCGGCACCGGCAAGCAGGTGTGGAGCGAGCAGTCGAACTCGAGCTTCGGCTCGCGCGAGTTCTGGTACGCCACGCCGACGATCGCCTACGGGCGCGTCTATATCGGCAACACCGACGGGACGATGTACGTCTTCGGGGCGAAGACCGGCAACCTGCTCTGGGCGCGGCCGCTGGGCTCCTACATCTACGGCGCGGCGGCGGTCTATCAGCGCAAGGTGTTCGTCGGCACCTACGACGGCAAGTTCTACGCCCTCGACGCCGCCACCGGCGACACCCGCTGGGAGATCGACGCACAGGGCGCTGTGCATGCGGCCCCCACCGTCATGGACGGCCTCGTGTACTACGCGGTCTGCTCGACCTGCGGTTCGGAGGCGCAGCGCTCGGTTGCTCAGGGCCCCGACGCCACCCACGCCGTGCGGGTCCGGGACGGCAAGCGGGTCTGGCGCTTCCCCGGCGGGAAGTACGCGAACCCGGTCGTGGCGGACGAGGACCGCGTCTACATCACCGGCCGCTCCCAGCAGTTCGCGTTCGCGCGCAAGGGCTCGGACACGGCCACGCGAGGACGCCCGCGCGGACCGGGGCGAGACGAAGCCGGAGGAGAAGAAGCAGAAGAAGAAGCGCGAGCGGGCTGAGCCGAGTTAGGCCCGGTTTCGAGCGCTCCGCTCTGGCCCTGAGCGCTGCTCGCGTGCAGCAGCGGTCCGGTCGGCCGGGCAAGGGGGTTGGGCTCCTTACCCATCCATTTGCTGGTTAAGGAGCCAAGCCCCTTCGTTGCCTGTCCTTTGCTTCAGCCCAGGCGCGCCCAGGCGGACCAGGCCACGCCGTCGTACGTGATCTGCCACGTGGCGCCGTCGCTGCCCACTGCGGTGACGGTGATGCGGCCGTCGCCCTGGCGACGCCGCGCTGGGCTCGGACGTGATCGCCCCGCCCAGGGAACGCCAGGCCGACCAGTCGCTGCCGTCGAGGTGGCGCTCCCAGAGCGCGGAGTCGGGCCCTCGTGCCAGCAGCACGGTGCGCCCCGGCCAGGGCTCCACCGCCGTGACGCCTGAGGCGATCAGGCCGGTCGGCGGGCGCCAGACGGGCCCGGGTGCGAAGGCGTCCAGGCGTCGCGGCGCGGCGGGGCCGGTCTCGACACAGTCGGGGTGGGACGGGTCGTCGCCGTGGGCCGCCGCGCACCACGAACGCCAGGCCGGCCGCGGGCTGCCGTCGGCGCGCACCAGCGCCGTGTCCCACACCGGGTTGTGGTCGAGCATGTGCCAGTAGTAGATGCGCTCTACCTGTGGGTGCGAGGCGAGCCCGGGGCCGAGCATCCAGTCCACGGTGTCGCGCTGGTAGGTCTCACCCGCTCGCTCGAAGCGCCCACCCGGGATCTGCCCCGCGGCGCCGATCTCGGTGACCCAGATCGGCAGGCCCGGCACCTCGGCTGCGATGTCCACGGTGCTCGTCATGTCGCGCCGGTTGACCCCGCTGTAGGGATGCCACGCGAGCGCGGCGCCCAGCTCGCCCCCGGCGGCCCGGAACTGACGCAGGTAGTCGGCGACGGTGGAGATCCTGCGATCGCCCACGGCTACGGTGCGCAGCGGCGTGCCGTCGGACAGGTCGCCGTCGTAGTCGTCGTGTAGATCGGGCGAGACCAGCACGTCGTCGGGATGGCGCAGGGCGAGGAAGCCGGACAGCGCGCGGCGAATAGCGCGCCAGCACCTCCACGCCATAGCCGTACGGAGGCGGTCGAGGGCGAGCTACGCGGCGTCGTCGCCAGCCAGTTGGGCACTCCGCCCGGGTTGTGGTTGGGCTCGTTCGCCGGGCTCCAGGCGCTGACGCCCAACGGCGAGAACTCGTCCACGAACGCCCCCACCTTGGCGATCCACGTCTCGGGCGCGACGTAGCCGGCCGGGCTACCGAAGGCCACCGCCACCTCCTCCACACCGGCGGCGCGGGCGCGGGCGATGCGCGTGGCCACCTGCGCCTTCAGCCCGGGTTGTCGACCACGTTCCAGTCGACGATGACCCGGAAGATCTTCGGCCGCAGTGCGGCGAAACGCTCGCGCAGCGAGTTCGAGGGAATCGGGTCGGGATCGGAGATGCCCAGCCCCTCGCCGCTTCGCGGGACCGTGGCGGTCGCGGGGGCGGCCACCTGGAGCGTGGTCAGGAGGACCAGCAGGCAGAGGGTGAGTCGGGTCAGCGCCACGTCAACTGAGCGCGGCGAGGAACCCGCGCATGCGCTCGGTGACCGTGCGCAGCACGTCGAGCGACGCCGCCGGATCTCCGGGGACCTGGAGCGAGTGGTCGAGGCCGTCGAGCTCGAGCACCTCGAGCGCCTCCGTTTCGGGCACGCTGCCGCCGGACCACGTCGGGTCGGCGGGGCTTCCCACGATGAGGGTCGGCCGGGTGGTGGCGGCCAGTGCCTCGCCCACGTCCGCCCGGTCGAGCAAAGGCGTCAGCCAGATTGCCGGCAGGGCCCGAAGTGTGGCCAACGGTGCGGCAACGGAGCCCAGCGACTTGCCGATCAGCGCGACCTGCGTCGCCGAGGTGGCGCCCAGCGCCCGCTCGGCGCGCTCGCTCATCCATGCGAACGGATCGACGCCGGCCGGCGCCCGCTCGCTCAGCTCGAGAACGGACCAGCCCTCGGCCTGAGCGGCCTCGCGAGCGAACCAGAGCAGCGGAGCCTGGCTGAAGTAGCGGATCCCGGGCAGCAGCACGACGCAGCGTTCGGCGTCGCCCTCGTGGAGGATGGCCTCACCCGGGTCGAGATCGATCGGGCGCACGCACCGAAGGTAGAGAACTCAGCGCCATCAGCGCGGCGATCACCCCGGCAGTCATCGGCCACACGAGGTAGTAGTTGTTGAACGTCCGGCCGATGAACATCAGCCACAGGATCGAGACGGCGAAGGCCGCCGCGCCGATCCACAGCTCCTGCGCCCGGCGCTGGGCCAGCAGCAGCCAGACCGTCAGCGGCACCCAGGTGAGCAGGGCGATCAGCGCGAACGGGTAGCTGCCGTCGCGGTCCTCGAGGATGCCCAGCCGCACGAGGATCGCCGACAGGCCGTACCCCACGATCTTGTACGTGCCGGCGCCGTACTGAACGGTGTCCTCGTAGAAGGCCACCGGGTCGGCGATCAGGAAGGGCAGCATCGCCGCCAGCACCACGCCCCCGAACACGAGCGCTGCGCGGCGCCAGCTCGTCGCGGGTCGCTCCCTCCTTGAGCATGAGGATCACCAGGAAGGGGAGGGCGACGAGCGCGAACTGCTTGAGCAGGATCGCGCCGGCCAGCGCCGCGGCGGCCCAGCCGAACCGGCGCCGGGTGACCAGGGCGAAGGCCACCACCATCAGCAGCAGGCTGGGCGCGTCGTTCTGGCCGAACCAGGCCGAGCGCACGGCGATCGGGTTGCATACGAGCAGGGCGCCGAGCGCGAGCCGCGCAGCCGGCGGGCCCGCGGAACATGAGCGCCGCCGGCAGCATCGCGAGCGTTGCGATCAGCACCAGCAGCCGGTAGTCGTCGAACGGCTCCGGCAGCAGGCGCCAGGCCGCCGACGAGATCACCGCCGCCCGGGGAAGTAGGCGAAGTGCTCGAGCGCCACCTCGCGCTCGCGCACCCGCTCCGACACGCTGCCGTCGCGCGTGTAGAAGCGCTCGAGACCCGACTCCCGGTAGTCGTGTCCGTAGGGGTTGTCGAGCTCGAGCACCAGATCCCCGCCGAGCTCGATCTGGTAGGTCGAGTCGTTGGTGAAGAACCAGGGCTCCGTGGAGTCGCGCAGGCCGAGCTGGAGGAACGTGGACGGCGCCGCCAGGAGCAGCTCCGACGGCGAGCACCAGAGCCACGCCCGCCCAGAGCGGCCAGCGCCGCGGCCGGGCGATCAGCACAACAGCCGCCGCCCCGCACAGGAGCGCGGCCACGAAGGCCGCGGCGCGCGCGATCCCCACGTCCCACTCCTCGCCGGCGGCTCTCACCAGCGGCGCGAGCGGCCCCTGGGGGTCCACCACGGACGGGCGGAAGCGCCAGGGATCGGAGCCGAGCTCGGGGAGGGTGATGGCGATGAGCGCGAACAGGACCCCGATCAGGGCCCAGGCGCCGCGGACGCTCACGAACTCACCGAGGCGGACTCCATCCTCATGCGCGCCCGCTCGGAGGCGGTGGGCTGCGGGTCGCGCTGCTCGTGCCAGCTCAGGTAACCCGCGCCGGTGGCGAGCACGAACCAGGTGAGCGGATCCTCCAGGAAGCCGCTGTAGAAGAGCGCGTGCACGAACAGGGCGAGGAAGCACGAGCTCAGGGCGAGCCCGAGGGCGTCGTCACGCCGGTAGACCGTCAGCAGCATGCGTGCTCCTCCGACGAGCAGCCACCCATAGAGCAGCAGCCCGATCACGCCAAGCTCGGCGAACACGGTGAGCGGCGTGGTGTGCGAGACGAAGTTGGGAGTGGGCCGGTCGCTGCGCGCGAGGTCGCGGCTCGCGCGCGGCTGGCCGCCGATGCCGACCCCGGACAGCGGGTCCTCCTCGATCACCCTGGTGGTGTCCTCCACGCGCTCGGTGCGGTCGCTGGTGATGCGGTTGATCGACTTGCCGTCGGCCAGCTGCACCGCTCCGTAGGCGGCGCCGGCCAGAACGGCGGCCAGCGCAAGGAGCCCCACGCACGAGACGAATTCGGCGGTCCCCGGTGACCAGCGCGATCGCGAGGATTACCACCAGCAGCGCGGCCATGCTCGACTGCGAGTAGGAGAAGAACAGCCCCGCCCACAGCAGCGCGACGATCCCCACCAGGGGCCACGGCTTCCAGCGTCTCGCCGCGAGCAGCGACAGCGCGACGGCGATGCCGAGCACCAGGTGGCGTCCGTACAGGCTCGGATCGCCGAACAGCGACGTGACGCGGAAATAGTCGGTGTTGGCGTTCGAGACCGCCAGGTTGGGCGCGTAGAAGAACAGCTCGTGCGTGACCGCCTGCCATAGCCCCACCACGGCGAACAGCGAGGCCAGCGCAAGCGCGGCCACGGCGAGCAGCTTGGGCACCGGCGCACGGAAGTCGGCGCGCGCGACCGTGGCCAGCAGGAGCGCGAAGGGCAGGGTGAAGAACACGAGCAGGTTGGTGCCCGCCTCCAGGTCGTCCGCCCAGGTGAGCGACAGGCACGCGAAGGCGAAGAAGGCCGCGGCGGGCGCCGCGATGACCATCGGCAGCGGACGAACCTCCCGGCCGCGCAGCGCGCGCCACCCGAGCGCCACTCCCGCCGCAGCGAGCACGAAGTAGAGCGGCAGCAGCCGGCCGAGGCGCCCGTCGTCGGCGATCGACACCAGGAAGGAGCCGCCGGAGTCGAACGACAGCGGCGGCCGGAACGGCGCGGCCACCAGCACGGCGATGGGCACGATCAGCGGGCGCCGGGCCAGTACGGCGGCGGCGCCACCCAGGGCGATCAGCCCGACGAACGCGGCCGCCAGGCCCTTGGCTCCGGTCAGGCGGTCGAGGGAGCCGGTGCCCAGCGAGTAGGCGAGCAGCAACTCCGCCACGGCCAGCACCACCAGCCCGGCCAGCAGGGCCACTCGCCCGCGTGCAAGCAGCACGAGCGGCGACCCCAGGGCGGCGCCGATGGCGGCCATCTGAGCGAGGTCGGGGTGCTCCATGGAGAGGGGAAAGCGTAAAGGCGGCTCAGGCCAGCCCGGCGTTGTGGTCGCGCGCCGCCTCGCGGATGCCCTCGCCGCGCCCGGGCGCGAGCTGCTGGCGCGCGTGCAGCAGATAGCGGCGCGGGTCCCGACCGGGCAGGATCGCGGCCACCGCCGCACGCACCAGGTAGGCCCAGGTCCAGCAGACCCGCCAGACCAGGCGGGTCAACGGCATCCGGTGCTTTACGAAGTAGAGATCGCGGTTGCGGTGGAACTCGACGATGCGGCGTCGCATCGCGGCGTCGTCCGTGGACAGCTGGTCGTGGTGGACCGCACGCGCCGCGGGCACGAACAGGATCTTCCAGCCGGCGTCGTGCAGGCGCTTGCAGAAGTCGGTCTCGTCGGAGTACACGAAGAAGTCCGGATCGAGCCAGCCCACCTCCTCGGCCGCCTCACGACGGACGAGCATGGCGCTCGACTGCACCCAGCCGACCTCCCGGACCCGCGTGCCCGTGCTCTCGACCGCCACCGGGCGGTGGAGGAACACGGCGGCGGCGAGCCCCCAGGGGATGTCGGGGAGCCGCCAGGCACAGGCCACCGGCCGGCCGTCCGAGTCGAGCAGCTGGGCGCCCGCGGCCGCCGCGCCGGGGTGACCGTCGATGGCGTTCACCAGCGCCTCCGCCGCTCCGTCCTGCAGCTCGGAGTCCTCGTTGAGCAGCAGGCAGAAGCGACCGCGCGCGTCCCGCAGCAGCCGCGTGTCGTTCTCCGCCTTCCCGGCGCGCCGCTCGAGCGCGATCAGGTTGACCTCGGGAAACCGGTCGCGCACCGCCTCGACCGATCCGTCGCCCGAGGCGTTGTCGAGCACCAGCACCTCATGGGACAGATCAGCGGGATGGGTGCGGGCGATGGCGTCGAGGCAGGCGAGCAGGTGCTCGCGGCCGCCCGTGTTGACCACGCAGTAGGAGAGCTCGACCTGCTCCTACTCGTCGCTCACCGCCGGGCGGCCTCCTCGAGCACGGTCAGAGCTCGCTGCGGCCAGCTCGTCACGGCCGAACTCCCGCTCGGCCAGCGCCCGGGCGTTGCGGCCCATGCGCTCGGCCTCCTCGGGATGGTCGCGCAGCCAGGCCACCTTGTCCGCGAGGTCGCGGGCGTCGCCCGCCCGCACGTAGAGCCCCGCCTCGTTGTGCTCGACCAGCTCGCGCATCCAGCCGTCCATGTTCACGATCGCGGGCCGGCCCGCGGCGAACGTGTCGAACAGCTTGTTGGGCGAATTGGTGGACAGCACGGGCACGTCCTTGAACAGGGTCAGGCAGGCGTCGGAGGCCGCGGCCAGCGCCGCCACCTCCTCCTTCGCGCGCGCCGGGCCGGGAAACTCCACGTTGGGCGGCGCGGCGCGCTCGAGCTCGGCGCGGCGCTTGCCGTCGCCCATCAGCACGAAGCGCGCGTCCTCCACCAGGCGGGCCGCTCCGAGCACCGCGGTGAGGTCGTTGGCCTCGCCCATCGTGCCGAAGTAGCTGACCGTGAAGCGCCCGTCGCCGTGACGCTCCGGGGTGAACAGGTCGAGGTCGGCCGCGTTGGGCACGAGCGCCAGCTTGGCCTCCCGGACGCCGGTCGCCATGACCGCGTCGCGGATTCCGGGCGAGCAGCGCGATCACGCGCGTGCTGCGCGAGTAGACGAAGCGCTCGAGGGCGCGCGCGGCCCGTCGGGCCAGCGGGTTGCGCAGCGCGCCCATCTGGATCGGCGCCTCGGGCCAGAGGTCACGCACCTCGAACACCAGTGGAGCCCGCCAGCGCAGCGCCGCCACGAGCGCCGGCAGCGTCATGGTCAGCGGCGGCGAGGTGGCGTAGATCACGTCCGGCCGGGGACCGCGCAGCACGGCTCCGGCCGCGGCCACGGCAAAGCGGGCGAAGGCCAGCATCCGCCGGGGATACGACACGGCGGTGGCGCTCACATAGTCCGAGTAGCCGCCTCGCACGCCCACGACCTCGATCCCGTCCACCGTCCGGGTGCCGCCGCCGGCGGTTACCATCCGCACACCGTGTCCGCGCGCCGCGAACCGGCGCGCGAACTCGTACGAGCGCGTGCCACCCACGCCCTCGCGGGTGATGAAGAACTGATGCAGGTAGAGGATCCGCATCGGGTGCGCTCGAACGGTAATGCGCCGTGAACCGATTAATGGACCTCGTCATCGCCGGGCTGCTGCTCGTGATCAGCGCCCCGCTCCTCGGCCTGGCGGCCCTGGCGATCAAGCTCGAGAGCCGCGGGCCCGTTTTCTACCGCCAGCGGCGGGTGGGCCGGGACGGCCGCCCGTTCGACCTGTGGAAGCTGCGCACGATGGTTCCCGGCGCGGAGTCGATGGGCCACGGCATCTACGTGGTCGAGGGCGACCCCCGCATCACGAGGGTGGGCCGGCGACTGCGCCGCTTCTCGCTCGACGAGCTGCCCAATCTGATCAACGTGCTGAGCGGGGACCTCGCGATCGTCGGGCCCCAGGCCCACCGTCCAGCAGCAGGTCGACCGCTACACCGAGCGCCAGCGCCGGCGGCTCGAGGTCAAGCCGGGGATCACCGGATGGGCCCAGGTCAACGGCCGCACTTCGCTGCCCTGGCCCGACCGCATCGAGCTCGACGTCTGGTACGTCGAGCACCGCTCGCTGCGCCTCGACCTGCGACATCCTCGCGCGCACCGCGCGCATGCTGGCCACCGGCCACGGGCTGTACAGCGAGGACGTGCGCCAGGGCTGGGACTGACCTAGCGGCCGACCCGGATGACCTGGCGCGCCGACGCGCCGCGGTCGGTGTCCTCATCGGGCAGCGCGACCACGTAGTAGCGGTACACCCCGCTGCGGCTCGGCGTGAACGAGGTGGTGAAGCGGCCGCGCCGGGCCCGCACTCGCGCGGGCGAGGTGCTTGCGGTAGCGGCCGCTCACCAGGCGCTGCACCACCAGCGTGAGCTGGCGCTTGCGCGGCCCCACCGTTCCCCTCAGCAGAACCGGCTCGTCGCGCACGCCCGACGACGGCGGTTCGCTGAGCGTGATCAGCGGCCGCAGCTGAAGCAGCAGGCGCGGGGAGGTGGAGCGCCGCAGGCCGGAGCGACCCGAGTAGATCACGCGCACGTACATGCGCTTCGCGGGCTTGAGGTCGGTGAAGAACGCGCCGTCCGGTCCGGTGAGCACTCGCCGCGCCCGGCGCCAGCTGCCCTCACTCGACACCTGGATATTGATCCGCTCGCCCGCCAGCGGGAGGCCGTCGGGCGCCAGCAGGGCACCGCTCACGGTCACCGGCGTGCCGAAGTCCGCCCGGTAGTCCGACAGCGCGGAGCTCAGGCGGGTGGCCGACGAGGTGACCGGCGTGCCGGTCTCCACCAGCGCGCGCAGCTCGGGGAGCTGGGCGTACAGAGCGGCTCCCGGGCAGGCGGTGAGGCCCGTGTCGCGATGGCCGCTGACACGCTCGATGCGTGGCCCGCGCCCCGGCGGGGTAGCGGGTGGCCGAGCCGCCCGCGCTGGTGAGGGTCACCCGGCCGGCCAGCGGCTGTCCGTGCACGGTGAGCTTCCAGCGGATGTAGTTGGCCAGCGTGGCCAGCGCCTCGGGGGTCTGGGGCACGTTGGAGTGGTCGCCGATGTTGGCGATGCCCGCAGTCTGCGAGTTGAACCCCTGGGCCTGTGCGCCGATGATGGGCTGGTCGAGCCCGCCGGCGCGGCCCTCGAAGAGCGTGCCGTACTTGTCGACGAGGGCGTTGTAGCCGATGTCGTTCCAGCCGTTCGAGTTGCGGTGATACCGGCATACCGCGAGCACGATCGCCGGCGACTCCTCGGGCGAGTAGTCGTTGAGCGAGACGGTGTGGTGCACGTGGACAGCCCGCACGCTGCCGTACTCGGGTCCCGAACGCGGCGGGCACCTGTCGGCGCCCCAGTCCTCGCGGGGGACGTACGCGGGCGGTGGTGGCCTGTGCGGCACGTGCGCTCCCGCCGGCACGCGCGAACCGGATTCACGCCGAGGTCGACGAAGTGCAGCTCGCAGGCCGCGCACACGCCTGCTCAGGCGGTACTGCACGGCGCCGGCCGTCCGACCCAGATCGGGTCCGAGCCCGCCACCAGGCCTTCGCCGCGCCACAGATCGGGGTTGTGCTCGGAGTGGGCGGCGAGGTGGGCCCAGCGGCTCCAGCGCCCGCGCCGGCGCACGCGCAGCTCCACGTCGGGCTCCGCCGCGCCGCTCGCCAGCGCAGGCCGACGAGGTTGAAGCTGCCGCGGTGTGCGCAGCGGGCGCGAAATCACCCCGCCGTGGCCGTGGCCGGCGGCCGCAGCCAGCGCACGAGGCTGCGGCGGCGCGAGCTCGAAGTCGACAGGCTTCGGCTGCGCCCCCGCGGCGGCGGGCACGCGAGGACCAGGCCGCACAGAAGCGCGGCTGCTAGAGCGGAGCAGCTTCACCGTTCCCGAAACACGGTGCCAGGGGCGTGGTTGCGGGCCCGCAAGATCCCGTGCAGGCGCCGGATTTGCACGCGATCGTGCGCCGGGTGCGCTAGGGAACCGGCTCTGGACCGCGCGAGCGGTGCTCGTCGCGGAAGGCGCGCAGGGCGTCGTAGATCTCCGGCGTGAACTCCCGGCAGAGCATCAGGCGGCCGGTGCCGTTGGGCACCGGCTCGGCGTTCCAGGCGCTGGCCGCCACGGCGTAGGGCATGTCCGCGCGCGGCACCAGGAACATCTGGTACGTGTCCTCGTCGAAGAGCGCCTTGAGGTTGGCGCGCTCCTCCTCGGGGAGGTTGGGCTTGACCCAGACGATCACGCGCCCGTGCTCCAGGCCGTGCACGAGCTCCTCGTCCTCGGGGGCGTCGCCGTACGCGCCGTCCGTGGCGGGCTCGATGTAGTGCCGGCCCGAATCGGGCGGGTTGGTCGAGTAGTTCACGCGCTCGTCGAGGCTCGTGGTGTGCTCACGCGACCTGGCCCGATTGGACTCGAGCTCGCAGTTGGCCGCCGCCGCGGCGGGCCTCAGCTCGAACTCCTGCTGCTCCGGCACGCTGCCGCCGCTCGGGAAGACCTCGCTCGCGCGACGAGTCGCCGCCGCCGTCGCCGCCGTTGCCCCCCGTCGCGAGCACGATCAGCACGACCGCCACCACGGCCACCAGCAGAGCCGGCGCGCGCCGTAGCCGACCATGCGCTTGCGCTGCTGCGCCTCGCGCTGCTTGCGCTCGCGCTCCTCGCGCTCCTTGCGAAGCGCCTCCTTCTGTTGCCTGCGGTGGGACACGGAAAGCGGAAATGTAGTGAAGGCCGGGGCGCCCTAACGCGAGGGCCGCCGTGCCGACGAGCCGCGCCGCGGCGTCTGACGCGCGCCGCCGCCCGCCGCTGCGGCGCCGGGGCTTGAAGCACTGCTGGATGAAGGTCACGATCTCGCCGGTCAGGCGCTCGGGCGTGAGACGCAGCTCCATGATCGACGACGCCTCCACGAGGCGGGCGCCGGGCACCTCGCGCACGAGCATGTCCGAGTCCGAGAACGGGTGGATCGGGTCGCGCGGGTGCCCGATCACGAGCGTGGGCTGGGTGAGCTTCACGCGCTCTTCGGAGGGAGGCGCCACGCGTCCGAAGAAGAGCCCCTGGAGCACCGAGGCGGACGGCTTGGGGTCCTGGCTGACCCAGTCGAGCAGCATGTCGCCGAGCAGCGACGTGCCGCGCGGCACCCGGCGGGCGCCGAGCGCCAACGAGGCGCGCCACCGGCGCGCCGAAGGTCAGGCCCGCGAGCAGAGGCGTGAAGCCGATCGCGCAGGCGAGCAGAGCGTTGTCGAGCACCGGCATCTCGATCAGGAGGCCCCTGACACGCTCCGGGGCCGCGACGGCCGCCTCGAGCGACGCGTTGGCGCCCAGCGAGGTGCCGCCCAGCACCGCCTGCTCGATCTCGAGGTGATCCAGGAGAGCGATCGTCTGGCGCCCGAAGATCGCCATCGAGTAGTTCGACATCTCCGGGCGGACGGTCGGAGTCGCCGTGCCCGAGCGGGTCGAGGCAGAGCACCCGGTGCCCGCGGTCCGCCAGCTCCTCGGCCAGCGGGACCTGCATCTGCCGCGAGAACAGGAGGCCGGGCAGCAGGACGACGACGCGTGGAGCCCGTGCCGAACTCGTCGTACACCAGCCGGTGGCCCTCGTAGTGGAAGCTCTTGGTGACGCCGCTCATCGACCGCGGGAGGATAGTCGGCGCGCACAGGCGCCTCGCCGCTTGGCGGCGCTGTGCCCAGGGGCGTAGCATCCGCCGCCGGTAGGAGGAGAGCGACCCGGGAGGAACTGTATGAGCACGTCCGTGCGGCTGGAGGCCACCGTCAACGGTGAGACGCGCCAGTCGGAGATCGAGCCGAGGACGCTTCTGGTGCACTGGCTCAGGGACGAGCTCGGGCTGACCGGCACGCACGTGGGGTGCGACACCTCCAACTGCGGCGCCTGCACGGTCCACCTGAACGGCGAGGCGGTGAAGAGCTGCACGGTGCTGGCGGTCCAGGCCGACGGCGCCGAGGTCACCACCATCGAGGGCCTTGGCAGCGCGGACGCCCTGCATCCCCTCCAGGAGGGCTTCTGGGAGAAGCACGGCCTTCAGTGCGGGTTCTGCACTCCGGGAATGATCATGGCCGCCGCCGACCTGCTCGAGCGCAACCCGAATCCCACCGACGAGGAGATCCGCCACGGCCTCGAGGGCAACCTCTGCCGCTGCACGGGCTACCACAACATCGTCGAGGCGGTGAAGGCCGCCGCGGCCACGAAGCCCGAGCGTCAGGAGGTGCCGGCATGACGCGTCACCGAGCCCGCACCCGCCGCGGCCGGCCACGTCGGCCGCTCCATGAAGCGCAAGGAAGACCCCCGGATGATCACCGGCCGGGGCCGCTACACCGAGGACATCAACCTGCCCGGGACCCTGCACGCCGCGATCGTGCGCTCACCCGAGGCCCACGCGGACATCGTCTCGATAGACGTGTCGGCAGCACGCGAGCACGCCGGCGTCGTGGCGGTCCTCACCGGCGAGGACATGGCCGACGACTTCGTCAGCGGACTCGCGTCGGTATGGAACCCGCCCGGCGTCGAGGTCCGCAAGCCCGACCATTGGCCGCTCAAGCGTGGCCAGGTCAAGCACGTCGGCGATCCGGTGGCGGTGGTCGTGGCGGCCAGCCGAGAGGCGGCCGTGGACGCCGCCGAGGAGGTGATCGTCGAGTACGACCCCAAGCCCGCGGTGATCGATCCGGAGCGGGCGCTCGAGGACGGCGCGCCACTCGTGTGGGAGGGCCTGGGCACCAACGAGACGCACCAGTGGTCGGTATCCGGTGGCGACATCGACGCGGCGCTCGGAGAGGCCGACGTCACGATCACGCGCCGGTTCGTGAACCACCGGACCTCGGGGGCGCCGATCGAGCCCCGCTGCTCGATCGCGCGAGCCACGAGGGGACGGCCTGACCCTCTACTCCACGACACAGATTCCCCACATCGCCCGCTTCATCCTCGGCTTGATGCTCAACGTCCCGGAGGACAAGCTGCGCGTCGTCGCTCCGGATGTCGGCGGCGGCTTCGGCGCCAAGCTCCAGGTGTACGGCGAGGAGGCGCTCGTGCTCGCGCTCGCCAAGCGTCTCGGCCGCCCGGTGAAGTGGACCGAGACGCGCTCCGAGCACATGACCACGAGCCACCACGGCCGCGACCAGATCAACACGATCACGCTCGGCGCGAAGAGCGACGGCACGATCACCGGCTGCAAGGCGGAGACCATCGCCGACCTGGGCGCCTACATGCAGCTGCTCACGCCCTTCATCCCGACGCTCGGCTTCCCTGTGATGGGCGGCTGCTACAAGTGGCCGGCGATCGACATCACGATCACCGGCGTCTTCACCAACAAGATGTGCACCGACGCCATCCGCGGCGCCGGGCGGCCGGAGGCGACCTACTGGATCGAGCTGGCGATGGACGGCCTCGCGGACGAGCTCGGGATGGACCGGCTCGAGCTGCGGCGCAAGAACTTCATCCCCAAGGATGAGTTCCCGTTCCAGACGGCGCTCGGGATCACGTACGACTCGGGTGACTACCACGGAACGCTCGACAAGCTGCTCGAGATGTTCGACCTCGACGCGTTCCGGCGCGAGCAGGAGGAGCTGCGCGGGCGCGGGGTCTACCGCGGCGTGGGCTTCTCGACCTGGGTCGAGGTGTGCGGCCTGGCGCCCTCGCGCGCGGTCGGGCCCGCAGGGGGTCGGGCTGCACGCGGCGTTCTACGAATCCGCGAACGTGCGTGTGACCCCCACCGGCTCGGCCATCGTCTACTCGGGCACCTCGCCGCACGGTCAGGGGATCGACACGAGCTTCGCCCAGATCGCCGGCGACATCCTCGGCATCGACCCCGAGAACGTGACCGTCCTGCACGGCGACACCGACCAGGGCGCCTGGGGCTGGAACACCTACGGCTCGCGCTCGCTGGCGGTGGGCGGCGAGGCGCTCGTGCGCGCCGCGCGCAAGGTGCAGGACAAGGCCAAGCGCATCTGCGCGGCGATGCTCGAGGCCGCGCCGGACGACATCGAGCTGATCGACGGCAAGTTCCAGGTGCGCGGCTCGCCCGACAAGTCGATGACGATGGCGGAGATCTCGGGCGCGGCGCACATCCCGCCGCAGGAGCTGCCCACCGACATCGAGCCGGGGCTCGAGGAGAGCTCGTTCTACGACCCGGAGAACTTCGTGTTCCCGTTCGGCGCGCACGCGTGCATCGTCGACGTGGACGTGGAGACCGGGAAGGTCAAGGTGGTGCGCTACCTGGCCGTGGACGACTGCGGCCCCGCCATCAACCCGATGCTGATCGACGGCCAGATCCACGGCGGCATCGTGCACGCGATCGGCCAGGCGCTCTACGAGCAGGTGGTCTACGACGAGGACGGCCAGCTCGTGACCGGCACCTTCGTCGACTACGCGCTGCCCACGGCGGCCGAGGTGCCCTCGTTCGAGACCGACCGCACGGAGACGCCGTCGCCGGTCAACTCGCTCGGAGTCAAGGGCATCGGCGAGGCGGGCACGATCGCCGCCACGCCGGCGGTGGCCTCGGCGGTGCTCGACGCGCTCGCGCCGCTCGGCGTGAGGGAGCTCGACATGCCGATGACGCCGATGCGCGTCTGGCAGGCGATCGAAGAGCGCAGGCCCAAGGAGGTGGGGCATGATCACCGCCCCCTTCGACTACGAGTCGCCGGAGAGCCTCGAGGAGGCCATCCGGATGCTGCACGAGAACGGCGAGGACGCCAAGCTCCTCGCGGGCGGCCACTCGCTGCTGCCGCTGATGAAGCTGCGGCTGGCCGCGCCGACGGTGCTGATCGACCTGCGCCAGATCCCCGGCCTGCACGGGATCCAAGCGCGACAACGGCGAATTGGGCGATCGGCCCGATGACCCGGCACGCCGACCTGCAGGACGCCGAGGAGCTCGGGAGTCGTCGCGCGCGCCGCCGCGCAGATCGCCGACCAGCAGGTGCGCAACCGCGGGCACGATCGGCGGCTCGCTGGCTCACGGCGATCCCGCCTCCGACCTGCCCGCGGTGCTGCTGGCCACGGACGGCGAGGTCAGGGCGAGGGGCAGCGGCGGCGAGCGCACGATCGCGGCGGCCGACCTGTTCGAGGACTACCTCACCACCGCGCTCGCGCACGACGAGGTGATCACGGCCGTCAACATTCCCGGCGCTCGACGGCTACGGCCACGGCTACCGGAAGTTCACACGGCGGGCCGAGGACTGGGCGATGGTCGGCGTGTGTGCCCTCGTCAAGAAGGGCGCCGACGGCAACTGCGAGGACGTGCGCGTAGGGCTCACCCACATGGCCTCGACGCCGCTGCGTGCAAGCGCCACCGAGGAGGCCCTGCGCGGCGGACCCCTGGACGCGAGCTCGATCGCCGCGGCGGCCGAGCACGCGGCCGAGGGCACCGAGCCGCCCGGCGACCTCAACGCGACCGCCGGAGTACAAGCGGCACCTGGCTCGGGTGCTCACGCGCCGCGCGCTGGAGGAGGCCGCCGGGCTCTGAGCTTCGACAGTCCCGCAGCCGTCCAAGAGGCCTTGGCGGGCGAGGTGTACCTCGCCGACCGGGGCCTCTCCGTCGCCGTCTTCCTGCCACGGCGCTCGAGCAGCCGCTGCTGCTCGAGGGGGAGGCAGGCGTGGGCAAGACCGAGGTGGCCAAGGCGCTGGCGGCGGCCACCGGCTCGCGGCTGATCCGGCTGCAGTGCCACGAGGGCATCGACGTGCACCACGCCCTCTACGACTGGGACTACCCGCGCCAGCTGCTGCACCTGCGCGCGGGGGAGGAACAGCCCCTCTACTCGGAGCGCTTCCTGCTCAGGCGCCCTCTCCTGGACGCGCTCCAGGCGGACGGGCCGGTGGTGCTCCTGATCGACGAGGTCGACCGCTCGGACGACGAGTTCGAGGCCTTCCTGCTCGAGTTCCTGTCCGACTTCCAGGTCTCGATCCCCGAGCTGGGCACGATCACGGCCGAGCGGCGCCCGCTCGTGGTGGTCACCTCCAACCGCACGCGCGAGCTGCACGATGCCCTCAAGCGGCGCTGCCTGTACCACTGGATCGACTACCCGTCGCCCGAGCGCGAGGCGGCGATCGTGCACGCCCGCCTTCCGGGGGTCGTCCGACGAGGTGGCCCTCCGCGTGTGCGCCGCCGTGTCGCGCCTGCGCGAGGAGGAGCTCTACAAGCTCCCCGGCGTTGGCGAGACGATCGCCTGGGCTCAGGCGCTGCTGGCGCTCGACTCGGGCGATCTCGACGAGACGCTGGGCGTGGCCCTGAAGGTCCGAGAGGACATCGACCAGGTGCGCGAGCGGCGGAGTGCTCAACGGTGTCTGAGCGGCTCGGCGCTGCGGCTCACCGGACGGCTCACGCTGCTGGTGGCCTCGATGCGCGCCGGCGGCGCGCGCGTGGGCATCGGCGAGCTGCTCTCCGCTCACCGTGCGCTGGCCGCCATCGATCCCTCCAACCGCGAGACGGCCTACTTCGCCCTGCGCGCTGCGCTCTGCTCGCGACGAGACGACATCGCTCCCTTCGACGCGGCCTTCGCGGAGTGGTTCTCCACCCCCGCGCCGGACCGGCCCGACGCGCCCGAGAAGCTCGACGAGGTGGCCTCGCTCGTGCTGCCGCGCGTGAACGTGCCCGCGGCGCGAGGCGCCCCGGCTTGCGCCGGTCGAGGAGGACGAGGAGCTCGTGCCGGCGGCCTGGTCGGACGCCGAGCTGCTGCAGGAGAAGGACTTCGCGGAGTACACCGACGCCGAGCGCCGCGCCGCCCGCGGCGGTCATGCGCCGCCTCGCGGGGGCCGGGCCCACACGCCCGAGCCGGCGCACGCGCCCGGCGCGCCGCCGCGGGCGCGCCGCCGCACGCCGCCCGGCCCGACCTGCGGCGCACGATGCGCTCGTCGCTGCGCACCGCCGGCGATCCCTTCGAGCGCCACTGGCGCGAGCCCGGGGAGCGCCCGCGCCCGCTGGTGATGGTCTGCGACGTGTCGGGCTCGATGGAGCCGTACGCGCGGATGCTCCTTCAGTACATGCAGGCCTGCGTGGCCGCACGCCGGCGCGTGGAGGCGTTCGTGTTCGGCACCCGGCTCACGCGCGTGACCGCCGAGCTGCGCGGGCGGCGATCCCGATCGGGCGCTCGACCGCGCGGCCACCGCCGCCTCGGACTGGTCCGGCGGCACGCGCATCGGCGACGCACTGGCCACGCTCAACCGCGAGCACGGCCGCCGGCTCGGCCGCGGCGCGATCGTGGTCCTGCTGTCGGACGGGTGGGATCGCGGCGATCCCGAGCAGCTGGCGGCCGAGATGGCGCGGCTCGGCGCGCTGCGCCCATTCGCTGGTTTGGCTCAACCCGCTCAAGGCCCACCCGGCCTACGAGCCGCTCACCGTCGGCATGCAGGCCGCGCTGCCGCACGTCGATCACTTCCTGGCCGGGAATTCACTTGCTTCACTGGAGGAGCTCGCTCGGCTGATGGACGATGGCTTGGAATGAGCCGTGCGGGGGTAAAGGACGCGACGGAGGGAACCTGTTGAAGGACGTGCTTGAGGACGTGACGACTTGGACCGAGCGCGGTGATCGCGTGGCGATCGCGACCGTGGTGGCGGTCAGACGGTCCGCACCGCGGCCGCCCGGGGCCAAGATGGCGGTGAACGAGCACGGCGAGGTGTCCGGCGCCGTGTCCGGCGGCTGCGTCGAGGGAGCCGTGGTCGAAGCGGCCGCCGAGGTGCTGGGCGGCGCCGATCCGAAGCTTCTTCACTTCGGGATCGCCGACAGCGAGGCGTGGGACGTGGGCCTGCCCTGCGGCGGCGAGATCGACGTGTACGTGGAGCAGTACGACCACTCGTGAGCACGCAGGCGGAGTTCGCCCGCATCGCCGGGCAGGATGGGCGTGCCGCGCTCGTGACCGTGATCGCCGGCCCCGCACCGGGCGCAAGCTGCTGGTGCGCGACGATGGCGGGACCGAGGGCGGCCTGGGGAGCCCCGAACTCGACGCGGCGGCCGTCGAGGCGGCCGAGGAGCTGATGTGGGCCGAGCGCTCCGAACAGCGCGAGGTCGGCAGAAACGCTGCTGTTCGTGGATGTGACCGCGCCCGCGCCGCGGCTCGTGATCTTCGGCGCGGTGGACTACGCAGACGCGCTGTCGCGTCTCGCCAGGGCCGCCGGATGGCGGCCCTTCGTATGTGACCCGCGCTCTCAGTTCGCCACCGCCGAGCGCTTCCCGGAGGCCGAGCGCGTGATCGCGGCCTGGCCGGCCGATGCGTTCGAGGAGCTCGGCGGCATCGACCGCGCCACCTACATCGCGGTGCTCACCCACGACCCCAAGCTCGACGACGCCGCGCTCGAGCTCGCCCTGCACTCGGAGGCGCCCTACGTGGGGGCCATGGGCAGCCGGCGGGCGCAGGCTCAGCGGCGCGAGCGCCTGCTCGCCGCGGGTGTCGAGGAGGAGCTGCTCGAGCGGATCGCCGCGCCGATCGGGCTCGATCTCGGAGCGATCTCGCCCGAGGAGACGGCCCTGTCGATCATGGCCGAGGTGGTGGCCGTGCGAAACGGGCGCGACGGCGGACGCTTGTCGCAGGCAGCCGGGCGCATCCACGAGGTGGGCGCGTGATCGGGGGTCTCGTCCTGGCCGCGGGCGCCGGCACGCGCTTCGGGGGGAACAAGCAGCTCGCGGACTTCGAAGGACGGCCGCTGCTCGAGCACTCGGTGCGCGCCATGACCACGTCGCCGGTCGGGCGCGTGGTGGTGGTGCTGGGCGCCGGAGCCGAGGAAGTTCAGGCACGGGTCGACCTCCACGGAGCCGAGCCGAGGGTCTGCGAGCGCTGGGAGGAGGGCCAGTCGGCCTCGCTGGCCTGCGGGCTCGAGGCGCTGACCGACTGCGAGGCGGTGGTGGTCACCCTCGGCGACCAGCCGCGCATGTCACCGGACGCCATCCGCCGCGTGATCGCCGCCCGCGGCGAGGGCGCCCAGGCGGTGCGAGCCACATACCGGGGCGACCCAGGCCATCCGGTGCTGCTCGAGCGCGAGCTGTTCGAGCGGATGCGCGACGTGAGCGGCGACCACGGCGCCCGCAACCTTCTGCTCAGCGCCCAGGTGCGCGAGGTGCCCTGCGACGACCTCGGCGGCGGCGAGGACGTGGACACGCCGGCCGAGCTCGACGCTCTGCGCGCCGGCGGCCCCGTGGCGTAGAGGGGGTCTACTCCGCCGCCGCGGCTGAGCCGCTCTTCGCGAGCGCCGCGCGCAGCCAGCCGGGCAGCTCCCGCAGGAAGCGCGGGATCGATCGTGTGCGTCATCGGCGACTCCCGCCACGTGATGTCCGCGCCGGCCTGCTCGAGGCGCTCGCGCGCCTGATGGGCGAAGTCCGCGACGATCACCGGATCGTGGCTGCCATGGCCGATCGCCACCGGCAGGCCCGCGGCGTTCGCCGGGTCGAGCTCCCAGCCGTCGACGGTGGGGATGAAGCCGCTCAGGGCGATGATCCCTCCGGGTCGGGGCCGTTCGCGGCCGAGCCCGAGGGCATAGGACATCACGGTTCCCTGCGAGAACCCGCCGAGTACGGCGCGCTCGGGTGGGATGCCGTGCTCGGCGAGCAGCGAGTCGAGCCAGTCGCCCGCCAGCCGGTAGGTGGCGTGGAAGGTGTCGTGATCGGGGAAGCCCACGCGCTCGACCACGTACCAGTGGTTGCCGCCGGGCGGGAGCGAGAGTGGCCCCCGAGGCGTCACGCCGAGCAGGCGGCGCTCCGGGTCGAGCACGTCGAGCAGGGGGAACAGGTCGTGCTCGTCGGTCGCGCGACCGTGAAAGAGGACGAGCGCTCCCTCCGGATCGCCGGCCGCGGGACGCTCAAGGTGGGTCAGGCTCATCGGTTCGTTCCTCGCTCGGTTACACTTGTTTGTGCCTGCAACTACTCTACCCGGTCCCCGATTGAGCGCCACAACGGACAACACCGCACCCGTCGAGCTTCTCGACTCCGAGGAACTGGCCGCGTGGCGCGGGATGCTGCGGGTGCACGCGCAGTTGACCAAGGCACTCGACGCCGAGCTCACGCGCACGCACGCGTTGCCCCTCTCGTCCTACGAGGTGCTGCTGTTCCTGGCCGATGCCCCCGACGGGCGAATGCGGATGTCCGAGCTGGCCGACTCGGTCTTGATCAGCCGCAGCGGCCTGACGCGCCTGGTGGACCGGCTGGAACGAGGCGGGCTGCTCGAGCGCGTCCAGTGCGAGGACGACGCACGGGGCTACTTCGCCGAGATCACTCCCGCCGGGCGGCGCCTGTTCGCCGAGGCGCGGCGCACGCATCTCGACGGTGTCCGCCGGCTGTTCCTCGGCCGCTACTCGCGCGACGAGCTGCGCCTGCTCGGCGCGCGCTCTGGGAACGCATCTAGGACATCGGGGTCGCCACCGCGGTGCGGCTGCGGCGGCGCACTTCGCGTAGCGCCCGGGCCAGGCGACGCACGCCCTCGTCGAGCTCGGCCGGGTCGAGCAGCGAGAAGGACAGCCGCATCGCGGTCTGCGAGCGCCGCTCCGCCGTCACGGCGCCTCCCGGCGTGAAGCGTCACGCCCTGGCGGGTCGCCTCGGAGTAGAGCGCGCGCTCGTCGACGGGACGCTTGAGGATCACCCACAGGTGGTGGCCGCCGGACGGGAACGTCGACCCGGTACTCGCCGGGGAGGTGGCGCTCGAGCGCGGCCAGCAGCGCGTCACGTCGTTCCCTGTAGAAGGGCAGGGTCTTCTTGACGTGGCGGTCGTGGGCGCCCGCGGCCAGCCAGCGAGCGACCATGTGCTGGATGAGGGTCGGGCGAGTGGAAGTCGTTCTCGAGCTTGAGCATCGCGATCCGCTCGAGCACCGGGCCGCGAGCCGCGATCCAGCCGGCACGGAGCCCTCCGCCCACGGACTTGGACAGCGAGTTCACGTAGATCACGTGGGCCGGTGCGAGCTCGCGCAGCGGCCGGGGCGGCTCGCCCTCGAAGCTCGAGTCCGCGTACACGCGGTCCTCGAGCAGAAAGAAGTTGCGCTCGATGGCGAGCCGGGCGAGGCGTTGCCGGCGCTCCTCGGACAGGTTGCGGCCGGTGGGGTTCTGGCATGCGGTCTGGAGAGCCACGAGCTTGACCTCGTGCCTGGCCAGCAGGCGCTCCACCAGGTCCACGTCGAGCCCGTCCTCGTCTACGGGGACGCCGATCACCCGGGCGCCGGTCTGGCGCAGCGAGTTGAGCATGCCGACGAAGGTGGGGGACTCGATCACGGCCACGTCGCCCTCCTCGAGGGTCGCCCGGGCGCTGATGCTCAGCGCCTGCTTGGCGCCGGAGGTCACCACGATCTCATCCGGGCTCTCGGCGTAGCCGGCCTCGCGGCCGCGCAGCGCCAGCTGCTCGCGCAGCTGGTACAGGCCCTGGGCCGAGAGATAGGAGAGCGCCTCGCCGCCCTCCTCCTCGAACACCTCGGCGGTGATGCGGGCGAGCTCGTCAGTCGGGTACAGGCGTGGGGACGGCCACCCCAACGCCAGCGAGATCTGGCCGGGCTGGCCGGCGCTCGCGAACGACTCGGCCAGCACCTGCTCGGAATAGGGAATGTCGTGCTCGGGCAGGGCGTAGACCTGCCAGTCGTCGCCGTACTCGTCGCTGCCGGCCGGCGCCAGCAGGCGCACGAACGTCCCGCGCCCGACCTTGGCCGTCACGTAGCCCTGCTCGGCCAGCCTGCGGTACACGCGCGCGGCGGTCAGATGGTTGACGCCGACCTCGGCCGCCAGCTCGCGCGTGGGCGGGAGCTTCTCGCCCGGCTCCAGCTCACCCGAGTCGATCGCGGCGGCAAAGCGATCGACGAGCTGCTGGGTCAGCGATACGTCGCCGTCTCGTTGCAATGTAGACAAATCGAGCTTGTATGACATTGTCTACCTCGCTTGTACGACGTACACTAGCACTAGCCGCGTCATACAAACAATCTTCAGGAGGTCAGAGATGAGCAACGTAACCGTCCGGCGTTCGGGTTCAGGCGACCAGGCCGAGCTGAGGCGACTCGCTGCACTCGACAGCGCGAGCCCACCTCGTGGCCCCGCGCTGGTTGCCGAGGCCGACTCGCGCATACTGGCCGCGCTCCCGCTCGGCTCGGGCCGCGTGATCGCGGACCCGTTCGAGCCCACGGCAGAGCTCGTGGCGCTGCTGGAGCTGCGCAGGTCCCAGATGGCAGCCGCCGAGGCAGGCAGCTCGGCGGACCCGCGGGTGGCTGCGCTCGCTGCTGCGCGGCCGCACGTCTCACGCGCGCGCCTAGACATCACTTACCCAAGGGGTCCAACCCTCCCCCCTCGTGAAGCGGCGCCATCCGGCGCCGTTTCGCGTTTGGGCCATTAGATTCTCGGCACCGATGTCTCAGACCCTCAGACTGACCCCGCACGAATCGGTCGTGGTGCGCCGCAGCGTCCCGAGCGTCCTCGAGGTGGAGGCCACCTACGACCCCGGCGGCTCGCCCCCGCCTCCGCACCTGCACCCGAATCAGGCCGAGCACTTCGAGGTGCTCGAGGGCATCCTCCGGACCCAGGTGGAGGGCGAGGACCGCGAGCTGCGGGCCGGCGACACGCTCAACGTCCCGGTAGGCGCCGTTCACCGGATGTGGAACGCCGCCGACATGCCGGCGCGGGTGCGCTGGGAGACCATCCCCCGGGGCCGCACCGAGGAGTGGTTCGAGCAGCTCGACGCGCTCCAGCGCGAGGGACGCGTCGGCCGTGACGGGATGCCCAGCCCATTCGCCTTCGGCGTCTACCTGACCGAGTACAGCGACACAATGGAGCTGGCCGTGCGGCCGCGTTTCCTCGTCCGCGCGCTGCTGCGCCTGCTGGGCGAGGTCGGCCGGCGCCGGGGTTACGCCACCAGACCGACCTGACAGCTCAGCGCCGGCCGCGGCCGGAGCGGCCTGCCGCTCGCTCGAGGCGACGGGCACGGGCCTCGCGCAGCTCGGCGATCGAGAGCGGAGTGTCCGGCTCCAGCTCGTCGCGTCCCGGCAGCGAGACCATCTGGAGCGGGAGCTCCACCGCCTGACCGTCGACCTCCTCGACCCAGTACGCACCGGCGCCCGGGCGCGCGCTCACCGCCTCCATCAGGTCGCGGCCGGCGAACAGGAGCCCCGCGCCGTCGTCGACGGCATAGCCCGGCGGCACCGACTCGGTGCGAATGGCCTCGTGGTAGCAGGGCCGTCTCTCGGCCTCGCTGTCGTGGTGGACCGAGTTGCTGCCGGGCAGCAGCCCGAGCGCGCGCACCGGCCGGGGGGTCCCGTACGAGGTGGTGAGCCCGGCCTCGAACCAGCACATCGAGCCGGCGCTGATTCCGCAGAGCACGATGCCTTCCTCCCACGCCTCACGCAGGAGCACGTCGGCGCCGTGCGCGCGCCAGACCGCGAGCAGGTTGAGCAGGCTGCCGCCACCCACGTAGAGCACGTCCTGGCTGAGCAGCACGTCGCGCAGGTTGATTCGCTGGGTGCCCAGTCGGAACAGCGACACGTGGGTGGGCTCGCAGGGCAGGTGGCGAAAGGCCGAGTAGAAGCGCCGGATCTGCTCCTCGGCGTCGCCGCCCGCGGTGGGCAGCAGGCAGATGCGCGGGTGCGGGCTGCGGGCCGCCGACAACACGAAGCGGTCCAGCGAGGGGTCGCCCGGAGGGCAGGCGAAACCGCCGCCGCCCATCGCCACGATGCGGCGCCGGTCGGAAGGATCGCTTGCCACCAAGACTCAGGCCGCCACGACCGAGAGCCGTGCTGCCGGCTCGGTCACGGCGGCGCCGTCCGCGGCGCCCAGATAGGTCGCCCGCAGCGGTCGCCGGCTCACCCGCTTGCCGGTGCAGCGCATCGAGTGGGCGCGGGCGCCCGGCCGCGAGGCGACCACGCGCGCGAGCCGCTCGCCCTCGAAGTGCAGGGCCGAGCCGTCCTCCGCCGCGTATCCGGGCGGCATGCCCTCGGCAAGCATGCGCCGGTAGGCGGCGCAGCGCTCGGGCTCGGCATCGAAGTGGACGCAGTTGCTCCAGGGCAGCAGGCCGAGGCCGGTGACGCGAGTGGGCGGCCCGTGAAAGGCGGTGACCGACTCGGCGAACCAGCACAGCGAGCCCGCGCTCAGGCCGCACAGCACCACGCCGCGCTCCCAGGCCTCGCGCAGGATCGCGTCGATCCCGTGCGCCCGCCAGGTGCCGAGCAGGCTGACCACGCTGCCGCCGCCGACGTAGATCAGGTCGCGCGTGAGCAGGTGCTCGCGCACGTCGCCCTCCGACCGCTCGCGCCGGAACAGCGACAGGTGGGAGGGCTCGCAGCGGTCCGGCGAGAAGGCGCGGTAGAAGCGGACGATGTAGTGGTCGGCGTCACCGCTGGCCGTCGGCAGGAAGCAGACCTTGGGCCGGGCGCTGCCGGTGATGTCGAGGACGTAGTCGTCCAGCAGCGTGTTGCCCGGCTCCATCGAGAAGCCGCCACCACCGAAGGCGACGATATGGCGCGGATCGCGCTGCACCCGGCGAGGGTAGGTGCGCCGTGGGTGCCGGTCAACGAATCCTGGACAGCTGTCGAGGGCGGCTCGACAGACTGTCGAACTACGCTGCCGCAATGGCCGAACGGGTCCTGAGCGGCAAGGAACTGGGACGGGCGACGCTCGCGCGCCAGCTGCTGCTCGAGCGTGGGGTCGCTCTCCGCGACCGAATGCGCGGGACGGCTGGCGGGCATGCAGGCGCAGGAACCGGGGCCCGCCCTTCCTCGGAATGTGGTCCCGCGTGGAGGACTTCGACGCCGAAGAGCTTCGTCGCGCGATCGACGAGCGCGAGTTGGTGCGGGCGCGGATGATGCGCGGCACGCTTCACCTGCTGCCCGCGGCCGACTTCCTGCGCTTCTACTCGGCGATCGCGCCGGTGTACTCGGAATGGATGGTCCGCTATCTCGGCCCGCGCATCGAGGGGGTGGACCTGGACGACCTCATCGCGGAGGCCACGGCCGTGTTCGCCGATGAAGAGTCGCTGTCCGCCGCCGAGCTGCGCGACGCCCTGGCGCAACGGCGGCCCGACGCCGACGTCCGCGCGCTCGCGGCCGTGGTCCGCACCGGACTTCCGCTGGTGAGGGTCCCGGACGGTGGCCGCTGGTCCTACACCCCCCGCGCGCCGTTCACCGATGCCGAGCGCTGGCTCGGGCGTCCCTTGCGCAAGCGGCCCGACCCCGCGGGCCTCGTGCAGCGCTACCTGGGCGCGTTCGGTCCTGCGAGCGTGGCTGACGCCGAGGGCTGGCTCGGCGGTGGCGGTTTGGCGCCGGTGTTCGAGCGGCTGCGTCCCGAGCTGCGGCTGTTCCGCGACGAGCGCGGCCGCGAGCTGTTCGACCTCCCGGATGCGCCGCGTCCATCCGCGGACGCCCCCGCACCTGTGCGCCTGCTGCCGGAGTTCGACAACCTGGTGCTCGCTCACGCCGACCGCTCGCGCGTGATCGACGACGAGCACCGCAAGGCGCTCACCACCAAGAACCTGCGTGTGCGCGCAACCGTGCTCGTGGATGGTCGCGTGGCGGCGTTCTGGAAGCTCGAGAAGAAGGCCGGCAAGGCCACGATCGCCGTCGAGCCTCTGGTCCGGCTCCGCGCGGGCGACCGCAAGGCGATCGGCGCCGAGGCGGAGGCCGCCGCCCACTTCCTCGAGCCGTCGGCCAAGGTCCACGCCGTGCGGATCGGTAGCTAAGGGCTGACCCGCGCCGCGATGCGCACACTCGTCCTCTCCGACCTCCACCTCGGGACGCGGCTCGGCCGGGACGTGCTGCGCCGTGCCCACGTGCTCGAGGCCCTCCTCGAGGCGCTCCGCGACGTGGACCGGCTCGTGTTGCTGGGCGATGTGGTTGAGCTGCTCGAGGCGCGTCCCACACAGGCGATGGAGGTGGCCGAACCCGTGCTCCGCGCGATCGGCGCCGGACTCGGCGCGGGGCGGGAGTTGATCGTGGTGCCCGGCAACCACGACATCGCCCTGGTGCGGCCGTGGCTGCGCACGAATGGAGTGCCGTCCGCCGTGGATGCGCAACTCCCGGCAGACGCGACACCGATGCTCAGCCGCCTCACGGACTGGCTGTCACCGGCCGACGTGCGTGTCCACTATCCCGGGATCTGGCTGTCGGACGGGGTGTGGGCCACGCACGGCCACTATCTCGACCGACACCTCCTGCCGGAATCGGCGTACGGGATCGCGCGTGGGCTGATCGGGCCCCTGCCACGCGACGGCGCCACGCCGGCCGACTACGAGCACGGCGGCCCGTCGATGACCCGATTCGAGGCGTTCCTGACGCGCTGGCTGCCCCGGCCCCTGGCTGCCCTGGTAGACGATCTGGCCGAGTTCGGCCGCGCCGCCACGATGCCCGCGCCGCAGCGTCTCACCAGTCACCGCGCCGCCTGGCTCAACGCCCGCCTGCTCGGTCTGCAGATGCGACGCGCGAGCATTCCGGCGCTGGCCCGCGTGGCTCACCGCCTCGGCGTGGACGCCGACTGGGTGCTGTTCGGTCACGTCCACCGTCTGGGGCCACTCGTGGGCGACCCCGCCGGCCACTGGCGGGGTCCCGGCCGCGCGTCCGCGGATAGCCAACACCGGCTGCTGGGTCTACGAGCCGTTGCTCGTGCATCGCGCGACCCCGCCGCATCCCTACTGGCCGGGCGGCGCCGTTGTGCTCGACGACGGCGCGGAGCCGCGAGCCATCGGGCTCCTCGACGGGCTTCCGGCGAGCGAGCTGCACTGACCCCTACTGCCAGTGGAAGCGCACTTCGACGTCGGCGAACTCCCTGTAGCGCCGCCGGTTGAAGTAGTGCGGCAGGACCTCCGTCACGAAGTGGGCCGCGGGCGCCCATAGGGCCACCCAGCCGAAGACGACTATGCCCTGGGCCACCCCCTCCACCAGCAGTGCGTTGCTCGCCCGCTCGAGCAGGGTGGAGACGATGATCGTGCCGAACATGACCACGACGCCGATCCACAGTGCGATTCGCTCCCGGCGCGACAGCGGGCCGGCGCGGCGCAGCGGCTCGCGCGATGCACGCAGGTCTCCCGACACCGCTGTCCGCACGGCGGCCTCGTCGGTCTTCGCCCGTTCCTCCTCGGGCGCGTAGACGACCAGGACGGAGGGCCGCTGGTCGCGCAGGCGCTCCCACTCGTCGAGGAGGTGCGCGTGCACCTCGTCGACCAGCTGACGCTCGGCAACCGGCCGGGCATCGAACTGGAAGAACAGGTCGTCGACGCTGCGCAGCCGTAGAGCGAACTCGTGGCCGCCGTCGGGCATCGGGTGAAACTACCCAACGGTCAGGTCGCCTCAGCGAAGGATCACGCCGGCTATCTGGTCCCAGTCGCCCTCGTGAACCTCGTGGCCGCCGCCCTCGATGGACACCAGTACCGCGCCCGGCACCGCCTCGGCGAGGGCCACGCCGTGCTCGTGGGGGAACAGCGGATCCGCTGTGCCGTGCATCACGACGAGCGGCACGCGGATCGCGCTCGCGTCAGGCGATTCGTCATCGTCCCCGTGCAGCAGCGTGTGATTCATGAGGCTCGCCGGGTTGACGGTCCGCGCGAGATCGCGCTCGACGAACGCTCGCGTGGCCGCCTCGTCGAACGGGTGCTTGGTGCCGGCGAGCGCGCGCGCGTCGTTCACGATGAAGTCGGCCAGCACCTCGGCGTCCGACAGGTCGAGGTCCTCGGCTGCCGCGGCGTGCTCGAGGTACGCGGCGGTGGGGCCCGGCAGCGACGGGTCGGGCGGGCCGACCTTCGTGGTGCTGATCGCGGTGACCGCCGTCACGCGCTCGGGATGCTCGAGTGCCAGCAGCTGGGCGATGCCGCCGCCCATCGACATGCCGACGACGTGTGCCCGCTCGACCCCGTAGCCGTCGAGGACCGCGACGGCGTCTGCGGTCAGGTCGGCGCCGGTGTAGCCGGGCCGGCCCGGTTCGTAGCTCGTCGAGCGGCCGGTGTCACGGTGGTCGTAGCGGATCACGAAGCGCCCTCCGGCGGCGAGCCGCTCGCAGAACTCGGCCGGCCACCACAGCATCGACGCCGTCTGGCCCATGATCAGAAGCACCGCGGGGGCGTCTTGGCGGCCGAAGCTCTCGGTGCAGATCGTCGCGTCGCCGGCCTTGATCATCGTTTCGGTCATGGGGTAGGGACACATCTTCGCCGGGAAATCCATCGCTCGCGCTTTGAACCGCCCGCGGGTCTGGGTGCGTATCGCCCTCCATGCGCAAATCACTCGCCCTGGGTCTGCTCGCCGCCGTTCTCCTGGGCCTGCTCGTTGCGGGTCCGGCGGTGTCCAAGCGAAGGTCGGTGTCCGTGGACGACAACTACTTCGTCAAGGCCGGCTCGCCACGCAAGGTGAGCGTCAAGCGAAACGACACCGTCGTCTGGAAGTGGGAGGGCGTCAATCCACACAACGTGACCGTGACCCGCGGTCCCGTGGAGTTCGCTTCGACCACCAAGACATCCGGGGTCTACCGCAAGAAGATGAGGCGCCGGGGGACGTACAAGATCCTCTGCACCATCCATCCGCCCGGGATGCGCATGACGCTCGTGGTCAAGTGATGCTTGTCTATGGCGCGTGGCCAGGCGCAGCGCCGGCATCCTGCTCTACCGCCTGAACGGCGGGTCGCCGGAGGTGCTGCTCGTGCATCCCGGCGGGCCGTTCTGGGCCAAGAAGGACGACGGGGTGTGGTCGATCCCGAAGGGTGAGTTCGGCGACGACGAGGATCCGCGGGTGGCCGCGCTGCGGGAGTTCGAGGAGGAGACCGGGACCGCGCTCGGTGCCGCCGAGCTCATCGAGCTCGGTGAGGTGCGGCAGCGCAGCGGCAAGCAGGTCACGGCCTGGGCCGCGCTGGGCGATCTCGACGCCGACTCGATTCGCAGCAACACCTTCGAGATGGAATGGCCGCCGCGCTCCGGCCGCAAGGCCGAGTTCCCCGAGGTGGACCGCGCCGCCTGGTTCGGTCCCGCGGAGGCGCGCACGAAGCTCAACCCCGCCCAGGCCGCCTTCGTGGACCGCCTGCTGGAGCGCCTCGACGCGGAATAAGGGGGCCGCGGTCGCGGTCTGCCCCTCCATGCCTTCCTACACGACAAAGCAATCATTCCTGCGCCCACGCCTGCTTGGAATCGCCGTCGCCGGCCTCCTTGCAGCCGGGCTCGGCGCCGCGCCCTCGGGCGCGGCGGCACATCCCTACGGCGGGCTCCCCGACGCGGAGATCTTCGCCACCAACAACACGGCGGTGATCACCGATCCGGCCGATCCGCGTCTCGACAAGCCTCTCAACGGGTTCGCCCACAAGGTGACCCGGATGATCTGGCAGGGGGGAGGCGTCCCGCGCGGCTCGCAGCTGCTCGACGGCGTGTTCTTCTCGTCCGATCTCAATACGACGACGTTCGAGCGCTCCCGCGACTTCGACGTCGACCACGTGACCGATACCGAGCTCGCCTCGATCGCGGAGCAAGTCCGCGTTCGCTTCGAACAGCAGTCGGTGCTGACCTTCGATTATCTTCCCGCCGCTTCGCCCGACGTGGACGGAGTCGAGCTCGAGGTGCCCGGAGTGGCCGCCGACGACCTGCGTCAGGGGCTGCTCGACGATCAGGTGGCCCGCGAGGCGCTGTTCGGCGGCTCGGTCACTCAGGACGGACGTCTGCTTCTGGTGGCTGACCTCGGCAACGCCGAGCTGGCCCGCGAGTTCGCCGAGAAGATCGGCGCTGACATCGACCGGGCGGTGGCAAGGCCCGGGGACATCGAGTTCGTGGGCTGAGCGCGAGCGCTAGGGTCGCGCGCGGTGAACGCTCGCCGCGGCATCTATCTGGCCCCCTTCGAGGAACTATCCGAGCCGCGGGTCGTCGCCGAGCTGGCCGCTCGCGCGGAGGCTCGCGGCTGGGACGGGTTCTTCGTGTGGGATCACGTGAAGTACCGCGCGCCGGTGCAGAGGGTGGCGGATCCGTGGATCACGCTGGCCGCGGTCGCCGTGGCGACCGAGCGTGTGGTGATCGGGCCCATGGTCACGCCCGTCGCCCGCCGCCGCCCGCATCAGCTCGCGCGCGAGACGGTGACACTCGACCGGCTGAGTGGCGGGCGTCTCGTTCTCGGCGTGGGCCTCGGCAGCCTTCGCACGGGCGAGTTCGATCCCGAGGTGTTCGGCGAGGAGGGCGATGCCAGGGCCCGCGCCGGGCTGCTCGACGAGGGTCTGCGCAAGCTCGCCGAGTACTGGGACGGCGAGTTCGAGCCGCGGCCGCTGCAGGCGCCGCGGATTCCGGTCTGGGTGGCGTCGCGCTGGCCGCACCGGCGTCCCCTGCGGCGCGCCGCGCGCTGGGACGGCCTGTTCCCGATCGACCTGCCGGGCCCGGAGGCGCTGGCCGAGCTCGCCGGCGAGATGCGGGAGCTGCGCGGCGCGGACGCCGAGAGCCCCTTCGACCTCGTGGTGACAAACCCGCCGGGGACGGACTCCGCTCCATGGGCCGAGGCCGGCGCCACCTGGTGCCTCACGGGCTTCGGCCCGCAGCCCACGCGGGCCGAGGTCGAGGCCGCGATCGACGATCTCTAGGCCGTGGCGGGCCGCGGCGAACGGCAGCGATAAGGGGGGCGAATCGGGCAGCTGCGCAACTTGACGGGGTTATGGACCGTCAACTTGTGCAGGCGGACGAAATCATCGCCGATCTTGCGGCGCGGCAGCATCGGGTGGTTGCGCGTTGCCAGCTGTTGGCCGCGGGGCTCAGCGCGGATCAGATCCGCACACGACTCGAGAACCATCGGCTGTTCGAGCTCCACCGCGGCGTCTATGCGGTCGGGACCGCGGATCCCGGGCCACTCGGCCGCCTCATGGGCGCGGTCCTGGCCTGCGGCGAGGGCGCCGTCGTGAGCCACCGCACGGCGGCCGTCCACCACGGCCTCCTGCGCCCAGAGGCCGGTCCGATACACGTGACCGTCCCGCGCCGCCGGGGCTCCTCCACGCGGATCCGCCTCCACTGCCTCCCCTCATTGCTGCCGTTCACGGACATCACACGCCGCCACGGCATCCCGACCACGAGGGTCGAAAGGACCCTGATCGACATAGCGGCAGCGACCCGAAGGACCTCAACCGGGCCGTCGAGCAAGCCTTCGTCCGCAAGCTGATCGGCCGTACCCGCATGGCCGAGACCCTCGAGAGAGCCACCGGCCGCGCCGGAACCGCCCAACTTCGGCGCGAGCTCGCCGGCCTGCTTCCCCAGCTGCCGTTCACCCGCAGCGAGCTGGAGCGCCGCTTCTTGAAGCTGGTCAGGAGGGCCGGCCTGCCCGACCCCGATCGTCAACCGCCACCTGGAGGCCCACCGCGTGGACTTCCACTGGCCGGCCCACAAGCTCGTTGTGGAAACCGACGGCCGCGGCATCCACGACAACCCTCACGCCTTCGAGGCGGACCGCGCCCGAGACCTCGACCTCGAGCTGGCCGGCCTCCGTGTGATCAGGCTCTCCTGGCGTCAGGTCGACGAGCAGCCGGGCCGGATCGCCGCGCTGCTCGCCGCTCGCCTCGAAGCCACCCCGAGCCGCTCGAGGTGACGCTTGCAGCTGTCGCGGAGCGCTACCCGCCGCAGGCAGGTGGCGTCGTCACGCCCGGGTCCGCGGGGGCGTCAGGGCGGCCGGCGACCTTGCAGTAGGCGTAGCGGCCGCTCTCGAAATCGGTGAGAGCCCGGTACGGGTGGCCGAGGATCACCCCGGTGCTGGCCTCGCTGCGCTCCAGCGACGACGTCACCGCCACGCAGAAGTAGCGGCCCCGGGGGCGCGTCAGGTCCGCCTCGGCGCCAACCGCGTCCACGGTGCGGGGAAACGGCTCGCACTCGACACGCCGGATGGGTCCGTCCAGCCGGCCCCGGCGCACGCGATCCCGCGCGTCCGCGAGGATCGCGCCGGACAGGTCGCCGAGGAGAGCCGTGCGGGCGGCAAGCCGTGTCTGCGCGGCGGCCCCCGCGGGGGCGACGGAGGTCAGAGCGGCCGAAGCGAGGGCGCTGCTCGCGCTGCTGCCGGGCGTCGCGGCGCTCGCGCAGCTCGGCACGAGCGCGCTCCTCCGCCCGGTCCTGCTTGCGCGTGTCTTCACGCAGCCCGACCGCGAGCGCGACACTTCCGGCCACCAGGGCGAGCACGCCAGCCGCGACGACGATTCGCAGGCGAGGGGTCGTTCTCTCCCAGATCCATCGCGGCAGCTCGGCGAGCCCCGGCATGGGCTCGTAGCGATCCGGCTTCCTGGTCTTCTGGGCGCCCACGGGTCACCGCGGAGTATGTGACGTCTGAGAGCAAGCACAAGCACCTGTTCGTTTGGGTGAGCGTAAGCTCAGCTGAACAATGCTCGACGTGCGAAGGCTCCGGCTCCTCAGCGAGCTTTCCCGGCGCGGCACCATCGCCGATGTGGCTCGGCTCGTCGGCTACACCCCGTCGGCCGTCTCACAGTCGCTGGCTCAGCTGGAGCGCGAGGTCGGCGTGCCGCTGCTGGAACGCGACGGGCGGCGGGTCCGGCTCACCCCGGCGGCCATCGCTCTGGTGGCCCGCACCGATCGGGTGCTCGCCGAGCTCGACGCCGCGGAGGCGGAGCTCGCGGCGGAAGAGGGAGCCGTGCGCGGCAGCCTGGTCATCGGCGCGTTTCCCAGCGCGGCCGCGGGACTGGTGGTGCCTGCCGTGGCCCGGCTCGGCGAGCGGCACAAGGAGCTGGCCTGCACGATCCGGGAACACGAGCCGGAGGACGGCATCCCGCTGCTTCGCTCCGGCGAGCTCGACCTGCTCGTGTCCGAGAGCTACGACGATGTCCCGACCGCCGCGGTTGGAGGGCTCGAGAGCCATCCGCTGTTGAATGAGCCCGTCCTGCTCGTGCTCCCGCGCCATCACACGGCACGCGAACCGATCGCGCTCGGCAGCCTCAGCGACGAGCCCTGGGTCGCCGGCCTGACCGGTACCCAGTTCGGCGCGATGATCGACCAGGTCTGCCGCCGGGCCGGGTTCAGCCCGCGCATCGTCCACCGGGCCGACGACTCGGTGCTCCACCAGGCGCTGGTGGCCGCGGGGCTGGGAGTGGGCATGCTCCCGGAGATGGCCTGCGGCCACTCGGACGGCGTACACTTCGCCCGCATCGCGCCGCCGGCCCCGCGCCGGCACCTGTCGGCTCTGCTGCGGCGCGGCTCGGCGCGCCGGCCCGCTCTTGCCGCGACTCTCGAGGCGTTGCGGCCCCGCCCCGGCTAACGGTTCGCCCGTTACCTGTCGATACGCGTGGGGTACCACTCACCTGCGGGCAGTGCGTCTCACCCTGAACAGATTGCGATGTTGACTCTCGGCCTGGTCGCCGGGCTGGTGGCTGCTGCGCCGGCTCAGGCCCAGGCCCCGGCGGCTCCCGGCGAGCTGCTGGTGCGCTTCGCGCCGGCGGCCGACGCGCGTGACCGAGCAGCGATCCGCGACGCAGGCCGAGGTGGACTTCGACAGCCGGTTACCCGTGCGGGGGATGCAGCTGCAACTCGTCGAGACCGAGCCGGGCCAGACCAGCACGGCAGCCGAGAGCGCGCTCGAGAGCGCCGATGGCGTGGTCTATGCCGAGCCCAACTTCTATCGCCGTGCGTCGCTGCGACCGACGGACGTGAGCTTCCCATTGCAGTGGAGCCTCGAGAACACGGGCCAGCAGGGCGGCACGCCCGGCGCCGACGTCAACGCCGTGGCGGCCTGGGACCGCAGCACCGGAAGCGCCCAGACCGTGCTGGCGGTCGTGGACTCGGGCGTGTTCCTGGAGATCATCCCGATCTGGCGGGCTCGGCGTGGGCAAACCCGGGCGAGACGGGGGCGGGACGCGAGACCAACCGCGTGGACGACGACGGCAACGGTCTCGTCGACGACGTTCGGGGCTGGGACTGGGTCGGCGCCGACCCGGACCCGAACGACCTCAACGGCCACGGCACCCACGTGGCCGGGATTGCCGGAGCCCGCGGCAACAACGTGCAGGGTGTGGCCGGCATGAGCTGGCGGACCCGGATGATGGCCCTGCGCGCTCTCGGCGCGGATGGCAGCGGGACGGTTGCGAACGTCGTGCGCGCGTACCAGTACGCGGCGGCCCGCGGCACTCGAATCGTCAATGCGAGCCTCGGGTCTGAGTCATTCTCACGTGCCGAGCGGGATGCCATCGCCGCGGCGCCCGGCGTCCTGTTCGTGGTCGCTGCAGGCAACGGAGGTGACGACGGCCTCGGCGACAACAATGACTCCACGCCCGAGTACCCCTGCGCGTATCCACTCGCCAACGTCGTCTGCGTGGCCTCCACCAACCGCCGCGACCAGCTCTCGGCGTTCTCGAATTTCGGTGCAACGTCGGTCGACCTCGCCGCTCCCGGAGACCGGATCCTGAGTACCTGGCTGGGCGGGAGCTACCTCACGCTGAGCGGGACCTCGATGGCCACTCCGCATGTGGCGGGAGCCGCCGCGCTGCTGCTTGCCGCGCGCCCGGACCTGAGCGTCAGCCAGCTCCGGGCGGCGCTGCTCGATGGAGTGGACCGCCTCGGGTCGCTGTCAGGCCGAGTGGCGAGCGGCGGGCGCCTCGACGCCAGGCGCTCGCTGGATCTGGTCGCCCCCGTGGCAGCCAGCACCACGAGCGGGCCGGCTCCAGCGCCTCCGCCCGCGGCGCCGGCACCGGCACCCGCACGGCGCCGGCCGGCAGCCCGCCCCTGCCGCCGATCGCCGAGCCCCGCGCGTGTTCCTGCGGGTCAAGCGCCGCATGCGCCTGCGCGCCGTGATCAAGCGCGGCCTGCCCGTGGCCGTCTCCTGTACCGAGCCGTGCTCGCTTCGGCTGAGTCTGTTCGGCCCGCGAAAGGCGAGCCTCGCCACCAGGCGTCTGGGCACCCCGGTGAGCCGGCGAGTGCGAGTGCGGCTCTCGCGCCGCGCCCGAGTCCGGCTCGCCCGCCTCGGCTCGGCGAAGGTGACCCTCCGCGCGTACGGTCAGGACCGCGCCGGCAACGCCGGTGTGTTGCAGCGCCGCATCACCCTGACGCGCTGAGCCTGCGCCGGCCGCGTCAGGCCGCGCGGGTGCGGTACTGCTGCGGGCTCATTCCGCGGACGCGCTTGAACGCCGTGCTGAGCGCGAACGGGCTGCTGTAGCCCACCTGGGGAGCCACCGAGCCCACCGTGGCGCCCGGCTCGAGCAGCAGGTCCGCGGCGAGCGCGATGCGCCAACTCGTGAGAAACGACATCGGCGGCTCGCCCACCAGCTCGGTGAAACGCCGGGCGAGCGCGGCGCGGGAGAGGCCGGTCTCGCGCGCCAGCTCGGCGACCGTCCAGGGGTGAGCGGGATTGTGGTGGAGCAGGCGCAGCGCGTGGCCGATCACCGGATCGCCGGCGGCGCGGTACCAGGCGGGGGTCTGTGCGTCGGGCCGCGCGAACCAGGCCCGCAGCACCGCGATCAGCAGGAGGTCGAGCATCCGGTCCAGCACAGCCTCCTGCCCAGGCTCGTCCTTGACGATCTCCTGGGTGAGCAGAGGGATCACGGGTGAGTCCCACTCGTCGTCACGCAGCGTGAGGAGGGGCGGCAGCACGCGCAGCAGACGGTCGCTCACCTCGCCCTCGAGCTGATAGGCCCCGGTGATCATCAGCGTTTCCCCGTCGGCGGCGTTGCCCCAGGTGCGGACCCCGAGGCGCCAGCGCTCCTGGAGGTCCTCGCCGTCAAGGGTCACGCAGCGCTGGCCGGGGAGGACCAGGGCGGCTGGAGGGGTCGCCGGATCGTCCGCCATCGAGTAGTGGCCCGGGCCCCGCGCGACGATCACGTCGCCGCGCGTCAGCCTCATGGCCTCGCCGTCGTCGGGCATCACCCAGGCGTCCCCGCGCACGATCACGGAGATCGCGAGCGGCGCCTCGTCCTCGATCCGCATGGCCCAGGGTGCGTCCATGCTCGCGCATAGGAGGAAGGCGTCCCGGGCCCTTGGTCCGTCCAGCAATCCGGCCAGCGCGTCCATGCGCCGAGATTAGACGCTCGCGTATGGATCCGCGCCTCACAGCCATGGACGCTCTCCCTTCGACCCTCTTCACTGGCTGACATGACCAACGACACGCAGAACACGACCCTGGTAATCGGCGGAACCGGCAAGACCGGCCGGCGCGTTGTGGAGCGGCTGGAGGCGCGCGGCCTCCCGGTCCGCGTGGCCTCGTTCTCCGGTGAGCCCCGGTTCGACTGGAACGACCGCGCCACCTGGGCGCCCGCGCTCGAGGGCACCTCGGCCGCCTATGTGAGCTACTACCCCGACCTCGCCGTCCCCGGTGCGCCGGAAGCGATCGAGGCCCTCTCCGAGCTGGCCGTCACGAACGGCACGCGCCGGCTCGTCCTGCTGTCGGGCCGGGGCGAGGAGGAGGCGCAACGCGCCGAGCAGGTGCTGCAGAGCTCAGGCGCGGACTGGACGATCGTGCGCTGCAGCTGGTTTGCGCAGAACTTCAGCGAGACCTACTTCCTCGAGCAACTGGTGGCGGGCGAGCTGGCGCTGCCGGCGGGCTCGGTACGCGAGCCGTTCGTGGACGCCGAGGACATCGCCGACGTGGCGGTGGCGGCCCTCACCGAGGACGGCCACTCGGGACAGCTCTACGAGCTCACCGGACCCAGCCTGTTGACCTTCGCGGACGCGGTCGCCGAGATCGCGAAGGCGTCGGGTCGCGAGCTCCACTACGTGCCGATCTCGATCGACGACTTCGCCGCGGGCCTCAGGGCGGCGAACCTGCCGGAGGACGTCGTCGCGCTCGTCACGTACCTTTTCACCGAGGTGCTCGACGGCCGCAACGCGTACACCAGCGATGGCGTCCAGCGAGCGCTCGGGCGCGAGCCGCGGGACTTCAGCGGGTTCGCGCGGCGGACCGCGCAGGCCGGTGTGTGGACCAACGGGGCGGCAGCCTCATGAGCGGGGCGCCCGAGATAGTCACGTTCGTCGCCGCGCTCGGCTGCGGGTTGCTCGCCGGAGTCTGGTTCGCGTTCTCGGGCTTCGTGATGGCCGCCCTGGGCAGGCTCCCGGCGCCCGACGGCATCGCCGCCATGCAGTCGATCAACCGGCTGGCGGTCACGCCGCCACTGATGATTGCGATGTTCGGCACCGCCCTGGTCTGCCTGGGCCTGATGGTCTGGGCACTGCTGTCGCTCGACGAGACCGGAGCGCCCTGGGTCCTGGCCGGCGCTGCCGTCTACCTGGTCAGCACCATCGGGGTCACGATGGCGGGCAACGTCCCGCTCAACAACGCGCTCGACGCGGCTGATCCGCAGAGCGCGGCCGGCGCTGAGCGCTGGTCCGACTACCTGCGCAGGTGGACGGCCTGGAACCACGTTCGTCTCGTCGGCTCGCTCGCGGCCGCGGCGCTGCTGGTGCTCGCCCTGATCGCCGACTGAGCATGAGGCTGGCGAAATCGCCCGACCTTTGCGAGGATCGCCGAGGACTCGCCCGCCCCCGTAGCGAAAGGTCATCCGTGTCACTTCGCCGGACTCTCGCCCTGCTGCTCGTTGCGTCCGCCGCGCTGTTCGCGTCCAGTGTTCCGGCCCTTGCCGGCGAACCGAAACTCAAGGTGGTCGCCGACGGGCTCGACAATCCACGCGGCCTCGACATCGGTCGCTTCGGGGCGGTCTATGTGACCGAGGCGGGCCGCGGCGGAAGCGGTCCGTGCCGCCAGGGCCCGGAGGGCGGCGAGGAGTGCGTGGGGGCCAGCGGCGCCGTCACACGCATCTGGCATGGCAAGCAGCACCGTGTTCTGCGAGGCCTCCCCTCGCTGGCCGTTGCCAGTGGCGAAGCAGCCACCGGCCCGCAGGACATCTCGATCGGCCCGTTCGGTGCACGGCTGGTGGTTGGTCTCGGTGGCGACGCTGCCCAGCGCGCCGCCCTGGGTCCGCTCGGACCGCTCTTCGGTCAGCTCTACCGGGTGTCGCTGTTCGATCGCCCGCGCGCGGTGGCCGACCTCGCCGCCTACGAGGCGAGCGCCGACCCCGACGGGGACGGCGCGGACAGCAATCCGAACTCCGTGCTCTCCCAGTTCCTGCGCACGATCGTGGCCGACGCGGGCGGCAACTCGCTGCTGCGTGTGGGCCCCGGCGGCCGGATAACGACCCTTGCAGTCTTCCCGGAGCGCCTCGTTCCCCCGCCCGGGCCGCCCGGCCAGCCGGCCACGTTCCCGATGGACGCCGTCCCCACCTCGGTGGTTGCAGGGCCGGACCGGGCCTACTACGTCGGTCAGCTAACGGGCTTCCCGTTCCCGGTGGGCGGCGCCAACGTCTATCGCGTCGAGCCCGGCGAGGATCCGGAGATCTTCGCGCCGGGCTTCACCAACATCACCGACATCGCCTTCGGTCCCGACGGCAGCCTGTACGTGCTCGAGTTCGCCACCAACGGCATGCTCTCGGGCGACCCCGCGGGCGCGCTCAAGCGCGTCAAGCGCAACGGCACGGTGGAGACCGTCGTGAGTGAGGGCCTGGTCGCACCCACGGGTCTGGCCATCGATCGCAAGGGACACGCCTACATCTCGAACTTCGGGGCGTTGGCGGGTGCCGGCCAGGTGGTGCGGGTCAAGCTGAAGCGCTAAGGCCGAGAAGCTCCCGCCCGGATGGCGAGCGCGGCGCGCACCGCCGCCTCCAGCGCCGCTCGCCGCCCGGGCGACAGCTTCTCGCCCGCGATCAGGGGCCGGCGAACGGTTCCGTGAGGAAGGTCGAACACGGCCATCAGGACGACGTCGATGGTGGAGCGGCTCGCGCGGCCGTAGAGACGGCGCGCGAGGTCCGCGATCGTCCGCTGAACCGGCTCGTTCAGGCGCGCCAAGTCCTCCTTTGCCGCGTCGCTGAGCGGCCCCGCGAGCAGGTCCGAGCGCCTGAAGGCGAGCAGCAGGCGCGCGTCGGCCGGATGCTCGGCGCAGAAGTCGTACACCGACAATGCGGCGGCGACCGCCGCCTCGAGCGGGTCCGGTGCGTCGGCGGCCGCGATGAATTCGGCCTGCGAACGGCGCACAGCGCGGATCCACAGCTGGGCGAGCAGGTCGTCGAGGGAGCCGAAGCGGTGGTAGATCGAGCCGCTCGGGGCGCCGCTCAGCCGCGCGATCTCGGCCACCGTGGCGCCGCGGGCGCCCCGGTCGAGCACGAGCGTCCGGGCCGCGTCGAGCATCACCTCGGTGGTGTGGACCTGCGGCCTGGCCATCCGGCGAGAGGCTACGCGGCCGCTTCGGAAGCTCCGCCCGCGGCCCGCTCGAGAAAGTCGGTCGTCGCCGCGGCGTCGTAGTGGAACATCTGAGCGCGGGCGAACTTGCCGTCTCGAACCTCGTACAGGCCCAGCACCGGCGAGTCGAAGCGCTCACCCCGGGGGTTTACCGCTCGCTGCCGGTACAGGACCACCACCTCGTCACCGGCGCTCGACACCACTCGGGCGTCCATCCGTCGGTCCGCGGCGGTGGGCTGCAGCGGCCCCCATGCGCCGAGCCAGGTCTGCTGCGGCGCGGCGTGGAGCCGCTCGCGCAGCGTCTCCTTGCCGCGCATCGTCCCGCCGTAGGGAAGCGTGGGCGGCTCGTGGAACTCGACCTCGTCGTGGAGGAGCGCGAAGAGTGCGTCCCCGTCTCGCTGCTCGATCGCGCGAAAGACGTCGAGTACCACCTCGGCGTTGCTGGTCATGTCATCCCCGCTGTCCGTTGGTCCGGCGTAGAGCATTTAGAACGTACACTCTAAAACGTCACCGGCTGTGAGTCAAACGGACCGTGCCCAGAACGACGCGTTCCCCGGCGCGGGGGACGCCGGGGAACGCATGGGCGAGGGCTGGGGCCGGCGGTCAGCGACCGGGGCCGATGGTGCCCTCCTCCGGACCGCCGTCGTACCGCTGCGGGGGTGCGGCTTCGCGCAGCTGTCCGTAGGCGGAGCCTTCGCCAGCCGCGATCGAGGACGGCGGCGGGGTCACCGACTGGGGCGACGCCGGCGCGGCGCTCTGGGCGCGAGCGGCGGTGCCCTCCTCGGGTCCGCCGTCGTAGCGGGTGACCGGCGCGCGCGAGGTGGAGATCGCGGCCGTTCCCTCCTCGGGTCCGCCGTCGTAGCGGGTGACCGGCGCGCGCGAGGTGGAGATCGCGGCCGTTCCCTCCTCGGGTCCGCCGTCGTAGCGGGTGACCGGCGCGCGCGAGGTGGAGATCGCGGCCGTTCCCTCCTCGGGTCCGCCGTCGTAGCGGGTGACCGGCGCGCGCGAGGTGGAGATCGCGGCCGTTCCCTCCTCGGGTCCGCCGTCGTAACGCTCGCCGGTGGGGCTGGGAGCGACGGCCGGGGTGGCCGTGCTGACGCTGGTGGCGGGCTCGTCATCGTTTGCAAGGATCACGACAGCGGTGGTGAGACCGACGACCGCGATCGCTGCGATCACGAGAAGCGCGCGTAGATGGTTGTAATGAGAGCGGAGTACGACCGCCGGGTGCTGCGTGGGGATTGCCTGACCCATGACTGCCTCCTGTGGGGTAGTGGTGATCGACATCGGAGGCGATCATGGATTGGGCCGGTTGCGCCGCGGCGACAGAGCGGTAACAACGCGGTTACGGCGGTCTATCTGACGTGTGGTGCGGACTCGAAGCGCTCCACGCCGATCACCGGTCGCAGAGCGCGTTCCAGCCGGCGATCGGCGAACGCGTCGCGCAGGATGTCGCCGCCCAGGGCATTGCCCAATGCGGCGAGGATCATGCCCTGGTCGAGCGACAGATAGGCGTCAGAAACCTGGCCCGTGTCCACGTTGACGCTGTCGCGGAAGCCCCACTTGCCATAGAGACCCGGGAAATCTCGGGCCAGCCGGCGAAGGTTCGCCGCCGTCGCCCCCGGCGCGTAGCGCAGCGCAAGGAAGGCGGCGTGCGGCGTGACGACCCCGTTCGCGTATGCCGACTGCGGTGGGTCGGGCTGCGCGGGGCGGTCCGGGCAGCCCGGGAAGCCTCGGTCCACAAGCGTCCCGTCCTCATTGGACGGCATGCCGTTCGGATCCATGCCCGCGCCGTCGACACCCCAGACGCCATAGCCGCCGTCGGGATCGTTCGCCGGCGAGAAGCCCCAATACCCGTATCCGGCCTCCTCGAGGCCGTGGAACACTTGCGCCCGCACGGTCAGCGGGTGGTTGGTGCCCCAGCTGCGCGGTGCCCAGCTCTCCTCGGGCACGAACAGTGCGGGCATCAGCGCCTCGAACATCGACCCGCCCCACGACGGCACGAGCCTCGTGTGGTTGTACTCGTAGGCTCCCTCGAAGACGTCGACGCCGAAGTACCGCCGCCAGCGGCCCACGGGCTTCGCCTCCTGGAACGAGTAGTCGCAGGTATCGGGGAACGTGCGCCAGCGGCCGTAGTACTCCTTCTGCGGCAATTGCCCGCGGCCGATCCCGATGTAGTCGACGATGCGGCTCTCCGAAACCACGGTGTCGTAGCAGCAGGGCGATTGCTCGGGAGCGTCCGGGCGGAAGTGGAAGAGCACGCGGTTGCGCTCCGGCACGTAGTAGAAGCCGAAGTCCATGGCCTCGTACAGCGCTTGCGCCCGGCGGCTGAGCTGCGGGACCTTGCGCGCGACGATCTTGAGGCCCACGGCGAGCCAGCCGTTGTCGACCGACGACAGGATCGGGTGGAACTCGTCCTGCGGGCGCGGCGGCCAGGCCGTCAGCTTCTCGCCGGTGCGGTGGTCGTACCAGTTGTAGTACTGCCCCGTGTCTTCGTAGCGCTCCATGCGCTCGAGGGTCGTGATGGTGCGCGACAGCCGCGACACGAGCTCTCGCCTCGAGATGAAGCCGAGCTTGCGCGCCGTGACGGCGCTCCACATGTACGCGCCGATATTGGTGGTTGAGGTCTGGACGCTCTTGGCGCCGTCACTCTCCAGGATGTCCGCGGGCAGACCCGAGGACTCGTCGGTCATGGCGACGAAAGACTCCCAGGTGCGCTCGGCGTAGTCGCTCAGCTGACGGCGCTCGTCGTGGGCGGAGGCCGCCGGGGCGATCAGGAGCATCAGCGCGAGAGCAACGACGAGGGTGAACCGCATCTGCACGTCGGGATTCCCCGGGTCCGGGCTCCCCGAAACGGTTTGCCTGCCGGTGTTCTCGGGTATGGGCCGCCCGCGCACGGCCGCTCCTGGCCGTCGCCATTTCGGGGGAGGTTTGCCGTGAGTCGAAGGGGTCTTCTGTACGCGTTGAGCTTGGTGGCGCTGCTGTTGAGCATCACCGCTGTCGGCTCGGCGGTGGCCGGGAAGAAGAAGGTCACGCGCGACCGTGCTGCGCTCCAGGCCGTCGCACAGCGCCAGGACCGCGCGACCGAGCGCCGCATCGACTCGCTCATCCGCCGGATGACCCTTGAGGAGAAGCTCAACCAGCTCACGCTGCTCTCCGATGGGCAGATGAAGGAGAACCCGGCGGAGGCGCGCAAGCCGGTGGGCTCGGTCTTCTCGGAGACGGACCCCGTGCTGATCAACCAGTACCAGCGTGACGCGGTCGAGAACTCGCGACTCAAGATCCCGATCCTGTTCGCCTTCGACACGATCCACGGCTTCCGGACGATCTTCCCGATCCCGCTCGGGGCCGCCAGCAGCTTCGATCCGGAAGTTGCGAAGACCGACCACAGGATCGGTGCGTTCGAGTCGGCGGCTGTGGGGCTGAAGCAGATCTACAGCCCGATGGTCGATCTCTCGCACGATCCGCGCTGGGGCCGGATCGCGGAGGCGGCGGGCGAGGACCCGTACCTCAACTCCGTCATGGCCGCCGCGCGCGTCAAGGGCGCGCAGGGCCGCGACTACAGCGCGCCCAACAAGGTCGTGACCAGCGTCAAGCACTTCGCCGCCTACGGCGAGCCCGACGCCGGCCGCGACTACGGCACCACCGACATGTCGCTGCAGCGGCTGTGGAACTTCTACCTGCCGCCGTTCAAGGCGGCCATCGACGCCGGCTCCGACACGCTGATGTGCTCGTTCAACGCGATCAACGGTGTGCCGGCCTGCGCCAACCGCTACCTGGAGACCAAGACTCTGAAGCAGCGCTGGGGCTTCGACGGCTTCGTCGAGAGCGACTACACCGCCGTGGCCGAGCTGCGCGCCTGCCCCGGGGTCAACCCCGCCGGCGGCCCGTGCGGTCACGGCGTGGCGGAGGACGGCAGGGATGCTGCCCGCCAGGCGCTCAACGCGGGCACCGACTCGGAGATGGTGTCCACGAACTTCCGTGACTTCGGCCGCCGTCTCGTGGCGAGCGGCGACGTCTCTGAGCGCCGGATCAACGACGCCGTGCGGCGCATCCTGCGGGTGAAGTTCCGCGCCGGGCTGTTCGAGAACCCGTACGTCGACGTGGAGGCCGCGGAGGGCAAGCAGCTGCTTCCCGAGAACCGGGCGGCGGCGCGCAGGGCCGCCGGGCGGTCGATGGTGCTGTTGAAGAACGAGGGCGGCGTGCTGCCCCTCGATCCAGGCAAGAGCACGGCGATCATTGGCCCGCTGGGCGACAACAAGCGCGCCATGCTCGGCCCCTGGTGGGGACGGGGCGCCGACGAGGACGCCGTGTCGCTGTTCGAGGGCATGCGCGCCCAGAACGCGAACACGACGTTCACGCCCGGCTGCACCCTGAGCAACAACGACCTCTACGACCCGGAGAACGAGTGCGCGGACACCTCCGGCTTCCCGGCGGCGGTGGCCGCAGCACAGGCCGCCGATCAGGTCGTTCTCGCCCTGGGCGAGACGCGCGAGATGAGCGGCGAGGCCGAGTCGCGCTCCATGCTGGACCTTCCCGGTGAGCAGGAGGCGCTGATCGAGGCCATCAAGGCGACGGGCAAGCCCTTCGCCGTGGTCCTCTTCAACGGCCGGCCGCTGACGCTCGAGGAGGTCGCCGCGGACTCACCCGCGATCCTCGAGGCCTGGTTCGGTGGCGTGGAGGCGGGCAACGCGGTGGCCGACGTGGTGTTCGGCAAGGTCAACCCGGGCGGCAAGCTCCCAGTGAGCTTCCCGCGCAACGTCGGCCAAGTGCCGATCTTCTACAACCACAAGCCGACGGGGCGTCCCTGCGACGTCACCAACAAGTACAACTCGCGTCACCGCGACATCCTCAGCTGTGGGCCGCTCTACGAGTTCGGCCACGGTCTGAGCTACACCACGTTCGACGTGTCGAACCTGCGGCTGAGCACGACGAGGGTGGACGCGCGCCGCGGAAGCGTCACCGCCAGGGTGGACGTCACGAACACCGGCTCTCGTGCCGGCGACGAGGTCGTCCAGCTGTACTTGAACGATCCCGTCGCGAGCATCTCTCAACCGGTCCGGCGCCTGCGCGGCTTCCAGCGCGTGACGTTGCAGCCGGGGCAGACGCGGACCGTGAGCTGGACGCTCGACCGCGACGACTTCGGCTACTACGACAACCGGGGTCGGCTCGTGCTCGAGAACGGACGCATCGATCTCTATGCGGGCAACACGTCCAGCCAGTCGGACAACAAGCGATCGTTCGTCGTGACCGGCGGGCGCCGCGCCGACACCGGCAACAGCGGGACCGACAACTGAGTCAGGTGCACCAGGGTTCGAAGGTCTGATCGACCACCAGCCGGACCATGCGGCGGCTCGGCTGGCGCGCCATGCGCACTTCCCAGAAGATCGTGCAGGACGTGTCCGCGTCGAGGCGGACCCACCAGGACACGCAGGCAGCACGGTGGCGAGACCTGCGGCCGCCTGCGACCGGACGCCGGCAGGTGACGCGGTCGACTTCGCCGAGCGCCTCGGCCTCGGCCCGCACGGCGGCGGTCGCCTTGCGGACGTCGATGTTGTGAGCCTGAGCGGCGGGCGCCGCCGCCAGCAGCCCTCCAAGTGCGGCTGCCGCCATGGCCGTGCGAATCACTGAACCTTGCATTTCTTGCCCACCTCCGTCTGAATCGGGTGCCACGCCGCTGAGGCGTGGCACCCGCTGTGCTGCAATTGCCGGTTGCTCCCGGCGGTCAGCGGCTGAAGCCGGTCCGGTCCTGGAGCAGGTCGCTTTCGTGGTCCTGGCTCGGCGCGGGGCTGGCGTACGTGCCGGAGGTCTGCTCCACCGGCGCGGAGCGCTGCCCGACGCTGGCGCTGCCCTCCTCGGGTCCGCCGTCATAGCGCTGCGCGGGGGTGTCCGAGGTCACGATCGCCGGCGTGGGGCTGGCGTACGTGCCCGTGGACTGCGGCACCGGAGCGGAGGGCGCCGGGGTCCCGAACCTGCCCTTGTACTCCGGCGCCGGCGCGGAGCGCTGGACGTCGGCGGGCTGGACGGCGGTGGGACCGCGGCTGCTGACGGGGGCCTCGGTGGTGGTGTTGCTGTCGGTCGAGACGACGATGGCCACGATCGAGAGCCCGACGGCCACCAGGGCCACCAGTGCGATCAGCGTTCGCTGGGGCTTGTTGTGTACGGCAACTGGGGATGCGGGGAATGCCTGACCCATGACTGCCTCCTGAGGGGTGGGGGGGAACGACATCGGTGGCGATCATGGGCGGGACCGGTTGCGGGTCGCTTGCAACGCGGTATCAGAGGGGTAACTGAGCGAGGAGGCCGGCGCAGCCTGATCAGGCGGCGTTGACGTCGGGCCGTCGGGCGATACTGCTCGCGTGCGCCTCTACCCCGAGCTCCCCGCTCGGCGCACGCGGGCGGTTCTCGGCGACCTGGTCGTCGTCGCGCTGGTGGTTCTGTTCGCCTGGCTCGGGATCACCGTCAACGACACCTTCGACGAGCTCGCCAGTCTCGGCCGCGGCGTCGAGTCGGCCGGGAACTCCGTGCAGGGCGGCTTCGAGGAAGCCGGCGGTGCGCTCGCGGACGTCCCCATCGTCGGGGATGAGCTCGACGACGCGTTCAGCGAGGTCGGCGCCCAGACCGGCGGCAACACCGCGGAGCTGGGTGCGCAGGGTGAGGCGGCAGTCGAGGACACCGCGCAACTGCTGGGCTGGGTGACCTTTGCGCTGCCCACGCTCGTGGTGCTGCTGTGGGCCGTGCCGAGGCGAGTTGCCCGTGTGCGAACGCTCACGGCCGCCGCACGCGTTTTGGCCGATGCGGACGGCGTCGAGCGCCGGCGGCTGCTCGCCATGCGCGCCGCCTTCGGGCTTCCCTACGAGACCCTGGTCGAGTACACCCCCGACCCACTCGGCGCGCTCGCGAGCGGCGACTACCAGCCGCTCGTCACGGCGCTGTTCGAGGACGCAGGCCTGCGGCCGCCCGAGCCGGTCTGATCAGTCGCCCAGCTCTGCGGGCTCGGGTGGAAACACGATGCCCGAAGCCACGGCCAGCAGTGGCGTTGGCTGCAGGTGACCCACCACATCGAAGCACGCGCGCTCGACGACGCGCCGCACCTCGGCGCCCAGCGCAGCGAGTCGTGCGACCGCTCTCAGCCGACGGTTGGACAGCGCCATGTCGAGCGCTCCCCAGCTGGCGAACATCAGCCCCCCGACCGTCCCGGTGGCGGTGAGGAGCACACCCGCCGCCGCTGCGGCGGCCACGCCCTGCGGGCCAAGGATCAGCACGCTCGCCGCGGCGCCGACGCTCAGCCCGAACGGCAGTTGTCCGAGTGTGACCACGGCGATCAGCACCGCGATGGCGTCGAAGACCGACGCATTGACTCCCACCGCGTGCAGCAACAACCAGTTGCGGGCTATCTGGGCGAAGATGGCGATCAGGACGAGCCCCACGAGGCGGTTGCGGCCGTCGAGCGTTCGCAGCACGGCCAGGCCGCTACGAAGCCAGCGCGCGCCGGAGGCAGCAAGGGTCCCCAGTGCCGCGCACACGGCTGCGACGGCGGCGAACAACACGAGCGGAACCCACCACGGCAGCCCCAACGGGCCCACGAGGGTGAACGACGTGAGCGCGGCGAGGCCACCCTCGACGATGAGGATCGGCAGCTCGGCTCCGATCAGGGCAGGCACCCGCGGGCTCTCCTCCGGCGCGGAGCGCCGCAACGTCGCGATCCGCGCCGCCGTACCCAGCTGGGTATGCAGCAGCCCGCCCACGAAGCCCATGCTCGAGGCCCGGTAGAGAGTTCGGCGGCCGACCGTGGCGCCGGAGGCGCGCACGCACACGAGCCAGGCTTCGCTGCGACTGAGCAGCGCCACCAGCTGCAGCGCTATCGCGGCGGCCACGATTCCCAGCGAAGCGCCGGTCACGCCGGTCTCGAGCTCGTCCCACTTGCCGGCCAGCAGCGTGGCGAGTACGAGCGTGGCCGCCACTGACGCCGCGACCGTCACGGTGCTGCGGTGGCGGCGACACCACCGGCGCGCGGCGGCGAGCAACTTGGTCGTCTGCCCTCCTCACCCCTCTGGGGACACCGGCGCGACAGGCAGAGGAAGGGCCTGAGGTGCGGTCCGGGATCCCACCCCCGGGACGTCGCGAGCCAGCATATCCCCCCTGGGAGGTAGCCTGTATTAACGAGTACCCAGCGCCGGGTGCGCTACGCCTCCTGCACCCTCCGTGGTCTTTATCCAAGCTGGGGGCGGCGAGGTAGGACCCAATGACCGACCAAGCGGACCGGCAGACGGGGACATCGGCACGTGGGGAGGCGGCGTGGAAACAGGCCCGCGAGGCCATAGCCGAGCGCAACCAACGCACCCAGAAAGCGGGACGCGAGCAGCGCGCTACGTACGAGCGCGAGCGCGAGAGCGCGCGCCGTGCCGCCGAGGCCAAGGCTCACGCACTGCTGCGCGGCAGCCCGCGGACGCCCTGAGGGTCGCCCTGGCGAGGCCTAGCACGTGAGTAACGCCAAGGACCGGGCGGAGCAGAAGCGCCGCGAGAAGCTCGACCAGATCGAGGACCAGGTCGCCAGCGGCGAACTGAAGATCAGGAAGATGACCCCTGCCGAGCGCAAGGAAAACCCGCCCAAGCCGCGGCCGCCGAAGCGGCCGCGCTGGTAGTCCTTAGATCGTCCGCACGTTTACGGCGCGCGGACCCTTGGCGTCACTCTCGGCCTCGAACGAGACCTTCGCGCCCTCGGCGAGCGACTTGAAGCCCTCGCCCTCGATCGCGCTGTGATGCACGAACAGGTCCTTGCCCGGCTCGTCGGGTGTGACGAAGCCAAAGCCCTTGTCGTCGCTGAACCACTTCACGGTTCCGGTGGCCATTGCGATACCTCCACTGCTTGCGTGCTGCGTACGCGGAGGATGCTGGAAGAGCAACGACACGACGGGCGCGAACACTGGGTCGCCGGGACAATCGCCCGACTCGAACAGCCCGGACGGTAGCACGAGGCTGCCCTTCAGGAATCCCAGATCGGCCCGAAGGCCGGGATGCCGAGCTGCTCGAGGCTATGGACGACGCGGAAGGTGGTGGGTTTGTTGCTCACCACGAAGACCGCTTCGGCGTCGAAGTCTCGGCAGGCTTCGCGGGCGAGCTCCACGAGGTCCGGCTTTCCGAGCTCGGTGGTGTCCCAGACGATCGCGTCGGGCTGAGCCGCCTCCACCTCGTCGACGAGGTCGTCGCCGTAGGTGGCGCGAGGGTTGCGCGTGGACCACACGAGCTTGCCGGCCACCGGAGCCGCCAGGATCTGTCCGAGGATGGGCCCGATGCCGCTGCCGGTGACGAGATAGACCACGCGCTCGTACAGAAGCGAGGCCTTGGCCATCGGCGCGGCGGTGGGTATGCCGCGCACCCAGACGTGCGACGGTGGATCGTCGATGAAGTTGCCGGTCCAGTCGCCGGCACGTGAGATCAGCAACCGATAACCGGTGCGGCCGGGCGTGCTCACCGTCGCGAAGGCGTGCCATTCCCGCAGCGGGCTGCGGCTGATCCCGACACCGGACGTGGACGCCGGCGTCACGCCGTAGTCGAAGCTGACGATGACTGCATGAGCGGACGGGCGCTCGACCTTCACCGGCACACGCCGCAGGCGCAGCCATGGGGAGGCGATGCATGCCGTGACCAGCGCCAGCACCCAGATCTGCCAGCTGGACAGGAGCGCGCCGCGCTCGAGGTGGATCGTCAGGGCCCAGAAGACCGCAACCGCCGTCCAGCCCCCGAAGCGGTGCGTGATTTCGAAGAGGTTGTGCGCCCGGCTTCTCACCGCGGGCATCGCGCAGACAACGACGACGAGCGCGAGCGCCGCCAGGCAGTAGGCCAGTACGAGCGTCGTCACGGAAACACTCGCCGGCTCACGCACGTGAGCGATCGTGGCCACGCAGGTGAAAGCGCAGAGCCATGCGGTGCCCGCGAGTGCTCCGCCGGCGTGGATGCCGCCGATCTGGTTCACCTTCGACACCGCCCAGCGGATCCACAGCGGCCAGGAGGGCGATCCGCGGCCTGCCAGGCCGTAGAGGACGTTGAGGACGTACTGCTGCCGGATCACGACGGCAGCTGTGAAGTTGAGGAGCGTCAGCGTCGAGAGCGCCGACAGGGCGCTCCCGTCAGCGATCAGCCAGGCGCCCCGGTCGAGGTGATGGACGAGCACCGCAACGTTGATCAGCGCGACCAGGACGATCAGCCGGAGGTAGGGCATGAGCCGCGGGTGCTTGAGCAGCCGGCGGCCGGCATGGCCGAGGCGCGGCGAATGCGGCGGCCCACACCCGATCGCTCCGGGGGCCGCGATCGCAGCTGCGCTGGACGTGGAGTGCACGCTCGTTCACCCGTACTGCTATTTCGCGCGCCGTTGCATTCAAGACATGACAGGCGGGGCCCGGGGGTTATTCCTTAAACGCACACGGCTTGGGACACTGCGCCGCGTGGAGTCTGGCGAGGGATACTTCGGCGAGCACGTCGCGGCGACCTACGACGAGCACTCGGCGGGCATGTTCGATCCGGCTGTGGTCGGGCCGGCCGTCGACAGGCTTGCGGAGTTCGCCGGCGACGGCAGGGCGCTCGAGTTTGCGATCGGTACCGGCCGGATCGCACTGCCGCTGGCCGAGCGTGGGGTGCGCGTCGTCGGCATCGACAGCTCCCCGGAGATGCTGGTCCGCCTGCGTGAGAAGCCCGGCGCCGAGCGGATCGAGGCGAGCGTCGGAGACATGGCGGACACGCGCGTCGACGGCGAGTTCTCGCTCGTCTACCTCGTTTTCAACACGATCTTCAACCTGACCACGCAGGACGGTCAGGTCGCTTGCTTTGAGAACGCCGCGGCGCATCTGCGCAGCGGCGGACGTTTTGTGGTCGAGGCGCGCGTGCCGGAGCTGCAGCGGTTGCCGCTCGGCCAGACCGTGCTGCCGTGGCGTGCCGACCCGAGTGGGATGTCCTACTACGTCTACGACGTCGTCACCCAGCGGCTGAGCGGCCAGCACTACTACCTCGAGGACGGGGCCATACAGCCGAGTCCGATCGAGATGCGCTACGCCTGGCCGGCCGAGCTCGACCTGATGGCGCGCCTGGCCGGGATGCGGCTCGAGCACCGCTGGTCCGGCTGGAGCGGCGAGCCGTTCACGGGACTCAGCCCCTCACACGTGTCGGTCTTCGAGAAGCCCTGAGCAGTAAAGCCGACCGCGAACTCAGCCCTCAGGCCATGGGTTGACGCCCGCTTGGCGCCGGAGTCCGTCCAGGTCGAGGACAATCACACGGCGGCGCCCGGTTTCGACGATGTGCAGCGTGCGCAGGAGTTGGAACGCCTTGCTGATGGCCTCCCGCGAAGCCCCGATCCAACTGGCCAGTTCCTCCTGCGAGAGAGGCAGCTTGATCTCTATGCCGCGTTCCTGTCGAGTGCCAAAGCGCTCGGAGAGCTCCAGCAGCCGCTGCGCGAGACGTCCCGCCACGTCGAGCGTCGCGAACTCCGCTCGCTGGGCATCGGCGTACCGAAGGCGCCGCGCGACCATGCGCAGGATCACGAGCGCGATGCGCGGACGCTGATCCAGGAGAGCCAGGAAGTCCGAGCGTGAGACAACCAGGGCATCCACGGGCTCGAGGGTGGTCACGGTCGTCGAGCGCGGGCTGTCTTCGATGGCCGAGAGCTCGCCGACCAGCTCGCCTGGCCCCACGACGCCGAAGATGGCCTCCCGGTCCCTGCCGACGACGGCGATCTTGGCGCGTCCGCTGAGCAACACCACCACCGACCCTGCCTCATCGGCCTGGTGGAGGACCGTGACGTTCGCGCCGTAGCTGCGGCGGGTCCCCGCGGCCCGAAGTGCGTCCGCCTCCTCGTCGGAGAGGGACCCTAGGAAGGCCTCCGCCGTCATTCGGCAGAGCATCTCATCTCCCGCCTCGCCGCAAGCGCGACTGTGCACTATTGCGCACAACTTCGTGCACGACGACGTGGTGCGCCTGCGGGCCTTACTCGAGGATGGAGTACGTCATGCATCAACGGTTTGGACTCCTCGAAGGAAAGGCCCAGATGAAGACAGGATTCACCTCAATACTCGCGGTGCTCGTGCTCGGGCTGGTCCTGGCAGCGCCTGCGTTCGCGCAGACCGCGGGTCAGGACGGCTACAACGACACGGCCCGCCAGGTGCAGGCTCAGGTCGACGACGACTCGACGGCGCCCGTGGCTGTGACCGGGAGTAACGGCGGCGGCGGCAGCCTGCCCTTCACCGGACTCGACGTGGCGCTGATCGCCGGCGCCGGCATGTTGCTCGCCGCGGTTGGCTTCGGCTTGCAGCGTCTCACGCAGGCGCCTCGCGGCGGCCATGCCTGAGAGCGCCGGTTCGACCGCGGGAGCTTGAGCCGATGGCAGTTGCGGCACGCGTCGGGATGGCCGGGGGGCGCAGGTCGGCGCGCCATTCGCGCGCCTCTGGGCGGGTCGGGGAGCCGCGCAGGGTCATCCTGCGCGGCGCGCCCTGTTCCATGCGTGTCTCATGCCGCGAGGGTCTCCGCGACAGTGGGCCGCGCTCGCATCGGCCAGGACGCCAGCCGTAGTCGCCAGCCCACGCCCGGGCGGAACCGGCTAGGTCGCGTTGAGGCGGCTGGGCGGCACGCGGCTGAGCTGGGTGCGCGAGGTGATGTCGAGCTTGGCGAAGACCTTGTGGAGGTGGTACTGCGACCGTTCGGGGGCTGATGAACAGCTGGGCGCCGATCTCCGGATTCGTGTGTCCGTCGCCGGCGAGTCGAGCGATTTGCGCCTCCTGGGGTGTGAGGGCGTCGCTGGTCTCCACGCTGCGCCTGCGCGCGGTCTCGCCGGTGGCCAGCAGCTCGCGGCCGGCGCGCTCGGCAAACGCCTCGGCCCCGATGCTGCTGAAGGTGTCGTGGGCGGCTCGAAGTTGCTCGCGCGCGTCCATTCGCCGGCTCTCGCGACGCAGCCATTCGCCGTACACGAGGCTGGGCGCGGGCCAGGTGCAGGGCGACCCGGCCGCGCGCCAGTCGCTCGACCGCTTCCTCATACAGAGCTTCGGCGGGAGGGCCGTCGGTCAGCAGCGCGCGCGAGCGGGCCTCGAGCCCGAGGGCCCATTCGGTGGCGCTGGCTCGCGTTCGCACGCTGAGGCGCTCGAGCGCGGCGGCTGCGAGCTCCGGCTCATTGCTGCGTACCGCCGCCTCGATCAGCTCGACCAGAGCCAAGCCGTACAGGCGACAGTTCGTGTTGCGCGCATGCCCGCTGCGCTGCGGCGAGCGCCTCCTCGTAGCGGCCGAGGCCGTTGCAGAGCACCGCGTTCGCGCACTCGATCATGCTCAGCGACATGCCCTGGCCCCTCGCGGTCGCGTCCGGACGCCAGGCCTCGATCAGCGCGAGCGCTTCGGCCTCGTCGCCGCGGTAGGCGGCGACCATCTGCCTGGCCTGTGTCAAGAGCGCCGTGCCGGTCGCCTGCGCGATCGCGTAAGCCTCCTCCAAGAGTGCCCACGCAGCGGCGAACTCCCCAGCGTGCACATGCGCGCCCGCGCGATAGGCAGCGGCAACGGGAAGGATGCTGAGGCGCCGGCTTCGCGTGCGAGGCGCTCGCCGCGGCTGGCCAGCTCGTCCCATATCTCGTGCTCCCAGAGATCCGCGGCCACGCGGCACGCCAGCCAGAGCCAGCGGTTGGTGGCAGGACTGTTCCCATCGTCCTGTCGGAAGGCCTCGAGCGCCTCACGCAGCGGGCGCACGCCCACCGCGTAGCCCTCCGTGACACGCGTCGCCAGGCCGTCGAGGAGCAGGTCGATCGGCGCAGGCGGCTGCGACGCCGCTGACGTGGCGCGGGCCACCTCGAGCACGTCCCGGCGCATCGTCGAGGCGGCCGGAGAAGATCGCCGCGGCGAGGGCTTCGAGGCACGTTTCGCGCGCCTGTCCGGGGTCGAGCGGCACCAGGCGCTTGGCGGCGTCGAGCAGCAAGCGGCGGTGCGTCGCTGCCGCGTCTGACGGCGAAGGCGATCTGCGCCCGGAGCCGTTGCAGCCGCGCGCGCTGGAGCTCGTCCAGCGGGGTGAGCTCCGCGCTCGCGGCCAGTGCGTGGGCCGCTTCGGGGGCGCCCGCCTCCAGCTTGGCCTGGGCCGCGGCGAGCGCTCGCGCCCCCCGGCGTGCGGGATCGGGCGTCAGCTCGGCCGCTCGCTCCAGGAAGGCGGCCGCAGCCGCGACGCCGCCGCGACGGCGCGCCCGGTCCGCCGAGCGCTCCAGCTCGCCCGCCACGTCCTCGTCGAGACCCACCGCTGCGTGCGCTCGATGCCAAGCTCGCCGATCAGGATCCACCTCGGGATCCGTGGCCTCGGCCAGGGCTCCGTGCGCCTCCCGGCGATCGGCTTGGGGGGCAGCCCCGTAGATCGCCGAGCGCACCAGCGGATGCCTGAACCGCACGCGGGCATCGAGCTCGATCAGGCCGGCGGACTCGGCCGGCGCGAGCCGGTCGGGTCCGATCCCGAGCACTTCGGCCGCGCGCCAGAGCAGGGTCACGTCGCCAACCGGCTCGGCCGCCGCCGTGAGCAGCAGCAGCTGCGTCTCGGGCGGGACCGATTCGAGCCGCCGCAGGAAGCTCTGCTCGATGCGGTCCGCAAGCGCGGGTGTGTCTGGAAGCCCGAACCCGCCCGCCAGCTCCGCCGTGGTCAAGCCTCGGGGCAGTTCCAGCAGCGCGAGTGGGTTGCCGCGCGTCTCGGCAACGAACCGGTCTCGGACTCGCTCGTCCAGCGGTCCCCGGAGCCCGGACTCCAGCAACAGCCGCGCGTCGTCGTCACTGACCCCCTTGACGACCAGCTCCGGCAGCCTGCTGAGCTCCTCCCTCGGCTCGCGCGTCGCGAACACGATCGCGACCGATTCCGCCAGCAGCCGGCGGGCGACGAACGCAAGCGCCAGCCCTGACGCCTGGTCCAACCATTGCGCATCGTCGACCATGCAGATCAGGGGCCGCTCCTCAGCCGTCTCAGAGATCAGACCCAGGACCGCCATACCGACCACGAAGCGATCCGGCGCTTCCCCACCGCTGAGTCCGAACGCCACGCGCAGCGCTTCCTGCTGTGGACCCGGTAGGTGCTCAAGGCGATCGAGCATCGGCGCACATAGCTGCTGGAGAGCCGCGAACGCGAGCTCCATCTCCGACTCGACTCCGAGAGCCCGCACGAGCCGAAGGTCCGGAGCCGCTCCGATCGCGTAGTCCAGGAGAGCCGTCTTGCCCACGCCCGGCTCGCCGCGGAGCACCAGCACGCGGCTCTCACCCTTGCGCACTGCGTCGATCAGCCCGTCCAGCACCGCGCACTCCGCGTCGCGCCCTCTCAGGGTGGTTTGCGCGGCCATCGCCTCGACCCAACCTACACCGCGGCTTGTGCCGTGCCAATCGAGCTGCGGGCCGGTGGCTGGGGCCGCGACTGGCGACCCAGGCTGGCGTCCTGGCCGATGCGAGCGCGGCCCAAGCGCGGCACCCTCGCCCATGACACAGGCACTGCCCGCCTAGCCCGGACACACACGCAAGCGAAAGGCACCAGATGAAGATCGTTGTCATCGGTGGAAGCGGCCTGATCGGGTCGAAACTCGTCGACCAGCTCCGTGAACAGGGCCACGACCCGCTGCCGGCGTCGCCCGACTCGGGCGTGGACACCCTCACCGGCGAGGGTCTGGCCGAAGCCCTGGAGGGCGCCCAGGTGGTGGTCGACGTCTCGAACGCGCCGGCTTGGGAAGACGCGGCGGTCCTGGACTTCTTCCAGAACTCGACCCGCAACGTGCTCGCCGCGGAAGCGGCTGCTTCGGTGGGACATCACGTCGCGGCGTCGGTCGTCGGCGCCGACCGCCTCCCGGACAGCGGCTATCTCCGCGCGAAGGTGGCCCAGGAGGAGCTCATCAAGGCCGGGACCGTCCCCTACACGATCGTCCGCGCAACGCAGTTCTTCGAGTTCATCGGCCGCATCGCCGATGCCGGCGCCGACGGTGACACGATCCGCCTGTCGCCGGCCCTCATGCAGCCGATGGCGGCCGATGACGTGGCAGCCGCACTGGCCGACGTCGCCACGAACGAACCGGTGAACGGCATCGTGGAAGTGGCAGGCCCCGAACAGCTCCGTCTCGACGAACTGGCCCGACGGGCGCTGGCTGCAAAGAACGACCCTCGCACGGTGACAGCCGACGTACATGCGCGCTACTTCGGCACGGAACTCGACGACCAATCGCTCACCCCCGGCAACGAGCCGCGCATCGCACCGACCCGCTTCGAGGATTGGCTCAGCCGGTCCACGAACGGCAGCTGACCCATCCCTCCCGAAATGAGCTCTCAAATGCAACCGACAGTCATACTCGTCCACGGCGCTTTCGCCGAGTCCTCGAGCTGGGACGGCGTCATCGACCGGCTGCACGATGCCGGCTCCAGCGCCCGTGACCGCGTGAACGGCCCGCAGGCCACTGCGACCTAGGGCCTCTTGCTCACCGGTGCCGCGTCGCGGAGAATTGCGCGGGTGCAGGGCATGGTGTGGATCGAGGGCGGCAGCTTCCTGATGGGGAGCGATGACGGCTACCCGGAGGAGGCACCCGTTCGGGAGGTTGCGGTCGAGGGCTTCTGGATCGATCCCTACGCCGTCACGAACCGAGACTGGAACGGGTTCGTGAAGGAGACCGGCCATGTGACGCTGGCCGAGCGCCCCGCGCGCGCGGAGGACTACCCGGACGCCGATCCCGAGCGGCTCGTGCCCTCGTCGAGCGTGTTCGTGCGCCCCAGCCGGCGCGTGCCCCTGACCGACGCCTATCAGTGGTGGGAGTACGTGCCGGGCGCCGACTGGCGCCACCCGCGCGGCCCCGAGACCTCCGCGAAGAGGCTCTCCAAGCACCCGGTCGTGCACATCGCCTACGAGGACGCCGAGGCCTACGCGGCGTGGGCGGGCAAGCAGCTACCGACGGAGGCCGAGTGGGAGTTCGCGGCCCGCGGGGGGCTCGACGGAGCGACGTACGCGTGGGGCGACGATCTGACGCCCGGCGATCGCTACATGGCGAACACGTGGCAGGGAGAGTTCCCGGTCGAGAACGAGCTGCTCGACGGGTACGAGTGGACCGCCCCGGTCGGATCGTTCCCGCCGAACGGCCACGGGCTTTACGAGATGACCGGCAACGTGTGGGAGTGGACGTGCGATCCATACGAGACGGACGAGCCGATCCCGCGCATCGTCACCAAGGGCGGCTCCTACCTGTGCGCCGCCAACTACTGCCGACGCTACCGCCCCGCCGCGCGCATGGCGCAACCAATCGACACGTCCACCTGCCATCTCGGACTCCGCTGCGTGGTCCGGCCGTAGCAACCGTGGGCCAAGTACGACATGACCACCGACTTCGGCCACGCCACCGACCTGGCCGCCGAGCACCCCGAGAAACTCGCCGAGCTACAGGCGATCTTCGACCGCGAAGCCCGCAAGCACAACGTCTACCCACTCGCGGACAACATCCTCGCGCCGCTGTCCGCCGAGCGCCCAGGGCTCGTCTCCGGCAACAAGGCCAGCTACCGCCCGGGCACCGTCCGGATCCCCGAAGACGCCACCGTCAACATCAAGAACCGCTCCTTCACGCTCACCGCGGAGCTCGAGAACCCCGACGGCAACGCCGAAGGCATCCTCGTCACCGTCGGCGGCGAGACCGGCGGCTACGCACTCGTGGTACAGAACGCCAAGCCCACCTTCCACTACAACTGGCTCGGCCGCGAGCGCTACACGATCACCTCCACACAGCCGTTGCCGAAGGGCCAGTGCACGATTCGCTTCGACTTCGCCTACGACGGCGGCGGCGCGGGCAAGGGCGGCACCGGCACGCTGTCGGTCAACGACAAGCAGGTGGGCGAGGGCCGCATCGACAAGACCGTTCCGGTTGTCTTCTCGACCGACGACACCTTCGACGTCGGCGCGGACTGGGGCACGCCAGTCTCGCCGACCTACCAACCGCCGTTCGAGTTCTCCGGCACTCTCAAGCAGGTCACGATCGAAGCCAGTGACGCCTCAACGACCGCGCGTGCCGCTCGCAACCACGCTCCATGCGATTCGGCACCGAGCCGCCGGACCAGTGACTGAGGCGCACTCCTCCTTTCGTCTGTTCTTGCCGTAGTCCCGCCGCCCGCTGAGATCACTGTCGGAACGGCCGAGGAGCTAGGGCACGGGTCGCGAGTGCTTTTCGACGGAAAGCGGAACTACTCGCCCAGTACGCGGTCGAGTGCCAACTCCGCGTCTCGTGTCTGCAAGCCGCGCTTCATCGCCGCCGCGATCAGCGTCTGGGCCTCAGGGGCACGCACCGCTTCGCCAAACAGATCGGAGTCGCGACGAAACTCCTCAATCGGCGCAAGCGCGATCGCGTTGACTCGGTCCTTGACCACCACATGGCCACCAGCGGGAAACCTGGCGATCCGGTGAGCGACCGAGCTGACGAAATCCTCGAGCTCATCGGCGGGCAGCGCGCGGTTGATCCAGCTGTACCGTTCAGCGATCTCCGCGTCGTAATCCTCCGCGCTCAGCATCACTTCCAGCGCCCGCGCGCGACCCATCAGGCGCGTGAGGTGCTGAACGCCGCCGCCACCGGGAAGCAGACCAAACGCCGGCTCGAACTGACAGAAGATCGCCGACTCGCGCGCCGCGAAGCGCATGTCGCAGGCGAGAATGAACTCGTTGCCGGCGGCCCGGACCCGACCCTCGATCTGCGCGATCGTGACGAGCCGGCTTGCGCTGAGATATCGAAACAGCAGCGCGATCGATGCCTCGCCAGTCAGCTTCGCCGCCTCCGCCCGGTACTCGGCGATTCGTTTCAAGTCCACATGGGAGATGAAGTAGTCGGGGTCGGCGCTCTTGAACACGACGACTCGGACGGCGTCGTCGGCCTCCGCACGCTCGATCAGTGAGACAAGGTCGCGAACCAACTCGGGCCCGAGCAGATTCATGGGCGGAGCCGCGATTTCCGCGACCAAGACGCCCTCCTCCTGCCGGATGGTCAGCGTCTCGAAACTGCCGGGAAACGTTTCGGTCATTGAGCGGGCGCCCCCTTGTTCCGGGTCTCGATGGCCGTGACGGCGTTGTCGAAAGCGCTCTCCAGGCGCCCCTTGCCGACGCTCCCGAGCACGAGTCCGAGGAACCGTCCCTTGACGTTCTTGCCCTCGCGGACCACGGTGTAGTCGATGTCGGTCGTCCCGTCGGGATTCCGATTGAGGTCGTAGGTGTGGCTCGAGTTGCCACCCCATGCGTTGGAGTCGGTGGTCTTTACGACGACGTGGTTGGGGTCGGACCAGTCGTAGTGCAGCCGCTCCCAGATTCCGCCCGAGCCTTCCGTGACGTCGGCCTCAGTGGCGCCCTGGGAATGCAACTCGAGGTCGCCGTCGGCGCTGTTTGGAAATAGCTCCGACCGGCCCGACCCGAAGTCGGTGAGGCCGGCGACGAACTGCTCGGGCGTTGCGCTCGTCTTCGCGTGGAATTTAAGCGTGGCCATAGGTCCTCCTTCATCAGTCAGTTATGTCGACTCGGCTGGTCCCGAAGGTGGGCACCGGCTGGCCGTCCTCGTCCTGTCGCCACCCGGCAGGGCGCTTGAGCTGAGCCTTGACGGAAACGCTGTCGGCACCGGCCAACGCGGTCGTAGCCGCGTCGCCGGTCAGCCGCTGCCCTCCGACGTCGAATACCTGCGTTTGGGAGCTGATGAGCGCCACCCCTTCGCCGCCGATGAGCTGGGCGCCCTCGCCCGCCAGCCGCGTCGGGACGTCGCACACCTCTTCGATCGAGATCGGGAGCTCGTCGCCGGTCAACCCATCCGCCGAAGCGTTGAGGGTTATCGTGATCGCGTAGAACGGATCGCTGAAGGTCGGTGGCACGTCCTCCTGCGCGGCCCGCGCCACGCCGCCGGCCGCGAGCATGGCCTCCTCCGGCGGGCTGACGCAGCCCAGGCCGCCGCCGGGAGGCCGCCGGGGGCGCCGCCAGGACCGCCGCCGGGCCCGCCGCCCCGCCGGATCTTCACGATCTCGCAGCCCTTCGTCTTGGCCCGATCGGCCGCGTCTAGCCTGCAGACGTCCTTGCCCGGGCCGCCACGGACGACACGGTCCCGCCGGCCATCGACGGCGTTCAACCGATCGGCACCGCGTCCTCCCAAGAGTCGATCCCTGCCACCGCGGCCCTTGATTCGGTCGTCACCGCCACGAGCCTTGATCACGTCGGCCTTCGCGGTGCCCACGATCTTGTCGGGCCCCGCGGTGCCGAGCATGCGCTTCGCCTGCGCGGGCCCCGCCCAGGCCAGCATCATCGAGGCAATGGCGGCGCCCACCGCAAATGCCATGGGTCGCTTACCCAGCCGTAGGAACTGACGCTTCTGGAACTCCATGATCTCCCTCGTCATCAGGTGTCAGTTGTCGGTGAATTCCTCGCCGGCGTCTTCGTTGCATTCGATGCTCGGTGGCTCCTCGCCGGGGAAGGCGAGGAAGTCGTACTGCGGCGTGCCGAACCCGCGCATGTCCATCGCGAGCGCCGGCCGGCGCTTCGTCCCGCCCGGTCCGAAGAGGAACCCGGTGTTTCCGCCCCAGGTGCCGTACTGGGTCACGCCGATCGTGTACGCGCACTGGTCGAACAGCTCGAACTCCTCCACCGGCTCGCCCAGGTCCTCGATGTCCTCGGTGAGCGACTCGATCTCCTGCTGGAGGTCGTCGACCCTGTCGCGCAGCGTCGACTGGCCCTCGCGGGCGTCTTCGCCCGCCACTGCCGCGGGGGCGCCGATGGCCGCCATGGCGCACACCCATGTGAGGATCAGAGCTCGGCGCATCTCAATCGACCCCCTCTCCCGGTTCGTCTTGACAGGTGCGGCCGGGCCGGTCACCGCCGACGAGCGCGAGGAACATGTAGTCCGGGTCGTCCCAGTCGCTGCGGTCGACGTGGAGCGCCGTCCGGTATACCCAGCCGGGCCGCCCTTGGGACCGAAGAGGTAGCCGAATTTCTGGTCGGGGTCGCCGAACTCGGTCACGGGTACCCACGAGACACATGACTCCCACTCGTCGAAGCGCTCGGAGATCGCCTCCAGTCGTTGTGACCTATCAAACAGGCGGTTCGCCCGGCGCTCGAGCATCGTCACCCGCCCCTTGAGGCCGGGCCGGGCTGCGCTGGCGCGTGCTGGCTGCTCGCGCGGTCGCGGGTTCGGCGGTCCCGCCGGGCTGGGGGTTGTCGCTGCGGCAGCCGTCACCGCGGAAGTGGATGAACAGGTAGTCCTCCCGGCCGCGCCGGCGTCGCCAGTCGACGGCGAGCGCGTCCATGTATCCGATGCCGGTCCCGTCGCGCTCGTCATAGAGGTAGCCGAACTGCCGATCGCGGTCGCCGAGCTCGTTGACGGGCACGTATGTGAGACAGGTCTGCCAGGCCTCGTAGTTCTCCGCGGACTGCTCCATCAGCTCCACCTGCTCTTCGAGGCGCTCGAGCTCCCGTCGCGCTGCGCGGACGTTCGGCCGCAGCGCCTCCGTCCGCGGCCACGGCGAGTCCTCGCCTGCCGCGCCTCGCCTCGGGGTGCGCATCCGAGACGGCCGAGCCTCCGAAGCCAAGGGCCGCGGCGACGCTGCAGCCGCACAGGACGGCGACGGCGAGAAGTCGCCTCGGCTCGAGCCGGATCGGCCGTCACTTCGCCACCTCCACCGCGCCGATGTCGCAGGCAGGCCCCTGCGGTCGCGGCACGCCGCGCTGGTCCATTCGCGGCGAGCGCGAGACGGTCCGCGACGAGGCCCTCCAGGTGCTGCTCGCCCTCGAGCGCGTCGCCGAATGGGGCGAAGTTGCAGTCGGTGGCCGGGATGCGGTCCAGCACCGGGCTGCCCGGCTCGGGCAGGCGGGTCTCGCCGAGGCCGCCGTTGCGCGGCCAGCTCTCCGAGCCTCGGGTCATGCCTCCCAGATGTCGGTGGCCGCGTCCAGACCGCAGGACGCGTCGGTCACGACGTTGTAGCCAAACGAGCGCGCGGTCGGCGACCTGGCAGTTCCTGTCGGTCGGCTGGACCTGGCCGCCGCTGGAGTCGGTCTTGGCCGGGCCGATGATCGAGCCGAACGCGTCGAGCCGCTCGCCGGCGCCGACGTTCGCGGCGACCGGCGCGATGTTGTCGATGACCGTCGAGCTGGACGAGTCCGACCGTCCCCGCGGCGAACACGCCGCCGCCGACGGCCTCGGCGTAGTTGTTGCTGATCGTCGAGTTGGCCACGTACAGGTCGCCGCGCGCCCAGACGCCGCCGCCGACGTGCGCGACCGCTGCGTTGCGGGCGATCGTCGAGTTGATGACGGTCACGTCGGCCTCGCCCGAGATCGCCCCGCCGCGGTCGTCGGCGCGGTTGCCGTTGACGGTGGAGTTGACGATCGTCACGTCGCCGTCGAGCGTGAAGATCGCGCCGCCGGGGCCGTCTGCGGTGCTGCCGTTCACGGTCGAGTCGATCACCGTGATGTCGCCGTCCTCGTCGGCGTAGAGGGCGCCGCCGTCGCCGTCGGTCGTGTTGCCGTCAACGTGCGAGCGGACGACGAGGATGTCGCCGGTGGAGCCGATCGCGCCGCCCGATCCGTCGACGAGGTTGCCGTTGACGATCGAGTCGAAGACCTGGATCCCGCCGCGACGCGCGTAGACGCCGCCGCCGTCGTCGTTGGCGAGGTTGCCGGTGATGACGGAGCGGACGATCGTGGCCCTGCGCTGCGACATGATTCCTCCGCCCGGCTCCTCGGCGAGGTTCTGCTGGACCTTGGAGTCGACGACCAGCGATCTCGCCCCGGGTGGTCACGGCGGCGCCCGGCCCGTCGCTGCCGCCGCGCGTGAGCGTCACGTTCCTGAGCTCCACGAAGCCCGTGCCGTCTTGGCGCAGCAGCCGCTTCTCGAAGCACGTCTGCCGCAGCATGTGGCCGTGCCCGTCCAGGAGCACCGGGCGTGCCGACTCGCGCATGGGGTCGCCCCGCTCGCATGCCCGCAGGAAGATGTCGGCGGTGACGTCGATCGCGGTCACGCGCGGGTTGGCCCAGGCCGCCCGCAGCTCCGACTCGGTGTCGACCGAGATGGGGCTCTCGGTGTGCAGGGTGTAGCGTGTGACTGATCCGCTGGCCGTCCTTGCGGCACATGACGCGTGCCTCGTAGAGGCCCTCGACCTCGTACAGCCGCCGCTCGGTGCAGCCATAGCCCATCGACCTGCCGCCGAAAGAAGCGGTCGCGTAGCCAGCAGCGCCCGAGGAAGACGGGCCGGACGCAGCGCTTGTCTATGCGCGCGTAGCAGCGGCGCTTGCGGCCGCGTTCGCTGTTCAGGCAGCGCTGGTAGCGGCCGACGACGCCCTTGGCGGTTGCGCAGCGCGTGTGCACCACCCACACGCCGAGCACCGAGCCTGGGCCGGCGCCGCGCGTCCCGCCCAGTCGACAGCCCTTGGCGTCCGTGGGCCTGTAAGGCAAGTCTTCGCCCTCGCCCACCTCACGCTCGCTCCAGGGGCCCGGCGGGCCGACGCTCGGAGGCGCCGGCTCTTCGTCGCCACCGCCCAACGCTGTCCAAGGAGCCACCACGAGCATCGCAATCACCGCAAGCGACGCGCAGATCCACAGGGCGGCAGGCCTCCAAACCATCATTGCCATCCCTCAGCCCACCTGCGGCCGGGACAGCTCGGCGCGAAAGGTCGCGATCTCGGTCAACGCCAGGGCGCGCTCTGCCTGGAGATCCTGAAGATGAGTGTGGATCTCGAGTGCAGACATGCCGAGAGTCTGGTCACCAGGCGCCCGGGATCGCACCCGTGTATCCCCTGGTCGAAGGCCCTGGTCTGACCGGGTGTGACCGCGGCAGCAGGCGAGGACCTTTCACCGCAGCTCATTAGCCGAAGGTGAACACGTAGGGCTGCGCCCCGGGGTCGAGAAACGTGATCGCGAACGTGCGGTCGGTGATCGGCCCGCTCTGCCGAATCAGCTGGTAGAGCCGTGCTTCGGCCACTGAGCCGTTCCCCCGCTCATCGACATCGATGCCTCGGTCGGCGTCCGGCGGCGTCCCATCGATCAGCACCACATAGCGCACGGGCCCGTCATCGGACTGACTGCCCAGCACAAGGTTCAAGTCCCGGGCGTGAAAGCGGAAGCTGATCCGCCCGCCGGGCTCGTTCAGCGTCGCGATCTGCTCCCCGACTGTCCAATCACCCGCCAGGGCCCATTCGTTGAGCTCGAGCCTCGGAGGCTCCACGTAACGCCGGCGACGGTCGGGCGCCAGGCCGACGGGAGACGCGAGCCCAGCCGTCCGGGCATAGCCGACGTAGGTCTCCGGTGAACCGAGCGTGTCCCAGTCGGCCGCCAGCTCCACGCCGCCGGGTGCGACCGAGACCAGACTCTTGTCGTGGACCTCGTGTCCCGCCTCGCCCAGCAGCTGCTGAACGACCCTCTCGGAGCGTTCGTAGTCCTCCTCGCCGATGTGGCGATGTCGGATCCGCCCCTCGGCGTCGATGAAATAGAGCGCGGGCCACGCCTGGTTCGCGAATGCGCTCCAGACCGCGAACTCGTTGTCCATCGCGATCGGGTAATCGATCCCCATCGCCTCGAGGGCCGGCTGCACGTTCTCGACGTCGTGCTCGAACGGAAACTCCGGGGAGTGTGCGCCGATCACCACCAGCCCGTCGTCCCGGTACTTCTCGGCCCAGGCGCGGATATAGGGGACGGTGCGCAGCCAGTTGACGCAGGAGAAGGTGCAGAACTGGACGACGACGACCTTCCCCCGGAGCCCTGACGGCGTCAGGGGCTCCGAGTTGAGCCAGGTGGTCGCGCCGTCCAGCTCGGGGAAGTGGCCGGCGACTGGCAGGTCCGCTGCGACCGGGCGCTCCATGGCTAGCGCAGTGACCTGAAGGTCGCCCGCATCTCTTCGGAGAAGATCTGCGGCTGCTCCCAGGCGGCGAAGTGGCCGCCTTCGCCGACCTCGTTGAAGTGGATGAGCTTGGGATACGCCCGCTCCGCCCAGCTCCGGGGAGCCGGGTAGAGCTCATCCGGGAAGACGGTCACGCCGACCGGGAGCTCGACGCCCTTGATGTCGAAGAAGGCCAGGTGGCTCTCCCAGTAGAGGCGAGCCGAGGAGACCCCCGAGTTGGTGAGCCAGTAGTGGGTGACGTTGTCGAGGACGTCGTCTCGCGACAGGCCACCCGGTTGCCCGGCAAAGGCGCGCGCGATGAGCTGGTAGCTGCGCTCGTCGTGGTCGAGCATCCAGGCCGCCAGTCCGACCGGCGAGTCCGCGATGCCGTAGAGCGTCTGCGGGCGGTTGGCCATCTCGGTGGAGTAGCCCACGCCGGTCGCGAAGAAGTGCTTCAGGATCTCGAACGCCCGGTCCTCATCGGACGAGAGGCCGTCCGGCTTCGGACCGCCGGAGGCGAGCGCCTTCGACACGTCGGGCGGAACGGTCGCCGGCATGTTGGTGTGAATGCCCAGCAATCCCTCGGGCTTCAGCAGAGCCATCTGCTCCGTGACGGCATTGCCCCAGTCGCCGCCCTGGGCGACGAACTCCGTATATCCCAGGCGCTTCATCAGGACGACCCATGCCCGCGCGATGCGAATGGGATCCCAGCCGGTCTCGGTCGGCTTCCCCGAGAACCCGTGGCCCGGCAATGACGGGATCACGAGGTGGAAGGCGTCCACGGCGCTCGCGCCGTGCTCCGTGGGATTGGTGAGCGGATCGATGATCTTCAGCTGCTCGATGGTCGAGCCCGGCCACCCGTGGGTGACGATCAGCGGCAGTGCGTCCTCATGCTCGGAGCGAACGTGGATGAAGTGGATGTCCACCCCGTCGATCTCGGTGACGAAGTGCGGCAGGGCCGCAAAGCGCTCCTCGAACTTGCGCCAGTCGTAGTCGCTCACCCAGTAGCTCGCGAGGGCCCGGATCGTCTCGAGCTGCACGCCCTGGGAGGCATCCGTTTCCCGGTCGGGCCACTTCGTCGCCTTGATACGGCTGCGCAGGTCGGTGAGCTCGTCGTCCGAGACGTCGATCTCGAACGGGCGGATCTCGGTGGTGGTCTGAATCGACATTCCTTCTCCTCCTGCTCAGGTTTGGTCAGAAACCTGATCGCTTCAGCGATACCTCGCGCCCGTGAAGTCCCTGGTCAGTTGCCCTGGTAGTCCTTTAGGCTGGTTGCCAGATGCCCGCCCACCGTGCTCCAGGTTTCCTGGGCCGGACTCGCGAAGGCGCAGTGCTCGACCAGCTGTTTGCGAACGTGCGCCAAGGTCGAAGTGCCGTTCTCGTCGTCCGTGGCGAGGCTGGAATCGGAAAGACGGCGCTGTTGCGGGACGCTGCACGAAAGGCTTCCGGCTTTCGTGTCGTGCAGATCGCGGGTGTCGAGGCCGAGATGGAGTTGCCGTTCGCCGGCGTGCATCAGTTGTGCGCGCCGATGTTTGCTCGCCTCGACGCTCTTCCGCAGCCCCAGCAGGATGCGTTGAGCGTCGCATTGGGCCGGTCATCCGGTGGTACTCCGGACCGGTTCCTCGTGGCCCTCGCCGTGCTCAGCCTGCTGTCTGCCGTGGCGGAGGAGCAGCCACTGCTCTGTCTGGTCGACGACGCGCAATGGCTTGACGACGCTTCGGATCAGATCCTCGGCTTCGTGGCGCGCCGGCTTCAGGCGGAGTCGGTGGCGGTCGTGTTCGCCGTTCGAGAGCCGGCGAACAGGCCCGAGTTCGAGGACCTTCCCGAGTTGCAGCTCGAAGGTCTGGCGGAAGAGGAAGCACGTGCATTGCTGGCCGGCGCCGTGCCGGGTTTGCTCGACGCTCGTGTCAGCGACCGGATTATCGCCGAGGCCCGCGGAAATCCACTCGCTCTGCTCGAGCTGCATCGGGGCGTGAGCGCGGCGGAGCTGGCCGGCGGCTTTCAGCTCCTCCCCGCGGAAGACCTGGCTGGTCATATCGAGGATCACTACCTGCGGCGGGTCGGTGAATTGCCGCGGGCGTCGCAGCAGCTGATGCTGCTGGCGGCGGCGGATCCGGTGGGGGACGCGACGCTTCTCTGGCGGGCGGCCGAGGGGCTGGGGATCGAGGCGAGCGCGCTGGTGCCGGCCCGGGATGCGCAGCTTCTGGAGATCGGAGCGCGGGTACGGTTTCGTCATCCACTGGTGCGATCGGCCGTCTATCAGGCGGCGCCACCGGGCGAGCGGCAGGGTGTGCACGCCGCGCTGGCGAAGGTGACCGATCCGGACGCCGACGCCGATCGCCGCGCCTGGCATCGCGCTCTGGCGGCATCCGGACCAGACGAAGACGTGGCCGCTGAGCTGGAATCCTCGGCAGGACGTGCCCAGGCGCGAGGCGGACTCGCCGCGGCCGCTGCGTTCCTGCAGCAGGCCGTCACGCTGACGCGCGACCCGAAACGACGGACTGAGCGCGCGCTGGTCGCTGCCGACCATGGTCTGCAGGCGGGCTCTTTCGATGCAGCTCGCGGGATGATGGCCGCAGCCGAGATCGGGCCACTGGATGAGCTGCAGCGTGCACGCCTCGACCTACTGCGCGCCGAGGCCTCGTACTCCGAAAGTCGAGGCAGCGCCGCTCCGGCGCTGCTCCTGCGAGCCGCCAAGGCGCTCGACCCGCTGGATCCGGAACTTGCGCGCGAGACGTACCTCGACGCTTGGAGCTCCGCGCTCTTCGCCGGTGGGCTTGCCGGCCCTGCTGGTCTGCACGAGGTGTCTTACGAAGCTCGGTCCGCCCGGATACCGGCCGGCCGACCGCGTCCATCGGACGTACTGCTGGACGGGTTCTCGCTGGCGTTTACCGAAGGCCGGCCCGCGGCGGCGCCGGTGCTCGAGCGGGCCGCGACCGGCTTCGTGGACGAAGGCGTCTCTATCGAGGAGGTCCTTCGCTGGGGGTGGCTCGCAACCGCGGCCGCCGTGATGGTGTGGGACTACGAGACTTGCCTGGCGGTGGCCAAGCGCGGAGTCGAGCTGGCCCGCGAGGCCGGCGCGCTCGCCGTGCTGGCGGTCAGCACGAACGTGATGGCGCAGGCCACCGTGCTGGGCGGACAGTTCCGCACGGCCACATCGCTGGTCGCTGAGGCCGATGCGGTCACCGAAGCCACAGGCGCTCGGGTCGCGCCCTATGGAGCCCTCGTGCTCGCCGGATTCCAGGGGCGTGAGAGCCTCGCGACCGGCCTGATCGACGCCACGATCGAGGAGTTCACAGCCGGGGGCCAGGGAACCGCAGTCCAATACGCGCGCTGGGCCCGGGCGGTGCTCCTCAATGGTCTTGGCCGGTACCAAGAGGCGATGGTCGCCGCGCAGGAAGCGAGTGACGACACGCCGGAGCTGTTCGTTTCGGCGTGGGCGGCGATCGAATTGCTGGAGGCCGCAAGCAGGTGCGACGAGGCGGACCTCGCGCGCCACGCTCTCGATCGCATCGTCGCGGCCACAGCCGTCGCTCCAGGCGACTGGGCCTCGGGAGTCGCAGCACGGTCACGGGCGCTGCTGAGCAACGGCGACTCCGCCGATGCCCTCTACCGAGACGCGATCGAACGGCTCGGCCGCACTCGCCTCCGCCCCGAGCTCGCCCGCGCCTATCTGTTGTACGGCGAGTGGCTGCGCCGCGAGAATCGGCGCGCCGACGCACGCGCCCAGCTCCGCACTGCCCACGACCTGTTCGCCGCAATAGGCATGCACGGCTTCGCCGACCGCACCCGGGGTGAGCTGCTTGCGACCGGCGGCAAGGTCCGCAAGCGGACGGTCGAGACCCGCGATGAGCTGACCGCGCAGGAGTCGCAGATCGCACGGCTCGCTCGGGATGGACTGTCGAACCCGGAGATCGGTGCGCGGCTTTTCCTCAGCCCGCGCACGGTGGAGTGGCATCTTCACAAGGTGTTCTCCAAGCTCGGGATCCGCTCGCGTCGACAGCTGGCCCGAGCGCTTCCCTCCTCGGACGCCGAACTCGTCCCAACCTGAGCTCAGCCGTCCGGCGGGCCAGGCTCTGTCAGCGGGCAACGCCACCTGATCGACGCAGGACTTCGTGCGCGCGATCGCATCGCGGTCGAGGCACCCGAGTCGTGAGACCTCCGTATCAGTCGGTTTCTCGGCCCGGGAGCCGTGTGGTGACCTCCTGGAGCAGCCAGCCGTTGCCATCCGGGTCACTGAACGACGCAAACGTGAAGTAGGAGCGACGTTCGGGATCCGGGCCCGGAAGGAACCCGGACTCGTCGCGGTGGAACAGTTCGCTGACCTCGACGCCGCGCCGGATGAGGTCCTCACGCGCCGCGTCGATGTCGTCCACCACGAGCTCGAAACCCTGACTTGATCCAGGCTCCGCCGTGGTGAGGCCCTTTCCGAAGGCGACGGAACACCCCGAGCGGGGAGGCGTGAGCTGAACCACCCGGACCTGGTCGCCGAAGCCGAGGTCGGCGTCCAGTCGCCATCCGAGGCTCCGATAGAAGCTCTTCGCCCGATCGATATCCGCCACAGGCAGTGTCACTACCTCGAGCTTCATGTCGATGGTCCCGATTCCGGGCATATCCGTCGACGTGGTGGCGCCTACGCCGGTGCTGGTCATGGTGACCTCCCAGTGGTTGCGGTCAGCTCAGGGTGGCGCGGGCGGACCTGCTTCGCGCCCGTGTAGTCCCTGGTTCGAGCCCCAGGGAGCAGACCAGGGTGTTAACGGGCGCGACGCGCGGACGAGGCGAGCAGGCTCGCGGTATGAGCACCTCCGGAACCACATACGACAGCGTTGTTCGCGGCGGCAAGGCAATCGCGCTCGACGGTCGGGCGCTCCTCGGCCAGGTCATGGGGTTCGTCGCCGTGACGGTCGGCTTCAGCGCGCTCGGGGCCTACCTCGGCCGGGATCTGAGCGGTGGCGTAGGCCTCCTGTTCTTCATCGGGGCGTTCGCGTGCATTATCGGACTCAACATCGCCGCCGCACGCGGCCGCGAGCAACTCGCGATTGGACTCCTGTTCGGCATGGGCCTCGTGCTCGGCCTCGCCGTCGCCCCCGTCATCGCCGACTATGCCGGCGCCGACCCGTCCGCGCTGTGGCAGGCGGCCGGAGCGACCGCGGCCTTCGTCGCAGCGCTCGGGGCGTATGGCTACGCCACGCGAAGAGACCTCTCGTCGTGGGGCCGCGCGCTGTTCTGGGCGCTGCTGGCCCTGATCGCGTTCGGCATCGTCGCGATCTTCGTCTCGATCCCCAACAGCAACATCATCTACGCGGTCGCAGGACTCGCGATCTTCGGCGGGTTCACGATCTACGACTTCAACCGGCTGCGACGGGCAAGCGACGACGGCGCCGTCGTGATCGCCGCCAGCATCTTCCTCGACATCTTCAACGTCTTCCTGCTCTTCCTCAACTTGTTCGGCGGCGAACGCGAGTGACCACCGATCTCGTCAAGGTCGCCCACGCCGGCGACGAGGCCGAGGCCGAGTTGCTGCAGGGCTTGCTGCGCCTTTCGGACGTGGAGTCGGTCGTCCGTCGTGCGCCGGGCTTCGACGCGCCGGAGTTCGGGGCCACCGGGGCGCGTGAGGTGCTCGTCGCCCCATCCGACGTCCCCGCCGCGACAGACATTCTGCAGGAGGTCGACAGGGGTGAGCCGGATCCGCCGTCGCGGTCCGTGGCCGACCGGCCACCGCGGGTTCGCGCCTGGCTGCTGATCGCCGCAGCACTCGTCGTACTCGTCGTCTGCGTGATCGCCGACGTGTTCCCCTGACCCGACCCCGTGCCGCTCACGGCACCATCCAGCTCAGCACCGCGGTCGACTGTAGGTAGACGATCACGCACATGAGCGCAACGAGCGCGATGCTCCACTTCAGCACCGAGCGCATGAGGTCACCCTCGCCGCGGGCCATGCCGGCGGCGGCGGCGGCGATCGCCAGGTGCTGCGGCGAGAGCATCTTTGCCAGGACGCCGCCCGTGCTGTTCCCCGCGGCAACCAGTGTGGGGGATAGTCCGGCGTCGCGCGCTGCCGCCACCTGGAGTTCGCCCAACAGCGAGTTCGACGCCGTGACCGAGCCGGTGATCGCGACGCCGAGCCAGCCGATCAACGGAGAGATCAGCGCGAACACGCCGCCGGCCCCCGCGGCCCACAGCCCGATCGTCACCGCCTCACCGGAAAGGTTCATCACGTACGCGAGCGCCAGCACCGTGGTGACCGTGACGATCGCCCCGCGTAGACGGACGAGCGTCTCCTCGTAGGCGCGCAGTGCCACACGAGGCTGGATGCGCAGGACGAGCATCGCGACGAGCCCGGCCAGCAGCAGCTGCGTCCCCGGCGTGGCGAGCCAGTTGAGCGTGAAAGTCACCGCGGGCGCTTCGGCGCCGTCCGCGCTCGTCACCTCTAGGCCGGGCCAATGGAACGACTCGCTTCGATTGGCGAGGAAGCCTTTGACCGGCTCGACCTGCGCGAGCGTGAGAATCATGATCAGGATCAAATAGGGCGCGAGCGCCTCGATCGTCTGGGGAGATATCCCTTGGCCAGCCGCGTCCTGCCGCCGCCACCGCAAGTAGCCGGCGATAGCGCCCATGGAAGCGAGAGACGCGACGACGTCGGTCAGCTCGACCGATACGTAGTTCGACGTGACGAATTGCGCTACTGCGAACGCGGAACCGGCCAACAGCGCGACAGGCCATGTTTCGCGCAGGCCCCGGCGGCCGTCGACGATGTAGACGATCACCAGCGGTACGAGCAGCGCGAGGAACGGAAGCTGGCGCCCGGCCATCGCGCCCAGGTCACGCTCGCTGATCCCGGTCACGCCCGAGAGCGTGATGATCGGCGTGGCGATGGCCCCAAACGCCGCCGGCGCCGTATTGCCGATCAGAGCGACGGCGGCCGCCTTCAGCGGCTCGAAGCCGAGCGCGATGAGCATCCCCACCGTGATGGCAACAGGTGCGCCGAAGCCCGCGAGCGCCTCCAGCAGGGCGCCGAACGAAAACCCGATCATCAGGGCCTGGATGCGTTGGTCGCCGGAGACCGCGCCGACCCCGCGGCGCAGCGTCTGGAAGTGGCCGGTGGCGACGGTCATCGTGTAGATCCACACCGCGTTCACCACGATCCAGACGATCGGGAAGATCCCGAACGCCGCGCCGGCGGCGGCGCTGCTGAACGCCTGCCCCGCCGGCATCCCGTACACGGCGATCGCGACCGTCACTGCCACGGCCAGCGCGATCAGGGTGGCGCGGTAGGCCCGCAACCGCAGCCCGGCCAACAGCACGAACAGCGTCACGAGCGGCAGAACAGCGAAGAGGGTGCTCAGCCCGAGCGAGCCGCCGACCGGGTCGTGCACCTGCTCGTACATGCTGCCTGATGCCCGACGCTAGGCGCCGGGCGCCGTTCCGATGTGCGTGTCCGTGGCCGGCGGCGCCGTCTGCGGGTCGAGCCGTGCCGCAGTGAGCTCTTTGCGCGAACTGATCCCGAGCTTCACGAACACCTTGCGCAGGTGCCATTCGACCGTGCGCGGGCTGATGAACAGCTGTGCGCCGATCTCGGGGTTCGTGGAGCCCTCGGCGGCGAGCCTTGCGATCTGCCCCTCCTGCGCGGTCAGGCTGTCGCGCGTCTCGGGGCTGCGCTTGCGCACCGTCTCGCCCGTGGCCATCCGCTCACGGCGGGCGCGTTCGGCGAACCCGGTCATGCCGATCTCCGCATACATGCTGTGCGCAATCCGCAGCTGCTCGCGCGCGTCCACGCGCCGGCGTTCGCGTCGCAGCCACTCACCGTAGAGCAGGTGCGCACGCGCAAGCGCGGGACGAACCCGCGTGCGGCTCAGCCGCGCGATCGCCTCGCGGTAGAGGCTCTCGGCAGCATCGCCCTCGCTGAGCAACGCGCGCGAGCGCGCCTCGACGCCGAGCGCCCAATCGGTGCCGGCGGCAGTGCTGATCTCCTGGAGCCGTCGCAGCGGGCCGGCCGCGCGCTCGGGCTGGCCGCTGCGTGCGGCCGCCTCGATGAACTCGGTCGGCACCCACGTCGACACACCCAGCTCGTGCGGGTGGCCGACGGCCTGCTCGGCGGCGGCCAGCGCCTCCTCGTAGCGGCCAAGGCCATTGAAGAGCACCGCGCTCGCCCACTCGGTGGCGACAAGCCAGAGCCCCTCGCCGCGATGCACAACCTCGCGCCGCCCGGCATCGATCAGCGCGGTGGCCTCCGCTTCCTCACCGCGGAAGGCGGCCAGGATCGCGCCCTGCGGCGCCAGGTGGCTGCCGGTCGCCTCCGTTACGGCCTCGGTCTCCACGACCAACGCCTCCGCCGCGACGAGGTCCCCGAGGAAGAGCTGCACGCTGAAGCGCTCCGCCAGTGCGATCGGCAGTAGCGACAGCTCGCCGGCCTCACGTGCGAGCCGCACCTGACGCTCGGTGAGCTCGTCCCAGCACGCCTCGTCGCCGAGCGCCCGGGCGGCGCGGCATGCGAGCCAGAGCCAGCGCAACGCCTCCTCGTCCGACATAGGCTCGTCACGGAACCCACGGAGCGCGCGCTTGAGCGTCGGGGCACCGGACGCGTAACCGTCGATCGTGACCACTGCGATCCCCTCGAGCAGGAGGTCGCAAGCGCGCGGCGAGGGCCGCGACGACTCGCCCCAGTCTGCGGCCAGCACCGCCTCGGCGATCTCGTGGACGCCGCTGCCGCGCGTGAGCCGGTCGGCGAACAGCGCTGCCGCGAACGCATCCAGGTACGTCTCCCGCGCGAGCGCGCCGTCCAGCGGCTCCAGCCGCTTGGCGGCGTCGAGCAGCAGCTGCGGTGCGTCGCCGCCCCGGGTGACCGCGAACGTAACCTGGGCGCGAAGCAGCTCCGCCCGCGCCTGATCGAGCTCATCGAGCGGTCCGGCCTCGGCGAAGGCGAGGAGCCGCAGCGCTGCATCAGGCGCGCCGGCGCGCAGCTTGCTCTGAGCCGCTGCGAGCGCCCGCCGGGCGCGGCGCGCAGGCTCGGGCGTCAACTCCGCCGCGCGCTCGAGAAACGCCGCGGCCGCCGCCATGCCGCCGCGGCCCTGTGCACGGCCGGCCGAGTGCTCGAGCTCGGCGGCGACGTCCTCGTCGGACGCCGGGGTCCCGTGCGCGCGGTGCCAGGCGCGCCGGTCGGGATCGACTTGAGGATCCGTCGCGTCGGCCAGCGCGCGGTGTGTGCGCTCGCGCTCCTCCGGCGATGCCGCCTGGTACACGGCCGATCGGACGAGCGGATGCCGGAAACGCACCTGTCCGCCGAACTCGACCAGGTCCCCCGCTGCCTCCCGCGCCGCTGGCTCCACACCGAGGGCGCCCGCCGCGCGCCATACCGATACCGGGTCGCCGGCCGGCTCCGCTGAAGCGACGAGCAACAGCTTCCGCGTGGAGATCGGGAGTGGCGCGAGCCGGCGGCGAAAGCTCTCCTCGATGCGGCTGGCGAGGGACGACGCGTGAGGGAGGCCAAAGCCGCCAGCCATCTCCGCGGGCGTCAGCCCGCGCGGCAACTCGAGCAGCGCCAGCGGATTGCCAGATGTCTCGGCAACGAGACGGTCACGGACGCGGTGGTCGAGCGGGCCCGTCAGAACGGTCTCGAGCAGAGCACGCGCGTCGCGCTCCCCGAGCCCGCGGACGACGAGCTCGTCCAGCCCAACGAAGGCGCCCTTGCCGGCGTGGTCTCGCATCGCGACCACCATGGCGACCGACTCCGCTCCGAGGCGGCGCGCTACGAACGCGAGCGTCTGTGTCGAGGCCTCGTCAAGCCAGTGAGCGTCGTCCACGATCCACGCGAGTGGCGTCTCGTCCGCCACATCAGAGAGCAGGCCGAGAACGGCCACGCCGACGAGGAACCGGTTCGGCGCGTCGCCACCGCGCTGTCCGAACGCGGTGCGGAGCGCGTCGCGCTTGAGGGCCCGGCAGGCTGTCGATCCGATCCGCGAAGGGCGCGCAGAGCTGGTGCAGACCCGCGTAGGCGAGCTCCATCTCGGACTCGACACCCGCAGCCCGGGCGACGCGGAATCCCGACGCACTGCCGGCGAGATGGTCCAGCAGCGCTGTCTTCCCGATCCCAGCCTCGCCCCGAAGAACGAGAACCCGGCTCTCCCCCGTTCGCACGCTCGCGAGCAGATCGTCGAGGAGATCGCACTCTCGTTGCCGTCCGCGCAGCCCGGGCTGCTTGATCTCTCCAAGCGTCAGAACTCGATGCTCTTCGCTGCGGAGTCCGGCGTCAAGCCAGGGAACAGACCAGGGACCTCCACGGGCGCGACGGGCAGACGAGATCGGCAGGCTTGTCGCCACCAAGCCAAACGCTGAAAGGAGACCGAGATGACGACCGAAGGCCCGTCCTGTGAGAGTCACCGCGAACCGACCCGCCGGTTCCCTCTCGCCGTGTTCTTAGTCGCCGAGTTGCTCTGCACCGGAGCACTGATCGCCTGGCTAGTCCTCTAGGTCGAGCATCGGCTGCGGGCCTTGCAGACCGGTGGGCGTGGCCCCACACACGAATCGGCCACGCCGACGGCAAGACGGTCCATCACAATGGGCACCCCCCGAACCCTGTGAGGTCGAGATGACCCTTGGCGAAAACTCCGCCAACAGCGCAGTCGGTGCACTCGAGTCGGTCGAAGCGGTCGACGCGGCGGCGCTCAAGCTTGCCGGGGCGGTGACCAATGCCATCCCCGTCGGTGCGCGGCGGGACGCACTATCCGGCACGTGGCTCGGCCATGCGCTCCATCCGGCGCTGACGGATGTGGTGATCGGGTCGTTCTTCAGCGCGACGCTGCTCGACCTGCTCGGCGGCGACGACACCGGCCGCGCGAGTGAGCGCCTCATCGAGATCGGTCTCTTGACCTCCGCGCCGACGGTCGCCAGCGGCCTGAGCGATTGGGCCTTGACCGTCTACGGCGACCGCCGCGCCCGCCCGGTTGGGCTAGCGCACGCGAGCGCGAACCTGACCGCGTCCGCGCTGTATGCGGCGTCGCTCGCCGCGCGGCGCCGGGGCGCCCCGGGCCGGGGCAAGCTGCTCGGCCTCGCGGGCGGCGCGGTGCTCTCAGCCGGTGCCTTCCTCGGCGGGCACCTCTCGTTCACGCGCGGAGTCGGTGTCAACGAGACGACGTTCGACGAGGGGCCCCGCGACTGGACGACGGTCGAGGCGGGCGAGCTCGAGGACGGCGTGCCGACCAGCGCGATGGCGGGCGACACGCCCGTTCTGCTGCTCAGACACAATGGTCACCTGCACGCGCTGCACGATCGCTGCTCGCATCGCGGCTGCCTGCTCAGCAGCGGTGCGGTCGAGGGCGAATCCATCACCTGCCCCTGCCACGGCTCGCGCTTCGACCTTCGCGACGGCTCGATTGAACGCGGTCCGGCGACAGCGCCGCAACCCGTATTCGAGACCCGCGACCGCGACGGCGGCATCGAGGCGAGGCTACCCGCGCCCGCTTAACCCGGTAGAGCGCCTTCCACGTGCTAGACGAATCGCTTCACGAAGTTGAGCGCCGTCTGTGCCACCTCGCGCCAGCCGCTGTCGATCGTGAGCGAGTGCCCGCGGTTCGGGATCCTGGAGATCTCCGTGACTGACGCATTGTGCTTCTGGCGAGGACTGGGAGGACTCGCCCGAGGGCTACCCCCAGACCGCCGCGCCCGGCGAGTGGTGGAACTACCACGACGCCTACGGCGAGACCAAGTGATCGCCCACATAGGAGGCGTGCCGCTGGAGGAGCTGCTGCCGTCGATCACCGGCGCCGGCGCCGGCTTGCTGCTGGCCCGCGCCTGCTCACCTGCGACGCCGACCGGGGCCGGACGTGACCACAACGGAAGGGGGGAGGTCCGGTTCCCGGGCGCGAGGACCGTGCGTACCCGCTCCGCGCGCACTCGGAGTACCTGTACCTGACCGACCACGAGCGGCCAGGCGGTGTGCTTGCGTTTGATCCGGGGAGGGCAGGGTCGAGTTCGTCGCTGGGGCTACCGCGGAGCTGCTGTGAACGGGACTCGAGGGCGACCGCGAGGGTGTGCCCGAGGGCGCGCCCGCTCGACGACCTGGAGAGGCGTACTGTCCTCTCTAGGGCCACGCCTTGGGAAACGAGCCGATTTCCAGGGTTCTTGATGGAGCTAGCCGGACTCGAACCGGCGACCTCCTGGGTGCGATCCAGGCGCTCTCCCAACTGAGCTATAGCCCCGAGGTCGTCCCATGGTAGTAGCCAGGCTGAGCGAGGGCGATGTACGACCGGACACGGGCCGAGGCTCAACGCCAACCTTCCCGCGCGCCTCGGTATGGTTCCGCCCGATGGGGGTACTCGACGATGCCATCCGCGAGCATCTCGACCTGAAGCGCAAGCACGGCATCTCCGAGGAGGAGCTTCAGCGCCAGGAAGAGGAGGCACTCGGGCCGGCGCGGCGCAGCGCGCCGCAGGAGTCGGAAGGCTCCGCGGGAGACGCCGCTGAGGTCGCCGAGGGCGAGGTGGAAGAGGGCGCCGTTGCGCCGGAGCCGGATGCGGCCGAGGTCGCGGAGGCGGAAGCGCCGGAGCTGGACGAGCCGGCTGCGCACGAGCCCCCGGCGGCCGAGGAGGCCCCGCCCGAGAGGGCGGACGAGGGCGCGGGCCTGTTCGATGCCGAGAGCGAGTCCGGGCCGCCTGCCGACGCGGCCGAGGTCGCCGAGGTCAGCGAGCCTCCTGACCTGAGCCGAGCCCGAGCCCGAGCCTGAGCCGCGGGACGCACCCGACCCTGGCGCCACTCAGGAATACGACCCGTTTGCTCCTGAGCACGAGGTCGAGGACGAGCCGGCCACGGATGCAGCCGACGCCGACGAGGGGGACGTCGACGTCCTCGAGGACACGCCGGACTTCCTCCAAGAGACGCCCGAGCACGACCGCCTCTGGTTCGAGCAGAAGCCGCCGCGCGACTTCGACTTCGACTGATCTGTAGCGCGAACGGGCAGGGAGTTGCGGCGGGGGCCGCCCGCCCCGGCGACCCCCGCTCTGGTGCAACTCAGCGGCACAAAGGGCCGCTGTGGTCGACGGAACCCTCCATGCCGTCGTAGTGGTTGTTTCGGCAGGGGCGCGCAGGACTTGAAGACCCCGAGCAAGTCTCGACGCGAATGTGGCGCGACCGAGCCCTGATCCGCTTTCCGCGCGTACCCGAAGGCAAGGGTGAGATGCTCACCTGGATCTGCCACGAATGCGAGACCCGGCTGTGGAGCGCAGAACGGGTTCCGGGCGGCGGAAGCTGCCCCGCCTGCGGCGCATGGCTACCGCAGACGGCGAGCCGGCGCCCGGGTACTCGGTCACGTGGCGCGTCGGCCCAGAGGTCTGGCCATCGATTGGCACAAGTGCGTAGGCGGGCTTCCGCCCGGCGCGCCTGAGGACTACCCCTCGATCTGACCGGATCAGCCGCTCCCCTGGCTTAAGATGGGGAGGTCTGGGGCCATAGCTCAGTTGGAAGAGCGCGACCCTTGCACGGTCGAGGTCGCCGGTTCGAGCCCGGCTGGCTCCACCTATCCCGCCGCGAACCCCGCGTCCAACATCCTCGGCGCCTGCCTCGACGGGTCGAAGGAGTTCAGCAGCACCACGCCCAGGGTCCGGTCGCCGCGACGCGCCACGCCCACGAAGCAGCGGCCGGCTTCGTCGGTGTAGCCGGTCTTGAGGCCGATCGCGCCCGGGTAGTCGAGACGCATCAGGGGGTTGTGGCCGGTCAGGTACAGGCGGCCGCCCTTGGTGGGGAAGCGGAACTCTGCGAACTCGCGGCGGGCGATTCGGCTGATGCGGGCGCGGCGCATCGCCATCCGGGTGAGCACGGCCAGGTCGCGGGCGCACGAGCGGTCGCCGTTGCGCAGGCCGTGGGGTGAGGCGAAGCTCGTGCAGGTGAGGCCCCAGTCGCGGGCGCGGCGGTTCATGATTCGCACGAAGGCCGACTCGCCGCCCGCGAGGTGCACGGCGAGGGCGATCGCTGCGTCGTTACCGGACACGATCAGTAGACCGTTGAGCAACGTCTCCAGGCGAACCCGCTTGCCCTTCGGCAGCAGGCCGATGGCCGAGCCCTCGTAGTCCAGCGCCTCCTTGGTGATCCTCACCGGCTCGTTGGGCCGCCCGCGGTCCACCACGACCAGCGCGGTCATGATCTTCGTGAGGCTGGCTATCGGCAGCTCGCGGAGGGCGTCGCGTTGCCACAGGACCTCGCCGGTGCCCAGATCGAACACGATGGCGGCGCGCGGGGGCTTGCGCAGAGGAAGGCTGAAGGCGTCCACGCCGTCGAGCGATTCGTCGATGCCGGCGGCCACCGCGGGCGGGGCGGGCGCCGCGTTGTCCAGGACCGGCTCCGGGATCGTTGCCGGCGGCTCCTCGCCCACCCCGGGCGCCGCGCTCGCCGCCAGTGGCACGGCAACCGATCCGCCGCCCGTGTCCTCGCGCACGAAGGTCACCCAAGCCGCCGCCACCACGGCCAGCGGCGCCAGCACGGTGAGCACGGCGGACACGAAGCGCGCCACTGCGGACCTAGTCGTCCGGCGGGCGCGTGCCGAGTGCGCCGAGCACGCCGAAGCCCAGCAGCGCCAAGATGATCAGGGACAGAACCACCAGCACATCGATTCCCTCACGCACGGCCACCGAGATGGTCAGGAACGCCAACAGGCAAATCATGGCCAGGCTGGCGGCCAGCACGATTGTTCTCGCCATCAGTACACCGGAATACGGCTCTGCGAGTCGTAGTCCTCGTGCACGTTGTTCGCAAAGAGCCGGATCAGCAGCAGCCCGAACAGGAAACCGCCGATGTGCGCGAAGTACGCCACCCCACCGCCGCCGACGGGCTGGGCGATGTCATTCGCCCCGTAGGCCAGCTGGATCAGGAACCACAGCCCGAGCACGAGCAGCGCGGGCAGCTCGACGATCGTGAAGATGATGATGATGAAGATCAGCGTGACCACGCGCGCGCGCGGATAGAGCAGCGCGTATCCGCCCAGCACGGCCGCTATCGCGCCGCTCGCCCCCACGGTCGGCACCGCCGCGTCCGGATCGATCGCCACCTGTCCCATCAGCGCCGCAACGCCACCCAGCAGGTAGAAGGCCACGAAGCGCCAGCGGCTCATCGAGTCCTCGATGTTGTTGCCGAAGATCCACAGGAAGAGCATGTTCCCCGCGAGGTGCAGGAAGCTCCCGTGCAGGAACATCGAGGTGAAGATCGTGACCCACCAGGGCGGCTGCTCGGGCGCGGTGCCCGACACTCCCGGCTGACCCTCGCAGACGAGCTGCGTGCCGGTCACGTCGGGCCCGCACTCCTCCCCCGGGTTGGTGATCTCGTAGGGAATGGCGCCGAACTCGATGACACGCTCGTTGCCGGTGGCGCTGATGTTCCAGAAGCTCTGCTCGAAGAAGAACCAGACGAGCGTGCAGATCACGATGATCGAGAGCGTGAGCACCGGGAAGCGCCGGTGCGGGATGTTGTCCTTGAGCGGGAACACCCGTCAGGGCACGTCGAGTGTCTCGATCTCGTTCGAGAACGAGAAGCCGGGCATCACTCCGCCCTGGATCGCGTACACGCGCTGCCCAAGTGCCGCGCCCCCGAGTCCGTGGCGCGGCGTGCGCAGGTCCGGCAGGGTGAGCCAGCGGCGCATTGTGCGGATCGAAGATCTCCACCTCGCGAATCGTGGTCCCGCCCGGCTCGAGGTTCTCGCCCCCGAACACCACGAGTCGCCCGTCGCCCAGGCGTACCGCGGCGATGCCGCCGCGCGGCGTGCGCAGGTCGGGGACGTCCTCCCAGGCGCGGCGGCGCGGGTTGTAGCGCTCGACCGACGTGAAGTTGCGCGAGTCGCGTCCAGCGATCACGTAGAAGCGACCGCCCGTGGCGACCCCCGCGACGTGGTTGCGCGCCGGGCCGAAGGGAAAGCTGGGGCCGGCGGACCAGCGCCGTCGCTCGAAGTCGTAGATCTCCAGCGAGCGCAGGGAGCCCGATTCGTTGGCGCCGCCGGCCGCGTACAGCCGGTCGCCGATCACAGCCAGGGCGTGCGCCGCCCGCGGGGTGGGCGAGTCCGCCAGCCGCTTCCAGCGCCTGCGACGAGGGTCGTAGCGCTGAAGGGCGCCGGTGGGCAGCGCCAGGCCGGCGCGGTATCCGCCGTGCACGTACAGACGCCCATCGTGAACCGCGGCCGTGGGGTGGTTCACGGCGAGCGGCATTCGCGGAACGCGGGACCAGCGGTTGCGGCGAATGTCATAGCGCTCCACCGCCGCGACGGTCTGCCCGCTCGGCGCGCTCGAAGCCGCCCACCACGTAGATCGAGCGCCCGATGCGGGCCGCGGCAACCTCCGTGCGCTCGAGCGGCGCCGGGCGAAGAGCCGTCCAGCGATCGGCCCGCGAGGCCTCCGGTCCCGCCGATCCGCCGGCGGCCACCGCGACCGCACCTGCACCCAGCACCCCCACGGCGATGCCGAGAACCAGTCGCGGCGAGAGCATCAGGATGAGGAGGAGGCCTGCGCCAGCGTCTGCTCGGCGTGGTAGCTCGAGCGCACCAGCGGTCCCGCCGCCACCGACTCGAAGCCCATCGCGTACGCCTCGCGCTCGAGGTCGGCGAACTCGTCCGGATGCCAGTAGCGCACGACGGGCAGATGGTTGCGCGTCGGCCGCAGGTACTGGCCCACGGTGAGCACCTGGACCCCGTGGTCACGCAGGGTGCCGAACGCGTCGAGGAGCTCCTCGCGCGATTCGCCCAGGCCGGTCATCAGGCCGGACTTGGTGACCACCTCGTCGCCGCCCATCTCCTTGGCGTTGCGCAGGACCCGGCAGGAGCGCAGGAAGCGCGAGCCGCGCCGCGCCAGCGGATACAGGCGGGGCACGGTCTCGACGTTGTGGTTGAAGACGTCGGGCCGTTCGGCGATCACCCGGGCCAGCGGCATCTCCTCGCCGCGGAAGTCGGGAGTGAGCACCTCGACCTTGCAGCCCGGAGCCATGCGCCGGATCGAGCGGATCACGCCCGACGAAGGCCGACGCGCCGAGGTCGGGCAGGTCGTCGCGGTCGACGCTCGTGATCACGGCGTGGCGCAGACCCATCTTGCGAACGGACTGGGCCACGCGCAGCGGCTCGAGCGGGTCGTTGTGCGTGGGCTTGCCGGTCTTGACGTTGCAGAACCCGCAGCGGCGGGTGCAGGTGTCGCCGAGGATCATGAACGTGGCCGTGCCGCGCTCCCAGCACTCGCCGATGTTCGGGCAGGCCGCCTCCTGGCAGACCGTATGCAGGCCCTGGCCCTCGATCATGCTGCGCAGCTCGCGGTAGCGGGGGCTGCCGGGCGCCGGGCGCTTGAACCATGCCGGCTTGCGCTCGCGGAAGGGCAGCACCTCGCCCATCTCGAGCACCTGGGCGCCGCCGGGGTTGGAGCGCGAGCGCGTGCTCATGCCGCCACCGGCTCCCGCTGAGAACGTGAGACGGCCGCACCGCGTCCGTCTCCGTCCAGCAGCCGCCCGGGAGAGACCAGCCGCTGGCGCATCCCGAACGCCTCGGCGAAGCGCCAGGCCATCCGCTTGCGGAAGCACGGCAGCGACGGGCTGCGCCCGGTCTCGCGCGCCACGGACGTCATCCGCACGTGGTCGATTCCGCACGGCACTATCCACTCGAACGGCGTGAGATCGTTGTCGACGTTCACGGCCAGACCGTGCGTGGAGACCCCACCCGACACGCGCACCCCGATCGAGGCGACCTTGGCGTCACCGGTCCAGACGCCGGTGTAGGGCGTCTCGCGCACCTCGGAGTCGATCCCCTCGTCGGCCAGCGCCGCGGCGATCGCGCCCTCCATCGTGTGCACGAAATCGGCCACCCGCTCCACCGCCATCACCGGATAGGCCACAAGCTGTCCCGGGCCGTGGTAGGTCACGCGGCCGCCGCGGTCGGTCTCGCAGACCTCGATGCCGCGCTCGCGATACCAGTCGTCACCGAGCGGCAGGTCGCCGGGCTCGGTGCGCCGGCCCTTCGTGTACACGGGAGGATGCTCGAGGACGAGCAACAGGTCCGGGATCTCTCGCGCCTGGCGGCGCTCGCGCAGCCGCTCCTGAAGCGCAAGCCCGTCCCGGTAGGGAAGCGAAGAGAGCTGAGCGACCCACAGGTCAGACACAACCCGAAGGCTACTCAGCCCGGCTGACCCCGACGTCTAGCCTTGACCGGGTGAAGGGCGAGGAGCGCTTCTGGCCGGCCCGCATCCGCTGGCGGTTGCGCGGGGCCACGATGTGGCCCGCCTTCATCGTGGTCACGCTGGTCGACGGGATCATCCTTCACCGGCTGCCTCCCGTGAGCACCGGCGTGGACATCGTGCCGGGCATCCTGCTGGCCACATTCGGCAACCTCGTGCTGATCGGCGTGCTCGCGCCCTGGCTGGCAAAGCGCACGTGGGCGCGGCGCCCTGCGGCCGAGCCCGGCACCCCGCCGCGGGCCCAGCTCGAGGTGCTCACCGATCGCATGGGCACCGGCCTGCTGCTGGCGGGCGTGCTGGGCGTGTGTCGCGGCGGGTCTGGCGGCGCGGCCGACGGTGGTCTCGGAGACCGAGGACACCGAGCGCAACGCAGAGGCCTTTCGCCAGCTCGTAATCCACACCCGAACCCCGAGCTGATTCGCAACCTCGAGACCGCGAACACCGTACGGCTGAGCGAGGACTACTTCCGCACCTGCATCGCCCGCGACGACCGCGAGCGCTACTTCTGCGCCTTCATCGACACGAGCGGCGAGCGGCCCCAGGTGACGCTCGACCGCAGCGCCGAGTCCAACTCGAACTTCCGCGCGGCGCCTTAGCTCACCCGGCCCAGCGAGGTCAGCGTCCGGCCGTCGTCGTCCACCTCGAACACCTCGACTCGGTTGGCCCCCGGGCGCAGCGCGCTCTCCGGCACCACGAACGAGAAGAACACGGCACGTCGCCTTCCCAGCCGGAAGCTGCGGCCGACCGCGCGGATGCGGCCGTTCACCGCGACGGCGAGGTCGCGTCTGCGCTCGCCCACCGGCCCGTCGAACCGCCCGGTGATGCGCGTGGGGACGATCGGGGCGCGCTTCGACACATTGCGCAGCAGCCGGCGGTTGGCCATCACCGCCGCGCACGGCCGCCGGCCGCCGCGCGTGGCCCGGACGTCGAGCGTCCCGACACGCCGGTCAGCAGCCCGAGGTTCGGGCCGACGCGGTAGACGCTCGCCCACGGGTCGCCGAACATGAGCCTGCTCTGCGACCCGGTCCCGAACTTCCGCGCCCAGCGCAGCCGGTTGGCGCGGCGGCGTTGCGCCAGCTCGTCACGGCCGATGCGGATCACCCGGCTCAGTCCCGCGTCTGAATTGCCACCTCGTCGCGTGCGCTCCGACTCGGCGTCGTTGACCGAGCGCCCATCGTGCGGCCACCACAGCCGAGTGCCGAGTTGCTCGGCGATGGTCGGCACCATGTCGATGTTGCGCACCAGGCTCTCGTCCACGTCGCCCTCCATCTGCCCGGGAGCCTTGATGAAGAGCGGCACCGGGCCCACCTCGTCGATGGTGGACTCGCTCACCAGCCGGCGGCTCTTAGCGCCGATGTCGAACGCGTAGCCGTGGTCGGCCACCACCGACGAGGGCCGCGCGGCGCAGCAGCCCGGTCCGCCGCAGCCGGCGCAGCAGCCGTCCGAGCTCGTGGTCGGTGATAGCCCACCTGAAGCAGATGGCGCATGTGGTTGTGCTCGGACAGGCGGGCATCGCTGAAGCTCGCCTTGGCGTTGATGCCCTGGATCGGATCCTCGCCGCTGGGCCGGGTGGCGCGCCCCGAGGGCAGATACACCCAGGGCTCGTGCGGCAGCAGCGCGTGGTGAAGGTAGAACGCCGGCCGTTCACGCCTGCGGATCTGCCCGATCCACTTGTGCAGGCGGGCGGGCCGGCCGCCCCCCTTCAGCCGGTCGAGCACGCCCGGGCGCCGCGACCGCGCCCCGTCGCAGATGCGCGGCGGGCAGACCGCGGTGGCCGACTCGACCTTGTGTATCTCGTAGCCCAGGCGGTCCATGAGATGGAAGACGCTGGGCTGGTGGCTGCGCACGTCCGGGGCCGTGCGCGGCGCCGGAAGCCGCGCGTCGAGGATGTTGGGCACGGCCTTGAAGGTGGAGTCGTAGACCGTGTAGGCGTTGGGAAACCAGGTCGAGATCGAGGCGAGCTTGGCGAAGTTGGGGAAGCGCTCGGCGTCGATCTGGCCGTCGGGGCCGAGCAGGTCATCGGTGGGAAACTCGTCGAGGATCACCACCACGACCGGTGGCCGAGCAGTCGCCACGTCGGACTGGCGCACCTCGTCATCGCCCGCCGCGCAGCCGCGATGTGACTGCGACCGCGACGACGAGAGTTACGGCAAGCAGACCCCGGATCACACAGGTGAATGTAAAAGAGACGTTGCCGGGTTGTTACGCGCGGGCGAGCCGGCGCAGCTTCCCGGAGGCGGTGACCTCGAACACCTCGATGCGGTTGCGGCCCTCCCGCAGCGCCGTTTCGGGCACGTTGAGGGCGAAGTGCTCGGTGGGGTCGCCGCTCAGGTGAAAGCTCTGTCCCACGGCCTCGATGCGGCCGTTCACGGCCACGGCAAGGTCGCGCTCCTCGCCCGCAGCACCGCCGCGCAGGCTGCCCGCCACCTGTGCGGGAACGAGGCCGCTCGCGCGGCGCACCCGAGCGAACGAGGCCCCGGCCGCGATGCTCGCGTTCACCGATCCGGCCGAGGACGACCGCGACGGCTGTCGTCTCCCGGCCGAGCAGGGACCGGTGCGGCCCGATGCCCGTGTACAGGCTCGCCCAGTCCGTCGATCCGAGCTCCTGCAGCCGTCGCCTGACCACCGCGCGGCGCCGCGCCTCCCAGCGCCGGCCGGAGATGCGGACGATCGCGCTGAAGTCGCGGGTGGTCACGGCCACGCCGCGCCGCCGGCGCACCGCCGCGCGAGAAGGCCGAGCTGCCGTCGGTGCGGTAGCCCAGGCGCATGCCGAGCACGTCGGCGATCGTCGGCGTCACGTCGAGCGTCTCCACGTAGGCGTCGTTGACGCGCCCGCGCCGCTGGCCCGGCGCCTTGACGAAGAACGGCACGGGCGTGAGCTCCTCGACGTTGCCGTTGCTCACGCTGCGGCGGGTCGGCACGCCCACCTGCCAGGCGAAGCCGTGGTCCGCGGTGACGAGGATGAGCGTGTCGTCGTAGATCCCGGTTCGCTTGAGCTGCCGGATCAGGCGCCCGAGCAGGCGGTCGACGAAGCCGAGCTGGAGCAGGTAGCGCTGCTCGTTGTGGCGGGTCAGATAGGGGTGCCCGAAGCCGCGTGGGCCGTTCATGGTCGGCACGAGGTCGCGCGCGCCGTTGCGCGTCTGCGCGCCCGGAGGGGAGATACAGGTAGGGCCCGTGGGGCAGCAGCACGTGCTTCATCCACAGCGTGGGGCGCGAGCTCCCCTCGATCCCGCGTACGAACCGCTTGAAGCGCTCCGGCCGTCCCCGCGTTGAGCCGGGGAATGATCGCCGGCCGGCGCGTCGGGGCGCCGGGGCACAGCCGGGGCGGGCACAGCGCGGTGGCCTCCTCGGAGGCCTCGACCTGGTACCCCTTGGCGGCCAGGGCGGTGAAGATGCGAGCGCGGGTGGTCGCTCGCGTCGGCCGAGGTGCCGGGCGCCGGCCGCATCCCGTCGAGGATCGAGCGGCACCGCCTTGGTCGTCGAGTCGTAGGTGGCCGCCGCATTGCGGAACCAGGTCGAGTCGCCCGGCGAGCGCCGCGAAGTTGGGGTAACGCCCGGCGTCGATCCTGCCGCCCGGGCCGAGCAGCGAGTCGCCTGGAAACTCGTCGAGTACCAGCAGCACCACGTGCGGGCGGTCCCGGACAGACGGCGGAAACCGATACCGGCGCGCCTGCGGAGGCAACGGCGACACCCTTGCGGGACCGCTCGCCGGAGTCGTTTCCGGCCCCCGCGACAAGTCCGAGCACCAGTGCCGCGGCGAGGCCGGCGGACAACAGCAGGCGAGAGGAGAGCGAGCGCATGGATCCCGTTTAGCGCGGCGGTCCGACGTTTCACCAGCGCGTAACGACTCGGCCGCGGAGGGATAACAATAGGCGCGATCGTGGAGAATGCAGACGCTATGGATTCGGCGATGCTCGAGAGCGCTCGGCGCGGCGACGCTGAGTTCGTACGCGATCTGCCCCGCACACGTGCCGCGCTGGCGTTTGCGGACGAGCGCCACGCCGGCCAGAAGCGCGAAGTCGACGGCGCGCCGTTCGTGACCCACCCACTCGAGGTGGCGTCCCTGTTGCACAAGGCGGGCTACCCGGACGACGTCGTGGCTTCCGGTGTGCTCCATGAGGTGCTCGAGGACACGAGCGCGCAGCGTTCCGAGCTCGAGAGCCGCTTCGGTCCCGAGGTCGCTCGCCTGGTCGCCGCGGTGACCGACGATCCGTCAATCGCCGATCCGGCCGAGCGCAAGGCGGCGCTGCGGCTGCAGGTGGCCCAGGCCGGCGACGCCGCCGCCGTGGTCTTCGCCGCCGACAAGGTGTCGAAGGCGCGCGAGTTGAGGCAACTGGCACAGCGCGGGCCGCTCGGGCCGCAGGGGCAGCTCAGGATGGAGCACTACCGCGAGAGCCTCGCGATGCTCGACGGGCTGATCCCAGGGCACGACCTCGTGGCCCGGCTGCGCACCGAGCTCGACGGCGATCGAAGCCGAGCCGCGCTTCAGCCGGTCTCGAGGTTGACCATCACGTGCTTGATCTCGGTGTAGTCCTCTAGCGCGTACTGCGACATGTCCTTGCCGTAGCCCGACTGCTTGAAGCCGCCGTGGGGCATCTCGCCGGCCATCGTGATGTGGTCGTTGATCCAGACCGTTCCGAAGCGGATCGCATTGGCCACCCGGTGGGCGCGCGCGATGTCACGGGTCCACACCGACGCCGCCAGCCCGTAACGCGTGCCGTTGGCCCACTCGATGGCATTGGCCTCGTCGTCGAACTGCTGGACGGTGATGACGGGACCGAAGATCTCGTTCTGGATCATCTCGTCGTCCTGCGCGAGGTTGGCGATCACGGTCGGCTCGAGGAAGCTCCCCGGCAGGTCGGGCTCGCTTGCCTCCGGTGATGATCTCGGCGTTGTCGGGCCTGCGCTCGAGGAAGCCCTGCACGCGTTCGCGCTGCGTCATGGAGTTGAGCGGGCCGAGCGTGGTCTCGGGATCGAACGTGTCCCCCACCTTGAAGCCCTTGGCCTCGTCGGCGAGGCCGTTGACGACGTCGTCGTAGACCTTCGAGGAGGCCAGCACGCGGGTCGCGGCGGTGCAGTCCTGACCGGCGTTGTAGAGGCCGGTGGCCGCGATCGTCTCCATCGCGGTCTCGAGGTCCACGTCGTCGAACACGATCACGGGCGCCTTGCCGCCGAGCTCGAGGTGGACGCGCTTGAGCTGGTCGGCGGCGGCCGCGGCGATCCACTTTCCGGTGCCCGGGGAGCCGGTGAGCGAGACCATCTCCACATCCGGGTGGGTGACGATCGACGAGCCGGCGGGCTTGCCGTGACCTGTGATCACGTTGAGCACTCCGGGCGGCAGGATCTCGCCCGCGAGCTCGGCGAGCTTGACCGTGGACACCGGGGTGGACTCCGCCGGCTTGAGCACGATCGTGCAGCCGGTGGCCAGCGCCGGGCCGATCTTCCAGATGGCCATCATCAGCGGGTAGTTCCAGGGCGTGATCTGACCCACCACGCCGATCGGCTCGCGGCGGATGATCGAGGTGCGTCCGGCCACGAACTCGGCGGCCGCCTTGCCTTCCATCACCCGGCCGGCGCCGCCGAAGAAGCGCAGGTTGTCGCAGAGGAACGGCATCTCCTCCTCGAAGAACGCGTTGCGCGGCTTGCCCGCGTCGGCCGCCTCGAGGTCGGAGATCTCCTCCGCGTGCTCCTCGAGCGCATCGGCCAGCTTGAAGAGGGCGTTCGCGCGCTCGCCCGGCGGTGTGGCCGCCCAGCCGTCGAACGCGCGCTTGGCCGCGGCGACGGCGCGGTTCACGTCCTCCTCCGTCGACAGCGGCTGCTCGGCGATCACCTCGCCGGTGGCCGGATTGACCACGTCCTCCGTGGCCCCGTCGGCGGCGTCGACGAACTCCCCGTCGATGAAGTTGCGCAGGGTGGTCTTGGTGGCGATGGCCATTGGGTCTCCTTGATTGAGGCTACTAGGCGGTGACGCTGAGGACGTCTTCGACGGGCGGTGTAGTCGAGGCCGGTGCCGTCGGCGACGCGCGGGGTGGGTGACCTTGCCGCCGGCCACGTTGACGCCCGGCTTGAGGCCGGGCAGCTTCTCGATCGCGCCCTCCAGGCCGCGGTCGGCGAGCGCGACCACATAGGGCAGCGTGGCGTTGGTCAGGGCAAAGGTCGAGGTCACCGGCACCGCTCCGGGCATGTTGGCCACGCAGTAGTGGGTCACGCCGTCGACCTCGTACACCGGGTCGGAGTGGGTCGTGGGGCGCGACGTCTCGAAGCAGCCGCCCTGGTCGATCGACACGTCCACCAGCACCGCGCGCTCCTTCATCAGCGACAGCTGGCTGGCGCGTGATCACGAACGGCGCCTTGGCGCCGTGGATCAGCACCGCCCCGATCACGAGGTCGGCGTGCGGGAGCATCTCCTCGATCGACAGCGTCGACGAGTAGACCGTCGAGGCACGCCCGCCGAAGGCCACGTCGAGCTCACGCAGCCGGTCGATCGAGCGGTCGTAGACGAACACGTCGGCCTCCATGCCGATCGCGATGAAGGCCGCGTTCTGGCCCACCACGCCGCCGCCGATCACCATCACCGTGGCCGCCGCCACACCCGGCACTCCGCCCAGCAGCACTCCGCGGCCCGCCCAACGGGCGCTCCAAGAAGAACGCACCCGCCTGGGTGGCGATCTTGCCCGCCACCTCGGACATCGGCGCCAACAGCGGCAGCCGCCCGCTGGCGTCCTCCACCGTCTCATAGGCCACGCAGGTGGCGCCCGACTCCACCAGCCCGCGCGTGAGCTCGGGGTCCGGCGCCAGGTGCAGGTAGGTGAACAGCACCTGGTCGGGGCGCAGCATCGCCACCTCCACCGGCTGTGGCTCCTTCACGCCAAGAACCAGCTCCGCCGCCTCGAACACGGCCGAGGCGTCGGGCAGCACCTGCGCGCCCTGCGCCTCGTACTCCGCGTCCGGGATCGTCGAGCCCAAACCCGCGCCCGCCTGTATGAACACCTCGTGGCCGCGGTCGGTCAGCTCGCGCACGCCCGCCGGCGTGAGCGACACGCGGTACTCGTCGGTCTTGATCTCAGTCGGCACTCCGACCTTCATGCGTTCACTTCCTCCCCTCTAATCAACCAGTTCGCGAGCGCGCAGGGCCAGCCAGAACTCGATGCGGTCGCGCGCGCTCGACAGGTCTCGCCTGTGAGCTGCTCGACTCTCCTTATCCGGTAACGCAGCGTATGCCTATGGCAGTAGAGCTCGCGCGCCGCCTTCTCCCACTGGCCGTTCTGCTCGATGAAGGCTTCCAGCGAGCGGATCAGCTCGTCGCCGTACTCGCCGGTCGCGTCCTCGAGCGGCCCCAGCACGCTGTCGCAGTAGAGCCGCAGTGCGTCGTCGTCCTGAAGCGAGAGCAGGAGCTGGAACGCGCCCAGGTCGCGGTAGGAGGCCACCGCCGGCGCGGAGCCGTTGGTGAGCTCGGCGGCCTCGAGCGCGCAGCGCGCCTCGTGGAAGGTCCGCCGCAGCGAGCCCACCGGCGCCGGCCGCGACGCCGCCGCTCGCAGCTCGCCGTGCTCGGGCACGAGAGCGTCTCGAGCGCGGGTGGCCAGCTCCACCGGGTCGCTGCCCTCGCGGGCGTCGATCACCGCGCACAGGAGGCGCTCGCGGGCCGCCACCAGGGCGCCCGTGCCGGAATCGGCGAGGAAGCGGTCGAGCTCAGCCTCCGCCGCTGCCGCCGGAGCGCCGTCGCGTCCGCCGAACACGAGAACGGCGGCGTGCGGGCCCACGCCGAACGGACGCATGCGCACGGCCAGCTCGGCCTCCGAGAGCCGCCCGGTCAGGGCCTCGGCCAGGACGTCGCCGGCCAGCCGGCGCTCGGTGTCGCGCATCGCGCGCTGGCGCATCAGCTCGAGCGCCACCACCGTCACGGCCTGCTGCAGGATCAGGCGCTCGAAATCGCCGAGGCCGCCGGCGTCGCGCGTGGCCACGAGCCAGGCCTGGGGCGCGCCGCGGCCGCGGATCGAGACGGGCAGCACCAGCGCCCTTCCCGTGAGCTCAGGATGCTCGGGCGCGAACTCGGCGTCGTCGCCGGGGCGGCCGCCGCCGGGGGTCCTGAGCTCACTCGAGCGACGCCGCACCTCGGCCCGGATCTGGTCCATGGCGGCGGCCGGGACCTGACGGCGAAACGTCTTCGCCGCGATCGTCTCGCCTCGAGCGGAGAGCACGCTCACCGCTCCGCCGATCGCCGCGGTGAGGGCCCGGACCACCTCGTCGAGGCCGCTCTCCTCGAGCACCAGCCGCTCGAGCCGCTTGTGAATCGCGATCCCGCGCTGGAGCACCTCGTACTGCTCGTTCACCAGGCGGGTGAACGCCTTCTCGGTCAGCGCGATGAACGGCAGCTCGTAGGGGACCTCGAACAGCGGGAAGCCGAGGCGTCTGCGCCTCGTCCACGACCGCCGCGGGCAGCTGCGGCGTGGTCGAAGCCCGTGCCGAACCCCAGCCCGGCCAGATGCCGGTCCGGCGAGAAGGCGCACGAACTCCCGCTGGCGCCGCTCGCCGTCGAGCTGGATCCCGGTGGTCAGAAGCAGCTCCCCGCCCGACAGCCAGGGCGTGGGGTCGGGGAGCTCCGAGATGTGCACCCAGCGCACCGGGGCGTCCGCATTGTCCGCCCCGGCGGCCAGCTCGAGGGCCATCTCCGTTACGAGGCCCCTGACGGTGAGCATTCGGTCAGACCCCGACGAGGCCGCCGCGCGCGTGGCTAGCTCTGGATCCGGTCCCAGGCCTGCGACAGGACCGAGCGCAACACGCGGTCGATCTCCTCGAACTGCTCGGTGTCCGCGATCAGCGGCGGCGACAGCTGCACCACGGGGTCGCCGCGGTCGTCGGCCCGGCAGATCAGCCCCTGGCGGAACAGCTCGCCGGACATGAAGCCGCGCAGGAGGTCCTCCGACTCCTGCGTCGCTGAAGCTCTCCTTGGTCTCCTTGTCCTTGACCAGCTCGAGCGCGTGGAAGTAGCCCGCGCCGCGCACGTCGCCGACGATCGGCAGATCCTCCTTGAGGCCGTCGAGCATCTGGCGGAACTCGCCCTCCTTGGCGCGCACGTGCCCGCACAGGTCCTCGCGCTCGAAGATGTCGAGGTTCGCCATGGCCATGGCGGCGGATACGGGATGGCCGCCGAAGGTGATGCCGTGGTTGAAGGAGCGGGTGTCGTGCATGAACGGCTCCGACACGCGGTCGGAGACGATCACGCCGCCCATCGCCGCGTACGCCGAGGTGAGCCCCTTCGCCGTGGTGATCATGTCGGGCACCACGTCGAAACGCTCGCAGCCGAAGTAGTAGCCGAGCCGGCCCCACGAGCAGATGACCTCGTCGGAGATCAGAAGCACGTCGTGCTCGTCGCAGATCTCACGCACGCGCTGGAAGTAGCCGTCCTGAGGCACGAAGGAGCCGCCGGAGTTCTGTACCGGCTCGAGGATCACGGCCGCCACCGTCTCAGGACCCTGGAACTCGATCATGTGCTCGATCGCGTCGGCGGCCCAGAGCGGGTCCCGGTCCTCGGGCCAGCGGTAGCTGTTCGTGTTGGGCACGTGGTGAGCGCCTGGCACGAGCGGCTCGAAGGCGGTCCGCAGCGGCGTGATGCCGGTGATCGAGAGCGCGCCGAAGGTGGTGCCGTGGTAGGCGGTCTCGCGCGAGATGATCTTCGTCTTCAGCGGGTTGCCGTTGAGCTTGTGGTACTGGCGCGCCAGCTTCCAGGCCGACTCGACGGCCTCCGAGCCGCCGGAGGTGAAGAACACGCGGTTGAGGTCACCCGGAGCCAGGCCGGCGATGCGCGCGGCAAGCTCGATGGCCACCGGGTGGGCGTAGCTCCAGTTGGTGAAGAAGCCGAGCTCCTTGACCTGCTCGGCCGCAGCCTCGCCGATCTCGGTCCGGCCGTGGCCGGCGTTGACGCAGAACAGCGCCGAGAGGCCGTCCAGATAACGCTTGTCGTGCTCGTCGTAGACGTAGCAGCCCTCACCACGGGTGATGATCGGGATCTCGTGGCCGTCGTCGTAGGCCCCCATGCGGGTGAAGTGCATCCACAGGTGCTCGCGGGCCTTCTGCTGAAGCTCGCTCGGAGCTCCCTCGGGGGTCTCGAAGACGGTCTGGGGCGTCGGGGTTGCCACTGTGCTCTCTCTCCTCACCTTCGTATGCGACTAGACGCTGCGGACAACGGTATCGGCGCTCACGGCGCGCGGCAAGGGCTCGAATGGGCAAAACGGCGGCGTAAGGCGTTGTCCACTCTGGACAATTAAGCAGCAGTGTTTTCGTCAACCCGCCACTTGCGGCAGCGCCAATTCGGCCATAAGTTGCGCATCAGCATGAGCCAGGGGGGCCAATGGACGCTAATGCACCGAGCGTTCGACTAGATCATGTGACGAAACGCTTCGGCGAGTTCGCCGCTGTCCGTGCTATGGAGCTGGACATCCCGCGGGGCGAGTTCTTCACGATGCTGGGCCCGTCCGGGTGTGGAAAGACGACCACCCTGCGCATGGTGGCGGGCTTCGAGGAGCCCACCGAGGGCCGCGTACTGCTCGACGGCGAGGACGTGACCGACCGTCCCGCCTTCAAGCGGCCCACCAACACGGTCTTCCAGAGCTATGCCCTCTTCCCCCACCGCTCGGTCGAGAAGAACGTGGCCTTCGGCCTGGAGCGCAAGCGGGTCGACCGCGCCGAGGTCAAGCGCCGCGTGGCCGAGGAGCTCGAGCGCGTGGGGCTCTCCGCGGAGGCCAAGCGCAGGCCCTCGCAGCTGTCCGGCGGCCAGCAGCAGCGCGTGGCCCTCGCGCGCGCGCTCGTGAATCAGCCGGCGGTGCTGCTCCTCGACGAGCCTCTGGGCGCGCTCGACCTCAAACTGCGAAAGCAGCTCCAGGTCGAGCTCAAGCGCATCCAGCGCGACGTCGGGATCACCTTCATCTACGTAACGCACGACCAGGAGGAGGCGCTCACGATGTCCGATCGCATCGCGGTCATGAACCGCGGCGTGATCGAGCAGGTGGCGGATCCGGAGACGGTCTACGAGCGGCCCGGCCACGACCTTCGTCGCGGGCTTCATCGGCGTCTCCAACCTGATGCCGGGCGAGGTCGTCTCGGCCAACGGGCGGGGGGCCGAACTCAAGCTGGACGCCGGTCCCACCGTGCAGACCGTTTCAGCGGCAGGGGCGGACGTGAGGGAGCGCGTCCATGCCGTGGTGCGCCCGGAGAAGCTCTCGCTCAGCCGTGCCGGTCAGCCGCGAGGCCGACGGCGCGAGCGTCGAGGGCCAGGTCGAGAGCTCGCTCTACCTGGGCACCGCGACGCAGATGGTCGTGCGGTTGGGCGACGGCACGCAGATGACGGTGCTGGTCCCGAATGCGGACGCCGAGGCCCGCCACGACCTGCCCGCGGCAGGCCAGGCGGCGCGGCTTTCGTGGTCCAGCGACAACATCCACATAGTCAGGGATGCCGTGGGCGGCGACGAGTCGCCGGCCGCGGCAGCGGACACACCAGATAGAGAGGAAAGCCAGACGTGAGCCCCATCGAAGACGACATGGACCGCCACTTCGAGCGGCTGTTGCGGGATCCGCTCACCCGGAGGCGCCTTATGAAGCGCGGGGCCGCGGGGGCCCTGAGCGTCTCGGCGCTCGCCTATCTGGCCGCGTGCGGCACGGACGAGCCGAGCGGGGGCGACGGATCGTCGGAGTCCGAGTCCCAGGCGATCAAGAAGGCCGAGATCTCGGACTCGCTCTACTTCGCCAACTGGCCCCTGTACATCGAGGAGGACCGCGGCACGCTCAAGGAGTTCCAGGAGGAGTACGGGACCAAGGTCAAGTACGTCGAGGAGATCAACGACAACACCGAGTTCTTCGGCAAGGTCCGCCAGCAGTACGAGCAGGGCGACTCCGGTGGCCGCGACATCCACGTGGTGACCGACTGGATGGCGGCGCGCATGAACCGTCTCGGCTACGTGCAGAAGTTCGACAAGGCCGAGCTGCCGAACTTCGACAAGAACCTGATCGACCGGCTCAAGTCTCCGCCCTTCGACCCGAAGCGCGAGATCTCTGCTCCCTGGCAGTCGGGCCTGACGGGAATCGTCTACCGCAAGGACAAGGTCAAGCGCGAGCCCAAGTCGATCGACGACCTGTTCGATCCCGACTACAAGGGCAAGGTCACGATGCTCACCGAGATGCGTGACAGCGTGGGTCTGGTGGCCGCCTCGATGGGGGCCGACCCGGAGAAGGCGAGCGTCGACGAGTTCATGGCCGCCATCGAGAAGATCGGCGAGGGCTCCGATTCGGGTCAGATCCGCGCGTTCACGGGCAACGAGTTCACCAAGGACCTCACCAAGGGCGATTCCTGGGTGATCATCGGCTGGTCGGGTGACTCGGTGCAGCTCCAGGCCGACAACCCCAACATCCAGTTCGTGTCCCCGGAGTCGGGCGTGCACCTGTGGACCGACAATATGCAGATCCCCGTGGGGGCGCCCGCCGCCTTCACTGCGCAGAAGATGATCGACTTCGTGTACCAGCCGGAGGTCCAGGCTGACATCGCCGAGTACGTGAACTACATCTGCCCGGTCAACGGCGTCCAGGAGATCCTCACCGAGCGCGATCCGGCGCTGGGGCAGAACCAGCTGATCTTCCCGGACGAGCAGACCCTCGCTGACGCCTTCATCTTCAGGCAGCTCAAGCCGGAGGAGGAGGCAGAGCTCGACGACGCCTTCCAGCAGGTGATCGGCGCCTAGCCCAGCTCGGCGAGCGTCGGCTCGAGCGTGTCCTCCCGGCTCCGAAAGGCGGGTCTGCCCTACCTGCTGCTTCTGCCGGGTCTGGGCTTCCTGGCGGTCTTCTTCGCGATCCCGCTGTTCATCATGGCGCTGGAGTCGCTGAAGACCGGCACGATCGACACCGGCTTCACGCTCACCTGGGAGTTCTCGAACTACTCCGAGGCGCTGTCGGACTACAACGAGCAGTTCCTGCGCTCGTTCGAGTACGCCGGGCTGGCCACGCGTGCTCGCGCTGCTGATCGGCTACCCGCTGGCCTACGTGATCGCTTTCCGCGGCGGCAAGTACCGCAACGCGCTGCTGCTCGCGGTGATCGTCCCGTTCTTCATCACCTACCTGATCCGCACACTGTCCTGGGAGACGATCCTGTCGGACTCCGGGTTCGTGGTGGAGACCCTCAAGACGGTCGGGCTCGTGGCCGAGGACGGGCGCCTGCTCGACACCACGGTCTCGGTCGTGGCGGGCATCACCTACAACTTCCTGCCCTTCATGATCCTGCCGCTCTACGCCTCACTGGAGCGAATCGACCCACGGCTGCTGGAGGCCGGCTACGACCTCTACGGACGACGCCGCGACGTCTTCCTGCGGGTGACGCTGCCGCTGTCGATGCCGGGCGTGGTGGCCGGGTCGCTGCTCACGTTCATCCCCGCCGCCGGCGACTTCATCAACGCCGAGCTGCTCGGGACCCCGCGCCAGTACATGATCGGCAACGTGATCCAGTCGCGCTACCTCGAGGTGGCGGACTACCCGACCGCTGCCGCGCTCTCGTTCCTGCTGATGGCGTTCATGTTGATCATCGTGCTCATCTGGGCGCGCATCGCGGGCACCGAGGCGCTGCTCGGCAGCGAAGGGGAGGCCCGCTGATGGAGGCGGCCGACCGCCACCGCGCCGCAGGAGCAGCCCACCCGGGGCGGCGGAGGCCGGGCCTCCGCGCCTTGGCCGGCGCGCCCTCGACTGGCTGCTCAACGTCTACGCCGGCCTGGCCCTGCTCTACCTGCTGGTCCCGATCTTCATCATCCTGGTCTTCTCGTTCAACAACCCGCGCGGGCGCTTCAACTTCATCTGGCAGGAGTTCTCGCTCGAGGCCTGGAAGGACCCGTTCGGCGTGCCGGGAATCGGCGACGCCCTCCTCAACTCGATACAGATCGCGGTCCTCTCCACGCTCGTCGCCACGATCCTGGGCACGATCACGGCGCTCGCGCTCGTCCGCTACGAGTTCCGGGCGCGAGCCCCCACCAACTTCTTCATCTTCATCCCGCTGGCCACGCCCGAGGTGGTGCTGGGCGCCGCGCTGCTGTCGCTGTTCCTCAACGCGGGCGTCGGGCTCGGCTTCAACACGATCCTGATCGCGCACATCATGTTCAACCTGTCGTTCGTGATCATCACGGTGCGCTCGCGACTGATCGGTTTCGACCGCTCGCTCGAGGAGGCGGCGCAGGATCTCGGGGCCACGCCGTTGGAGACGTTCCGGCTGGTGACCCTCCCGCTGATCATGCCGGGCGTGATCTCCGCGGCGCTGCTCGCCTTCGCCCTCTCGATCGACGACTTCGTCATCACGTTCTTCAACAACGGCTCGACGATCACGTTCCCCGTTTTCATCTGGGGAGCCGCCCGGGTGGCGATCCCGCCGCAGATCTATGTGATCGCATCGATGATTTTCCTGTTCACGCTTGCGATGATGCTGCTCACGGTTTGGCAGCAGCGTCGCGCTGAGCGTATGGCCGCCGTGCGGCCCGAGCCCGAGGAGGGGTAGATGGAAGCTTCAACTCCTGCATCTCAGGAGGGACGAAGCGAGCATGGCCTGAAGAAGGACGCGATCGGGTTCATCGACGGCCTGATCATCGGCATCGCATCGACGGCGCCGGCCTATTCGCTCGCTGCCGTGCTGGCCATCGTCGTGGTGCTCGTGGGGGTTCAGGCGCCGGCGGTGCTGCTGGCCTCGTTCGTCCCGATGTTCCTGATCGCGTCGTCGTTCTACTACATGAACCGCGCCGATCCCGACTGCGGCACCTCGTTCTCCTGGGTCACGCGCGCGCTCGGCCCGAGCCTCGGCTGGGTCGGCGGCTGGGCCATCTGCACCACCGGCATCATCGTGATCGGCTCGCTCGCGGACGTGGGCGCCTTCTACATCTTCGACATCCTGAGCCTGGACAGCCTGCGCGACGACAAGACCGCGGTCACGATCTTCGCGATCGTGATCATCGCCGCGATGACCCTGATCTGCGTGCTGGGCACCGAGCTGTCCGCCCACTTCCAGCGCTTCATGATCGGCGCGCAGGTGCTGGCGATGCTGATCTTCGCGGCCGTGGCGATCATCAAGGTCGCGGCGGGCGACGCGCCCGCACGGCTCCGTCGATCCGCGAGCTGTCCTGGTTCTCGCCCTTCGCCGTCGACAGCCTCAACGTGCTCGTGCTCGGCCTGCTCACCGGCGTGTTCATCTACTGGGGCTGGGAGTCGGCGGTCAACCTCAACGAGGAGACCGAGGACTCCGACAGCGCGCCGGGCCTGGCGGCCGTGGTCTCGACGGTGATCCTGCTGGTGACCTACGTGGCCACGACGGTGGCGATCGTCGCCTTCGCCGGGCCCGAGGCGGTGGCCGAGTACGAGGACGACACGGCGCTGTTCGGCGCCGTCGCGGACTCGGTGCTGGGCAGCGAGCTGAGCTGGATCGTGGTGCTGGCGATCATCACCTCGGCGATCGCCTCCACCCAGACCACGATCCTGCCCGCGTCGCGCACCTCGCTCTCGATGGCCCGTCAGGGCGCGTTCCCGGCGGCCTTCGGCAAGGTCCACCCGCGCTACCTCACGCCCGCACGTCTCGACCATCACCATCGGAGCGATCGCGGCCGTCTGGTACGGCGTCCTCAACTCGGTGTCGCAGAACTTCCTGTTCGACTCGCTGACCGCGTTGTCGCTGATGATCGCCTTCTACTACGCCCTGACCGGGCTCGCGTGTGCCGTGTACTACCGGCACGAGCTCACCAAGTCGGTGAAGAACTTCTTCTTCATCGGGGTCGGGCCGCTGGTCGGGCTCGGCGATCCTCGCCTACCTGTTCTACAAGGCGATCGTGGAGTACTCGAAGGTCGGCGACTCCTACAGCGGCACGCAGGCCTTCGGGATCGGCATCCCGGTGGTCCTCGGCCTGGGCCTGCTGCTCCTGGGGGTGGTGCTCATGCTGGTCTGGCGCCTGCTCGGCCATGACGACTACTTCGGTCGTAACCGGGAGATCGTCGATCCCGACGTGGCCGCGGGCCGCAAGCTCGGAGTGGCGGCCGTGCCGGAGGAGGCGGTCTGATGGCCGAGTCGAGCTCGATCGTCGTCGGCATCGACGGCGGCGAGTGCGCGTCCAAGGCGCTCGACACCGCGGTGGAGCTCGCCAAGCAGTTCGGCGACCGCGTGGTGATCGTGTTCGGGTCGGGTCCGCCGGGCACTCCCACCGAGGAGTTTCGCGAGCACCGCCGGGCGATCGAGGAGATCGGCGAGCGGGTCACGAGCGAGGCGGCCGAGCGCGTGCGCGACCGGGGACGTGGACGTGGAGGTGGTGGTGGCGCCCGACCGGCCCGTCGGCCGCGCTGACCAAGGTCGCCGAGGAGCGCGGCGCGCGCTTCATCGTCGTCGGGCAGCTACGGAGAGAGCCCGATCAAGGGCGCGATCGTCGGCTCGGTGCCCCACAAGCTGCTCCAGATCTCGGAGACGCCGGTGGTGGTGGTCCGCGCTTGAACCGCGAGCGTCTCGCCGCGCTCGCCGAGCGCGAGCGCGAGCGCTTCGCGCGGGAGCATCCGCGCTCACGGGAGCTGCACGAGCAGGCGCGCGGGAGCCTCGTGGCCGGCGTCCCGATGTCATGGATGACCATGTGGGCCGGCGGCTTTCCGGTCTACCTCGCCGAGGCCCACGGGCGCCCGGGTGGTGGACGTCGACGGCAACGAGTACGTCGACTTCTGCCTCGGCGACACGGGCGCGATGGCCGGCCACTCGCCCCGGCCGACCATGGACGCGATCCGCGACCAGGCCGGCATCACGGTGATGCTGCCCACCGAGGACGCGGCCTGGGTGGGCGCCGATCTCGCCCGCCGCTTCGGCGTGCCCTTCTGGCAGTTCACCCTCACGGCCACCGACGCCAACCGCTGGACGCTGCGAACGCTGCGCCAGCTGACCGGCCGTCCGAAGGTCGTGGTGTTCAACTGGTGCTACCACGGCTCGGTGGACGAGGCCTTCGCCGTGCGCGACGGGGCGGGCGCAACGCGATCTCGCGAGGGCAACGTGGGGCCGATGGTGGACCCGGCGCACACCACCCGGGTGGCGGAGTTCAACGACCTCGACTCCGTGACGGAGGCGCTCAGCCACGGCGACGTCGCCTGCGTGCTCATGGAGCCCGCCCTCACGAACATCGGGATCGTGCTGCCGCAGGACGGCTTCCTCGAAGGGGTGCGGGCGGCCTGCACCGACGCCGGCACCCTTCTGATCATCGACGAGACCCACACGCTCAGCGCCGGCCCCGGTGGCTGCACCGCGGCCTGGGGCCTCGAGCCCGACGCGGTGACGCTGGGCAAGTCGATCGGCGGCGGCGTGCCGATCGGGGCCTACGGCGTGAGCGCCGACCTCGCCGACCGGATCGCCGCGGACACCGAGGGCGACTACGAGGACACCGGGGGTGTGGGCGGCACGCTTGCGGGCAACGCGCTCTCGCTGGCGGCGGCACGCGCCACGCTGGGCGAGGTGCTCACCGACGAGGCCTTCGCCGGCATGATCGCTCTGCGCGAGCGCTTCGTGGCCGGGGTCGAGACGTGCTCGCCGCGAACGAGGCGCCCTGGTCGATCGTGAGCCTCGGCGCTCGAGCCGAGTACCGCTTCCTGCCCTCAGCCGCCGCGCACGGGCCAGGAGTCGGCGGACGCGCAGGACGGCGAGATCGAGGAGTACCTGCATCTCTACCTGCTCAATCGCGGCGTGCTGATCACGCCCTTCCACAACATGGCGCTGATGTGCCCGGCCACCACGGAGGCCGACGTCGACCGGCACACCGAGGTCTTCGGCGACGCCGTGGCCGAGCTTTTCGGCGCTAGGGGTTCTCGTTCCGGCGCCGAAGGAGAGGAGATGCTCAAGGAGTTCCGCGACTTCATAGTGCGCGGCAATCTCGTGGAGCTGCCGTGGCGGTGGTCATCGGAACGGCGTTCGCCGCGCTCGTAGCCGCCTTCGTGTCAGGACTGGTCACGCCGCTGATAGCGGCCGTCGGCGGCGACGCCGACTTCAGTCGGCTCAGCTTCACGATCAATGGAAGCAGCTTCCGCTACGGCGTGTTCATCAACGCGCTGATCAGCTTCCTGATCATCGCCGCGGTGATCTTCTTCTTCGTGATCAAGCCGGTGAACGCACTGATGAGCCGGCGCAACCAGGAGGCGCCGCCGGAGGAGCAGAAGCGCGACTGCCCCGAGTGCCGCAGCGAGATCCCCGTCCTCGCCAACCGCTGCGCCTTCTGTACCGCCGAGGTCGGGCCGGAGCCGGCCGCTGCGGCCGGATAGGCTGCCCGCTTCGTGAGCAGCTACGAGAAGATCGCCGATCTCCCGCTGGAGATCGACACGCTCGGCCTCGAGGGCCGGCAGATGGAGATCGGGGAGTTCGTGCGCAAGACGACGCTGATCCACCTCGCGGGCGCCGGCAAGGCGGGCGTGGGCGAGGACGTGGTCTACGACGCCGACGACCACGACGTCCTCGAGGCCAACGGGGGCGAGATCGAGGTGGCCGGTCGCTTCACGCTCGACTCGTTCTCACGCCACCTCGAGGACATCTCGCTGTGGCCGGAGCCGCCCGAGCGACCGGACAGCTCGCCCGACTACCGCCGCTGGGCCTTCGAGTCGGCGGCGCTCGACCTGGCGCTGCGGCAGGCGGGCCGCTCGCTGGCCGAGGTGCTCGAGCGCGAGCCGCGGCCGCTCAACTACGTGGTGTCGATGCGCCTGACGCGCGCCCGCCGAGGGAGAGCCGGAGACCAGCGAGAGGCTGCGCCAGGTGCTCGAGATGTACCCCGGCACGCGCTTCAAGCTCGACCCAACGAACACCTGGACGCCTGAGCTCGTTCAGGAGCTGGTGGACACGGGAGCGGTGGACTCGCTCGACCTCAAGGGCTGTTACAAGGGCACGCCGGTGGACGTGGAGACCGATCCGGAGCTCTACAGCATGGTGATCGAGGCCTTCCCGGACGCCTGGCTCGAGGATCCGGACGTCAACGACGAGACCAAGCCGCTCCTCGATCCGGTGAGCGACCGCGTGACCTGGGACGCGCCGATCCACTCGGTGGCCGACGTGGAGAGCCGGCCCTGGCGGCCGCGGATGGTCAACATCAAGCCCTCGCGCTTCGGCCCGCTCAAGAACCTGTTCGACATGTACGACTGGTGCGAGCGCGAGGGCGTCCGCGCGTACGGCGGCGGCCAGACCGAGCTGGGGGTGGGGCGCGACCAGATCCAGTACCTGGCCTCGCTCTTCCACCCCGACACCCCAACGACACCGCGCCGCGGGGCTTCAACGAGCCCGAGCTGCCGTCCGGGATGCCTGCGAGCCCGATCGAGCCGAGCGTCACGCCCACCGGCTTCCGCCTCCACTAGTGCGGATCGAAGCGCAGCTCGAGCTCGAGCTCGTCGAGGAGCGGGATCCCGTCGAGGCCGACCGCGGGGATCTCGGGCTTGAGGCGCCGCGACTCCTCCAAGCGCCTCTGTGGAGCGCGACGAGACGCATCCCGTGGCGCTGATAGAAGCGCAGGGCGGGGGTGTTGTCGTTGGTGGTGATCAGCCACAGACGCCGCAGCCCGGCCCTCGCCTCCGCGGCGGCCGCTTCGAGGAGCGCGCCGCCGGCGCCGAGCCCGGCTCGAAGGCGTCGAGCGTGATCGCCTGCATGTCGCCGTCCCGGATCTCGTAGCTCAGCGCGCCGACGAGGCGGCCGTCGTGTCGCGCCACCAGGGTCGGATAGTCGAGCGGCTCGTGCAGGCGGCCCCGGCTGACCACGCGCTCACTACCCCAGCGCCCTGTGAACAGGCGGCGCAGCTCGTCGCGCTCGCCGTCGGTGATCGGCCCGACCTCCACAGGCGGGCATTGTGATCGACCTCTACCCCCTGCATCCCGGCGGCCAGACCGCCATGGAGATGGCCCAGCGCGTGACGGGCTTTCTCGGCGACGCCCGCGAGTCGCTCGACCTCGCCCTCTACGACGTGCGCCTCCCCGGCGAGCCCGGCGATCTCGTGGCGGGTGCGCTGCGGGAAGCCGCCGAGCGCGGGGTACGGGTGCGGATCGCCTACAACGCCGATCACGACGAGCGGATCTTCCCTCCGCCCCCGCGCACGGCGCCTGAGCTCCTGGAGGCGCAGCCCTACGACACCCGCGGCGTGCCGGGCATTCCCGACCTGATGCACCACAAGTACGTGGTCCGCGACGGCGAGGCGGTCTGGACCGGCTCGGCCAACTGGACGACGGATTCGTGGACGATCCAGGAGAACGTGATCCTGGTGGCGCAGTCGCCGCAGCTGGCCGCCGAGTTCACGCAGAACTTCGACGAGCTCTGGCGCAGCGGCGACGTGTCCGACTCGGGGCACCGCGACCCGCGGCGGCTCGATCTGAGCGGGCGCGAGGCCCGCGCCTGGTTCACGCCCGGCCACGGGGAGGAGCTGTCGCAGCGGATCGCCAAGGCCATCGGCACCGCGCGCCGGCGTGTGCGCATCGCCTCACCGGTGATCACCGCGGGGCCGGTGCTCGGCACGCTTGCGGAGGTGGCGGCCGAGGCGCGCGTGGACGTGCGCGGCGTGGTCGACCGCACCCAGATGGAGGGCGTTGTCTACCAGTGGCGGACCAACGGCCGCTCGGCCTGGAAGATCCCGATCCTGGGCTCGGTGCTGGACCACGCCGACTTCAAGGGCAAGCCGTCGGTGCCCTGGACGCCCGAGTCGGTCCACGACTTCATGCACGCCAAGGTCACGGTGTGCGACGACACGGTGTTCGCGGGCTCGTTCAACCTGTCGCGCTCGGGCGAGCAGAACGCCGAGAACGTGCTCGAGCTGCACGACCCCGAGCTGGCCGAGACCCTCGCCGGCTTCATCGACGAGGTGAGGGGCCGCTACGACGCTATGCCCGTGCCCGACGGTGGACAGCGGAGATGAGCGCGTCGCGCACCTCGAGCGGATCGTCGGTCACCTTGAACAGGTCCAGGTCGCCGGGCGAGATCTTGCCCTCGCCGAGCAGGCGCTCGCGGATCCAGTCCAACAGCCCCTGCCAGTAGTCCGTTCCCACCAGCACGATCGGGAACGCCCTGATCTTGTCGGTCTGCACGAGCGTGAGCGCCTCGAACAGCTCGTCCATGGTGCCGAAGCCGCCGGGGAAGACCACGAAGCCGCTCGCGTAGCGCATGAACATGATCTTGCGGGCGAAGAAGTAGTGGAACTCGAGCGCGATGTCGCAGTAGGGGTTGGCTCCCTGCTCGAACGGAAGCTCGATGTTGAGCCCGATCGAGAGTGCGCCCGCGTCGCGCGCGCCGCGGTTGGCGGCCTCCATCGTGCCCGGGCCCCCGCCGGTGATCACGGCCATCCCGGAGTCGCCCACGAGCTTGGCCGTACGGCGCGCCAGCGCGTACTCGGGATGGTCCTCAGGCGTGCGGGCCGAGCCGAAGAATCGAAGCGGCGGCACCCACCGGGGCGAGCGCCTCGAAGCCGGCGCGGAGCTCGCCGTCGATCCGCTCCAGCCGGTCCTCGTCGGTCAGCGTGGAGACGACCGCCGGCTCTTGGGCCCCGATCAGCTCCTCGTCGAGGGTCTGGGGCATGCGCGGCTCGGGGCCATGGATCTCGTCCATGACCCCGAGCCTAGTCTCCTCCCCCAGGAGAACTCTTAGGGCGCGCGGTAGGCGATCGTCGCCACTCCGGCCCGCTCGAGGGCCCGCGGAAGGCGGCCCGCGAACGGGTGCTCATCGGCCGTCAGGCCGTTCGGGTTGGCGATCAGGAACGCCACCCGGCCCCCTGCTGCGTTGCACGCTCGTAGCTCGCGCCCACGCGTTCAGCACCGCCGCTGGCACGCCTTGGCGCTCGCCGGCCTTCACCGACAGCCGGATGCTCGTGCCGCGCTGCCGCTGAGCCGCTTGGCCGCGCGCCGCGCGCGGGCCTCGCGGGCGGCCCTGACGCCGGTGCCTGCGGCCGCGGCACGGGCCGCGGCCGGCATCGCCGCCGAGGATCGCGTTGCGCAGGATGTTCTGGAAGCCGGTCGTGAAGGCCCGGAAGTTCGGCTCCACCGAGAACACGGTCGCCCGGCCCGAGCCCACCGGCTCGTCCACCACGGCCGCCGTCTCGCCCAGCTCCTCGGCGTTCTCGGCGAAGCCGGAGATGAACCAGTCGCCGCTGTCCACGGGCGGGAACTCGACCGCCACCTGATCCGGCGACGACGCGCGCATCACCGAGTCGTACTCGTAGAACGCGTAGGCGTGGCGGCCGACGCCGCGGCGCAGCGGGCTGTCCTCGTCCACGCGCACGCGGAACAGCGTGCCGGGCACGTCGGAGGTCGGGTCGGCCAGGGTCACGGTGCTCAGGCCGAGCAGCGTGGCCAGCCGCGTGCCCTCGGCCCAGCTGATCCAGTGGCCGCCGCCGTTGGCCCAGTCCTGGACGGCCTGGACGCCGTCCGGTCCGAGCTCGTGTCACCGCGACGTCGCCGTCCCCGGGATCCTCGCCGTCGGGAGCGGTCGGCGTCGGGCACGAGCACGACGTCGTAGTCGGCCAGCGCGCCGGCCTTGATGTCAGCGGTGGTGACCGGCGTGTAGGGGGCGCCCCAGCGCTTCTCGAGCAGCCAGCGCAGCCAGCCGCCGGACTCGATCGCCGAGGTGGAGTCCTCGGACAGCTGCCAGAGCGCGATCCGCGGGCCGTCCGCGGGCCACGACTCCACGCCGGGGTCGTCCAACTCGTCCACGCCGCGCGCGTTCACCCGCAGGCGCTCGCCCGAGTAGCCGCCGCGCACGTTGAAGAGCAGCGGCTGGCTCCAGGCGGTCACGTCGTAGAAGTACGGGAACGGCGTGTAGGTGTCCTCGTGCAGCATGGCCTGGACCCAGTGCTTCTGCTGCTGGGCCATCGGCACGTACCACGTGCCGGCGGGCATGTACTCGCCGCGCGTGCCGCGTCCGTAGGGCGTGAAGTCAGGCACCCAGGTGCCCTTGCGCAGCTGGTACACGTCCACGTCCATCCGCTGCAGGCGGCGGACCATCTCCTGCACCTCGTCCTGCTTGGACGCCCGGCGCTCGGTGATCCAGTAGTGGCGCACGTCGATGTCCGGGACCTCGGTGGCGATCTCCTGCGGATTGCCGTCGATGTCCACCTCGTTGATCAGCTCGTTGGGCTCGAGGAAGCCGTCGCGTCCCTGCTGGTAGGCCTCGCGCCAGGCGGCGGCCCAATCCTCGAGGATCTCCTGCTTGCGGATCGCGCCCTGCGAGAGCGAGACCCACTGGGTCAGGTACTGCTCGTAGGCGCGCCGCTCGATCGGGTCGCCGCTGGCCTTCTCGAACGTCATGCCCGCCGAGATGAAGCCCGGTGGCGGGCACGGTGTCGCCGTAGCCCATGTAGAAGAGGTCGTAGACGTCGCGGTTGAAGTACGGGATGCCCTGACGGTCGAACTCGGCCTGCATCGCCGCGCCGTAGACGTTGTTGATCCAGTTCACCGACTCGTCGGTGATCTCGTGGTAGACCGGGTCGGCGTTGGGCGGGAAGAAGTAGGTCGCCCGGCCCATCTCGTGGGCATCGATGAACAGCGGGCTCGGGTACTCGCGCAGGAACTCGATCTTGGCGTCGGTCTCGGGCTGGGTGCGTGCGAACCAGTCGCGGTTCATGTCGAACCCGTAGAAGTTGCGGCGGGTGTCGGCCTCGCGGCCGTCCGGGTTCTGGATCGGCAGGAGCACGACGATCGAGTTGTCGAGGATCTGGCGCGCGGCGCAGTCGTCGCGGTCGGCCAGCTCGTAGAGGATCCGCAGCGAGCCGTCGGTGCCGGACTCCTCGCCGCCGTGCACGTTGGAGGCCACCCACAGGATCGCCGGGTAGCGGCGGGCGATCTGCCGCGCCCGCCCGGGCGACGTGCGCGGGTCACGCAGGGTCTGTGCGGCACGCTTGATGTCGCGCAGCTCGCCGCGGCTGAGATGGTCCGGCTGGCCGACGATCGCCCAGCGCAGCTCGCGGCCCTCCTGTGACGTCTGGTCGAGCGCCCCGGTGATCACGCGCTCGCTCGCCCCGTCCACGGCGTCCATGTAGGCGTAGGCCTGGTCGGTCGTGACCTCGCCGTTCTCGCCGCCGGGCGTTGGCACCACTTCGCTGAGCGTGGGCACCTGGCCGCGGAACTCAGGTGGCGTCTGCGTTGGGTCGCAGGCGCTGTTGGCGGCGGCGGGGGCGGCGGTGACGGCCATGGCCGCAACCGCGACCAGGACGGCGGAGCGCAGACGCATCAAGTTCTTTCTCCTCGGCAGGGCGGATCGACCGTAGGTCTCTACCCGGTATGCGCCGATTCGATGTGCTCCGCTTTGGAGCAGATCACGCGCACGGCTGCGCCGCTCCGGCGCACAATCGGCTCAGCGCTGCCGGGCTTTCCACTTCGAGCCGCCGGCGCAGGTCCGCAAGGACATGCGAACCGCGCCGCTGGCCCGCTCGCCGCGGATCTTTCCGTGGATGTACATCGCGGCGCCCTTGATCTTCCCTGCCCAGGCGAAGGTGCCGTCGGGCGCGATCCGCGTACGCGGAAGAACCGCGTCGGCGACCACAGTCGTGAACGGGCTGATCATCCCGGGCGTCGGGCACAGGAGCGACTGCCGGAACACGCCGTCGCCGATGATTCGACCGCCCCCGCTGATGCGGAACCGGACCGTCCCGCGGCTGGTCTGGCGCCAGGCGCCGTCCTGGCGCCGCGACGTGGTCCATCTCCGCGCGCGCACGACGGTGAGCCTCCGAGTGGGCGAGACGATGCTCTCGCCGCCGATGCGCACGATCGCCCGCACCCGGTGGCGGCCGACACCCAGCAGCGCCGGACCGGTCCCGGCATCGGCTGCGAGCAACACCGATCCGAACCTGCGCCAGCGTGAACCGCGGCGCACCTGCAGCTCGACCGTCGAGCCGGCCCCCACGCCTGTGCTGGCCACCGACACGTGGAACGGGTACCCGGCGTAGGCGCGGCGCGGCCAGCGCGCACTGACCTTCAGGCCCGCACCCGCAGTGGTCAGCCGCATGGAGCGCACCTCGGAGGTCTCGTAGGAGCCGGGGCAGTCGAGGCAGAGCCGCCACGCCTGCCAGTACACGACACGTGGGACCTGGCTGCGCACATACCCGCGGCACTGCCCGAGAGGGATGTCGTTGTCCTGGAGGTCGTCCGGGCCCGCGAGATCGAAGACGTTCGACTGCAACAGCCGGCCGTTGTTGCCGAGCGCCGGCGCGGTCGCGAAGTCGACGCCGTAGTCCCTGCGCCCGCCGTATACGGCGAACGGCGGCACCCCGGAGATCCTGTATCCCTCGAAGCACGTGTAGCGCACCTCGTTGCCCGCTCCGTTCAGCGCAACCGTCGCGCCGTTCTCGGGATAGACGGCCAGGACGGGCGGATCCTCGGGTCCCGCAGCCGCCGGGGCCGCCGCCACCAGGAACGTTCCGGCGACCGCCACGATCACCGGCATCCGCAACCCAGGCACGGGCCGGAATCTACCAACCGGCTAGGGCCCGCGCGACGTACGTTCGTCCAGTCGATCGCTGAGCCGTTCGAGCGCGCTCATCGGCACCGCGAAGGCGATCCCGTCGCCGCGGCCCTGGAGATCACGCCGATCACCCGCCCCTCCGCGTCGAGCAGTGGACCGCCGGAGTTGCCGGGGTTGATGGCGGCGTCGGTCTGGATCGAGTCGCGGATGCGTGAGCCGTCGGGCGCTTCGATGCGGCGCCCGACAGCGGACACCACGCCGATCGTCAGCGAGCGGCGCAGTCCGTAGGGATTGCCGATCGCCATGGCGGTGTCGCCGGGCTGGACCGCGGTGGAGTCGCCGACCGGCAGCGGGCGGGGCTGAGCCGCCCGGCCTGTGGGGAGGGCGAGAACGGCGAGGTCGGTGGAGGCGTCGCTGCCGAGCACGCGCACCGGTACGCGCTCGCCGTCGAGGTGGACCACCACATCGTCGGCGTCGGCCACGATGTGCTGGTTCGTCACGACCCTGCGCCCGCCGGCGATGGCGAAGCCGCTGCCGGTGGCCACCCCGTCGTCCTGGCGCGGCGGGCCGTCCGGCCATTCGACGCCGTCGGGGCGTCCCTCAACCACGAGGACGCTGCGACGGGCCTGACGGTAGATCTCGGTCGCGGTCGGCGGAGTGCTGCCCTGGGCCGGCCGCGTGGCCGCCGCCTCGTCCTCATTGCCGGCGTCGATCGCCAGCAGCACCGCGGCGACGGCGCAGCCCGAGACGAGCCCCCCGAGGAGCGCCGCGAGCAGATGGGATCTGGACCACATTGAGGAGTCAGACCGCTGACCGGCCGGCGCTCGCGCGCGCGCCCGCCGGCAGCAGTCGGTTAGAGCTGGGTGGACTCCTCCTGTCCGCCCTGGCCGTTCTTCTCCGGGCAGTCCCCGCGATCGCCTTCGCCGCGGTTCTGCTGCCCGTTGTCGGGGGTTGTGGACTGGGCGGGGATCGTGCTCGGCGAGCTGCCGTTGCCGGCCGCCGAGCCCTCCGACCCGTCTGAGCCCGCCAGCGCGACGCCCGCAGGCACCGCCGCCAGCACGCCGGCCGCCAGAAGGGCTACCGCGACGCGGCGTCCGCGCCGTGGGCCTCCGCCCGTCCCCTGCTCTGATGGATATGTGGGTCGTTCATCCATGAGCACGACCCTAGGAACGGGTATGTCAACGCGGGATAACGGCCCTTAGGTTCGGCTTACAGCGCCAGCGAGAGCGGCTGCTCGAGCAGTTGCTTGACGCGTGCGAGGAACTGCGCGCCGTCGGCCCCGTAGAGGATGCGGTGGTCGCAGACCAGGCTGAGCGACATCTGGTCGCGGGCCACGATGCGCCCGTTGTCGTCCACGGCCGGCTTCTTGGCCAGCGCCCCCACGGTCAGGATCGCCGCCTGGGGCGGATTGATGATCGCCGTGAAGTGCTCGATCCCGAACATGCCGAGGTTGGAGACCGTGAACGTGCCGCCCGACAGCTCCGGCGGAGTCACCTGCTTGTCGCGCACCCGCTCGATCACCGCGCGGGCGTCCTTCGAGATCTGGCCCAGCGACTTCTGATCGGCGTTGAAGACCGTGGGGACCACCAGCGCGTCCTGGGCCGCCACCGCCACGCCGACGTTGACGTTCTCGTAGAGCTCGAACTTGCCGTCGCGGTAGGCGCCGTTCACGCGCGGGAACTCGGTCAGCGCCGTGGCGGCCGCCTTGACCACCATGTCGTTGAACGAGGGCGCCGGGTCGGCCACCTCCTTGAGCCGGGCCCGCAGCGCCACCGCCTCGGTCATGTCGACCGTCAGAGAGATCGAGAAGTCCGGCGCGGTGGCCTTGGACTCCGCCATCCGCCGGCTGACCGTCTGCTGCAGCCGCGTCAGCTCCTGGATCTCGGCGTCGCCCTTGGGGCCCGCCTCGGCGCGCTGCGGCTCGGGCGCGCCGGCCGGCTCCGCTTGCAGCCGGCTCCGCGTCTCGGCCGGGCTCCGGCCGCGGCGGTCTCGGCCTGAGCGCCGCCGTTCTCGGCGGCCGCGGTCACGTCGGCCTTCACGATCCGCCCACCCGGGCCCGTCCCCTCGATGCGGGCAAGCTCCACGCCAAGCTCGCGCGCCATGCGGCGCGCAACCGGCGAAGCCTTCACGCGTCCGCCGCCGTTACCTCCCGCGTCGGTCGCCTCGCGCTCCGTCGTGGCCGTGCCGGCGCCGCCGCCGTTTCCGCCGCGCTCGGGCTGTGCGCCCGACGAGGTCTCGCCGCCCCCGGCCCCCGCGCCCGCACCGCCGCGCGTCTCGCCGGCATCGGCCGCGACCTCCTCGCGCTCCTCGGCCTGCTCGCCGTCACTGTCGCTCGTCGTCTGTTCGGTCTCCGCGCCGGCCTCAGCCTCCGCGCCGCTCGCCTCGGTTCGGCCTCCGCGCGCCTCGCCCGCCGGCGCACCGCCGTCGCCCTTGACCTCGCCCGCGTCACCGATCCGCGCGATCACCTCGCCGATGGCCAAGGTGTCGCCCTCCTGTGCCACAACCTCAACCAACACGCCGTCCGTGTCGGCGTCGTAGGTCATGTTCGCCTTGTCGGTCTCGATCTCGACCAACGCCTCCCCGCGCTTGACCTCGTCCCCGACGTTCACCAGCCACTTCAGGACCGTCCCCTCCTCCATCGAGTCGGACAGCCTGGGCATCGTCACGTCGGTGGCCATGCGCTGAAGTCTCCTCCTAGAGGTCGCGGAAGGTGGCGAGAGCAGACTGCACCACGTGCTCCTCGTGCGGGAACGCGGCCTGCTCGAGCGGCTTGGAGTAGGGCATCGGCACATCCGCGCCGGTCACGCGCTGAACGGGAGCGTCGAGCCAGTCGAAGGCCTGCTCCTGGATCAGCGCGGCCAGGTTGGCGCCCACGCCGCCGTGCGGCCAGCCCTCCTCGACGATTACCGCGCGGTTCGTCTTCTTCACCGACTCGAGGATCGTGTCGAGGTCGAGCGGGCGCAGCGTGCGCGGGTCGATCACCTCGGCCTCGATCTCGTGCTCCTCGGCCAGGGTGTCCGCGGCCTTCTGGGCGGTGACGGCCATGCGGGAGATCCCGATCACGGTCACGTCGTCGCCCTCGCGGCGGATGGCGGCCTCGCCGAAGCGCATCGGCCCGCCGTTCTCGGGCACCTCGCCACGCTGGCCGTAGAGGGTCTCGTGCTCGATGAAGATGACCGGGTTGTCGTCCTTGATGGCCGCCTTGAGCAGGCCCTTGGCGTCGGCCGCGGTGGACGGCGCCGCCACGAGCAGGCCGGGCACGTGCAGGTAGAAGGCCTCGAACGAGTGCGAGTGGGTGGGCCCGAGCTGGTGGCCCGCGCCCTGAGGCATGCGGATCACCATCGGCACCTTCACCTGGCCGCCGAACATGTAGCGGATCGCCGCGGCGTGATTGACGATCTGGTCCATCGCGAGCAGCGAGAAGTTGATCGTCATGAGCTCGACCACGGGGCGCAGCCCGATCATCGCCGAGCCCACGCCCATGCCGACGATCGTGTTCTCAGAGATCGGCGTGTCGCGTACGCGCTTCTCGCCGAACTCCTCGAGCAGGCCGGCGGTCACCTTGAAGGCGCCCTGGAAGACGCCGATGTCCTCTCCCATGAGGAAGACGTTCTCGTCCGCCTCCATCTCCTCGCGAAGCGCCTGGTTGAGCGCCTCGCGGTAACGCATCGTGGGCATCAGTCGTCCTCGTCCTCAGAGCCCGGGCCCTGCTGGCTGCCCTCTTCATCCTGGTCCTTGGGCGAGCCGCCCTGGCGTGAGCGCCGGTCGCCGACGTTCGCGTACGCCGCGCCCTTCTCGGCGAGCTCGTGCGGCAGCTCGCCGGCCTCGCGCTCGCGCTCGCCGCGGTGGACCTCCGGGCTGCGCTCGTCGACGGTCCACCACGCGGGCACGTCGTCCGAGAACACGTAGATGTCGTCGTAGAGCGAGTCGAGATCGGGGAACGGCGAGTTGTCGGCGAACTGCACCGCCTCGTCGACCTGCTCGATGGCCTGCTGGTCGAGCTTCTCGACCTCGTCCTGGGTCAACACGCCCTCGTCGACGAGCCGCTTGGCGAACGCGTTGATCGGATCGCGCTCGCGCCACTCCTCGACCTCTTCCTTGGAGCGGTACTCCTCGGGGTCGGCCATCGAGTGACCGCGGTAGCGGTAGGTCACGGCCTCGACGAGCTGGGGCTGGCGGTCGTCGCGGGCCTTTGCGAGCGAGTCGGTGACCACGGAGTGCACGTCGAGAACGTCCATGCCGTCGCAGCGCGTGCCGGGCACGCCGAAGCCCTCGGACTTGAGCGACAGGTCGGTGACCGCCGAGTGGCGATGCAGCGCGGTGCCCATGCCGAACTGGTTGTTGATGATCAGGAAGACGACGGGCAGCTTCCAGAGCGCCGCGAGGTTCATGGTCTCGCTGAAGGTGCCCTGGTTGGTGGCGCCGTCGCCCATCATCGAGAGGATCACGTCGTCGGTTCCCTGGTAGTCGGCAGCCAGGGCGACGCCGGCCGACAGCGGGAGGCTGCCGCCGACGATGCCGTAGCCGCCGAGGAAGCGCTTCTCCCAGTCGAAGAGGTGCATGGAGCCGCCGCGGCCCTTCGAGCATCCGTCGACCCGGCCGAACAGCTCGGCCATCACCGCGTTGGGATGGGTGCCGCGCGCGAGGGCCTGCCCGTGCTCGCGGTAGGTCGACATGAGGTAGTCGGTCTCGCGCAGCGCCTGGGTGGCGCCGACCACCGTGGCCTCCTCGCCGATGCAGAGGTGGAGGAAGCCGCCGATCTTCGCCTTCGCGTACATCTCTCCCGCGCGCTCCTCGAAGCGGCGGATGAGCATCATCTTCTCGAGAACCGTGCGGGTGGTCTCGGGGTCCGGCAGGTCGTGCTTGACCTCGCCGAAGCCGATCTCCTTTGCGCCCGGTACGTCAGCCGGGGCGTCGGCCCCGTTGCCCTTCTCACCCTGGCCTCGGCGTCTTTGCCGGCCGTCGTAGCGTCCCTTGTCGCCATTGTCCGGACTGTACCCGGTGCGGATTGGAGTTTAAGACGGACCGGGCCGTGGTTTGAGGGCGAACGACCCCCGGCTGGGGGGTGGCGGCGCTGATTACCGTGCGGCCGACATGGCGGCGGCGGCCTCGTCCAGGCGGTCGTCGCCGTAGAAGAGCCGGTCGCCGACCGCGACGGTCGGCACGCCCCTCACGCCCTTGTCGTAGGCCTCGGCGGTGGCCGTCTTGAGCCGGTCCTTGACCGACTGGGTCTCGAGGGCCTTGAGCACGGCGTTGGGATGAAGCTCGCACGCGGCCGCGGCCATGAGAACGAACTCGATCTGGGACAGATCCTTGCCGCCCGCGAACGCCTGGCGGAAGGCGGCGAGGGAGAAGGCAACGGCGCGGCCGGTGTGCGCGGCGAAGGTGGCCACCCGCATGGCCTTCAGCGTGTTGCTCGGCCAGGGGTCGGGCCAGCGGACCGGCATGAGCCCGTACTCGGCGGCGCGCTTTTCCACCTCGCGCATCCCTTCGTCGCGCTTATCGGTGAGCGCCCACGAACCGCCGCCCGTCTGCTGCCAGATCCCGCCGAGGAGGATCGGCTGCCAGACGGGAATCTCGGGCAGCGTCTGGTTGATGCGCTCGGCGGCCAGGTAGGCGTAGGGCGAGCCGAGGTCGTAGTAGAAGACGGGCTGGCCGGGCACGCCTGGAGCGTAGAGCCGGTCTAGCGCAGTCTCAGCTCGGTGCCGGCGAAGATGACGTCGGGATCGCCGCTGGCGATCCGGTCACGGTTGAGGTCCCAGAGGCGCGTCGACCTCGTCTGCGATCTCCGCTGTCGAGGCATCGGGGGCGAGGAGGCGCTGGGCGATCGTCCAGAGGGACTCGCCTGGGCGGACGGTGTGGAAGCGGGCGTTGGTGGCCGCGCGAACCGGTGCGCCGGTCGCTGTGGTGGTTGGTGTCGCAGCGGCCTGCGGCGCTGGCGCGCCTGTGTCGATGGGTTGGGCCGGCGATGCCGGTTCGGAATCGGGCGGCTGGCGGTCGTCCAGGGGCGGCACGCGCAGGGTGAGGTGCTGCGGTGCATCCCTGGATTCCGAACCGGGCTCCGGCGGCAAGGACTCGACTATCGGCGCGGCGGGGGCTGTCTCCTCGGTCGAGCCGACCGGCGGAACCGGTTCGATTTGCGGGCTCGGCGCAACCGGAACGGCCTGTGGAGGCTCGCCAATCGGGCTCACGTCGGGCGAGTCCTCGTCGGGGAGCGATGAGTCGGGTTCTGCCCGCGGGGCGGAGCGGGCATCGGGGTCGTCGTGCGGCTCGCTCTCGATGGGGCCGCTGTCTTCCGAGTCACCCGGAGCCGGCGCGCTGGGTGGAGGGCCTGCGTCGAAGGGCAGTGCGGTTTCAGCGCCACCGGGATCGAAAGTCGTCTGATCGGACTCCGGGTCGAGGCCTTGTCCCGGTGCCGTCGTTCCCTCCTGGGCTTGGTCCGGCTCAGACGCCACCGAAGCCCCCGGCACGATGCCCGCGAGAGCTAAGAGGCCGCTGGCGAGGAACGCCTTGCAACGGCGTGGCGGCGAACGGAGTGGGCGTTCCTTAGTTGAGCGGATCTGTGACACAGCGGAAGGGTTTGGCACCGGCGGCCGTGTTCGGGGTGAGAGCGACGCTGCCGACGTCGTCCGTCACGTAGAGGACGTCGACCCGCCCGGGTGTTTGGGAGGGAAAGACTTCGCGGGTGAGCTCGCCACCGGGAGCGATCGAGATGCCCGGATTGCCGACGGCGGTTAGCAACTCGTCGTGGTTGGGCAAGCGACGGCCGGGGGTCGCCTGACTGTTGACCCCTTCGCACGCGATCGCCGCCGTGCTGTAAGGCGCCGGTCCACGAACGCCGGTTTCGACACACACGTCGTATACCGGGGATGTGTCCTTCGGGCACCGGACCAAGAGTCGAGCCGCAGAGACGCCGTTCAGTCTTTCGGCGTTCCGGGCGCGCGGAACTCGACCGAGATTCGACTCCTTAATTCGGCTCCCTCCGAGCGTGTTTCTTTTCAGGTCGCGATTCGTCAGCGACCCGTTCTCGCACGTCCTGACCGGTAATCGACAAGGCCGCGTATGACGAGCCCCCGAGCGCGATGAACACCGCGACAGTCGCCATCACGTTGGCGTAGGTCAGGTGGCGCTTGATTGCTTCGATCACCGATGTGCTCGCTTTCGTCGTGCTATCCGGGGATAACCCGCGAAGCGGGGCGGAGTCTCGCACCCATGCGGTTCGGTGCCCATTCGGTCATCGCCGGTCATCGGCAGCGAGGCCCGCGGACTCGCACGGAGACTTCGTCCGTACGGCCCGGTTTGGAACGCGTAGCCGGCTTCGGCAGGAAGGCGAGCGCGGAACCGATAGCGAATCTTGCCGCAGGTGCGCCGGAACGCGTATCGGACAGTCCATGATCCATCGGGCCCTGTGCGCGTCGTTCTGAAGGTCTGCCACCGACCCGAGAGAACCACCTGAAGCTCTACGAGTTTCCCGGCGGCTGGGGCGGGCAGCGAGCGAAGAACTCCCGTAAAGCGAACGCTCTTCCCGTTTCTGAGTCGCCGAGGTGTCGCCCGAATTGTTGATGCCGCCGACGTGATCAGGCTGACCTCGGTCTGGGACGGGAGCGTGATCGGAGTTCCTCGGTAGACGAACCTGAGCGTCCGGGTTGCGTCTGCCACGGCTCTGTACGAGTACCTCCCATCGCCGTCGGTGGCCACCACGCCCAGCCAGCTGCTCGGGAGCGGCCGGGCTGCGCGAGAACACCTCCACCTGCGCCCCCGGGATCGGTTGCCCATCGCGGTTCTCAAGGCGGCCGCTGATGTTCGCTTGATCGCCGTACTCGACGCGAGCCTGCTGTTGGATGGTCTCGACGCGTCTCCTCACCGTTCGCCGCTTCCCACCACGCCGGACCACTCGGCGGACCAATCGCTCGCTGACCACACCCGCCTTCATTGCGGTCGAAATGCGGAGGGGAAGGCTGACAATCATCGGTTGGCCGTTGGCCCGCCGATCGGTGCTGTTCTGATTCGATGCTTGGTCGCGGGCGGTCGCTCGAAGCTGGTAGACGCCAGGCGGTAGGAGCGAGTCGTCGACACGGGCTACGAGTCGGCTCCCACGCAGCTCTGTGCGGAGCGTTTGCCAGATTCCAGAGCCCTGTCGGCTCAGCTCGATCTCACCGCCCGCGAGGCCGGACACCTTGTCGCTGACCGCAACCGAGATGAGTGTCGGGTCCGACGACGGCGAGCCCTCGAAGGCCAGTTCCGGCGGCTCCGGATCGAATCGAAGCGTCACGGGCACTGACGCGTTAGCGGGTTCTTGGTTTCCGGCGGCGTCTTGTCGCCACATGCGCACCTGCCATTGACCCGGCCCGGGCACGGTGACGTTGGGCAGACTCGAGATGTTCCCGCCCGGATGGTTCCTTGTGGAGCAAGCGGTCCCGGCCACGGGGCAGATCCTCGTGAAGGCACCGGTGATCGGAGCACGGTCGCCCTCTGGGGTGTTGGTCCAGCTCAGATCGAAGTCGTTCGCGTTTCGCCACGCGTCGCCTTCCTCGAGACCCACCGCGACTGCACCGGGGGCGGTGTTGTCTACGCGTATGAGGGTTGGAGCGGAGGTGCCGACGTTTCCGGCAGCATCCGTCGCGCTTACCGCCAACGACTGGGTGCCTTCGGCGATGACAGTCGTGTCCACCGTCATGCCGCCCGCACCGTTGGGGCACGGCACTGCGGTCGCGTAGTTGCAATCGCGATCATGTCGGCCTCGCGCGAAGCCGCCGATCATTGCTGACGCGAGCTTCACCCCAACGTTGTCCAGTGCCCCGTAGCTGACGCTCTGCCTCCCGCGCACCCACTGCCCCAGCGTGAACGGGTTGTTCCGTTCACGATCGACACCGCCGGGCGGCTCACATCCACCACCGTCGCCTGCGCCTTGAAGGTCCGGATGTAGTTCAGGCCTCGGCTCGAACAGTGCGGCTGCTTCGCCTTGCCAACGCAGACGATCCGCTGGACGATCTTCGTCGCTCCTCCGATGTTGTAGGTGCGTGGGCGAGGCCAGGCTGCGGCCTGCGCGAAGCCGATGCGCGGGCAGCGCTTGTTCGCTCGGACGTTCTTGATCGGTGTTGGCGGGCCGTCCGGGCGGCTCGCCCACAGCTGGAGTGCGTAGCGGCAGTCGCGCCGGCGCGCCTGGCCCGACCAGGTCGAGCCGAGAGAAACGAGTGCCGGGCGGAGCGGTCATCACGAACCCCGATCGCGATCCACGTGCCACCCGGCCCGCGCGCGGGACGTTGGACGTCACGAGCCCGCGGAGGCCCGGGCCGAGCGGATCGCACGCACGTTTCCACATCATCCCGCGCGTGGCGAAGTCGCTGAAGGCCTGGGTCGAGAAGTTGCCGGGGTCGGCCAAGCAGGCGTTGATCGAGTACTCGCTCGCGGCGGACGAGGCCGGCTGACCGAGCACAGCGAGCAGGACGGCGCCGCAGAGGACGGCGCGACGCAGGATCGCCTTACGGAGCGCGGTACTGGCGGTGCGAATTACGCTGGGAATGGGGCTCATGGCCGGGAAAGGGGCCTGGGAAGAAAGTTCGTCCCCAGAGCCCCGAACTGGGCGCGCGGGAGCATATTGCGGCGCCCTCGACGCTCATATGGGGCGCCCGGCGCGTGCCACCGGCTTTCCCGGACTTTGCGGATTTTTTTGGTCCGAACTAAGTCCGCTGCGGTGTGATTTTCGCCCCGGGGTCAGACCCCGGCCGAAAAGCGGCCCTATCTAAGGCCGCCGAGCACCGATTTTCGCCCCGGGGTCTGACCCCCTTCGCGGCGGAGCGCGGCGGCCGGCGTCGCAGGACCGCGCGTCGCGGGTGGCGTGAGGGCGGCACGCGCCACGCTACCGCTCAGGCACGCGCTCCTCGACCGGCTCCACAAGCCACGTCCGCACCTAGGCGCGCACCGGCGGGTCGGCGGGCGCGTCTAGCGCCGGTAGAGCCGAACCTCATACCAAGGTCTGTGTGTGCCGGTTGTTCCTCGGCTCGAGCGCGGGCAAGGGGGGTGCGTTAGGGTGCGCCGACGACTTCTGCCGCGACACTTGTCATGTGGTTTTCCCTGCGCTCGCCGGAGCTGGCAGAGGACTTTGAGCGCCTGATGGCGGGTGATCGGGACATAGTCCGCGGGTCGCTGGACACGGTGTCGGAGTGGCGCCTGACGCGGCCGCTGGACTTGCCCGGACAGTCAACTGAAGCTGCCGATTACGTCCTGATCGCGGAAATCGTCGAAATCCAACGCTGGCAGGAACAGGCGACCGAGCTGGTCCAGCACATGGCAGACGACCTGGGGCATCTGGTCTCGCGTCGGGGAATGCTCGTCGTGGAGCACGTCCTTTGATCGCCAAGCCCTCCAAGGGCCGCTAAGCGACCCCGGGAGCTGCGGGTCGGGCGGCCGTACGGCGACTGCAGCGATTCGCGGTGCGCCGCAAGCCACGCCAGATCGGCGTCGAGCGCGTCGAGCACGCCTGTAGCCGGAGCCGGGTCACGACACCACCGGGACGCGCGGCCCGGCGGGTCGGCGAGCGCCCGCGAGTCAGCCGTGAATCAACCAGCCATCCGTCGCTCGCGCCGCCTCCATGACGGTCTCCGCGAACGCCGGATGTGGGTGGATCGTGCGAGCCACTTCGGGGTAGCCGCCCTCGAGCTCGCGGGCGTTCACCAGCTCCTGGATGAGGTCGGCCGCCTTCACCGAGCAGATGTGGCCGCCCAGGATCTCGCCGTACTGCTTGTCGCCGACGATCTTCACCAGACCGCTGCGGTCGCCGTACACGGTCGGCGCCCCCACGGCTCCCATCGGGACCTTGCCCACGGTCACGTCGTGGCCGGCCTCGCGCGCCGCCTTCTCCGTCAACCCGAAGGAGGCCACCTGCGGATGGCAGAACGTCACCGCGGGGACGTACGTGTAGTCGATCGGATGCACGTCGTGGCCCGCCGAGTCCTCCACGGCGATGATGCCCTCGTCGGACGCCTTGTGGGCCAGCGCCGGCCCGGGCACCATGTCGCCGATCGCCCACACGCCCTCACGCGAGGTGCGCAGCCGCCCGTCCACCTTGATCAGGCCGCGCTCGTCGCGCTCGACCCCGGCCTCCTCGAGACCCAGTCCCTCCACGTCCGGCGCCCGGCCGGCGGCGATCACCAGGTAGTCGAAGTCCTCGGACTCGCCGTTGAACGAGACCGACACGCCCGAGTCCGACGCCGACGCGCCCTCTACCGAAGCGCCCGTCTCGATGCGCACGTTCTGCTTCTTGATCTCCCGCGCGCAGGCCTTGGCGATGTCCTCGTCCTCCAGCGGCAGGATCTGGGGCAGCGCCTCGAGCAGCACGACCTCCGTGCCGAGCCGCCCGAACGCCGAGGCGATCTCGGTGCCCGACGCCCCCGCGCCGATGACGCACAGCCGCGACGGCTGCTCGTCCAGCAGCCACATGCCGGCGGTGTCGAGGATGCGCGGCCCGAAGGACAGGTCGAGCAGCGGCTTGGCCACCGAGCCGCAGGCCAGGATCACGCGGTCGGTCTCGATCTCGGTGCCGTCGAACTGGCCGCCGATCTTCACGTTGGCGTCGTCGGTGACCGAGCCGAAGCCCTCGATGTAGTCGATCTTGTTCTTGTCGAACAGCATGCTCACCCCGCCGGTGAGCGTCTTGACCACCTTGTCGCGGTGCTTGGTCGCGCCGGGGTAGTCGACCGAGGAGCCGTCGACCTTGATGCCGAAGCGAATCGGCGTGCTGGACCTCCTGGTAGACCTCGGCCACGCGCAGGATCGCCTTGGCCGGGATGCACGCCTCGTTCAGGCAGCGCCCGCCGACGTTGCCCTTCTCCACCACGGCCGTCTTCAGCCCCAGCTGGGCGGCCCGGATCGCGGCCACGTAGCCGCCCGGACCCGAGCCGATGACCATGCAGTCGTACTTGCTCTCCGGCATAGGGCGACGAGAGTACCTACTGGCCCGACGAGCCCGGGCGCTCGGGCATCTGGATGCGAGCCATCGCCTTGACGAGGAACCAGAAGAGGATCCCGGCTGCGGCGATGATCGCCACGAGCACGAGCGCCGCCACGATCGACGGCGCCTGGATCAGCGCCAGAGTGGAGAGCACGAGCGTGATCGCCAGCAGCGTCTGCATGCCGAGCACCGCCCAGTAGCGCGCCTTCCACATCCCGTAGGCCACGAGCGCGAGCACCGCCGCCACCAGCAGACTGCCCACCAGCGCCTGGCCGCTGTCGTCGATCGCTGCCGCCGTTCCAGCCGGCGATCGTGGCGATCACGTTGGCCAGCGAGAGCAGCGCGGCGGCGATCGCACCCACGGTCACCGCACCCGGCCGCTCCCCCGGGCGCAGCGGCTTGAGCGAGCGCCGCGCCTCCTCGTCCTTCGCGCGGCCGCGGGCGTAGCCGGAGGGCTTCTCCTGCCGCTTACGGCTGGCCTTCTCGGCCACCGGACCCTTCCAACAAAGCGGCGCGCAACGCGGCCGCGGCCAGCCGCGGATCCGGCGCGTCCCGGATGACACGCACCACCACGATCCGCGAGGCGCCGGCGGAGGTCACGTCGAGGACGTTATCGAGGTCGATCCCGCCGATCGCGAACCACGGCACGTCCCCGGCGACCGAAGCCGCGTGGCGCACGTAGTCGAGCCCCGCGGCCGGCCGGCCCTCCTTGGTGGGCGTCTCCCAGACCGGTCCGACGCTCAGCTCGTCGGCGTCGCCGGCGGCCAGAGCGCGCGTCGAGCTGAGCAGCCGAATGAGTCGACAGCCCGAGCAGCACATCGTCCCCGGCGATCTCACGCGCAGCGGCCGGCGGCATGTCGTCCTGGCCGAGATGCACGCCGTCCGCGCCACATGCCGCCACCAGGTCGGGCCGGTCGTTGAGCCAGAACAGCGCGCCGTGCTCGTCGCACACGCGCCGAAAAACGGCTGCGGCGTCGAGCAGCTCGGAGTCGGAGGCGGACTTGTCGCGCAGCTGCACCATGTCCACCCCGCCCTCGAGCGCCGCCCCGAGCAGCTCCTCGAGCCCGGGCTGCACGTCGGTGACGAAGTACAGCCGGGCGCGACGGAGCCGCTCGCGGCGGGAAGTCACACCGCCTAGGGGTTGAACATCGACCCGCGCAGCGTCCTGCGCACGGTCTTGTACGCCGGACGCGCCTTGTTCTTGTTGGTGATCAGGCCGGCGTCGAAGCGGTTGCGCCCCGTCGGCTGCTGCCAGTTGTAGATGTAGAGCCGCTTGATCCGGGAGCGGTAGCGCTTGGCCAGCGAGAACATCCGCCGGACGGCCTTGTCGGCCCGCTTCTCCGAGAACGGGAACAGCTTGCCGCCGCTGGGCAGCGTGAACTTCACGATCCCGCCGGTCTCGGTCAGCCAGACCTGGCCCTTCACGGCCTTGAGCAGGCGCTTGGTGCCACCGGTGGTCTGGCCCTTGCGCAGGTTGGTGTCGCGGTAGTTGTGCAGGCCCCAGATGCGTGGCTTCTTCGCGTACTTCCTGAACTCCGCGAGCCACTTCTCCATGTTGCGCTCGTCGATCACGTCCGCCGCGATGATCTTGCAGCCCTTGCAGCGCGCTCGGACCACGTTGTAGAACTGAGCGGCGCGCTTGGGGTTCTTGAACGTGGGCTGGGAGCGGTGGTTGGCCTCGTTCCACGGGCTGACCACCTTCACCTGCGGCCAGCGCTTGCGGAAGGCCTTGAAGGCCTTCGTGTACTCGCGCACGGTCGGCAGCTTGCACGGCCTGCTCGGGCAGGCCGAACCGAGCGACTGGCTGAAGCTGATCAGCGGCTCAACGCCGGCCTTCTCGGCCTCCGCGAGCCAGATGTCGAGCCAGCCGCGCTCCTGCGCGCTTGAGCGCCACGTTCCACGACGGGAAGTAGCGAGCGCGCTTGATGCCCAGATCGGTGAACAGAGGATTGGTGAACATCGAGGCGCTCTGCTCCCCGATTCCGACCGAGATGGCGGCCTCGGAGCGCTGCGGCGCGGCCGTGAAGGCCACGGCGGCGGCGACGAGGGCGGTTGTCAGAACTGCGAGCGAGCGAGTCATAGATCCTCCGGAGCGTAGCTGGGATTCCGTGATCTTTAGAAGATCGTTATGGGCTTGACGCGGGGGCTGAATTCGCCGCCGGATACCAGGCGATAGGTGCGCCCGGAAGCACCGGACAGCCGGAAGCGGGCGCTGAAGTAGCCCCGCGCGTTGCGCACGGTGATCGGCGAACCGAGGTCCTGGAAGCTGCCGCGGCCCCGGCGCTGCTGCACCTGGACGATCGCGCCGCGTCCTCCGGGACGGGCCGCTCCACGCACCTCGACGGCACTCGATCCGAGGCGCCGCACGAGAATCGGGAGGCGGTAGGCGTCATACACGCCGGGCTTCTTGCGCCCACTGGCGAAGCGCAGGCCGCCCTGCCACAGACCGGGATCGCCCGGGGTGTCGTTCATCGTGTACTGCGAGTACGCCGCCACCCGCCGATTGCGCTGGGCGAGCCACAGCTCGGAGATCCCCATGAACACGGGGATCCGCTTGAGCCGCGAGCCGAACGGATCGGGCGGGTCGGACTGGAAGTCGAACTCGGTGATCCAGATCGGCAGCCGGCCGCCCGAGATGCGGCGCTTGGCGCGCGCGCGGTCGAGCACGCGGGTCACCCGCGGAAGCGAGCGAATCGTGGCGTCGTCGGACGAGATCTCCGGCGTGCTCGGACCGCCGCCGCGGGTGTAGGGGTGGTAGGCGAACCCGTCCAGGCCCGACAGGCGCTTGTAGCTCTGGCAGCCGCGCACGCGAGCGGCGCGGCCGCGGAACGCGCGGTAGTTGTTGTCGAGGCAGAAGAACTCGCGCAGGAAGCGCAGCGGCCTCAGGTTCTTCCGCGGGCCCGGTGGAGCGGCTGCCCTGGGGGAGCAGCTCGCCGAACAGGATCCGGTCGCCGCCGGCCCCCGCGCGCTGCAGACCGGACACTCCGGAGCGAACCATGCCGCGGTAGTGATGCGGCGCGAACGGCACGCCCGTTGCGCGACTGCGGGTACAGGTACTTGAAGAGGTTGGGCTCGTTGTAGAACGACCAGACGTCGACGCTCGAGTAGCGAGTGGCGGCCGCCTCGGCGAAGCGCCCGTACTCGCGCGCGCTGGGCCGGTCGAACTTCTCGTAGCGGCCGCGCTTGCCCTTGGTGGCCCAGCTCGGGGCGGGCGGGGTGAGCGCGAAGATCACCTCGAAGCCGCGCGCCTGGGCGTCGGCGAGGAACTCGTCGTAGACGCCCCAGCCGGGATAGTCCGCCGGGTCCGAGCCGTCGAAGCCGGCCGGCTTGCGCCGCCCCGCCGGGGCGACGGTCGCCCAGTCGACGTTGGCCTTGATGGCGTCGGCGCCGAGGCTGCGGATCTCGTCGAGCGTGGCCTCCCGGATCTGCGTCGCCGCTTGCGAGAAGCAGCGAGTCGTCCTGGAAGATCGCGAGCTGACGCGAGCTGGCGCCGGCGGCGGTGGGAAGCAGCACCAGCGCGGTGAGCGCAAGCGTGAGCGTGGTGAAGAGCGTTCTTGATCGCATTCGTCTCAGGGGCGAAGGTCGGGTGCGGCGAGCATGATGCGGGCCCCGTCGGCGTGCCTTCGGCACCGGCACGCACCGCATCGTCGCCTTCACAAACACACAGAACGCGTTCGGTTGCGGTCCCCCGCCCCTGCTAGCGTCCCGCCGGCAGCGCCTAACTCCTAGCAGATATGAGTATCGGAGCCTCCATATTCCTGATCGCAGCGGGCGCGATCTTGCGTTACGCGGTCACCGCCGAGGTGTCGGGAATCGAGCTGCAGACGGTCGGACTGATCCTCATGATCGTCGGCATCATCGGCCTCGTGATCTCGCTTGCCGTCATCTTCCTGCGCGACGACGGCCGCACCCGTCCGCCCGCGGACGATCCCACGCGCCGTTACTAGCCGCCGATCCGAGCCAGCGCGCCCGGGTACCATTCACGCGAGAACACGGGAGCTCGGGGGACCGGGCTGAGAGGGCGGCTGCGGCGCCGCCGACCGTCGAACCTGACCCGGGTAATGCCGGTGGAGGAAGGGGAGATGCGACAAACCGCCGGAAAGACGAGGAAGGGGAGTGCACAGCCGCCGAGAACGCACGCTACGACGCCGTGGTGGTCGGCGCGGGCCTGATCGGACTCGCCAGTGCGTGGCGAGCGCGACAGCGCGGGCTGTCGGTGCTCGTGATCGATCGCGCCGACGAGCCGGGTGCCGCTACCTCGAGCGTCGCGGCCGGGATGCTCGCGCCCGTGACCGAGGCCAACTTCGGCGAGGAGGGCCCCCTGCAGGTCAACCTCGCCGGCCGCGAGCGCTGGCCGGCCTTCGCCGCCGAGCTCGAGGAGGTCACGGGGCTGCCCACGGGCTATCGCGAGACGGGCGCGCTGGTGGTGGCGGCCGACCGCGACGACGCCGAGGAGCTGCGGCGGCTGCACGACTTCCAGCGCTCTCTCGGCCTGGACGCCGAGTGGCTCACGCCGTCGCGCTGCCGCGAGCTCGAGCCGGGTCTCTCTCCCCGCGTCGCCGGCGGGATCCTGGCGCCGCAGGACGGCCAGGCCGATCCACGCGCGGTCGCGACGGCGCTCGCCGCCGCGGTAGGCGACGTGGCCATGCGGCACCGAGGCTCTCGCGATCGAGCACGACGGGAGCCGGGTCACGGGCGTGCGCACCGCCTCGGGCACCATCGGCTGCGACCAGGTCGTCGTGGCCGCCGGGCCCTGGAGCGCCGCGCTCGCGCCGTCGGGCGCCGGGCCTCCGATACGCCCGGTCAAGGGCCAGATCCTCGAGCTGCGCGTCCGCGAAGGCATGTCCGAGCCACTGCGCCGGATCGTGCGCACGCCGCGCTGCTACCTGCTGGCGCGAGGTGACGGGCGCGTCGTGCTCGGCGCCACGGTGGAGGAGCAGGGCTTCGACACCGCCGTGACCGCGGACGGCGTGTACCGCCTGCTCGAGGCCGCCTGGGAGGTGCTGCCCGAGGTGGGCGAGCTCGAGTTGGTTCAGGCCCACGCGGGACTGCGGCCCGGCACGCCGGACAACGCGCCGGTTGTGGGACGCGACAGCTCGACGGGCTCATCTGGGCCACGGGCCACTGGCGCAACGGCGTGCTCCTCGCGCCGCTGACGGGCGACGCCGTGGCCGAGCTTCTCAGCGGAGGCGAGCTGGCGCCCAGAGTTGGCCGCGCTGGCGCCGGAGCGCTTCGCCGCCGTGGGGGCCCGGGCGTGACCGGGATCGTCCTCAACGGCGAGGCCCGCGACCTGCCCGAGGACGCGACCGTGGAGGCCGCGGTGCGTGCCGCCGGCGCGCCGGAGAACGGCCGCGGCGTGGCGGTGGCCGTTGACGGCGAGGTCGTGCCACAGGGCGCCTGGGCCAGCACGAACCTGAGCGAGGGTCAGCAGATCGAGGTGCTTCACGCCGTGCAGGGCGGCTGCTGATGTTGTCGATCGCCGATCGCGACTTCCGCTCGCGGCTGATCCTCGGCACCGGCGGGTTTCGCAACCTCGAGGTGATGGCGGAGGCCGCTCGGGAATCGGGGGCCGAGCTCGCCACGGTGGCCATGCGCCGCGTGGACCCAGGCGCCCGCGGCTCGATCATCGAGGTGCTCGGCGAGGCCGGCCTCGAGGTGCTGCCGAACACCGCCGGCTGCTTCACCGCCCGCGAGGCGGTGACCACCGCGCGCCTCGCCCGCGAGGCGCTCGAGACCGACTGGGTCAAGCTCGAGGTGATCGGCGACGACCGGACCCTCCTGCCCGATCCGGCCGAGCTGCTCGTGGCGGCCGAGGAGCTCGTGGCCGACGGCTTCACGGTGCTGCCCTACACCAACGACGATCCCATCCTCGCCCGTCGTCTCGAGGACGCCGGCTGCGCCGCGGTGATGCCGCTCGGCTCGCCGATCGGCAGCGGCATGGGGATCAACAACGCCTACAACCTGCGGCTGATCGTCGAGAGCGCGCGCGTCCCGGTCATCCTCGACGCCGGCATCGGCACCGCCTCGGACGCCGCCCTCGCGATGGAGATGGGCTGCGACGCGGTGCTGCTCGCCAGCGCGATCTCCCGTGCGGCCGATCCCGTCGCGATGGCCGGCGCGATGCGAAAGGCGGTGGAGGCCGGCCGCGAGGCGCGTGAGGCGGGCCGCATCCCGCGCCGCCACTACGCCCAGGCCTCCTCTCCCGAAGAGGGCGTGGCCGAGCTCCGCCAGTGAGCAGCGAGCTCGAGCGCCACGCGGTCGACCTGCTGGCCGAGCGCTGGCGCGCCGCCTGGCAGGGCTCGGGCTTCGAAGGCTGCTGCACGCCCGACGTGTCCTACGAGGATCCGGTGGCGACGGACCTGTTGCGCGGCGTGGACGCCCTCGACCGTCACGCCGCCTCGCTGCGGCTCGCCTTTCCCGACCTCAGAATCGAGAGCACGGCGCCGCCGCTGCTCCGCGGCGGCCACGCCTGCTTCCCCTGGAAGGCGCTCGGCACCCATAGGGGTGACCTCGGGCAGCTGCTGCCGGCCAGCGACCGCCCCGTGACACTCCAGGGGATCCACTACATCGAGCTCGACGACGGCGCGGTCCGTCGGGCGCGCGGCTTCTTCGATCTCTACGACGCCGCAACCCAGCTCGGGCTGCTGCCCACGCGCGGCGGCGCGGGCGAGACCGCCCTGCTGCTGCTGCGCGGGCTTCGGGTGCGCGCAGGCCCGACTAGCGGCCTATCTGACGGTGATCGTGCCCGCCATGCCGGGCGCATGCACTCGGCAGACGTACTCGTACTTCCCGGCCTGGTCGAGCGTCAGCTCGTACGTGTCGCCCTCGCTCATCCCGCCCTCGGGACCCGACTCGAAGTCCGCACCCGGGCCGCCGGTCTTCTTGACGTCGTGGGGCACGGCCTCGTCATTGCGGAACGTGATCGTCTCGCCGGCGTCCACGCTGACATCGGCGGGCTGGAACTGGATGTTCATCATCCCCACCGTGGTCCGCCGCCCGCCACCGGCCTCGCCGCCGGTCTCGTCCTCGGCGGTCGGCTCCGCCGCCCTCGCCGCCGCTGTCCGCCGGCTCCTGGGTGGTCGCCTCGCCGCCGTTGCCCGAGTCGTCGTCGTCATCGCCTCCGCATCCGGCCACCACGACAGCGAGCGCAACACAGGCGAGTATCAGTGCGAGCCACTTCTTCATCGAGACCTCCAGTTCACCAGCGGACCGGTGCGAAAGATAGTTGTCATGACCTCAACCCCGCCGCTCTTATTCCGCCGTTAACAGCTCCAGAAGAGCCTTCTGGGAGTGAAGGCGGTTCTCGGCCTGATCCCAGACCGCCGAGCGCTCGCCGTAGAGGAGCTCCTCCGTGATCTCCTCGCCCGGATGGGCCGGCAGGCAGTGGAGCACGATCGCGTCGTCGCGGGCGTGGGACATGAGCTCGGCGTCGATGCGATAGGGCGCGAGCAGCGCTGCGGCGCCGCTCGGCCTCCTCCTCGTCGCCCATGCTCACCCACACGTCGGTGTAGACGGCGTGCGCCGCCGCTCACGGCTTCGGCGGGATCCAGGCCCGGCAGCTCCGGCAGAGACAGCTCGGGGGGAGTGGCCATGACAACTTCTACGCCGGCGAGGCGTCCGGCGAACAACAGCGAACGCGCCATGTTGTTGCCGTCGCCCACGTAGGCCAGCTTGAGCCCCTCGAGCCTGCCGAAGCGCTCGAGCAGGGTCATCAGGTCGGCGAGCGCCTGACACGGGTGGTGCTCGTGGGTGAGCATGTTGATCACGGGCACCTCCGACCAGCGCGCCAGCTCCTCGAGCGTTTCGTGCGGCCCGGTGCGGACCGCGACGGCGTGCACCATGCGCGAGAGCACGAGTGCCGTGTCGCGAGGCGACTCGCCACGCGCGAGCTGAAGCTCGCCCTGACGGAGCACCAGCGGGTGCCCGCCGAGCTCGTACACGCCGGTTTCGAACGACACCCGTGTGCGCGTGGAGGGCTTGTCGAACACGCAGCGCCACGCTCTTGCCCTCGAGCGCGCGCGAGCCGAGGCGGTCGGCCTTCAGCTCGATCGCCCGGTCGAGCAGGGCGCGCTGCTCAGCGGCCGTGAGCTCCTCACCTGTTAGGAAGTGCCTGGGCAAAATGCGAGTCCTCAGCTGGAACCTCTACCACGGCCGCGACTTCCCACCGGACCCGGCCCTGTTCACCTGGCGCTCGCGCCTGCTTCGGCCGCAGCGAGCGCAACGCCACCCACGTGCAGGTCAACCGGCCGCTGCTCGCGGAGTTCGCGGAGGTGCTCGACGGCCTCGAATGGGACGTGGCGCTGCTTCAGGAGGCGCCGCCCCGCTGGTTCGCCGACCTGGGCCGCCGCACCCGCTCGAGCGGTGTCCTGGTGCGCACGTCGCGCAATCTGCCCTGGCCGCTGGAAGCCGCCCAGCGGCGGATCGCCGCTGTCAATCCGGATCTGATCGCCTCGTCCGAGGGAGGCTCGAATCAGATCCTGGTGCGCCATCCCGGGTCGGGTGATCGACCATCGGCGCGTGACGCTCGCCCGCCGTCCCGAGCAGCGCCGCATGCACTGGGCCTGGCTCGAGCTCCCCGAGGGGAGGGTCTGCGCAGCCAACCTGCACGCGTCGGCGGGCCTCCCGGAGCGGGCGTCCGCCGAGGTCGTGCGCGCCGCGCAGCTGGCGGTGGAGTGGTCCGGCGGCCACCCGCTCGTCTTCGGTGGCGACCTCAACCTGCGGCCGGCCCGCAATCCCGGGCCCTTCGACGTCATGCGGGAGCGCTTCGGCCTCGCCGAGTACACCGCACGCGACGCCATCGACCACCTGCTCGTCCGGGGCCTCGAGGTGGTGGAGCGCCCGCGTCGCCTCGCGGCGGAGCGGCGCGAGCTGCTGCAACCCGACGGCCGGCGGCTGCGCCTCTCCGATCACGCGCCGGTGGCCGCCGCGTTCCGGCTGCCGAGGTGAGGTAGCTTGCCGCCATGGCCGAGCGACGACGCACCAAGACCAAGAAACAGCCGAGCCGCAAGCGGGAGGTCGAGGCCAAGAGCGTCGCCGAGTTCCGCGATGCCCTGCGCAAGAACCTGATCGAGCCCGGCGGGATGGTCTTCCTCACGCGCGAGCGGATCGAGGAGGCGCTCGAGGGCGCGGTCGAAGGAAGGCCAGTTGAGCGCCAAGCAGGCACAGCGGGATCGCCACCGACCTCGTCAAGCGCGGGCGCAAGGAGACCAACGACGTCCTCAAGGACCTCGAGAAGCTCCTCGATCGCGGCCGTGACCGGATCGAGAAAAGGGCCACCAGGGCCCGCAAGGCCGCATCGCCGGTGCTCGCCCAGGCCGACCGGGCGCGCCGCGCGGCAGGCGTGGGCTCGAGCTTCCCGATCAGCGGTTACGACGAGCTCACGGTGGCCGAGATCAAGGTCCGCCTCGACTCGCTCAAGCCGGCTGAGCTGCGCAAGGTCCGCGACTACGAGCGGCGCCACGCGAACCGCAAGGGCGTGCTGAACGCCATCGAGTCGAAGCTCAAGAAGTAGCTGCGACCATAGGACGCCGTGGAAGGCGTCCAGGCAACACGTACCCGCCCGCGGCCCGGGGACCAGCTCGAGCTGAAGATCGACGCGCTCGCGCACGGCGGCGCAGGTGTCGCCCGCAGCGACGGCTACGTGCTCTTCGTGCGCGGAGCGGTGCCCGGAGACCGGGTGCGCGCCCGTGTCGTGAAGGCCAAGCGCTCCTTCGGCGAGGCCGAGACGGTGGAGTTGCTCGAGCCGAGTCCCGAGCGCATCGAGCCGATGGAGCCGCACCCCGGCGCCCCCTGGCAGGTGCTGCCCTATGAGCGGCAGCTGGCCGAGAAGGAAGCGCAGGTCCGCGACGCTCTGGAGCGCATCGGCCGCTTCGAAGAGCCGCGCGTGGAGGCGATCGTTCCGGCCGTGGAGCAGTGGCGCTACCGCAACAAGCTCGAGTACTCGTTCGGGTACGGCGACGAGGATGACGAGCTCGTGCTCGGCTTCCACCGCGCGGGCCGCTGGGACGCCATCGACGACGTGACGAGCGACATCCTCGCCTCCGAGCGCGTCGACGCGCTGCGCGAGACGGTCAAGGCCTGGTGTCGTGAGCAGGGGCTCTCGGCCTGGGACCGCCGCAGCCAGACCGGACTGCTCCGGAACCTCGTGGTGCGCGAGGGCCGCCGCACCGGGCAGCTGCAGGCCCGCATCGTCACGAGCCCCGGCGCGAGCTTCGACGTGGATGCGCTGGCCGCCCTCGCGCCCGCCGACTCTTTCCTGTGGACTCGGGCCGCCGGCGTGGCCGAGACCACCCGCGACGGCGACACCCAGATCGTCAAGGGCGAGGCCGCGCTGGAGGAGGAGGTGGCGGGCCTTCGCTTCCGCATCTCGCCCGACGCGTTCTTCCAGACCAACACCGAGATGGCCGAGCGCCTCTACGCGTCCGCCGTCGAGCTGGCGGGGCTGTCCGGGCGCGAGAAGGTGCTCGACCTCTTCTGCGGGATCGGGACGATCGCGCTGGTGCTCGCGCTCGACGCGGGAGAGGTCTTCGGCGTCGAGATCGTCGAGGAGGCGGTGGCCGACGCGATCGAGAACGCTCGCCTCAACTCGATCGACAACACGCACTTCTTCGCGGGCGACGTGCGCCTGGCGATGCGGCCGCTGCTCGAGGAGTCCGGCGGCGCCGACGTGGTGGTGGTGGACCCGCCGCGCGCGGGGCTTGTCCCAGAAGGTCGTGCGGCGGGTGCTGGAGGCCGAGGCGAAGAAGATCGTCTACGTGTCCTGCAACCCCACGACCCTCGCGCCCAACGCGCGCCAGATCGTCGACGCCGGCTACGAGCTCAAGACGGTCCGCCCGGTGGACATGTTCCCGCAGACGCCGCACATCGAGTGCGTGGCGCTGCTCGAGCGCGGTTAGCCCCGACGATCGCGCGACGGCGAGCGGGTCGCGCCCTCAGGTCAGCTCGCGCTCGTCCTCCAGCGGCACCTCCTCGCTGGCGTGGACCGAGCACAGGAAGGGGCCCTCGGTCTCCAGCGAGGCCGTGATCTCCTCCTTCGTCAGCGCCGTGCCGCACTCGGCACAGCGGCGCTCGATTACCGGCTCGACTCCCTCGTGTTCCTCGAGATCCATGGGCTCCTACGCTCTCGCTGCCTACCACGTGCGTGACCGGCAAGCCGCGTGGCCGCCTCCGCCTTACGAGGAAGGTCTACCCGGAGCCACTTGGAGATGTGCAGCGGGAGGGTCGAGACGATCAGCTCGTCGTAGTCGTTGAAGTTGCACTCGTCCTGGATCGCGGCCAGCGCATCGCCGTCGCCCACCTTGGCCTCACCCACGTCGAGGCCCTCCTCGCGAAGCTCGTCCACGAAAGCCTGGCGGTGCTCCTCGGCCTCCTCGCCGCCGGCGTGCATGTCCGCCGCCCAGGCCAGCCCGTGCGGAGTGGACGGCACGAGCAGGGTGAACTCGCACGGCCCGTGGCCGGTGCGGGTGCGAAGCGCGTCGAGCAACTCAGGCGACTCGGCCGTGCGGTTGGCCACGACCAGGACCCTCGCCCTGTCAGCCATACGCGCAGAGTACCGCTGGCTCAGTACGGCGGGTAGTCCGCGTACCACTCGCCGAGCGCGCGGAACGCTCCCCAGAACTCGCGCTTGGCCTGCTCGTCGTCGAGCGAGCGGTCGATGTCCGGCACGAACAGGGCGTCACACGTGGGGGTCAGGCGCTGGATCTGACCCGGGCACGGCTTCGAGCGTGCGGCCCAGCGGCACGCCGAGGGCGTTGAGCTCCTCGAGCGCCTCGTCTCCCATCACCACGACGATGCGCGGCTGGACGATCGCCAGCTCGTCGAGCACGCGCGCGCGGCATTCCGGCGCGGAGTCGTCGGTGTCGTGCACCGGGCACTTGACGAAGACGGTGCCGTACACGGCGAGCGGATCGACGCCCAGCCGCTTGAAGCTCTTCATCAGGGCCGACCCGGCGCGGCCGTAGTAGGCCACGCCCTCCTCGATCTCCGAGGGCATGGGGGCGAACTTGAGCATGAAGATGTCGGCCTGGGGATGGCCCGAGCCGAGCACCGGCATCAGGTTGCCGCGAGGGCAGTGGCGGCAGCCCTGGATTTCGCGGGTCAGGCTGTTGAGCTCCCTGATCGCCCGCTCCAGGTACTTCTCGCGGATCTCGTCGTCGGTAGCGGGCATGTGATCCGAGGGATTTGACGGATCCGCTGACGGTCCTCTCCGGCGCATCACTTCTTGCCGCGCGTCTGGATGAACTTGAGGGCCTGCACGTAGAGCAGCGACTGCTTCTTGCGGACGATGTCGGCGTCGCGCAGCGACTCGAGGAACTCCTCCGGGCCGTCGAAGTCGCGCATGCGGATCTTGACCGAGCCGAGCCCCTGAGCCACGTGAGAGTCCGATCCTGCGCCCGCCACTATCCGGTACTTCGCTGCGAACCGGGCGGCCTCCTCGTTGAAGGCCGAGAATGCCACGCGCGGGTTGAAGACCTCGATCGCGTCGATGTCCTCGACCACGTCGAGGAGATGCTCGTAGTCGGGCACGGAGTGCATGCGGTCGAACGGGATGCGGGATGTAGACCAGCCCGCCCTGGCGGCGGATCTCGGCGATCGTGTCCTGCAGGGTCATCCCGCGCGGGATCTTCTCCTCGATGAAAAGACCGATCACCTCGCCCTGGTCGGCGGTCTTGACCTCCTCGGCCACGATCACCTTGATCCCGTTCGGCGCGCTCGCGCGCAGCGAGCGCGCCCGACACCTCGTTGTGGTCGGTGATCGCGATCGCGCCCAGGCCGACCTTCTTGGCCGTGTCGAGCAGCGTCTCCACCGGCGTGGCGCAGTCGGGCGAGTGGTCGGTGTGCATGTGCAGGTCGACGTGGATGAAGTCGCGGCTGCGCCAGCCGGCCGCGTAGCGCCCGGCCGGCCGTCCTGATCGTGGCGGCGAGCCGCGATGCGCTCGTAGAGCTCCTCGTAATCGCTCGCCACTCGTGACCACTCGAGCTCGGCGTGCACGCCCTCGATGCGCTCCCGGTACTCAGCGACGAGCTCGGGATCGCAGACGAGGCGCTCGAGCTGCGCCGCGAGCGTCAGCGCGTCGCGCGGCTCGAACAGGGGGCCGAGATCGCCGTCGCCCACGAGCTCCTCGTACTGAGGGAGCCGCGACACCACGGGCACGGCCCCGCCGGCCAGCGCGCGCAGCACGAGCTGAGGCGCGGGCGCGGTGCCCGACGAAGCGGCCACGGCCACGGTGGCGCGGGCCAGGTGCTGAGCCTCCGAGCCGTCCGCCGGCCCGGCGATGCGGACGCGGTCGCGCAGGCGCCGCGGCAGCGTCACGGCGGGCGCCGAGGCCGGATCGCGCAGCCAGATCGTGGCCGACCAGTCGGTGCTCGACCGAGAGGCGCCGCAGCGCGCGGACGAACAGCCGCAGCGCTCCGCGCTCCTCCTCCGCCGAGAACACGATCTCCGGGGCGTCGCCGCCGGCCTCCGGGCGCGGCAGAAGGTCGGCGCCGGGGAGGATCACCTCGTAGTCGCCGGGGAAGTAGCGCTCGATCAGGTCGCGCGTGGCCGCCGAGCTGGTTGTGCGCCCGTCGAGCCGGCCGAACAGCAGCTCCACCACCTTGCGCGCCACCTGGGTGGACACGAAGCGCTCGGTGGTCGAGTGGAAGGTGCCGACGTTGAGCGCCCGGGAGTGGCGCAGCGCCGCCGAGCTGGCGCTGGGGGCAAACGGCTCGTGCACGTGCACGAAGTCGAAGTCGACTCGCTCGAGCAACTCCTCCAGTGAGCGCGACACGTCCAGCGGGAGCGACACCGATCCGCCGCGGCGGAACGGGAGCGACTGGCCCACGGCGAGCACCGAGGCGCAGCCGGGCTCCGCGAACACCGCGTCGGGATCGGACTCGGCGGCCGCGACCTTGGCCCGGCCATCGTGCACCAGCTCACGCGAGTCGGAGGGCGCGACCACGGCCACCCGATGGCCCCTCGCGCACAGCTCGTTCGACAGGCTCTCGACGAAGCGGTTGACCTCATGGTGCTGCTCCCAAGGCCACGGCGTGACCTGGGCGATGGTGAAGGGCACGGGCGCAGGATACGATCGACGACGAGGTGACGGACTTTCCCACCGTTCGCGTGGCCGCCATCCAGGCCACTCCTGTGATCCTCGACGCCGAGGCCACCGTCGACAAGGCGGTGCGGCTGCTCGCCGAAGCCGCGGCCGGCGGCGCGCAGCTCGCCGTGCTTGCCGGAGACCTTCGTCTCGATCTATCCCTCGAACGTCTGGGCCCGGCAGGCTGCGAGCTTCGACGGCAGCGACGAGCTCTGGGAGCGCATGTGGGACAGCTCGATGGAGGTCCCGGGTCCGCTCGTGGATCGGCTCGCCGCCGCCTGCGCCGAGCACGACCTCCACTGCGCGATCGGGATCAACGAGCGCGAGACTCGAGCGGCCGGGAACGCTCTACAACGCTCTGCTGCTACTCGGCCCGTCCGGCCTGGTGTCCAAGCACCGCAAGCTCATGCCGACCCACCACGAGCGCCTGTTCCACGGGATCGGCAGCGGCGACGATCTCGCGGTGGCGGACACGCCGGTCGGACGCATCGGCGGGCTGATCTGCTGGGAGAACCGCATGCCGTTGGCCCGCTGGGCGGTGTACCAGGGCGGCCCGCAGATCTGGGTGGCGCCAACGGCGGACGATTCCGAGGGCTGGCAGGCGAGCATGCGCCACATCGCGATCGAGTCCGGCGCGTTCGTCGTCTCGGTGCCGCAGTTCATCCCCCGCGCGGCATTCCCGGACGACTTCCCGATCGATTTGCCGGAGCGTGGGGTCTTCGGCAACGGCGGAGCCGTGATCGTCGATCCCAGAGTGGGGCGAGCTGATCGCCGGACCGCTGTACGGGGAGGAGGGCATGCTGTTCGCGGACTGCGACCTGCGCCGCGGCCTGCACGCCAAGCGCTGGTTCGACGCCGTCGGCCACTACGCCGCGCCGAGGTGCTGGCGCCGCCGGCCGAGGGGACCGGCGGCGCCGACGGAGCGAGTCCTACTTGACGCGCACTCGCTTGGAGAGCGAGGCGTAGCCCTTCTTGGAGGCGCCGATCTTGTAGCGCGCCGGGCGTCGAGCGAGAAGGAAACCTTGCCGCTGGAGCCCGCCGTGGTCTTCGAGCCCTTCTTGCCCTTGACCTTGACCTTGCACGCCCGCCGCCGAGGGCCTTGCCGGCGTCGGTCACCTGTGATCACGATCTTGCCCTTCTTGTTCTCCTTGGCGGTGAAGGCCGAGGCCGGGCAGGATGCGCTGGTGCCAGGAGGCGAGCGTGCTCGACGACGTGTCGACGTGCGCGAGCAGGTCGAGCGGGCCGGTGGAGGCCTCGCCCACGAGGTTGTAGATCGCCGAGGTGCCCTTGGGCGGCTTGACCGAGACGATCTGGCCCCACTTGGTGGCCGCCGGGTTGGAGCGGGTCGCGCGAATCGAGTTGTCGACCTGCCAGAACGCCCACAGCCGTCCGCCGGGCGCTGCCGCCAGGGAGATCAGCTCGCCGTCCTTCTTGGTCAGGCGGATCGCCTGGCCGGTGTCCACGCGGTAGACCGAGGGGTCGGACAGGAACGGGTTGGTGCCCGCGGTGGTAGCCGACGAACACTCCCGGAGCGCCGATCCGGCCGGTGATGCCCACCGGATGGAGCGAGTAGCCGGTCGAGTTGGGGATCGACGACCGGGCCGCCGGCGGGGGCGATGGGCATGACCACCACGGGTCCGTCGTCATCGAGCGAGTTCCAGGCCGAGACCACCTGGCCGCTGGCCGAGTCCACGCCGAGCTTGGGGTCCGACTGCAGGCTGCCGGGCAGCTCGCCGTCGGCGGCGTTCGGGTCGAGGCCGACGTGGTAGCCGGCTCCGTCGGGGCTCGAGTCGCCCCAGATCGAGTAGAAGGTGCCGTCCTTGCCGACCTGCCGCGCCGATGCCGACCGGCGGTGTAGACATCCTTGCCCTCGGCGCCCGTTCTTGGACACCGAGCCGCCCACGGTCCAGCTCGCGCCGCCGTTGGCCGAGGTGGCCGTGGCCAACACGCTGTCGAAGACGTTGGTGGCGGCGAAGAACGCGCGCAGAGTGCCGTCCGGAGCCACGACGAGGTCGGAGTGGTAGTTGACGCCGCCGAGGACGTTGTCGTAGATCGACACCGGGCCGGAGACCGTCTTCGCGTCGGCCGAGATGGCGCTGTGCAGCAGGCTCCCTCCGCCCCCCACGTCGCGGCTCCAGCTGACGTGGAGGACGCCGTCGGCGGTGCGGGCGAGACCGGGACGCATGGGGTTGCCGTCGTCCTGCGCCCGACGCCGGTGACCTGGCTCCACTTGCCGGGCGGACCCGCCTCGGCGGTGGCGCCGCCGGCGGCCAGCAGGACGACCGAGGCGGCGATGAGCGTGCGACGAACCCTCTTGTCAGACATTCCGTGTGCTCCTTTTCGCGTAGCGCCGAGCACCGTACGCCCGCGGCGGGCGCCGGTCAGTGTCAACTGAGTCTCGGCTCGGTCTCATCGACCGTCCAAGGGAGCGGGCGAGCGCGAGTTACGCGAGGAACGACAACGGGCGGCCCGGAGGCCGCCCGTTCGTGAAGCGTCTTCTGGCCGCGTCGTCTAGCTCTTGGCCTTCTGCTTGGCCTTCGACTTGACCTTGGGCTTGCCCGGGATCTTCGGCGCGCCGCCGTACTGCTTGATGAAGTCCTCGACCATCTCGCGGGCGACGTCGTCCGGGTACTGCTCGGGCGGCGACTTCATCAGGTAGGCCGAGGCGCCACCGATCGGGCCGCCGAGGCCGTGGTTGAGCGCCAGCTTGCAGCAGCGCACGGCGTCGGTGACGATGCCGGCCGAGTTGGGCGAGTCCCACACCTCGAGCTTGAGCTCGGCGATCAGCGGCACGTCGCCGAAGGCCTCACCCTCGAGCCGGATGTGCGCCCACTTGCGGTCGGTCAGCCACGGCACGTAGTCCGAGGGACCGACGTGCACGTCGTCGGCGGGCAGCTCGTGACCCATGATCGAGGTCACCGCCTGGGTCTTGGAGATCTTCTTCGACTCGAGACGCTCGCGCTCGAGCATGTTGAAGAAGTCCATGTTGCCGCCCACGTTTAGCTGCGAGGTGCGCTTGAGCGAGATGCCGCGCTCGTGGAACAGCCGCGCCAGCGCGCGGTGGGTGATGGTGGCGCCCACCTGAGACTTGATGTCGTCGCCCACGACGGGCAGGCCGGCCTTCTCGAAGCGCTTGGCCCAGTAGTTCTCTTGGGCGATGAACACCGGGATGCAGTTGACGAAGCCGCAGCCCGCCTCGAGCACCTGCTCGACGTACCACTTGGTGGCCTGCTCGGAGCCCACCGGCAGGTAGGAGACCACCACGTCGGTCTTGGTGTCCTTGAGGATCCCGACGATGTCGGCGGTCTCGCCCGGGGCCTTGGTGATCTTCTGCTTGAGGTACTTGCCGAGGCCGTCGTGCGTCATGCCGCGGTGCACCTTGACGCCGAGCTCGGGCACGTCGGCGAACTTGATCGTGTTGTTCTGCCCCGACCAGATCGCCTCGGAGAGGTCCTTGCCGACCTTGTCGGCGTCGATGTCGAAGGCGGCGGTGAACTCGATGTCGTTCACGTGGTAGCCGCCGAGGTCCACGTGCATCAGCCCGGGGACCCGCTCCTTGGGGTCGGCGTCCTTGTAGAACTCGACGCCCTGCACGAAGGACGAGGCGCAGTTGCCCACGCCGATGATGGCTACGCGGACCTTGTCGGTCTGATAGCGCGCAGCTCCGTTTGAAGAGTCGTCAGCCATTGTCAGATGCCTCCTGAAGTCACAGAGAAAGGGATCTCCCCGCGAGGAGACTCCGGGAAAATCAACCCGGAGGCTCTGCGGGGTTACACCGCTCCCGCGCCGCGCGCCAGCTGCCGCCGGACGTGCAGCACCCGCTGGAGGGTGGTGAAGATCGTGAGCGCCGCCATCACGTAGATGGCCGGCGCGAGCAGGTCCAAGTCTGGCACAAGCTCCCCTGCAGCGAACACGAGTCCGATCGAAAGGATCACCACGCGCACCGGCCGCGAGGCGATTCCGACGTCCCCCTTGACGCCGAGCGCCTCGGCCCGGGCGCGGGTGTAGCTCACCGAGAACGAGCCCACCACCGCGAGCACGGTGGCGGCGGTGGCGATGTCGTCCTGCTGCTGGGCGAAGTAGGCGGCGATCGCGGTGAGCACGATCCCCTCCGACACGCGGTCGAGGGTGGAGTCGAGGAAAGCCCCGAACGGCGTGCCCTTGCCCGACATCCGCGAGTAGCGGCCGTCCATCATGTCGCAGACCGAGCCGAGGATGAAGGCGATCCCGCCGAGTACGAAATGGTTCTCGAAGATCAGGACCGCGGCAATGATGTTGCCCACGAGCCCGGTGATGGAGATGGCGTTGGGCGTGAGCCGCGACTCGATCAGGCGATCGCGAGCGAGCGTCCTTATCTCGGTGGCGGTGAGGGGCCCGTCGCCGCGTCCGTTACCCGTCCTGCGCGGTCGCTCGCGGACCTCGTCGGCCATGCTCAGGCAGCCGCCGTCCTGAAGGACCAGGCCTCGGGACGGGCGCGCGCGAATGCAGCGCTCGCCGCATAGGCGGAGACCGCGGCCACGAGCGCTCCCAGCGCGGCGTCGAGCCAGAAGTGGTTGGCGGTGACCATCACCACGAACGTCACGACGACCGGATAGAGCGACCACAGCACCTTGAGCACGCGAGCGCGCACGAGGTAGATGGCGGGCACGGCGATCATCAGGGCGAAGGCCACGTGCATGCTCGGTACCGCGGCGAACGGGTTGTAGAGAACGTTCGCGCTGGTCTCGGCCGTCTCGCCCACGAAGTTGGCCACGGTGTCCGTGAAGCCCCACTCGGGCAGGAAGCGCGGTGGCGCGGTCGGGAAGGCCATGTAGCCCACGAGCGCCAGGCCCATCGCGACCATGAACATGTTCCGTACGAAGTAGAAGGCGTGGTTGCGAAACACGTAGAGCCAGATCAGGAACGTCGTGGTGACCACGAAGTGCGAGTTCACGTACATCCAGTTGGCGAACAGGAGCAGCCACTCCTCGCCCTGGGCCCAGGCCTGCAGGCCGGGCTCGAAGAACAGGCCCATCGAACGCTCGGCGTCCACCAGCATTCGAGCGTTCTCGAAGGCCAGTGTGGCCTGGCCGTCCACGAAGCCCCGCACGAGCCGGTAGGCGTAGTAGGCGCCCGCGAACAGGGCGAGCTGGCGGATGGCATCGAGCCAGCCGTTGGGGAGCCAGCGGCCGGTCTGGCGCCAGACCCGGACGAGCTGCTTGTACAGCGGATGCGTTCGGGGCACGACGGAACAGCCTAGCCGGTCACATCGTCGTCACATCGCCGGCCGCGCTGGAACAGGCGCTCGGGCGAGAAACGCGTGGAGAGTCGCACGAAGCCGACCTCGTCGGCGATCACCCTCGTCCAGTCCCCGTCGGGCTCGACACAGGCGTTGGACGCGAACCAGTACGGCGTCCAGCGCACCTTGACGATCGCCTCGCCCGGCCGCTTGACGTCGAGCAGGACCTCGTCCGACTGCAGCTGCTCGAGCACGATGTTCGCGTCACCCTGGGAGATCACGAGAGGCGCCGGCAGCAGCACCTCGTAGACGCGCCAGTCGTCCGACTTGTAGCGCAGCCGCAGATAGGGCAGGCCTCGCTCGATCAGTGCCCGCTCGCCATACGAGCTCTTGTCGGGCTTGGCGCTCGGCAGCGCGACGTAGCGCACGGCGTTGTCGGACAGCCAGCTGGCGTAGGTCAGCCGGTTGATGCCGCCGCGGTAGAAGATCGGGTGCAGGCCGGTGTCGAGCTGGCGCAGCCAGCCGCGTGCCAGCGGCACCTCCATCGCTACCTCGGCGCCCTCCCAGTGGCTGCGCGTGAACGGGATCTCGATCCGGCGCTGGTCCGGCAGCGTGTAGAGGAACTGGCGCAGCGGCTCGAAGTAGTCCGACTTGGCGGCCGGGTCCTCGATGTACTTGATCACGTCGCGCACCGCCGGCGACCACTGCCAGAAGGCGAGGCAGGCGAAGGTCACCGCGAGCAGCGCGAACGCCGCGACCGGCTGCTTCCATCTGCGCCCCCAGACCGCGCAGAGCAGGACCGGGCCGCCGAACAGCCCGCCGAGCCGGACGGCGTTGCCGCCCATCGGCGTCTCGATCAGCAGCGCGAGCGTGGCGCCCAGCGCGTAGAGCACGACCCCCCAGCGAAGCGCGGCCTCCTCGCGCGGGAGCAGGAGCAGGCAGGCGATCGCAAACAACGGGATCGGCACGTAGGCCGACGTCGGGAAGGGCGCCCAGCCGCCCTCCGGGAACGCGAGCGACAGGAACACCGGCGGGATCAACGCCGCCGCCGCGATGGCCAGACCCTCCAACCGCTTGACCCGGTCGCGACGCTCGGCGATCGCGTAGGCCACGCCGGCCATGGCGAGGAACAGACCCGCCACCGGGACTGCCGAGCGGACAGAGGATGGCGAGGACGATGGCCCACCCGTAGCGGTGGCGCTGGAGCGCCAGCAGCGCCGCGAGCCCGAAGGCCACGCCGATCGCGAACGGCAGTCGCGACGTGAAGAGCAGGGTGGCCGTGGCCGCGCCGAACCAGATCGCTCCCCAGCGCGCCCGCTCGTCCCCGAAGTAGCCGCGCACCAGCGGAGGGAAGAGCGCGGCCGCCGAGACCGCGGCAATCGCGAGCGCCAGCGGCGGGCCCAGCAGCCAGGCCAGCGGTGGCGAGAGGATCGAGTAGGCCGGCGTGTGGTGGCCTCCGTACCACTGGCCGTTCCAGATCGTGAACCCCTCCTCGCCGAACAGGTCGGCTCGGAAGGTGTGCGCCGCCAGGTCGACGGTGCGGGGCTGCACGATCAGGTACGCGATCGCGAACAGCACGGCCACCGCGATCGGCGCGACGTGCCAGGGGTCGATGCGGCGGTACCAGGGCCCCTCGCGTCGGACGCGGGGCGCGGGCGCCACCGTCGCGGAGGCACCTCCGCGGGGCTTGGGCGGCGCCGTGACGGCGGAGAGGGCGGCACGCAGCACGGCGAGGCGGAGGCTAGTAGATAAAGCTGCCCCCGCGGGCGGCTTCGGCGCTCAGTTCGCGGTCAGGAAGGCCGCGGCTCGCTCGACGAGCTCGGGCCGCTCGTGCCAGGTCCAGTGGCCCGCTCCCTCGACCAGCTCGACCTCGGCCTCGCCACCCAGGGCGTCGGCGTAGCGCTGTCCGAAGCCCGCGGGTATGTACGGGTCGGCGGTGGGCCACAGCACGAGCGCCGGAGCGCGCAGCTCGCCGAGTCGCTCGCCTGCCCGGGCGAGCACCTCCGGAGGGGAGCTGCGGTAGAGCCGCAGGATCGCCCGCTGGGTGCCCTGGTCGAAGCACTCCCAGGCGCGGTCGGCGAGGGCGGGCGGCAGTGTGCGGCGCAGCGCATAGCGCGTGGTGAAGCCCATGGCCAGTTCACCGATCACGGGAGTTCGCCAGGCTCGCGCCACTCGGTGCCAGGTATAGCCCGGGAGCAGCGGGATGGTGCTGAAGACCACCAGCCGCTCGATCCTCTCCGGGAAGCGCTGGGCGAGGGTGAGGGCCACCGCGCCCCAGTCGTGCACGACCAGCGAGAAGCGCTCGAGGCCCGTGTGCTCGGTGAATGCCTCGAGGAAGCGGTCGTAGCCGTCGATCGAATAGTCGAAGTCCCCCGGCTTGGCCGAGCGCCCGAATCCGGGGAGATCCGGGGCCACTCCGCCCACTCGCTCGAGGAAGGGATCCCAGTCGAACGACGCGGTGGGAACGCCGTGGACGTAGAGCACGGGAACCTCACCGGCACTGCGCCAGTGCACGCTCAGGCCATCCACCTCGGTTTGCCGCTCGGCGATCTCCACGGGCGGGTGTTCATACCATCCCGCCCGCATGGCCGACCGACGCAGGCTGCGAACGATCCGGGACCGGCTCCGCCGCGAGTACGGCCGGCCGCTGCTGCGGCCACATCGGCGGCCGGTCGACGAGCTGATCCTCACCGTCCTCTCGCAGAACACGAACGACCGCAACCGTGACGTCGCCTATACGCGCCTGACCGAGCGCTTCCCGTCCTGGGAGGCGGTGCGCGAAGCCGCCGGTGGCCGGGATCGAGGAGGCGATCCGGCCGGGCGGCCTCGCGCCGACCAAGGCGGTGCGGATCAGCCAGATCCTGCACGCCGTCGGCGACGACGACCTGTCGTGGCTCGAGACCGCTCCCCTGGATGAGGCGCGCGCCTACCTCTGCGACCTCCCAGGGGTGGGGCGCAAGACCGCCGCCTGCGTGCTGCTCTTCGCCTACGGGCGGCCCGACCCGCCCGTTGACACGCACGTGTATCGAGTTGGCGGGCGGCTCGGGCTCTGGGCCGAGCGTGCTCCGCTCGATCAGGCACACGACGAGCTCGCGCGGCTGGTGGGTGACGACGGCCAGGATGCCTACGAGGCCCACATGCTGCTGATCCGGCACGGGCGCCGGACCTGTGTGGCGCGGACGCCGCGCTGCGCCGACTGCCCTCTGCGGCGCATGTGCCCGGAGGGCCGCCGCCGGCTGGCCCGCGCGTGAGCGACACACCGCCGCCGTGGCTCCAGCCGCTGCTGCTGGCGCTGCCGTTCATCGCGGGCGTCGCGGTGCTGCGCGGCCTGACCGTGGAGATCGACACGTTCCACGCCTCGGACGCCCGGGTCTACCAGTTGCCCACGATTCTCCAGCTGTCCGAGCGACTGGACTTCTCGGACTACCCCTCGGCGCAGACGCCCCTCTACCACCTGCTCACCGCGGGCTGGGGAAAGCTCGTGGGCTTCGAGCTCTGGAAGCTGCGCCTGCTCAACGTCGGCTTCTCGTATGCGATGGCGCTTGCCCTGCTGCGGCTGCTGAGGCGAGCCACTCCGCTCTCCGCCTGGCCGGCGTTCGCGCTCACCCTGCTGTTCGTTCTCTCGCCCTACGTCTTCGGCGTGTCGTTCACCCTGCTCACCGACAACCTGGCTCTCCTGTTCGCGCTGATTGCCCTGGAGCGCATCCACGCGTGGTCGCGATCAGGTTCGCTGGCCGCGTTCGCGCTCGCGTGCACGGCGATCGCTGCGGCGCTGCTCACGCGTCAGGCCTTCATCTGGCTGGTGCCCGTGGCGGGCGTCTTCCTGGCGCTCGGGCCCGCCCCGTTGTCGCGCAAGGCCGCCGGGGCCGGGCTGCTCGCGCTGTCGCTCGTGCCCCTCGGCGCGCTCGTACTCGAGTGGAACGGGCTGGTGCCGCCGAGCGCCGACCCCGCCTCGTGTGGCCTGTGTGAGGACCGCCAGGGTCTCGCCCGCGAGGCTCTCAGCCTGCGCGCGGTGGCCTTCACGATCGCGGTGGCCGGCGGCTACGGCGTGCTGGTGTTCGGCCCGAGCGTCTGGCGGCGTCTGCGAATGCTGCGCTCGTCCGCGCTCGCCCGGACGTGGCTGAGCCTCACCGGAAAGGTGGACGACACCCGCCGCCTCGTGGCTGCCGGCGCGGCCGCGGGGGCTCTTCTGCTGTTGATCGCGCCGCTGTCCTACCGGCCGATCACGCCGCTCCAGGCGGGCGACGCGGGCTACCTGTGGAAGCTCAGCGACAGCTTCCCGGAGCTGCTCGGCTCCTCGCTCGTGTTCTGGTTGCTGGTGCCGCTCGGGTGCGTCGTGCTGGCTCTGCTCGTGCGCCGCGCCGGACTCCTGTCGCTCCCTGCGGTGTATCTCGTGTGCTTCCTACTGGCCGCGCTGCCGGTGCGCCTCAGCTATCAGAAGTACTTCGACCCCTTCGTGCTGCTCGCGCTTGCGCTGCTGGCGCGACCGCCGGACCTGCGCCGGCGCACCGACTACGCCGGGATCGCGCTCATGTGCGTGGCCTTCGTGGCCTACACCGTGAGCTTCGCGGGTTAGCGGATGTCCACCGCGTCGATCACGAACACCAGCGTCTCGTTCGGCGCGATCGCGGGCGGGAAGCCCTCCGCCCCGTAGCCGAGCTCCGGAGGGATCACGAGCTGCCGGCGCCCGCCCTTCTTGATCCCCACCAGCCCCTTGTCCCAGCCCTCGATCACCTGCCCCTGTCCGAGGGGCACAGGAAAGGTCTGGCCCGAGTCCCAGGAGGCGTCGAACTGGTCGCCGGTCGAGAAGCTCACGCCCACGTAGTTGACGACCACGGTGTCGCCCGGCTTGGCCCCCGGCCCCTTGCCCTTGACGATGTCCTCCTTGACGAGCTTGCGCGGAGGCGCGCCGGTGGGCCGCTCGATCACGGGCTTGACGCTCGTGTCGGTCAGGTCCGACGTGGTCTCGGTGCCTGACGTCTCTTCCTGGGCGCTGGGCGCCTGTTGGTCGTCGCCCTCGGAGCCGTCGTCGTCGTCCCCACAGGCGGCCAACCCGAGACTCAGAGCGATCGCCACCAGCGCGAACAGGACTGGAAGGCGACGGGCGACGGGCGGCATGGGCGGCGGAAGCCTAATGAGTCAGCGGGTCGAGGCGGCGGGCCGGCTCGGCAGGGGTCGGCGGCGGGACCGAAAGACAGGCAATGAAGGGGGACGAGACCGGGCCAGGGATGCGAGACGCGAGCCATGCCACAAGTTGACGGTCTATAACCCCGTCAACTTGTGTTAGCGCATCGAGGCGACCCGTCCCGACCCCGAGCAGCGGGGCGTTGATCCCTTGAGGCCCGGGCTTCACATCTGCCATACTTGCGCTTAGATTTCTTCGGTTTGAGTCAGTAAGCGGCAGAGAGAGGTAATACGGATGGGAAAGACCATCGGAATCGATCTTGGCACGACCAACTCGTGCATGGCCATCCTCGAGGGTGGCGAGCCGACCGTCGTCGAGAACGCGGAGGGCGCGCGGACGACCCCGTCGGTGGTCGCGTTCACTGACGGCGGCGAGCGCCTGGTGGGTGCTCCCGCCAAGCGCCAGGCGGTCACGAACCCAGAGAACACCGTCTTCTCGATCAAGCGCTTCATGGGTCGCAAGGAAGCGGAGGTCAAGGAGGAGGAGAAGATCGTCCCCTTCGAGGTCGTCGCCGGCCCCAACGGTGACGCGCGCGTGAAGGCGGGCGGCAAGGAGTACGCCCCGCCGGAGATCAGCGCGATGATCCTCCAGAAGCTGAAGGCCGACGCCGAGGCCTACCTGGGCGACAATGTCGACAGCGTCGTCGTCACCGTCCCGGCGTACTTCAACGACGACCAGCGCCAGGCCACCAAGGACGCCGGCAAGGTCGCCGGACTCGACGTCAAGCGCATCATCAACGAGCCCACCGCGGCCGCTCTGGCCTACGGGCTCGACAAGGAGGAGACCGACCAGACGATCCTCGTCTTCGACCTCGGCGGCGGCACCTTCGACGTGTCGGTGCTCGAGATCGGCGACGGCGTCTTCGAGGTCAAGGCGACCGCGGGCGACAACCACCTCGGCGGCGACAACTTCGACAAGGAGATCGTCGACTGGCTGGTCAGCGAGTTCAAGAAGGCCGAGGGTGTCGACCTGTCCCAGGACAAGATGGCCCTCCAGCGCCTCTACCAGGAGGCCGAGAAGGCCAAGACCGAGCTCTCGACCACGCAGGAGACGCAGATCAACCTGCCCTTCATCACCGCGGTCGACTCGGTGCCCAAGCACCTCAACCAGCGCCTCACTCGCTCGAAGCTCAACGAGCTGACGGCCGACCTGATTGACCGCGTCGTCGGCCCGACCAAGCAGGCGCTCGAGGACTCGGGAGCCGGCAAGGACGGCATCGACCATGTCGTGCTCGTGGGCGGCATGACCCGCATGCCCGCGGTGCAGGAGAAGGTCAAGGAGCTCACCGGCAAGGACCCGCACCGCGGCGTCAACCCGGACGAGGTCGTGGCCGTGGGCGCCGCCATCCAGGCGGGCGTGCTGGCCGGCGACGTCAAGGACGTGCTCCTGCTCGACGTGACTCCGCTCACCCTCGGCATCGAGACCAAGGGCGGCGTGATGACCAAGCTGATCGAGCGCAACACCACGATCCCGACCCGCAAGTCGGAGATCTTCTCGACGGCCGAGGACAACCAGCCGAGCGTGGAGGTCCACGTGCTCCAGGGCGAGCGCGAGATGGCGGTGTACAACAAGTCGCTCGGCAAGTTCCAGCTCACCGGCATTCCGCCGGCACCGCGGGGCGTGCCGCAGATCGAGGTCTCGTTCGACATCGACGCGAACGGCATCCTGTCCGTCGGGGCCAAGGACCTCGGCACCGGCAAGGAGCAGAAGATCGAGATCAAGGCCGGTTCGGGCCTGGCGGACGCCGAGGTCGAGCGCATGGTCAAGGACGCCGAGGCGCACGCCGATGAGGACCGTCTCCAGCGCGAGCTCGTCGAGGCCCGCAACGCGGCCGAGAACGCCGCCTACCAGGCCGAGCGCCAGGTCAAGGAGATGGGCGACTCGCTCGACTCGTCCTCCAAGGAGGAGATCGAGGCGGCGATCAAGGACGTCCGCGACAACCTCGAGTCCGACGACATCAACCTGCTCCAGCAGAAGACCGAGGCCCTGCAGGTCGCCTTCCACAAGGTGTCCGAGCAGATGTACGCCGCGGCGCAGCAGCAGGCCGCCGCGGGCGGCAACGGAGCCGACGGTGCCGACGCCTCCTCTGACGCGGAGGAGGAGGAAGAGGTCGTGGACGCCGAGGTCGTGGACTCGGAGGACAAGAGCTAGTGATGTTCGAGACCCTCCGGTCCCGCCTGAGGAGAATGACGTTCGTGCGCATCCGGCCGAGCCGGATGTCGCCGAGGAGCCCGTCACGTCGCGAGACGAGGCGGGCGAGCCCTCCGGTGACGAGGACCCGTCGAACGAGGAGCAGCGGCTTGCGGAGAAGGAGGCCGCCGAAGCGGACGTCGACGCCGAGGACCCTCTCGCCCGCGCCGAGCGCGAGCGCGACGAGTACCTCGCCCTCGCCCAGCGTGCCCAGGCCGACTTCGAGAACTACCGCAAGCGGGCCGCACGCGAGGCGGCGGCCGCGGGCGAGCGCGCCAAGAGCGGGCTCGTGCGCGAGCTGCTGCCGGTGGTCGACAACCTCGAGCGGGCCCTCGGCTCGGCCGAGGAGTCAGAGCAGCACCTCGCCGAGGGCGTGCGGCTCGTGCACTCCGAGCTGATCGCCGTGCTCGAGCGCAACGGGGTGCAGCAGTTCGACCCGCGCGGCGACCGTTTCGATCCCGGCGAGCACGAGGCCCTGTCCATGCGCTCGCAGGACGGCGCCGAGCCCGGCGTGGTCCTCGACGTGGTCGAGAAGGGCTATCGCTCCAACGGGACCGTCCTACGTCCGGCTCGCGTGGTCGTCTCCGGGTAGCGCGCCATGGCCGCGGTCAAGGATCCCTACAAGACGCTCGGCGTCGACAGGAAGGCCTCCGACGAGGAGATCAAGAAGGCCTACCGCAAGCTCGCCCGGGAGTACCACCCGGACCGCAACAACGGCGACGAGAAGGCGGAGGAGCGCTTCAAGGAGGTCCAGGAGGCCTACTCGATCCTGTCCGACCCGGAGAAGCGCAAGGCGTACGACTCGGGCGGCGGGATCTTCGGCGGCGGCTTCGACCCCGGCTCGTTCCGAACCGGTACGCCGCCCGGTGGCTTCGGCGGTTTCGGCGACATCCTCTCGGACCTGTTCGGCAACGCCGCCGGTCGCGGCGGACCCGGCGCCAGGGCCCGAGCGCGGACGTGATCTCGAGACCGAGGTGCACATCTCGTTCGAGCAGGCGATGGAGGGAGCCCAGATTCCGGTCTCGGTGCCGCTGTCGGCGCCCTGTGCGACCTGTCGTGGCACCGGCGCCAAGCCGGGCACGCAGCCCACGATCTGCTCGCGCTGCCAGGGACGCGGCGTCGAGGCGGAGTCGCAGGGACTGTTCTCGATCTCGCAGCCCTGCCGGCAGTGCGGCGGCACGGGCACCGAGATCAAGGATCCCTGCCCGACGTGCAAGGGCAGCGGGCGGACACGCCAGGTCAAGCGCTACCGGGTGAACATCCCGGCGGGCGTCAAGGAGGGCAGCCGTGTGCGGCTGGCCGGAAAGGGTGAGGCCGGGCCGCGCGGTGGCGACACCGGCGATCTCTACGTGATCACCCACGTCGCCGACTCGCCCGTGTTCACCCGCAAGGGCGACAACCTCGAGGTGGAGGTGCCGATCACGATCCCCGAGGCGATCCGCGGCGCCACGATCGAGGTGCCCACACTGGCGGCCACCAAGCGCATCCGCGTGCCCCCGGGCACCAAGCACGGTGCGGTCCAGCGCCTTCGCGGTGAGGGCCCTCCGAAGCTCGGCGGCCGCGGCCGCGGCGACATCCACTACCGGCTCGTCATCGACGTTCCGAGCTCGCTCTCGAAGGAGCAGCAGGAGGTGGTCGACGAGCTGGCCACCGTGATCGACGGGAACCCGCGGGAGCGGCTGCTGTCCGGGAGGGGCTGACGCCATGGCGGACGCACCGGACAGGGCACGCGGCGTCTACATGATCTCCGTGGCCGCGGAGCTGGCCGGCATGCACCCGCAGACGCTTCGCATCTACGAGACGCGTGGGCTCATCACCCCGGAGCGCTCGCCCAAGAACACTCGGCTCTACTCGCAGGCCGACGTCGAGCGGCTGCGGCGCATCCAGGAGCTCACGACAGAGCTCGGCATGAACCTCGCGGGGGTGGAGCGCGTCTTCGAGCTCGAGGAGGAGATCGAGCGCATGCGCCGGCGGATGCGCAACCTCGAGCGCCACGCCGACCGGATTCAGCGCGAGCTCGGCGAGGAGATCGAGCGCGTGCGGCGGTCGTTCAAACGGGAGCTCGTGCTGTACGAGCCGCCGTCGAACGCGCTCATGCCGCGGGACGGGGAGCGCGGCGTGCGCATCCCGATCGAGCGGCGCCCGAGCTAGGGTTAGTCCTCCTGAGCCTGCGCCAGCGCCCGGCGAAGCGCGACGTTTCGCCGCTCGAGCCGCTGCGCACGGCGCTTCCAGCTCTCTGCGCGCGCCCGCTGGCGTGCGCGGCCCCGCTCGATCGACTCGAGCTCGTCACGCGCCTCGCCGAGCTGCGCCTCGGCCTCGTCCAGGTTGGCTTTGGCGGCCCGCAGCTCCTGGGCCTGCCGGGCCTGCAGCGTGCGAGCCCGGTCGGCGTCGCCCGAGGAGGTCGAGTCGTCGCTGCCGCCGGCGAGTACCGCGCCGGCGAGCGCACCGATCGCGATCAGCCCGGCCAGGCCAAGACCCACCAAGAGCGCGAAACGGGGTCTCTCTCGGATGGTCCTCGACACCGGACTCAGATGAGCTTGTCCACGACGTCCACGCCCAGCCGTTTCACCGGCAGCCTGGTCGAGCGGTCGAGCTCGTCCAGCGCGTAGGTGGCGGAGTCGAGCATCACGCGGAGGCGGTCGTCGTAGGGAATGGTCACGTGGCGCCCGATGCCGAAGCGCCGGAAGGCCGCCTCGATCACCTGCCGGTCGCCCGAACGCTCGGACGGCGCGCGGTTGAGGACCACGGAAAGCCGCTTGCGGTTGAGGCTCTCCTCGTCGCCCCCGCTGTCCCAGCCGGCCTCCGTGTTCAGGTAGCGCAGCGCGCCCAGCACCTTGTCCGCGGTCACGTACTCGGGCGTGGTCACGAGCAGCGCCTGGTCGGCGCGGCGGATCCCGAACTGCGCCAGGGGATCGACGATCCCCGTGCCCAGGTCGAGCAGGACGACCTCGTAGAAACGGCCCAGCAGGTCGAGCAGGTCGCCGTAGCTCTCGGGGGTCATCACCGCCATCACCTCGGCCTGCTCCGGCGCGGCCAGCACGTGCAGCCCGCTCGGCAGCTGGGAGACGTAGGCGAGGACGTCCGAGAACGAGTCCATGTGGTCGAGATGGGGGAGCATGTCGGCGAGCGAACGCTCGACCCGCAGCGAGTCCGGGGCGAGGGACGCGAGCGTTCCGAAGTCACGGTTGGCGTCCACCGCGACGACGCGCAGGTTGAGAGCCTCGGCCAGCAGGTTGCCGACGAGGAACGTGCAGGTGGTCTTGCCGACGCCGCCCTTCGGTGAGACGACCGCGATCGTGTTGGAGCGAGTGGCGTGCGGCGCGTTTCGCAGGGCCTCGTCCAGTTCCTGTTCGCGCCGCTCTCCCTCGCTGGTCGCCAGCGTTCGCACGCGCTCGCGCATGCGCGTCCAGGCTCCCTCGCGGACCTCGCGGCCCTGGACGACGGGGCGGGTGTAGACGTCGCCGCGTCGGAAACGGGCGGATTCGGGAGTCCGAGGTGGGGGCTGGCCGTTGTCGACGGACGGCTTCTCGGGTGGGGTCTGCTCGACCTCTTCCGGCGGCGGTTGGGGCACGTCCTCTCGCGGCGCGGGAGCTCGCCGGTTTCCGGCGGTGGTACCGGAAAGGCGAAAGCGAGGTGGCGGTCCCTCGGGCATGCCCCTGGTATATACCCGTCCCGAATCAAAGGGCGCGTTTGGGCCCGCCCGACTCGCAGGGGAGACTCTCCGTCGCGCGGCACGGGACCATGGACCACCACGAGACCAACGCAGCGGCTTCGGCATCGATCCCCTCGGCCAGCTCGAGGTGCAGCGGGCCCTTGCGCTCGCCCGGGCGCGCGAGAGCTACCCCGCCGTGCCGCGCGAGACGCTGCTCGGATACTGCGAGGCGGCCTGGCAGGTGGCGCTCAAGGCGGATCCGCGCGGACACGATCTTCAGGGCGCCTTCGACCGCGCCCTGCTGATCATCGCCTGGACGCAGCGCCGCAGCGGCGGACGGGTGCCGCTGCGCGACCTGGTCGATCAGACCGTTCCCCGTATCGCGCTGGAGCCGTTCATCTCAGAGCGCCGGTGGCGTCCGAAGCCGTCGACGAAGAGGTCGAGGCAGCCGCCTCGGCCGAGGCGCCGAGCCCGGCACGGCGGCCGCTGCTGCGCGTGCCCTTCACTTCACCGCTGCCGGTGGGCGCGGCGCTCGCGGCGGGCTTCGTGGGTCTCGCCGTCCTCAACGAGACCGAGGTCCTGCCGATTGCGCCGCTTCAGCCCACGGGCAGCGACGGCGAGTCGAGCGACGGCGGCGCGCCCGCGCGGGACGGCGGGTCGGGCCGCGACGCCGGTGCGGGTTCCGCCGGTGCTTCCGTCGCCGACGGTGCGCTCGGATCGGGAATGATCGGTCAGGGTCTGGCCGATGCCGCGAGGCAGATGCAGCCTGCGGAGGTGGCGACCCAGGCTGTGGCGGGCGCCCAGGAGTCCGGGGATTCCAGCGACGCGCTGACCGCCGGGAGCGAGACCCGGTCCGCCGCCGCAGCGGTCGCTGCCGAGAGCCTTGCGTCGTCCACGGCGGTGGCGCCCGAGGTCGAGCCGGCGTCGTCTGTCGAGGCCGCTCCGGCTCCCGCGGTGCGCCCCGTGGTTCGAATCGAGATGCCGCCGCCGGCGATGGTCGTGGAAGTGTCGGCTCCCACGCGCTGGCCGGACGAGCCTTCTGAGCCGGACGACGAGCCGCCGCCGGCCGACGGCGACTCCGAGGATCCGAGCGAGCCCGAAGATGCCCCGGAGCTCGACAACCCGGTCGCTCCCGACGAGGACGAGAACGAGACGAGGGCGAGCGGCCGAGGCCGGCGACGGCGACGACGACGAGGACGACGAGGACGACCGGCGACGCCGATCGGTCGTAGACCTGCTCGACGACGCGCTGTCGGACGACGACGAGGACGACGGCGACGACGAGGCGGAGGCCGTCGCACCGGCGCCGGCACCGCCTCCGCCGTCGGCTCCGACTCCGGTCGCACCCGCACCGCCTGTCGCGCCGCAGCCGGCCGCGCCTGTGGCCCCGCCCGCCGAGGAGCCCGAAGTGACGCCGCCCGTCGAGGCGGCCGCGCCCGCCCCGCGCCGACCCGCCCCGGCCGACCCGCAGCACCGGCCGCTCCGGCCGAAGCGCCCGAGGCAGTCCCTCCGGCGCCAGCCGCCTGAGCCGGAGCCCGGCTCAGCGCGCCGGCCGGAGCTCGAGCTCGAAGCGGTGGCGTCCCGCGGCGACCTCCAGCTTCGTGGCCGAGGCCGGCACCGCGGGCACGAACGCCGTGTCGCCGCGCAGGTGATGCCCCGGGATCCAGCCCCCGCCCTGCGGGGTGTATGCCGTGCCCGCGTCGTCCCACAGCGAGAAGGCCGCCGGCGGCTTGTGGTCGTCCGCGCCGGCCCGCTCGGGGTTGGCGGACGGTGACACGAACAGCCAGCGCAGCAGCACGCCGTCGCGGTAGAGCTCGGCGGCGAGCAGGTGCAGGCCCGGCGTCTCACGCGCGGTCGCCGAGCGGACCACCCGCTGCAGCTCCACTCCCTTGAACGGCGCATACGCCGTGCTGGTGATCTCTCGCAGGCGGCGGAAGAAGCGCTCGCGGTCGGCCTCGGTCACCAGGCCGAGCGCGTTGAGCGTCTCGAACGCGGCCGACACGTTCACGACCGCCTGGTCGGCCTCGGTCCTGACCAGGTTGGGGTCGAGCGGCCGGCGCGGGGTGGTCTCGACCCGTCTCAGGTTGTGCTCGAGCAGGTCGGTGGCGCGGCGCCTGAGTTCGCTCGAGCTGGGCGGTTGCAGCTCATCGTTCACGTGGATGCCGGAAGATAGAGGCTCGAACGCGCGAAAACGGTGGTCACGCCGCGCATGATCTGCCATACTCACACTCAGATTTTCTATGCAGGCTGATCGATTCACTGTCAAGGCCCAGGAGGCCCTCGCCGCCGCGCAGTCGCTCGCGCGCGCCCGGCGCAACCCGGAGGTGAGCCCCGCTCACCTCCTCGTCGTGCTTCTGGAGCAGGAGGGCGGCATCGTCGTGCCGGTCATTCGCCGCGCCGGGGCGGATCCAGAGCGGGTCCGCCGGCGCGCGAACGAGGCGCTGGACGCGCTTCCCACGATCAGCGGCGACGCCGCCTCCGCGCCCTCGCTCAGCCGCGGCCTGATCGAGGTCCTCAACCGCGCCGAGCGAGGAGGCGCGCGGGATGGGCGACGAGTACGTCTCGACCGAGCACCTTCTCCTGTCGCTCGCGAGCGAGCCGCAGCTCGACGTCGGCGCCTCGCACGACCAGATCGCCGAGGCGGTCGGCCAGGTCCGCGGCCCGCACCGCGTGACCGATCAGAACCCCGAGGACAAGTATCAGGCGCTCGAGAAGTTCGGCCGCGACCTCACCGAGGCCGCCGAGCAGGGCAAGCTCGACCCGGTCATCGGCCGCGACGACGAGGTCCGCCGCGTGATCCAGGTGCTGTCAAGGCGCACGAAGAACAACCCGGTCCTGATCGGGGAGCCGGGCGTGGGCAAGACCGCGATCGTCGAGGGGCTCGCCCAGCGGATCGTGTCGGGTGACGTGCCCGAGTCGCTGCGCGACCGCCGCGTCGTCGCGCTCGACATCGGCGCGCTGATCGCCGGCGCCAAGTACCGCGGCGAGTTCGAGGACCGGCTCAAGGCCGTGCTGAAGGAGGTCGCCGAGGGCGAGGGTCGCATCATCCTGTTCCTCGACGAGCTGCACACGATCGTCGGCGCCGGCGCGGCCGAGGGCGCGGTCGACGCCGCCAACCTGCTCAAGCCGATGCTCGCGCGCGGCGAGCTGCGTGCCGTGGGCGCCACCACGCTCGACGAGTACCGCAAGCACATCGAGAAGGACGCCGCGCTCGAGCGTCGCTTCCAGCCGGTGATGGTGGTCGAGCCGAGCGTCGAGGACTCGATCGCGATCCTGCGCGGGCTGAAGGAGCGCTACGAGGTGCACCACGGCGTGCGCATCCAGGACTCGGCGATCATCGCCGCGGCCACCCTGTCGCAGCGCTACATCGCCGACCGCTTCCTCCCCGACAAGGCCATCGACCTGATCGACGAGGCGGCCTCGCGGCTGCGCATCGAGATCGACTCGATGCCCACCGAGATCGACGAGGTCGAGCGCCGCATCCAGCAGCTCGAGATCGAGCAGCAGGCGCTGAAGAAGGAGAAGGACGAGGCCAGCAGCGCGCGCCGCGAGGCGATCGAGCGCGAGCTGGCCGACCTGACGCGAGCGCTCGAACGAGATGAAGGCCCACTGGCGCGGCGAGAAGGAGGCCATCGAGGCCATCCGCTCCGCCAAGGAGCGCCTGGAGCAGGCCCACCGCGACGCCGAGCGGGCCGAGCGCGACGCCGACCTCCAGCGCGCCGCGGAGCTGCGCTACGGCGAGATCCCGAAGATCGAGGAGGAGGTGTCAGACCAGGAGGCCCGCCTCGACGGCATTCAGGCCGACGTGACCTTCCTCAAGGAGGAGGTCGACGACGAGGACGTGGCCGAGGTCGTGGCCAAGTGGACGGGGATCCCGGTCTCGAAGCTGATGGAGGGCGAGGTGGCCAAGCTCGTCCACATGGAGGAGCGCCTCCACGATCGCGTGATCGGCCAGGACGAGGCGGTGGAGGCCGTCTCCAACGCCCTGCGCCGTTCCCGCGCCGGCCTCCAGGACCCCAACCGGCCGATCGGCACGTTCCTGTTCATCGGTCCCACCGGCGTCGGCAAGACGGAGCTGGCCCGCGCGCTGGCCGAGTTCATGTTCGACTCCGAGCAGGCCATGATCCGGATCGACATGTCGGAGTACATGGAGAAGCACTCCGTGTCGCGCCTCGTGGGCGCGCCGCCCGGCTACGTGGGTTACGACGAGGGCGGCCAGCTCACCGAGGCGGTGCGCAGGCGGCCGTACTCGGTGGTGCTGCTCGACGAGCTCGAGAAGGCACACGTCGACGTGTTCAACGTGCTCCTCCAGCTGATGGACGACGGCCGGCTCACCGACGGCCAGGGCCGCACGGTGGACTTCAAGAACACCGTCGTGATCATGACCTCCAACGTCCCCGGCGGCATCGAAGGGCGTACGCGCGACATTCAAGCCCGAGTTCATCAACCGCCTCGACGAGATCGTCGAGTTCCATCAGCTCACGCGCGAGGAGATCGGCCAGATCGTCGAGCTGCAGGTGGCGAAGCTCGTGGAGCGAGTGCGCGAGCGCGGCGTGGAGGTCGAGCTCTCAGACGAGGCCCGCACCCTGCTCGGCAACCTCGGCTACGACCCGACCTACGGCGCGCGGCCGCTCAAGCGCGTGATCCAGAAGCAGCTGGTGGACAAGCTGGCGCTGCGGCTGCTCGAGGGCGAGTTCGCCCCGGGCGACCTCGTCAGGGTCGACGCGGAGGGCGGCGAGCTCACCTTCGAGAAGGGGCCGGTCGACGTGGCGTCACCGCCCGCGGTCGAGGCTCAGGTCTAGCGCCGCACCCGGATCGTCATAGACAACCCGGGCGCGGCGCGAGGCTGGTTCGGATTCGGCTCGGGGCTTCTAGAAGAGGCGATCCCAGCTCGTCGTGGTGGCCGACGCCGCCGCCGCAACGGCGGGACGGAACGTCCGGGTCACCGAGATCGTGTACGCCGCCTTGACTTCCCTGCTCTTCTTGTAGCGCCGGAACGTGTCGAACTGGACCGTGTACAGACCGCTGGCGGCCCCGCGCGGAAGCACGCGCTTGCGCTTGACCAGGCGACCGCACGCACCCTTGAGGCGGCCGATCTTGAAGTCGCGCTTGAAGCCGCCCTTGCGGATGTGGATCCAGAGGTTCCTGCCCGTCGTGAAGCCGGTGGCGCCGATCTTGAGGCGGCGTCCGGGCGAGCCGTTCTTGGGCGACACGTTCACCTCCACCGCGCTGACGGTCAGCTGCAGCGAGGCGGTCAGCGCCGGGTTGATGGTGTCGGTGGCCACGTACGTGCTCGTGCGCCGCCCGCTGGGCTCTCCCAGACGGAGCGTGCCGGCGATGTTGCCGAGCGCGTCGGTCTGGAGACTGCCGAACGCACCGCCGTCACGGGTGACGTTCACACCGCCGTTGGCGGTGTAGCCGGTGCCGGTCACGGCGACCGATTCTCCCGAGCGGTAGCAGGGCTTTAGCGGACTGGCGGTGAGCGTCGCAGCGGACGCTACGGCCGGCGCCGCCAGGGCCAGCACGGCGGCGCAGGCGACGGTGAGACTGAGCTTCATCAAATTCTCCTGATGGTGGGTAGGGCGCGGACCGAGCCGGCAGGCTAGATTCACGCGCGACGTTCGTACGAGGAAAGGAACACAGTGCCGACCTTCGTGATGCTGTCCACCCTCACACCCGAAGGCGTACAGACCCTGAAGAGCAATCCCCAGCGGATTCGGGAGGTAAACAAGGAGATCGAACAGCTGGGCGTGAGCGTCACGGCGCAGTGGGCCGTTCTGGGCCAGTACGACTTCGTGAACATCGTCGAGGCGCCCGACGAGAAAACCGTCGCGCGCGTATCCATGGAGCTCGGCTCGCGTGGCACCGCCCACTACGAGACGCTGATCGCGATTCCCATCGACGACTTCATCGCTGCGCTTTGACGCAGGGCCGCAAGCGGGTTCTCGTGGTGGGCGGCGGCGGGCGCGAGCACGCGCTCGTGCGCAGCCTCGGGCCGCAGCCCGCAGCGCCCCGAGCTGCTGGCCGCGCCCGGCAATGCCGGGATCGCCCGCGACGGTGTCGAGTGCCTGCCGGATGCCGACGTCGTGGGCCTGGCGCGCGATCGCGAGGTCGACCTCGTGGTGGTTGGGCCCGAGGCCCCGCTGGTGGACGGCCTTGTGGACGAACTTGGCGCGTCCGGCATCGCCGCGTTCGGGCCCACCCGCGAGGCCGCGCGCATCGAGGGCTCCAAGTCGTACGCCAAGCAGCTGATGAAGGACGTGGGCGTGCCCACCGCCTCGCACGTGCTGTTCCGCTCGCGTGACGAGGCAGCCGACCATCTGGCCTGCGCCTCCTATCCGGCTGTACTCAAGGCGGACGTCCTGGCGGCCGGCAAGGGGGTGATCATCGCCATGAACGAGGCCGAGGCGCGCGAGGCGCTCGACGTTTTCTTCGCCGAGAAGCGCTTCGGCGACACCGAGGTGGTGCTCGAGGAGTTCCTCGAGGGGGAGGAGCTCTCCCTGCTGGCCCTCTGCGACGGCGAGCGGGCGCTGCCGCTGGCTCCCGCGCAGGACTACAAGCGGATCTTCGACGGCGACGAGGGCCCCAACACCGGCGGCATGGGCAGCTACTCCCCGGTGCCCGGGATCGACTCGGAGCGCGCCCGCGAGCTGGCCGCGCTCGTGCACCAGCCGATCGTGGACGAGCTGAGACGCCGCGGCACCCCCTTCCACGGCGTGCTCTACGCCGGGCTGATGATGGGTCCGTCGGGGCCGAAGGTGCTCGAGTACAACGCTCGCTTCGGCGATCCCGAGACCCAGGCCGTGCTGCCGCGCCTGCGCAGCGACCTCCTCGAGCTGCTCGAGGCGTCATCCCGTCCCGGCGGGCTGGCGGGAGTGCAGCCGGAGTGGGCGGCTGACTGGGCCGTGACCGTGGTGCTGGCTTCGCGCGGGTATCCCGAGTCCTCGTCCAGGGGCGATGCCATATCCGGGCTCGACGAAGCCGCCGCGGCGGGCGCCGAGATCTTCCACGCGGGAACGGCCGAGCGCGACGGGCAGGTGGTCACCGACGGCGGCCGCGTGCTCGCCGTGACCGCGCTCGGCGACGGCCCGGGTGAGGCTCGCGATCGCGCCTACGCCGCCGCTCGGGAGATCGACTTCGACGGGCGCCAGCTGCGGAGCGACATCGCGGCGCGCGCAGTGGATAGGGTCGAGGCGTGATGGGGACCGAGGAGACCGCCGCACCGCCCGTCACCCAGACCGAGGTCGAGCACCAGTTCGACGAGCTCGACGTCGACGCGGGCCCGCAGGTGGGGATCGTCATGGGCTCCAAGAGCGACATGGCCGTCATGGAGAAGGCGGCGGCGCGACTCGACGAGCTCGAGATCCGCAACGAGATGCGCGTGATGAGCGCCCACCGCGATCCCGACACGGTCGCGGAGTACGCCAAGAACGCGAGGATGCGCGGCCTCAAGGTGATCATCGCCGGCGCGGGCCTCGCGGCCGCCCTGCCGGGCGTGGTGGCGGCGCACACCGACCTGCCCGTCATCGGCGTGCCGCTCACCTCGAGCACGTCGGTGGCCGGCGGCCTAGACGCGCTGCTGGCGATCTCCCAGATGCCTCCCGGGGTGCCGGTGGCCACCGTGGGCGTCGACAACGCCAGGAACGCCGCGGCCCTGGCCGCGCGGATCCTCAGTGTCTAGATGGCCGATTCCTAAGTGATCGACCGCTACACCCGTCCCGAGATGGGCGCCGTGTGGTCGCAGCGGCGCAAGCTCGACTCCTGGCTCGAGGTGGAGCTCGCGGTGGTCGAGGCGCTGGCCGAGCAGGGCGTGGTGCCCGAGGAGGACGCCGCCACAATCCGCGATCGCGCCTCGTTCACGATCGAGGAGGTGGCGGAGCGGGAGCAGGTCACCGACCACGACGTCGCCGCCTTCGTCGACGTCGTCGCCGGGACTGTGGGCGAGGCGGGGCGCTGGGTCCACCACGGCCTCACGTCCTCGGATGTGCTCGACACCGCACTCGCTCTCCAGCTCTCCCAGGCCGGGCTGATGCTGGCGGGCGGGGCCCGCGACTATCGCGATGCCCTGATCAGGCGGGCGCGCGAGCACGTCGACACGCTGTGCGTGGGACGCACCCACGGTGTGCACGCCGAGCCCACGACCTTCGGGGTGAAGCTCGCGGGCTTCGGGTTCGAGGCGCACCGCAACATGCGCCGCCTCGAGAGGGCCACCGAGGGCGTCTCGGTTGGAGCCCTGTCGGGCGCCGTAGGCACCTACTCGGCCAACGGCCCGGAGGTGGAGGAGAGGGTGTTGCGCCGCCTCGGGCTCGGCCGGGAGGACGTATCGACTCAGGTGGTGCCGCGTGACCGCCACGCCGAGCTGCTCGAGGCCATCGCGCTTGCGGGCGCCGGGCTCGAGCGCTTCGCCACCGAGCTGCGGCACCTGCAGCGGACCGAGGTGCGTGAGGCCGAGGAGCCGTTTCGCAGCGGAGCCCAGAAGGGCTCGTCCGCCATGCCCCACAAGCGCAACCCGATCCTGAGTGAGCGGATCACCGGCATCGCCCGGCTGCTGCGCGGCTACGCGCTGACCGGCCTTGAGAACGTCGCCCTGTGGCACGAGCGCGACATCTCCCACTCGTCGGTGGAACGGGTGAGCCTCCCCGACGCCACCATCCTGCTCGACTACGCCCAGCACCTGGCGATTCGCGTGGTGGAGGGAATGACGATCCACCCGGATCGCATGCGGGAGAACCTCGAGGCCACGCACGGCGCGCTCTACTCGCAGCGTGCGCTGCTGGCGCTCGTGGAGGCGGGACGCTCCCGCGACGAGGCCTACCGGATCGTGCAGGAGGCGGCACAGCGTGCCTGGGACGACGGGAATCGAGTTCCGCGAGCTGCTGGCGCAGAGCGCCCCCGAGCTGGACCTGGACGCGGTATTCGATCCCAGCGCGTTCGTGCGCCACTCGCGCGAGCTGGTCCAGCGTCTGGACCGCGTCACGTAGCCCCCGCCAGCAGCGCCAATCCGAACAGCACGACCACGTGGAAGGTCTGGTCGACGGCCACGGTGACCATAGGGTGTGCCGCCGGTTCGGTGTGCTTGACCTTTCTCATGTAGGCGTGCAGGAGCCGGCCGTCGTCTTCGAGCGCGTGGGTGGCGAAGAGCAGCGCAGCGAGACCGAGCACGAGCGCGCCCGACTCCTGCCAGAGCCAGACGAAGGCCGGCACGAACGCGAGCGTGTAGACCGCGACGTGCGTGAGCAATGCTCGCCTCGCCTCGGGATCCCGCCCCAGCCCGCCAAACTTGTGGCGGGCCTGCCACTCGGTCTGCAGGCCGTAGTCGCCCACCAGATGGCAGACCAGGAACACCGCGAAGACCTCGACCCAGGGCACGGCCTGAGCATGCCCTAGGGAGCGCCGTCCAGCGTGACGGCCGTCACGCTTGGGCGCCGGATTCGAGCACGAAGTGCGAACTTCGGCCACACTGGGTTCAAATGCCGGACTCGCGCCTCAACGGGGCCCGCTCGCGGCGGTCGACCCGGCGGCTGAAGCTGCTCATGTTCGTCGCCACAGCCGTCGCTCTCACGGGCTTCGTGCTCGCTCTCTACCTGGCCGATGTCCTCGAGGGCTCCGAGCTCGACACCGTGGACGCCCGCTTTGCCATTCGGGGCGACCTCGCCCCGCCCGAGGACGTGGTGATCGTCGGCATCGACGAGGCGAGCTTCACCGAGCTCGGCGAGCAGTGGCCGTTCCCGCGCTCGCTCCACGCGGAGGCGATCCAAGAGCTCGAGCGGGCGGGCGCGCGGGTGATCGCGTACGACGTGCAGTTCACCGAGCCCTCCAACCCGTCCGACGACCAGGCTCTCGCGGACGCGGTGGCGAGGGCCGGCAACGTGGTGCTGGCCACCACCGTGGTCGACGAGCGAGGGCGTCCGAACGTGTTCGGCGGACCCAGGGTCCTGCGCTCGCTGAACACCCGCGCGGCACACGCCGGCTACAAAACGGACAGCGGCAGGGTCGTGCGCCGGATGGCGCCTGAGCTCGACGGGCTCGAGACGATGCCCGTTGCGTCCGTGGAGCGCGCCAGGGAGCGCCAGGTCGATCACGGCTCCTTCCCGGACCCGCCCTGGATCGACTACCACGGAACCTCGAACGTTCGCAGCGTGCCCTTCTACGAGGTGCTCCGGGGCACGGTGCCGGCAGAGGTCTTCCGCGACAAGATCGTGGTGGTGGGGGCGGCCGCCCCCTCGCTGCAGGACGTGCATCCCACGTCGGTCAGCGGTGAGGAATACATGTACGGCGTCGAGGTCCAGGCCAACGCGATCTCCACCCTGCTGCGCGACTTCCCGCTGCGCGAGGTCCCCGGTTGGACCACGATCGCGCTGATTCTCGTCTTCGGTGCCGTCGGCCCGCTGCTGGCGCTGCGCTTCGGGCCCTTCCGCGCGGCATTCGGCGCCCTCGTCCTGTTGGTGCTCTACGCGGTCTTCGTCCAGCTGATGTTCAACTGGGGCCGCATCGTCTCGTTCAGCTACCCGGAGCTCTCGCTTGCGCTCGGCGCGGTGGGCGCGCCTGGCGGTCGGGCTCGTGGTCAATGCCTTCGAGAAGGAGCGCGTGCGCGACCTCTTCTCCCGCTTCGTCCCCGAGCCCGTGGTCGACGAGGTGCTCAAGGACGTGAACGACGATCTCCGCCTGGGTGGCGAGCGGCGCGTGGTGACGGTGCTGTTCGCCGACGTCCGCGGCTTCACCACGTTCTCCGAGACCAAGCCCCCGGAGACGGTGCTCGCGGTGCTCAACCACTACCTCACGAGCATGACCGACGTGATCCTCTCCCACGGAGGGACGCTCGTCTGCTTCATGGGCGACGGGATCATGGCCACGTTCGGCGCGCCGATCGAGCAACCCGATCACGCCGACCGGGCCCTGGCCACGGCACGAGAGATGACCGGTTCCGCGCTCGACGAGTTCAACGCGTGGATGCGCGAGGAGGGCCACGGTGACGGCTTCCGGATCGGCGTGGGGCTCAACTCGGGTGCGGTGATGGCCGGGAACGTGGGCTCGGAACGCCGCCTCGAGTACACCGTGATCGGCGACACCACCAACACTGCCTCGCGCCTCGAGGGGCTCACCAAGGGCACCCCCCACATGATCTTCATGTCCGAGTCCACGCGCTCGATGCTCACCGTTCAGCAGCCCGACCTGGTCAGCGCGGGCGAGTTCGACGTTCGTGGCAAGCAGATCCAGGTCACGCTGTGGTCGGTGGACGGGACAAACGGCGGCGGCTCCTAGGGGCGGGCGAGGTAGCGCTCGCCGGCGCCGACCACCGTGGTGGTGCCGCGCCCGAAGTCCCGCACCGCAACGCGACCGCGCCGCACCACCGTGAGCGTCCCCTCGCAGCTGTCCTCGACGAGCCAGCGCGTGCCGCGCACGGCGCCCGACGAGTAACGCCCGCGCGTGCGGAATCGGCCCCGGGCGTTGCCCCACAGGCGCCGGCGCTTCGCGCGTGAGCTGATCGCGCTGCCGGTGGCGCAGGGGCCGTAGTCGCCGCTCAGCACGAGCTCGGTGAGGTAGTTGTCGCTGCGGCGCTGGCGGACCTTGAACAGCCCGTCGAAGAAGCGGCCCTGCTGGACGCCGCCGCGCCGGCTCCTCACCGAGCTCAGCAGGACGCGTCCGCTCCTGGTGTCCACCAGCGAGCCGACAGGGATCTCGCGCAGGGTCTCGAGCCGGACGAAGCGCCGCCGCTGCGGCAGCCGCACGCGCACCCGTCCGCCCGCCGGCTGCACGAGGATCGTCTCACCCAGGTCCGGGGTCGGTGCCTGCGCCGGCGCGGCCGGCGGGTTCGGGCGCGAGGCGGCCACGGCGGCCGGAACCTCAACCACTCGCACCGCCTCGGCGCTGGCGGCGCCGTTGCCGAGCACCGAGCTGCCGGTGAACACCGTCCGGGTGGAGGCACCCTCGTTGTCGGTGACCACGAGCCTGGCCTGGTAGGTCCCGGGCCGGGCATATACGTGCGACTACGCGCCGGCCTCCGTTGGCGAGAACGCTGCCGTCGCCGAAGTCCCAGTCGTAGCGCAGGATCGAGCCGTCAGGGTCGGCTGCAGCTGGAAGCGTCGAACGTGATCGCGCTGCCGGCCGGCGCCAGGGCGATCTCGAAGCGTGCCACGGGCGCCTGATTGGGACTCACGACCACCCCGGCCGCTCCGAGGAGACCCAGGGCCGGTGGAGTCTTCGGCGAGGCCAGGCCGCCCGAGGCGAGGTCAAAGAGGTAGAGGTCAGAGCCCGCGAGATAGAGGCTGCGTCCGTCGGGCGTCACGGCCAGATCGCGTAGCTCGCCCACGGGGACGACCACGCCGGCAGGCGCAAGCGCGGTCAGCTGCCCTCCGGTACCGATGGCGTACTGGATCAGGCGCCGCTCTGCGGGGGTCCCGGACGAGGCCGCGACGTAGAGGCTCGTCCCGCCCGGGGCGATCGCGAGCGCGGAGGGCATGCCGCCCGCCACGACCGCGGTGGGCGCGAGCGCGGTGAGCGTGCCGTCGGCGGCGACCGCGAACTGGAAGACGCTGCCGTCGCTGCTGGTGGCGTACAGGTTGGCGCCGTCAGGGGTCAGCGCAACGTCGGTGAGCGCGCCTCCCGTGTCGACCACGCTGACGCTCGCGGGATCCAACTGGCCGTCGGCTCCGATGGCGTAGCGCCTGACCGAGCCACCGACGATCACGTACGAGCTCCTGCCGTCGGGGGACACGGCCACCCCAGTGGGAAAGCCCGGCAGCTCGAGCGGGCCCAGCGCCTCCAGTCGCCCTCCAGGGCCGATCTTGAACTGCAGCACCCGGCACGCGCCCTTGTCGGTCACGTAGATCGTCCGGCCGGCGGGGTCGACGGCGATGGCCGTCGGCAACTCACCCGCGTCGATCTGCGCCGGATCCTTGGCGGACGCCAGACCGGTCGGGCTCACGTCGTACTGCAGCACGTGCCCGTGGCCCGACGCTCCAGCGGTCACGTACAACGAGGTGCCGTCAGGGGTCATTGCCAGGCGACGCGGCTTTACGGCCGGAAGCGACGGCGGCACGAGCGGGGACAGTGCACCGGCGCCGCCCACAGAGAGCTGGAGGATCTCGCCCGTGGCGGTATCCGCCACGTACGCATCGCGCGCAGCGAGTGCACTCGCCGGCGCGGCGAGAGCTACCGCAAGAGCGGCCACAGAGGCTGTCCGAAGGCTGATGATCGGGCGGGTAGGTTCGGGTGCGAATCCGGTCCGAGTCCTGAACCCAACCTAACGTATTGGTGACGTTCCTGCCGCCCTATGTGGGGACACTCACGGTCGTGAATATGGCTGGAGCCGGGGCGACCGCGGAGCGGTCGGGCCCCGTTGATAGCCTCGGCTCAGTGCGCGAGGCTGCCGCTCTGAAGCACCTCTCGAGCGGGAAGGTGCGGGACATCTACGCCGTAGGCGAGGATCGCCTGCTGCTCGTTGCGTCCGATCGCATCTCCACCTACGACGTGGTGCATCCCACACCGATCCCCGACAAGGGCAAGGTCCTCACCGGGCTGACCGCTTTCTGGCTGGATCGGACGTCCGAGATCTGCCCGAACCACCTTCTGTCCCACACGGAGGTGCCCGAAGAGATGCGCGGCCGGGCGATGCTGGTGGAGCGGCTCGAGATGGTCCCGGTGGAGTGTGTGGTCCGCGGCTACATCACGGGATCCGGCTGGAAGGACTATCAGGCCACGGGTGCGGTCTGTGGCATCGGCCTGCCGGAGGGGCTGCAGGAATCCGAGCAGCTGCCGGAGCCGATCTTCACCCCCGCGACGAAGGCCGACGTGGGCGATCACGACGAGAACGTCGACTTTGACCGTGCGGCCGAGATCGTGGGTGACCGCCCGCTCTTGGAGGAGCTGCGGCGACTGTCAATCGCGCTGTACGAGGCGGGCGCCGCGCACGCGCACGACCGCGGGATCATCCTCGCCGACACCAAGTTCGAGTTCGGCCGCCGGCGCGACGACACGATCGTGCTCGGCGACGAGGTGCTCACCCCGGATTCATCGCGCTTCTGGCCTGCCGACGGATACGAGCCGGGCCGCGGCCAGCCCAGCTTCGACAAGCAGTACGTGCGCGACTGGGCCTCTGGGTCGGGCTGGGACCGGACCCCGCCCGCGCCCGAGCTCCCTCCTGAGGTGGTGGAGGGGACCCGCGCGCGCTATGCCGAGGCATACGAGCGAATCACCGGCGAGCCGTTCGCCACGTGGCTCCAGGCCTCCGCTAAATGAGGGTCCAAGTGTTGATTCGGCCAAAGAAGGGCATTCTCGATCCGCAGGGTCAGGCGGTGGAGCGCGCGCTTCCCGCACTTGGATTCGAGGGGGTCGCGAACGTGCACGTTGGGCGCTTGATCGAACTGGACGTAGAGGACGGCTCACAAGTTCCCGCAATGTGCGAGCGGCTTCTGGCCAATCCGCTGATCGAGGACTACGAGGTGATAGAGGTCTCGCGGTGAAGTTCGGCGTGGTGCGCTTCCCCGGCTCGTGCGACGAGGTCGACGCCCTTCAGGCCTGCCGCCGCTTCGGCGACGCTGAGCTGCTCTGGCACGGCGACCGCGACCTCGGCGGCATCGACGCGGTGGTCGTCCCCGGCGGGTTCTCCTACGGCGACTACCTGCGCGCGGGTGCGATCGCCCGTTTCTCGCCGATGATGGAGGCGGTGATCGAGTTCGCCGGCGACGGCGGGCCGGTGTTCGGCATCTGCAACGGCTTCCAGGTGCTTTGCGAGGCCGGCCTCCTGCCCGGCGCCCTGCTTCCCAACGACTCGCTTCGTTTCGTCTGCCGTCAGGTGGACGTGGCCGTGGAGGCCAACGACACGCCGTTCACGCGCGCGTGCGAAAAGGGCGAGCCTGCTGTCGGTGCCGGTCAAGCACACCACCGGCCGCTTCTTCGCGCCCCCGGGCACCCTGCCCGAGGATCAGATCGTGCTTCGCTACGCGCCCGGCCACAACCCCAACGGGGCGATGGACGACATCGCGGGCGTGTGCAACGCGGGACGCAACGTGATGGGTCTCATGCCCCATCCGGAGCACGCGGTCGACCCGCTCACGGGTTCGGCCGACGGCGGGAGGCTGTTCGAGTCGCTCGCGATGGTCCCTGCGTGAGCGCAGCGCCCTCAGCTTCACATCGTGAGCTGGGGCTGACCGACTCGGAGTACGAGGGAATCTGCGAGCGCCTGGGACGGGAGCCGAACGCGCTCGAGCTGGCGGTGTTCTCCTTGATGTGGTCGGAGCACTGCGCATACAAGCACTCGAAGAAGCTGCTGCGGCTGCTGCCCACCGAGGGCCCGCACCTGCTCATGGGCCCGGGCGAGAACGCCGGGGTGGTCGACGTAGGCGACGGCCTGGCGGTGGCCTTCAAGGTGGAGTCGCACAACCACCCGAGCGCCGTCGAGCCGTTCCAAGGAGCGGCCACCGGCGTGGGCGGCATTCTTCGTGACATCTTCGCGGTCGGGGCCCGCCCGATCGCGGTGCTCGACTCGCTGCGCTTCGGCGAGCTCGACTCGCCGCGCTCGCGCTACCTGTTCGACTACGCGGTCAAGGGGATCGGCCACTACGGCAACTCGATCGGCGTTCCCACGGTGGGCGGCGAGGTGCTGTTCGAGCCCGCCTACGAGCACAACTGCCTGGTCAACGCGATGTGCCTGGGCCTGGCCAGCCATGAGTCGCTGATCCGCAGCGCCGCCGCCGGTGTGGGCAACCACCTCGTGCTGCTCGGGGCGCGTACCGGCCGCGACGGGATCGGAGGGGCGTCGGTGCTGGCGTCCGCCGAGCTCTCCGACGAGGATGAGTCCAAGCGGCCCAGCGTTCAGATCGGTGACCCGTTCGAGGAGTCGCGGCTGGTGGAGTGCTGCCTCGAGCTGCTCGCCGGCGGCCTCCTGCGCTCGCTGCAGGACCTGGGCGCCGCGGGGCTGTCCTCGAGCTCCTCCGAGATGGCCTCGAAGGGCGAGGTGGGGCTCGACATCGACGTGTCGCGCGTCCCCCTGCGCGAGGCCGGCATGGAGCCGTTCGAGATCATGGTCTCGGAGTCGCAGGAGCGGATGCTGTGCGTCGTCGAGCCGCAGCACCTCGATGCGGTGCTTGCCCTGTGCGCGCGCTGGGAAGTCCGGGCGACGCCGATCGGGACGGTCACCGACACGCGGCACCTGCGCGTGTTCGACGGCGCCGAGCTCGTGGGTGACATGCCGGTGGAGGCGCTCGTGGACGACGTGCCGCTCTACGACCTGGAGCCCGAGGCGCCCGCAGCGCCGGTGTACCCGGACCCGCCCGCTCGCCTGTCGGCCGGGTCGAGCGTCGAGGAGTCGCTGCTGGCCCTGCTCAGGTCGTCCAACGTGGCCTCCAAGCGCTTCGTGTTCGAGCAGTACGACTCGATCGTGGGCTCGCGCACCGTGCGCCGCCCGCAGGCGGCCGATGCGGCGGTCCTGTCGCTGGCGCCCGACGGCGGCAGCGGGGCACTGGCCGTCTCGATCGACGGCAACGGGCGGCGCGTGGCGATCGACCCCTACGCCGGGGCGATCGAGGCGGTGCTCGAGAGCGCCCGCAACCTGGCCTGTGTCGGGGCCGAGCCCCTGGGACTGACCAACTGCCTCAACTTCGGCAATCCCGAGAAGCCGCACGTGGCGTGGCAGCTCACGCGCGCGGTCGAGGGGCTCCGCGATGCCTGCCTCGCGCTTGGCGTGCCGGTGGTGGGCGGCAATGTCTCGCTCTACAACGAGGGCGGCGGCGGACCGATCTATCCCACCCCGATCGTCGGCATGGTCGGCAGGCTGCCCGATCCCGGCGCGGCGCCTGGGGTGGGGTTTGGGCGCGAGGGCGACGTGATTGCTCTCATGGGCCCGTTCGCGCCGACGCTCGAGGGAAGCGAGCTGGAGAAGCTGCGGGGCAGGGCCGGCGCGCGCCTCCCCGGTGTCGACCTCGCGGAGCAGGCGCATGGCCTGGTGGCGCTCAGGGCAGCCGCGCGCGGCGGGGCGCTCTCGAGCGTCCACGACATCAGCGAGGGAGGCCTGGCCTGCGCCCTCGCCGAGTGCTGTATCGAGGGCGGGATCGGCGCCCGGATCGGGTCGGCCCTGTCCGAGGAGGAGCTGTTCGGCGAGGCTCCGGGCGGGGCGGTGGTGTCCGGCCCGCGCGCGGCGATCGAGGCGATCGAGGGTGCCACCGTGATCGGCGAGGTGGGCGGCGACGCGCTCTCGCTCGCCGGCGGGCCGAGCGTCCCGGTGGCCCGCCTGCGCGAGCTCTACGAGGGCGCAATTCCCGCGTACTTCGCGGCCGCGGCCGCCTGAGCCGCTGGTACCCTCAGGCCGTGGCAGGGACCCCGCCCGCCGGTGGTGTCGGAGGCCCCGCCGCGCCCCTATGAATACACAGCTCGACGATCGCGACGGGCCTCGCGACGAGTGCGGCGTCTTCGGTGTCTACGCACCGGAGAACGACGTCGCCCGCCTCGCGTACTTCGCCCTGTTTGCCCTTCAGCACCGTGGCCAGGAGTCGGCGGGGATCGCCGTCTGCGAGGACGGCAGGATCATGACCGTCCGCGACGTCGGCCTCGTCTCCCAGGTATTCGACGAGGAGAAGCTGCGGGCCCTTCAGGGCGAGCTGGCGGTGGGCCACGTGCGCTACTCCACTACCGGCTCCTCGGCCTGGGAGAACGCCCAGCCGGTCTATCGCTCGGACCGCCACCAGGTGGCGCTGGCCCACAACGGGAACCTCATCAACGCCGTCGAGCTGCACGCGGAGCTCACCGAGCGCGGGGTGCAGTTCCGCGGCACGTCGGACTCCGAGATCATCGCGGCGCTGCTGTCCACCCACGAGTCCGATCGCATCGAGGACGCGCTGGCGGACGTGATGCCCCGTCTCGAAGGGGCTTTCTCGACGGTCGTGATGACGAGGGGGTCGGTGGTCGCGTTTCGCGATCCGGCGGGCCTGCGGCCGCTGTCGCTCGGCATGATCGGCGGGCGCCCGGGCGAAGCGGCCGGCTCGGCCGGCCGCGCACGAGGCAATTACTGCGTGGCTTCCGAGAGCTGCGCGTTCGACATCATCGGCGCCGAGTTGCTGCGCGAGGTGCAGCCGGGCGAGATGGTGTCGCTGAGCGAGCGCGGCATCGAGACACGCCTGCTGGTGGAGTCCGAGCGGCGCGCGTTCTGCGTGTTCGAGCACATCTACTTCGCCCGCCCGGACTCGATCCTGGAGGGCAACCGCACACAGGTCTCGCGCCGCAAGATGGGCGAGATCCTGTGGCGAGAGGCGCCTGTCGACGCCGACGTCGTGATCGCGGTGCCCGACTCCGGCAACCCCGCGGCGGCGGGCTACTCGAAGGCGTCGGGCATCCCCCGCGACGACGGTCTGATCAAGAACCGCTACGTGGGGCGGACCTTCATCCAGCCCGGCCAAGAGCTTCGCCGCCACGGCCTGCGAATGAAGTTCAACCCGCTGCGCGAGGTCGTGGAGGGCAAGCGGCTCGTGGTGGTCGACGACTCGATCGTGCGCGGCAACACCACCCGCCAGATCGTGCAGATGCTGCGCGACGCGGGCGCGCTCGAGATCCACATGCGGATCTCGGCGCCGCCGATCCGCTATCCGTGCCACTACGGGATCGACATGTCGACGACGCAGGAGATGGTCGCCCACGGGCGCAGCCCGGACGAGGTGGCGGAGGAGCTCAGGCTGCGACTCGCTCCAGTACCTCTCGTTGGACGGCGTCTACGAGGCGATTCGCTCCACGCGCGAGACCCACTGCGACGCCTGCTTCTCGGGCGAGTACCCCCTCGAGCGAACCGAGGCCGCCAACGGCAAGTTCGCGCTCGAGGAGCTGGCAGTGGTCCGTCAGTAAACGCAGGCCGGCGCGACCCTCTCTGTGACAACTTCGCTACGAGCGTTACGGCTCCGCCACGGCTGCGCCGGTGCGGCCGTGGGCGGCGCTACTGTGGCCGTTCCGTCATGGACCTGAGCGCAGCCCTCCACGAGCACTTCGGCTTCGCCGGCTTCAGGCCGGGGCAGCGCGAGGCCTGCGAGGCGGCTGTGGCCGGGACGCGACGTGATGGTGGTGATGCCCACGGGCTCGGGCAAGTCGCTGTGCTATCAGCTGCCCGGCACTGCTCCGCGACGACCTCACGGTGGTGGTGTCCCCGCTCGTGGCTCTGATGCAGGATCAGGTCGAGGCTCTGCGGGCGCGCGGCCTCGGTGAGCGGGTCGCTTTGGTTAACGCCCAGCAGGACATGGCCGCAAACGCGGACGTGCTCAGCCGCGCCGCCGCCGGGGAGCTGCGGCTGCTCTACGTCGCGCCGGAGCGCTTCGCCGCACCGGGCTTCCTCGACCGGATGAGGAGCGCAGGCGCGGGTCGGACTGTTCGTCGTCGACGAGGCGCACTGCGTCTCGCAGTGGGGGCACGACTTTCGCCCCGACTACTTCCGGCTCGCCGATGCAGCCCGAGCGCTGGGCGCGGCCGCGCTCGTTGCATCCACCGCCACGGCCACGCCGAGGGTGGCGGCGGACGTGGTCAGGCGTCTCGGGCTGCGGGACCCGCTGCAGGTGGCCACCGGGCTTCGACCGGCCCAACATCAGCTTCGCGGTGGCGCGCCCGGGTGGGCACGAGAAGACGAGGCTGGTCGTCGAGGCGCTGCGGGCCGAGGACGCACTCCCGGCGATCGTCTACGCGGGCACGCGGGCAGGGCTCCGAGGAACTGGCCGACCAGCTCTCCGAGGCGCTCGGTGAGGAGGCGGCGGCCTATCACGCGGGGCTCGAGCGCGGGCGGCGCGCCGAGGTGCAGCGCCGCTTCCTGGCCGACGATCTGCGCGTGATCTGCGCGACCAACGCGTTCGGCATGGGCGTGGACAAGCCCAACGTGCGCACGGTGCTGCACTCGAGCGTTCCCTCCTCGCTCGAGGCCTACTACCAGGAGGCGGGCCGAGCGGGACGCGACGGCCTGCCCGCGCGGGCGCTGCTCTTGGCGGAGAACCGCGACCGCGCCCTGCACGTCCACTTCATCAAGCGCGAGGAGATCGACCCCGAGCTTCCGGGCTGGCTGGCCGACCGCATGGCGGCGAGCGCCGACGGAAATGGGCGCTACTCACTGGATGCCTACGCGCTTGCGCGTGAGCTGCGCGGAGACGGCGAGCGCCTGCGCGCGCTGATCGGTCACCTCACCCGGGCGGGCACGATCGCTCCCTCACCGTCCTCGCCCGACCGCGTCGCCGGGCGGGTGCTGGGCCGCTTCGACGGCCGCGCCGCGGCGCTCTGCCGCACCTCGATCGAGGAGGGCGCCCGCGCCCGCTGGCGCCAGTACCGCGAGATCTGGGCCTACGTCGAGCAGGACCAGTGCCGCCGCGAGGCCATCCTGCGGCACTTTGGCGAAGCGGCCGGCTCGGCCGGCCGCGCACGAGAACATCCCGGCGAAGCGGCCGGCTCGGCCGGCCGCGCACGAGAGCATCCCGGTGACCCCGCGGCCGCCCCCGGCCGGTCCCCGTGCTGCGACGTCTGCGATCCGGGCCTTCGCCCGGTGGCCCCGCCCCCCGATCCGGTGGAGGTCGGCAACCTCGACGAGGCGATCATCTCGGTGGCGACCGGCGCCCGCCCGGCCGTGGGCCGCACCACCTGTGCGGAGATCCTGCACGGTTCGCGCTCGAAGAAGATCCAGCGCAACTCCTACGACGGCCTGCCCGCCTACGGAGTCTCCTCCCACATGCGCCGGGCGGACATACTCGCGCGGGTCGACGAGCTGATCGACGCGGGCCGGCTCGAGACCAGCGGCGGGCCGTACCCCGTGCTGCGCGTCGCGGCGTGAGCTTCCGCGTAGCGGTCCTGATCTCTGGTGAAGGCACGAACCTCCAGGCGCTGCTCGACCAGGTCCATGGGCGCGAGGGGGTCGAGATCGTCGCGGTGGCTTCGAGCCGCGACGACGCGGCGGGGCTCGCACGGGCCGAGCGCGCGGCGGTCGAGAACAAGGTGTTCGCCATCGCGGATCACCATGATCGCCACGAGCGCGACCGCGCGCTGGGTGACTGGCTCGCGGCGCGCGACCCGCAGCTCCTCGTCCTCGCGGGCTTCATGGAGCTGCTCACGCCGGACTTCATCGCGCGCTTTAAGGGACGCATCATCAACGTCCATCCCGCGCTGCTTCCGGCTTTCCCGGGCGTCGGCGCGATCCGACAGGCGCTCGACTACGGGGTGCGCGTAACGGGCGTGACGGTGCACTTCGTGGACGACGGGGTGGACACCGGTCCGGTTCTGTTGCAGGAAGCGTTCGAGGTTCCGTACCATCGTGAGGACATTGCCGCGATCGAGCAGCGCATTCACCAGATCGAGCACAGGTTGCTGCCCGAAGCGGTGCGTCTGATAGCAGGGGGGCGCGTGCAGATGGATGAGGCAAATCCGCGGCTGGTACGGGTCGATGCCACAGATTGAGCCGCACGGAATGGAACTGACAGCGCCGGGAGAGGTGCGCATTCGCCGCGCTCTTCTCAGCGTCTCGGACAAGCGCGGGCTGGTCGACTTCGCCCGCGGTCTCACCGAGCTCGGCGTGGAGATCGTCTCCACGGGCGGCACCGCGAGCGAGCTGGCCGAGGAGGGGCTCGGGATCCGCGCGGTCGACGACTACACCGGTTTCCCCGAGATCCTCGACGGGCGGGTCAAGACGCTCAACCCACGCATCTACGCCGGCCTGCTGGCGGTGCGCGAAGAGCGAGAGCACGTCGACACGCTCAACTCTCTGGACATCGAGGCCATCGATCTGGTGTGCGTGAATCTCTATCCCTTCGAGCGGGTCGCCGCCCGCCGGGGGGTGGAGGACGCCGAGGTGATCGAGAACATCGACATCGGCGGCCCCACGCTGATCAGGGCGGCAGCGAAGAACCACGACTACGCCGCGGTGATCGTCTCGCCGGAGAGCTATGACGCCGTACTCGAGGAGATGCGCGAGACGGGCGGGCGGCTGTCGCTGCGCACCCGTCAGAGCCTCGCTCTGGAGGCCTTCGCGTACACGGCCCGTTACGACTCGGCCATATCGCGCTGGTTCGCCGAGAGCGAGGAGGACTTCCCCGCCCAGTACACGCGCGCCTACGAGAAGGTGCTCGACCTCCCCTACGGGGAAAACCCACACCAGCGCGCCGCCTACTACGCCGAGGTCGGCGTGCGCTCGGATCTCCTCTCGATGGTGTCGAAGCTGCACGGACGCGAGCTCTCGTTCAACAACCTGCTCGATCTCGACTCCGGGCGGCGCCTGGTCGAGGACTTCGAGCTGCCGGCCGCCGCGATCGTCAAGCACAACAATCCCTGCGGCGCGGCGGTGGGCGCGAACCTCAACGAAGCCTTCGACAAGGCCCTGGCCACGGACTCCCAGAGCGCGTTCGGCGGTGTGTTCTGCTTCAACCGGCTCGTGGACAGCCCGCTCGCGGAGAAGCTGGCGGAGATGTTCGTCGAGGTGATCTTTGCGCCGGCCTACGAGGCCAATGCGCTCCGCATTCTCGAGCGCAAGCCCAACGTGCGAATCCTGCACAACCAGGAGCGGCGCCGGCCCTCGATCAACGAGCACGACCTGAAGCGGGTGCGCGGGGGGATCCTCGTCCAGGATCGCGACACGGGGCTCGAGGTGCGCGAGGAGATGACCGTGCCCACCCAGCGCAAGCCGACCGAGGAGGAGTGGGGCGAGCTGCTGTTCGCGCTGCGCGTGTGCAAGCACGTGCGCTCGAACGCCATCGTGCTCGCACGCGGGCTCTCCACCTTGGGCGTGGGCGCCGGGCAGATGAGCCGCGTCGACTCCGTCAAGATCGCGGTCGACAAGGCCCGCTCGGCCGGCCACGCGCTCGAGGGCGCGGCGATGGCGTCGGACGCGTTCTTCCCGTTCGCCGACGGTCCCCAGCTGGCGATCGACGCGGGGATCACCGCGGTCATCCAGCCGGGCGGATCCCAGCGCGACGAGGAGGTCGTGGCGGCCTGCGACGCCGCCGGCATCGCGATGGCGTTCTGCGCCCGGCGGCACTTCCGCCATTGAGCTGCTCGGTACACGGGCTTGTGTGAGCAGCCGCACTTCGACATCTGTCGAACGGTCGCTAGAGTTGGCGCAGACGGCCTTCCTCTATGAGAGAGCCCCATCACCCATCGTCTGAGGAGATCGAGCTCGCGGGCGTGCTCCACGCCCTGAGCGATCCGGCGCGCCTGGAGATCGTGCGCAAGCTGGCCATCGGCGACGAGTGCACCTGCGGGACGTTCGAGCTCGGCCTCTCCAAGGCCACGCTGTCGCATCACTTCAGGGTCCTGCGCGAAGCCGGTGTGGTGCGCACACGCCCGGAGGGACGCAAACGGATGCTGTCGCTGCGCCAGGAGGAACTGGACAAGCGCTTCCCCGGCGTGCTCGACGCGATCGTCTCGGCGAGCGAGACGAGCGGCGTCGCGGTCACCGCGCGGCGCGCCACGACCGCTGCCTAGCGGCGCCCGCTCGGCCGGGGCGCTTGGGTCACTCGATTCAGGTGGGCCGCGTCGGACTCGAACCGACAACCTCGGGATTAACCTGCCGCACCGGCTCTCACCGGCCACGGCCGTAGCCGTGTTGCGGTCTGGACCATCTCTTCGCCCTCGACTCGACGTTAGGGCGGGCAGCGTATGGCCTCTGAGGGCTCTCCCGTGAGGGGTTGCCTGCTGATAGCCCAATCCTGAGGATTGTCACGCTTCGGTACCTCAGGCTCTAAGGGTGTCCCAGCACACAGCTGCCGACCAACTAGAGGTTTCCCTGCTAGCGCTCCTTTTCGTGTTGAAGTCCCTCGCTCTGCCAATTGAGCTAGCGGCCCGCGGCTGAGTCTAGTGCGTAGTCCGTGTCGCCGGACTCGGTGTCGTCGGGCTGCAGCCAGGTCTGAAGCGTCTCCCTTCTGTCGAGTAGGACGGCGCGGGTGATCGCATCCGAGCCGAAGCGGTCGCGAACGTCGTCGATGGTCGTGTCGAGCTGGTCGGCTGCGCCTGCCGATCGGCAGCCTCAGCTGCACGCCGTCGTCGTCCTCGAGATTCGTGAGCGACAGGCCGACCAGCGTGATGCCGTCGCGCTCGATCGTCGGCATGGCTGCGCGCAGGAGGCCGCGCGCCGTGGCGAGGATGTCCTCGGTCCGGTTGGTGGGCTCGAGCATGGTCTGCGAGCGGGTGGCCCGCCGCGTGTAGTCCCGGAAGCGCAGGCGCAGCACGACCGTCCGGCAGCGGAAGCCCTTGGCGCGCAGCCGGCGGCCGAGGCGGTCGGTCAACGCCACGACCATCGTGTCGAGGCTCTCTGGTGTCGTCGCGATGCGGCCGAAGGCCCGCTGCGATCCGATCGAGCGCCGGCGGCGGGTCGTGCGCACGCGCCGCGGGTCGCGGTTGTTGGCGAGCGCGTGGACCTGCCGGCCGCTCGCGCGGCCGAGCATCTCCACGAGTTCTGGCTCGCTCAGCTTCGCCACCTGGCCGACGGTCTGGAGCCCGTGGGCGTGCAGCTTGCGGGCCGTGGCCTCGCCGACGCCCCAGAGCCGCTCGACCGGCAGGGGATGGAGGAAGGCGACCTCGTCCTCGGGCTCGACCACCAGCAACCCGTCCGGCTTGGCCACGGCGCTCGCAACTTTCGCCAGGTGCTTGGTGCGAGCCACCCCGACCGTCACGGGCAGGCCCACCTGCTCTCGCACCTCGCGGCGCAGCCGCACCGCGATTTCCCGCGGCGTCCCGGAGATCCGCTCGAGCCCGCGAACGTCGAGAAAGGCCTCGTCGATGGAGAGCGCCTCCACCAGCGGCGCGGTCTCTCGGAACAGCGCGAGCACGTCGCGGCTCGCCTGGACGTAGGCATCCCAGTGGGGCTCGACCACCACGGCGTCCGGGCACAGCCGCCGCGCCCTCCTCCCGCCCATCGCGGAGTGGACGCCGTGCGCCTTGGCCTCATAGCTGGCGGCCAGGACCACGCCCCCGCCGACGATCACCGGGCGGCCCTGGAGACTCGGATCGTCCCGCTGCTCGACGGAGGCGAAGAACGAATCGATGTCCGCGTGGAGGATGGTGGCCTGCGCCAGCATCGAACATACGTTCGCACCCGATGCGGCGGAACGCAACGCTGCGTGCAGAGGGGGCCGGAGCGCGCGGAGCCGGATTCAGTGAGGCCGCATTTGCGGCGCCCTCACTGCCGGAATCGAGGTCTCACTTCGCCGCGCGGGTGGCGGCAGTAGCCCCGACGAGAGTCGAACTCGCTCTTGCGCCTTGAAAGGGCGCCGTGCTGAACCGGTACACCACGGGGCCGAGCGGTACAGAGTCTAGGCCGGGTCCTCCATCGCGTCCGGGTCGTAGGTTGCGTTCGACGCGGCGAACACCAGCAGCGCCACCACCATGCCGGCGATGTGGCTCGCCGCCAGCAGCACGATCAGGCCGCACACCCCGGCGGCCACCGCCCCGAAGAGCACGTAAGAGAGCGGCAGGGACAGGATCCGTGCCGAGGCCGCCGAGCACGCCAGCCATGCGAGCGGACCGATGATGAAGCCGTAGTCCTCGAAGAAGTCCTCATCCAGCGGGAGCGCGATCAGGATTGCGAAGAGCGCTCCAACGAGCACCGCCTGCACCGCGAGGGACTTCCAGAAGAGCCGGGGATCCACGGAGGCGGATACTAGACTCGGCCCGGCGGGCGGTTAGCTCAGCTGGTAGAGCGCCTGCCTTACAAGCAGGAGGTCGCCTGTTCGAGCCAGGCACCGCCCATCTCCGCGGATCGGCTTCCGAAGCGGAGCGGCTGCCACGGCGCGGCGCAGCTCCGCTCATTCGGCCCCGTCCGAACCTTCTCCGAACATCGCCGCCACGGCGGGCGTCCAGAATCGCGGTCTCGGCGGCGATACGTGGCTGGTCTTCGAGCTCGTCGATGACGTGGCCATAGGTGCGCATCGTGAGTGCCGCACCGTGGCCGAGCTGGCGGGCGACGTAGATCACCGACCGCCCCTCGTGGAGGAGCAGCGACGCGAACGAATGGCGCAGGTCGTACGGGCGCTGGTAGGCAGCCTCGCCGCTTCGAGAGCCTTGGCCCACGTCCGGCCGCGCCACTGCTCGTAAGCGACCTCGCCCCACTCGCCGCCGGCCCGGCCGGGGAGGACGAGGCGCGGTCGCCGGGGCGGCCCGATGCCATCCGCCACTCGAGCAGGTCTTGGCGCAGCGGTTCGAGCAGCCGCACCGTGCGGGGCTGGGTGACGGCGCCTACGGGTCTTGGGGGCGTGCACGACGAGGGTGATGGCCTGGACGTGATGCCAGCGCAGCCTGCGTGCCTCCTGCGGCCTGACGCCGGCGTAGGCGAGCAGCGACACGAGCAGGGCGTCGCGGCGGGCGAGACGCGGGCTCAGGGACGCCCGGATCGCCTACGACAGTCGTAGGGCGACACGGATCGACCTCCACGGTCGCGGGGGCAGCGGCCGCACCTCGCTCGGTTCGGCGGCCACACGGCGGACGAGCCGTTGCGGGTTGGCGGGATGCGGCAGGCCTCGACGGCGCGTTGCAGGATGCCGCCGAGCAGCGTCAGCGCCTTGCGGGTCGACTCGACGGGCGCGCCGTGGGCGAGCCGGTCGGCCTGCCAGCGGCCGATGACCTCGGGCGTGAGGTCGCGCAGCGGGTACCCGCCGAGCGTCGGGCACAGGTGGCCGTCGTAGAGACCGGTGTAAAGCTCCCGGGTCTTTGGGGCGAGAGCGGCGGCCCGAGCGGGCGGTGCCGGACGTCGTCTAGGACGCCCGTTCGGATACGAAAGCAAGCAGTCGCCGCGCTCGGAGCGCGCGTGCGCTCGACCGCTTTCCTACGACGAGCGGAGGACGCGACGCGCTGGGAGGGGCGGCACGTCTTCGCCCGACCGGGCCGTGGCTAGGCCAGCTCGGAGATAGCCTCCTGGTAAGTCGCGATCGCTTGTTCGAGCCCGACACCGAGCGCTGCGCCGATCACGCCTAGGCCCTCGACGATCAGGTCTGCGCGGGTCGACAGGCGCACGAACTCGTCGTCGACGCGGAGCTGGGCGAGCTTCTCCTGGCTTCCGCGAATCAGCACGAGTCCCTGCAGGTCGCCGCCGTGGGGCTCGAGGAACGCCGTCTCGAAGCCTTCGATCACCCCTTCCTGTTGCAGGCGTCCGTAATAGGCGAGCGCCTCGCCCAAGACCTCCAGGCCCTTGGCCTCACGCCCGCGAACCGGCGCACCCCAACCGATGAACAAGCCAGCGTCGGCCATGCTCCTCCTCTCGATGGGCTTGCGGGCAAAACCTAGTTGCTGCCTCTTGCCCGGTCAATGTGGACACGCGTGGGCCCTCAAGGTTGGCGGGTGGGTCCGCGAGCCGCGGTCGGGTTCCTGTCTGCCGTCGGCGGCGACCTTCCACGACCGCCGCTCGTGCGATCACCAGCCTGCCCGCACCTGCTCACTGGTGCGTAGCCAGCGCGCCTGACGTTCATCCTGCCCTTAGGCGGTCGGCGGCTGCGCGGCGGGCGGGATGCCCAGCGCCCCCCGCATGGCGGTCGCCGCCCGTTCGAGCTCGAAGGGGCGGTCACCCGGCGCGGCCAGGATTCCCTCTACCCGCCCGCCGAGTCCGGCCCGCCGGATGATGCCCTTCTCGGTCAGTACCCACTCGCCGCGCTCCGCGAGCGCCGCCTGGGCGACCTCGATGGCTGCCTTCGCTAGCAGCCCCGCGCACGAGACAACGTCGTGGTGCGCCGCAGCCGTCTCGGCGATCGCGAGCGAGAAGGCCGCGCTGGCGTGCCAGCGTCCGGGCGCGACCTGGCGCAGCGCGTCGGGAAACTCCGGTCGCGGCAGGTCCCCTGCCAGCACCTCCGCCAACGCAAGCTCTCCGGCCAGCACATAGGTGGCCATGCCAGCCAGGTAGCCCTCCACCCGCTCGACCTCGTAGCTGCCGGCCTCCGCCTCGTCGATCCAGTGTTGGACGACGTCGAGTTCGCGGTAGAGGAGATCGACCCGCTGACCCTCGACCGTCAACTGGCCGCCGCCGTTTGCGAGCCGTCCCCAGTCCCCCGGCTCGACCACGGTGTTCTCGAAACCGAGGCGCGCACGTCCTCGGCCCGGATCGCGTCGCGGTAGTAGAGCCCGAACCCCCATTCAGTGTCCGGCTGTAGAAGGCCGCGCGAGTCGCCGAGGGTCACTGCCACGACTCCTGGGATCTCGATCAGCCGTTTTGCGAGCGCGCGCACCCGAACCATTCAAGCGCTCGCGAGCGCTACCGGCCCTCAGGCCGCCCTGAGGTGAGGCCATCGATCTGTGTGCCGCGCGTTCCCCTTGAAAGCCCGCAAGTGATTGGAGCGTGGCGAAGCGGGCCGCGGAATTCGTGATGCCCGACCGCGCCCCTGCCTCTCGAAGAAACGGAGCACCGCGGACCCTGAGCGGGGTCGGCGGAGCGCTGCGACAATCACCGCGGGATGACGTCCGCAGCACCCAAGCGCGTGCTGGTCGTGGCTCACCGGACCGCGGCGACACCGAGGCTGCTCGATGAGATCCGCGCCCGTTCCGGCCGGTCCCCCTGCCACTTCACCCTCCTGGTGCCGCGCCCCTACTGGGATCCCGAGACCGAACAGGCCGCGGCCACGCTCGAACTCGCCATCCCGCTTCTCGACGAGGCCGCGGGCGGGCACGTCGAAGGGATCGTCGGCGACAATGATCCCTTCGCCGCCGTGGAGCGGGCGCTCGAGGGAGGCGGGTTCGACGAGATCATCATCTCCACACTGCCGACGCGCGTCTCGCACTGGCTCCGCCGCGACCTCCCGCATCGCGTGGAGGCGCTCGGCTTGCCCGTCACGGTGGTTACCGCCAAGCAGTCCGAGCGCACCCTCTCTGACACTGGCTGAGCCCACGCCAATCCGGGAGCAACGCGGCGGACCCCGGTCGTGATTCAGCCATCACGTTCCCCACTGGCTCGATGCCCTCGAGGAGGGCCCGAGGGACGGCGTTCACGTGGCGCGCCTCGCCGATCGGCTTGCCCGTGGCCGAGGCCGGCCGGACGCGGACCTAGTGCAGGTCCCGTGGTCGCACGTAGGCGACGAGCTCGCCGCCGCCCCGCCCGAGCGCGCTCCAGCGGTCTGCCGGCACGTCAATCGTGGCGAGCGCGGCGGTCGGGTACTTCTCTCGCAGCCGCGCGAGCTCGGTTCCCACGCAGGCCAGCGCCAGCGCGAGCCCCCTGAGGCCCGGATTGTGCCCGATGACCAGGACCGACCCGACCTCCCGGGGGAGGACGCGAAGAAGGGCCAGCAGCCCCGCCTCGCTCGCGCCGTACAGCCCTTCCTCGAAGACCACCTCGACCTCATCCCCAAGGGCGCCCTCGACACGCTCGAGTGTCTCCCGGGCCCGCCGCGCAGGTGAGCACAGCACGAGCTCGGGCCGAACCCTCTCCGCCCGGAGATGATCGGCAATCGCGCTCGCGGCCCGCCTCCCCCGCCCCGCGAGCGGCCGGTCGCGGTCGGCGAGCGACCGGTCCTTCCAGCTCGACTTGGCATGACGCAGCAAATACACGCGCTTCATCGCACCCACCCACAGCCGACGGAGCATGTCAAGCGATCACCGCGTAGGACGACTGGCCGGCGACCGACGCCCGGCGCGCTGCTTCGCCGTCGCCCTCCCTGCGTCCTACTGGCGCCCCCGTCCTACGCCTTCTCGCTCGCTCCGGCGCGACGCAGCGCCCCCGCCGCAGGGGTGTAGATGCTCTCGTGCCCGTCGTCCCAGCGAATGCGATAGCGAGGGGAAGGTGCCTCCCGCACCACCTCCTCGATGACGCCTTTCCGAGGCCTTTGCTCGGTCGACTCCGACTCGACCTCGACGCGATTCCCGACCTTCAACTCCATGGCTTCACCTCCGACTCGCCTGATACCGGGTGATAGCACCAACCGACGCGTACCGCACAGCCGCCGAGACGACGGCCATCTCCAGGGCAGCTCGGGCGCCTTCCTCGAGGAAGGGCGCCGGCGCCGGCCCGGGAACGAAGCCGGCCTCGGACGTTCGCCTCGGCCATCGCTCGTCCGGCCTCCACTCCGGGACGGCTAGCGAAAGTGCGCGCTCCGAGGGGAGGCCGCCGATCCCCGCGGTGGTAGTGTGCCTCGAGATCGTTCGTTCGTTAGGTCTCACTCTCTCTCTTCCTCTCGCGCGACCCCGATAGAGGGACCAGGAAGGTGAGGACCATGACGAGCACTGGGCGACGCGGTGCCGCCGAAGGGGCAGCGCGACGGCGAGGTGGACTGCACCGCGCCGATGGCGACCGCCGGGTCGGACGGGCCATCGAGGCCCGGCACGACGTGGCTATGCGTGGGGTTGGCCGTGTCTGGTTAAACGGCCGCGAGCTCGGCGGTGCAGATCCTCGCTACGCGCACCTCGAGGCTTCGCACGATTAAGCCAGCCGCCCACGCCGCGAGCGGAACGGGCGGCGAGCGCCGGACCGTGGACGACCGAAGCGATCGGGCGAGGCGCGTGATGAACCGGGCGGCGTGGGGGGACGATCCGGCAGCGACCAAGGAAGTGAGCAGCGTGAGCGAAGTCCCCGAGACCGCGCCAACATCGTTCGTGATCGTCGAGCTAGCGACGCCGCCGCGCCAGGCGTTCCGCTTCGCGGAGCAGGCGGACGCGCTGCGCCTTGCCGAGCGGCTGCGCCGAGCGGACCCGGACGCCGCCGTCCGGACGCAAACGCCCGAGGAGGCGCGCGCTGTACTGCTCGGCTTGGCGTTCGTGCCCGAGGACGCGATTGGCCCGCTGATCATCATGTCGTCGCGGCATCTCGACCGCGAGACCGTGGAGGCCCACTTCCGAGCGGTCGGCGGCGCATGACGCTGAGAACGGCCAGACGCGATCGAGGGGCCGGCATCGCGCCGCGCCGTCGCGTGCGTGGGCGATCGGGAGCGGCGCCGACGCGTCACCAGCGCTGCCAGGCAAGACCGACGAAAGGACCTCCATGACGAACATCATCTGCGTTCTCTACGACGACCCCGTCAGCGGCTATCCGCCGTCCTATGCGCGCGACTCCGTGCCCACGATCGAGCAGTACCACGGCGGCCAGCACACACCCTCTCCCGAGCACATCGACTTCACGCCGGGGGAGCTGCTGGGCTGCGTGTCGGGCGAGCTCGGGTTGCGCGAGTTCGTCGAGGGACGCGGGCACAAGCTGATCGTTACCTCCGACAAGCAGGGGCCCGACTCGGTACTGGATCGCGAGCTTCCTGAGGCCGAGATCGTGATCTCGCAGCCCTTCTGGCCCGCCTACCTGACCGCGGAGCGGATCGCAAAGGCGCCCAAGCTCAAGCTCGCGGTGACGGCGGGAATCGGCTCCGACCACGTCGACATCGACGCCGCCATCGATAACGGCATCACCGTGGCCGAGGTGACTTTCTCGAACAGCATCAGCGTCTCCGAGCACGTGGTGATGATGATCCTCGCGCTCGTGCGCAACTACATCCCGTCCTACCAGTGGGTGATCGACGGGGGCTGGAACATCGCCGACTGCGTGTCGCGGTCCTATGACCTGGAGGGCATGGAGGTCGGGACCGTGGGGGCAGGGCGGATCGGCTCCGCGGTGCTGCGGCGGCTCAAGCCCTTCGAGGTGGGGCTGCACTACACCGATCGTCACCGCCTCCCCGAGCAGGTGGAGCGAGAGCTCGGCCTCACCTACCACGAGAGCACCCAGGACATGGTGCCCGAGTGCGACGTGGTCACGATCAACGCGCCGCTACACCCCGAGACGGAGGGGCTCTTCGACGACGAGCTGCTCGGCACGATGCGCCGCGGCACATACCTCATCAACACCGCGCGCGGCAAGATCTGCGAACGCGACGCGATCGTGCGGGCGCTCGAGTCGGGCCAGCTCGCCGGCTACGCCGGCGATGTCTGGTACCCCCAGCCCGCCCCGAAGGACCATCCCTGGCGGACCATGCCCCACCACGGCATGACCCCGCACACCTCCGGCACGTCGCTCTCGGCCCAGGCCCGCTACGCCGCCGGCACCCGCGAGATCCTCGAGTGCTGGTTCGACGACCGCCAGATCCCGGACGAGTACCTGATCGTTCACAGCGGCAAGCTCGCCGGCACCGGCGCCCACTCCTACAGCGCCGGCGACGCCACGAGCGGCTCCGGGAGGTCGCGCAGCTGATGCGACGCGCAGCGAACGTGCGGCGCCTCCGCTCCTAGACGTGTTCAACTAATCTCCCATGGGACCCCGGGAGCGGGCAGGCTTGCATGTCGTGGGCGCCCGCCGGGTGCGGGTGCGCGTCGATACCCGGGTACGACTTGGCGACCGCAGACGGGCGTCACGTGCCGGGTGCGCATGCTGCGGATCGCCGACGAACGCGTCGATGGGCGTCGCAATGTCGCGGGAGCGGCGCCAGCGGGTGGACCATCGCCTGCGGGCCGGCGACCTGGCGCGCCCTGGTGGCCACCGCCTCGCTGGAACTGGGCGCCAGAGGCTGTAGAAACGTGGGAGAGTCCAGGACGGGAGCGGCGGCGATGGAGCCCTACTTCGATCTCGGCACCTACACGCGCGGGACGTCGACGGCCTCGACGAGCGCCCAGACGTGGTTCGACCGCGGACTGGTGTGGTCGTACGCGTTCCACCACGAGGAGGCGATCCGGTGCTTCGAGCGCGCGCTCGAGCACGACCCCGGCTTCGCGCTGGCCCACTGGGGTATCGCCTACGCGATCGGGCCGAACTACAACAAGCAGTGGGAGGCGTTCGACCCGGTCGACCTCGCGGCGTCGCTCGAGAAGGCGTGCGACGAGGTCGCGGCGGCGCGCGCGTGCGCGGACCGCGCCGCGCCGGTCGAGCGGGCGCTCGTCGAGGCGCTCGGGAGCCGCTACCAGGCCAACGACCCGTCGGCCGACCTCGTCGCGTGGAACGCTGACTACGCCGAGGCGATGCGTGACGTGTATCGCGCGCATCCCGACGAGCTCGACGTCGCGGCGCTCTTCGCCGACGCGCTGATGAACCTCACGCCGTGGGCGCTGTGGGATCGCTACACGGGCCTGCCGTCCGAGGGTGCGGCGACGCTCGAGGCCAAGGAGGTGCTCGAGCGCGCGCTCGAGCGGCCCGGCGGCCGCACGCACCCCGGACTCGTGCACCTCTACGTGCACCTGATGGAGATGTCGCCGTTCCCCGAGCAGGCGCTGCCGGTCGCCGACGAGCTGCGCTCGCTCGTCCCCGACGCCGGCCACCTCGTGCACATGCCGACGCACATCGACGTGCTGTGCGGCGACTACAAGAGCACGCTCGAGTGGAACCTGCGCGCGATCGAGGTCAACGAGAAGTACGTCGCGCGCGAGGGCCGGGTCGGGTTCTACGCGCTCTACCACGCGCACGACCGCCACTTCGCGATCTACGGGGCGATGTTCCTCGGCCGGTCGCAGGTCGCGCTGGGCGTCGCCGCCGACCTCGAGGCCTCGCTGCCCGAGGAGCTGCTGCGGATCGAGCAGCCGCCGATGGCCGACTACCTCGAGGCGTTCGTCCCCATGCGCCTGCACGTGCTCATCCGCTTCGGGATGTGGGAGGACATCCTCGCGCTGCCGCTGCCCGGCGACCCCGGGCTCTACTGCACCACGACGGCGATGACGCATTACGCGCAGGGCGTCGCGTACGCGGCGACCGGGCGGATGGAGGAAGCCGAGGCGGCGCGCGACGCGTTCCTCGCCGCCGTCCCGCGCGTACCCGACTCGCGCTACCTGTTCAACAACACGTGCCAGGACATCCTCGCCGTCGCCGGGGCGATGCTCGACGGCGAGCTCGAGTACCGGCGCGGCCAGTTCGACGCGGCGTTCGAGCACCTGCGCCGGGCGATCGCGCTCGACGACGCGCTGCCGTACGACGAGCCGTGGGGCTGGATGCAGCCCACGCGCCACGCCTACGGCGCGCTGCTGCTCGAGCAGGGTCGGGTCGAGGAGGCCGAGACCGTCTACGCCGAAGACCTGGGCTACGACCCGTCGATCCCGCGCTCGTCCTGGCACCCCGGGAACGTGTGGAGCCTGCACGGCTACCACGAGTGCCTCGTTCGGCTGGGGAAGCCCGAGCCGGCGCGGATCGTCAAGCAGCAGCTCGACGTCGCCCTCGCCCGCGCCGACGTCCCAATCAAGTCGTCATGCTTCTGCCGCATGACGCACCACGCGGCGGTCGCCTAGGAGTCACGGTCTACGCCGCCCCGTAAAAGCGCCCTGGACGCGCCAAACCGCAGCAGAGCGCAGTAGCCAAGCGCGATTCATCGCTCGCAGTGGGAACAGGGCGACCGCGCCGGTAGGCCGCAGCACCTGCTGGCGCCTTACAAGCAGGAGGTCGCCTGTTCGAGCCAGGCACCGCGCATTTCCGGAGATCCGCTTCGGCGCGGAATCGTCCGCGATAGCGGCGTCCAGCAGAGGGCCTCGACAAGAAGCTGGATGTCTTCCGGGGTACCGGGATATCTCGGTCGGTGCCTCTTGGACAGCGCCCCCGCCCTTCTCCAGCTTTCATGCGCGAGCCGGTCAGCGAGCGGGGCGTTCGTCGCGACTGCTTCCCGGTTGCGCGTCGGCTGCAAACAGGCGTGTCTCGTGGGCTAGCACGACTGCTTGGACGCGGTCACGGAGGTTGAGCTTCTGGAGGATGTGCGTGATGTGCGTCTTGACCGTCGTGTCGCTGATATAGAGCTCTTGGCCGATCTCTGCGTTGGAGAGGCCGCGCGCGATCAATCGCAACACGTCTAGTTCGCGATCGGTCAGGTCGGCGAGCTCTTTGGGAGGCTCTGGGTGCGAGATCCGCGTGAAGTTCTCGATCACGCGTTTTGTGATCGCCGGCGAGAGCAGCGCCTCGCCGGCGGCGACGATCCGGATTGCGGCGAGCAGTTGTTCGGGCGGGTCGTCCTTGAGTACGAACCCGCTGGCGCCGGCCCGGAGCGCCTCGTAGACGTACTCATCGAGGTCGAATGTCGTCAGGATCAGGATCCGGGCTGTCTCGTCGGCGGCGAGGATCCGCCGGGTCGCTTGGAGCCCGTCGAGCTCGGGCATGCGGATGTCCATCAGCACGACGGTGGGGTGGAAGCGGGCGGCCTTGTGGACGGCCTCGATCCCGTTGTTCGCTTCGGCGACGACTTCGATGTCGGGCTCGCCGGAGAGCAGCATGCGGAAGCCTGCGCGGACCATCGATTGGTCGTCGGCGACGAGGACGCGAATGCTCATCGCTGGTGGCGGTCGACGGGTAGGCGTGCGCTGAGGATGAAGCCACCCGCCGGTGCGGCTCCCGCGCTCATCTCGCCGCCGTAGATCTTCGCGCGTTCGCGGATGCCGACGAGGCCGTGGCCGTGGCCGTTGGTAACTGCGGGGCCCTTGCCGTCGTCGGCGACTTCGAGCTCGAGCTCGTCTGGCCGGTAGCGGACCGTCACGTCGGCGTGGCTGGCGTGGGCGTGCTTGAGCGCGTTCGTCAGGCCTTCTTGAACGATTCGGTAGGCGGAGAGGTCGATCGCGCGCGGAAGGGCATAGGGCTCGCCGTCCACGTGCAGTTGCACTGGAAGCCCGGCGTGGATGACGTCTTCCACAAGCGAGTCGAGGGCATCGAGGCCCGGCTGAGGGCCGAGCGCGACACGGTCGCCGTCGCTGCGCATCGCTCCGAGCAGGCGGCGCATCTCCGCGAGTGCCGTGCGCCCGGCTTGCTCAACGCGCCCGAGCGCTTCCCGGTCGTCCTCGAGGGTGCGCGGGAGCTTGTGTCGCACGGCGCCGACCTGGAGCACCATCACGCTCATGGCATGGGCGACGATGTCGTGGAGCTCGCGGGCGATCCGCGTGCGCTCCTCGGCCACCGCGACCCGTGCGGCCGCCTCTCGCTCGCGCTCGGCGAGCGTCGCGCGCATCTCCGCCGCCTCTCGATCGCGCTCGGCAAGGGTCGCGCGCATCTCGGCCGCCTCGGCCTGCTCGGCACGCTCACGCAGGGCGTAGCCGGCGACCCAGGCGACCACGAACCGGAAGGGAATGAAGATGAGGTCGCCCGCCGACTGTGGGCCAGGGATATTGGAGACCACGACCACGATGCATCCGAGCACGATGGCGAGGCCGATTCCCGCCTGCCTGTCGTCGCGCAGGTTTCCGAGCAGGAACGCGGTTGCCAACCCGACCACGCCGAGGCTGCCGATGAACGCGATCAGCACTCCGTCTACGAACGAGAGCGCGGCGGCCATGAGCCAATAGGCGACAGGGGCGGCAAAGGGAAAGCGTCGATGCGCCAGGAGCGGTAGTACGAGAACGGCCACCGCAGGCACTGAGAACCAGAGGCTCGTATCCGGGGCGCTCGGCAAGTCGCGCCCGACCACCAGCTCGAGCATTCCGGCGATCGCGAGGACGGCGATCAGCAGTTCGAACCAGTACTCACGCGCGACGTACTGGATCCGGTTCATGGGTTGAACGTACTGCAGGCACTCGAGTGCCGCCTCCGACCAAGGTAGGAGTCGAGATCAGCGCCTGGTAGGAGCGCGATTCCGACCTCACTCCGACGCGCTGACGGCGCCGCGCTCATAGCTTCGCGTCCATGTACTCCACCACCACCAAAGGAGAGGTCATGGAAGCCGCAACCCACAGAATCGCTACCCCCGCCCCCGCGACCAGAACCAGTGCGGATCAGTCTGCGCCACCCGCCGACGAGCGTGCCCTGCCCCAGCTGGGGCTCCGCGGCATCGTCGCCGTCTGGGCCGCGGCCGCCGTGCCGATGGGATTGCTCGCGTGGGTGGCCGCACCGCTGCTCGCCGATCAAATGAGCGGCGCAGGCGCCCTGATCCGCGCCCTGATCATCACGCTGACCGCCGGGCTCGTCTGGCAGTTCGTGCTCGTGATGACGCTCGTCCGGCGTGAACAGGGGACACTGCGGTGGCCCGTACTGCGAGACGCGCTCTGGCTCCGCGCCCCGCGTGCTCCACGCACAGGACGACGCGGAGGCAAGCTGTGGCTCGTCGTCCTGCCACTGATCGTCGCTTCCGCCATCGAGGGGCTCCTGGTCATCCCGGGACCCGCGGCCCGCGACTTCGCCGAGTTCCTCGGATCGGACGTTGGGGAGGGCCTGCTGGCAGGATCGTGGGGCTGGTTCGCCCTCATCGCGGCGCTGAGCGTCTTCAACACGGTGCTGGGCGAGGAGCTCCTCTTCCGCGGGTACCTGCTGCCGCGGATGAACGGGCGGTTCGGCCGGCGGGACTGGCTCGCAAACGGTGTGCTCTTCGCGGCCTATCACCTGCACACGCCGTGGGTCATTCCGACCACGCTGCTGGACACGTTCATCCTGTCGTATCCCTCAAAGCGGTACCGCAGTGCGCTCATCGGCATCGCCGTACACAGCGCACAGAGCATCGTCGTGCTCGGGCTCGTGCTCGCGTTGGTGCTCAAGGGCTGAGCAGCCGCACGCGGCCCGCTTGGCCGGGGTCGCTGGGGAAGGCAACGCCTCGAACGGGCCGCCGAATCGGCGGCCCGTTCTGTGCACTACACGTCGTGTGGAGGACCACCCGTTGCGGCAGAGCCGAACACCGGGACCCCGCGTGAGAGGAGCAACGGCGAGGGCGACCCGGTCCGGCCCCGGTGAGCAAGCGGGAGTCTCGGTCTACGCCGCCCCGTGGAAGCGCCCTGGAAGCGCCAAACCGCAGCAGAGCGCAGCAGCCAAGCGCGATTCATCGCTCGCCGAGCGGACAGGGCGACAGGCGCCGGTAGGCCGCAGCACCTGCTCGCGCCTTACAAGCAGGAGGTCGCCTGTTCGAGCCAGGCACCGCC
>CAVTEX010000012.1:0-102242 GCA_963733655.1 uncultured Thermoleophilaceae bacterium
CGGCCCCCTCCTGCTTCGGACTTTCGTTCCCGACGGATTGATGCCTCTGCCTTGGGCAGCAGCGGGCCGTTGATTCGGCGAGGTCCGCATGCGCGAGCGCCTCCTGCGTCTGCACGGCTAGCGGCGCGTCAAGCCCTGCGAGCGCCGCCCATCGGCCAGCCGGCGTGCCATTCGGTGCGGGCGAAGTGCGGAGCGTGAGCGTTCGTCGGCGGTCTCGAGAGCATCGCCGATCAGCCACAGCATCGGTGGCCAGAGGCCGACGAACAGGGCGCGGCGCTCGGCGTTGCCGCGCTCCTGGTGGTCCACCGTCTTCTCGGCGCGAATCCAGAGGGCGATACAGAGGTAGATCGCCGCCTATCGAACCGAGGTGAAAGTGCCACCCGCGGAGGCCGCGGGAGGACAGAGCTTTTGTGACATCGTTGCCGGGTACCCGTCGAGCGGCTGGACTCACCCCGCGTTGCCTTGTCTCACCCCCGATGCCGCGAAAGCAGTCACCCTTCCGCCGCTTGACCACCGCCGCGCGCTGGCCCGTGGGCCTGACGCTGACGTCGTGGCGCTACATGTGGCGCACCACCCCTCTCTATCGCAGCGAGGAACCGGGCAACTGGCAAGACGACCAGCCGCCCTCTCTGCCCGACATGGTCAGCCACGACGAGATCCAGCGGGTGAAGGACGGAGCCGGCCCGCTGTTTCACCGCCGCTACTGCGCCGAGATCCGCGACTCCCGGGTCTCTCCCGAGCAGCTCATAGACCAGTTGACGGCTGACCCGGACCGGGCGGCGCCAAGCGAGTTCGCCACTTTCAAGAAGCTTGTGGGTCCGGCGGGGGAGATGCACCCGGGCGACGAGTACGTCGTGCGCATGCCCGGTCCATGGGATGGGCCCGTGCGTGTGGTCGCGCGCGACTCGACCTCGTTTCGGTTTGCCACCCTGGCCGGCCACCTGGAGGCCGGCCAGATCGAGTTCAGCGCCACCAATGGCGCCGGACGTCTGGTGTTCTCGATCGAGTCGTGGGCCCGCAGCGGCGATCGCATCTCCGACCTGCTCTACGACCGCCTGCGCATGTCGAAGGAGATCCAGTTCCACATGTGGACGTCTTTTCTCGAGCGCGTCATCGATCTCTCCGGCGGGGAGCGGGATGGCGGCCTGCGCATCCACACCCGGCGCGTGGAGGATCTGCCCGTTGCCGGGTAAGCGCCGGCCGGACGACCCCGCGGCGCTGAAAGCGCTGGAGCAACTGCACGACAAGCCGCTCAACTTCGATCTCGCCGAGCAGGCGACCTTTGGCCAAGGGACAGGCTGGAACATCGACGACTACTGCCAGCCGCTTCCTGGCGAGAGCCCGGGCCCACCCGAGCCCGGAGGCACATGGGAACGGGCGCGTGAGCTGATGCTCGACTACGAGTTCGCCGACCCCCGGCAGGTGCGCGCTCTCTACGCCCAGAACCCGGAGCTCGAGGGTCGCGACATGCTGCTTGAGGTGCGCTTCTGGCGCGTCATCCGCCTACGCTTCGGCGTCCGCGTTTGCGGCCTGGTCGATGGGACATCGAGCGAAGACGGTCGCCAGGTGCGCATCTGGGGCTGGAGCTACCGCACCCTTAAGGACCATCTGGAGATGGGCCAGATGGAATACCAGGTCTGGAAATGGACCGACAGCGGCAAGGTCGAGTTTCGAATCCACGTCGTATCGCGGCCGGCCAGCATCCCCAACCCCGTGATCCGCCTCGGCTTCCGGCTCTTCGGCCGCCGCGAACAGATCCGCTTCGCCCGCCGCGCGTGCGAGCGGATGGCCTGCCTACTCGGCGTGGACCACCCGCCCAGGGCCCTCGACGAGAGGGCGGTACGGACGTGACCGAAGAACCCGGCGGCTGCCGCTAGGCGGCCTCGGCCGGATCCTCCTGTCCCGCCAGCTTGAGGGAACCGGCCTTCACGTCGTCGAAGTGCCGCTCCTGAATCGGGAGCGCCCACTCGATCAGCTCCTGCAGACGCTGGTCGCCGGCATGCTCGTTCAGCTTGCCCAGCACCGACCAGTGACCGACCTCGCCCGCCTCCGCCATGGTCAGGAACTCGAACCCATCAAGCGCATCCGCCTCGTCGCCGAGATAGATCGACATCATCTCGGTGGCCTCGCCCTTGGTTTCGCGCGCCTTGTCGAGCACGGCCGTCTTCTTGCCGTCCAGCTCATCTGCAAGCTGTGAGCCCCGCTCCTCAGTCTCGCGGGCTTCTTCGTGCATCTGCTCGAGCTTCTCGCTCAGCTCGTCGTCGTCAGTCAACCCGACGACCTTGTCGGTCGCGCCCTGCGCGGCCATGGCGAGGCCGATCACCTCCGCCAGCTTCTCCTCCAGCACCGTCAGCTCAGCCATTCCTGTCTCCTGTTCGTGGTTCGGTCTCAAGCCCGCTACCCGCGACCGGACGGGGGAATCCGAAGCGCCGTCGGTCACGCTGCCGCCGCGGCTGTCTCGAGTCGGCTGAGCGCGCGGCGCAGCAGCCGTGACACGTGCATTTGGGAGTAGCCGATGCGCTCGCCGATCTCACGCTGGTTCAGGCCGTGCATGAAGCGCAGCTCAAGGACCGAGCACTCCATGTCCGGCAGCTCGTTCCAGCCGCTCGCTAGTGCGTCGCGTTCCGCGACGAGGTCGTAGCCCGCGTCCTCGCCGCCGAGCAGCTCGACGAGCGGTGCGGCCCCATCGTCGTCACGCGCCGTTGGGGCGTCGAGCGACGCGGCCTCGTAGCTGGCGGCGGCCTGTTGCGCCTCGAGTATCTCCTCGACGGAGCATCCGATTGCGCTGGCCACCTCACGCGGCTTCGGCGATCGGCCAAGCTGCTCGGAGAGCGCCTCCGCTTCGCGACTCACCACGAGCGTGCGCTCTTGGAGGTCGCGCGGCATGTGCAGCGCCCAGCCCTTGTCGCGGAAGTGGCGCTTCAGCTCGCCCAGGATGGTGGGTGCGGCATAGCTCGAGAACTTCGCGCCGCGATCTGGGTCGAAGCGATCGATCGCCTTGATCAACCCGAGGCTCGCCACCTGGAGCAGGTCGTCGAAGGGCTCGTCCGTGTAGGTGTAGCGCCCGGCGAGGTTGCGGGCGAGCGGCAGGCATCGCTTCACAAGCTCCTCTCGCGCCGCAAGGTCGCCCTCCCGGTGGTAGCGGATCAAGAGCGCTCGTTCGATCCCTCGGGCGGCAGCGCGGTCGCGGCGTTCGGGGGTGGTGGTCTGGGACAGCTTCGGCCGTGCGAGGGCGATTGCACACATTGGGAACCTCCGTCGGTCTTGTTGACGCAAGGTCCGACTCGCGACTTCGACCGGGCTGGCCGCGCAACGTCCCCTGATAACCCGAGGACATCGCTTCGGGTGACTCTGTGCCCCTCGTCGCGCTTTCCCAGCAGACTCGTGCTGCTCCTCGATCCCCGCTTCGGGACCGAAACGAAATCGTATCCTACTGCGAACAGACCGGTCTGTCTACCGCTAGGCTCTCAGGCGCGTCTGCCGTCAAAGCCATCCCGCAATCCAGTCCTTGCCCTCGTCTGAGTCGAGGTATTCGTCGCCCGGGCCCGGGCCGCGGTTCCAGTAGGTCCAGGCCTGGCCGGGGATCGTGTACCGATGTCGATCAGGCCTCCGCTGACCTCCGAGATCACGTGGTGGGCGCCGTCCTCGTTGCCCGTCTCGACCGCCCCCGCGACCCGGTTGTAGGCGACGGGCCGCCCGTCGTCGTCCTCCTCGGAGAGCATCGCGTCCATTCGCTCGAGCACGCGCTGGGCGACGCTCGAGGGACGGCCCAGCCAGGTGGGCGTGGCCACGATCAGGATCTCGGCGGCCAGCAGCTTCTCGTGGATCATCGGCCACTCGTCGCCGTCGCCCTCGTCGCTGGACACTCCCGGGTGCACGTCGTGGTCCACCACGCGAACGATCTCCGTCTCGACATCGTGTTCGGAGAGGGGGTCGACAACCACGCGCGCCGAGAGCCTCGGTGTTGGATGCCGAAGGAGAGGGCTTGAGGGTGCAGTTGAGTAGCAGTGCTCGCATCGGCTGCTCGTACCCGGCGCGCCGGTTGGATTGCGCCGATCTGAGATTGGGCACAAGGGCGCGATGGCTCGCCTCAAGAGAGTCGACTGCTCCGGTCCGGGCATCCGGCGTCGCCGCCGGGGCAAGGGCTTCGAGTACCGCGACGTGGACGGCAACCGGATCACCGAGCCGAGCGTGCTCGAGCGCATCCGCGAGCTGGCCATCCCGCCCGCCTGGGACGACGTGTGGGTCTGTCCCTATCCGATGGGCCACATCCAGGCCACCGGCTCCGACGCGGCCGGCCGCAAGCAGTACCGCTACCACGATCTCTGGCGCCAGCGCCGCGATCAGCAGAAGTTCGACGAGATGCTCGACTTCGCGCGCTCGCTGCCGCGCCTGCGCAAGCGCGTGGCCAGGGATCTGGGGCACGACGGCATGCCGCGTGAGAAGGCCCTGGCCTGCGCGACCCGCCTCCTCGACCTCGGCTTCTTCCGGATCGGCTCGGAGGACTACGCGGAGGAGAACGACACCTACGGCCTGGCGACGATGAAGAAGCGTCACGTGACCGTGGACGGCGAGGAGGTGACCTTCGACTACGAGGCCAAGGGCGGCAAGCGCCGCATCCAGGCCATCGGCGACGCGCGCGTGGCCGAGATCGTGGCCGAGCTCAAGCGTCGTCGCGGCGGCGTCGACGAGCTCCTCGCCTACCGGGACGGCCGGCGCTGGACCGACGTCAAGTCGGCGGACATCAACGCCTACGTCAAGGAGGTCACCGGTGGGGACTTCTCGGCCAAGGACTTCCGCACCTGGAGCGGGACCGTGCTGGCCGCGGTGGCCCTGTCGGTTTCGGCGATGTCGGTGGCCAGCAAGACGGCGCGCAAGCGAGCCAAGACTCGCGCGATCAAGGAGGTGGCGCACTACCTCGGCAACACGCCCGCCGTGGCCCGCGCCTCCTACATCGACCCGCGGGTCTTCGACCGCTTCGACGGCGGCGTGACGATCAGCGGAGCGCTGCCCGAGCTGATGGAGGACAGCGCCGCGTGGCCGGAGGTGCAGCGGGCGATGGAGGAGGCGGTGCTCGATCTGCTCGAGGACGATCGCGACTCCGAAGCCGTCGAGAAGGTCGGCGAGCTCCGCGAGGAACTGGAGGAGGTGGCTGCCTGAGCGGTTTCCCGCACACGGGCGCCGGGAACGGGAGCGGCATGACCGAGGTTCCCGCGCCCTCCCCGCCCGAGCAGCCACCACCCGCGCCGCCCGACGCCCCGCAGCCCGATCCCAAGGGGCCCGAGACGCCTGACCAGCCGCAGCCGCCCGACGCGCCGCAGCCTGACCCGGAGGCCCCGGAGCCGCCCGGTGAGGCTTAGCCGCCTCAGCGGCGCGTGCCGAAGCTCGTCGCGTAGGTGGCGCCGGCGGCCGCACCGGCGACCGGCGCGCCGGCCGCGATGCCCACGCCCAGCTCGCGATAGGAGGCGCTCAGGATGTTGGCCCGGTGGCCCGGGCTCTGCATCCAGGCGCGCCCGATCGCGCGCGGGCTGGCCAGACCGCCGCTACCCCAGGCGATGTTCTCGCCGAGCGCCCAACCGCGAGCCCCGCGCAGGTATCCGGCGCGGCGGATGCGGTCGACGAAGCTCGAGCCGTCGAGCGAGGTGTGGGAGAAGTAGTTTCGTGCGGCCATGTCATGCGCGTGGCGGCGAGCCGCGGCCGACAGCCTCGGATCGAGGCTGAGTGGACGCAGCCCGTGACGGGAGCGTTCGGCATTGAGCACGCACAGGGTCGCCCGCAGGAGCGTGCGCTCGCTCAGTTGAGCGGGCCGGGCGCCGGCAGAAGCGCAGGCGCCGCCGGCATCTGCGGCACGGAGCCGCGACTCCGAGGCCGAGCACGCACGCGACCAGGAACACGGCGCGGTACGGACGCAGGAACTCATCCACGAACGACCTCGGCAGGATCACCACCGGAGTCGCAACCGGCTCCCTGCACCCGGCTGGACGAATGGGTTCTAAGCGGGCTCGACGGGAACAGGTCACAGATGCCCCCAGCAGCCATCCTCGACGTCGACGGGACCCTCGTCGACACCAACTACCACCACGCCATCGCCTGGTACCGCGCGTTTCGGCGCTACCGCGAGCGGCTGCCGATGTGGCGCATCCACCGCTCCATCGGCATGGGGGGAGATCAGCTCGTCAAGGCCCTCTGCGGCCAGGAGGTCGAGAACGAGAAGGGCGACGACATCCGGGAAGCGGAGACCGGGCTCTACATGGAGCTCATCGACGAGGTCGAGCCGCTGCACGGCGCCCGCGATCTGATCGTAGATCTGAAGGACCGCGGCCACGCCGTGGTGCTCGCGAGTTCCGCGAAGGAGGCCGAGGTGGACCACTACCTCGATCTCCTCGACGCCCGCGACCTTGCCGACGACTGGACCACCTCGGCGGACGTGCACGCGACCAAGCCCGAGCCGGATCTGGTGATGGCCGCAATCGAGAAGGCCGGCGGCGGGCCGGCGGTGATGGTGGGCGACTCGATCTACGACTGCGAGGCCGCCGGGCGTGCCGGCATCGAGACGCTCGCGGTCCTCACTGGTGGCTTCTCCGTCAGGAGCTGCTCGATGCCGGCGCCCTGCGCGTGTTCGACTCGATCGACGAGCTGAGAGCCGAGCTGGGGTCCACGCCGCTCGCGGGCTGAGATCGTCACGATGCAGCAATGGCCGACCGGCTCGGCAAGTACCGCGACAAGCGCGACTTCGAAACCACCCCGGAACCCGCGGGGGAAGGCGCCGCAGAAGCGGGCGCCGCACGCTTCGTGGTGCAGGAGCACCACGCCCGGCGCCTGCACTGGGACCTGAGGCTCGAGCACGACGGCACGCTCAAGTCGTGGGCGCTGCCCCGTGGCGTGCCCGATCACCCGGACGAGAACCGGCTCGCGGTGCACACCGAGGACCATCCGCTCGAGTACCTCGAGTTCGAGGGCGACATCCCCAAGGGCGAGTACGGCGCGGGAACGCATGCGGATCTGGGACCGCGGCACCTTCGAGGCCGAGAAGTTCCGCGACGGCGAGGTGATCGCCGTCTTCCACGGCGAGCGTATGAAGGGCCGCTACGCGCTGTTTCGCACGCGCGAGGACGACTGGATGATCCACCGCATGGACCCGCCGGCCGATCCGTCCTACGAGCCCTTTCCCGAGCGCATCGAGCCGATGCTCGCCCGCAGCGGCGGGCTGCCGCGCAAGGAGGACCAGTACGGCTTCGAGGTCAAATGGGACGGCATCCGCACCGTGCTGTTCGCCGATCACGGCCACAGCCGCCTCCAGGGCCGCAACTTCTCGGACTTCACCGCCCCGCTACCCGGAGGTCCGCGCTCTCGCGCCGGCGCTCGGGGCGCGCCGGATCGTCCTGGACGGCGAGATCGTCGCCTTCGACGCGCAGGGACGGCCGAGCTTCGAGCGTCTCCAGTCGCGCATGCATCTGGCCTCCGACTCGGCCGTGCGGCGGCGCATGCGCGACATCCCCGTGACCTACGTGATCTTCGATCTGCTCTACCTCGACGGCCACTCGACCATGCCGCTCACCTACGAGCAGCGCCGCAGCCTGCTCGACGAGCTGCAGCTCGAAGGGCCGTCCTGGCGCACGCCGGCCTATCAGCGCGGCGAGGGAAGTGCGCTCCAGCAGGCCACCCGGGAGCTCGGCATCGAGGGCATCGTGGCCAAGAAGCTCGACTGCAGCTACGACCCAGGCCGCCGCGCGTCGCACTGGATAAAGATCAAGAACGTCCACCAGCAGGACGTGCTGATCGGGGGCTGGACTCCGGGAGAGGGCGGGCGCAGCGCCCATCTCGGCGCCCTGGCGGTGGGGGTGATGGAGGCCGGCGAGCTCGTCTACGCGGGCAAGGTGGGCACCGGCTTCACCCAGGAGACCCTCGGCGTGCTCACCCGCGAGCTCGAGCCGCTGCGCCGCGAGACCAGCCCGTTCGCCGGCCGCCAACCGCCGAAGGGAACCGTCTTCGTCGAGCCGCGCCTGGTGGCTTCCGTCGAGTTCCGGGAGTGGACCAGTAGCGGGACGCTGCGCGCCCCCTCGTTCAAGGGCCTGCGGCCCGACAAGCCGCCAGAGGACGTCGTCCGCGAAGAGTGACGCCGCAAGTTCGCGCCCGCCGAACAGGGTAAACCGGCTCCAGCGGGGTATCTTCGGGTTATGGCACGAGCGATTTGGAGTGGAGCGATCAGCTTCGGGCTGGTCAACATCCCGGTCAAGCTGTACAGCTCAGTGGCGCGCAAGACGGTGCGCTTCAATCAGATCGACTCCGAGTCGGGTCAGCGGATCCGCCAGCAACGGGTCAACTCGGAGGGCGAGGAGGTGTCCTACGACCAGATCGTCAAGGGCTACGAGATCGGTCCCGAACGCTACGTGACGATCACGCCCGAGGAGCTCGAGTCGGTCGAGCCCGAGCGCACGCGCACGATCGACATCGAGGACTTCGTGGACCTCGAGCAGATCGATCCGATCTTCTACGACCATCCCTACTACCTGGCCCCCGACAAGGGCGCGGCGAAGCCGTACAAGCTGCTGCTCGACGCGATGGAGGAGGCCGACAAGGTGGCCATCGCCCGGGTGGTGATTCGCTCCAAGCAGAGCCTGGTCGCGATCCGCGCCAAGGACAACGTCCTGATGATGGAGACCATGCTGTTCTCGGACGAGATCGTCCCCACCGACTCGATCGAGGAGCTGGAGTCGATGGACGGCGACAAGACGACCAAGCGCGAGCTCGAGATGGCCAACCAGCTGATCGACTCGCTGTCGTCGGAGTTCGAGCCGGAGAAGTACCGCGACGAGTACCGCGAGCAGGTGCTCGCCATGATCGAGAAGAAGGCCGCGGGCGAGACGATCACGATCGAGGAGCCGTCGGAGGAGCCGCAGAAGGTGCCGGACCTGATGGCTGCCCTCGAGGCGTCGATCGCAGCCGCGAAGGGCCCGAGCGGCGACGGCGAGACCAAGAGCAGGTCCTCGAAGACGAGCGCCAACGGATCAGAATCGAAGAGCTCTTCGTCCAAGAGCTCGAAAAGCTCGAGCTCGCGCAAGAAGACAAGCGCCAAGAAGTAGGTGGCCGGACAGCGGGTCGAGGTCGACGTCGAGGGCCGGCGGCTCTCGCTCTCGAACCTGACCAAGGTGATGTATCCGGCGGTGGGGTTCACCAAGGGTGAGGTGATCGACTACTACACGCGCGTCTCAGGCGCGGTGCTGCCCCACCTTCGCGACCGGCCGCTGACGCTCAAGCGCTATCCGAACGGTGTGGAGGGCCAGTACTTCTACGAGAAGAACTGCCCCTCACACGCTCCCGACTGGGTGCGCAAGGAGGAGGTGGGCGGGATCGCCTACTGCGTCTGCGACGACCTCCCCACGCTCGTCTGGCTCGCGAATCTCGCGGATCTCGAGCTGCACCCCTCGCTCTCTGAGGCCGAGGACATCGACCGTCCGTCGGTGATGGCCTTCGACCTCGACCCCGGGGCGCCCGCGGGCCTCGCCGAATGCTGCGAGGTGGCTGTGATCCTGCGCGACGCGCTCAACCAGATCGGGCTCGACTCCTACGCCAAGACATCGGGCTCGAAGGGCCTGCAGGTCTACGTGCCGCTCAACACCGAGGTGGACTACGACCACGGAACCAAGCGCCTCTCCCAGGCTCTCGCCCGGCACCTCGAGGCGCAGCATCCGAAGCTGATCGTGTCGAGCCAGCGCAAGGAACTGCGGAAGGGCAAGGTGCTGATCGACTGGAGCCAGAACGACGAGCACAAGACCACCGTGGCCGTCTACTCGCTGCGGGCGCGCGAGCGGCCGACGGTGTCGGCGCCGCTGCGCTGGGAGGAGGTCGATCGGGGCGACGCCGAGGCGCTCGTATTCGAGGCGGCAGACGTGCTCGACCGGGTGGCCGAGCACGGCGACCTGTTTGCGTCCGTTGTGGAGCAGAAGCAGCAGCTGCCCGACCTCTAGGTGCCCCGGCGGTCAGCCGGGGCGGTACGCGACGAGCACGGCGGTCCAGAGCCCCGAGGCCGACATGGTCGGCGCGTACGCGAAGGATCCGGTGGTCGTGACAAGGCGCCGGCCGCCGATGTTCGTCACGGGGCCACAGGCCAGGCTCTGGCCGGTGAGCCCGGTGAAGGCCGCCGGCTGGGTCCCCGTCAGCTGACCGGCGATGCTCACCGCTCCGACCAGGAGCGTGGGGGTGGCCGAGGTCGTGGCCGAGACCGAAGGGGCGGCGCTGGTGCCTGAGCCCGCGCCACTCGCGTGGGCGGCGCCGGCGATCACGTTCGAGAACTCGTCGACCACCACACCCGAGCCGGTGGAGCTGGGGAACGTCACGGTGATGCTGTCGGCCGACGTGAGCGCGGTCGTGACACGCGCGTGCAGGATCGCGACGCGCTGGGTGAGGGTGCGCTGGTTGCGGTCGAGGATGTAGGTGTTGCCGCGCGTGTCCGACGCCGCGATGGCCGCCGTGCTTGCTCCCCGCAGCGCCAGGCGCAGGACGAGTGTGTTGCCCACCGCCACTCCCGAAGCCGGGACCGGGACATTAAGCGAGGTGGCGCCGCAGCTCGCCTGACCGATGCTCTTGACGAACGCGGGTCCGACCGTGACGCCCGCGGCGGCGGTTTCGCCGCCGCTGCCCACTGCAAAGATCGTGTGACTGCCGTTGCTGGTGCCGGCGGGCAGGGTCACGCTGACCGCGGCGCTGCCGCTGGCCTGCACAGGACTGGGCGTGATGCTGCCCGTGAGCACCGTTCCGCTCGTGGGGTTGTCGAGCCGGAAGGTCACGGTCTGCCCCGGAACCCAGTTGGCGATCGTGCCCGTGACCGTCGCGGGCACGGTCGGCACGTTTGACGAGGCCAGGTTCAGGGTCGGCGGATCCACCGTCACGACGCTGCTCTGAGCGCTCTCGGTGCCGCTCCAGAGTCCCTGCCGCGGGGTGACCGAGTAGCGCCAGCTCCCTGGGGGGACGGCGGTCTCGGTACAGGTGAGGGCCGTGATGGTGGTGTTGCAGGCGCTCCCGATGCTCTGCAGTGCACCCGAGCTGTCGTAGCGCTTGACGACATAGCCGCCGACGGCGGGGCCGCCGGAGAAGCTGCTCTGGGACCAGCTGACAGTGACGTTGCGGTTGGAGCGCGAGGTCGTCGGGGTGTTCCCGGCCGGCATCGTCCGCGCCTTGGCGCTGGCGCTGCCTGCGCCCGTCGGTGCCCCAGGCGGCCATGGCGGCGGGAGCGTTGACGAGCGCGGCCACGAGGGCCGCGGTGGCGATCGCCATCCCCCGTCGCCTCACCTCGCCCGCCTCCTGGGCCCGGCGCGAGCCCGGGCCTGGAGCCGGTAGCCGTCGCCCTGGCAGGCGTTCTCCGCGCTCCGGAGCATCACCACGCTCAGGGTCAAACGGCGGACCGCGCGGGCGGGCAGAGGGACGTACCCTCGAAACACGTCGAACTGCAGCGAGCCCGCTGAGCAACCGCGCGGCGCGCGCTGGACCCAGACCCGTGCGCGACGGATCATCAGGGGCCGCCGCCAGCGGTTGGCCACCTCGACCGTCACCGGCAGCCGCGCTCCGGGGTGCAGAAGGCCCTCGACTCGAGCCGAGACCTTCAGCGCGGGAGTGCCCGCCTGCCGTTTCGCGGCCGCAGCCTGGCCCGCGCGCTCGAAGCCAACCAGCGCGTCAGCCGTGGCGGCGGCTCCCGCGATCCCGGCCAGCAGGATCAGGAGAATGAGGGGTCGCCTCATGAGAGGACGAGGAGACGGCGGGAGGCCGACTGGCCTCCCGCCGTGCTGGATGGGTTCCCCGGGTTCCTAGCTGCTCGCCCCGGTCAGGTTGACCGGGATCGTGAAGGTCGCGCCCTGGCAACCGTTGGACGAGGCGTTCGACATCGACGCCGCGCCGCTGAGCGTCGCCGTGGTGGCTCCGCTGGCGGGCACGTTGATGTTGAGGCCGGTCTGGTTGTTGAAGGTCACCCCGGTGGTGGTGCAACCGGCGGCGTGCGCCGCGTCGGGGGTGACCGAGCCGGCGCCCGCGCTGACCGCGGTGACCTGCACCGGATAGGGGTTCGGGTTGCTCACCCTAAGGGTCACGTCGCCGCTGACCCCGGGGTAGAGGGTGGCGGTGGTGGAGGCCGAGACGTCCACGGTGGTGAGGGCGGATGCGCTGCCCGCCTTGGCGTACCCCGAGCCGGAGCCCGACGCAAGCCAGGCCGCGGAGACGAGGCCCGCGGTGGCGAGCGCCGCCACGGCCACAACGATGCCGACCAGCTTCCTGCGCGTGAAGATGCGAGTCATTGGGAGATCCGTTCGGTCGAGGTTCGTCAGACGAATTGGTGTATCGGCCGCTCGCGGCGGACCTTGAGAGCCGATACGACGAATGCGCCACGCTTTGGGTACGCGCCCCGGGGAGTACCGTTGACGACTGATGGTCGACTGGTCGATCGCCCGCACATTGGCCCGCCTGGCGTCCGGCGGCGACGGCCCCGCGAAGTCCGCGCTCGATCTCCCCGCGCTCTGCGACGAGATGGAGCCCCACGTGGCCGGGTACACGGGTCTCGAGCCGTCCGGGTCGCGGCCGCCCGCCGAGGCCCTGAGCCGCTCGGAGTGGGCCTCGATCAACATCGATTCGGTCGCCACGGTGCTGGACCCGGTAGCCGCTCGGCTCGAGGACCGTCTTGCCTTCGCCGGCCCGTTCGCGGGCGCCCTGCGCATGGGCGCGACTGCCACGCTCGCCGCCGAGACGGGGCTGGTGCTCGGCTACGTCTCCCAGCGCGTGCTGGGCCAGTACGACATCTCCCTCCTCGGTGGTGAGGCTCCGCCGCGGCTGCTGTTCGTGGCGCCGAATCTCGACAAGGCCGTCGGCGAGCTCGAGGTCGACCCGCTGGCCTTCGGCCGCTGGGTGGCGGCCCACGAGCTCACGCACGTGTTCCAGTTCCAGGGCGTGCCGTGGCTGCGCGACCACATGAGCGGGCTGCTGCGCGAGTACCTCGCCACGGTCGAGGTGCGCATCGACAACGGCAGCGCCGGCGGCATGCCCTCGCTGCCCGACCCGCGCAAGCTGGTCGAGGCGTTCCGGGACGGCGGCCTGGCGGCGCTCGTCCAGAGCAAGGAGCAGCGCGCGCAAATGGAGCGGATCCAGGCGGCCATGGCGGTGATCGAGGGCTACGCGGAGCACGTGATGGACGTGGTGGCCGAACGGGCCATCCCGGGCTACGAGAATCTCCGCGCCGCGATGACCAAGCGGCGCCAGAGCCGCTCGACCCCCGAGCTGCTGATCGAGCGGCTGCTCGGCTTCGACGTGAAGCTGCGCCAGTACGAACTGGGGAAGGGCTTCAGCGACGCGGTCGTGGAGCAGGCCGGCATCGACGGGCTGAACCGGGTCTGGGCCTCGCCGGAGGCGCTGCCCACCCTCGCCGAGCTGAGCGAGCCGGCCACCTGGCTCGAGCGCACCGCGCCCGGACGGGCCGCCTGAGCACCGATCACGCTGTAACCGCCCGCAACGGATGGTTTACGTACGTGTGTTCGGTGGTATAGTTCTACCGAACTTAGTTCTAATAAACTTACGTCCAAAGGGACGGGCAGGACCCGAAACCAAGGAGAGTCAGCAATGGCCACCCAGACCGAGACCCAGCGCAAGGCGACCGCCCGTAAGGCCGCTGCTACGCGCCGCCGTAACGCTGCCAAGCGCAGCTCCACCACCGCCAAGACCTCTGCCAAGCGCACGCAGACCGCGGCCGCCAAGGCTGCTGAGACCCGCGCGCAGGCCGAGCTCAATCGCCTCCAGGCCGCGCAGGCCCAGGCCGAGCGCGCCGTGCTCATCCCGGTCGGCGCCGCGCTGATCGCCCGTGACGCGGTCGTAGAGGTTGCCAAGCCCTACGTCGCCGGTCGCGAGAGCGCCGAGAAGGAGCTCGAGAAGGTCGGCAAGCGCGTGTCCGTGAACCTGCGCAAGGCCGAGCGTCGTGGCTCCACGGCCCGCAACCGCGCGGTGCGTGAGACCAAGAAGACGCGCACTCGCGTCGAGCGTCAGCTGCGCCAGCGTCGCAACGGCGTCGTCAAGACGGTCAAGCAGAACCGCCGCGAGGTCGAGCGCCAGGTCAAGGCCACCCGCCGTGAGGTGCAGGCGCAGGCCGAGGGCCTGGTCGAGCGCGTCAGCGCGATCGCCTAAGACGCACAGCTTCCCCCGGCCGCCCGGAGAGAGCGGATTCGGGAAGAACTGCCGGCCCCATATCTCGCCGGCAGTGCAGTATCTCTCCTCCCTCAGCCAGCGGCGCCTTCGGGCGTCGTTGGCCTTTGAGGGCTGCGACAATGGAGGCGATGCCAACCGTTGAACAGATTCAGGATGTCCTGCGCGGAGTCATCGATCCGGAGTTGCGCAAGGACATCGTGACCCTCGGCATGGTGCGCTCGATCGAGCAGCCCCACGAGGGTCGTGTGGACGTCGTGGTGTCGCTCACCACACCGGGCTGCCCGATCCGCTCCCACTTCGAGAAGGCTGTGCAGGAGAAGGTTTCGACCCTCGGCGTGGGACAGGTCAACGTCAGCTTCGACGTGCTCTCCGACCAGGAGAAGCAGTCCCTCTCCCAGCGCCTCGGTCGCGGAGGCGGCGGCCTCCCCGAGGGAGCGCTCGCCGCGGTCAAGAACGTGATCTGCGTGGGCTCCGGCAAGGGCGGCGTGGGCAAGTCGACGGTCACCGCCAACCTCGCGGCCGCGCTGCAGTCCGACGGGCACCAAGCGGCGGCGCTCGACGCCGACGTGTGGGGCTACTCGATCCCGCGCATGCTCGGCGTTCACGGCCGGCCCAAGGTCTCGGCCGAGCGCAAGATCCTCCCGCTCGAAGGTCCCGCCGGCGTGCGCGCGATCTCGATCGAGCACTTCCTGAACGAGCGCGACCAGGCCATCACCTGGCGCGGCCCGATGCTCCACAAGGCCATCCGGCAGTTCCTCGAGGACGTCGACTGGGGTGAGCTCGACTACCTCCTGATCGATCTGCCCCCGGGCACCGGCGACGTGGCGATGACGCTGGCGCAGCTGCTGCCCCAGGCGCGCTTCGTGGTGGTGACCACGCCGCAGCCGGCCGCGCAGAAGGTGGCGGCCCGGGCGGCCGACACGGCGCTCCGGTTCGACCTCGAGGTGCTCGGCGTGATCGAGAACATGTCCGGCTTCACCACGCCGGACGGTGAACGCTTCACGATCTTCGGGGAGGGTGGCGGCCAGCTGCTGGCCGACGATCTCGACGTGCCCCTGCTCGGGAAGATCCCGCTTCAGGAGGAGCTCCGGGTCTCCGCCGACGAGGGCCGCCCGCTGGTGCTCGACGATCCCTCGGCGCCCGCGTCCCAGGCGATCTATCACGCCACGCGCGGCATCATCGCGGCCACCCCGCAGGAGCTGGCGGTGCTGCAGGCGCCGTCGGGCCCGCCGATCCCGGAGATCACGGGCACCGCGTTGCCGATGGCGTAGGTGCGTTGTCCGCCTGGTCGGCATGAGCCGAGCCGTCGAGGAGGCCAACCGCCGGATGTTGCGCGCGCGCGACGCGATGGACCGCGACTACGCAGAGCCGCTCGACATCCCGACCCTCGCGCGGATCGCCTACGTGTCCGAATCGCACTTCATCCGGGTCTTCCGCGCCACCTTCGGCGAGACGCCGCACCGCTACCTGCAGCGCCGCCGAGTCGAGCGAGCGATGTTCCTGCTCCGGGAGACCGATCGCAGCGTTACCGAGATCTGCTTCGACGTGGGCTTCACGAGCCTCGGTACCTTCAGCCGGACATTCGCCGGCATCGTCGGCGAACCGCCTTCCACATACCGGTGGCGAGCGGCCGACCTGAGAGCCGTTCCTGCCTGCTTCGCGAGGGCTTGGACCCGGCCGAGCAGTTTTGGAGAAGCAAGGACCCAGGGCGACGATTAGCCTCGTCCTCATGCCAAACAAGCTCACTCACACACAGGTTTACGTGCTCGATCAGGACGAGGCGCTCGACTTCTACGTGGGCACGCTCGGCTTCGAGCTGAACACCGACGCTGATCTCGGTTTCATGCGCTGGCTGACGGTCAACTTCCCTGGCCAGCCCGACCGGCAGCTGCTCCTGGAGAAGCCAGGCCCGCCGGCCCACGACGACGCCACGGCCGAGCAGATCCGGGAACTGGTGACCAAGGGGGCGATGGGCATGGCGGGCATCATCGCGGTGGACGACATCCACAAGACGTACGAGGAGCTGGTGGCCAAGGGAGTGGAGTTCACCGAGGAACCGACCGAGCGCTTCTACGGCACCGACTGCGGCCTCCGCGACCCGTTCGGAAATCCGCTCAGGATCGGCACGCCCAAGGAAGGACCGTTCGAGATCCCCGACCCAAGCGGGTTCGCAGCGGATAACACCGCGTGATCAGAACGGTCACTCGCCCGCCTAGGCCGGCTTGCGCGCGGAGGCGAGCTTGACGGACACCGGAAGCTCGAGCCGGTCGCCGACCCGGTACTGCTCGACGATTTGATCGAAGGCGATCCGAATCTGCCTTTGCATCTCGCTCGTCTGCCCAAGAACGAGAGCGGAGGTCCGGACGGTCCCGTCGAGCAATCCTCGCCAGAGCGCGTCTGGGGAGGACTCGGTGTGTGAGAAGGAGATGGTCCTGACCGACACGTCTGCGAGCTGCCGGGCGCGGAGCAGGGCGGCGAACTCCTGATCGTCGGAGAAGCGAAATATCGGAGGGCCCGCGGGAATGTCCCGCGGCGGGCCCGCGCCTGCCTCGGCGACCGCTTCTACGAGCACGCCGAGAAATCGTGCTCGCTCGGGAACGTCCCACACCGTGAGCGCGACCCGGCCACCGGGGCCGAGCACGCGCGAGAACTCGGAGGCCACCAGCTCCGGCCGGCCGACATGCAGCAAGACGAAATTGGCGAGCACGGCGTCGAATGAGCTGTTGGGAAACGGCAGCGCCTCAGCGTTGCCCCGACGGAAGTCAAGCTCCGGATGGAGCCGACGGGCGAGCGAAAGCATCCCTTCGGCGATGTCGACGCCGATCACCGAGGCGCCGCGCGCGGCGGCCTCGCCAGCCACGTAGCCCGGTCCCGAGGCGACGTCCAAGACATGCGTGCCCTGACCGACCTCGGCCGCGTCGAGCAGCGGCCCCACGACTCGGGTCGTGATCGGGCCGAAGAACCCTTCGTACCCGCCCACCTGCCTTTCCCAGCCCGCCGCCTCGAATGCGTTGAACGCGTCCGCGTCGATCGCCGACTCGGTCATCGCGAACCGATACTAGGCTCCGGCAGCAGTGCGGGCACAACCGCACTGACCACGGTGACCGCGGAGATCACTCAGGCTGGACCGGATCGGCTATCGCCGCTCGCCTCCGTGCTCGGCCGAGCGTTCGTGAACGAGCCGATGATGCGCTGGCCGCTGGGGGAGGGCAGTGACGCCGAGGAGCGCTTGATCCGTGGCTTCGAGCGCCTGATCGAGTGCCTGATCCCACTCGGCGCGGTCTGGGAGGCCGGCGACGCAATGGGCGCGCTCGTGCTGATATCCCCGGATATGACGGACGCCTTGGAGGAGGCACAGCTGGAGCTGCGTCGGGTGTACGCGCTGGGCGAGGACGGCGCGCGCCGGTTCGACTCGTTCTGGGACTGGGTCGCGTCCAGGGAGCCCGACGAGCCGCTGGTCCTGCTGGACTCGATCGCCGTCGAGCCGGCGGCGCAGGGCCGCGGCATCGGTTCCGCGCTGATCGAGTTCGGGTTGTCCAGCGCGCGGGCCGACGGGCGGGGCGTGTTGCTCGAAACCGGCAATCCGCGCAATGTGCCCCTGTATGAGCGCCACGGCTTCCGGATCATCGACGAGGGCGACGCGCCCGGCGGCGGCCCCCACGTCTGGTTCATGCGTTGGGATCCGTGATCCGGAAGCTCCTCGACAAGCACGCTGCAGAGGTGCTCGGCGCCGGAATGGCGACCGCCGGCGCGGTGGCCGTTACGGACCGGGAGCGCACGCTGATCGCCCGCTCCTACGGCGTCCCGGACGACGCCCTGTGGCCGATCGCGTCCGTGGGCAAGGCGTTCGCCGCCCTGATCGCGCTCCAGGTCGCCGAGGAGGGCGCGCTCGCTCTGCATGCGCCGCTGGGGGAGTTGCTGCCGTGGTTCTCCGTGCGCGGCCGCCACGCCCCGATCACGCTCCACCACCTGCTCACCCACACGGCCGGGTTAATCGAGAGCTCGGATCGCGCGCCGGGCTCGGACTACGACGTTCTCGCGCTCGCGGACACCGACGTGGGCTTCGCCCCGGGCGAGCACCGGCACTACTCGGACATCGGCTACCGCGTCATCGGGGTCGCGCTCGAGGCAGCGACGGGCGAGCCCTACGGCGACCTGGTGCAGCGGAGGGTGTTCGACCGCCTCGGCCTGGGGGACTCCGCGCCGACCATGACGCACGAGATCCGCACCCGGGTGCCGCCCGGCCACGCCCCACCCTTCGACGACCGTCCCTGGCGGCCAGAGCACGGGCTCGTGCCGGCTCCCTGGGTGGAGTCGGCCGAGGCGGACGGCTGCTCGTGCTGCACCATCGAGGAATTCGCCGCATTTGCGCGGGCGCTCTGGCGCGAAGACCGGGCACTGCTTTCCCCCGCGGGCTTCACTGCGATGAAGACGCCCTGGCCGCCGGACGAGGGCTCCGGCTATGGCTACGGCCTGGAGCTCGAGCCGAGCGGGTTCGGACACGGCGGCGACATGCTCGGCCACGTTTCCCACCTCCGCGTCGATCTCGACTCCGGGCTGGGTGTGGTGGCGTGCGCGAACGGGTTTGGGGGGGGCCTGGTGGCTCGGCGAGGGCGCGCTCGCCATCTGCGCCGGCGGCTCGCCCCAGGCGCCCGACCTCGAAGTCGCCGAGCCGCTGGTTGACGACGGCAGCGGAGACGAGGCGCTGCGGTGCTGTGTGGGTCGCTACCGCGCCCACAACCCGTGGCTGCCGACTTTCGCCGTCGCGGCGCAGGACGCCTCCCTGGTGTTCGGCGCGGACTGGCTCGACGGCAGTGTCCGCGAGCCGCTGCTCGCGCTCGGGCGAGGGCGTTTCCGGATGGGCGGCGAGCCCTGGACGCCCGAGCGCATGCAATTCGACACCCTTCTCCGCGGCAGCTACCAGCGGGCGCTCTATTCCGGCACGCCGTACTACCGGGCGTTCACGGGAGTCACGCCGGCTCCGGGCAAGGGACCGCCCGACCGGGACGCCGGAACAGGGTCGCCGCCACACCCAGCACCGCCACGATCAGCGAGACGATGATGGCCGCGTGAAAGCCGTCGAGCAGCGCCGTAGGTGACCCGCCGGGACCCGCGTTCGCGGTGTTGACAGCGGTCGCCACCGCGAGCACCAAGGCGCCTCCGAACTGGAACGAGGTGTTGACGAGGCCCCCCGCCAGGCCCTGCTCCTCCGGGGCCACCCCGTTCGTGGCCGCCACGTTGAGCGACCCGTAGGCGAGGCCGAAGCCCAGGCCGGTGAGCAGGAAGGTCGGCAGCATCGCCACGACGTACCCCGAGTCGAGGCCGATCGGCAGGAACAGCGCGTAGCCGGCGGCCGTGGACGCGAGGCCGGCCACGCTCAGGCGCGTGGCGCCGAAGCGTTCGATCAGCGGGGCGAGCCGCGTGGCCAGGATTGCCACCAGCACGCCGGCCGGGAACAGCGCCAAGCCCGGTCTCCAGCGCCGACCAGCCGCGCAGCTGCTGCATGTAGAGGGTCACGATGAACTGGAAGCCGAACCAGGCTCCGATCAGGGCCATCGCCCCGATGTTCGCCCGCACCAGCGCGCCGGAGCGCAGGATCCCCAGGCGAACCAGCGGCGCCGGCGTCCGCTTCTCGTGGGCCACGAACGCGGCGAGGATGCCCAACGCGGCGGCCAGGGATCCGAGCGTGCGCGCGGAGGTCCAGCCGGCCTCGGGCGCCTCCACCACGGTGAACACCAACAGCAGCATTCCGGCCGTGACGGCTATCGCCCCGGCGACGTCGAAGCTGCCGTTCGTGCGCGCCACGCGGCCCGAGTCGGGCACCAGGCGTATGGCGGCGAGCAGCGTGATCAGCGCCAGGGGGACCGGGAACACGAAGACCCAGCGCCAGCCCAGCTCAGTGAGAAGGCCGCTGAAGACGAGGCCGAGCGAGAACCCGGTCGCGCCGGTGGCGGTGTAGATCGCGAGAGCCTTGTTGCGCGCGGGCCCCTCGGCGAAGCTGGTCGTGATGATGGACAGCCCGGCGGGCACCGTGAACCCGGCGCTCACGCCCTTGATGAAACGGGTGGCGATCAGCGCCGCTTCGTTGGTGGCCAGCGCGCCGAGGCCCGAGGCGACCACGAACACGCCGAGCGAGATCAGGAACATCCGCCGGCGGCCCAGCAGGTCGGCGGCGCGCCCGCCCAGCAGCAGGAACCCGCCGTAGCCGAGAACGTAGGCGCTCACGACCCACTGCAGCGAGCTGGTCGATACGTCGAGGTCGGTGCGGATGGACGGCAGCGCCACTCCGGTCATCGACACGTCCATCGCGTCGAGGAAGAGGGCGGCGCAGAGCACCAGGAGTGCGCCCCAGGCGCGACGTGTGAGTCGCCCGGAGCCGTCGTCGAGGGCGGCGGCGGTGGGGGTGGCTGTTGCAGGCACGGGATCCAATCCTTGGGGGAGGGAGTGGTATTGTTCGATGAGCATCGTACTTAAATGTTCGATGAACGTCAAACAATGTTGTTAAGCCCCCTCGGCCGTTCCAGACTCGCCCGATGGCGGCGATCGACATCACGACGGTGCTGCAAGCGCTGTCGGACCCGGTGCGGCTCGAGATCGTGCGCCAGCTGTCGGCGTCAGAGGACGGCGGCGAGTTGACCTGCGGTCAGCTCGAGCTTGCCGGTCGGCAAGTCCACCTGCAGCCACCACCTGAAGATCCTGGCCGCCGCCGGTGTGATCGCGGAGCGCGAGGAGGGAACCCGCAAGTACCTCAGCCTCCGTCGCGCCGAGCTGAACCGGCACTTCCCCGGCCTGATCGAGCCGGTGCTGGAAGCGGCGAACCGCCCGGGTCAGCCGACTTCGACTTGTAGTAGTCGGCGTTGATCTGGATGTACTGCTGCCACTCGTCGGGCAGCTGGTCCTCGGCGAAGCAGGCATCCACGGGGCAGGCCTCGACGCAGGCGTCGCAGTCGATGCACTCCTCGGGGTCGATGTAGAGCATCTTGACCGCGTCATAGTCCGGCTCGTCCGGGGTCGGATGAATGCAATCGACGGGACAGACCTCGACGCACGAGTTGTCCTTCGTGTCGATGCAGGGTTCGGCAATGACGTAGGCCATGAAGGCCGCAGTGTATCGACGGACCCCGCCCGGCCTGGCCCCGCGGGGACTAGTGTGCGAGCGGTGCTGGAGCGCCGCGACCCGGACCCCTTCCTCGACACTTTCACCGCGCTGGTGGCCGCCCGCGCGGTCTCGACCGCGGTGATGCTGGGAGTCTTCGAAGCCCTCCATGAGCAGCCCACCGGCGCCTCCGAGCTGGCCGAGCGCCTCGAGCTGGACCCGCTCGGCGCGGAGACTCTGCTCACCGCGCTCCTGACCCTGGGCTACGTGGAGAGCGGATAACGGCGTCTTCACGAACACCGGGGTGACCGAGCGGCAGCTCGTCCGCGCTTCGCCGGACTCGATCGCCACGTTCAGCGGCGCTCAGGCCGACCTCCATTGGCAGGTGCTCGATCTGCTGCCCGAGGCCGTCAGGACCGGCCGGCCCTATGCGATGCACGAAGAGCGCCACGGTGAGAGCGAGCGCTGGGAGGCCTACATCCGCGGCCTGTTCGAGGTGTCGCGGGCCGAGCAGGACGCCAATGCCGCCCTGGTCTCGGTCTCTGAGCCTCGCGGCCTGGTCGACGTCGCCGGCGGGCACGGCGGCTTCTCGATGGCCATGTGCCGCCGCCACGCCGGCCTTCAGGCAACCGTGCTGGATTTGCCTCCGAGCGTCCGCATCGGCCGTGAGATCGTCGAAGAGCAGGGCTTCTCCGAGCGGGTGAGCTTCCGCGAGGGCGACGTCTTCGAGCTCGGGCTGGGGGAGGACCTCGACGTCGTCTCGATCTTCAACCTGGTTCACCACCTGCCCGAGGAGCGCGACCGTGAGCTGTGCCGGATGGCCTACGCGGCGCTGCGGCCCGGGGGCGCGCTGGTGATCGGCGACTCGGCGCGGCCGGAGCCCGGTGAGCCCGTGTCCGAGCACGGCGCGATCTCGAGCCTCCTCTTCTACGCCTGGAGCCATAGCCGCAACTTCAAGCCCTCCGAGCTGCGTGGCTGGATGGAGGAGGCCGGCTTCGACCAGGTGCGGACCCACCGCAACGAACGCTCGCCGTGGCGGGTGGTGGTTGTGGGGCGCCGGTGATCCTCCTCACGGGAGCCACGGGGACGGTGGGGACGGCGCTGCTGCGCCGGCTGACGGACGAGCCCGAGCCGGTGCGCTGCCTCGTTCGCGATCCACGCCGGCTGGGTGACCAGCGCGTGCGGGTCCAGATCGCGCTCGGCGACCTCGCCGACCCGGCCTCGTTCCGCAACGCGCTGCGCGGCGTGAGGACCGTCGTGCACCTTGCGGCGTCGATCCGCGACCAGCCGCACGCGTCGATCGAGGAGCTCAACGGCATGGCCACGCTGCGCCTGGTGCGGGCCGCGGAGCGGGCGGGCGCGCGGCGCTTTCTGTTCTTTTCGGCCCTCGGCGCCAGCCACCATTCGCGCACCCGTTTCTTCCGCGCCAAGGCGCTCGCGGAGGACGCGGTGGCCCGGTCAAGCCTCCAGACCACCACCTTCAGCCCGTCGATCGTCTACGCCCCGGGCGACCCCTGGCTCACGCTGCTCGAGCGCTTCTCCTATCTGCCCGCGATCCCCGTGTCGGGATCCGGCGACGCCCAGTACCAGCCGATCTGGGCCGAGGACGTGGCCGACGGCGTGGCGGCCGCCCTCGCCGGCGGTCATTCGGATGAGCACTCGCACTACGACCTCGCCGGGCCGGACACCCTCTCCTATGACGGCATCGTGCGTCTCGCGCTGCGCGCGTTCGGGCGCCGGCGCCGCCTGCTGCACGTGCCGCTGCCGGTGGTGCGTGCCTCGCTGCGCGCGCTGCGCCTGGCCGTGGGGCCGCACGTGTTCGCCACCTGGGACGAGGCGGAGCTGATGGAGGAGCCGATGCTCGCCGCACAGGGCACGGCCGATGCGAAGGCACTCGGGGTCCATCCGCTGCCGATGGCGCGCGTGCTCGCTCCGTGATCGACGAGCGCTGGATCCGTTCGCTGCACGTCCAGTCCATGCGGCATGCCGACCTGCACACGGAGCGCGGCGAGCACGCGCTGTTCCAGGCGTCGACGATCGGTGCGCTGCTCGAGGGCTCCTACGACGGAGACGTCCGCATCGCCGAGCTGGCGGAGCGTGGCGATCTCGGCGTCGGCACGCTGAACGGGCTCGACGGCGAGCTGATCGCACTCGACGGCCGCTTCTACCGCGCGGACATCAACGGGGTGCTTCATCCGGTCGGCTCGGAGGAGCGCACCCCGTTCGCGGTCGTGATCCGCTTCGAGCCGAGCATCGGCTTCGACCTCGAGGGGCCGCTGACGCACGACGAGCTGCTCGCCGCCGTGGACGGGCGGCTGCCGGTCGGGCCGCCGTCATGCGCCGTTCGCATCGACGGTGAGTTCGATTCGGTCAGGGCACGCTCGGTGCCGCGCCAGACGCCTCCCTACCGCCCGCTCGCGGAGGTGGTGGCCGACCAGCACGAGTCCGAGCTGGGGCGAGTCGAGGGGACGATGGTGGGCTTCCGCTTCCCCGACTACGCCGAGGGGATCGAGGTGGCCGGCTACCACCTCCACTTCGCCACGGCGGACCGCAGGCGCGGCGGCCACGTGCTCGACTCGCGGACCGGGCCGGTGCGTGTCCAGCTCGATCCCTCCTACGACCTGCACGTCGAGCTGCCGCCCGGGATCGACCTGGCCGACCCCGATTGGCGGAGTCCACGCACGACGCGATCGAACTGGTGGAACGAGGGCGCTAGGAGTGGCGATCCGGCGGCGGTGCGGCGCCGTGTGACGCCCGGCCCGAGCCCGGCCGACGCCCAGACCCAGCGTGAGCGCCGGCCGAACACGAGGTCCGTAGCTGGCGGTCGGTCTTGCGGACCAGCACCAGACAGGCGGCGGCGCCCAGGAGGGCGATGCCGGCGCTGAGGCCAGGAAGACGATCTCGGAAGGCCTCGACATGGGCTTGCTCGTCGTCCTCGAGCGCCCGCCGGATGATCGGGCGACTCCTGCCCGGCGCGTCGCGCAGGCCGGTCTGCTCGGCCTCCAGAAGGAACTCGCGGAAGCGCTCGATCTCCTCCTGGGTGGGTCACTCCGCGTTCGCGAGCCGTTCGTCGATGCCGCTCCTCAGCTCTCGAGCTCGAGTGCCGTCAGCGCCGCTATCCCGACCGCTCCACCCAGCTGCTCGCTGGTGTTGATCGTTCCCGCCGCCTCCCCACGGTCGTCCTCGGGAGGCCGGCCGAAGGCCCGTCGGGTCGTTTACCGTGAGCACGACCCCAGGCCCAGGCCCTGGAGCAGGAGGCCGGGGACGAGGGACCCGACAGTCTGCGCGCCCGCGCCGACCGCCAGCGCGCGCCGGAGGCGGCGAGCACCAGGAAGCCCAGCACGAACGGCCGCGACCGCCGAACCTGTCGAACGCCCGTCCGGCCAGCGGCCCAGCGAAGATGATCGGGAGCGTGCCCGGGATCAGCGCGATGCCGGCGACCGCCGGGCTGACACCGATGACCAGGAGCAAGAAGTACGGCATCAGGAACCCGACCCCGAGCTCCACAGTCCCGGCAAGCAACTGGCTGATGTTGGAGGCCAGGAAGTTCAGATGGCGGAACAGCCGAAACTCGAGGAGCGGGCGTCTCCGCACGTAGCTCCACGACCACGAAGGCGCGAGGAGTAGCACGAGGCCGCCAGTGGTCGCGACGGGTCGCCAGCTCCTCCAGCGCCGCGTTCGGTCCCTGGCTCAGGCCGAAGACCAGCGCGGCGATACCGAGGCCGAACGTACGGTGCCGGGGTAGTCGATGCGGGCGGCCGCCGACGCGGGCCGGAAGGCCTGGGTCGCCCTCAGCGTGATCACGATGGCGACGACGGCGAGCGGGACGTTGATCAGGAAGACGAGCCGCCAGTCGATGACGTGAGCAGGCCGCCGAGGACCGGACCGAGCGCCGCGAAAAAGGCGGACCCGCCCGCGAGAATCCCGAGCGCCTGGCCGCGTCTTTCCTGCGGGTAGACCGCGCTCATGATCGCCAGCGCCGTCGGCATCATCATCGCCGCGCCGACGCCCTGGATGGCACGGGCGGTGATCAGCATCGGCATGTCCTGGGCCGCGCCCGCGCTCGGCGGTGGCGAGCGCAAAGATCACGGCCCCGCCGAGGAACACCCGGCGCAGGCCCAGCAGATCGCCGAGTCGGCCGCCGAAGCACCATCAGCGCGGCCAGCGGCAGGATGTTCGCGGTGAGCACCCACTGGCCCCGAGTGACGCGCCGCCGTTCAGGCGCCGCGAGCACGTCGGGAGTGGCCATCGGCACCGCCGTCTGATCGACGAGGATCATGCTGCTCGCCACGCGTCGTCGCCGCAAGCGTGACGGCAGGCGTTACGTGACCGACGCGGCGCGTGCGTCTGCGGCGAGGGAATGCCGGCGTGCGCGAGGCCTTCAGCCCGACGCGCGCCGAGTCGCCGCCGGCGACGCTACGGCCGACAAGAAAGAGGGAGGGCCCGACGCTTGCCGGGCCCTCCCCGATACTGCTGCCGCGAGAGCGGCTCGCTTACATCATTCCGTCCATGCCGCCCATGCCGCCCGGCATTCCGCCTGCGGCTTCCTTCTCGGGCATCTCGGCCACGATCGCCTCGGTGGTGAGGATGTTCTTGGCGATCGACGCCGCGTTCTGCAGCGCGGAGCGGGTGACCATGGCCGGGTCGATGACGCCGGCGGCGACGAGATCGACGATCTCGCCCGTGTCGGCGTTGAGGCCCTGGTTCTTGCCCTTCGAGCGGCGCACGTCGTTCACGACGACGGAGCCCTCGAGGCCCGCGTTGTCCGCGATCTGACGCAGCGGCTCCTCCAGCGAGCGGAGGATGATGCTCGCGCCGGTGCGCTCGTCGCCCTCGAAGGCGTCGAGCTTGATCGCGTCCTGCGCCCGCAGGAGCGCCACGCCGCCACCCGGCACGATGCCCTCCTCGAGGGCAGCGCGGGTGGCCTGCAGCGCGTCCTCGACGCGGTGCTTCTTCTCCTTCATCTCGGTCTCGGTGGCCGCTCCGACCTTCACGACAGCCACGCCGCCGGCCAGCTTGGCCAGCCGCTCCTGCAGCTTCTCGCGGTCGAAGTCGGAGTCGGTCGACTCGATCTCGGTCTTGATCTGGTTGATGCGGCCCTTGATGGCGTCGCTCTCTCCGGCACCGTCCACGATCGTGGTGGTGTCCTTCGCGACGACCACGCGACGGGCGCGGCCGAGCTGCGAGAGCTGAGTGTTCTCGAGCTTGAGGCCCATCTCCTCGGTGATGACCTCGCCGCCGGTGAGGATCGCGATGTCCTCGAGCATGCGCTTGCGGCGGTCGCCGAAGCCGGGGGCCTTGACCGCGACGCCCGTGAAGGTGCCGCGGAGCTTGTTGACCACGAAGGTCGCGAGGGACTCACCCTCCACGTCCTCGGCGATCACCAGGATCGGCTTGCCCGACTGGATGACCTGCTCCAGCACCGGGAGCACGTCCCGGACCGAGCCGATCTTCTGGTTGGCGATGAGGATGTAGGGATCCTCGAGGGTCGCCTCCATGCGGTCCTGGTCGGTGACCATGTAGGGCGAGATGTAGCCCTTGTCGAACTGCATGCCCTCGGTGAACTCGAGGTCCATGCCGAACGTCTGGCCCTCCTCGACGTTGACCACGCCGTCCTTGCCGACCTTGTCGATGGCGTCGGCGATCACGTCGCCGATGTCGTCGTCGGCCGCGGAGATGGCCGCCACGCGGGCGATCTGCTCCTTGCCGGAGATCTCGGTCGAGACCTTCTCGATCTGGTCGACGACCTGCTCGACCGCCTTCTCGATGCCGCGCTTGAGCGCCAGCGGGTTGGCACCGGCGGCCACGTTCTTCAGGCCGTCGCGCACGATGCGCTGTGCCAGCACGGTCGCCGTGGTGGTGCCGTCACCCGCCACGTCGTTGGTGGCGGTGGCCACCTCGCGCACGAGCTGGGCGCCCTGGTTGGAGAACGGCTCCTCGAGCTCGATCTCACGGGCGATGGATACGCCGTCGTTGGTGATGGTGGGAGCGCCGAACTTCTTGTCGATCACGACATAACGACCCTTGGGGCCGAGCGTGACCTTCACGGCGTTCGCGACGGCGTCGACGCCGTCCTCGAGCGCCCGGCGCGCCTCTACGTCGTACTTCAGTTCCTTGTGAGCCATGTGTGTTCCTCTCTAGCCCGCGACCTTGGCGAGCACGTCCGACTCACGCAGGACGAGAACGTCGTCGCCCTCTACCTGGACCTCGGTGCCGCCGTACTTCGAGTACAGGACCTCGTCGCCCTCGGCGACGTCCAGTGGGATTCGCTTGTCGCCGTCCTCATCCCACTTCCCGTCACCCACGGCAAGGACGGTGCCGCGCTGCGGCTTCTCCTTCGCGGTGTCGGGAAGAACGATGCCGCTGGCGGTTGTCTCTTCCTCTTCGATCGCCTTCACGATGAGACGATCACCCAGAGGCTTGAGATTCATGGGCAGTACCTCCGTTGAGTGCTTGAAAGCTGCTTGGCACTCTCGTCTGAGAGTGCCGGGATCTGGCACTCTAGCAGGGGGAGTGCCAAGCCGCCAAGACGGTTCACAAGCGGGCAAAGAGGCGATTCGGGGCCGAACCGCAGGGGTCAGTTCTGCGCCGGCGCGTCCGGGCGCATGCGCTCGCGGATCTCCGAGGGGCGGTCGGAGATCTGGGAGAAGCGCACCACGGTGACGGTGTCGCCCATGTCGACCTTGCGGCCGTAGATCTGCTCGAGGAAGTGGACCATCTCGTCGATCCGGCGGAACTCGGGGTTGTCGTGCTCGATGTCGCGGCGTGAGAGGTCCTGGACCTGCTTCACCTCGACGGAGTCGATCACCGCCTCGAAGATCTTCTCGCGCGGCGAGTGCTGGAAGCCGACCGTGACCAGCACGACCTCGCCCTTGCGGTACTTGTGGCCCTTGTCGCCCAGGCGAATCGTGGCCGTCTTGCGGCCGCGCTTGAGCTGGTCGATGAAGACCGGCGAATAGAAGTTGAGCACCAACACGACCGGGGCAGCCTACTTCACTCGCCCTCCACCAGCGGGACGAAGCGGACCGAGGCGACGGCCTCCTCGACTTGGTCGCGGAAGCGCATCAGGACCTCGCGGCGGCCACGCTCCACCGGGCAGACCAGGGCGGCTCCGGGCGCCAGTTGATCGAAGAGGGGCTGCGGCGGGTTCTGGTGGGCGGTGGCGGTCACCGAGATGCCGCGGAAGGGCGCCCGGTCGGGGGCTCCTCGCGAGCCGTCGCCCACCCTCACCTCGACGTTGTCGTGACCCAGCTCCGCGAGCACCGTCCGGGCCTGCTCGGCCAGACCCTCGAAGCGCTCGATGGTGACGACCTCCGCACACAGCTCGGAGAGCACGGCGGCCGCATAGCCCGAGCCCGTTCCGACCTCGAGCACCCGCTCGGAGCCGTCGAGCTCGAGCAGCTGCGCCATGCAGGCGACGATCCAGGGCTGGGACATCGTCTGTCCCTCGCCGATTCGCAGCGCGCCGTCGCGGTAGGCGCGGCGACGCTGGTCGTCGGGAAGGAACAGCTCCCGCGGCACCCTGCCCATGGCCTCCAGCACCCGCTCGTCCTCGATCCCGCGCCGGCGAAGCTGGCGCTGCACCATGCGCTGCCGGTCAGTGGATGTAGTTGCGGAGTCGTCCCGGGTCATGCACCGTCACCTTTCCTCGACCCAGGGTGACCACACCCGCCCGCTCGAGCGTGGCCAGGAAGCGGCTGGCGCTCTCCCGCGAAGTGCCGGCAAGGTGGGCGATCTCCGCCTGCGTGGAGCGAATCAGCACGTCTCCCTCGGAGCCCTCCTCCTGGCGGGCGACCGTCTGGGCCAGCAGGGCGCTCGCCACGCGCCCCGCGACGGTCTGGAACGACTGCTGGAGCAGCCGCTCGTTGGTCTTCGACACGCGTTCGGCGAGCGCGGCCAGGAGCTTCAGGGACAGGTCGGGATTGCGGCGAATGAGGCGCTGCATGTCTCCGGCCAGGAGCGCCACCGCCGTGGTGGCCTCGATCGCCTCGGCCGTCGCGGAGCGCGTCTCGCCACGGAACATCGCCAGCTCGCCGAACAGGGCGCCTGCGCGCAGCTCGGCCAGCGCGACCATGCGGCCGTCCTGGTGCTCGCGCGTGAGCACCACGGCGCCGGTGCGCAGCAGGTAGCAGGTGTCGCCCTGATCGCCTTCGCGGAAGATCATCTCGCCGCGGTCCCAATGTCTGGGGACGGCCACCTGAGCCACCTCGTCGAGCTCACGCACCTCGAGATCGCCGAACACCTCGGTGTGAGCGAGCAGCCGCGCCGTTTCGCTGCCGTTGCTCATGGGCGGATAATGCCGGATGGACATGTCCTCCGTAGCCCCGCAGCCCGTAACCCACGCCGATGTCGAGGAGGCGGCCACGGTGATCGCCGGCCACGTGCGCGAGACCCCGGCGGTAGCCGCGGGCGAGCTGGGGCGCCGCGTGGGCGCTCGCGTGGTGCTCAAGGCCGAGAACCTCCAGCTGACAGGCTCGTTCAAGGCGCGCGGTGCCACCAACACCATCCGGCGTCTCAGCCCCGACGAGCTCGAGGCCGGCGTGGTGGCCGCCAGCGCAGGGAATCACGCGCAGGCGGTCGCGTTTGCCGCCCGCCATGCCGGCGCTCGTTCGGTGCTGGTGATGCCCGAGCAGGCCCCTCTGGCCAAGGTCGCGGCGGTCCGCCAGTACGGCGGCGAGGTGAGGTTCGTGCCCGGGGGCTACGACGAGGCGGGCACCGAGGCCCGCCGGCTGGCCGAGGACGACGGGATGACGCTCGTGCACGCGTTCGACCAGCCGCTGGTGGTGGCGGGCCAGGCCACGATCGGCCTCGAGATCGCCCGTCAGGCGCCGGAGGTGCGCTCGGTCGTGGTCCCTCTCGGCGGTGGCGGCCTGGCCGCGGGTATCGCGCTGGCGCTCTCCACGGTGCTCCCGGACGCCCGCGTGATCGGCGTGCAGGCCGAGGCCTGCGCCCCCTATATCGACTCGCTCGCCGCACACCGTCCCGTGGGCGCGCGCTCGGCCAACACGATCTGCGACGGCATCGCCGTCAAGCGGCCCGGCGACTACACGCTGCCGCTGGTGGAGCGCTACGTGGACGAGGTCGTGACGGTCTCCGACGACCAGGTGGCGGAGGCGATGGTGCTGCTCTTGGAGCGCTCCAAGCTGGTGGTGGAAGGTGCCGGGGCGGTGGCGGTCGCCGCGTTAATGCACGGCCGCGTTCGGCTGCACGGAGGCGGCGACGTGTGCGCCGTGCTCTCAGGGGGCAACGTGGACGCCTCGCTGTTGTCGGAGTGCATTCGGCTGGGCGAGACGGCTGCCGGCCGGCGCATGGTGCTCTCCACGGTGGTGCCCGACCGGCCCGGCGCGCTGGCCGGGCTGCTGAGGGTGGTGGCCGATTGCGGCGCGAACGTGGTGGACGTGGAGCACCTGCGCGACGGCATCGACCTGCACGTTCGCGAGACCGCGATCAAGCTCGTCCTCCAGACCCGTGGCGCCGACAGCAATCGCGAGCTGCTCGACGCGGCACGGGCCGAGGGCTTCTCGGTGCGGGTGGAGACCGAGGCTTAGGCTCAGGTCTCGACCGTCGCCATCCCCGCCGGCGGGTAGCGCTCGCCCGCGGTCTCGCCGGGCGGAAAGGCCTCGTGGAGGATGCGCAACTGCTCCGGGTTCAGTTCCAGGTCGACCGCCTCGGCGTTCTCCTCGAGGTACTTGATCCGCTTGGTGCCGGGGATCGGCGCGACGTCTTCACCCTGGGCGAGCAGCCAGGCCAGCGCGAGCTGGGCGGGCGTCGCGCCGGCCTCGGCGGCCATCGCGCGGATTTGCTCGAGGCGCTCGAGGTTGTGGTCGCGGTTCTCGCGCTGGAAGCGCGGCAGGTGACGCCGGAAGTCGCTCTCATCGCTCAGGTCCAGCGCGCCGGTGAGCTCGCCCCGGCCGAGTGGGCTGTAGGGCACGATCCCGACCCCCAGCTCGCGGGCGGCCGGCACGATCTCGCGCTCGATCTCGCGGGTAAAGAGCGACCATTCGCTCTGCAGTGCGGTGATCGGATGCACAGCGCAGGCGGCGCGCAGGGTCTCCGCGCTCACCTCTGACAGGCCGAGCTGGCGCACCTTGCCCTCGGACACCAGCTCCGCCATCGCGCCGACCGACTCCTCGATCGGCACATCGGCGCTGCGGCGGTGCATGTAGTAGAGGTCGATGTGGTCGGTGCCCAGGCGGCGCAGCGACGCCTCGCACGCCTCGTGCACCCACTCGGGGCTGTTGTCGATGAAGCGTCTGTCCCCTTCGCGCCGGATGGCGAATTTCGTGGCCAGCTGGACCTCGTCGCGCCGGCCCTCGATCGCCCGTCCCACGAGCTCCTCGTTGTGACCGGTTCCGTACATGTCCGAGGTGTCGAGGAAGGTCACGCCGAGGTCGAGCGCGCGCCGGATCGTCTCCAGCGACTGGCTCTCGTCGGTCTCTCCGTAGAACTCCGACATGCCCATGCAGCCCAGACCGATGGCCGACACGGTCAGGTCACTGAGGTTGCGTTGCTTCATTGCTGTTTCTCCATCTCCGAATACATCGCGATCTTTCTGTCCAGCACCGCGGCGGTCGCCCTGAGCTCTCCGATCTGCGCCTCGATGGCGCAACGGTGGTCCTCCAGCATCTGGCGACGCCGGCCCGCCGTTTGCGGGCCCTCGCGGACAAGCTCGGCGTACTCGACCATCTGGCGGATCGGCATCCCCGTCGTCCGCAACTTGCGCAGCAACTCGAGCCATTCCAGGTCGTCGCGGCCGTAGCGGCGGTGGCCGTTGGCCTCGCGCCCGACCGGGTGAATCAAGCCGATGCGCTCGTAGTAGCGAAGGGTGTGCGCGCTCAATCCTGAACGCTGCGCAGCCTCCGCGATGCTGATCTCGGTGACTGTCTGTGTGGACACGGGCACGAACGGTACGCCTTAGAGCGCGCTCTAAGTCAAGGGCCCCCCTCCGGGGGGTAAGGTGCGCCGGCCATGCGGATCGCCCCCGAGGTCGCGGAGGCCCTCGCCGGCGGACGCCCGGTGGTGGCCCTCGAGAGCACGCTCATCAGCCACGGGCTGCCCCGCCCCCGGAACCTGGAGGTGGCGCGCGATGTGGAGTCGGCTGTGCGCGCCGAGGGCGCTGTGCCGGCGACCGTGGCGCTGGTGGCCGGCGAGGCTCGTGTCGGCCTCGACGACGAGGCACTCGTCGCGGTGGCCGGTCGGCCCGACGTGGACAAGTGCGGGGTGCGCGACCTCGCGCCCGTTGCTGCACGCGGCGGCTACGGGGCCACCACCGTCGCGGCAACCGCCCACCTGGCCGCGAGGGCGGGCGTCAACCTGTTCGCCACGGGCGGCCTCGGTGGGGTGCACCGCGATGCCGGCGCGAGCCGCGACGAGTCGGCCGACCTCGAGACGCTGGCCCGCACCGGCATCACGGTCGTCTGCTCCGGGGTCAAGTCGATCCTCGATGTGCCGGCAACGCTCGAGCGCCTCGAGTCGCTCAGCGTCGCGGTGCTCGGCTACGGCACGGATCGCTTCCCCGGCTTCTACCTGTCCGACTCCGGATATCCCGTGCCCTGGCGGGTGGACTCGCCCGATGAGGTGGCGGACGTGATCCGCGCCGGCCGCGGGCTGGGGACCGACGACCGCGCCGTGGTGGTCACCAATCCGCTGCCGGTTGACGAGCAGCTGGACCCGGCTCTCCATGAGCGGATCCTCGCCTCCGGCCTGGCCGCAGCCGAGCAGGGCTCGATCGCGGGCAAGGACGTGACTCCCTTCCTGCTCGATCATTTTCATCGCGAGACGGGCGGCGCGAGCCTCGAGGCCAACGTTCGGCTTGTGGTCCGCAACGCGGAGCTCGCGGGCCGCATAGCGAGCGCGCTCTCGTCGCAGTGAGCACCGCGATCGTCCTCGGCGACGTCATGACCGACGTGGTGACGCAGCTCTCCGGACCGATCGCGCCGGGCAGCGACTCGCCGGCACGGGTGAGCCTGCAGGGTGGCGGCCAGGCGGCGAATACGGCCGCGTGGCTGGCTCTCACCGGCACGCCGACCGCGCTCGTGGGCCGGGTGGGCGACGACCCCCGGGGGAGCGCCGCCGCCCATGGCGTGCAGTCGGCCGGCGTCCAGACCCATCTGTCGCGGGATCCTGAGCGGCCGACGGGCACCTGCGTCGTGCTCGTGGCGCCGGACGGCGAGCGCACCATGTTCCCGGACCCCGGCGCCAACGACCGTCTCGTTCCCGGCGCGCTGCCCGACGACCTGCTCGTGGCCGGCAATCATCTGCACGTCTCGGGCTACGCCCTCCTGCGGAAGGGATCGCGGCGCGGCGCACGGGCCGAGCTCGAACGGGCCGTGAGCCACGGTCTGAGCGTCTCCGTCGATCCCTCGTCCGCGGCTCTTCTTTCGGCGGCGTTTCTCGACCTCGCCGACGGCGCCCGGTTGCTCCTGCCGAACAGCGACGAGGCGACCGCTCTCACCGGCGTGAGCGACCCTGAACGGGCGGCCCGCCGCCTGGCCGAGCGGGTGCCCGAGGTGGTGGTCACGCTCGGCGAGCACGGCGCCGTCTGGACCGACGGGCAGGAGATCGTCCGCGTGGCCGCCGCGCCCGCGACGGAGGTGGTGGACACCACGGGAGCGGGCGATGCGTTCGCGGCGGGCCTGATCGCCGCCCGTCTCTACGGAGCGGATCCCGAGGATGCCCTGGGCGCGGCCTGTCGCCTCGCCGCCCATGCGGTGGGCACGCCGGGAGCCCGGCCCGAGCTGCCGGACCCCGAGTGAGTGGTCAGGCGAGCACGGACTCGCGGCGCCGGCGCCTGAAGATCCGCGCAACGAGCCACCCGATCAGTCCGATGAGCGCCAGCGGCAGTGCCAGGGCGAGGATCCGGATCAGCACTCCCGCCGTGCCCACCAGCAGATCGCCCGCGTCGCCCACCGCGTCGTCGAAGCTGGCGCCGGCTCCGCCGCTGCCGCCGTCCGAGTCCTGGCCGGTCGGCTGCAGGCTGACGTTGACCACGGCGTAGTCGGTTCGAAGGCGCAGGTCGCGCAGCTGGCTACGCAGCCCGTTGATCTCGCCCGCCACGAGGTCGAGCCGGCGCCGGAGGGCCTCGGCCTCCTCGTCCGTGGCGGCCTGCTCGAGCCGGCGCAGCAGACTGGCGCGCTCGGCTCGCGCGGCCTGGAGGCGGTCCTGAGCGGTGACCTGCTCGCGGGTCACGTCGCGCCCCGACTGCTCCTGAGAGCGCACGGTGGCCAGCGAGGAGAGCTCGCGCAGCGCCGGCTGAAGGCGCTCGCTGGGAATGCGCAGCTCGAAGTCGCCTCCGGAGCCGTCCTCGCCGGTCGAGACCGACGAGCTGAGCACGAAGCCGCCGAAGCGCCCGGTCACAGCGGTGATTTCATCCGCGACACGAGCCAGCTCGTCGGCCGGCGACTCGAGTTCGAGCGAGATCGTGCGCTCGATCTTGCGGGCGCGCTCGCCGGGAACGAAGCCGGGCTGCGCGCGCAGGGCGGACGTGCCGCCCGCCGCGGCACGGTCCTGCGCGGACTCCGGCGGAATGGGCACGGGCTCGGCGACGGCGCCGCCGCCGCCGCCTGAATCGCCTGCGCCGCTGTCGTCGTCGCCACCACCGGTGCCGGGCGAGCCGGCCAGAGTTACAACCAGCACGAGCGGCACCAGGATCGCCGTGACCGTGGCGAGCGCCGGGAGCGCGCGCCGGGTACCGCGGCGAAAGCGTGGAAGGGCGGAGGCCAGCCGCGCGCGCGCCGAGCCGGGCGCCGGGGGGAAGCCGGCTTCGAGGCGCGCGCGCAGGTCTCGCTCGAACTCCGCGTCCGGCTCCGGCGAGTCGGCACGCAGCGCCAAGGCAAGCTCCTGCAGCAGCCGCGCCTCGGGGTCCGGGTGGGTGGTGGCGCCCGCTTCGAGCGCCTCGTCGATCGCCGCGAGGTCGCGCTCGATCGTCGCGGTGGCCGGATCGCGCTCAGTCATGGCATGCCTCTCGCAGCTTCGTGATGGTTCGGTGCAGGCGGGTGCCCACGTTCGACTCGGACAGACCGAGCAGCCCGCCGATCTCCGCGTTGGAGAGACCGCCGGCGAACTTGAGGGCGATCAGGTCGTGCTCCTGGCCGTCCAGACCGGCCAGCGCGCGTCGCACCGTCTCGCGTCGCACGGCCAGCTCGGCGTGCTCGTCCAGACTCGGGACGTCGTGGTCGCCCGGTTCGGTTTCGAGGCTGGCGCGGCGCTTGCGACGGCGCAGCTCGTCTAGCGCTGCGTTGCGCGCGATTCCGAATACCCAGGCGTCGGCGCTGCCCCGGCCCGGGCGGTAGCTGCGCCGCTTGCGGTAGGCGCGCTCGAAGGCCTGCGCGGTCACGTCCTCGGCACTAGCGCGGTCGCGCAGCATGGAGGCCACATAGGCATAGACACGGGGGAACGTGCGCTCATAGAGCTCGGCGAAGCCTTCCGTCTGCGTTGCCGGCATCAGCGTCACTGGTTCTATAACCGCCTCGCCCACGCCTCTACTACGCCGCAGCGTCGAACTCATCACGAAAAATGGCAGGTTGGCCTAAAGCCGCCCTCGTGAAGCCCCGATAAGCGGTGCGTGGCACGACGATCCGCCCTCTCCATCTCCCTCCTCGCCCTGGCCGCATCGCTCCTCGCGGTGCCATCCGCCCACGCGGGCCTGAAGCTGCCCGCCGGCGCCGACGCCGCCCCCAAGCTGCCGCCCGGAGTGGTGCCCGCCTCCGGTGCGCCGCGACCGCTCGGCTCCGGCCCCACGACCACGGTGAATGCCGCCCGCACGGTGTCGAGGTGGCGCGAGGGCCCGCCGCCACTCTGGGCCACGGTCAACATCTGCGACACCGAGAGGTCCCCCAACGCCCTCGGCGTGCGCACCAGCGTGCCGGGAGACGGCAGCGGCCGGCGCGTCTTCGCGCGCTACACCGCGCAGTGGTGGAGTCCCACCAGGGAAGCGTGGCTGACCGTCAAAGGCGCGGGCAGGACCGGCTGGAACCGCTTGGGCCGGCAGAGGCTGAGGCCGCTGCAGGCCGGCTGGACCTTCAGCTTCGCCCAGCCCCCCGAGGGGACCACCTATGTGATCCGCGGCGTGGTGGAGCTCAGCTGGCGTGACCGGGCAAAGGCGAGCCGCAAGCGCCGGGCGCTGCTCACCGAGACCGGCAAACGCGGCGTCGACGGCGGCGACCCCGTCGGCACATCCAAGGCCATGTGCCTCATCTGGTAGCGACCCGCGGCGCCGTCGTCTAGTCTCCGGACGAGAGGGGTAGTACTCGAGAGACGACGAATTGGCCTCACGCAAGCTCACCGCAATCGCCCTGAGTGCGGCTCTGGCGGCCGTTATGGCCGCTCCTGCCTCGGCTCGGCAGGGCGACGGCCTGTCCTCGTCGTGGGCCAACGTGAACATCTGCAGCCCCACGCAGCTCGGTGCCCGCGCCCAGCTCGCGGGAGACGGCTCCACCGGCCAGATGCAGGTGCGCTTCACCGCCCAGTGGCTCAGCCCGAGTGGCTGGGTACCGCTCGGCGGCGCGGCCAGCTCACCATGGCAGGCGGCCGGCTCGGCCGAGTACACATGGGGTCAGGCGGGCTGGACCTTCTCGCTCAGCGTCCCGGCCGGCAACAGCTACCAGTTGCGCGCGGTGGCGGAGATGCAGCTCGGCTCCGGGCGGACCGCCACGCAGGTCACCGGCACCTGCTCGGTCTCCGGCTAGCCGCGCCGGCCGAACAGCCGCGGGTCGTTCGTGATCACGCCATCCACCCCGAGCGCTTCCAGTGCCCGGATGCGCTTCGCGTCGTCCACAGTCCACACGTAGACCTGGCCGCCGGCGCGGTGCACCTCTGTCACCAGCCGCTTGCTGACGAGCACCTGGTGGGCCATCACGGCCTCGCAACCGCCGGCGCGCATGCGAGCCGCGGCCTGGCCCGGTAGGCGAGCGCGCATCACCCGCACGAGCACGTACGCGGGGATGGCGAGCGGCGAGCGCAGATAGTTGCGCCTCACGCGCGGGACCGACCAGCCTCGCCGCAGCCCGGGCGAGAGCTCTCCGAGACGGTCGAGGCTCTCCGGGTACATGCTCGACACGAGCGAGCGCTCCAGCAGGTCGCGCGCGGCCAGCCCGTCGGCCACCTCGCGCTCGTAGCCCGGCAGCTTCATGTCCACGTCGAGCTCCACCCCCGCGTAGGCCTCGCCCGCGAAGTGGTCGAGCCCCTCGTCGAGTGCGAGGCACTCGCGGCTGGCGGCGTCCTCGTAGTCGTGGGCGAGCACCAGCCGTCCGTCACGGGTGCGCAGCACGTCGAACTCGATCATGTCCACGCCGTGCTCAAGCGCGGCCTCGAAGCTCTCGATGGTGTTGCCGGGCGCCACGTGGTCGGCGCCCTTGTGACCGACCCTGATCACCCCTGGCACTTGGGACACCAGTAGGTCGTGCGGTTGTCGTCACCCTGGCCGCGAGCGCGTATGCGCGTCCCGCAGCGCCTGCAGGGCTGCCCGCTGCGCTCGTACACCCACAGGCGCCGTTCGCCGTGGCGCACTCGTCCGCCGCGCTCGACCGACAGGTGCATCAGGGGCTTCACGGCCCGGGTGATCGCCAGTGCCTCCTCGTCGCGCACTTCCCGCAGAGGGCGCCAGGGGTCCACTCCCGCGAGGAAGCAGCCCTCGGACTTCCAGACGTTGCCGATGCCCGCGAGGTTGCGCTGGTCGAGCACGGCGTCACCGATTCCGCGCGTGGGGTCATCGCTGCGCACGCGCCGCAGGAAGCGAGCCTCGTCGAACTCGGGAGCCAGAATGTCCGGGCCCAGGCCGGCCAGGCGCTGGTCGAAGCGGGTGCGCGAGTCGGTCATCAGCTCCAGAACCGGCCCGTCGAACTCCACCACCTCGTGCTCGGCCGTTCGGATCACCAGCCACGCGCGCCGCGGGGAGCGACGCCAGCGCTCGCCACGGCGGTAGACGCCCCACTTGCCGGTCATGCGCAGGTGGGAATGGAGCGTCAGATTCGCCCTCGAAGCGGATGAAGAGGTGCTTGCCGGTGGCGTCCACCGCCCGCACGCCGCGGCCGTCCAGCCGCTCGGGCCAGCGATCGCGCGCGTGGCGTGGATGGGGAGTCTCGATCTCCTCGATCTCGGTGCCTACGAGCGCCTCTCGAATGCGCCGCGCCGCGTAGTGGATGGTGTCGCCCTCGGGCACTCGACAAGCGTACGGACGCCCTCGCTCAGGCGCTCAGGGTCAGCCGGCGCGGGCTCTGGCGAAAGCCGAGCTCGATCAGCAGGGCGCCGACCTCGCTGCCCACCACGGGCTCGCCGTCGAAGCGCTCGACCCCGAGCCGCGGCACGCGGCCACGCTTGACGGCGTCGGCCAGCGCCTCGAGCGCCGGACGCAGCCACTCGTCGTCCGGCTCGCGCAGCCCCAGCAGCGCCTTGCCGCCGCGCTCGACGTAGAGCACGGGCTCGGCGTCGAGCAGCACCACGTAGGCGCCGGGCACGCGCGAGGGCCGTCGCGCCTCGTCGTCGCGCTTCGGCCAGGGAAGCGTGGCCCCGTAGGGGTTGGCCGGGTCGGTGACCGCCAGGACGATCGGGCCCGAGTTCTCGTCGCTGCGCATCGAGCGCAGCCGCTCGATTGCCGCCGACAGCGCGAACTGCGCTCCTCCCAGTCCCTCCACGAAGTAGCCGCGGCGCGCCGTGCCCAGCGTTTCCAGGTTGGCGAGCTCCGAGTAGAGGCCGGCGAAGCCGCCGGGCACGCCCTCGGCCAGCACGGTCTCGCGGGTGACGATGCCGTAGCGCTCGAGGAGGATCTCGGAGAGCGCGCGCATGCGCGGGCCGTGAGCCGGGGCGTCCGCGAACAGCGGCGCGGTGAGCGACCAGCGGCCCTGCACCTGCGGCGCGCCCGGACGCCGGCGGCGAGCGAAGCGGCGGCCGGCGTCGCGTTCCTGGCGAGCGAGCGCCAGCCGCGGCGAGCGCAGCGGCGCGAAGGCGTCGTTGGTGACCTCGCCGGCCCAGACCAGGTCCCAGAGCGCCTCCTGAAGCTCGACCGGCTCGGCCTCGCCGAGATCGGCCAGCAGGTCGGCCCAGAATCCGGCGCCGCGGCTCAGGCGCTCCCGCAGGGCCTCGTGGATCGCCTCGGACGGGGCGTCGCCCTTGAAGGGAGGGGGGCCGAGCCAGCGGGCGTCCTCGCGGAAGTAGAGCGCCACCTTGCCGCTGTTTCGCCCGAGCGCGCCGGCGCCGACCCACACGAGCTCGCCGCTGGCGCAGAGCTGATCCATCCATGCGGGCGAGTAGGCGCCCACGCGCCGAGGCAGCACGTCGCGCTCCCAGACCGCCGGGGCGAGAGCCAGGCCCTGGAGCGGGCACGAGCATCTCGCGCAGGCGATCGACCCCGGCGCCGCCGGGCGGCGCGCCGTCCACGCCCTGCCAGGCGGGGAGGAAACGCGCGAGCGCGCGCTGCTCGGCGGGCTCGACCTCCTTGCGCAGGCTCGCCAGCGAGGCGCGGCGCAGGCGCCGCAGCACGTCTGGATCACACCACTCGCGCTCCGACCCGCCGGGGCGCAGCTCACCCCGGATCAGTGACCCGCTGCGCTCGAGCTCGCGCAGCACCGGCCCCAGGTCGAACGCGTAGCGATCGGAGATATCCCGGGTCGTGAACGGTCCATGGGTCCGGGCGTAGCGGCGCGCCAGCCGCGCCAGCGGCTCCTCGACCTCTTCCAGGAAGGCCGCAGGCAGTCCGCCGGGCGGCACTGCGCCGAGTGCGTCGCGATAGAGGCCGGCGTCCTCGCTCGCGATCCAGCGCTCCTCGCCGCCGATGCGCATCTTCACGGCGCGGCGCGTCTTCTCGAGGTCGCCGAGCATCCGGCGCGCGGCGACGGCCTCGAGGCAGCGCGCCTGGGCCTCGTCCACGGTGAGGTCGCCCACGGCGCGCAGCACGTCGTGGAGGCTGTCCGCGTTGGCCGCCCGGGTGCGCTCGCTGAGCCGCTGGAGGTCGGCCTCCACCTCTTCGAGCGCGGCGGGGTCGATCAGGTCGCGCAGCTCCTCCTGGCCGAGCAGCTCCCTCAGGAGGTCGCGGTCGAGCGACAGCGCGGCCGCGCGCCGCTCGGCGTTGGGCGTGTCGCCCTCGTACATGTAGGTCGCGACGTAGTCGAACAGCAGCGACGAGGCGAACGGCGAGGCCCGCTGGGTCTCCACCTCCACCAGCGACAGCTCGCGCGTGTGCAGGCCGCGCAGGAGCTCCTCCAGTCCGGGCAGGTCGAGCACGTCGCGCAGGCACTCGCGGTAGGTCTCGAGCACGATCGGAAACTGCCCGTAGCGCTTGGCCACCTCGAGCAGCGACTGGGCCTTCAGCCGCTGCTGCCAGAGCGGGGTCCGCTTGCCGGGGTAGGCCCGCGGGAGCAGGAGCGCGCGGGCCGCGTTCTCGCGGAAGCGGGCGCCGAACAGGGCGGAGCTCGACAGCTCCTTCACGACCATCTCCTCGACCAGGTCGGGCTCGACCATCACGAGCTCCGCGCCCGGCGGCTCGTCGGAATCGGGCAGGTGCACGATGATGCCGTCGTCCGACCAGATGGCGTCGGACTCGAGCCCGAACTCGTCGCGGATGCGCGGCGCTGAGCGCCAGCGCCCAGGCCGAGTGGATCCGGCCGCCGAACGGCGACAGCACACACAGGCGCCAGTCGCCGATCTCGTCGCGGAAGCGCTCGATCACGATCGTCCGGTCGCTGGGCACCACGCGGGTGGCGTCGCGCTGCTCGCGCAGGAACGCGGAGAGGTTCGTGGCCGCGCGCTCGTCGAGGTCGTAGCCCTCGGCCAGCTCGGCGGGATCCTTGTCCACGGCCTCCCGCGAGAACGCTCCGATTGCGGCTCCAAGCTCCTTCGGCCGCCCCACGCCCTCGCCGCGCCAGAACGGCACCGCCCCGGGGGCGCCGGGGGCCGGGGTGACGATCACGCGGTCGCGCGTGATCTCCTCGATCCGCCAGGTGGAGGCGCCGAGGAGGAAGGTCTGGCCCGGGCGCGCCTCGTAGACCATCTCCTCGTCCAGCTCGCCCACCCTGCCGCCCGTCGGGGAGGTGCACGCCGTAGAGGCCGCGGTCGGGGATCGTGCCGGCGTTGGTCACCGCGAGCTGACGTGCTCCCTTGCGGGCACGAATCGTGTCCTCCACCCGGTCCCAGACGATGCGCGGACGCAGCTCCGCGAACTCCTCGGAGGGGTAGCGGCCGTCGAGCATGTCGAGCACGCTGTCGAGCAGTTCGCGCGATAGCTCGGCGAAGGGGTAGGCGCGCCGGATCAGCGTCGTGGACAGCCGGGACCTTGAGCTCCTCTTCGGCGGCGGTCATGGCCACGATCTGCTGGGCGAGCACGTCGAGCGGGTTGCGGGGGACGACGGTCGGCTCGATGTCGCCGTCGCGCATGCGCTTGGCCACCACCGCGCACTCGAGCAGGTCGGCGCGGAACTTCGGGAAGATGCGCCCGCGCGAGACGTCGCCGACGTTGTGGCCGGCGCGGCCGATGCGCTGCAGGCCGGCGGTCACGGACTTGGGTGACTCCACCTGGATCACCAGATCCACGGCGCCCATGTCGATACCGAGCTCGAGCGATGAGGTGGCGACCAGGCAGGGCAGCTCCCCGACTTGAGCAGGTCCTCTACCACCAGGCGCTCCTCGCGCGCCAGGGAGCCGTGGTGGGCGCGCGCGATGTAGGTCGGCTCGGTCTTCCCGTCGCCGTCCTCCTCCGCTGCGAGCTCGTTCAGCCGCACCGCCAGGCGCTCGGCGCCGCGCCGGTTGTTTACGAAGATGATCGTCGAGCGGTGCTCGCGCACCAGCGAGAGCAGCTCGGGATAGATGGCAGGCCAGATCGAGCGCTGGCTGGTGGGCGGCGCGTCCGGCGAGTCCGAGGCCGTTGCCCGACCAGGTCGCCGCCCCCGGCGGCGGTGCCCACCCCACCCACGGCCGGGTCGGTCACGTCATGGGCGTCCGGCTCGGACATGTTGTCGACCGGTACGTGGATCTTCAGATCCAGCGGCTTGCGCACGCCGGTGTCGACCACGCGGCAGGTGCGGCCGCTGCCGGCGAGGAAGCGTCCCACCTCCTCGAGGGGCCTCTGGGTGGCCGACAGGCCGATGCGCTGCAGCGCGGCGCCCCGCCAGTTCCTCGAGGCGCTCGAGCGTGAGAGCGAGGTGCGCTCCGCGCTTGGTGCGCGCGACGGCGTGGATCTCGTCGACGATCACCCACTCGGTGTCCACCAGGAACTCGCGGGCGCGCGACGTGAGCATCAGGTACAGCGATTCAGGCGTGGTGATGAGCACGTCCGGGGGCGTGCGCAGCATCGCCTGGCGTTCCTTCTGCGGGGTGTCGCCGGTGCGGATGGCCACGTTCACGTCGCCACCGATGCCCCTGAGCGGCGCACGCAGGTTCTTCTCGACGTCGTAGGAGAGCGCCTTCAGGGGTGAGACGTAGACGAGCCGAGTGCGGCGCGGCTCGGCGGGCTCGGCCGCCAGGCGGTCGAGGCCCCACAGGAAGGCGGCGAGCGTCTTGCCCGAACCCGTGGGCGCGGAGACGAGAACGTTCTCGCCGCCCGCAATCGCAGGCCAGGCCTGCTTCTGCGCCTCCGTGGGCTCCTCGAAGGAACGGGTGAACCAATCACGGACCTGGGGGGTGAACGATGCGAGCGGATCCACTTTCACGGAGCCCTTGAGCGTATCGCGTCAAGGTGCCGCCCTCAGCTTCGGCACGCCCGGATAGGCTGGCCTCATGGAGCTCACTTCCAAGCGCCTCGTCGCCCTTGCCGTGGCTGCCGTCGTGTCGGTGTCGGCCGCGGCCTGCGGCGACGACGACACCGCCGACGAGATTCGTGATCAGGTGGAGAGCTCGGCCGACGAGCTGCAGCAGGAGAGCGAGGAGCTGCGCAAGGAGATCGAGGAGGGTACGAAGACCTCACGGGAGGACCTCGAGCGGCAGGCCGAGGAGCTGCGGCGGGAAGCCGAGAAGGCGGAGAAGAACCTCCAGGGCGACGCCGAGGAGCTGCGCAAGGAGGCCGAGGAGCTACAGAAGGAGCTAGGAGCAGGTGCCGTAACGCCGGCGATGCCCGCCGCGTCGGCGCCGGTGTCGCGGGCGGCGCGGAGCTCAGCCCGCGCGCGGCAGCGTGCTCTCGGCCACCGCCCGGTGCAGCTGGACGCCGAGGGCCAGGCCGGCTGCCCCGAGACCGGCGACAGCACCGGCTTCGGGGCCCAGCAGCAGGGCGGCCGCAGCGACGGCCGCCAGAGCGGCCGGCACCAGCTGCCAGCGGCCCGCCGTCAGGCCGGCGAGGGTCGAGATGATCAGCACGGCCGGGACGACGACTGCCATGGTCAGGTCTCCCTTCAGAGTCCCTCGGGGTGGCGCCCGGCGAAGCCGCGGGCGGAGCGCATCTCCTCGCTCCAGCGGTTGCCGGTGACCTTGCGGGCCGATGTGTCGAAGCGCAGGCCGGCGACGATCATGTAGGCGTGGCCCGCGTTGGCGCGGACGGTGACCCACTCCCCGCGGCCCCGCTCGCCCCAGCCCATGAACCCGCCGGAGGCCAGCGGCGAGTCGAGCAGCCCGGCGGCGTGGAGCACGTAGCTGACCGAGCCGGAGCAGTCATAGCCCGAGTCGCGCCAGCGGCCGTGTCCGCCGCCGTACTTGTAGGGCTTGCGCGCGATCTTGTTGCCCGCGGCGATGATGTCCTTGACCTCCTGAGGCGCCGAAGCCGGGGCCACCGCCAGGCCGTCGTCGCCGATGTAGGCCTCCTCGCCCGGAGCTTCGGTGACCGGCGGCGCCCTCCTCGTAGCCGGCGCCGCCCTCGCCCGAAATCGTCGCGTCGCGCTCGCCGGAGTCGTCGCCGCTGGCGCGCTCGCGCACGAGGCGCTGCTCGGACCTGGAGGCGCGGCCGTTCGGCCCGGCGGGTCTCGGCCTGCCTCGAAGCTCATCACGCTCGTGCGAGTGCCGCGGCCGAACTGGCCGTCGACGTCGGTCTCGTAGCCCGCCCGGTCCAGATAGCGCTGCAACGCGCGCACGTCGGACCCGCTCGAGCCGAGCCGCGAGGGTGCGGGACGCGTAGCCGGCGGCCATCGCGTCCGCGATCGGGATAAGGCTCAGTGCGACTGCGGCGAGAACCGGCAGCGTCCTTCGCATTGCGCAGGTGCTCCTTCTCTTCTTCAGCGCCTACGGGGTTAGCTGTCGGGCTCGCGCCAGAAGAGTGGCGCTACGCGGCGGATCGCTGCGATTCGCCCCGAACTACTTGGTTCCCCCGCTCCCCGGCCGCTGGGCGCCCGGAGACTCGGCTATTGATCCTTGCGGCGAGGCACCCTAGCAGTCCGACCGAACAGAACCGGGGCGCTTGCCAAGCTTCGACGATCGAACGTCTAGCGGCGATACTCGCCCTCGCCGCCCTGGCTCTCGCGGCCTGTGGCGATGAGGATGACCCGGCGCCGGCCGGGCGGCCCTCCGAGCCGCCTGGAGCCGAGGTGGTGGCCGCCCTCGGCGACTCCATCACCGCCGGCACGCCGGGCTGGGACCCCAACCCGGGCATCCGCGCCGGGATCGGCAGCGAACTCGATCGCCGCAGCCAGTACGGCTACTGGGCGGAGCGTTCCCTCCCGGGCACGAGCTTTCGCAACTGCGGGGTTTCCGGAGAGCGCACAGAGGAGATCGCGCTTCGCCTGGACGACTGCGCCCGCGGAGCGGACACGCTCATCGTCCAGGGTGGGGTCAACGACCTGGCCCAGGGCGTGGCGCCGCGGGACGCGGCAGCCAACCTGCGCGCGATGGTGCGCCAGGGCAAGCGAAGCGGTCTCGAGGTGGCGATCGTCGAGCTGCTGCCCTGGAACGGCGCTGACCCCGCTGCGGACGCCGGGATCCGGGAGCTCAACCGCCTCATCGCCGGCATCGCCGCCGACGAGGACGCGAGGCTGATTCGCTGGTACCGCGTTCTCGCGGACCCCGCCGAGCCCAGTCGCATGCGCGCCGGCCTGCATGCCGACCCCGCCCACCCCTCGGTCGCCGGCTACCGGCTGCTGGGCGAGGCCGTCGAACTGCCGTAGGCGAGCTCCCGCGCACGGATGAAGACCGCGTCGGTCATCGGCTCGGTGAGCTTGCCGGTGAAGGTGTTCTGCTGACTTGGATGAAACGAGCCGAGGAGCAGCGGCCCCTCTTCGACCGCGAACTCGGCGCCGTGGCCAAAGCGCGGTCGCGGGCGCATGCCGAGCAGCCGGCAGGCGGCGTCCCAGGCGAAGGCGCCGAGGCACACGATCACCGCGGGCGGCAGCAGACTCGAGCTCCTCGCGCGGCGTAGGGCAGGCAGTTGTCCCGCTCCTCCGGCAGAGGCCGGTTGGCGGGCGGGGCGCAGCGCACGGCCGCGGCGATGAAGGCGCCACGCAGCTCGAGGCCGTCGTCGCGGTCGGTCGAGTGCGGCTGGTTCGCAAAGCCGGTGCGGTACATGGATGCGAACAGCCAGTCGCCCGAGCGGTCACCGGTGAAGACCCGGCCGGTGCGATTGCCGCCGTGAGCGGCCGGGGCGAGGCCGAACACGTACACCCGGGCGGCGGGGTCGCCAAAGCCGGGAACCGGCCGGCCCCAGTAGTCCTCATCCGGCGAAGGACGCGCGCTTCTCGCGCGCCACCCGCTCGCGCCACTCCACGAGTCGCGGGCAGCGCCGGCAGGCGACCACCCGCGTCTCTAGGGCTTCAAGCGCTTTCCGCTGCTGAACAGGTACTGGGCCCATAGGAAGACCGGAACCGCCAGCGCGGCGGTCACGCCCAGCGACAGCCAGATCGACACGTCGCTCTCGCCGAGGAAGCCGAAGCGGACAGCGTTCACCAGGTAGAAGACAGGGTTCAGGTGCGAGAGCTCCTCCCAGGGGGAGGGCAGCACGTCGACCGAGTAGAAGACGCCGCCGACGAACACCAGCGGCAGGATCACGATGTTGTTGATGAAGGTCGTGAAGTCCCAGACCTCGGCGTAGATGCCCACGACCACGCCGAGCGAAGCGAACAGGAGCAGCCCGAAGGCGAGCGCCGCGACCAGCGCGAACGGACGCTCCACGGGCAGGCCGACCAGCAGCACCGCGAGCACCAGCAGCGAGCCGCCGATCATCAGCGAGCGGAAGAAGCCACCCACCATGTAGCCGAGATTCATCTGCCAACTCGGCATCGGCGCCGAGAGCACGTCGTTGACGTACCGATCGAAGCGCGCCTGGAAGATCGAGGACGAGTTGTTGGCGTAGGCCGCCTGGACCATGCCCATCGTGATCAGGCCTGGGACGATGAAGACCTCGTAGTCGATCCCGCTCACCTGGTCGATCCGGCCTCCCAGCGAAAGCCCGAACACGAGGATGAACAGGATCGAGGCGATCACCGGGGCCAGCACCGTCTGGCTCCAGAGCTTGGAAACGCGCAGGACCTCACGCCGGCAGAGCCAGACCAGCCCGGTCACGAGGCCATCGCCTTCACGTAGGCGTCCTGCAGGCGATCGACCTCGAAGTGCTCGCGCAGGCCGTGGGCGGAGTCTCGAGCGATCAGGTGGCCGTCCCTGATCAGCGCAATCTCCTCGCACAGCGCCTCGGCCTCCTCGAGGTAGTGGGTGGTGAGGAGGATCGTGGTGCCCTCGGCGTGGAGCCGGCGGATGTACTCCCAGAGCTCGGTGCGCAGCTCGAAGTCCACCCCGGCGGTGGGCTCGTCGAGGATCACCAGCCGCGGCCGGTGCATGAGCGCGCGCGCAAGCAGCAGGCGCCGGCGCTGGCCGCCGGAGAGCTTGGGCGCGCGGGTGTCGGTCTTGGCCTCGAGCCCGAACACCGAGATCATCTCGTCGGCGCGCTCGCGGGCCTCGTCCTTGCTGCATGCCGAAGTAGCCGCCGTGGTAGGCGAGCGTCTCGCGGACGGTGAGGAAGCGGTCGAGGTTGATGTCCTGCTCAGCCAGGCCAACCGAGCGGCGCGCCTCCATGGTGTGGTGGGGCGCCCCGAACACCTCGATCTCGCCGGCGGTCACGCGCAGGAGGTTGCAGACGGCGCTGATGAGGGTGGTCTTGCCGGCGCCGTTGGGGCCCAGCAGCCCGAAGAACGAGCCGGCCGGGATGCGGAGGTCGAAGTCCTCCAGGGCCAGCATGCCGTCGTCGTAGCGCTTGGTCAGGCCGCGCAGCTCGAGGGCGGGTGTCTCATCACGGAACACCCCTTCGAGGCTATCGACGCCGCGATTGCCTGCTGCGCCTGGACGAACGTCCGTGCTGGCGCAGGGCCTCGGACTGGTCTAGCGTGGCCCGGGTGCGCGCCCCGTGGATCAGGTTCCTCCTCGTGGGCCTGCTCGCGGCAGCGGCGCTCACACCGCTGGGCCTTGGGCCGCCGGACGCCCGAGCCGCGGAGGTCTCGGAGGGCGTCAGCCTCGTGCGAACGTTCCCGAGCGCGGAATCATCTCGGTACGAGCGGCTGGGAACCTCCTGTACGCCTCGACGGTCAGCGGCATCTCGATCTACGACGTCGCCGACCCGCGAAACCCCGCTCGGGTCGGCAGGCTCGAGCTTCCAAATTCCCAGAACGAGGACGTGGACGTGGGCAACGGGATCCTGCTCGTCTCGGACGAGGCGTTCGTTGGCGCTGGAGTGCTGCATGTGGTCGACGTCCGCGACCCACGCAACCCGCGCGTGCTGTCGCGTTACTCGACCTGGTCCAACGGCATGTCGTTGTTCGAGCCCACCGGCGCGACACGCCGCGGCGGCATCGGCCATACGGCAACCTGCATCCAGGGGTGCCGCTGGGCCTGGCTCGCAGGCTCCCTGAGCGGTGCCGGGATCGAGGTGGTGGACCTGCGCGATCCGAGCCGTCCGCGCTACGCGGGCAAGCTCTCCCCTCGCCTGACCGCCGGCGCGGGTGGAACGCACGACGTCCAGGTGGATGCGCAAGGCCTCGCGTGGGTGGCGGGCTCGGCCGGGACCGTGGCCTATGACGTCGAGCAATCCCGCCCGCCCGAGCATCCGCGCGCGAACGGATCGCCGCGGCCGCTCCGGGCCGTGGAACAACTCCATTCACCACAACTCGCTGCGGATTTCCGAGCGCACGCTGCTGGTCACCGAGGAGGACCTCCGTCCCGGCTGTCGCAGGGCGGGAAGCTTTCAGACGTGGAGGATCGCGCCGGGCGGGCGAGTGCGGCCACTGGATCGCTTCGGCGTCGAGCGCGACCCCGGCGCGCGGTTGCTGTGCTCGGCTCACTACTTCGATCACCGCGACGGACTCGTGGCGGCCGGATTCTTCGAGCAGGGAGTCCGCTTCCTGCGTGTGAGCCGACCCGCGCCGGATCACGCAGGTCGGCTACTACGTTCCGAAGCGGACGATGGCCTGGGGTACTCTCTATCCGCCCAGCGATTCCGCCGGCGAGGTCGTCTACGTGATCGATCACGCGCGGGGAATCGACGTGCTGGCGCTCGACCGCAGGGCGCTGCGTCCGGTCCGCCGGAAGGCGCCGCCGCGTTCCCGGGGACGCGGACTCGACGTCTTGTCGGTGGTCGACGATGAGTTCGACGTCGCCCGCCCCGGTCAGCGGCTCGACATCACGTTCGCGGCCGTGACGTCAGGGAGCACGGCTCGCGACGTGCGGCTCGAGCTCGACGTTACCGCCGACCGTCCGGCCGCTGCGGCTGCCGCGCGGCGCCCGCTTCGACCGGAGCACGCGCCGGGTACGGATCCGCATCCCTCGGCTTCGGAACGTCGCGGTGCGCACCATCCGGGCGCGGGTGCGGCGCAACGCCCCACTCGGCTCTGCGCTCGAGCTGACTTCATACGCGACGGCGGCCGGTGATCTGCTGCCGCTGTCCGACCGCTGGGTGGACCGCGGTCGGGTCGGTCGCCGGAGTCGCAGCACGAGGTCGTTTGAGTTTGGGGCCGCGGCCGCGAGCCGCGAGCGCGAGGGCGACCGGGCTCTGTGTGCTGCGCCCTCAGATCTCACGGCTCGGCGCCCTCGGCGATTAGGATCCTGTGGCCTTGCGCCGAGTCCTGTCGGCGCCGCTCAGCCCAACGCCCGCCCGTAGTGGCGCTCGTAGTACTCGCGGTACTCGCCCGAGCGGATCGGGCCCCACCAGTCCTCGTTGTCGCGGTACCAGTCGACCGTGCGGGCCAGGCCCTCGTGGAAGTGGACCTCGGCCTCCCAGCCGAGCTCCGCGCGGATCTTGTCCGAGCTGAGCGAGTAGCGGCGGTCGTGCCCGGGGCGGTCGCGCACGTACTCGATCAGCGACTCGTCGCGGCCGGTGAGCTCCAGGATGCGGCGCACCACGTCGATGTTCTCGCACTCGTCCGGGCCGCCCACGTTGTAGGCCTCGACCAGGCCGTCCGCGCTCGAGCACCGCGTGGATGCCTCGCGCGAAGTCCTCCACGTAGAGCCAATTGCGCACCTGACGCCCGTCGCCGTACACCGGTAGCGAGTCGCCGTGCAGAGCGTTCAGCACGCAGAGCGGGATCAGCTTCTCCGGGTACTGGCGCGGGCCGTAGTTGTTCGAGCCGCGGCAGATCAGCGCCTCGATCCCGTAGGTGTGCGCGTGGGCGGACACCAGCAGGTCGCCGCCCGCCTTGGTCGCCGAGTAGGGCGAGGACGGATCGAGGGGCGAGGTCTCCGTGAACGAGCCCTCCGGGATCGAGCCGTAGACCTCGTCGGTCGAAACCTGCAGGTAGCGCCCAACCCCGCGGTCGCGCGCGGCGTCGAGCAGCACGCTGGTCCCGATCACATGGGTGCGGGCGAACGCGTCCTGGTCGGCGATGGAGCGGTCGACGTGTGACTCGGCCGCGAAGTTGACGATCGCGTCCACGCCCTCGGTCAGGTCCATCACGAGCTCGCGGTCCTCGATCCCGCCCACGACGAGCTCCACCTCGTCGGGCAGATTCTCGCGCCGGCCCGCGTAGGTGAGCTTGTCGAGCACGGTGACCTCGTGGTCCTGCCGGGCCAGGCGCACGTAGGTGGACCCGATGAAGCCGGCCGCGCCGGTCACGAGCAGCTTCATGCGCGAACTCCCAGGTAGGCGTCGAGCCCGTCCTGCCACTGCAGGCAGCCGGACCCCGTCGTATTCAGTTGTCATTACGGAGTTGGCCGGCCGAGCGGCGGGCCGCGGGAACTCGGCGGTGGTGCACGGCTCGACCTGACAGTCGACCCCGGCGCGCGCGAAGATCTCCCGGGCGAACTCGATACCACGAGCACGAGCCCCCGCCGGCGAGGTGGCGCACGCCTCGCGTCCCCGCCCTGCGCCGAGCGCAACCAGGCCCTCGGCCAGGTGCCCGGTGAAGGTGGGGCAGCCGATCTGGTCGTCGACCACCCGGAGCTCGTCGCGCTCATCGCCCAGGCGAAGCATCGTCGCGACGAAGTTCGCCCCCCCTGCGCCGAACAGCCAGGACGCGCGCACGATCAGATGGTCCGGGTTCGCGGCCGCCACGGCTTCCTCTCCGGCGAGCTTCGTCCGTCCGTATTCCTGCAGGGGAGCAGTCGGATCGCTCTCCACGTACGCGCCCCGCTTCGATCCGTCGAACACGTAGTCCGTCGACACGTGGACAACCCGGCCGGCCGCCTCGGCGACATGACGTGCGCCATCGCGGTTCGCGAGCATCGCGGCGTCGGCCTCCGCCTCAGCGCCGTCCACGTCCGTCCAGGCCGCGCAGTTGATGACCAGGTCGTCCGGGCCGATCGCGGCACCCACCGCTTCGCGGTCGGTGACGTCGAGGTCCGCACGCGCGAGGCCCACGGCCTCGGCTCCGGCCACCCGCATCACGTCCTGGCCGAGCATGCCGCCGGCGCCCGTGACCACGAGCCTCATGAACCAGCCTCACAGGATCTGCACGTCCGCGTTGTCCCCGACCACGAAGCGGTAGGCCTTGGGCAGCGCGGGCCCGCGGCAGATCGTGACGTTGCGGCCGATCAGGCTGGCCTCGATGCGGAACTCGAGGTCGGCGATCCGCGAGCCCGACAGCACGATCGAGTGCTCGAGCTCGGCCCGCTCGATGTGCACGTCGTCGCCCACCGCCGTGTAGGGACCGATGTAGGCGTCCTTGATGTGCGTGCCGGCCCCGATGATCGCGGGGCCGCGCACGGTGGCGCGCTCCAGCCGCGCGCCCTCCTCGATGACCACCCGGCCCTCGACCCGGCTGTCGCTCAGCTCGCCCTCCAGGCGCTCGGGCAGCTCGTCGAGGATCAGCCGGTTGGCCTCGAGCATGTCCTGCACCTGGCCCGTGTCCTTCCACCAGCCCTGGACGATGTGCGGGTCCACGCGCGAGCCGCCGTCGACAAGCGTCTGGATGGCGTCGGTGATCTCGAGCTCGTTGCGCCAGGACGGTTCTATCGCCCGGGCCGCCTCGAAGATCGCGGGGGTGAACATGTAGACGCCCACGAGCGCCAGGTCAGACTTCGGCTCCGTCGGCTTCTCGACCAGGCGCGACACCCGGCCGTCTCCGTTCAGCTCCGCCACGCCGTAGGACTCGGGATCGGGAACCGGCGTGAGCAGGATGAGCGCGTCGGGCTCCTCTTTGCGGAAGGTGTCCACGAGGGCGACGATGCCGTCGCGGAGCAGGTTGTCGCCCAGGTACATCACGAACGGGTCGTCGCCGAGGTAGGACTCGGCGGTGAGAACGGCGTGCGCCAGGCCGAGCGGGGCGTCCTGCTCGATGTACTCGATCGAGATGCCGAAGCGGGAGCCGTCACCGGCCGCCTCGCGGATCTCGCCGCCGGTCTCGGGAGCGATGATGATGCCGACCTGCTCGATGCCCGCCTCGGCCATCGCCTCGATCCCGTAGAACAGGACCGGCTTGTTGGCCACCGGGACGAGCTGCTTGGCGCTCGTGTGGGTGAGCGGACGCAGGCGCGTGCCCTTGCCGCCGGAGAGGATCAGGCCCTTCATCGCGCGACCGCCATCAGTAGCCACCGCCCAGCTTTCTATGGTCCCACGTCACTTCGCGAAAGGGAACGAAGGTCAGGCCCACCCGCTTCTGCGCCTGCTGGGCGACCATCTGCTGGATCTCGGGGCCAAGATCGCCTGCATATCGGGCAAACAGGGCCAGTCCGTACTTCTCCACCTCGGCCGGGTCGCCTCGACCTCGCACGTCGCATTCGAGCATCACTCCGCGCAGTTCCTCATACGGACACGCCGTCCTCGACGCCGAGCGTGGCACGCGGATCGCGCGCCAGGTTCTTGGCCTTCTGCGACTTTGCGTAGGTCCAGCCACGCAATTCGGCGCCCTCCTTGACGTACCAGAGCGGCACGAGGTGGGGCAGGCCACGCGGGCCCACGGTCGCGCACTGCATGACCATCTGCTCGTCCAGGAACGCGTCCCGTTCGGCTTCTGACATGCGGATCTGCTCTCGGCGCGAGGGCATGGGCCGCGCAGCGTACCCAGGCTCATCGAAAAGCGACGGGCCGCCCGGCAGGCGGCCCGTCACGTCTGCCTCTGACGGCGGCGTCGGCTAGTCCAGCAGGTACCCCACCGTCCGCCTCATCAGCTCGTCGCGGTTCGCCTGGCCGGTGACTCCCTCGAAGCCGAAGCCGAACAGCATCCCGAACTCGCTCTTGGTGACCGCGGCGTCCTCGAGCGGGATCCGCTCCGACCGGATCCAGTCGTCGACGTTCACCGACGGGCCCTCGGGGTGGGCGCCCGGGACCGACCAGCCGCCGGTGTCGGTCTCGAACGAGGTCTCCTCGACCGTGGACCCGGCCGTGACCCTCGTGTCGTCCACCAGCGCGCCCGGCACGACAGCGTGCCGTAGTCGGTGGTGAACACGATGCCGATCTCCACCTGCTTGCCCGCCCAGCGGCTGAGGTCGATCTCCACTCCTGCCAGCCGGCCGAGTTGCCGGTGGCCGCGTGCCACTCGCCGGTGGTGCCGGTGGGCGTGCACGTCTCGCGCTCGCCGGGTCGAACGTCTGGTAGCGGCGGAGATGGTTGTGCAGGTCCTCCGTCCAGCCCGACGGACAGCTCGCGCCGACGTCCTGGGTGGTGTGCCCGTTCTGGTCCGGGAGTGTGGTCCAGTCGTCCTGGCCGACCTCATGGCCCTCGACGAACATGTAGTCCCAGTCCGAGCTCGGTGTTGTACGAGGTCCAGAAGGAGAGCTCGGCGGCCTGTCCGGCGGTCACGCCGGTCAGGTCGATCGTGCGGGTCAGCCGCTTGTAGCCCGCGTCGGAGTTCTGCGAGTACATGTACGAGTCCCCGGTGTGGGGCTCGAACGGCGCGCCGCCCGGGCAGCAGCCAGTCGGCCGCCTGGTCGCTCGCGAACTGCGGGTAGGTCGGCGGCGATCGAGGACGCTCGAGGTGACCAGTTGGTGCCGGTCCCGATGCCGTCTCCCTCCTGGTTGCCCGCGCTGTCGGTGCCGTTCAGGTCGAACTCGAGGCCGGCGAGCGGATCGCCGGTGCCCGTCAACCGGGAAGACCCCGCCTTCGGGGTTGAGCCCGCCGCCGTCGCTGCGGACGTACGACCCCAGGTAGTACTGGAGGAAGTCGTTGGACAGCGGCTGGCACTGCCTCGTCGGTGATAGCAGGCTTCCGTCACAGAAGGACGTCGGCTGTCCCGCCGGCGGGTACTCGACGAGGTCGTACTGGCGGCCGGCGTGCACACCGGAGAGGGCCACCCGTCCGCCCTCGTTGACGAAGTCACGCACCGCCATCGTGGTCTCGTGGGCCTCGCGGCCCGCCACTCCGGGCGTGGCCGTGGGCCGGGTGATGTTGTCGTTGCCCGTGTACCAGACGACCGCGTCGTAGTGGCTCAGAACCCCAGCGCGTGCGGCGCGGTGCGGCCCTCGGCGTCCACGTCATAGACGTCGTGCTCGATGTCGTTGTTCGTCGAGCGCGTTGGTGTAGTAGTCGAGGTAGAACGGCCCGGCGGTGCTCGGGTACGCCGGGAACGCCGAGTTGCCGGTGTAGTCCTCCGCCGCCAGCACGAGCACGCGGGCGTCGGAGTCGGAGCGCACCGTGTAGGTGAACGAGCGGCTCTCCACGTCCTCGCTTCGGGACTCGAACCACACCTCCACCTCATCGCCCGGATTCGTACCGCGGATCTCGCCCCGCACGCGGTGGTACCAGTAGTCGCCCTCGTCGCCGTAGCGTGCGCCGCCCCTCCACTCACTGGTCTGCCGGGAACGCACGCGGACCGCCGTTGATGCTGTACCGCAGCGTGATCCGGCCGAGGTCGCGGCGGGCGTTGACCTGCACCGGTCTGCGGGTCACCGTAGGAGACGTTGAAGCGATCGAGCACGAAGTCGGGCGCCTCGTTGCCGAGGTGGCTCACGGGGTTGTCCGGATCGTCCGCAGAGCGGGCCAGGTCGAGCGCGAACTGCACGTGCCGCTCGAACTCGGCCTGCACGTCGGCCTCCACGTCCTGGAAGATGAAGCCGCTGCCGGTACCGGTCCCGCCCGTGCCCTCAGGAGTGAAGGACTGGACCCTGTCGCTCTGGTAGAGGTGGTCGTTGGTGTCGCCGTTGGTGGTGTAGAGCTCCGCTCCCACGTCGGGGTCGAAGGTCGGGATGCCCGGGTTGTCGTCGTCGCCGGCGAGCGCCGTCGAAGATCGGCTCGTCCGCGAAATGGGTGTCCACCTGCCAGCCGGGCGGCCACAGGAGCAGCCGTCCGAAGGTGTGGTCGTTCTTGTTGGACGTGAAGTGGACTCGGTTGCACAAGGCGCTGGAAGGCGCGGGTCTCCGGCTCCGAGGCCGGCGAGGCGCCGCGATAGGTCTCATCCGACGTGGCGGTGGCCGACCCCTCGTCGTCGTAGTTCCAGCGCGTCGGGAAGTTGCGGTTCAGGTCGACGCCATCGACCTGCGGTGATCTCGCCGTCGCCGTTGTTGTCGCGCAGGTTCTTGCGCCACAGGCGGTTCGCCGGCGTGAAGGTGTAGTCGTAGCCGTCGGGGTTGGCGACGAGGATGAACCACAGCTCGTTGTTCCGGACGAGGCGGGTGAGCTCGCCGGAGCGCACGCCCTCGACGGGCTGGCCGTCGGTTCCTGTCGCGGGGCCGGTTTCGCCGTAGTTGTCGAGGAACAGCCGCAGCGTCCGGCGGCCGGTCTCGCCGGCCAGCCACTCACGCGCGTGCTGCAGCGACGAATAGAGCACCGCCGGCCTGCGGCCATCGGGCACGCGGTCGGCGTTCGCCGTCACTCGCATGGCGTAGATGGGCACGTCGTTGACCGAGCGTCCGATCGTGACCAGCTCGGTGATCTGGTCGTAGCGCCTGGCGAGCCGCTCCAACTGCGTCTTGATGTTCGCGACCGGGTTGCCGGCCGCGCCGGACACCGGCACGTCGGTGCGGGCATAGGGGCGCCATACGTTCCAGCCCTCGGCAGCCTGCGCGGCGGAGGCGCGACGCGCCGTGGCGCCGCCGCGAGCACGCAGCAGTCGCGCTCGAAGCCCTGCCTTGCGAAGTTTCTCGACCTGACTTGCGGTGGCCACGATCTCGATGCCACCCCGCCGGTGACCTTCAGTGAGATCAAATCCCTGGCGCTTGAGCTCGAGCAGCTGCTTGCCGCTGCGCTCCTTGACCAAATAGCTGTTCAGCCGCTCGGCCGCTGAGGCCGAGCCGGCGAGTGCGAGCATTACCAGCCCAGCGAGGGCAGCCGCTCCGACTCGAAGCATTGAGTTCTCCTTACGAATGTGTGACCCCGGACGAAACGCTGAACATCTACCCATCTGCAGGGAGAATCATGCGCCCGCAGCCGGGGGCGGCCCGCCGGCCCTGGACACGGCGCTCGCCCGGTTGAGGGAGAGCTGGGAGGTCTACTGGCCTGGGGCGGATCTCGAACAGATCGCCAGCGATGTGCAGGACCGGTTCCGCACCGCCGTGACGGCATGGCGCCTGGAGGAGGCGCAGCCACTTCCTGGCGGATGCGTGGCGCTCGTGTGCGCGACGAGCCGAAACGGGCGGGCCCGTGATCCTCAAGATCAGCCCTCGCGGCCATCCGGACGCCGGCCAGCTCGCGGCCGAGGGCCGGGCTCTGGAGTTCTGGGAGCCGAGCGGGGTCGTGCCACGACTCGTCGACCGTCGCGACGACGGGTTGACGATTCTGATGGAGCAAGTGGAGCCGGGCTGGACTCTCGAGTCCTCCGACGTACCCTGGCCCGAGAGTCTTGCCCTCGTCGGACAGCTCGCCGCACGGCTGCACGCGGCCGGGCAGCCGCCCGAGGGCTTCGTGAGCGCACGCGGCTACACCGACTACTGGCGGCCCCAGTTCGCCGGCCGCCCGGACCTGCTTGCCGAGCTCGACGAGCTGACCACGCCCCGCGCCGGCGACGTGCTGATCCACGCGGACCTCCACCCGGGAAACGTCCTGCGCAGCGGCGATGCCTGGAAGGTCATCGATCCCCACGCGGTGAGCGCAGAGCCCGCCGCGGACATCTGGGCGCTTCTCGACCCGCTGGTGGTGGCCCTCCCCGACGAGCCCGGCGCGGCGATTCGGGGCGCGAGGCAGCGCATCGAGCGCTATGCCGAGGCCGCCGGCATCGACAGCTCCAGGGCCGCGGCCTGGACCTACCTACGGGCTCTGGCGGAGGCGCGCTCGATTGACGCCCGCGAGGGGGCCTCGTCCGACGACCGGTCCTGGGCGGTGCGCCTGCACCGCATGGCCGCCGCGCTGCGGCCGAGCTAGCGCTTGACGGCGCCGGCCAGCGCCTCGGCGGCGTCCAGCACGGCCTGCCGGGCCTCTTCGGGCTCGAGCACGATGGCGTCGCCGCCCTCCTTGAGGATCTCGCGCGCGAGCCACTCGTGCGACGCGTAACTGCGCTCGACCACCACTGCGCCGTCGGCCAGGTCCTCGACCACGCGCCGGTCCTCGCGTGCCCAGCGGGCCCGCTCGGGCGAGACCCAGACGCGCGCGATCGTCGACGACGGCACCTCTCCCGTGGAGAGCCAGCCGTGGATGTCGGGCTCCACGCCCGGCCGCGGCTCGAAGCCGTCGTCGAGCACGGTGGCCTCGCGAACGCGATCAAGCCGGTAGGACCGCGGCTTGTCCTTCTCGAGGTCCCACGAGTGGATGTACCAGCCCTCCTGGCCGTTCACCAGCTTGTAGGGCTCGATCGTCCGCTCGATGAACTCGTCCTCGTTCTCCTTGTAGTAGTCGATGCTCAGCAGCCGCCGGGCGGTGATCGCCTCGGAGACCACGCGGGCCACGTCGGAGTCGTCGCCCTTGGCCGTGGTGATCTGCAGGCCCTCATCCGCGGGGTCCTGGCCCAGCGCGTCCACGATCTTCTGCCTGGCGCTGGCGAGCGACCCCTCGGGCAGGTGCTCGCCGATCAGGTCGATGGCGGCCACGAGCGCCTTGGCCTCGAGCGGGAGGAGGCGCGCGGGCCGGGCGAAGTTGTCGCCGTAGGGCTCGGGGTCCACCTCGATCTGGTCGCCCTGGATCTCGGCGTAGAGCACGTAGGAGCCGCCGCCGAAGTTCACGACGTTGAGAACGTCGATGTCCTGGCGCAGCTCCTGTTCTGAGACCTGCAGCACCTCGCCGAGCTCGCGCGACGTCCAGCTTGCGGGCGTCGCGAGCGGCGTCGATGAGCATGCCCGCCAGCGTGACCAGCCGGGCAAAGCGCTCCGGCCGGATGGGCGACTCGTGGCCGTCGTCCTCGTCCTCCTCCTCGACGACGCGCCGCTTGGGGGCGCGCTTGGCGAGCTCGGGCGGGCGGGCGTGGCGCTCGATCACCAGCTCGAGCCGCTCGCGGGCCTCGTCCGCCAGCTCCTCGGGCCCCTCGATGCGCGCCTGGTCCTCCAGGCCGAGCACCCAGGAGACCATCTGGCGCGAATCGGCGTAGTCGGTCTCGAAGATGACGCCGCCGTCGGTCTCCGACACGTCGCCGGCGTGGCCGAAGTGGCGCAGCGCGAGCCAGTCGATCCGGTCGGAGAGGCGGATGCGCGCCCGCCCGACGGTGTCGCCGAGCTGCCAGTCCGTGCGGGTGGCGTAGATGCGGGGATCGAACTCCTCAGGCCGGTTGAAGTCGTGCTCGGCCTTGGAGGCGTACCCGACCTTGCCGCGGATCCGTGACACCCGGAACACGCGCACGTCGTCGCGTTCGTGGGAGTAGCCGATCAGGTAGAACTGGCCGCCCCTGTAGAGCAGGTGGTAGGGGTCGACCTTGCGCTTCTCCTCGGCGTCGCGGCCGATCGTGTAGTACTCGAACAGGATCGTCTTGCGGCGGAAGATCGCGGTCTCGACCTTGGACAGCCGCTGCGAGAGACCGCGTCCGCCCGCGCCGGCGGTGACGGCCAGGGCGACGCTGCGCTCCTCCGGCGCGTCGAACGGCGACGGCTTGCCCCACGACAGCTGCTGCAGTGCCAGGCGCAGCGGCTCGGCATAGGCGAACTCGCCGTCGAGCAGCGACAGGGACATCCGCAGGGCGCCGAGCTCCTCGTCGGTGAACTCGATCGCGGGGAGGTAGAAGTTCTCGGGCGGCAGCGAGTAGTTCTCCGCCTCGTAGTAGCCCTCGGCGGGCTTGTCGACCTTGAGGTGGATGCCGAGCGAGTCGAGCTCGGCGCGGTCGGCGTAGAAGCGGCGGGCGAAGGCCTCGTCGTTCATCTGCGAGTAGCCCTCGACGTCCTGCTTGATCTCCAGCGCGGATACCGGACGCCGCTCCGCCATGAGGAACGAGATCAGGCTGAGCTGCCGGATGAGCTTCTCGGTGTCCTTGGCCATGGATGCACGAGGATAAGCGGGAAACTCGGCCGTCGCGCCCCTTCACGGGTGACCGCCCGCTATTTACGGGTGTTTGGGCCCTCAGGCGGCGCGATCGGCGCGCGGCGCGAAGTAGGCGGAGGTGGAGATGCCCCGGTCGAACTCCGACCAGCGGGCGCCGTCGGCCAGGGCTTTCTCGATGCGGTCGAAGCTCCCGAGGTTGCCGCCGAGGTTGTCGATGAAGTGCACCAGGGTGGCCTCGCGCGTGCAGGGGATCACGGGGCTGCCGTGCTCGAGCTTGCCGTGGTGGCTGAGGATGATGTGCAGCAGGGCCTCGGTGTCCTCGGCCGGGAAGCCAGGGATCTCCTCGATGGTCCGGCGCACCGTGTAGTAGCCGAGCGGGATCTCGCCGAGCAGCTTGCCGGCGTCGGTGAGCTCGATCGCGCCGTTGCGCGAGGCGTAGGCCTCGACCTTGCCGATGTCGTGCAGCAGCGCGCCGGTGACGGCGACGTCGCGGTCGATGCTCGGGAACGTGGCGGCGAGCGCGCTCACGCCCTGGGCGACCGACAGGCAGTGCTCGAGCAGGCCGTGGCGGTAGGCCTGGTGGTAGTACTTCGCCGCCGGGCGCCTCGTGGTAGATGCGGCCGATCTCGCATGACGGGCTGATGAGGCCGGCGAGCAGCTGGCGGAGGTGCGGACGCTGGATCGTTCCGACCAGCTCCTTCAGGTCGGCGGCCATCTGCTCGTAGGGCACCGGCGGCCCCTCGAGTGAGGTCCGCGAGGTCGTACTCGCCCTCGTGCGCCAGGCGAAGTCGCTTGACGGTGAGCGTCGCGCCGTAGCGCTCGTCCACCGTGTAGCGACCGAGGACGCGCACGACCGACCCGCCGGGACACTGCGGGGCAAGCTCGTCGACGTCGTCCCAGACGACTGCCTCGACGCTGCCCGTGAGGTCGCCGAGCTGCAGCTTGATGAAGGACTCGCCGTTGCGCTTCTGGCGCCTGGAGTGTGCCCGCACGAGGAAGGTCGAATCCACGTCCTGACCGTTCGCGAGGTCGCGAACGAAGCATCTGGAGGGGATCAGAGAGGGCTGCTCCATCGGATTTTTGAAGGTAGACCGAGACTCGGACGGGATAGCCTGCACAGGAGTGGAGTCGCCCCCCGGACCGCGGAACCTGACATGAGCGTGCTCGTGACCGGCGGCACCGGCGCGCTCGGGAGCGCCGTCGTGCAGGAGCTTCTGGACAGCGGCTACAGCTGCGCGGTCACTTGGATCGTGGAGCGCGAGCGCGAGCGGGCCGAGCAGGAGTTCGGCGACCGGGCGGTGCTGATCGAGGCGGATCTGTGCGAGGCCGAGGCGGCCGCTCAGGCGGTCGCCGACGTCGACGACCTGGAGGCGGTGGTGAACCTGGTGGGCGGGTTCGCCTCGGGCCCGCTCGTGCACGAGACCGATCCCGAGGAGTTCATGCGCATGCTCCAGCTGAACCTCGTTCCGGGCTTCAACCTCGCGCACGCCGCGATGCCGCGGCTGATGGAGCGCGGCAGCGGAGCGTTCGTCGGGGTCTCGGCCCGCGCGGCCCTGCGGCCGTTCCCCGGCGCGGCCGGCTACGTGTCCGCCAAGGCCGCCGTGCTGGCCTTCATCCAGGCCCTCGACGCCGAGTACAAGGCCCACGGGATCCGCTGCAACGCGATCCTGCCGAGCGTGATCGACACGCCCGCCAACCGCGAGTCGATGCCGGACGCCGACTACTCGAAGTGGGTCAAGCCGGCGGAGATCGCCAAGGTGGTGCGCTTCCTCGTGTCCGAGGAGTCGGAGCCGACGACCGGCGCGGCGATACCGGTCTACGGGCGCGCCTGAGGCCCGCCGTAGTACTGGAGCGCCTGCGCGCCCCAGCTTCTTGGTCACGCCGGCGTTCTGCAGCGCGCCGAGCGGCGCTCCGATCAGGGGGACGTAGCGCCCCGCGTAGCGCCGGGCCATGCGCTTGGCCACGTACTTGGCGAGCCGCATGTGGAGGGCCTCGGTGTTGCGGTTGAGGAGCGCCCGCTCCACGGCCGCCTGTGCCAGGTGCTTGCCGACGCCGTCGAGCGCCGCGCGCGCCTCGGCCGGCGTGTCGTAGAGCCCCTGCAGCGCGAGGTACTCCGCCGGGCGCATCGGGTGGCGGGGGTCGTAGCCGTAGGCGGCCGCGATGTAGAAGACCATCCGGCTCTGGATCCAGAGCAGCGCGACCACGTCCGGGGCGACCGTGAACACTCCGCCCAGCCCGAGCGCCCCGCCCTCGAGCCGCGCCAGCCGCACGTGCTTTCGGTACGCCACCTTGGCCAGGCGTTCGGGGGTGTGGCCCGGGCCCGGCGATCGCACCCACTCCGCGGCCTGCGGGGCGAAGCGCTCGGCGGCGGCAAGCGCGATGTACTCGGGCGCGCGGTTGGGCTCGGCCAGGATCCGGTTCCAGAGCGACTCCGGCGGCCGGCTGATGTGCTCGATGTGCTCGTCGCCGGGGACGACGGTCTCGGTCTCGGTCACGTTCAGGGCGTGCGGTACATCGGGTTCGGGATCAGGTAGCGGCGCTCCGCGTAGCCGCCGGACAGGTCGCTGCGCTGGTCGCCGACGTTGGCGAGGATCGTGAAGCCGCGGCGCTCGATCCGGCGCCGGGCGCCGGACTTGTAGGGGACCGCCGACGGCCGGTCGTAGTCGTTCGGCCTCATCACGAGCGTGTACCTGCCCGTGTAGCCGGAGTCACGCAGATCCCGCAGCGTGCCGTCGCGGATGCCCTCGGGCCGGCCGGTGATGAAGAAGACGGCCACCTTCAGCCTGCGGGCCAGCCGGAACACCGCGCGGGTCGGCTGGATGGCAGGAGTGTCAAAGGCCGACGACGCAGACGGCGAGCGCGCTCTCGGCGAAGTCCGCGTCGGCGATGCAGGGGTAGTTGTCGAGCGACGTGTCGTCGATGTCGAGCACGATCGCCGGGCGGCGCGGCGCTCGGTCCGCGGCCGTGCGCTTCTTGAGCCGGCGCTGGGCCCGGTCCGTAACCGCTTGTATGTCGCGGTCCCAGCGGCCCGAGTCGTGGTACGCGCGGATTGCCTCGGAGACTGGCCGGGTAATCCGGAGGCGCGGCCGAGGCGGGCGCTGCGGCCGCGAGCAGGACCGTCACAATCAGAAGACCAGCGTTTCGACTCATCGCGAAGAAAGGTAGGCGACACCGCATGGCGACCCAGACTTCACCTCGCGCGGGCATCCTCAGCGACGAGCTGACGGAGGAGCGTGAGCAGCTCATCGAGATGCTCACGAAGGCGTACTGGATGGAGATCGAGACGGTGATGAGCTACATCGCCAACTCGATCAACCCCGACGGCGTGCGCGCCCAGGAGATCATCGAGTCGCTCGAGGAGGACATCCAGGAGGAGCTCGGCCACGCCCGCCAGTTCGGCGAGCGGATCAAGGAGCTCTACGGCGTGGTGCCGGGCTCGCTCGACTTCAACGCCGAGCAGTCCTACCTGCAGCCCCCGGGCGAGCAGACCGACATCGTGCACGTGATCAAGGGCGTGATCGAGGCCGAGGGCGGCGCGATCGAGCACTACAACCAGATCATCGAGTTCTGCGAGGGCAAGGACCCGGTGACCCAGGACATGGTGATCGCGATCCTCCACGACGAGGAGGGCCACCGGCGCCTGTTCGAGGGCTTCCTGCGCGAGTACGAGCTCGAGGGGCTTGCCTAGAGATCTGAACCCCTAGACCAGCTCGGCGATCAGGACGAGCGGTGCCGAAGACGGCCGCAGGCCGCGGCCACCGCCGCCACGACGTTCGTGGGCGGGCCGCCGTGGATGCCGGTCTCGTGGACGGCCGCGTGGCCCTTGCCGCGGGCCAGCAGCCAGCGGTTGACCGGGAAGGCGACCATGCCGGCAAGCACCAGGGCCACGGCGAGGCTGCCCCAGAACAGCACGTCGCCCACGCCGGCCTCCATCGCTCCCGGGATCACGAGCATGATCAGCGTTGTCGACGATCTCCATCGTGGCGATCGACAGGGTGTCCGAGGCGAGGGCGATCGGCACCACCGCGGCAAAGGCCAGGCCGGCGCGCAGACAGCGGCAGGCTGGTGAGCGCGTAGCCGAACAGGAAGGCCAGCCCCACCGCCAGGCGCGATCGTGCCCAGGTCGGAGAAGCCCAGCGCCGTTCCGATGATCATCCCGAGCACCTCGCCGATGGCGCAGCCGGTCAGGCAGTGCAGCGTGGCGCTCAGCGCCATCCCGTCGAGCGCGCGCCCGGCTGGTGGGCATGGGGCGTGGTGGTGATGGGCGGAAGCTTCCATGCCGCCAGCCTAGCATACCCCTAGGGGGTATAGACGGCGGAGCTTGACGGAGTCGCGAGTGCTCGGGAAGGCTGACCGCGATGGCCTCGAGGCGCTCAACCGCCGTCGAGCTCGACCGGCAGCGCATCGCAGCGCTGGCCGCAGCGCGAGCGCGACGCTGCTCGACCGGCGCACTCCGCGCTCCGGCGAGATGCTGCCGGCGGGCGCGGCGGGTGCTGCCCGGCGGCGTGGTCTCCTCCTTCCAGGTCCGAGGCCATGGCCGATCTACGTGGCGCGCGGCGAGGGCCCGCGCGTGTGGGACCTCGACGGCAACGAGTACGTGGACCTGCACAACGGCTTCAGCGCGATGGTGCAGGGCCACGCCCACCCGGCGATCGGCGCCGCGCTGGCCGCGCGCTACGACCGCGGCACGCACTTCGCCGCCACGACCGAGGACGCGCGTGGTGGTGGCCGAGGAGCTGTGCCGGCGCTTCGGGCTGCCGCTGTGGCGCTTCACCAACTCGGGTACCGAGTCGACCATGGCGGCCATCCGCATCGCCCGCGCGTCACACGGGACGCGACGACGTGCTGAAGATCTCCGGTGCCTACCACGGCCATCACGACGTGGCGATGGCCGGGCGTCAGCGCCGGGGTGCCGCGCGCGCTGGCCGAGCGAGGTCCACGACCGTCGCCTTCAACGACGCGGCCGCGATGGAGCGCCGCATCGAGGAGCTCGCGGGCGAGGGTCGCAAGCCGGCCTGCGTGCTCATGGAGCCCGTGATGACGGACATCGGCGCTGGTGCTCGCCCGAGGCCGGGATATCTGGAGGCGGTGCGAGCGCTCACGCGCAGCCACGGCGTCGTGCTGATCTTCGACGAGGTCAAGACCGGCCTCACGATCGCCGCCGGGCGGGGCCACCGAGCGCTTCGGCGTCCGGCCCGACATGGTGGCGCATGGCCAAGGCGCTCGGTGCCGGCCTGCCCACCGGCGCGGTGGGTATGACCGCGGAGCTGGCCGCGGGCGTCGAGGACGGCAGCGTGCCCCAGCTTCGGCACCTTCAACGGCAACCCGCTGGGCATGGCCGCGGCGCGCGCGAGCCTGCTCGAGGTCCTCACCACGGAGGCCTACGCGCGGCTGGAGCGCACTGGGCGAGCTGCTGGCCGCCGGCGTCCGCGAGCGCTGATCGGCCGAGCGGCAGATGCGCCGCTCGCGTGACCGGGCTCGGCTCCAAGGGCAGCGTGAGCTATGGCGCCGAGCCCGTGGTGGACCACGCGTCCTACCGGCGCCGCCACGACCCGCTGCTGGCCGAGCTGATCTGGACCTTCGCGATGAACCGCGGCGTCTACACCACACCCGGCCGCGAGCAGGAGTGGAACCTGAGCGTGGCCCACGGCGAGGCCGAGCGTGGAGCGCTACCTCGGCGTGTTCGCCGAGCTGCTGGACGAGCTCACGTGACCACGGTCCGGCTCTGCTCGCGCATGAACTGGGGCAGGTAGTAGGGCCCCAGCCCGCCCTTGCCGGTGGAGCCGCTCGACTTCCAGCCGCAGAAGGTCTGAGTGCCGGGCCAGGCGCCCGTCGTGGCCCCGGCGCGGCGGTTCACGTAGACCACCCCGGCCTCGATCGTGTCCAGGAAGCGCTGCTGCTCGGCGCTGTCCTCGCTGAAGATTCCGGCGGTGAGGCCGTAGACGGGAGCGTTGGCCTCGGCGAGGGCTTCGTCGAGCGAGCCAACGCTCGAGACCGTCACGAAGGGAAGGAACAGCTCATCGCGCTCGAGCCGGTGCCCCCGCGGCAGCCCGCTGACCACGGTGGGCTCGACGAACAGCCCGGGGAGATCGGGCCGCCCGCCGCCGGCCGCCACGGAGCCGTCGCGGCGCGCGTCGGCGGCGGCCGCCTCGAAGCGCGCCACGCTCGTCCTCGTTGACCACCGGGCCCAGGAAGACGTCGCCGTCGGCCGGATCGCCCGGCGCCAGGCCCGCGCTGAAAGCCGCCAGCCGCTCGACGAACTCGTCGTGGACCGAGTCGACGACGATCGCGCGTGAGCACGCGCTGCACTTCTGACCCGAGAGCCCGAAGCCGGCGCGGGCCACGCCCTCGGCGGCCTTGTCGAGATCCGCCGCTGCGGTGACGATCGCCGGGTTCTTTCCGCCCATCTCGGTGAGCGCAGGCCGCGCGTACGGGCCCTCCTGCATCCGTTGCGCGATGGCGCGGCCCACCTCGGCGGAGCCGGTGAACGCCACGCCGTCCACCGGCGCCTCCACCAGAGCGCGCCCGGTGGCGGGCCCGCCATGGATCACGTTCAGGACTCCCGCGGGCAGTGCGGCGGACACGGCGATCTCGGCCAGGATTGCGCCGGTCCAGGGCGTCTCCTCCGAGGGCTTGAGCACCACGCTGTTGCCCGCGATCAGCGCCGCAGCGGTCATGTTGACCGCCAGCGCCGCGGGGAAGTTGAAGGGCGCGATCACCGCGAACGCGCCGTACGGCCGCAGCACGTCGGTGTTGCGCTCGTCCTCCACGAAACTGTCGAGCGGACGCTCGTAGCCGTCGTTCTGCTCCATGTGGTCGGCGTAGGTGGTGATCAGGTCGACGGCCTCCTGCACCTCGGCGATCGACTCGGTGCGGACCTTGCCGGCCTCCAGGCTCGCCACGGCGGCGAGCTCGAGGTGGCGCTCGCTGATGCCGTTCGCCACCGCCCGCAGCAGCTCGCAGCGCTCGCGCGTAGGGCGTGGCGGCCCAGCCCCGCGCCGCCTCACGCGCGGCGGCCACGGCGCGGCCGACGAGCTCCGGGCCGGCGGCGTGGGCCCGGCTGGCCACCACGCCGTCCGAAGAAGGGTCGTGACGCTCGAACGCATCGCCCTCGGGGACCGCTTCTCCCGCCACCAGATGGGGCAGCGGGTCGGGCGGCGCGCCGGCGCGGGCGCGCGGCCAGCTCCGCCTCGAACTCGGCGTCGGTCTCACCGCTGCCCAGCGCCCCGCTCGTGTAGGTGAAGCGCGTGCTCAACGCGGCGCGCCTCCGTTGACCGCCCTGGCGACCCAGCGCTGGAAGTCGCCGATCAGCGCCTCGCTCGGCAACAGCAGGCGGCCGTGGTCGAACGCCCCGGAGCGCATTCCCCGTTGCACCGACTCCACGAGGACCCGGTCCTCGGCGCCGACCTGGTTGTCGAACTCCAGGTAGTCGTCGATCCAGCGCGGGCATCGGTGTCCGCGCCGAAGAAGTAGTCGAGAAAGCCGTCCGTGCGACCCGGCTCAACCGGCACCAGCGGACCGAGTCGAGATGTTCTCGCGGCCCGGCATGACGTTGACCTTGATGCTCGGCCAGATCATGTGGAACTGGCCCGTCGACGTTGCCGCTCGTGTCGTAGTGCGCCTGCGCGGGGCGTCTCGCGCAGACGGGCGTAGTGGCTGGCGAAGGTGGGGTGGCTCTCCAGCCGGTAGGCCTCGTCGCCTCACGTCGATCACGTCGCTGAAGCTCGGGTGGGCGACCGCGCAGTGGTAGCACTCGAGGTAGTTCTCCACGGCGATCTTCCAGTTGGCGTCGAGCGAGTAGGGCACGCGCGAGTGGAAGACGAGCGAGTCCACGTCGAGGCCGGCCTGGCGAACGAGGCTCCGGGCAGCGTGCCGAGCGTCTCGGCGAGCGGCGCTGCCTCGGCGTCGGCGTTGACGAAGATGAACGGACCCCAGGTGTCCACCTGGGCCGGCCGCAGGCCGAGCGATTCGCGGTCGAAGCCGGGGTCGTTCTCCGAGCGCGGCGCCGCGCGCAGCGAGCCGTCGAGGCCGTAGGTCCAGGCGTGGTAGTGACACTGCAGGGTGGTGCAGCGGCCGGCGCCACTGACCACCTCGGCGCCGCGGTGGCGGCAGACGTTCACGAACGCGCGCAGCTCGTCCTCGCGGTCGCGCACGACGACCAGCGGGACGTCGCCGGCGCGCAGCGTGAAGTACGAGCCGGGTTCCGCGAGCTCGCCGAGGTGACCCGCGTACTGCCAGGTGCGCGCGAACAGCCGCTCGCGCTCGCGACTCGAAGACCTCGGAGTCGGTGTACCAGCGGTAGGGCAGCGTCTCGGTCATGGGCTCTCAATCGGGACGGTGGCGGGTGCGACAGCGTGGCAGGCCGGAAGCATCAGCGGATCCTCGGAGCGGCACTGCTCTTCGATCCCGAGCTTGGCCGCCTCACCCGACTCGACCAGCGGGCAGCGCGGGTGGAAGCGGCAGCCGCTGGGGATGCGGGTGGGATCGGGCGCCTCGCCGGTGAGGATCTGCTGCTCCATCTCCTCCATCTCGGGCACGACGGACAACAGCGCGCGCGTGTAGGGATGGCGGGGTTCGCTGAGCAGCTCCTCGGTCGGCCCCTCCTCGATGATCCGGCCCAGGTACATCACCGCCACGCGGTCGGCGATGTTCCAGGCGAGGCCGAGGTCATGGGTCACCACGAGAATCCCGACCTGGGTCTCGCGGACGAGCTCCAGCATCAGCGCGAGGATCTCCCCGCGCACGGAGGCGTCCAGGCTCGACACGGGCTCGTCGGCCACGAGCAGGCTGGGCTCGAGCGCCATCGCGCCGGCGATGATCACGCGCTGGCGCTGGCCGCCGGACAGCTCGTAGGGGTACGCTTGGAAGAAGCGCTCGGGCGGGCGCAGGCCGGCGCGGGAGAGCGCGTTCGCCACCAGCTCTTCCTCGTCGCCCTGCACGCGCTGGATCCGGAGCCCCTCCGCCACCGCCTCGTAGATCGTCTGCCGAGAGTTGAGCGCGCCCGCGGGGTCCTGGAAGATCAGCTGCGCGGCACGGCGGTGCTCGCGCAGTGAGCGGCGATCGTGGCGCAGCGCCTCACCGCGGACGAAGATGTCGCCGCTCAGCGGCCGCTCGAGGCCGATGATCGTGCGCGCGAGGGTCGTCTTGCCGCAGCCGGACTCGCCCACCAGCGCCAGGACTTCGCCGCTCTGCATCTCGAGGTTCACTCCATCCACGGCGCGCGCCACGCGCTTGCGCGATTTGAACTCCACGTGGACGTCGCGAACCTCGAGCAGCGAGGTGTCGTTCATGTCTTCACGGGCGATCCGGGCGCGTGGACACAGGCGGCGGAGCGGGCGGGGCCCGCGGGCCAGAGCTCGACGGCGGTCGACGAGCAGGCCTCGATCGCCGCCGCGCAGCGCGGGTGGAAGGGGCAGCCACTCGGCAGCAGACGCGGATCGGGCGGGTCGCCGGACAGGCCCGACGGCTTCATGCGAAAAGCCGGGTCGCCGATCACCGGAAACGCCGCCAGAAGCGCGCGCGTGTACGGATGCTGCGGTGACTGCAGGACCTCGGCGCTCGGGCCGTCCTCCACGATCCGGCCCGCGTACATGACCGCCACGCGCCGGCACACCTCGGCGAGCGTCGAGAGGTCGTGGGTGATGAAGATGATGGCCAGGCCGAAGCGCTCCTGCAGGTCCTCGAGCAGCCGCAGCACCTGGGCCTGCACCATCACGTCGAGCGCCGTGGTGGGCTCGTCGGCGATCAGCAGGCGCGGATCGCAGGCCAGCGCCAGCCCGATCAGCACGCGCTGGCGCTGTCCGCCGGAGAGCTGATGCGGGTAGTCCCGGCCCCGGCGGGCCGGCAGCCCCACCAGCTCGAGCAGCTCGCCCACCCGGGACTTGACGCTGCCGTCGCCCGCCGCGGAGTGGAGGCGGACCGCCTCGCCGATCTGGTCGCCCACGCGCTGCACCGGGTTGAGCGTGTGCAGCGCGCCCTGGAAGACGATGGCCATGCCGGTCCAGCGCACCGCCCGCAGGCGCCCCGGCTTCATGGTCAGCACGTTCTCGCCTTCGAGCAGCACCTCGCCGGTCACCTCGGTGCCCTGGGGCAGCAGGCGCAGCAGGGCGCCGCCCAGCGAGGACTTGCCGCAGCCCGACTCGCCCGCCAGCCCGAGCGTCTCGCCTACCTGCAGCTCGAGATCGACGCCGCGCACCGCCGGTACCGCCGCGCCCTGCGGCACGTAGGTCACGTGCAGGTCGCGCACCGACAGCAGCGGAGCGCCGGCCACGGGCCGGCCGGCGGTCTCGGCGCTCATCGCCGCTGGTCCTTCAGCCGCGGGTCGAGGATCTCCTCCAGCGCCGTCCCGCAGAGCGTGAAGGCGATCACCACGAGCATGATCCCGAGGCCGGGCGGCAGGATGTACCACCACGCCTCGAGCGTGACGGCGCCGGCCTCGAAGGCGTCGTCGAGCATCTTGCCCCAGGAGGCGTTGGACGGATCGCCCAGGCCCAGGAACGAGAGCGTGGCCTCCGACAGGATCACCACGGGCACGGTCAGCGTGGTGTTGGCGAGGATCAGCGGGGAGACGTTGGGCAGGATGTGGCGCGACATCAGGTGCCAGTTCGAGCCGCCGAGGGCGCGGCTGCGATCGACGTAGTCGCGCTCTCGCAGAGTGAGCACCTGCGCGTGGATCAACCGTGCGGTCTGCGGCCAGGAGGTGATCCCGATCACGAGGATGATGTTGCGCACCGACGGTCCGAGGATGGCGGCCAGCACGATCGCCAGCGGCAGGAAGGGGATCACGAGGAACCACTCGGTCACCCGCATCAGGAGGCCGCCCGGCCAGCGGCCGAAGAAGCCCGCGGCGATGCCCACCACCGAGCCGATCACCACGGCGATCAACGTGGCGGCCAGGCCGACCAGCAGGCTGATGCGCGCGCCCCAGATGAACTGGGTCATCACGCTGCGCCCGAAGTTGTCGGTGCCGAGCGGCCCGAACTCGGAGGGGCTCGCGAAGACCGGGTTCTCGGTCGTGTTGATCGCCTTGAGCCCCTCGGAATCGGCGAGCAGCGGCGCGGCGAGCGCCATCAGCACCACGGCGACGAGGAGGATCAGGCCGATCATCCCGGGCGTGTGCCGGCGGTAGTCCCGCCACGCGCTCGCCAGCGCGCGCCGCCTGCGCAGCCAGGTGATCTTGCGGGCGGAGACGGTGCTGCGATCGCGCTCACGCTGCCCTCACCCGCGGGTCGAGGTACGCGTACAGCATGTCCGCGACGAAGTTGAAGAAGATCACCGCGGCGCTGAAGACGAGGAACATCCCCTGCAGCGTCGGCAGGTCGGGGCCCTTGAGCGCCTCGTAGCTGGCGAGCCCGAGGCCGGGCCACGAGAAGATCGCTTCCACGGCGATCGCCCCGGAGAGCACGAAGCCGAAGTTGATCGCGAGCAGGGCCACCACGGGCAGCAGCGCGTTCGGCACCGCGTGGCGGTTGCGCACCAGCACGTCACGCAGCCCCTTCGCGCGCGCGAGCACGAGGTAGTCCTCGCGCATCGTGTCGAAGAGCGAGGAGCGCATGACGATCGCGTACTCCCCCAGGTAGGCGAGCGTGAGCGTGAGCGCCGGCAGGAACATGTGCTGCGCCTGATCGGTGAGCTTCGCGAACCCTGTGGCGGTCGACGCCGGATCCACCAAGCCCCCGACCGGGAATAAGCCGAGCCCCACGGCGAGCGTCGTCAGCAGAATCATCCCGAGCCAGAAGTCGGGCATCGAGTAGGTGGCGATCGAGAAGGTCGTGACCGAGTAGTCGGTCTTCGTGCGTCTTCGCCACGCCGCGGTGATCCCGAGCAGGATCCCGAACACCCCCGACAGCACGGCCGAGACGCCCACCAGCGCGATCGTGGGCCCGGCCTTGCGCTTGATCTCGTCCCAGACCGGCTGGTTGGTCGTGTAGGAGCGGCCGAAGTTGAGCGTGGCCGTCTGCTCGAGGTAGGCCACGAACTGGGCCCCGGTGGACTTGTCGAGGCCGAACTGCTTCGTCAGCTCAGCGCTTCTGCGAGGCGCTCAGGTTCCGGCCGCGATACAGGTTCGCCACCGGATCCGACTCCACCACCCGGAACAGGAAGAAGTTGAAGCAGATGACGAACAGCAGCGTCACCAGCGACGCGATCACCTTGCCCGTGACGAACCGGGCGCTCACTTCCGCTTACTCCCGTTCGTCAGCGCTGCGCCTCCGCGTGATCATGAACGCGCCGACGCCCAGCGCGAGCAACGCGGCGACGACGATCGCGATGATCCCGGCGCTTCCTCCACCGCCGCTGTCGCCGCCGTCAGCCGAGGCCGCCACGGGCTTGAGGCGCGCGTACGTCGGCGACGTGTTGGAGTAGAGCACCGGCCCGGTCTCCGCGGGCTGCTTGACCCAGCCCGTGAAGCGGTCGTTCACGTAGGCCTGTGTGTCGGGCTCGGTGTAGAGCGTGTTGTAGACGCCCCACTGCGCGTGGCGCTTGAGCATCTCGTGGACGATCTCGACGCGCTTGTCCTCGTCCAGCTCGACCTTCTGCTGCTCGTAGAGCCTGTCGTACTCCTTGTCGCAGTACATGGCGTCGTTGTAGTAGTCCGTGGGATTGTCCGGATCGCTCGGCAGCTGGCCGCAGGTGAAGTACGACAGGATCGGATCCGGGTCCACGAACGGCACCCAGCCCCAGAAGAACATGTCGTAGTCGCCCTTGCCGATGATCGTGGTGAGCTGGCTGTCGTCGGTGACCTTCTCGGTCGTGGCGATGCCGATCTCATCCAGCCAGCCGGTGAAGAACTCGGCGATCGGCCGGCGCGTTGATGCTGTCGGAGCGCACCATGTACTTGAAGTTCAGCGGCTGGCCGCCGCCGGGCATCTCGCGAACGCCGTCGCCGTCGGTGTCCTTGTAGCCCGCTTCCTCGAGGATCGCCTTCGCCTTTTCGAGATCGAAGTCGGGCACGTCGCCGGGCTCCAGTTCCGGCGCCCACTGCGGGTTGGGAGACGTGCTCAGCGTCTCGGACGGCGTGCCGAGTCCGCCGAGCGCGCGCTTGACGATCGTGTCCCGGTCGATCGCGTGCGCGATGGCGGTGCGCACCTCGGGGTCGAGCAGCGCCGGGTGCGGCTTCTTCAGGCCGTCGCCGCCGTTGATCGCGATCTCGCCCATCGCGCCCTGGTAGCCCTCGACCGTGGTGATGTTGTCGTCCTGCTCGAGCTCCTTGAAGGCGGTGCTCGGGATGTCCTGCGCCGCGTCGAGCTCGCCCGTCTTCAGCGCGGCCACCATGGCGTCGGGGTTGTTGAACTTGCGCAGCACGACCTTGTCGACGGCCGGCTTGCCGCCCCAGTAGTTCGGGTTGGCCTTGAAGCGCGCGAACTGACCCTTCTCGTACTTCTCCAGCACGAACGGGCCGGAGCCCACCGGGTCCTCGCCCGGGTAGTCCTCGCGCTCGTCCGCGCTCAGCTTGCCCCAGATGTGCTTCGGGCAGGATGTAGACGTCCATCACGGGCAGCTTGGGATCCGGCACGCTCGAGCGAAGCACGAGCGTCGTGTCGTCGGTGGCCTCCGCCTCGAGGTTCGCCGTGGTGGCGGAATGGTTGATCCACTCCTCTTCGCGCGAGGTGTTGACGGTCCAGGCCACGTCCTCGGCCGTCAGCGGCTTGCCGTCCGACCATTTCATGCCCGGCCGCAGCTTGTAGGTCCAGGTCTTGCCGTCGTCCGAGCTCTCCCAGGACTCGGCCAGGCCGGGAATGACGGCGAAGTCCTTGGCCGCCTTGTCGGTGAGCGTGGCGTACTGGATGTTCCACGCCTCGTAGGCGGCCACGGTCACGCCGATCAGCGGGTTCATGCTGTCGATCCCCTGCGGATCGCCCACGTCGAACACCACGTCCCTCGCCGCCGCCCACCGGCTCGCCGTCCTCCTGGCTCTGGGCGGCCACCGCGGTGAAGCCCACCACCACGGCGATGCACGCAACGGCCACGATCACTTTCCCCCGAAACAGCTTCACGCGAGTCCCCTTCGACGCTCGTCTGAACGAATTTGCTCACTCTTACACGTGCTCTACATGAGATTCCAGTTAAGGAAGCGGTCGAGGCGCCGGTAGAAGTCGAGCTGCGGCCCGGCCCGAAGCAGGCCGTGAGCCTCGGTCGGATAGGTCACGTACTCGAACGTCTTGCCCAGCCGCCGCAGCTGCGCCACCAGCTGCTCGGACTGCTTCGGGCTCACCCGCTCGTCCAGTTCCCCGTGCGCGATCAGCAGTGGCACCTCGATGTTCTCCAGGCGGTGGTAGGGCGACCCGGCGCGGTAGGCGTCGGGCGCGCCGGCCGGGGTCCCCATCATGCGCTCGAGGTCCTGCACGCCCTCGCGGTCGCCCTGGGCCCAGGAGGTCACGATGTCGCAGTCGCCGTACTTGAGCACGGCGCAGCGGAAGCGGTACTCATCGTCGTCGGTCACCGACAGCAGCGCCATGTACGAGCCGTAGCTGGCTCCGAAGATGCCCAGGCGCCGGCCGTCGACCCAGTCGAGCGAGCGCAGGAAGTCCGCGGCGGCCAGGCAGTCGCGCGTGTCCTCGGTGCCCCACACGCCGTGGTTGGCTCGCTCGAACTCGCGCCCGTAGCCCGTGGAGCCGCGGAAGTTGGGGCAGAGCCAGGCGTAGCCGCGGTCGACGAAGTACTGGGCGTGGCCGTCCCACTCGTCGCCGTAGAACATCGTGGGACCGCCGTGCGGGTACACCACGGCCGGCACGGGCTCGCCCAGCCGCGGCTCCCGCGGGCGCATCAGGAAGGCGGGGATCTCGAGGCCGTCGAACGAGGGGAAGACCACGTCCTCGAGCGCGGAGTGGGGCGCGCTGACGCACGGCCTTGGGCGCCGGGGCGTGACGTGGCTGTCGGCTCGGCTCCGGGACCGACGCAGGCGCAGGTCCGGCGGCGTCGCGTGGTCCTCGTAGACGGCGGCCAGCGCTCCGCTCGCGGTCCATTGCGGCCGGCTCCACATGCCGCCCTCGGCGAGCACGGTCGCCTCGCCGGAAGCGGCGTCCACCACCACGATGTCGTAGCGGTTGCGCCGGCCGCGCGTGACGGCGAGCGCGATCGCCGTCGGGGTGCCAGTCGATCTCGGTGTGGTCGGCGCCGGCGGTTGTGAGCTGCCGCTCGCCCTCGCCGTCGCGCCCCACCAGGTGCAGCTCGTAGAAGCCGCTGCGCTCGGACGCGTAGGCGATCGGTGCGGCCGTCGGGCGACCAGGCCGGCTCGCGGTCGTGCATGCGCGGCGTTCCGCTCAGCAGCACGCACCTGGCCCGCCGTCGAGCGCGGCCACCCGGATCTCGCTGCGGTTGAGGTCGCTCGCGCGGGTAGAAGACGTAGGCGACCTCGCGGCCGTCGGGCGAGACCGCGGCCTCGCCCTCGTCGCCGTACGTCTCGAGCTCGCCGTGCCCGACGGCCAGCCGGCGGGGCCAGGGGTCGGCGATGTCGACCACGGCCAGGCGGGTCGTGTCGTCGCGCTCCACGCTGATCACGAGGCGCCGGTTGTCGATCCACACCGGGCTCGATCCCTCCACCAGCCGGCGCGGCGGGCCGCCGGCGGTGGGGGCGAGGCACACGTGCCCCTCGTCGGCGTAGGCGACGAGCTCGCCGTCCGGCGAGAGGCGCGGTTCGACGTCCTCCCAGAAGGGAGCCGGCGCGCGGCCGGTGGTCAGGCGCTCGGGCGGCGTGTCGGCCTCGAGGTCGAGGAGCCACACGTCGGAGGTCTCGCCGTCCTCGATGAAGGCGCGCGTGTGTGCGGTCTGCGCTCAGGGTGAGCGAGCGCGGGCGCCGGGTGGCGGCCACCGCCTCGAGCCGCCAGTGGGGAGGCGGCTTCGAGGTCCTTGCGCGGCTGGGCGAGCACGCCCTCGTGCTCGTCGCGGCCCACCCAGATCGACTTCGGCTCAGCCACCCGCTCCCTCCTCGATGCCGGTGAGCACCTCGGCCACCAGCGGGCCGATGTGCTCGAGGTCATAGCCACCTTCCTGGACGGCCACGGTCGGCAGGCCGAGCGCGCCGAGCCGGCGCCCCGCCTCGCGAAAGCCCTCGGCGGTCACCTTGCAACGGGCTTTCCGGGTCGTCGCCCGCCGCGTCCACGCCCAGGGCCACCACCAGCGCGGCGGGCTCCGCCCTCGGCCGCCCAGTCGGCGAGGCCGCTCACCGCCTCCAGCCACGCGTCGTCGCCGCTGCCGGGGGCCAGCGGGATGTTGCGGTTGGCGCCCGCGCCCGTGCCTCGCTCGGCGAAGCCCAGGAAGTGGGGAAACCAGCCCTCGGCGGGGTCGACGTGCACCGAGCCGGTGAGCACCTCGGGATCCTCGTAGAAGATCGATTGGGTGCCGTTGCCGTGGTGGGCATCGATGTCCAGCACCGCGACCCGCTCTCCGCTCTCGCCGCGCAGGCGAGCCGCGGCGGCGGCGGAGTTGTTGAGGTAGCACGAGCCGCCGAAGGCGCCGCGGGTGACGTGGTGGCCGGGCGGCCGGCAGCACGCGTAGGCGGCGGGCGCGCCCTCCAGCACGAGGTCGGCAGCGGTCACCGCCGTGTCGAGCGCCGCGCGGGCGGCCTCCCAGGTGCCCGGCCCGATCAGGGTCATCGTGTCGTAGGCGAACAGTCCCGCTCGGGCGCTGGCGGCGGCCGGCGTCACCGGCGGGCCGTCGTCCAGGAGGCCCACGTGTGCGAAGAGGTAGGGGACCACGCGGTCCTGGCCGGGGTCGGCGGTGAGGCCCGCCGCCTTCCAGTCGTCCCAGGCCTCCGCGAGGTAGCCGGCCAGCTCTGCGTCGTGCACGCTCAGCACGGCCTCGTCGGGCTGCGGGCGCGCGTCGACCAGCTCGGCGCCCCGCCGCGGCCAGCGTCGCCCGGATCCGCTCGGCCCGCTCGGGCACCTCGGTGCCCGGCGTGCGCACGCCCACCCAGACCTCGCCGCCGGGGTCGTGCAGGCGGTGACGATCGCTCCAGACCACGGGCAGCGCGAGTCCCACGGCCGCGAGCGTATCCGCCGGTAGGGTCGCGCGGGAGTGGAGACCGCTCGCAGCCTGCGCGACGACGGCGTTCGCATAGGCGAGCTCGAACCCGGGACCGGCCAACTCGATCGCCGACGTCGCGGGGGTGCGCGTCGGGCACGTGACGGTGTGGCGCGACGAGCCCGAGCCGCCGGCCGGCAGGGGCGTGGCGCGCAGCGGGGTGACCGCCGTCGTCCCGGGCGATCCGGCCACGCTGTTCTCCTCGCCGCGGCGCGCCGGGGTGGCGGTGCTCAACGGCGCTGGGGAGCTGACGGGATCGATTGAGGTGGCCGAGTGGGGCACGTTCGACACGCCGATCTACCTCACCTCGACGATGGCGGTCGGCCGCGTCTACGACGGCGCCGTGGCGGCGGCCATCGCGGCCGACCCTGTCATTGGGGTCGACGCCGTGGTGATCCCGGTGGTGGGTGAATGCGACGACAGCTGGCTCAACGACGCGCGCACCGTGCAGGTGGAGGCGGCCGACGCGGGCCGGGCGCTCGCCGACGCCGAAGCCTCGGCCGGCGCGGTGGTCCAGGGCGCGGTGGGCGCGGGCGCCGGGATGATGTGCTTCGACTGGAAGGGCGGAATCGGGAGCGCCAGCCGCCGCACGGGTGAGACGGGCCACACGGTCGGGGTGCTGGTGCTGGCCAACTTCGGCTCGTACGAAGAACTGCGCGTGGACGGCGTGCCGGTCGGCCGCCTGCTGCTGGCGACCCCGGCGCCGGGCCAGGTACGCCCGCCGGCAGCTGCATCGCGATCGTGGCCACCGACGCGCCGCTGGCCTCGTCCGATCTGACCCGCCTGGCCCGCCGCGCCGGCCTCGGGCTGGGCCGAACCGGCTCGGTGGGCCACCACGGGAGCGGTGAGATCTTCATGGCCTTCTCGACATCGGAGCCGGTGGCGGAGGTCGACTACGACCCTCTCTTCACGGCGACCGTCGACGCGACCGAGGAGGCGGTGCTCAACGTCCTGTGGAACGCCGAGCGCACGGTGGGCCGCGACGGGCGCGTCGCGGAGGCGCTGCCGCGCGCCGAGGTGCTGGCGCTGCTGGAGCAGCACGGCCGGCTGCAGCGCTGACGCGAGTCAGCTGTCCGTGCGGTCCAGCTCGGCCAGGAGGCCATCGACGCGCCGCGCGATCTCGTCGCGGATCGGCTCGCACCTCCTCGACCGGAAGCCCCTTGGGTCGGGCAGATCCCAGTCGAGGTAGCGCTTGCCCGGGATGTAGGGGCACTCGTCCCCGCAGCCCATCGTGACCACGACGTCGGCCGCTGCGCGAAAGCTCGTCGCTCAGCCTTTGCGGGCGCCGGCCGCCTACATCGATATCGAGCTCGGCCATGGCCGCCACCACCTCCGGGTGGACGCGCTCGGCGGGCCTGGTGCCGGCGGACTCGGCCTGGTGCCGACCGGCGGCCGCGCGCTCGAACAGCGCTTGACTCATCTGCGACCGGCCCGCGTTGTGGAGACAGACGAAGAGGACGCGTGACATGGCCGTGGCATGGTAGCATTGACATCTATCGATTCAATCGATATATCTAGATGGATGCCCGTCGAGCTCGAACTCGCGCCGAAGCTGAAGCGGGCCGCCGGAGCGTCGGCCTGTGAGCCGGTGGTCTATCCCGATGTGGCGCCCGATCAGGCCGAGCGCATGGCCGCGGTGGCCAAGGCCCTCGGGGACCCGGTTCGCCTGCAGCTGGTGGACGTGCTGCGCAAGCACGCAGGGAAGGTCTGCGTGTGTGAGCTCGTCCCTCTGTTCGACATCGCCCAGCCCACGCTGTCTCACCACCTCAAGAAGCTGCGCGAGGCCGGGGTGGTCGACTCCGAGCGCCGCGGGTTGTGGGCGTACTACTACGTGATCCCCGACGCCCTGGAGGAGTTTGCGGCATGGCTGACCTGACCGAGACCCGCGATGCGGTGCGCGAGCGCTATGCCGCTGCTGCCCGTGCGGCGAGCGAGAAGCCGGGAGGGACCGGCTGTTGCGGCTCGACCACGCTTCGTACCGACGAGACCGAGGTCTTCGGCAAGCAGCTCTACGGCGGGGACGAGCGGGAAGCCGCGACCGCGACCGCCGTCAACGCCTCGATGGGCTGCGGAGTGCCGACAGCGGTTGCCGACCTCCACGAAGGCGAAACGGTCCTCGATCTGGGGTCCGGCGCCGGCGCCGACGTGCTGATCTCGGCAGCCAGGGTCGGGCCCGGCGGTCGCGGCGATCGGGGTGGACATGACCGACGAGATGCTCGCCCTGGCCCGCCAGAGCGCGGCGGAGGCCGGAGCCGCCAACGTCGAGTTCGTCAAGGGAACGATCGAGGCTCTCCCGTTGCCCGATGAATCGGTCGACGTTGTGATCTCCAACTGCGTGATCAACCTCTCGACCGACAAGCGGGCGGTGCTGCGCGAGGCGGCCCGCGTTCTGCGTCCGGGAGGGCGCTTTGCCGTATCCGACGTGATCGCCGACCCGGACATGGACGAGGCCACCGAGATCGTGCACGGTTGCCGGCGTGCCAACGGTTGGGTGGGTCGGGGGATCTCCGCTAGCTCGGCACGAACGGCCGCTGCTCCACGGACCCGTCGGTGATGACCAGCCCGGTGGACTCGGGCACCTCGTGCCACGCGCCGGGCAGGTCCACGAGCGGCTCTGAGACCACCACGCGATCGCCCTCCTGCATGCCGTTGAAGCCGCTCGTTCTCGGGGTGGAGGCGTTGAAGCGCCTCGACGTCCTCGGAGACGAAGAGCGTCCGCGACTCGTGCGCGGACGAGTAGCGGATGGCCCAGAGCCGCTCGCCGTCACTGATCCCGATGGTCATCTGGACCGGGTCGGCGATTCCCCGATCGCGCGCCGCGCCCTCCACGAGGCCCACCGCCCGCTCCATCGCCGCCAGCGGATCGTCCTCGAGCCCGAACGTGAGCGCCAGGTGCAACAGCAGCTCCGAGTCGGTCGAGCCGGCGATACCTCCGAACAGGCCGGGATCCACCTCCATCAGCAGCTCGCGGCGCAAGCGACTGCATGTCCTCGATGAGCCCGTTGTGCACGAACAGCCAGCGCCCGTGGCGGAACGGATGGCAGTTGGTCTGCTGCACGGGGCTGCCCACCGCCGCGCGGATGTGGGCGAGGAAGAGGGGCGACACGATGTGGTCGCCGAGCTCGCGCATGTTCTGGTCGTTCCACGCCGGGCTGACGCTGCGGTAGCGGGCTGGCGTCGAGCGGTCATGCGCGCCATACCAACCGACCCCGAAGCCGTCCCCGTTGGTGGTCTCGGCGCCCATCCGGGAGTGCAGGCTCTCGTCGATCAGGCCGTGCTCGGTCCGGTAGAGCAGCTCGCCGATCAAGATCGGCTCTCCGACGTAGGCGTTCCAGCGGCACATGCGAACGTCCTCCTAGGCCGCCGACGACTCGGCCAGCAGCCGGCCCTTCTCACGCTCGTACTCGGCCGGGTCGAGCACGCCGCTGTCGCGCAGCCGGCCCAGCCGCTCGAGCTGATCCAGTGTCGAGTCCGTTTCCCTGCCCATGACGCGGCGGCCCAGGCTGCGGGCTCCGGCCCGAATCTTCCGGAAGGAGTCCTCGCGCCGGGCGTCCGGGAACTCGCGCGCGACCTGCCGGCGAAGCGCCTCGAATCCGAGGGCGAGCAAGCCGATCAGCACCAGGGCGGTAATCACCTGCCGGAACGCGGGCGTGGGCGCCCAGGCGAGCAGGCCGAGCACGATCACGCCGAACGCGCCCCAGGCCCAGCGCGGCTCGCGCAGATACGGCGCCAGGTCGCGTCGAGCCGCGACCGCCCAGCGTGTGGGTCCCGCGAGCCATGCCGCGATGACGATCACGACGCCGTAGATCACGGTGGCGGTGGCCGCCTGGACCAACAGCGACGTGCCGATGCTCCAGGCCGCCTCAGCCGCCGGCTTGACGGCCTCGGTGCCGGCGAGCGCGCTGACGACGGCGTCGCCGGCCAGTGCACGCGCCACCAGAACGCCCGCCCCCGCGAACAGGAGGCCGATGCCCGTGGCACGCAGCGCCTGCCGGCGCCAGTCCCTGGCCAGATAGATCGCGAGCGCGTACAGAGCGAGGGCCAGCACCACCAGCACCACCGCCAGCGCCTTGAGGATCCGCACCGCCTCCTGCGCGAACTCGAGCTGATCCGACTGCAGGATCACGATCTGGGCCGCGTCGTCCGGCAGCCTCTGTTCCACCCTTCCGCCGACCCCGAGATTGCTCTGGCTCTGGCTGAGCAGCGACTTGAGGTCGAGCGTGACCTGCCCGCCCTCGGTCGAGACCACATCGCCGCCGCCCTCGACGATCTGGAGGAAGCGAGACTGAGCCCGCCGGTTGGCCTCTTCCCACAGTTGCTGTGGACGTGGCCGCTGGAGCAGCCTGTCGACGCCGTCCTCGGCGAGCCCGCGGAGGCCTCCGGCCGCCGGCCCGGCCAGCACGGCCGCGCGCTCTGGCTCCAGGACCTGTTCAAAGACCTGTTCCAGTTCGGTCTTGACGTCGACGTTGGCGTACAGCTGATCGACCACGAAGACGGACACCTGGGTCCGGATCGCGTCGTTCTCCAACAGCTCGCTGCTCGTGTCCGCCCAGTTGTCGGTGTTGAGCAGCTGGCGGTTGGCCCAGATCGCGAAGACCGCGAGGAAGACGAGGAGCGAGGCGACGACGATGAGAGCGATCGCGACCCGTCGCCGCGAGCGGCCGGCGCGCCTCTGGTCGCCGGGCTCAGGCTCGGGCGGCCGGACTTCCCCTGTGTCCGCTTCGCCCGTCACCCGGCCGTCACCGAATCCACCAGGCCGGCTCGCCGGGCCAGGTCCACTGCCTCACCACGTGACGAGATCCCGAGCTTGCGGTAGATGGCCCGCGCGTGCGTCTTCACGGTGTTCTGCGAGACGTAGAGCCGCTCGGCGATCTCGCGGAACGAAAGATGGCTCGGCAGGTAGCGCAGCACCCGCAGCTCGGCCGTGGTCAGGCACCAATTCGTCGCGGCCACCGACCCGGCCGCGATCTCGATCTGATCCTGTGCCTCCCGCAGCCAGCGCGTCAGGACCGGTGCCTCCCCATCGGAGCCGAACGCAACCCAGACGGGCGCGAGCAGCTCCGCGGCAGCAGCCGGACCAGTGGAAAGGAGCACGGCACGGAAGAGAGTAACCCGGCATTCGGCGTCAAACCACGGGCTGGGGTCGGTCAGACGGGGGAGGAGCCCGACCGCGAGCCTTAAGTCACGGGCTGTCGCTGCCGTCTGCGGACGCACGGTGGGAATCGCGCCGGAGACGGCGATCACGAGGGTCGTGAGGGGGTTTCCCTCGAGATGGAAGCGCTCGACCTGTGCGCGTGCGCGCACCGCGAACGAGGACGCGCGCGCGAGGTTGCCCTCGTCGGCCTCGAGGAGCGCGAGCTGTGCAAGGCAGAGAGCTTGGATCAGGGGCTCGGATACGGCTGCTCGGTGGGCGCCGTCCTCGAGCCGGGCTCGCGCGGCATCGATGTCGCCGCCGAGGTGGAGCGCCGACCCTTCGAGGAAGCGGCACAGCGGGCGCCAGGGGCTGTCCTCCTCGAGGAGTGCGTGTGCGTGTGCCGCGTCGGCGCCCATCTGGCGCACCCCCGCGCGGCCGATCCCGGCGCGCATCGCCGCAAGGCCCGCGTCCTCCTGCTCGCGCCGCTTCCGCGGCGACTGCCGGCTGAGGTTTCCCTCTGCGATCGTGGTCCAGCGCTCCGCCTCGTAGAGATCACCCGACATCAGGGAGCTGCCCGCCGCCGTGAGGCCGAGCAACGGCACGTCCATCAGCGGCTTCTCGCCAAGCTGGCGCAGCGCACCCGCAATGGACTCCCCGCGGCCCTGGGCGACCGCCCCCGGTGTGGTGAGCCAGATGAGTCGGGCGATCCGCGGGAGGTCGTCGGCCATCACCGCGTGGCGCGTCGCCGCCTCGAGCTCCCCTTCCTTCTCGAACCACGCGCTCGCGCGCCGGTTCACCGACGACTCGTGTCCCGGCTCGCGCCGGCGCAGTTCCGAGCGCAGGACCTCGGCGAAGAGGGCGTTGTAGCGAAGGGTGCCCGCGCGGCGGTCGAGCCGCTCCATCGGTACGTTCGCGCGGGTCAGCGCCTCCAGCTGGGCCGCGGAGTCGGCGCGCTGAAGCACCGCATCGCAGAGCGAGGGCGTGAGGCGTTCCAGCACCGAGGTCCCGATCAGGAACTCGAGACGAGCCGGGCTCTCGTTCGCGAGCAGCTCATCCCTCACGTACTCGACGACGAGAGGATCCTCCCATCGGCGTTCCGGCGACAGGGCGGAGAGGTAGAGCGCGGCCGGCCAGCCGTCGGTCCGCTGCATCAGCTCCGACACGTCCTGCGCTGCGGTCTCGAGCCCGGCGGCGGTGAGAACCGCCGCGGCCTCGGACCGCGTCATCCTCAGATCCTCCTGACCGAGCTCGAGCGAGCGCCGCTGCGCCCGCAGCCGCGACACGGGTAGCTCGGCTGCACCGCGGGAGGAAAGCGCGAGCTGGGACCCCGGAGGAAGCGTCTCCGAGATTGTCCTGACCACCGACTGCGCCGCCCGTGTCCGGAGCTCGTGCAGGCCGTCCAGCACGAGCACGAAGGGAAGCTCCCTCCGGCCGAGCGTGCGAGCGAGGCGCCGCAACGCCACGTCGGGTGCGTCGGGGCGGCCCGACGAGAGCGCCTCGAAGACCTCCCATCCGATCGGCTCGGCGGGCTCGAAGGCAAGCGCTATCACCGAGATGAGCGTGGCCGGATCGTTGTCGTCGGCGCACAGGGTCGCCCAGGCGCAGGGCCGTGGATCGGTCTCCGTCCACTCCCGCAGAAGGCTCGTCTTTCCGTACCCGGCCGGGGCTCTCAGGAGCACCACGGGCCGCTCAGGGGCCTCGACCAGCCTTCGGGTGAGCCGCTCCCGCAGGATGTAGCCGGGCGGGGCTGAAGGCCGCCGCGCCCGGAGCTCGAGTATTACGTCGTCGATGGCAGGTCGCGGGACGTCCGGGACCGGGGTGAGCGTCCGGTGCGAGTCCTGCACGGCTGGGGTCACGGCCAGTGCCACCGCGCAGAGCCTCCCAGCGCAGCGGCCGCGCGGCAACGAAGCGGGCCTCCCTTTTCAAGTACGGCCTATACACCCGGCGGACGGACGCTGGCCTCCCGGCCGGAGCCGGAGTATGGTCGGCCCTCGTGGCTCGCGTGGTGCTCGCCGAAGACAGCTTCATCGTCCGTGAGGGCCTGCGCGAGATCCTCGAGATGAGCGCCGGGATCGAGGTGGTGAGCACCCAGTCGGACCTGGACGGCCTCCTGGCCGCGGTCGCCGCCGACCCGCCGGACGTGGTGATCACCGACATCCGGATGCCGCCCTCCAATACCAACGAGGGCATCCAGGCCGCCAGCGAACTGAGAGAGACCCATCCCAACGTCGGTGTGGTGGTGCTGAGCCAGTACACACACCCGGGGTACGTGCTCGAGCTCTTCGAGTCGGGCTCCGACGGGCGCGCCTATCTGTTGAAGGAGCGTGTGCACGATCGTGGCCAGCTCACCTCGGCGATCAATGCGGTGGCGGCCGGCGGCTCGGTGATCGATCCCAAGATCGTCGAGGTTCTCGTGGACGCTCGCGCCCGGGCCGAGTCCTCGGCGGTCGCCGAGCTGAGCCCACGTGAGCGCGAGGTGCTCGCCGAGATCGCGCAGGGCAAGAGCAACCTGGCCATCGGGGCGTCGCTACATCTCTCCAAGCGCGCCGTGGAGAAGCACATCCACTCGATCTTCATGAAGCTCGGGCTGGCCGGCGAGGTGGATGTGAGCAAGCGCGTGAAGGCCACGCTGCTGTTCCTGGCCGAGGGCCGCGACGCGGCTGAGCGGCCGGGCTGAACGGATCATCCCTTTCGGGGGAGGCGGTCGGGCGCCCGCCGCCGTACGGTCGTCGGCCATGAGCATGAGCGAATCTGAAGAGGCTGCCAAGTTCGACGAACTCGCCCGGCAGTACGGCAACCGCTTCCTGCGCGCGGATGCCCCCGATCACCAGCTGCCGGAGCACGGGATGACGTCGGTGGACGCCATGCGCCTGCTCGGCGAGGAGCTGATCCTCGACGGGATCCCCATGCGCAACCTGGCGACCTTCGTCACCACCTGGATGGAGCCCGAGGCCCAGCGCGTGATCGCCGAGAACCTCCACCGGAACTTCATCGACCACGCCGAGTATCCCCAGACGGCCGAGATCGAGCAGCGCTGCATCCGGATGCTCGCCGACCTCTTCAACGCACCCGGGGAGACCATCGGCGCGCGCACCCAGGGCTCGTCGGAGGCGATCATGCTCGGCGCCCTTTCACTCAAGTGGAAGTGGCGGGAACGCGGGGAGGCGGCCGGCAAGGACACGGCGCGCCCGAACCTCGTCTTCGGCGGGGACGTGCACGTGGTGTGGGAGAAGTTCTGCCGTTACTTCGATGTGGAGCCGCGCATCATCCCGCTGCAACCCGACAAGTACACGATCGGTCCCGACGACGTGGAGCCGCACGTGGACGAGAACACGATCGGCGTGGCGGCCGTGCTCGGCACGACGTTCACGGGCCACGCCGACGACATCGTCGGGCATCAACGACCTCCTGATCGCGCCTGGAGGACGGAGCGCGGACTGGACGTGCCGCTGCACGTGGACGCGGCGAGCGGCGGCTTCGTCTGGCCGTTCCTCTATCCGGACAGCGAGTGGGACTTCCGCCTCGAGCGGGTGCGTTCCATCAACGTGTCGGGGCACAAGTACGGCCTGGTCTATCCGGGGATCGGCTGGCTCATATTCCGGGAGAAGTCAGACCTCTCCGAGGACCTCGTCTTCTACGAGAACTACCTGGGCAAGACCGACGCGACGTTCACGCTGAACTTCTCCACGGGCTCGGCCATGGTGCTCGCCCAGTACTACAACTTCGTGCGCTTCGGGCGCGCCGGCTACCGGTTCATCATGGAGACGATGCAGGCCAACACCCGCTCGCTCGCGGAGCGGATCGGGGGCATGGACGACTTCAGGCTCGTCGGCGACCCGGGTGCGGAGCAGCTGCCGCTGGTGGCCTTCCAGCTCGACGGGGACCACGACTACGACGAGTTCGACGTCGCCTCGCAGCTGGCGGCCGAGCGGGGCTGGATGGTTCCGGCCTACACCCTGCCGCCGAACGCCGACCACGTGAAGATCATGCGTGCGCTGGTCAAGCTCACGCTCGGGCCACACGCTGGCCACCACCCTGGCCGACGACATCGCCGCGGCTTGCGAGACGCTCAGGCAGAAGGGCGGGTTGCACGAGCGCGATCGCAAGCGGGTCAAGACGGGCGTCGGGTACTGAGCATCGGCCCGTGGTAGGCCACGCGCTCGTCTTCGCGCCGCGGGCGCAGACGCGGGCGCTGTGGGACCGCTCGATCGCAATTGGCTTCGCGATCGGGTCGGCGTGCTTCTTCGTAGGGCCCTTCCCCGGGTTCGTGCAGCTAGTGGGTGCCGAAGCCGACGCCTGGGTCTTCTTCGTCGGGTCGATCTTCTTCACCGTGGCGGCCGGCCTCGAGGCCCGCGAGGCCACCGTCCGCCTCGGCCGCTGGGCATCGGACCCATCGTGGTGGAGCGCTGCCATCCAGTTCGCCGGCACGCTCCTGTTCAACCTCAGCACGTTCGACGCCACCCAGGACGACCTCACGGGTGAGCAGACCAACCGGCTCGTATGGGCGCCGGACGTATTCGGCTCGGCCTGCTTCCTGGTGTCGGGGCTGCTGGCCTACCGGGTGGCGAGTGGCCCGCGCCTCCTCCCTGTACGGCGCGACCGTGGCTGGACGATGGCGGCCATCAACCTCGCCGGCTGTGTCCTGTTCGGCGTGTCCGCGATTGCGTCCTTCATCGTGCCCTCCGAGGGCAGCGTCCTCGATCTCGCGGCCGCGAACTGGACGACCGCGCTCGGCGGCCTGTGCTTCCTGATCGGCTCGCTGATGTTGCTGCGCCCTGAGGATCACCCCCATCGGATGACGCGCGCGACAGACAGCCGGTCGTAGGCTCGCCGCCTGGGATGAACCCAAGCGCCGAGGAGCAGATCGGAGTGCTCGGAGTGGACGACCAGGTGGTCTTCCTGGATGTCGCCCGTGAGGTGGTGACGGCCACGCCGGGGTTCCGGTGGGTGGGCGGGGTCGCGTCCGGCGAGGAGGCCCTGGGCGCCGTGGACCAGCTCACCCCCGATCTGGTCCTCCTCGACATGCGCATGGCCGGCATGGACGGGATCGAGGCTGCCGGGCGGATCACCCAGGCTCATCCCGACATCGTGGTGGTCCTGATCTCAATCGAGGAAGCCTCGGCCATGGCGGCCGCCGTGGCCGCGTCGGGTGCTTCGGAGCTCGTGCGCAAGCAGGAGTTCGGGCCGAAGATGCTCCGCCGCCTCTGGCAGCGCCACCGCAAGCCGGACGCTTAGCTGATCGGCGCGACCGGAATGGTGCCGATCACCGACGTGCCCTCGCCCGGGTGCGGACCTGAGCTCGAGGCTGCCGCCAACAGCCGCCAGCCGGTCTCGCATGTTCATCAGGCCGCTTCCATGGTGGCCGTTTGTGGCGTCGAAGCCGGGGCCGTTGTCGCTCACCTCGAAGCGAAGGTCTCCGTTCCGCGACAGCGAGATGTCCACCGCCGTGGCCTGCGGGGCGTGCTTGGCCACGTTCTGAAGCGCCTCCACGCAGCAGAAGTAGGCCGCCGTTTCGATCTCGGGCGCGTAGCGATCACCGCCGTCCACCTTCACTCTGGCGGGCACCGTCGAGTCGAGCGCGGCAGTGCGGATCGCGGCGCTTAGCCCACTCGCTGCCAGCAGAGACGGGTAGACGCCGGCGGCCAGTGACCTGAGCTCCTCGAGTGCGGCGTCCACGTCGTCACCCAGCCGGCGGAGCATCTCCTTTCCTCGCGCGGGGCTCTCGCCCATGAGCTCCTCGGCCATCTCGAGCCGGATGCGCAGCGCCACCAGGCGCTGCTGGCCGCCATCGTGAAGGTCGCGTTCGATCCGCCGCCGCTCGTCGTCCGCCGCCGCGAGGATCCGGGCGCGGGATTCGTGCAGCTCGCGCAGCGAGCTCTGGACCCTTGCGGCGAGGCGGTAGTTGTCGTCCCAGACGAAGGCGTACGTGCCCACCGCCTCTACGAAGGGCTCCTGGTGGTCCAGCGCCTCGTCATGGATGAGCACGGCCACCGGTCCGGCCTCGTCCACGATGAGCGTGCTCGAGCGTCCCGAGCCCAGCGCCGGGAGTTCGGTCGGCCTGTCGTCGGTGCCGACCCACGAGCCGTCGTGCCAGTGCGCCAGCTCCACGCTCGGGTCACCCAGGGTGTCCGCTATCAGCCGGCGCCGTTGCTCGGCTTCGAGCGGCTCGCGAAAGTCGTGCGCCAGCCGCATCAGGCAATCGGCGGTGAAGATGCGCCAGCGGAACAGGCCGATCAGGAAGGCGACGCAGAGGGCGGGAAGGCCGAAGGCGATGATCGCCATGACGGTGTCGAGCACCGCGGTCTCGGCGCCCGCCCGCCGGGCGATGAATCCCACCACCAGCAGCAGTGGCCAGCCAATCGCCACCACCAGGACGGGCATCAGCGGCTTGCGCATCAGCCGGCTGGCCTGTCTCACCCGGCCGGCGAGGCGCGCCGCCACGGCGAGCAGCAACAGGACGGCAAGCGTCTCGCGGAGCGGCACCACGAGGTCGTCCAGTACGGCGGGCTCCGATCCCACCACCATGAAGGCATTCGCCGGACAGTCGGCATGGCAGGTCGAGAACGGCGACGGCGTCGGATAGGCGTCGGTGAACAGGGCGGTCGGTATGAACAGCACGGCGACGACGACGGCAATGGCGCCCGCGAGCAGGCGATCCGTCCCGTTCGTCAGGCGGCCCGAGGGGAAGGCGAGCATCAGGTAGAGCAGGCCCGCGTCGATGGGCCAGCCCGCCACCCGGCCGATGCTGTAGAGGACGCTGTCGCTCGATCCCGCCAGGCCCGCGAGGAACCAGGCAAACCCGGCCAGCACGAGCAGCCGGCCGAAGCGGGCGTGCGTGCCCTCCCGCCACGCGTAGAGCCCGACGGCGATCGGGGTGAGGACGATCAGCCCGGAGCGCTGTGCGAGAGCGCCCTCGTGGGGCATGTCGCCGAGCAGCGTGATCGTGACGACCGCCGCGGTGAGCAAGATGCCGGCCGTGCCCAGGGCCACGAGACCGGGCACGCTTAGACGGCGCGCCTCCTGCGCGCCCCGAGTTTTGGCGGGGATCGTGAGCACCGACGGTCCCGGACCGCGGCGCACCCCCGGACGCCCGGGGAACGAGCCTAGTGCGCCAGGTCCAGGGAGAACCTAAGCGATCAGCAGGTAGGTGTCCAGACGACCGCCTCGGCGCCCGCCGGCGCGAGCGGCTTCAGCGACGGATCAACTGCCGAGTATCCGCGCCTTCTCCGCGGCGAACTCCTCCTCGGTCAACACGCCCTGGGCCTTCAGGTCGGCAAGGCCCTTGAGCTGCGAGACGCGGTCTTCGCCTGCCGGCGCCGCAGCGGGCGCGGGAGGCGGGGGCGCCTGCTGCGGCTCGGGCTGCGCGTCCTGGGCTGCCCACTTCTGCCCTTGACGGCGGCTGACGCGGTTGGAGACGGTGGTGGCGGTGCCGGCGATGACGGCGGTGCGGGCCACGCCGCGAAGCAGTCCTGGCATCAGAAGTCCTTTCGGTTAGGCGTTGCTCTCGACGGCATCGAGCGCGTCTATGAGGTCCTGGGCCGGGATGCGCTGGCTGTCCAGCAGAATCCCGCCGTTGCGCCGCACGGCCGCGGCGAACGGAGCGGCCCAGCGGTTCTCGTAGACGATCATCACGGCCGCGCTGCCCGGCTCGATGGCATCGGCCGCCGTGGCGACGTCGTCCTCGCCGAGGAGGCCGGACGAGGCTCCCTCGAACTCCGTGAAGTCGCCGACGCCTCGCTCGTCGAGGCCACTCGCCTCGAAGCCGGAGAACGTCCCGTCGGCTTCCTTGACGACGAACATCACGTCGAGCACACGGATGATTCCGCGCTCCACCAGATCGAGCATGATCGGCACGGCCTCACCGGTCATGGGCGCGTCGGCCGGAAAGCCGATCACCACGATGTCGACAGGGCCGAACTCCAGCTCGTGCGCATCCATGGCGCGCATACTACGCGCGCGGGCCCGCGCGGGACCTCACCCGTTGTGGGTGAAAATCGGACCGCACTGCCGCTAGCGCAGGATCTCCACCAACAACACCCATGCCGTCATCACGGCGCCGACGGTGGCGCCGATGATGCCCGCCATGGTCCAGTAGAGCCCGCCGCCGCTCTCGGCGAGCAGGCTCACGCCCCCGATCACGAACGGAACCGTTCCGAGGAACAGCGGGAAGAGCCTGCCGAACAGCCAGTCGGGCCTGTTGATCCCCGACACGATCCTGGTGCTGAGGACGGCGACGCCCACCGTCCATACGAGCGCTTGTCCGAGGAGCAACAGGCCGAGCGCCGTTCGCGACAGCCCGGGAACGAGTGCCAGCAACGACACCACGACCACGCCCAGCAACAACAGGAGGGTCGCCCACGCCCGGTCCGGCGCGCCTCTGATCTCGAGGATCCGCTCGATGTTGATCGAAACCGCCACGAACACGAGCCCGGTGAGCGCGGCCGAGGCGCCGGCGCTCGCCACGAAGAAGTCGGTCCACGCTGACGGGTCGTAGGCGGTCACGGCGGCCTACGTTCGCCTCTCTGCCCACCTTCGGTCAACCCGGCCCGAGTTTCGGGTCTCCAGCGCCGGGTAGCCACGACGCGCTATGCGCGTTCACCTCTCCGCCCGCCCTCTGTTCCTCGCAATCGTCGCCGTCGCAATGGTGGTCGTGCCGGCTCAGGCGGCGCCGGCCGACGCGCCCGGGGCACCGGGAAAGGCCGCTGACTGGGCGGCGGGCGACAAGGACGGCTTCGGCACTTCGCGCACCCTGCGAAGCAAGGCCTGGTACACGATCAACGGCGGGACGCTCACCGAGGTGTTCTTCCCGCGGATCGACACGCCGGCCACGCGCGACACCCAGCTCGTGGTGACCGACGGGGAGACCTTCGTCGACCGCGAGGACGAGGACACCGAGCACGAGGTCGAGCTGCTGCGCTCCCGCAGTCCTGTCTACCGCCAGGTGAACACGGCGAAGTCCGGCAATTACCGGATCACGAAGACCTACGTGACCGATCCCGACCGCTCCGCGGTGCTGGTGGACATCCGCTTCGAGTCGCTCACCGGGAACCCGTACGAGGTCTACGTGCTGCACGACGCCGCCCTCGGCCTGAACGCCAACGACGACACCGGCCGCAGCGAGGGCGGGGGTCTGCTCGCCACCGATGACTCGCTCAGCGGCGCGGTCCTGGCCTCGTCAGGGTTCAGCAAGACCTCGAGCGGCTACCTGGACCGCAGCGACGGCTGGACCGACCTGAACAAGGACAACAGGATGGACTGGTCCTACACGGCCGAGGACCGAGGCAACGTGGTGCAGACCGGCGCGACCCGGCTGACCGGTCTGGCCGGCGGCCAGCGGTTGCAGATGGCCCTCGGGTTCGCGCGCCGGCCTGGTGCGGCTCTCGCCACGGCGCGAGCCGCCCTGAACCGTGGCTTCGGATCGGCGCGCGAGGAGTACTCCGCCGGCTGGCGCAAGTACTTTTCGTCGCTGGACCGGGTGCCCGCGGCCGCCCGCGGCTCGCGTGACGCGTACAACGCGTCGGTGATCTCCTCGCCGCCCACGAGGACAAGACCTTCCGCGGTGGCTTCGTCGCTGCGCCGGGCCGCCCCTGGGCCTGGCGCGACGAGCTTCAGCACATCCCCGTGTACATCGCGGTGTGGTCACGCGACCTGTACGAGATCGCGACCGGCCTCCTGGCGGCTGGCGACACGGCCGCCGCGCGCCGCTCGCTCGACTACCTGTGGGCCGTTCAGCAACGGCCCGACGGCTCGTTCCCGCAGAACTCCAGGCTCGACGGTGAGCCGGTGTTCGACGGCCTGCAGCTCGACGAGGTGGCCTTCCCGATCGTCCTGGCCTGGCAGCTCGGCCGAACCGGGCCGCGCGACTGGGACAACGTGCGGCGCTCGGCCGACTTCCTCGTGGCGAACGGCCCGCGGACCGACCAGGAACGCTGGGAGAACATCGGCGGCTACTCGCCGGCGACGATCGCGGCGGAGATCGCCGGCCTGGTGTGTGCCGCGGACATCGCCCGCAAGAACGGCGAGTCCGATCTGGCCGACCGCTACCTCGCGGTGGCCGATCAGTGGCAGAAGAACCTCGAGCAGTGGACGCTCACGCGAAACGGCCCGCTCTCCGCGGAGCCCTACTACCTGCGGATCACCGACAACGGCGACGCCAACTCCGGCGCGCAGATCCAGATCGCCGACGGCGGCCCGCTGATCGACCAGCGGCGGGTCGTCGATCCGAGCTTCCTGGAGATGGTCCGGCTCGGGGTCAAGTCGGCGGACGACCCCAACATCGCATCGACATTGCGGGTGATCGACCGGACGCTCAAGTACGAGACCGAGAACGGGCCGTTCTGGCACCGCTCGAGCTTCGACGGCTACGGGGAGAAGCGCGACGGCAGCCAGTGGGCGCCCGTCGACCCGGGGTCAGGCGAAACGATCGGCCGGGGCTGGCCGCTGCTCACGGGCGAGCGCGGCGAGTACGCGCTGGCGGCCGGCGAGCCCGCACAGCTCTACCTCGACACGATGGCGAACGTGGCCGGCGACTCCGGCGGCCGGGTATTGGCGGAGCAGGTCTGGGACTTCCAGCCCCCGGCCGGCACCGGGCCGCAGTTCGTCCCGGGAGAGAACACGCTGTCGGCGACGCCGCTCGCGTGGTCACACGCCCAGTTCATCCGCCTCGCCCGCTCGATCGACGCCGGCGCGCCGGTGGAGACCCCGCAGGTCGGTGGCCTGCCGCTACGACACGACGCTCTGCGAGGACTAAGGGGTCAGGTCGCGCTGTGACAGACGGCCTCGACGTTGTTGCCGTCGGGGTCGAGCACGTAGGCGCCGTAGTAGTGGGGGTGGTAGATCTCGCGCTTGCCCGGGGCGCCGTTGTCTTCAGCGCCCGCAGCGACTGCCGCGGCATGGAAGGCATCGACGATTTCGGTGTTGGGCGCCTCGAAGGCAATGTGGACCCCCGTCACCGGGGTCCCGCGCCTGGAGATCCAGAAGAACGGCTTCTGATCCGTCCGTGAGCCGAAGCCCCCCGCGCCCGGCACGGGCTCCATCAGCAGTTCCAACTCCAGCGGCTTGAGCGCCTCGCTGTAGAAGGCCTTGCTGCGCTCGTAGTCCGAGACCTCGATTCCCAGGTGGTCGAGCATGCCGGGAGGATAAGGGTCTTCGCGGGGTCAGGCCGGCGAGCCGCGCACGACGAGCCGCCAGATCACGACAACTCCCACCACGAGGCTGCCCACGCCGAGCGCCCAGAAGGCGAGCGCGGTGTCGACCTGCCCGACCATCCAGCCGAAGTTCATGCCGAAGAAGCCGGTTATGAACGTGAGCGGCAGGAAGATCGTCGCCACAACGGTCAGCCAGTACGAGGTCTCGTTGAGTCGCAGGTCGATCAGGGTCGCCATCGAGTCCGCCGCTGCGTTGATCGCGTCCACCAGGCGGTTGAGCTGCATGGCGATCTGGTCGAAGTAGCGTTCCTGGTCCGCCTCGAGCCCCTCGATATGCGTGATCTCCAGGCCGATGCGCGCGAAGAGGCTGCGCTTCGGCGCGGCCTGACGCCGCAATTCCGCCAGCCGTGAGCTGGTCGTCCCGCAGGGTTGCCATTCTCAGCCGGCCGCCGCGCAGGTCCGCCGACTCCAGCGACAGCTCGGTCAACGTCTCCTCCACCTCGTTGAGGACGTCGAACGCGCTCGCGACGATCGCATCGAGAACCGCGTAGACGGCGTATTGCTCGCTGCGGCCCTCGGGCAGGTACGGGTCCAGCCGCTGCGCGAGCGAGACGCGCTGCCGATGCACGGTCAGCAGGAAGTCGCCCGTGATCAGCAGCCCCACGGGAACCGCCACCCGGCGCTGGTGGGTGCCGTTCCCCGCCTGGTCCGGCTCCAGATAGCAGTCGATGCCGAAGGCAACGTGAGTTGCGTCGGCGTCGAATCCGCGGGCGTTGGTGCCGGCTTGCTCGAAGCCGGTCACCGCCAGGACCGCGTGCTCCGGAAGGTCCAGCGCGGCTGCAAGCGCGTCCGGGCTCGTCTCGCTGAGCGAAACGTCGAGCCAGAAGAAGCGCCCCGCCCTGCGCAGCGCCGCGATCCGCTCCCGCGACGCGCCGTCGAGCCCCTCGACGATTTCTCCCACGCCGCCGAGATTACGGCGGCGTGGGGACGGCTCGTGGGCCTACGGACGGGCGCAGACCACGTAGGCCACCGGCGACTGCGGGCTGTTCGAGTAGTTCTTGATGATCGACCACCAGCCGGCCGGGGTGTCGCCGGATTCGGCCGGTGACATGTCGGCCTCCGCCGGGTAGCTCTGCTGAACCTCCTCGGCCCCAGCGTTGCCGGTCGTGCCCACGCCTCCGCTCACGGCGCGCTCACCGGCCTCGCACATCACGCGGTTGACCCTGAACTGGTCCTTGAGAAGCGGACCGTAGGTCTCCGAGCGCACGACCAGATTTGTCGCGCCGGGCGCACCGGTGTCGCCCGTTTGGCCCCGCAACCCACGCGGGCCGGCCGGACCCGCCGGGCCCGTCTGGCCGCGCACGGTGCCCTTGAAGTCCTTCTGGCTGAGCGACTTGTTCCTGATGTCCTGCCCGGTCAAGGACGAGTTCTGGACGTTCTTGCCGGTCACCGAGAGCGCGGCATACGAGCTTCCGCCGAGCGCGATGAAGAGGGCGACGGTCGCCATGACGTTGGCGTAGGTGAGCTTGCGCATCACGCGCCCACCGCTTCCGGCATGACGTTCGAGTTGGGCCCGATCACCGCGGCGATGACGAGCCTGATTCCCTGCGCGGCAGCGCGGGTCTGCGCGATCCGCGTGGCGGTACGCGAGTCGCGGGCCCGGATGTGCTCGTGCCAGCGGGCGTGTGTTCTCTGGTCAAGTCCGACGATGAGGTAGGTCACGGGATCTCCTTGGCTCTCGATATCCAGCGACCGTACGCGCGCTGCGCGTCGTTGAAATCCCCGAAACCCCCAAACTTTGGCCCGCTACGGCTGTGGCGGGAGGCGGCCCGCCAGCTGCGCCCGTGAGCGGATGCCGAGCTTGGCGTATGTCTTCGAGAGATGTGCCTCGACCGTGTGCACCGTGACGAACAGGGCGCTGGCGATCTCCTTGTTGGAGTGACCTTCCGAAGCCAGCCGCGCGACGCGCTCCTCGCTTGGCGTGAGCTCGCCGGCGGGTGCCGGCCGGCGGGCGCCCACGCGGGCAAGCTCCGATCGCGCCTCGTCGGCCCAGCCCGGCGAGCCGAGCTCGTCAAGGGCGGTTCCCGCGCGTTCGAGCGCCTCACGCGCGGCACCCCACTTCTTGTGGCGACGAAGTGCCCGCCCCAGGCTCAGCAGCGAGCGGGCGCGGTCGAAGCGGAGTCCGAGCGCCTCGTAGTCGTCCGCGGCCTGGCCGAGAGCTTCGGCGGCTGACTCGTCATAGCTGCCGGCTGCAAGATCCACCACGGCGCGTGATCGCTTGGCCGTCGCGAGACCCCACGGATGTTGCTGGCGCTCGGCCAGTTCCAGCAGCCGCTCGGTGACAGTGAGCGCCTCGTCGGGTTCGCCGGCCTCGGTCAGCGCCTCGACGAGGTCGGGTGCGACCGGGAACACCCCCGGCTCGTCGACGCCCTCCCTCGAGGTGTGGTCCCACACAGGCGCAGGCTCTGCACCGCGCCCGCCGGGTCGTGCTCGAGCAGCGCTGCGATCCCCTCTGCGCGCAGCGCCTCGAGCTCGTCCCAGCGGAATCCGGTGGCCCTCGCGCCGCTGATTGCCTGTTCCGCCCAGCGCCTCGCCTCGCCGGGAATCCCTCGTCCCGCGGCGAGCAGCGCTCGGCAACGCTCGTACATGGGCGGAACCAGCAGCTCGCGGTCCGGCGATTCGGCCCACTCATCGAGCAGGCGGGCTGCCGCCGTCCATTCGCCCACGCGCAGCTCGAGCTCGCAAAGGTGGAGCCTCGCCAGGGCGTACGACACCAATTCGGCCTGGTCGTCGGCGATCGCGAGGAACTCCGACAGCGTGACCCGTGCCCGCTCGACCTCGCCGCGCCACACCAGCCGCTGTCCCGCCACGCGCTCGGGTGACTCGGCGATGAAGAAGGCCTCGTCGGACGCCGTGCGGTAGCGCTCGACCAGTTCGTCGATCGGCTGTCCGCTCAGGCTGCGAGTCCACGTCAGGGCGTCGAGCGCAAGCCGCTCCACGTCGGTCCCGCTCCGAGCCCCGATCGACAGCGCCTCGAGCGCCCACTCCTCGGCTTGGCGAATCTGCCGACACGGCCCCGGCGGCCACATACCCCGCTCGCTTCGCCAGCGCCAACGCCCGCACGGCGGGATCACCCTGACATTCCACGAGCGCCATCTCGAGGTGATCATCGAGCTCGTCGAGGTTCCGGATAGCAGCTCCCTCGGCGAGCGCAAGCCACGCGCGAGCGCGATCCGGGCCCGGCGGCAGGGTCTCGAGTTCGGGGGTCAGGAGGTCCGTCACGCGCTCCAGCTCGCCGGCCCGTTCGAGGTGGCCGGCGAGCGCCAGCAGGCGGTCGCTGTGCTCGGGTGAGCCGGACGGGGTGAGGCGCAGCGCGTGCTCGGCCAGCTGGACTGCCTCCTGACGGGCACCGCGCGTGGACGCCGCGGCGGCTGCTTTTGCCACCGTCCCGGCGAGCTGCGCATCGGGCCGGTTGGTGGCGAGCGCCAGATGCATCGCGCGCAGCTCGAGGTCGGCGATCGCCTCGGCCAGGGCGAGATGGAGCTCGCGCCGCTCGCCGGCCCGCGACCGATTCGCCGCGGCGGCCGCGAGCAACGGGTGGGACGCTCTGACCCGGTTCCCGTCGACCACCAGAAGTCCGGCCTCGGCCGCCTCCTCGACCTCGTCGGTGCTCGCAACGGCCGCGAGCTCGGTCGTGTGCAGGTCGGCGCTGAGCGCGACCGCCAGCAACAACCTCCGTGGCGCGGCCGGCAGCCGGGAAACTCGCGTGCCGAGCATGTCCTCCACGCGGGCCGGCACCGGGAGGTCGGCGCCGATCTCCGGTGGGCCGTCCTCCACCACCGTGCGGCCGACCTCGAGCGCGAACAGGGGATTGCCGAGCGTGGATTCGACCAGACGGCGCAGGAGGGGCCGCGACAGGCTCACTCCGAGCCGCTCGGACAGGAGCCGGCGCGTCGAGTCGATGTCTCAGTGGACCGACCTCCATGCGCTGCAGGGCTCTCGGCTCGAGCGCCCGCTCGACGGCGGAGACACGAACGGGACGCCTGGCGAGCAGGAACCCGATGGGCTCGGCCTCGAGGCGCCGGGCGGCGAACACGAGCACGTCGGCGGACGGTGGATCGAGCCACTGGACGTCGTCGATCGCGACCAGCACCGGCCCCTTGGCGGCCAGGGCGCGCAGTGCAGTCAGGAAGCCGAGGCCGATCGCGTGTGGTTCCGGCGTGCCGCCCGAAGGCTCGACACGCAGCAGTGCCACCTCCAACGCGTGGCGCTGAGGAGCCGGCAGACCGTCCACGGCGGTCGCGTCCAGGCCCGCGCAGAGGTCGATCAGGGCCGCAAAGGAGTGCTGCGTCTCGGCGTCGCTCGGCCTGGCCGACAGCACGAACAGGCCCCGTCCGCGCGCGGCGGCGATCCCGGCCTCCCAGAGCGTGGTCTTGCCGATTCCAGGCTTGCCCCTGAGCACCAGCGCCCGCGGCGACTCGGCCGCGGCGATGAACTCGTCCAGCGCCGCGAGCTCCGCGTCGCGGCCGACCACGTCTGGACCAGCTCCACGCAGCACCGCACAACTCTGGCAGAGCAGGGTTTTCACCCCGACGGGGTGATGTGGCGCCGTCCCTCGCGCCTCTCTAATGGGACCTGTCCGGTCCGGCTGAATCAAACCCGAGGAGGTGGGCGATGCGAGGCGCGGGTCGAATCGTGTTCGCAGCAACGCTTCTGTTGATCGTGGGCACGCTCAACATCATTTACGGCATTGGCGCCATCGACGGCGCGAACATCTTCGTCAACGACCAGAGGTTCATCCTCACCGACCTCAGCACGTTGGGCTGGGTGCTGGTCATCCTCGGGCTGTTCCAGCTCGTCGGAGGCGTTTCGCTGATGGCCGGCAACACCTTCGGCCGCATCATCGGAATCCTCGCCGGCACCCTCGGCGCGATCGCGGCGCTGCTCTCGATCGGCGGCGCCTACCCGTGGTGGTCGCTGGCGATCTTCTTCCTGTGCGTGTACGTCGTGCAGGGCATCCTCGTCTTCGACGAGGACGTGGCCGCACGGGGAGCGTGACCGGCCGCCCGCCAGTTGCGAGCCATCTGTCGCAGCATCAACGGGTACACGATCAGGTGCCGGAACGGGGCTATCGCAGCCATGTAGCCGGTGCCTAGGAGTCCGTTCGGTTTGACGAGCACGGCCATCTGGCCGCGGTGGCCGCCGGCGCCATCCGGGACCCAGCCGAGATGGAGGACCCCGTGCATGGTCTGGTTGGCGATCTCCGCGGCGAACTCGTCGTCGGTCAGGTAGAGCGGCGCGAACGGGAGCGCGTGGAAATCGGGGCCGGACCCAGCCTCACGCAGGTCGCCCGGCAGGCGGTCGCGGAGCGACGGCGTCCTGGAGCCCAGTCCTGCGTCCGGGTCGTCCCACCCAAGCAGCGCCCCAAGCTTCAACCGGATGGTCCAGAGGGCGCGCGAAGCGGCGGACGGGCCGTGCGACGGGTCGCCAGAGGCGATCAGCTCGACCAGTCGAGGGAAGTCGTCCGGCCCGCCCGGCGTAGGCAGCGCCCACACGTCCTCCAGCCGAAAGTCCGGGGTGACCTCGTGGATTCGCCAGGGCCGGGAGGTGTGCGCGGTGTCCGGGAGTCTCATTCGTTGGCCTCGGCCCCGCAGTATACATACATGCATGTACGTAAGATGGCCTCGCAGCGGGGACGCCGTCCGGGCGTGTATACATGCGCGGGACTCGCTGGCGACAAGAGGAGCCTGACTGTGCCCATAGCGGCTGACTATCCGTTCATCGACGTGCTGTGGTCGATGATCATCTTCTTCTTCTGGGTGATCTGGATCTGGATCGTGATCACGGTCTTGATCGACGTGTTCCGCCGCCACGACATCGGCGGCTTCGCCAAGGCGTTATGGGTGATCTTCGTCGTCATCCTGCCGTGGCTCGGCGTGCTGATCTATCTGATCGTCGAGCACGACGGGATGCGCGAGCGCGGCATGAAGCAGGACCAGGCTCAGAAGGAGCAGTTCGACGAGCACGTGCGCGAGGCGGCGGGGGTTCCGCCGACGAGATCGCCAAGGCCAAGGAACTGCTCGACTCGGGAGCGATCACCCAGGCAGAGTTCGACGCGCTCAAGGCGAAAGCGCTCGCGTAGCGCCACACACCTGCGGGGTCCCGAAGGCGGGGGCCCCGCAGCAGCCTTCGCCGCGCCAGGTCTGGACGCAGCTCGCTCGCTCAGCGTGCCCCCAGCACACCCTCCATGTACACCCCGGCGGCCTGGGTCGCCTCCTCCGAGCTGCTCCCTTCCAGGCGGGCGTTCAGGTAGGCGGCGTACCAGTCCCACCAGTTGTGCTCGGGGGAGCTCTTTTCGTAAGGGTCGTGATGTTCGGCTGTCTCGTGCAGCAGCTCTGCCAGATTCGCAACGTCCATCGCTGAATCCTCCTAGGTCGATCTGCGCCTCGAGCTCGCTCAGCGTCGACAGGAACGCCTCCGAGAAGCTCGGGAAGGGCTGAATCACGTCGAAGAGAACGGAGAGTGGGACGCGCGCGCGAATGGCCACGGTCGCCTGCTGGAGCCACTCGCCGGCCTCGGGTCCCAGCGCGTATGCCCCGGTGAGCCGCTCGCCGTCCGAGAGGAGCGTCATGAAGCCGGGGCGCTCCGCGTACGCGCGCGTGTAGGTGGAGGTGCGCGCTACCTCCGCCAGCGGGACCGTTGCGGACAGAGCTCCCTCGGGCTCGCCGACGGCGGCTGCCTGCGGATCGGTGAAGACCACTCTCGGGACCGCGTCGTAGTTCGCGGTCCGATCGCGTCCGAGGATGTTGTCCGCGGCTACCCGGCCCTGGTACTTGCCCATGTAGGTGAGCGGCCAGATGCCGGTGGCGTCGCCGATCGCCCAAACGCCGTTCGTCACGCGCATCCGCTCGTCGACGGGGACGCCCTGCCGCGTCGGCTCTATGCCGACGGTGTCGAGGCCGATGCCGTCGGCGCGTGCTCGCCTGCCGGTCGCCACGAGCAGGCGCTCCCCCCGTAGGTCCTGGCCTTCTGCGAACTCGACCACGTACTCGTCACCGTCGCGGCGCACGCCGCTGGCGTGCTCCCCGAGGCGGAGCTCGATCCCGTCTGCCTCGAGCGCGGTGCCCAGCGTGTCGCCCAGCGGCTTGGGCTCGCGCGGAAGGAGGTGGTCCATTCCCTCGACGAGAGCCACCGACGCACCGAGGCGCCGCACCGCCTGCGCCATCTCAACCCCGACCGGCCCGCCTCCCAGCACGAGTAGCCGGCGCGGCACCTCGGTCAGCGCGGTGACCTCGCGGTTGGTCCAGATGCCCTCGAGCTCGCGCAGGCCCGGGACGGGCGGGATCACCGGGTCCGACCCCGCTGCGATTACGACGTCGGCCGCGCGGTAGGTCTCGTCGTCCACCTCGACGCTCCCCGGGCCCGCCAGACGCCCGGTCCCGCGAAGCACCTCGATCCCCTTCCCCTCCAGCCAGGCCGCCTTCGCACCATCCTCATAGTCCGCCACCATGAAGTTGCGCCACTCGAATGCACCCTCGGGCCGGACGCCTCCGCTCACGGCTTCGCGGGCGCCCGGTGCCTCACGCGCGGCCTGGAGCGCCTCGCCTGGCCGCAGCAGGGTCTTCGACGGAATGCAGGCCCAATAGTCGCACTCGCCCCCGACGCGCTCGCGTTCGACGATCGCCACCCGGAGTCCGGCGTCCGCGAGACGCCCAGCGCAATGTTCCCCCGCCGGGCCGGCACCGATGACGATGACGTCGAAGTCGTGGGTGCTGCCCATCGTGACCTCTCGTGCGAGTCGGACTGCGTGGGGGGTATACCAGCAATCAGCGGAGGCGGTGCGAACCGACGAGCGGGCTGCCGCCGGACCCGGGGGAGTTCTAGCCAGACGAGGCGACCGCCGACGTCGCGGCGTCGGCGAGGGCCGCCAGGAGGGCAGCGGTGGCGGGCGGATCGGGCGGCTCGCCGTAGGTCGCGGCGTAGATGTGCCGCTTCGAGCCGGGCAGTTCGGTCGCCACGACGCCATCGATGTGATGGGCGCGCAGCGAAAGACCCGTCTGGGTCGCCACTCCGAGCCCGGCGGCCACGAGCGCCTGCATTACGACCATGTCGTCGGAGCTGGAGCCGATCCGCGGCTCGAACCCGGCGTCGGCGCAGACCGACAGCAGGTGGCTGCTGCAGCGCTCGCAGCCGGCGATCCAGGTCGCGTCGGACAGGGCGCCCAGGCCGCCGCGCTCCCGGCGAGTCGACAGCAGGTACACCGGATCGTCGAGAAGGTGGTGGAGCCGGATTCCGGACGGCTCGGGCTCGGTCTCCTCGTAGCGGAAGATGATCGCGACCTCCACCTTGCCCGCGCGCAGCAGCTCGATCGCCTCAGGCGGATGCGTGTCGGTCAGGCTGACCTCCAGGCCCGGATGCTTGGCCGCCAGTGTGGCCACGGTCTGCGGCACGAGCGACCCGATCGCGGATGCGAAGGCGGCCAGGCGCACCCGCCCGGTGGTAAGGCCCACGTGGGCGGAGAGCTCCGCGTCGGTGGCATCGATGCGTCCGAGGATCTCGGTCGCACGGTCGGCCAGCAGCTGCCCGGCAGGAGTCACGCGGATGCCGCGCCCGACCCGCTGCAGAAGCTGCGCGCCGGTTTCGGCCTCGAGCCGCCGGAGGTGGTGGGTCACCGACGGCTGGGAGTAGTCGAGCTCCTTCGCGGCCGCCGTTACCGATCCGTTGCGCGCGACGGCCTCGATGACGCGCAGCCGGGTGACGTCGAGCATTCATCAACTCTATCTATGAATAAGCCTGAAGGTTGGCATTGGACGCATGGGACGCCAATAGGCAGGCTCTCCGCCATGACCACGACACAGACACCTCCAGCCACCGAACTGGCCGCCCTGGTCGACGGAGTCCGGTTCGCCGTCGCCGCGCAGGCGGGGTGGTCCGAGACCGCGAAGCTCGTCGCCGAGGAGCTGCGCCGTCACCTGCCGCCGCCGGACGCGCTGACCGACGAGGAGCGTGCCGGCTCGCCGGACGACTACCGCGCCCACACGCTGCACGTCGAGCCCGACGGGTCGTTCTCGATCGTCGCCCTGGTGTGGCGGCCCGGCCAGCTGACGCGCATCCACGACCACGTCACGTGGTGCGCGTTCGGCGTCATCCAGGGGGTCGAGCACGAGGAGCTGTTCGACGCCGATGGCAACCTGATCGGGCGCAGCGACAACCACGTCGGCGACGTCAGCGGCTTCGCTCCGCCCGGGGACATCCATCGCGTCCACAACACGGGCAACACCACCGCGATCTCGATCCACGTCTACGGCACCGACGTGACGCGCATCGGCTCGAGCGCCCGGCGCTACTACAACTGAATCAACACCCCCGATCACCGAAGGAGCAGCAGCCATGTCACTCGTATACGTCCACTTCTTCTCCATCTCACTCGACGGCTTCGGTACCGGTGAGGGTCAGACCCGCGACGCACATTTCGGTCACGCCGGGGAAAGGCTGCACACATGGATGTTCGCCACCCGGTCGTGGCAGCCCGGCGGTAGCGGCGGAGTCGACGACGTCTTCGTCCAGCGGCACGATCAGGGGATCGGTGCCGAGATCATGGGGGCCGGAAAGTTCGGCCACCCCGGATGGGAGGAGGACCCGGAGTGGAAGGGCGCGTGGGGTCCCAACCCGCCGTTCCACACACCGGTCTTCGTCCTCACCCATCACAAGCGCCCGTCGATCGAGATGGAGGGCGGCACGACGTTCCACTTCCTCGACGCGTCGCCTGCCGCGGCGCTCGAGACGGCCCGCAAGGCCGCGGACGGCAAGGACATACGCATCGGCGGAGGTCCCACCGTGATCCGCGACTTCCTTGCTGCCAGGCTCGTCGACCACATGCACGTCGTCGTGGTCCCGATCCTGCTCGGCCGGGGCGTGCGGCTCTGGGACGGACTGGAGGGCCTCGAGAAGGACTACGAGGTCGAGGCCACCTCCTCTCCCAGCGGAGTCACGCATGTGACGTTCACCCGTGCCGGCGTCTGAACCGCCTCGACCGAGAACCCAGGGCGCCGGCGCTCGGCTCGCTCACAGGGTTTGCGTAGAGGTGG
>CAVTEX010000013.1:0-674070 GCA_963733655.1 uncultured Thermoleophilaceae bacterium
AATCGCTCAAACGGCCGCCTGATACCTGCTTCAGCCTGTGCCGCAAGCGAACCACCACAAGGACGCACGCCGTGTCAGACCACCCCCTTGGAAAGCTCGCCGGGTATGTGGCCCTCATCACCGGGTCTCTCGCTCTGCTGGGCGCGCTGTCGACATCGTTCGCGCTTGACCGGCTTGTCCTCGTGGCGCGGCGTGCTGTGTGCGGTCGCCCTGGCGGTCTGGAGCATTCGTGAGGCGCTCCGCAAGCGGACGCGAGCGACTCGCGTCTGGGCGGTCCTGCTGTCGGCGGGTGCTCTTGTTCTGGTCGCGGGTTCCGCGGTCACGGGTGGATCGGGACTGCTCAGCTGGCTTGGATCGAGCGCGATTCTCGTCGGGCTGATCGCGCTTGTGTCCGGACAATTCGAGCGCTATGAGGCAGAGCACTCCACCTGCCCTCATTGCTCCGAGCGGATCAAGGCCACCGCGAGCCGCTGCAAGCACTGCCACGAGGACGTCACGCCCGGCCACGGCCGAGACGGCCGGCTAGTCACGATCCACAGGTCTCCACGCTGACGCGTCCCGCTGCGCTCCACGAGAACACCAGGTCGGCGCGCACCAGGTCCGATTCCACCGCCGACGCGAAGCCGGGTGTGAACGCGGCCAGCACGGGAGCGTTGACGGTCACGCGCTGGCCCGCCCCGGCGACCGTGCCGGGGCCCACCTGGGCGGGCGCCGAGGCGGACTTGAAGAAGGCCGAGTAGCGGTAGCGGTCGCCGGCCCGGGCGCGGAAGGTCAGCCGGACGCCGCAGGCGGTCGCGGCGTAGCGGAACGCGGTCCTGCGTTTCGCCCCGGGCGAAGCCGCCGTGGACGATGATGCCGCGCCGTCGCGAGCCCTCAGGGTCTTCCCGTAGGGCTCGTACGCGCGCCCATCGGCGAGCAGCGTGGGTCCGGTGGACGGCCCGCGGCCCCGCGGCCGGTGCGGAGACACGTCCGTCCAGGCTCCCCGCCGCCGCGTCTTGAGAGCGACCAGGCCGAAGTCGTAGCGAAGGTCGGCCGCGGAGCGGCGGCGCTTGACGGCGAACCACACGGGCCCTGAGCGCGCCACCGCCATATCGCCGTCGCCGGCCTCGAGCGTGGCGGCGAAGGCGCCGCGGTCGGAGGCCACCCCGCCCGCGGGGCGGCCACCGACGCCAAGGGCCGCGGCCCGGGTCAGCGTCAGGATGGTCAGGCCGTTGTAGGCGGCCGTGCCGGCGTAGGGATCGAGGCCGCGGTGGCGCAGTGACGGCCGCTGTGTCAGGGCCGGCACGATGGTGAGGCCGTGATCGGTCACGCGGTAGGCGGAGCGCAGCCGCCCGACCGCCCGGGCGGCCAGCGAGCGCATCTGGGCGGCAGCTGCGCCGCTCATCGTGCGGGCCGCCACCTCTGCTCCGTACGCGGTTGTCGCCAGCGACCACGACTGTTCCTGCGAACGGCCGACGTAGGCCACGTCGCCATCGGGCCCGGCCAGCGTCCACGAGCCCGCGGGCGGCATCGGCCAGGGTCCGCAGGGCGGTTTTCGACGCGTCGGCGCCGAGCAGCTTGACCGCATGGGCGTAGAAGCCGAGCGACAGCGCGTGGTAGGCGATCGGGTTCGCCGGCGGATCGGAGAGCACCAGCGAGGGGCCGCCGACGGTTCGACCACGGGCGGCGGTCAGGCTCGGCACGATCCGGTTGACGAGGTCGGTGGCTCGCCTGAGCACGAGCGGGCCGTTGGCCAGCCCGGTGCGGTGCAGCTCGAGCAGCGCCGCCGCCTCGACGATCGACTTGTTCCAGAATCTCGCGCGGCCGTGGAGGTAGATCGGCCGGACCCGGCGCAGCGTGTCCTCCCAGGCGCCGCGGACTGCCTCGAAGCGGGGGTCGCCGGCGAGGCGGGCGCGGGCTCCGTTGTACCCCGACGCCAGGGCGAAGCTCTCGAACACCGAGGGGTAGCGCGTCTGCAGGTGGACATCGCGGACCGAGTAGCCGACTCCGCGCAGGCCGGCGGTGATCAGCGCCTGGTCGCCTGTCTGAAGACCGGTCTCCATCAGCGCGACGCCGAGCATCGCCTCGCCGTAGCGGCCATGCCCATCAGCCTGGCCCGAGACCGAGTCGTAGAAGCGACCCTCGCTGTTCTGCAACGCCGGCCATGGCGCTGCGTACTCCGCGGCCAGGCTCGCGAGCTCGCCGCCCGACAGCGCGGCTGCGGGGGCGGCGCTCACAGCGAGCGCGAGCGCGGCAACGATCGCGGCGATGCCGCTCCTGAAACGGAGTCGTTCTCTCACCTGATGGAGGGGGGGCGACCGGTACGGGGCCAGGGTGGTCGCGCCTAGTTCTTCGCTTCAGGGCTCTCGGCGGACGTGTGCAATTGCGTCCGCTCGGCGAACCGATCAGGCTCCGGATGCGTTGAGGGACCCAGTGCGCCAAGCGACCGAGAGCTCGCGCCGCCGGCTGGTGGCTGGTGGCGTCGCGTTTCTGATGCTCGTGATCCCGGCGGCCGCCGGCGCCGCCGAGCTGCCCCTGGGCTCGCGCTCTCTCGACGAGCGCCGAGAACGCGTGACCGTCGCGGCCGGCGTCCGCTGGACGTCAATCGTCCGCGAGGGCGGGCCGTGGCGGGTGAACGTTCTGACGATCGACCGCACGGCGGCCGGGGGCTCGCTCGCCGGGTTGCTCTCGAACAACCGCGTCGCGGGCCTCGAGCGCGTCAGCGCGATGGCGCGCCGCTGCCAACGCCGCCGCCGGTGTGAACGGCGGCTTCTTCGCCGTCGACGGCGATCCGGTGGGCGCCCTGGCGATCGGCGGGCGACTGCTCAGCGAGCCGGTCGGACGGCCGGTCGGCACTGATCGTGCCCACAGACCCGGCCGCGCCCGTCCGCGTGGCGGCCACGGAGTTCGCGGGCAGCATCGAGGCGGGCGGCGAGCGCCGCCTCCTCGACGGCGTCGAGCGCCGGCGTGGATCGGTGCCCGCATGCGGCGGCCGCGGCGGCGACCGGCCCACGCAACGTCCGAACTCGGCGCTGACCTGCACCGACTCGAGCGAGCTGGTGCTGCTCAGCTCGCGCTTCGGGGCAATCGCGCCGAGCACCGGCACGGAGGCGCTCGTGCGGGCCGGCGAGGTCACGCGCGTGGGCCTGGCCGGCGGCAGGCGGGTGCCGAGGGGCGGACTGCTGCTCACGCGGCAGCGGGAGCGCGGCGGAGTTCCTGGGCCGTGCGGTGTCCGTGGGCAGCCGGCCGGGCGTCGATCTCGCCGTTCGTGCGGGAGGCGATCCGCTCGCGCTGGCCGATCACGCGCTCGTGACCGGGGGCGGGCCGAGGCTGCTCACGCGCGGGCGGATCTCCGTGGCCGCTCGTCCGGAGGGTTTCGCTCCGCTCGAGGCGCCGGGCTTCTTCGGCTCCTTCGTGGCGTCCCGTCAGCCGCGTACTCTCGCCGGCGTGCGGGCAGACGGCCGACTCCTGCTGGTCACGGTGGACGGGCGCCGTCCCGGCTGGAGCGCGGGCGTGACGCTGCGGGAGGCGGCCCGGCTGATGCGCTCCCTGGGGGCGCGGGATGCCCTCAACCTCGACGGCGGCGGCTCCACGGCGATGGCCATTCGCGGCGAACTGGTGAGCCGCCCCTCCGATCCCTCCGGCGAGCGGGCCGTGAGTGACGGGATCTTCCTGCTGCCATGAGCGCGCGGGCGAGGGCAGCGGCCGTGGCCTGGCTCGCGCTCACCTGCGTGGGCGGGGCGGCGGCCGCCGCGCAGGACGGCGGCGGGGGCACCCCGGTCGTCCCGGTCGATCCCTCACCCGGCCGCGCCGTGGTGTGGGCCGTGGGCGACGCGGCCACGCCAACGAGCGCGGCGCGAGCCTGGCGCGCACTATCCGCCGCGCACGCCCGGACCGCTTCCTCTACCTCGGCGACGTCTACGACGAGGGCACGCCGGCGGAGTTTCGCGCCTACTACGACCCGCTCTACGGGCCGCTCGCCGAGATCACCGATCCCACGCCCGGCAACCACGAGTGGGCCAGGCGCCACAGCGGCTACTACCCGTACTGGCGCGCGCAGAAGGGCCGGCGCCAGCCGCCCTGGTCGGTCACGACGATCGCGGGCTGGGAGATCGTCGAACCTCAACTCGGAGGCGGCGCACGACCCGGGCTCGCGCCAGCTGCGCGTGGCTTCGGCGCGTCCTCGCCGCACAGCCCGGGCGACTGCCGCATCGCCTTCTGGCACCGGCCGCGCTACAGCGCCGGCTTCTACGCAACGACGCCGGCGACCTCGCGCCGCTGTGGAACGCGCTCAGGGGACGGGCACGCGCCGTGCTCAGCGGGCATGACCACAACCTCCAGCGGCTGCGCCCAGTGCGCGGCATCGTGCAGTACGTCGCCGGCGCGGGCGGGCAGGTGCGCTACGAGGTCGACGAGAACGACCCGCGTCTCGCCTTCGGCAACGACTCCCGCTACGGCGCGCTGCGGATCGTCCTCGAGCCGGGCACGGCGACCTTCGAGTTCCGCGACATCAGGGGCCGCCTGCTCGACCGCAGCCGGAGCACCTGCACGCCCGGCTGAACGTCAGATCGGGCGCTCGGACGCGTGCGCGGGGAACGGCCCGAGGTCGTTCTCGAAGCCGGGCGTGGCCTCCACCCGGTCGAGCCAGGCCGCCACGTTCTCGAAGCCGCGCGGATCCACGCCGGCGTCACCCGCGCAGCCGACGTAGCCGTACAGCGCGATGTCGGCCACCGTGTAGTCGTCGCCGGTGACGAACGGCCCGCCGCCGGCGGCCAGGCCGCGGTCCAGGGCGGCGCAGGGCGTCCGTCCCTCGCTCGACTCGGTTGGCGAACACCTCGGGCATCCGCTCGTGGCGCCCGGACAGCGCCAGGAAGCGCGCGTATCCGAGCTCGCCCTCGATCCGGTTCTGCTCGAAGAGCATCCACTGATGGACGCGCGCCCGCGCCAGGCGGTCGTCCGGCAGCAGCGGAGTTCCCTCGGCGAGGTAGAGCAGGATCGCCCCCGATTCGGGGATGGTCTCGCCCGAGTCGAGCTCGAGCACCGGGATGCGGCCGTCGGGATTCCGCGCGAAGTGCTCGTCGGTGCGCGTCTCGCCGGTGAAGAGGTCGACCGTGACGTCCTCGAACGGCAGCTCCAGCTGACGTAGCAGCACTCGGCACTTGAGGCAGTTTCCGGAGGAGGGGTGGTCGTAGAGGATCACGCTCCAGACGCTACCGACGAGGCCCTCGATGAGCGCCCGCCGGAAGGAACTGCGGCGGAGCCGCCGAAAAACGCGTCCGTGACCCGAACCGGGACCACCGCTCTCACCCTCTCGGAAGAGATCCGGCAGCGCTTCGACGAGTTCAGCCGCTCGCAGAAGGACGTCGGCCAGTACATCGTCGACCACCTGGAGGAGGCCGCCTTCCACACGGCCGAGGAGCTCGCCCGGCGCGCCAACACCTCGAGCTCGACGGTGGTTCGCTTCGCCCAGGCGCTCGGCTTCGAGGGCTTCCCCGAGCTGCAGGCCGCGGCACGCGACGAGTACCGGCGGGCGCGAGAGAACGGCGCGGCGCCGAGCGATCTCGTCCAGCCGCCGCTGTTCCCGATCGACCAGACCGAGTTCGAGACCGCGATCGCGGCCGACCACGCCAACGTCGCCGAGACCGCGCGCAAGATCGACCGCGACGAGGTGGTGGCCGCGGTGGACCTGATCTCCCGCGCCGACCGGATCGTCCTCTGCGGCACCGACCAGATGGCGTTCTTCGCCAGCTACCTCCGCCACCTCCTGATGCTCCTCGACCTGCGGGCCGAGGTCGTGGCCTCGCCGAGCCAGGAGGGGCTGGCCAAGCTCGGCCGCGTGGACGAGCGGACGGTGATGGTGGGCTTCTCCGCAGGCCGGCCGCATCCCCTGGTGGTCCGGGCGATGAAGCTCGCCCGCAACCGCCGCGCCGCGACCATCGCGATCGCCGACGCGACCCTGTCGGAGGTGGCCAAGCTCGCCGACCACCGGCTCTACTACTCCTCGAACAGCCCCGCGTACGTGCGCTCGCACTCCGCCTTGCTCGGCGTGATCCAGGCGCTGGCCTACGGCGTCTACGCGCTCGACGAGTCCGCGTATGCGGACCGCATCAAGGCCTTCAAGCTGAAGTAGCCGGCCGGCCGCGCCGCCGGCCCGGACGATTTGGTCCGCGGCCGAGCGGGAATGGGGGAGCCAGGATGCTCGAGCTGCGCGACCTCACCCGCCGTTACGGCGACACCGTCGCTCTCGAGGGCCTCAGTCTCGAGGTTCCCGAGGGCGAGGTCGTGGGCTTCGTGGGGCCCAACGGCGCGGGCAAGACCACGGCGATGCGCATCGCGCTCGGCGTGCTCGAGCCGGACTCCGGGGAGGTGCTCTGGCGCGGCCGGCCCGTCAGCCGCCAGGTCCAGCACCGCTTCGGTTACATGCCTGAGGAGCGAGGGCTGTACCCGAAGATGCGCGCGGACCGTCACCTCCGCTACCTCGCAAGCCTTCACGGCGCGAGCGACGCCGAGGCCGAGCAGGCGGCCGGCCGCTGGATCGAGCGGCTCGGACTGACCGGGCAGAGCGAAAAGCGCGTCGAGGAGCTCTCGCTCGGCAACCAGCAGCGCGTCCAGCTGGGCGCCGCGCTCGTACACGACCCGGAGGCACTCATCCTCGACGAGCCCTTCTCGGGGCTCGACCCGATCGGCGCCGACGTCATGTCGGAGGTGCTGTTCGAGCGCGCGCGCGAGGGCGTGGCGGTGATCTTCTCGTCGCACCAGCTCGAGCTCGTGGAACGGATCTGCAACACCGTCGCAATCGTCAACAGGGGCCGGATCGTGGCAGCGGGGCGCGTGGACGACCTGCGCGCCGAGCGCTCCGAGCCGCGCCTGCGGGTGGAGGTCGAGACGGCCAACGGAGACTGGGTGAAGGGTCTTCGAGGCGTCGAGGTGGTGAGCCGCGACGCAAACGGAGTCCTCCTGGAGCTGCGCGACGGCGCCGACGACCAGGCCGTGCTCGACGCCGCCCGTCGGGCGGGCCCGGTGCGCAGCTTCGCGCCGGCCCGGCCGACACTGGCCGAACTCTTCCGTGAAGTGGTCGAGCGATGAGCTCACGGCGAGTGATCCTGCTCGTGGCCCGCCGCGAGATCACCGAGCGGCTGAGACAGCGCAGCTTCCGGTACTCGCTGCTCGTGACCGTCGTGCTGGTCGCGGCGATCGCCTTCGTGGCCGGGCTCGTGGGCGGGGACGACACCGAGACGTACACGGTCGGCGCGCATGGGCCGCAGGCGGTGGCCGTCGCCGAGGCCGCCAGGGCCGCCGCGCCTCAACTCGACGCGGAGATCGAGGTCCAGCGCTTCGGTTCCGTCGGGGCGGCGCGCGCGGCCGTCCGCGACGAGAGCGTCGACGCCGCGCTGGTCGGGCGCACCATCGTGTCCCTCGAGAAGCCAGACGATGCGCTCGCCCAATCCCTCCAGGCCGGCGCGCGGCAGGTGGGCTTGGCCGAGGCCCTTCGGGCCGAGGGCGTGCCGGCGGATCAGGCGCGAACGGCGCTCGACCCGCCGCCGTTGCGCGTCGAGGCCCTGGAGGACGACACCGCCAGGGGAGCCCCTGGTGTGGCGTTCACGGCGTCGATTCTCCTGTACGGCCTGCTCGTCGTCTTCGGCATCGCCGTGGCCCAGGGCGTGGTGGAGGAGAAGGCCTCGCGCGTGATCGAGGTGCTGCTCTCGACGATCCCGCCGCGTCCGCTGCTGATCGGGAAGATCCTCGGGATCGGGGTGATCGCCCTGGTGCAGCTCTTGGCCGCGGCGCTGGCCGGCCTCGCGGTCGCAGCGGCCATGGGGGTGGTGGAGCTCGACGGCCCGATCCTCGAGGCGCTGGGGGTGGCGCTCCTGTGGTTCCTCTTCGGGTACGCCTTCTGGGCCAGCCTCTATTCGGTCTCGGGAGTGATCGTGTCGCGGCAGGAGGACCTCACCTCCTCGAGCACGCCGCTCACGATGGTGCTGGTGGCCGCGTACCTGCTGGCCATTCCGGCAATCAGCGATCCGGACGGCACGCTGGCCGTGGTGGCGTCGCTCGTGCCCTTCACCTCACCGGTCGTGATGCCGGCCCGGGTGGCGCTCGGCGAGGCATCGATCGCGGAGATGGCGATCTCGCTGGCACTGCTCGCCGGCGGCGCGGTTGTGCTGATGGTGGTCGGCGCCCGGGTGTACGAGGGCGCGGTGCTGCGGATGGGCAAGCCCATGCGCCTGGTGGAAGCCTTCCGAGCGGCGCGCTGATCGCATAGGCTGCCCGGCCGTGAGGAGGGCGTGCGTCATAGCTGCGACGGCGCTGCTGGCGCTCTGTCGCGCTTGTCGCGCCGGCACAGGCCGCGCCGAAGGGCTGCGACCCGATCGACCCGGCGGCCTGTCTGTTGCCCTGGCCCAACGACCACTTCGTCAAGAAGGGCCGCCTCGCTCTGAGCAACTCGATGATGCCGCGCTCCAAGGACGGCGTCCCGATCGAGGCGAGCGACTACAACCGGTCGGACGGCTTCAGCCCCGGTCAGATCCTGGTGACGATGGTGCCCGGGCTCGACCTCGCGCGCAGCAAGGTGGTGCCGAACACCGATATGGGCCGCGCCTTCGACCGCCGGCAGCCGGTGGTGGTGATCGACGCCAAGACGCTCAAGCGCCAGCTGGTGTGGGCCGAGCTCAACGCGCGCGCGACCGATCCGGCCAAGCAGACGCTCAACATCCATCCCGGCGTGGGCTGGAAGGAGGGCCGGCGCTACATCGTGGCCCTGCGCAACCTCAAGCGCGCCGACGGCTCGGTCATTCCCGCGCGCCGCGCGTTCCGGGTGTACCGCGATCGCCTGCGGGCGCCCGACCGCGCGGCCGCGCGGCGCCGTGGCGACTTCGAGGAGATGTTCGCCAAGCTGCGCCGCGCGGGCATTCGGCGGCGGGAATCTCTACCTGGCCTGGGACTTCACGGTCGCCAGCCGCCGCAACCTCACCCAGCGCCTGCTCTCGATGCGCGACCGCGCGTTCGACGAGCTCGGCGATCGCAACCTCTCCGACCTCGAAGGTCGCCGGCTCGGCGCCGACATGTCAGCGTCGACGAGGTGCGCAGCGTGGCCGCAGGCCAGCGCGTGAGCGGCCGGGTCGCCGTGCCCTGCTTCCTCGACCAGCCCGGCTGTCCGCCCGGCTCGCGCTTCGCGCTCGACCGCCGGGGCCTGCCGGTACGCACGCCGGGGAACGTGCAGCAGGCGCGCTTCGTCTGCATCGTGCCCAGCGGCGCATCCGCGGCCAACCTCGCGCGGCCGCTCATCTTCGGCCACGGCCTGTTCGGCTCCGGCGCGGCGGTCGACGGCGTGTCGGCGCTGGCCACCGTCGCCAACGCCGTGGTCTGCGGCACCGACTTCTCGGGCATGTCCTCGGAGGACGTTCCCAACGCGCTGGCGATCTCCGGCGACCTGTCGCGTTTCCCGACGATGGCCGACCGCCTCCAGCAGGGCCTCCTCAACTTCATGTTCCTCGGGCGGGCCATGATCCACCCGCAGGGGCTGTCCTCACACCCGGCGTTCGCCGGAAAGATCGACACGCGCCGGCTGTTCTACGCGGGCGGGAGCCTGGGTGGGATCCTGGGCGGCGCCTACACCGCGGTCGCGCCCGACTCGCAGCGCTCGGCCCTGATCGTGCCGGCCTTCCGCTTCAGCCTGTTGCTCACCCGCAGCACCCAGTTCGGCACCTTCGCCGACGTGCTGTTCCCCACCTATCCGGACGAGGTCGACCAGGCGATCATCAACTCGATGGTCCAGATTCTCTGGGATCGCGGCGAGGCCAACGGCTACGCCTGGCACATGGTCCGCGACCCGCTGCCCGACACGCCGCGGCACACGGTGCTGCTGCACGAGGCCTTCGGCGACCACCAGGTGGCCAACCTCGGGACGGAGACCGAGGCACGCCTGCTGCGGGCGCGCCTGCGCACGCCCGCGCTCGATCCCGGCCGCAGCGTCGACCGGACGCCGTTCTACGGCATCAAGCCGATCCCGCGCTACCCGTGGAAGGGCAACGCCCTGGTCGTCTTCGACACCGGGCCGCTGCGCCCGCCTGGCTGCGTGGCCCCGGCCTGCCTGGGAACCCCGCCCTCTCCGGTCACGAACATCGTCCAGACGCAGGGGGTGGACCCCCACGGCCTGACCGGCTTCGCCCCCGCTGCGGCGGCGCAGTTCACGAGCTTCCTCGCGCTCGACGGGAGCTTCGTGAATACCTGCGGCGATCGGCCCTGCTACGCGGCCGGTTGGTCTGGGCCCTGAAGGGGTATTTAGCTCCGGCAAGCTGCCGTCGAATCGGGAGGAACCCGTGCTCCGCAGGTGTCTGGCTCTGTCCGTACTCGCTCTCGTCGCACTCGTCGCTTCGGCCGCCCCCGCGGCGGCGGACCGTTACGTCGAAGGCGCTCCGGGCGCCGGCGACCCGTTCTTCCCGTTTGCGGGGAATGGCGGCTATGACGTGCGCCACTACACGGTTACGGTGGACTACGACCCGGACAGCAAGGTGCTGTCCGGCCGGACGATCGTGTTCGCCCGGACCACCCAGAACCTCAAGAGCTTCAATCTCGACCTGCGGCCGTTCCTGGAGGTCTCGGACGTCACGGTGAACTTCCGACGCGCGAGCTTCACGCGTGAGGGCGAGCACGAGCTCGTCATCCGCCCGCAGCGAAAGCTCAAGAAGCACAGGCCGCTGGTGGTGAGCGTCCGCTACGAGGGCGTGGCCGAGCCGATCGTCGACCCCGACCAGTCGATCGAGGGCTGGATCCCCACCCCGGACGGTGCGTTCGTGGTCAACGAGCCGCAGGGCTCGCCGGGCTGGTACGCGGTCAACGACACGCCGATCGACAAGGCCACCTACAACTTCGCCATCACCGTGCCCGAGGGCCGTACCGCCGTGGCCAACGGCCGGCTCACCGGGAGCTTCACGCGCGCTGGCAAGACCACGTGGCTGTGGCGGGAGAGCGATCCGATGGCGCCCTACCTGTCCACCGCCACCAACGGCACGTTCCTGACGGACTTCGACGACACGCTGGCCGACGGGACGCCGATCTACAACGCCGTGGATCCGCTCACGCGGCGAGCGGACCTCCACGGTGCCTCAGCCCGACCTCGCCTTCGAGCGCCTGGCGGCTCAGCCCGAAGTGATCGCCTTCTTCGAGGACCTCTACGGCGAGTATCCCTACGAGGCCGCGGGCGGGATCATGGACTGGGCGCCCGGAGGTGGGCTACGCCCTGGAGAGCCAGACGAAGGCCAACTACAGCACGATCTCCTCGGCCACCACGGTCGTCCACGAGATCTCCCACCAGTGGTTCGGCAACTCGGTGACGCTGTCGTCGTGGCCGGACATCTGGCTGAACGAGGGCTTCGCCACGTGGTCGCAGTGGATCTACGACGAGCGCCACGGCGGCCCGACCGCGCAGGAGGCCTTCGACGAGCTGTACGCCCTGCCCGCCGATGACGGGTTCTGGACACCGGCGCCCGCCGCGCTCCCCGGACCGGCGGACCTGTTCAACGGCGTGGTCTACGACCGCGGCGCGATGACGCTCCAGGCGCTGCGCGAGAAGGTCGGGGAGCGAGACCTTCTTCAGGATCCTCCGCTCCTGGTACCGCGAGAACCGCAACGGCAACGTGAGTACCGACGACTTCATCGAGTTGTCGGAGCGCAAGAGCGGGGAGCAGCTGGACGAGTTCTTCGACGTCTGGTTGTAAGGTGCCCGAGAAGCCGACCGCCTGGTGATCCTGAGAACAGCCCGCCCGTAGGGCCCGGCCCGCGGGCGGGCTATCCTCACTGGTCACATGGAGACCGGGACGTTCAGAGTCAAGGCCGGCCTCGCCGAGATGCTCAAGGGCGGGGTGATCATGGACGTGATCGACGCCGAGCAGGCGAAGGTCGCCGAGGACGCCGGCGCGTCCGCCGTGATGGCGCTGGAGCGCGTACCGGCCGACATCCGCGCCGCGGGCGGCGTGGCCCGCATGTCCGATCCCACCGATGATCGAGGCCATCCAGGAGGCCGTGACGATTCCGGTGATGGCCAAGGCGCGCATCGGCCACTTCGCCGAGGCACAGGTGCTCGAGGCGCTCGAGGTGGACTACATCGACGAGTCGGAGGTGCTCACGCCGGCCGACGAGGCGCATCACATCGACAAGTGGGCCTTCAAGATCCCGTTCGTGTGCGGCGCCACCAATCTGGGTGAGGCGCTGCGCAGGATCGCCGAGGGCGCGGCGATGATCCGCTCGAAGGGCGAGGCGGGCACCGGCAACGTGGTCGAGGCCGTCCGCCACATTCGCCTCATCACGGGCGAGATCCGGCGGCTCGGCACGCTGTCGCCGATGGAGCTGGGCAGCGCCGCCAAGGAGCTCGGCGCGCCGCTCGAGCTCGTACGTGATGTGGCCGAGCGAGGCAAGCTCCCCGTCGTGCTCTTCTGCGCGGGGGGTATCGCCACTCCGGCGGACGCGTCGCTGATGATGCAGCTCGGGGCCGAGGGCAACTTCGTGGGCTCGGGAATCTTCAAGTCCTCCGATCCCGCCCGGCGCGCCCGGGCGATCGTCGAGGCCACTACCCACTACCAGGATGCGGAGCGGGTGCTGGCGGCCTCCCGCGAGCTGGGCGAGGCCATGCCCGGCATCGAGATCGGCACGCTTCAGGAGAACGGCGGCCTGCTCCAAGACCGCGGCTGGTGAGCCGGCCGCTCATCGGTGTGCTCGCCATCCAGGGCGATTTCGAGGCGCATGCGCGCGCTCTCGAAGAGGGCGGCGCCACCGCCCGCGAAGTGCGCACGGCGGAGGACTTCGACGGACTCGACGGCGCTCGTACTGCCCGGTGGCGAGTCCACCACGATCGGCCTTGGCATGGAGCGGGAGGGGCTCGAGGAGCCCCTGCGCGATCTCGTCCGGAGCGGCCGCCCCGTGCTCGCCACCTGCGCCGGCCTGATCATTCTCGACCGCCACCATCTCGGCCTGCTCGATCTCAGCGCCCGGCGCAACGCGTTCGGGCGGCAGCTGCACAGCTTCGAGGCGGACCTGGAGCTGGACGGCCTGGGGCCGTTGCGCGCCGTCTTCATCCGCGCCCCCTGGGTGGAAGAGCATGGTGCCGACGTGGAGGTGCTGGCCGAGATCGACGGCCATCCGGTGGCCGTTCGCCAGGGGAACATCCTCGCAGTGGCGTTTCATCCCGAGTTGACCGAAGACCGCAGCCTGCATCGCTGGCTGCTTGAACGAGCAGGAGTTCTCTCATGAGGGACCAGCGCGCCGATGCGCTCGCCCAGATCCTCGTCCGCTACTCCACCCGCGTGGAGGAGGGCGACGTGTGCGTGATTCAGTCCACGACGGCCGCCGAGCCGCTGGTTCAGGCGATCTACGAGGAGGTGCTGCGCGCCGGGGGCCTGCCCGTCATGCAGCTCACCACCGATGCGGCGCAGTCGGCCTTCTACGAGCTCGCCTCCGAACAGCAGCTCGACTGGGTCCCGCCGACGAGCGCGTGGGCGGCCGAGCAGTCGGACGTGCGCATCGGGATCATGGCCGAGGTCAATCCTCGCGAGCTGTCGCGCGCCGATCCGGCCAAGCAGGCGCGCAGCCAGAAGGCCCGCAAGCCGCTGATGGAGACGACGATGCGACGCTCGGCGGCGGGGGAGCACCGCTGGTCGCTCACCCTCTTCCCGACACACGGGTACGCGGCCGAGGCGGGGATGTCACTGGCCGACTACGAGGACTTCTTCTACGCGGCCTGCCTGGCCACCGACGGGGATCCGGTCGGCGCCTGGCAGCGTCAGTCGGACCAGGTCAAGCACCTCGCCGAGTGGATCCAGGGCAAGGAGGAGGTCCGCATCCAGGCCGAGGGCACGGACATAACCCTCGGCGTGGCGGGCCGCAACTGGATCCCGTGCGTGGGCGAGTACAACATGCCCGACGGCGAGTTCTTCACCGGCCCGGTGGAGGACTCGGTGAACGGCGAGGTGGCCTTCTCGTTCCCGGCGAGCTACGGCGGGCGCACGGTGTCCGGCGTGCGCTTCCGCTTCCGCGACGGCAAGGTGGTGGACGCCTCGGCCGAGCAGGGCGAGGACTTCCTGCTCGAGATGCTCGACACCGACGACGGCGCGCGCCGGCTCGGGGAGCTCGGCATCGGGACCAACTTCGGGATCGCCACGGGCACCAAGGAGATCCTGCTCGACGAGAAGATCGGCGGCACCGTGCACATGGCGATCGGGATGGCCTATCCGGAGAGCGGCGGCAAGAACGACTCCGCCGTGCACTGGGACATGGTCTGCGACCTGCGCAGCGGCGGCTCGATCACGGTCGACGGCGTGGAGCTGCAGCGCGACGGCAAGTTCCTGGTCTGAGGGCGCTCCGGGCGCGGGCCCGACCCGGGTTAAGGCGTGCCCACAGCCCGGTTCGCCCCGGAGTGCACGGACCCCTCTGTCTTTCAGGCCCAATCCCGGTTAAGGGCTGTCCGTCCCACAATTCGCCCCGGGGTCTCGACCGCCGAACGTACCCGCGGCAGTCCGGCTGCTTGATGCGAGGCGCCGGCTGGAGGCGGGGCCGCCGGTACCGTTGGTCCCTTGGCGGCCTCCCCTGGACAGCCTCCTTCGGTGCACCATCCGCTGTTCGCGCGGCTTCTCGAGTGGAACGCCGGGCGTGACGAGGAGCGCGGCCAGGCGGAGCTGCGCCAGGAGCTGCTCGCCGGGCTGCGTGGTCGCGTGCTCGAGGTGGGCGCGGGCAGCGGGGTGAACTTCCGGCACTACCCGGCTTCCGTCGCGGAGCTCGTGGCGGTCGAGCCCGAGCCCTATCTGCGTGCCCGCGCCACGGAGGCCGCCGCACTTGCCGGGAAGCCGGCGAGTGTCGTCGACGGGCTGGCCGGACAACTCCCGTTCGACGACTCGTCCTTCGACGCCGTGGTCGTCACCGGCGTGCTGCTGCTCGGTGCCCGACCAGATGGAGACGCTGGCGGACATCAAGCGTGTCCTTCGCCCGGGCGGCGAGCTGCGCTTCTACGAGCACGTGAGAGGCCGCGAGCCGGCCCGCAGGCGCTGGCAGGACGCAGTGGACAAGGTGTGGCCCCGGCTCATGGGCGGCTGCCACCCCAACCGCGACACGATGTCGGCGATTGAGCGCGCCGGCTTTGCGCTCGAATGGTGCCGCGGCTTTCACTTTCCGGCCGGGGCGCGCGCCTTTCCGGTGGCGCCGCGGATCCTGGGCGTGGCGCGCCGCTGACCGGTCGGGCGTTCGTTCGTAGAATTGCGCGTATGGCCGGTCACTCCAAATGGGCCTCGATCAAGCACAAGAAGAAGGCCGTCGATGCCAAGCGCGGCGCGCTGTTCACCAAGCTCACGCGCGCGATCACGGTCGCCGCGCGTGAGGGCGGGGGAGACCCCGACGGCAACCCGTCGCTGGCGCTTGCGGTCCAGAAGGCCAGGGACGCCTCGATGCCGAAGGACAACATCGAGCGCGCCATCGCCAAGGGCACCGGCGCCGATGCCGACGCGGACGCCTACGAGGCCGTGCTCTACGAGGGCTACGGCCCCGGCGGCGTGGCCATCCTGGTCGAGGCTCTGACCGACAACCGCAACCGCACCGGCTCCGAGGTACGCCACGCGTTCACCACGCACGGCGGCAACCTGGGCGAGCCGGGCTCCGTGGCCTGGACCTTCGAGAAGAAGGGCGAGGTGGTGGTGGACGGCTCGCGCTACTCGGAGGACGACCTGCTGCCCGCCATCGACGCCGGCGCCGAGGACGTGACCCTCGACGGCGACGTCTGGGAGATCGTGACCGGGCCGAGCGAGGTGGCCGCCGTGCGCGACGCGCTCGCCGGGGAGGGCATCGAGATCGAGTCCGCGGAGCTGGTGCAGCGCCCCACCACACGCGTCCCGGTCGAGGAAGACCGCGTCGGCACCCTGATGCGCCTGATAGAGGCGCTCGAGGACCACGACGACGTGCAGGCGGTGCACGCCAACTTCGACGTCGACTCCGACGTGCTCGAGCGAGTGGCGGCGGCTTGACGAGCCGTCCCCCGGCCAGGCGCCTCGTCCTGGCCGCCTTCTGGATCTTCGCGGGGACGATGCACTTCGTGGTCCCTCGCACCTACGAGGCGATCATGCCCCGCTACCTGGAGCGCTGGAAGAAGGAGCTCGTCATGGCCAGCGGAGTCGCCGAGATCGCGGGCGGCCTCGCCGTGCTGCCGGAAGGCACCCGCCGGGCGGGGCGCTGGTGGCTGCTGGCCACGATCGTGGCCATCTTCCCGGCCAACATCCACATGGCCGTGAACGCGCAGGACTTCCGGAGGATCCCGGAGCCGCTGCTGTGGGCGCGCCTGCCCTTCCAGGGCGTGTTCGCCTGGTTCATCTGGCGCGGCACGCGCTGACGCGCCCGGGAAGGCGTCCGCCCCCGCGCGCAGAATCCCACCCATAGGTGGTCGTACTCGGCATCGATCCCGGCACCGCGCATACGGGCTATGGCGTGGTGCTCTCCCGTGGGCAGACGCTCGCGGCGCTCGACGGTGGTGTGATCCAGACCCGTCCCGGTTCGCCGCTCGAGAGGCGGCTGGCCGACATCCACGCGCGGGTGTGCGACCTGATTCGCGAGCACGAGCCGGCGGCCGTTGCCGTGGAGGACCTCTACTTCGGCCGCAACGCCCACAGCGCCTTCGCGGTCGGCCAGGCCCGCGGCGTGGTTCTGCTGTCGGCGGGCATGGCCGGTATTCCCTGCTTCTCGTACACCCCCCAGGTGGTCAAGCAGTCGGTCTGCGGCAGCGGTGGAGCGGGCAAGGAGCAGGTGCAGCGAATGGTCGGCGCCCTGCTCTCGCTCCCGGATCTCCCGCGGCCCGACCACGCGGCCGACGCGCTCGCTGTGGCGATCTGCCACGCCAACTCGGCACCGCTCAAGGCGGCGCTGGGATGACCTGGCGCCGGCGCATGCGCAGGCTGCGCCTGCCGCTGACATTGCGGCGCCGGAGGTCGTTCGCGTGATCGCCTCGGTCCGCGGCGAGGTGATCACCCGGCTGGCCGGCGAGGTGGTGATCGAGGCGGCCGGCGTGGGCTATCGCATGGCCGTCTCCTCCGAGACGCTGGCCGACGTCCCCGCGGCTGGTCGCGAGGGCCGGCTGTTCACCCATCTGGTGCTGCGCGACGACGGGATGCAGCTCTACGGCTTCTCCACCCAGGCCGAACGAGAGCTGTTCCTGATGCTGATCGGCGTACAGGGAGTGGGGCCCAAGGTGGCCCAGGCCGTGCTCTCCGGCGGTGCCCCGCGCGAGCTGCTCAACGCGATCGCCTCGGGCGACGCCGCCCGCTTCCAGGCCGTTCCCGGCATCGGGAAGCGCACCGCGGAGCGCATCATCGTGGAGCTGCGGGAGAAGGTCGCGGGCAAGGTGAGCGACGAGATCGTGGTCCGGCGCACCGCATCGGACGATCCGCGAACGCTCGCGCGAGAGGGGCTGATGGGCCTCGGCTTCACGCCCCAGGAGGCGGACGGCCTGCTCGACAAGGCCGCGGGTGAGACCCCCGAGGACCTGATCGCCGAGGCGCTCCGGGCTGCGCGATGAGCGGCGGTATTCGCACCCCGGGCGTGGAGCGCATCCACGATCCCGCCCCTCAGCCGGCCGAGGACGAGCTCGAGCGCTCGCTGCGCCCGCGGCGCCTCGAGGACTTTGTCGGCCAGGAGAGCGTCAAGGAGCAGCTGGCCATCTTCATCGAGGCCGCCCGGGCCCGCGGCGAGGCGCTCGATCACGTCCTGCTGGCGGGCCCGCCCGGGCTGGGCAAGACCTCGCTGGCCCAGATCGTGGCCAACGAGCTGGAGGCCGAGTTCGTGCCCACCGCCGGCCCGGCGCTCGAGCGCAAGGGCGACATCGCCAGCTATCTCACCGCGCTGGCGCCACGCAGCGTGTTCTTCGTCGACGAGATCCACCGTCTGCCGCGCGCGCTCGAGGAGACCTTCTACCCCGCGATGGAGGACCGCCGGCTGCCGATCACCGTCGGCCAGGGCGCCGGGGCCGCCGTGGTCACGCTGGACCTGCCGGCCTTCACGCTGATCGGGGCCACCACCCGCGCAGGCCTGTTGACCACCCCGCTCCGGGACCGCTTCGGCGTGACCCACCGCCTCGAGCTCTACGGACCGGCCGACCTCGCCCGAATCGTCCGCCGCTCCGCCGGGATCCTCGAGATCGAGATCGACGACGCCGGGGCGGAGGCCATCGCGTCGCGCTCGCGTGGCACGCCGCGGGTGGCCAACCGGCTGCTCAGGCGCGTGCGCGACTTCGCGGAGGTTCGCGAGGCGGGTCGCATCGACGAGACCGTGGCGCGCAACGGGCTCGACCTGCTCGAGGTGGACGCGGCCGGACTCGACCGCCTGGACCGCGAAATTCTCGCCGCGATCTGCCAGAAGTTCGGCGGGGGCCCCGTGGGGCTCTCGACGCTCGCCGTGGCGGTGGGCGAGGAGTCCGACACCATCGAGGACGTCTACGAGCCGTATCTGCTCCAGCAGGGCCTCCTGATGCGGACCCCGCGCGGGCGCGTCGCGACCGACGCGGCGTTCGCTCATCTGGGCCTGGAGCCCCCACGGGGAGCGGAACAGAGGCTTTTCTGACCGACCGCGGCGGGCTCCGTCACGCGCTGGCTAGCATGAGCGGTTCGCATGCCGATCTTCATCTGTCCGAACTGCGGGAACCGCTCCGAGTCCGCTGAGCGCACGGCCGGCTTCCAGAGCCGAGCCAAGGGCTGCAAGAAGTGCGGCTTCGGTTTCCTGTTCGAGCTGCTCGACGACTATTACCCGGCTCCCAACGCCGCGTTCTTCATTCTCGACCAGGAGGGACGGCTGATCGGCACGGGCAGGGGAGCCCGGGAGCTCACCGGCCTGGGGGAGCTCGACGTGATGGGCCGCTCCGCCCAGGACGTGCTCAACCTCAGGTTCGAGAACGGCGACGATCACATCGCCACGGCGCTCGAGTGGGGCGTGCGGGTGCTGGACAAGCCGGTGGTCGTGCACGCCGAAGGGGATCGCCCCGAATCGGCGAAGGCTGACATCTTCCCTGCGTACGACGATGATGGGGGTCTCTTGCTGGTGCTGACGCCCAGATGACGAGCCGGGCCCGCAACCTCGCGATCCTCGGGGTCGTCGTCGTTCTGCTGGTCCTGTCTCTGCTCGTGATCGTCCCGGGCACGCCGTTGTCGAAGGACACGAAGCTCGGCCTCGACCTGCGAGGGGGCATCGAGCTCGTCTACCAGGGCCGGCCCACGCCTCAGGTTCCCGAGGTCACCCAGGAGGCGCTCGACGACGCTACGGAGACGATCCGCAAGCGAACGGATGCCCTCGGCGTTTCCGAGCCCGAGATCCAGCGCTCCGGCCGCGACCAGATCTCGATCGGCCTGCCCGACGTCCAGAACGCGGAACGTGCCATCGAGCAGGTGGGCACAACGGCTCAGCTCCAGTTCTACGACTGGGAGCCCAACGTGCTCGGCGACCGCGGTCCCGACAATCCCTTCGCCGGGACCAAGGCCCTTTACGACGCGGTCGAGTTCGCATCGACTCAGGAGGGCAAGGCCGAGCAGACCGACGTGCCGCCCGGCTCGGACGTCTCGCCGGAGCAGGCCGACAGGGAGAACAACACCACCGGCGACCAGTACTACCTGTTCGGTCCCGACCGGCTGCCGATCGGACCCGACGGCGAGCCGGTGCGCACCGCCGACTACGAGCCGTCGGCCACGTGCAGGGAGCTGCTGGCGGACTACAACGCCGGAGGACGGACCCGCCCCGGAGTTCGCCGACGGCACCGAATGCCGTCGAGCAGCTGGAGGCACTCGGCTCGGGCGGCCCGCCGGCCGGTTCCAAGGTCTTCAAGGTCCCCGAGGGCGTGCTCGTGGTCGAGGGCGAGCGGGTGGAGAACCAGCCGCCGCAGATCAAGCGCTTCTTCGTGATCGAGGACGACTCGGCGCTCTCCGGAAAGGACATCAAGAACCCCGAGCAGCAGTTCGACCAGAACCAGCAGCCGGTCGTGGCGTTCGAGTTCACCGACGAGGGCCGCGAGCGCTTCGCCGACGTGACCAAGCGCATCGCCCAGCAGCCGGCCATCGACCGCGTCGGCCGGATAGCGCAGCCGGGCGAGGACGAGAGCCTGTTCCGGCGCTTCGCGATCACGCTCGACAACCAGATCGTGTCGCTGGCCAGCATCGACCCGCTCGAACTGCCGGAGGGCATCGACGGACGCACGGGCGCGCAGATCGAGGGCATCGGCTCGCTCGAGGAGACCCAGGACCTCGCGGAGAACCTGCGCATCGGCGCGTTGCCGATCGAGCTCAAGCTGATCTCCCAGACGCAGGTCTCGGCCACCCTCGGCCAGCAGGCGCTCGACCAGGGGCTCGTGGCCGGAGCCGCGGGCCTGGCCCTGACGATCCTGTTCCTGCTCATCTTCTACCGCGTCCTCGGCGTGGTGGCCACCATCGCGCTGCTCATCTACGCGGTGTTCCTGTTCGCGCTGGTCAAGCTGATCCCGATCACGCTCACGCTGCCGGGCATCGCGGGACTGGTGCTCACGCTGGCGGTGGCGGCCGACGCCAACATCGTCATGTACGAGCGAATAAAGGAGGAAGTGAGAGCGGGGCGCTCGATCCCGAGCGCGATCTCCGCCGGCTACTCCAAGGCGCTCAGGACGATCATCGACGCCAACGTCGTGACCATCGGCGTGGCCTTCATCCTCTTCACCCTGGCCACGGCCGGGGTCAAGGGCTTCGCCTTCACGCTCGGAGTGGGAACGCTGGTGTCGCTGTTCACCGCGGTGCTGGCCACGTCGGCGATCCTCGGCACCATGGCGCGCTCGCGAATCCTGCGGCGCCCCAGCGCGCTTGGCGTGAACCCCGAGAAGAAGGCCGGCTGGCGCTTCGACTTCATGGGGAACTCGCGCTGGTTCTTCTCGTTCTCCGGCGTGATCCTGCTGATCGGCGCGATCTCCATAGCCACCCTCGGCCTCAACTTCGGCATCGACTTCGAATCCGGCACGCGGATCACCGCTCCGCTGGAGCGCTCGGCGACGCGTGGACCAGGTGCGCGACACGGTCGAGCCGCTCGGCTTCGGGGACGCGAAGATCCAGGAGGTCGACGACCCCGAGCTCGGCGACAACGTCGTGCAGCTGTCGGTGTCCGAGCTCGCTCCCGAGGATCGGAGTGTCGAGAACGCCCTCGACGAGCAATTCGGGCTGGCCGACGACGTGAACCGCACGTCCGTGGGCCCGACGTTCGGCGAGCAGATCGCGCGCACGGCCGTGCTGGCGGTGATCGCGTCGCTGCTTCTGATCGCTCTCTACATCGGCTTCCGCTTCGAGTTCAAGTTCGCCGTGCCGGTGATGATCGCCCTCGCCCACGACCTGCTGATCACCGCCGGCGTCTACGCCCTGTTCGACAGGGAGGTCACGACCGCCACGGTCGCCGCCCTGCTCACGATCATGGGTTACTCGCTGTACGACACGGTCATCGTGTTCGACCGAATACGCGAGAACGTGCCGCGCATGCCGCGGGCCACGTTCTCGCAGATCGCCAACCGCTCGATGTCCGAGGTGTTCACCCGGTCGCTCGCCACGAGCTTCGTGGTGCTCATGCCGGTGGGCTCCCTGCTCATCTTCGGGGGCGAGACGCTCAAGGACTTCGCCTTCGCCCTGCTCGTCGGCGTGGCCTCCGGCGCGTACTCCTCGATCTTCATCGCCACCCCGGTGCTGGTGGAGTGGAAGGAGCGCGAGCAGACCTACATGCGCAGGAGGCGCCTGATCCTCAACGAGCACGACGGGCACGTGCCGGCCTTCGACAGCGGCGTCATCGGCGAGCCGGAGCCGGCAGTCGCCGGCGCGGCCGCGGGCGCCGCTGGGGTGACCGCCGCGGTGGCCGACACCGAGTCGGCCAAGCCTTCCCGCCGGGAGCGGGTGGCTCGGCGCGCGCGTGGGCGCGGCACTGGCGCCGCGCGGCCGCCCGCGCCTCCGCCACCGCCTGAGGCCGCGCCCGCGTCCGAAGCGCCCGCACCGCCTTCCGACCGGCGCCCGCTGAGGCGACACCGCCCGCTGAGCCGACACCGCCGGCCGATGCGGCGCCGCCCGCGGACGAGCCGCCGGCCGACGAGCCGCCGCAGCCGCCGGCGCCCGCCGAACCCCCGGCGCCGAGCAAGGCCAACGGCGGCGACGCCGCTCCGACCGATCCCGCCGCGGGTCAGCCCTCGGGCCGCGCCGAGTCGCGCGTGACGAGCACGTCCGGGCCGTCCAAGCCCAAGCCAAAGCGCCAGCGCGCGCGCAAGAAGCACGGGAGGCGCTGAGATGGCCATGGTCGTGTGGGTGATGATGGGAATCGCGCTGTGGCACTTCACGGTGTTCGTTCCCCGACCGCTTCTGGGGCGGGATCGTCGGCGCCTTCCTGGTCGCCGTGGTGGGCGCGGTGGTGTTCGGCTTCCTCGCGAACGGCCTGACCATCCCGGGCCAGAACGACACCGATCTTCTCCAGGCGGTGATCGCGATCCCGGGAACGGTGATCGCGCTGGCGCATCTCGTACTGGTGGGGCGCCCGCACCGATCGGGAGCACGGCGTGGACCACGGCTTCACGCGCGCGGGCTCGCACTAGCGCCGGGGCGAGATCGCGCGTTCCGTCCGCTCCTCCTCGGAGGATGCCTCGGATGCAGTCCCGACCGTCCCGCTGGGCGACCACGCCCTACGAAGTCACGTTGGCCGAAGCGCTGGCCGACGGGCTTGGGGTGTCGCCGGCCGTGGGCACCGTGCTCGCGCGCCGCGGCTTTCGCGAGGTCGAGGACGCTCGCGCCTTCCTGGCCGCCGAGGAGCGCCACGATCCGCTCGCTCTGCCGGGCGTGGCCGAGGCCGCCGAGCTGATCCGCGCCCACGCCGGCCGGGGCTCGCGCATCGCCGTGTTCGGGGACTACGACGTGGACGGGGTCTGTTCCACCGCGATGCTGGTGCGCACGCTGCGCGCTGCTCGGCGCCGAGCCGGTCTGGGAGCTGCCCAGCCGCTTCGACGAGGGCTACGGGCTGTCCACCGCGCGCGGTCGAGCGGCTTGCCGGGCGCGGCGTGGGGCTGCTCGTGACCGTCGACTGCGGGATCACCGCCCTCGAACAGGTGGCGGCGGCCCGAGCGACGGGTGTGGACGTGGTGGTCACCGATCATCACCGCCCCGGCGCCGAGCTGCCCGACTGCCCGGTCGTGCATCCCGCCCCGGGCGGGGCCGCGGCCTATCCCGCCGACCTGTGCGCGGCCGGGGTGGTGCTCAAGCTCTCCGAGGCGCTGCGCGGCTCGGGCGCCGAGGCGGACCTCGAGTTGGCGGCGCTCGCCACGGTATGCGACCTCGTGCCGCTCCGCGGCGAGAACAGGCGGATCGTGCGCGAGGGCCTGCGGGCGCTGTCGCGCACCGACAGGCCCGGCCTGCGCGCGCTGATGGAGGTGGCCGCGGTGGCGCCCGCGGACGTGTCCGAGCAGCAGCTGCGGGTTCCGGCTGGGGCCCCGCATCAACGCCGCCGGGCGCATGGGCCGCGCCGACGCCGCGCTCGAGCTGCTGCTCACCGAGGACGGCGCCCGGGCGGAGGAGGTGGCCCGCGAGCTGGATCTGCTCAACCGTGACCGCCGCGAGGCCGAGACGCGCATCCTGTTCGAGGCCGACGCCGCCTGCTCCCCTCAGGCCAGCCAGGCCGCGATGGTCGTGGCCGGAGAGGGCTGGCACCCGGGCGTGGTGGGCATCGTGGCCTCCCGCCTGGTGGAGAAATGGCGCCGTCCGGCGGTGGTCATCGCGCTCGACGGGGATGACGGGCGCGGCTCCGGCAGAAGCATCTCCGCCTATGACCTCCACGCCGGGCTGGCCGCCTGCGAGGCCCACCTGCGCCGCTTCGGCGGCCACCGCATGGCCGCCGGCGTGGAGCTCGAGGCCGGAGCGGTTGAGGGCTTCCGCGAGCGCGCTGGCCGCCCATGCCGGCGGTCTGCTCGGTCCCGACGACCTGATCGCTGTCGAGCGAGTGGACGCCGTCGTGCCGGGCGGCGCGCTGGGCCTCGACCTGGCGGAGCAGCTGGAGCGGCTGCGCCCGTTCGGGATCGGCAACCCGCAGCCCACCCTGCTGGTGCCGGCCGCCCGCCTGGAGAACGTGACCGGGATGGGCGAGGAGCGCCAGCACGCCCGCTTCACGCTCGTCACCGGTGCCTCGCGGGCCCGCGGGGTGGCCTTCGGCGCCACCCAGCGCTCGCTGGCCCCCGCGCGCATCGAGGCACACGACGTGGCCGTGCGGCTCGAGCCCAACCGCTGGAACGGCACCGTGGAGCCGCGCGTGGTCCTGCGTGCGCTGTGCCGCCCGCGCCGGGGCGAGCTGCAGGTGCTCGGCGACGACGAGCCGTTCTGGGAGCGGGTGCGCCGGGAGTTCGGCACCGACCCATCCCTGCCTGAGCTCGCGGCCGGGCGGGCGCCCGCGGTCGGCCCGGCGCGCGGTGGACCGGCGCGGCGAGGGCTTCGCGGGCGTGGCTGTGGACCTGTTCACGAGCGGCGAGAGCGCGGTGGCGGCTGTGGCGGACGTGGCTCGTCGCCGCGCATCGCTGGCAGCGGTCGTGGCGGGTGCATCCCGCGACGGCATGGCGGTGGTGTCCTGGGGCGCGCTGGCCCGGCGGCCCGCCCTGGTCGCGGACTTCGATCACCTCGTCGCCATCGATCCCCCGCGCGGCGGCGCGGGCGATCCCCTGCTCGCGCTGGGGCCACGCGCGCATCTGGCCTGGGGTCCGGGGGAGATCGAGTTCGCCCTGCAGGTGTGGCGCGCCGAGTTCGAGCTGCGGCCCGCGCTCACCGAGGCGTTCAGGGCCCTGCGCGCGCTGGGTGCCGAGGCGCCCGGCGCCGCGCTCGCGGGCGCGCTGCGCGGCAGCGGGGCGTATCCGCGCTCGCCCGAGTGCTGCGGGCGGCTGCTGCGCGTCCTCGACGAGCTCGGCCTGGTCGAGCTCGAACTCGACTCGATGAGCCCGCGTGCCGGGCGCGCGACGGCGTGCGCACCGATCTCGAGCTCTCGGCGGCCTACCGCGCCTACCGCGAGCGGCGTGAGCGCCGCGGAGAGTGCACTGGGGGTCTCAGAGCCCGCGCGCGCCGCCGAGCCGGCGATGCGCCAGGCGTCCTGAGTCACTCTAGACTCGTAGACGATGCCCAAGCTTCCGCGTGCCAACGGGAAGACGAGGTCCGACAGCCGAGCCGATGCGCCCGGCGGAACCGGCGCGGCCGCGCCGCCACGGGAGAAGCGGCCGTCGGCGGTAAGCGGGCCGGCGGCAACGGCAGCGAGCTCGGGCGCGCGACTTCGAGCGTCACCCGGTAGACGAGCACCGCGCGCAGGGCCCGGCGGGCCCGCGCGCCCGCCTCAGCGACGACCAGCGTGTGCTCCTGGGCGACCTGTTCGCGGTGGTGGAGGAGCACTCGGGCGAGGCGGCCGAGGACATCGACCGCGGCCTGGTGGAGCGCGCCTTCGTGTTCGCCTGCGAGCGCCACGCCGACCAGCGCCGTGCCACCGGAGAGGACTTCATCGTCCATCCCGTGGGCGTGGCGAAGATCTGCGCGGGAATGCGCCTCGACACGGCCACGCTGTGCGCTGCGCTGCTGCACGACACGGTGGAGGACACCAGCGCCTCGCTCGACGAGGTCCGTGAGGAGTTCGGCGACGAGATCGGTCAGCTCGTCGACGGCGTGACGAAGCTGTCGGGGGTCACCTTCCAGAGCCGCGACGACCGGCAGGCCGAGAACTACCGCAAGATGATGGTGGCGATGGCCCAGGACATCCGGGTCATCCTCATCAAGCTCGCCGACCGGCTGCACAACATGCGCACGCTCGGCGCGATGCCGAAGCCCAAGCAGCAGGAGAAGGCCAAGGAGACGCTCGAGATCTTCGCCCCGCTCGCGCACCGGCTCGGCATCCACGCGATCAAGTGGGAGCTCGAGGACCTTGCCTTCGCGACGCTCCACCCGCGCAAGTACAACGAGATCAAGCAGCTCGTGTCCCAGCAGCGCGAGGAGCGCGAGGCCTACGTGTCACGCGCGGGCGAGTACCTGGGCTCCGAGCTCGACGCCGTGGGCATCGAGGCCGACATCTCGGGCCGCGCCAAGCACTTCTACTCGATCTACTCGAAGATGACCAAGAAGGGGCGCGAGTTCAACGAGATCTACGACCTCACGGCAATGCGCGTGATCGTGGACTCGGTCAAGGACTGCTACGGGGCGATCGGCGTCATCCACTCGCTCTGGAAGCCGCTGCCCGGGCGCTTCAAGGACTGGGTCGCCATGCCCAAGTTCAACATGTACCAGGCGCTCCACACGACCGTGATCGGCCCCGAGGGCAGGCCGCTGGAGATCCAGATCCGCACCATGGAGATGCACCGCACGGCCGAGTTCGGCGTCGCGGCGCACTGGATCTACAAGGAGGACGGCTCGAAGCCGGTCGAGGACAAGGTCGAGTGGCTGCGGCACCTGCTCGACTGGCAGGAGGACACGACGGACCCGCAGGAGTTCGCCGAGACGCTCAAGGCGGACCTGTTCGAGGACGAGGTCTTCGTGTTCACGCCCAAGGGCGAGGTCAAGTCGCTGGCCGGCGGAGCGACGCCGCTCGACTTCGCCTACGAGATCCACACGGACGTCGGCCACCGCTGCGTTGGCGCCAAGGTCAACGGCAAGATCGTGCCGCTGCACTACGAGCTTCAGTCCGGCGACATCGTCGAGGTGCTCACCTCGAAGAAGGAGCGTGGGCCGTCGCGCGACTGGCTGGCGCTGGCCAAGACCACCCGCGCGCAGTCGAAGATCCGCGCCTGGTTCAAGCGCGAGCGCCGCGAGGACTCGGAGCGCACCGGCCGCGAGATGCTGCAGGAGAACCTCAAGCGCGCCGGGCTGCCGCCGCAGAAGATCGCCGGCTCGCCGCTCCTGGCCGACGTGATCCGCGAGATGGGCTTCCGCAAGGGCGAGGACTTCTACATCGCCCTCGGCCAGGGCAAGATCTCGTCGAAGACCGTCGTCAACAAGCTGATGCACCGCCTCAAGGAGGGCGAGTCGGCGGTCGAGGCGCCCTCGCCCGCCGCCGAGCTGCTCGAGCGGCGGGAGACGCCCAAGAAGACGGCCGCCTCGTCCACGTACGGGATCAAGGTCGAGGGCGTGGACGACGTGATGCTGCGCCTGGCCAAGTGCTGCCGGCCCGTGCCGGGCGATCCGATCGTGGGCTACATCTCGCTGGGCAAGGGCATCACGATCCACCACGAGAGCTGCCCCAACGCGGTTGCGCTGAAGAAGAACCCCGAGCGCTTCGCGAACGTGGAGTGGGAGGGGGACACGACATCCTCGTTCCGTGTCGAGCTCCAGATCGACGGCTGGGACCGCCACCGGCTGCTCGAGGACCTCTCCCGGACCTTCGCGGAGACCGGGATCAACATCCTCGAGGCCCGCTGCACCGTGGTCCACCCGATGGTCAAGAACCGCTTCGTGGTCGAGGTGGGGGACACGCAGTCGCTGAAGACCTGCATCACCCGCATCCGCAACATCGATTCGGTTTTCGACGCCTACCGCGTCACGCCCACCGGCTGAGGGCGTCCAGGGGCGCCTGCCTGCGTCCTCGGGGTCGGCGTGCTTGGGCACGCCTTCACCCCTGCGTCCTTGGCAGCCACCCCTGGCCGCATCTCAGCCGGCGGCGTCCGGTGCCGACCGGCTGATAAAGGTCGGTTTCCGCGCGGGGCGCAAGTGAGCCCCTCGAGATGCCGTTTCTCTAGCGACCCTCCGTCGTCGCCTGTACGCGCGCGGACGGTCGTTGTGCCCGCTCGAGATGGGGAGTGGCCCGCCGGCCCTCCCCATCTCACCTAACCCTGCGGACGGATCCTCGGCCCTGGTGACCCGCTACGCCACGGCCACCAGCCCGCCCGGCACCGCGGTGAACTCCACCTCGGCTGAACTCGCCGATGTAGTCGCCGTCCACCTGAAGCGGGAACTGGCGGTCGTCGATCGCCTCCACCCGCAGCGATGACAGATCCGGCAGCGGCTCGACCTGGCGGTTGCGCATGACCGTTCGGGCCCGGGTCGACAACAGGCGGGGGATCAGCGTCGGCAGCTCGAGCACGGTGGCCCGCTTGAGGACAGCCGCGGACAGGGTCCCGGTGGAGAGCCCGGCGGGCTCGACCACTCGGATCGGGCGCTGCCGGAAGTAGGTGAAGGGATCGGAGTTCTGGACGACCACCGTGACGCCCTCGAACTCACGGCCCGCCGCGGTCACCCGTACGCGGGGCGGGTTGACGAGATAGCGGCGGTTGAAGATCGCCAACGCCGCCCAGGTGTAGTACCAGGCGCCCAGGCGGGCCTTGCGGTACGGATGGGCGTCGACGCGCCTGACCACGCTGGCGTCGAGGCCGACGCCGGATGCGAACACGAAGTGGCGATCGTCGACTCGCCCGAGGTCCACGCGTCGAGGCTCCCAGTCGTCGGCGATGGCCAGCAGGTGCTCGGTGGCATCCACCACGTCGTTCGGGATCCCCAGCGTCCGGGCCCACACGTTCGTGGAGCCGCCAGGCAGCGCGGTGAGGGGCGTGTCCGAGCCGACGAGCCCGTTGGCCGCCTCGTTGACCGTTCCGTCGCCGCCGAAGGCCACCACGGCGTCGTAGCCCTCGTTGGCCGCCTCGCGGCAGATCTGGGTCGCGTGATTGCGCTCCTGCGTGTCGATTGCCTCGACCGCGTAGCGGGACTGCAGCGCGTAGACCACGAGATTGCGGAGCCGGTCGGACACCGTCGTGGCGTACGGGTTGACGATGACCAGCATCCGCCGCTTGGGGGTGCGGCCGGGCAGGAGGCGGTCGGCGAGTTCCTCCGCGCGCTCGACGGTGGTCTCGGTGGGCGTGGGCACGGCACAGAAACCTACCCCGGCGTGGTGGTCCGGTCACCCCGGCACAAGAACCCGGCGCGCCAGGGCGTTTATGGGGTGTGAGCCCGAGGGGCTCTCGGGAGGGAATCCCGGATCGGACTCACAGCCTTGGGGGCGCCGGCGGCGCCCCTTTCGCTGAGGCGACTCGCAGGCGGGTAAAAGGCGGGTTCGCGTCCTCGCACGGTTTCTTGCGCCGTTTGCTTCATAGACAGGCTGACACGACTCTGCTGGACTTGGGGGAGCAATTGGAGACGCGCGCTGTGACCAGAATGACGCTGCACGTCGATGAGTTCGCGCTCGAAGCACTCGAGCGCAACGCGGACGTCCGACACGGCTCGACCGCGGCGATCGTCCGCACCGCGGTGCTCTACTACCTGGCCGAACGCGACAGCGGACGCCAGGCGTGGCGCTATCCCCGCTTCGGCCGGCAGAGCGCTCCCGGCCCCGGCCGCGAGGTTGACATCGACGAGCAGACCCTGAAGGCGGTCGGAGGCGGAAGCGCAGCGGCAGGGCGTACAGGCGTCCGAGCTGGTGGGGCACGCCTGCCTGTTCTTCCTGGCCGACCTCGACAGCGGCCGCCTGGCGGGCAAGCTCGAGGGCATTCTCGAGGACACCTAGCGGATCGCACACCCGTGCTTGCGCGCTTTGAGAGGCGCACCTACTCTGGAACGCAGGTGCGGGCTTGGAACGACTCTCCCTCGCGGACGAAATATCGCCTGGGCTGATTGAGCGCGAGGCACTGCTGGAGCACGCGGCTGCGGCCGTGGGCGAGGCACGTGCCGGTCGTGGCTCGATCATGCTGATACAGGGCAGCGCCGGCCTCGGCAAGAGCGCCGCGCTGGCGGCTGTCCAGGCCCAGGCGGCCGAGGATTCGCTCGAGGTGCTGTCGGGCTGCGGGCGCCATCGCGAGCAGGAGTTCGGCCTCGGGGTGGTCCTGCAGCTCTTCGAGCGGCGCATCGCGCGGGCGGATGCGCACGAGCGCGAGCGGCTGCTCTCCGACGCCGCCGCCCAGGCCGCGCTCCTGGTCGATCCGGCTCCGGGCCGTCCGGTTCCCACATCGTCCTTCGACGTCATCCACGGCCTGTACCGCCTCTGTGTTCACCTGAGTGAGCTTCGCCCTCTCCTGATCACGGTGGACGACGCCGACCTGGCGGACGCGGCTAGCCTCGAGTTCCTGCTCTATCTGGCCGAGCGTGCTCGGGAGCTCCCGATCGCGGTGGTCCTCACGGCTGGCGCGCTGCCGCGCCGAGCGGTGCCGCCGCTGCTGGCCGAGCTCGCCGCATCGGCGCTACACGCAGCGTCACCGGCTCGGCCCGCTCAGCCTCGACGGCACGGAACGGCTCGTGCGGGAGGGCGGGCTTCGCGCCGCCTCCGACGAGATCTGCCAGGCGCTCCACGAAGCGGCGGCCGGTAATCCCTTTCTGGTCGAGGAGCTGTGCGCCGTGCTCGACGCCGAGGACGCGGCCGATCCCGCGGCCGGTGTCCAGGAGCTGCGGCCACAGGTCGTGGCGAACTGGGCGCTCGCGCAGGCCGCGCGCCGTCGACCAGCGCGCACCCGAGCTGCTCACCGCGGCCGCGGTGCTCGGTCCAGAGGCCGACCTGCGGCACGCCGCCTCGATAGCGGGGCTGGAGACCGAGGAGGCCGCCTGCCTGGCCGATGAGCTCGTAGAGCTCGGCTTCCTTCGGGCCGAGCCGCGGCTGACCTTCGTCCACCCGGTGGTGCGGGCAGTCCTCGAGTCTGCCCAGCCGGCCGGGCAGCGCGCCACCCGCCACCTGCGCGCGGCCGAGCTGCTGGCCGCGGAGGACGCCTCCCCCGAGCTGGTGGCAGCGCACCTGCTCGAGGCCCCGTGTGCCGGCAACGCCTGGGCCGTGGAGTCGCTCACCTCGGCGGCGGCGGTTGCCCTGGGCCGCGGCGTGCCCGCCGAAGCCGTGCGCTATCTGCGGCGTGCCCTTGACGAGCCGCCGCACGCGGCCCATGCGGGCCCACGTCATGCTCGAGCTCGGAAGAGCCGAGGCCACGGCGGGCGAGCCCCAGGCGGTCGTCCGGCTTCAGGACGCGGTTCAGCACGTCCAGGAGGCACCCGAGGGCGCGCGTGCCGCGCTGGAAACCGGTCGCGCGCTGTTCGCGCTCGGAAAGCCGCGCGAAGCCATGAGCGTCTTCGAGCGCGGCCTCGACCACGGACTCAACGGCGGACCGGGACGTGAGCGCCCGCCTGCGCGCCGCGCACGCCACCTCGGTTTGGCTGACCCAGCCGACCGAGCCCCTCGACCACACCCACGGCCCCGGCGACCGGCGACAGCGCCGGGGACCGAGCCCTGCTCGCCCTGCATGCGATGGAGGTCGCGGTGCGCGGGATCAGCGCGGAGCTCGCGATCGAGCTGGCCGCGCGGGCGCTGCACCGCGGGGCACTTCTCGACGACGAGACCGCTGACGGCCTGACCTACTACCTCGCCACCGGGGCGCTGGCGATCGCCGGAGACCTGCAGACCGCGGAGGCCGCGCTCACGGCCGCCGTGGAGGACGCCCGCTCCCGCGGCTCGGTTCTCGGCTTCGCCACGGCCTCGCACATGAGGGCGATGGCGATCCTCATGCGCGGTCGTGTGCCCGACGCGGCCGCCGATGCCCGCCACGCTCTGGCCGTCGAGCGCGACGGCTGGCGCCTCGGGCTGGGCGGCGCGCGCCTCGTGCTGGCCAACAGCCTGATCGAGAGCGGTGACCTGGACGGCGCGCGGCGCCATCTGAAGGAGGCCGAGACCGCCGTCAGCCCGAACGATCCAACGCGGTCTCGCCCTGCTCTTCACGCGCGGGCCGGCTGCACGTGATGGACGGTGACCACAGCTCGGCGCTCGAGGACTTCCTGGCCTGCGGTGAGCTGGGAGAGCGTTCAGGGATGAGCAATCCGGCGGTGGCGCCATGGCGCTCGGACGCCGCGCTGTCCCACGCCGCGCTCGGGCAGGTCGGGGAGGCGGAGCACCTGGCCGAGTCGGAGCTCAGGCTGGCCGAGTCCTTCGGTGCGCCGGGCGCGATCGGCCGCGCCCTCCGCGCGCTGGGCGCCATACGGGGGCCGGAGCGTGGCCTGGCGACGCTGGAGGCGGCCGTGGACCGGCTCGATTCGTCCCAGAACGCCCTGGAGCGCGCCCGCGCGCTGGTGGAGTTCGGCGCCGCCCTGCGGCGTGCGGGACGCCGCCGCGAGGCGCGCGAGCCGCTGCGCCACGGGCTCGACCTCGCGAAGCGCTGCGGCGCCCTACCCGCTCGCCGAACGCGCGCTGCGCGAGGCCAAGGTGGCGGGCGCCCGGCCGCGGCGCACGGCGATGTACGGGATCGACTCTCTCACCGCACGCGAGCGACAGACGGCTGCCCTGGCGGCCGAGGGAATGTCGAACCGCGACATCGCGGAGACGCTCGTCGTCACCGTCAAGACCGTCGAATGGCACCTCAAGCACTCCTACCGAAAGCTCGGACTGAGCTCACGCGCCGAGCTGCGCGACATCTTCGACGCCAACACCGGTTGAGTCCTCGAATCTCGGGCTAAAGGCCCGCCGCGGCCGGTCCGATAGGACCGACAAGTGGATCTCGCACAGAACAAGCAGTCAACCGGCCGCACACTCTCACTCGCCCTGGACGGCTTCGGCCGCGAGGCCCTCGAGACGCTGGCTCGCCGCCATGGCATCTCGCAGTCGCGCTTCGTCCAGTGCGCGGTGGATCATCATCTCGAGCGCGACATGCCGCGACGCCCGGGTGAGCGGCGGCCGCCGTTCGAGCGGGAGCCGGCCGGCGACGGGCTGGAGGTCGTGGTCGACCTGCCCGCCGAGTCATGGGAGGCCCTCGAGCTCGAGTGCGCGCTCGATGGCCTGCCGCTCGAGCGCCTGCTCGAGCACGCGGTGCTGGCGCTGATGGCCGATCTGGACTCCGGCCGCGTGGCGGTCCGGATCGCAGCCCGGCTGGACTGACTCAGACCCGGGCCGGCTCAGCCGGCCGCGGTCACGGGTGCGGCCTCGAGCTCGCGCAGCGCCTCCTGCAGCGCTCCGCGGCCGCGGTGATGCAGCCCGTGGACGGAACCCTCGGTCTTGCCGAGGCGCGTGGCGATCTCGCCGGGGGAGAGGCCCGCGATGTGCCGGAGCACGAGCACCTCACGCTGTTCGGCCGGCAGCCGGCGCAGCGCGTCGCGCAGGCACTGGGAGCGCTCGAAGCCGATCTGCTCGTGACCGTCATCGTCCACGCGCACCTCTTCGAAGGGGATCTGGCGGCGGGCGCGGATGTGGTCGAGGGCCACGTTGCGGGCGACCCTCAGGATCCAGGCGGCGAAGGGCACCTCGCGCTGCTCGTAGCGCTGAATCGCCGTCATGAGCTTGGCGAAGACGTTCTGCGTGATGTCCTCGGCCTCATGGGAGTCGCGGACGATGCTGCGCACATAGCCGCAGACGTCGTCGGCGAAGCGCACGTACAGGAAGTGCAGCGCGCTCTGGTCGCCTTCCTTCGCACGGGCCACGGCCTGGCTGACGAGTGCCGTGTCCTTGCTCGGGTCATGGGTGCTCCGGGTGAAGCGTGTGGTCATCGAGTCCTTCCAAAAGAGACGCGCAGGAGGCGCGCGGGCCGCCGTTCAACTGATTCACCGACCCTAAGCTCGACCGCCGTTTCCCGCACTAGGGGCGCTACCCCAGTTTTTTGCGGAGCCGGCGAGAATACGACGTTTCTAGCACCCGGGCGGTACCCCGTCTCGCGCGGGCGCACCGTTTCTGGAGGCAGGAGTCGTGCCTAGAAGCCGTCAGGCGAGCGAGACCTCGGCGCCCTCGCCGACGTTCAGGCGCATCGCCTTGGGCAGCCTGAAGTCGCGAAACACCCGGGCCCTGGGGCCCACGACGCTCGCCTCGAGACGCCCCCCGAGGTGCGTAACGGAGGCTCCGGCGAGGATGATCGAGTTCTCGATCTCGGCTCCCTCGATGATCACGTCCTCGCCGATCGAGGTGTAGGGGCCCACGTAGGCCTCGCGCAGATGGACGCCGGCAGCGATCACGGCGGGTCCACGGACGATGCTCGACTCGATGCGCGCCGAGGGGTGGATCGACACCGGACCCTGGATCCGTGCGGCGCTGAGCTGGGCCTCGACCGGCTCCGGAGTGAGGCCCGCGAGGACGAAGCGGTTGGCGTCGAGAAGCGCACCTGGACGCTCTCGGAAGCGCCACCACTCGCTCACCTCGCGCGCGCACACGCGCCCGCCCAGCTCGGCCAGGCGGCGCAGCGCCGCGGCTCACGTCGAGCTCGGCGTTCCCGGAGCTCGGCTCCTCACAGAGGGCGTCGAGCGCGGCAGGGCCGAGCACCCATACGCCCGCGGCGAAGCGCTCGTCGTCCGTGCGGGTGTCGCCGGCGCGGCGGCGGGCGAGATCGACGACGTCATGGTCGGCGACGGTGTCCTGCACGAGCACAGTGGCGTCTCGTTCGGCGCCGGGGGGCTCGATCAGGGAGCTCAGGCAGTCGCGGTTGAGGCTGTCCCCGAGGTGAAGCACGAAGGGATCGCTGCCCACGAAGCTCCCAAGGTCCGCGAGCACGGCGGCGAACGCGTCGTCGTCGCGCTGCTCGACGCACGTGACCTCGGTGTCGAGGGACTGGTGCTGGCCGAGCTCGTGCTCCAGCTGCGCGCGGAAGGCCGGCTTGACCGTCACGGCCGCGTCCCTGACGCCCGCCCGGGCGAGCGCATCGAGGGCGTGCACAGCGAGCGGGCGGTTGGCCACCGGCAGCAGGTTCGTGGGCTCGGCGGCAACCACTATTGCCTTGTCGACCATTGGTTACAGAACGGTTGCGCGGAACCGGATCTAGCGTGGATCGCTCGCAGTGGGGTCTGAACTTCGTACCGTGAGGGCGGCCGCTCCTCGCGCCGTTGTTTCTGCGTGGCCCCCTCGCAACGACGCTCCGCACCGGCTGATCGACGACGTCGAGTTCGGCGACGACGTGGCCGTCTACTCGTTCACGAATCTCTACGGCTGCCGGATCGGCTCGGGTAGCCGCATCGGGACGTTCGTGGAGATCCAGCGCGGCGCCGAGATAGGGGAGCGCTGCAAGATCCAGAGCCACACGTTCGTCTGCGACGGCGTGAGCATCGGGGACGGCGTCTTCGTGGGACATGGGGTGATGTTCATCAACGATCGGCGCCCCCGGGCCACCGGCGCGGCCGGTGGCCTGCAGACCGAGGACGACTGGGAGCTGCTGCCGACCGTCGTCGAGGAAGACGCCTCGATCGGCTCGGGGGCCACCATCCTCGGCGGCGTGCGCATCGGCGCGGGCGCGCTCGTGGGCGCCGGCGCGGTGGTCACCAAGGACGTGGCGCCCGGCGTGACCGTGGTGGGCAACCCAGCGCGCCCGCTCCCCTCGGGGACGGCCTAACTCTCCGCCTTGATCTTGCGCCAGCCGCCGGCCCGGTTGTTGGCGATGATCTGCCGGAACATCGCTGTGAGGGCCGGCTCGTTGATCGCCTCGCCCTCGCGATAGGCCACGGTCCTCGCCGTCTTGTTGTCGTGGCCGGCCGTGATGATCCCTTCAGGGTCGGGAACGATCCCTCCGTCGTAGAGGAAGACGTTCACGTGGTCCTTGGCCGCCAGCAGCGCGCAGATGTTCCCTTCGAGGACGAAGTACGGCTGCACGCTCCGCTTGATGGTCTCCTCGACTTCGGGGTCCGCGGCGTGGACCAGGTCGCGCACCCGCCGGCAGATCCCCTGCTGCCAATCCGGCAGGGCCTCGATGTAGAGGTCGACGCGCGGATCCTTCGTATAGGTCACGCACCGCACAAGGCTATTCGCGAAAGACCCGTTCGCGCTCTGCCGTTGTTTGGCTGCTGTGGACGATCTGGCAATCATCACCGTCTCGACCAACGAGGCCAACTGGCTACGCCCGTGCCTGAGCACCGTGTTCTCGCATCTGGGCGACCTGCGAGCCGACGTGGTCGTGGTGGACAACGACTCTGAAGACGGCACCCGGGAGCTGGTTGAGACCGAGTTCCCCGGCGCGCGCGTGGTGCCGTCCGCGAACCATGGCTTCTCGCATGCGAACAACCGCGCGCTGATGACCTGCAATGCACGCTACGTGCTCTTCCTCAACCCGGACACGGAGATCGTGGACGGGATGTTCAGCGACCTCGTGCGGGCGATGGACGAGCGGCCGACGGTCGGCCTCGTGGGCGTGAGGCAGATCAACACAGAGGGCCGCCTTGATGCGACGATAAGGCGGTTTCCCAACGCCATGAGGGCTCTCGGCGAGGCGTTCGCGGCAGACCGCGTGCCCCATCGTCCCCGCTGGCTGGGTGAACGCGAGCTGGACCCCGCGATGTACGACCGCGAGGTCTCGTGTGATTGGACCAGCGGCTCCTTCATGCTCGCTCGCCGAGAGGCGATCGAGAGCGCGGGCTTTCTCGACGAGCGCTTCTTCATGTACTCCGACGAGACCGACCTGTGCCGCCGGATCAAGACCGCCGGCTGGGAGATCCGTCATCTGCCCGCGATGACGATCATCCACCACGAGGGCAAGGCCGGGATCAAGCCGACCATCGAGAGCCTCGGCGCCTGGACCCGGATCGCGTACGCCCGAAAGCACTTCTCGCCGGTCCATCGCGGGGCCTACTTCGGCGCAGTCATGCTGCGGCATTCGCTGCGCGCCGTGTACTCCGGGAAGGGAGAGCAGGGTCGCCTGCGGCGTCATGCCAGCCGTGAGGTGGTGGCAACGCTGGTGGGCCGGGCTCCCGTGCCCTACGGGCCGCCCAGCCGGGTATCGGTGCGGACCGGCGCGCCTGAGCTGCGCGAGCATTCGGGGTCGGCGGACGCCTCGCAGGTCCTGGAGCGCGTGGGCCAGTGACTCCGCGACGGCCACTCGACGGCGAGACCGTGCTGATCACCGGGGGAGGGGGCCAGCTGGCGTCCGACCTCGATGAGCTCTTGGCCGGCCGGTGCGACGTCCGCGCCCTCGCCCGGTCGGAGCTCGACATCACCGACGACGAGGCGATGACGGCCGAGTTCGAGCGCTCGCCCCCGTGGTGGTCTTCAATTGCGCGGCCTTCCACAACGTCGAGGTTTGCGAGCGCGAGGAGGACCGCTCCTTCGAGGTGAACGCGCGGGCCGTCAAGCGGCTTGGTGAGCGCTGCGACGCCGTCGGGGCCACGCTGGTGCACGTGAGCACCAACTACGTCTTCGCCGGAGATCGGCCCGAGCCCTACACCGAACATGACGCCCCCAGCCCGCGGAGCATCTACGCCCTGTCGAAGCTCGCCGGCGAATACGCGGCGATGGCGTACTGCCCGGATTCCCTGGTGGTTCGAAGCGGCGGCCTCTACGGGCGCCACGGGAGCGCGTCCAAGGGCGGCAACTTCGTTCAGCGGATGCTCACGCGCGCCCACGAGCAGGGCGCGCTCAAGATGGTCGCCGACCAGCGGCTGACGCCCACCAACACCGCCGACCTTGCGACCTCGGTGATCGAGGCCGTCGAGGAGGGAGTGCGGGGCCTACTGCACGTGACCAACGGCGGCTCGTGCTCCTGGCACGAGTTCACCGTCGCGATCATGGACATCGCCGGAGTGGACGTGCCGGTTGAGGCCGCGACCACCGTGCGCCCGCCTGGCGGCGCCGACCGGCCCCTGAACGGCGTGCTCTCGATCGAGCGGGCCCGCGCCGAGGGCCTCGAACCTCTCAGGCCCTGGCGCGAGGCGCTCCAGAGCTACATGGAGAGCGCCGGCCTCGCCGCCGAGCCGACGGCTCGGTAGACGAACGGGAGCTCAGCCTCGATGTCCCGCAGGAGCGGGGCGGTGGCGTCGCGCTGCGACGGCTTGAGCTCGATGTCGGCCGGCCAGGCGATCGCGACGTCGGGATCGTTGTAGGCGATGCCGCGCTCGATCTCCCCGTTGTAGTAAGGCGACTGCTTGTACATCACGTCGGCCTGCTCGCTGAGGACGCAGAAGCCGTGCGCGAAGCCGATCGGGCAGTAGAGCTGATGCAGGTTTTCGTCCGTGAGCTCGAAGCCCTCCCACTCGCCGAACGTCGGCGATCCCTTCCGAAGGTCGACCACGACGTCGAGAATCGCGCCGCGGGCGCAACGGACGAGCTTGGCCGCTCCGTCGCCCACCTGGAAGTGCATTCCGCGCACGATCCCATGCCCGGAGCGGGAATGATTGTCCTGCACGAACTCCTCGGGGATGCCTAGCTCGGAGTACACGTTGCGGCGATAGCTCTCGTGAAAGAAGCCGCGCTCGTCCCCGTGAATGACCGGCCTGACGAGCACCGGCCCCTCGAGCCGCGTGTCGAGTCGCTCCATCCTGCCTCCTGTCTGGTTCTGGATCAGCCCAATAAACGGCCGGCTTGACCCTGGGCTTTCGAGCAAGAAAGGCCGCCCACAGGCCGTTGTTTGCGTGACGACTTCGCGCACACGCGCGCCAGCAACGGCTAAGGAGCAATCTGATTTCGATGACGGGCTCAAACGGCAACGGTGCCGGCAACGGCTTTCAGGCCGGCGGATCGCTGCGGCGCGAGCGCGGTCGCTCCAACGGCCTTGCGGCCAACCCGCCCGAAAAGGGCCGGACCGTGCTCATCACCGGGGGAGCGGGCTACATCGGCACCGTCCTCACCGGTCGCCTGCTCGAGCGGGGTTACAACGTCCGGCTGCTCGACCGCCTGTACTGGGGCGAGGGCCCACTCGAGAGCTACGCGGGCCGGATCGAGGTCGAGGTTGCGGACGTTCGCGAGATTCCCGGCACGGCGCTCGACGGGGTGGACGGCGTGATCCATCTCGCCGGTCTGTCGAACGATCCGACCGCCGAGTACGACCCCGAGGCGAACTGGCAGATGAACGCCGTTGCGACCGAAACGCTTGGAAACGCCTGCGTCGAGCGCGGGATCGAGCGGCTCGTGTTCGCCTCGTCCTGCTCGCTCTACGACGGCCTTCCTCCCGGCATGCATGACGAGACCGCGAACATCTCGCCTCGCGGCGCGTACGCGACCTCCAAGCGGTACGGCGAGGAGGCCCTCTTGGCCTGATCGACAAGGGCCTGTGCCCGGTGATCCTGCGCAACGGGACGGTCTACGGCCACAGCCCGCGGATGCGCTACGACCTCGTGGTCAACACTTTCGTCAAGGACGCGCTCCTCGAAGAGCGCCTGCTGCTCCACGGCGGCGGTTGGATGTGGCGGCCGCTGGTGGACGTCAGGGACGTCTCCGACGCCCTGATCGCCACCCTCGAAGCGCCCGCCGACCTGGTCCGGGGCGAGGTCTTCAACGTGCTCCATTCCAACTACCAGATCCGTGAGCTGGCAATGCTCGTGGCCGGCTCGGTCCAGCTGCTGGGCCGCACGGTGCGGCTGGAGGAGACTCCGGCTCCGCCTCTCAACCGGGACTACGAGTGCAGTAACGCGAAGCTGAGCCACACGCTCGGCTTCACGCCCTGTCGCTCGGTGGTCGAGGCGGTATCCGAGATGCTCACCGAGATCGACCTGGGCGACCGCTCGAAGCTGACCGATCCGCGCTACTACAACATCCGCTGGCTCGAGCTGATGCACGAGCTGGAGCCGCGGATCCAGCACTTCGGCGCGGTTCTGTAGCTGCGCGCGGGCGGGCCGGCACGGCCGCGCCCCGGCGGCTCGCTGAACGCGCCTTCGTATCCTTCGCAGACTGCTCGCTCGCTTCCACACCTGGTTCGATCGGCACCCGTTTGCGGGGGATCAACTGGTCGCCGCGGTCACCGTGCTGCTGGTGGCGGGCGAGCTGATCTCGGGCGGGCTGTTCTCCTACGAGACGGCGGTCGCGCCGACCACCGAGGAGGTTGTCCTGTCGCTGGCGCTGGTCGCGCCGCTGCCGTTTGGACCCCGGGCGCCGGTCGCAGTCTTCGCGATCGTGATGGCGACCTCCCTCATCCAGCTCGCGGTCACAGAGCACGTGCTGATCGCCGACCTGGCGCCGCTGGTCGCCCTCTACTACCTGGTCGTGCACGGGCCGAGCCGGCTCAAGCCTCTCGGACTGGGCGTCGCGCTCGTCGGCGGCGTCCTGATGTCACTGCGAGCGTCGTTTCCCGGCGTTCTCGACGGCTTCGTGCTTGGGACCGCCGTCGTGACCACCTACGTGCTGCTGGCGGCGCTGCTCGCCGACCGTCGGGTCAGCCGCGGCGCCCGGCTGGCGGCGCTGGAGATCGAGCGCGACCAGCAGGCGGAGATCGGGGCGGCGCAGGAGCGGGCGCGGATCGCGCGCGAGCTGCATGACGTGGTGGCGCACTCGCTGGCGGTGATGGTCGCGCAGGCGGACGGCGGCCGCTATGCCGTGGCCGGGGATGCCGACGCGGCGAGCCGGGCGCTGGCGCAGATCGCCGAGGTCGGCCGCGACGCACTCGCCCAGATGCGCCGCCTGCTCGGCGTGCTGCGGGCTGACGATGAGGGCGGCGACCTGCCGGGCCTCGTCCGCCGCCTCGCCGGCGCGGGCACGCGCCCGTAGCTTCAGATGCAGCATGAGGCTCCCCAACAGCGCGCACACGTCACAGCCCTGGCGCATCCACGAGGTCGCGCCCGACTTCCAGGTGGAGGACGTGTGGGCGCTGCCCACCCCCGGCGGCCCGCACGATCTGCCGCGGCTGGTGCGGCAATTCGCCACCGAGGACCCAAGCCGGCTGGACGCACATGGAAGGTACGTGGGGGACGGGTCCCACGGAATCGCCTCGCGTGTCAGCCGGGCGGTCTTCTCGCTGCGCTGGAAGCTGGGAGAGCTGTTCGGCTGGGACGATCCCGACTCCGGCGTGGGCCGCCGGGTGTCGACGCTGCGCGCCCGCCTGCCGGTCGATCTGCGCAACGGTCCACGCGGACCGGACCCCAATTCGGTCCCGATGACTCCGCTCTACCTGACCAAGGACGAATTCGCGGCCGAGATGTCCAACCGGACGGTGCACTCGGTCATGCACATCGGCTGGGTCCCGGACGGGACGGGCGGCTACCGCGGTCAGATGGCGGTTCTGGTCAAGCCCAACGGACGGTTCGGGGCGGCGTACATGGCCGCGATCAAGCCGTTTCGCCACCTGCTCGTCTACCCGGCGTTGATGCGTTCGGTCGAGCGGGACTGGGAGGCCGGCGCGGCGTGACGCTTCCCCCGGGTCAACGCCGGATCGACGGGTTCCCGCGCTTCGGCGAACACCTCCACCGGCCCGCTCCCGCTGTGCCGATCGATCCTGTGATCGAGATCGCCGGCGCCGTGGCCGAGTCGTTCACGGTGCCGTTGGCCACGCTGGCGACGCTTCCTCGCCGAGAGCTCACCGCCGACTTCCACTGCGTTGCCGGCTGGTCCGCGACGGACCTGCACTGGGAGGGAGTCGCGTTCGAGACCCTCTATCGCCTACTCATCGAGCCGTCGGTTGCCCCGGGCGCGCCGGTCACCCATGTCGCGCTCGGCGGTCTCGACGGGTACCGGTCGGTCGCAGTGATCGAGGACGCCCTCGCCGACGACGTGCTGATCGCAGAACATCTCGACGGCCGGCCGCTCGACAGCGACCACGGCGCCCCGGCCCGGCTGGTCAGCCCGAGCCAGTACGGCTTCGTCAGCACCAAACACCTCTGCCGCATCGAGCTCCACACCGCGGAACCGATCGAAGCCAATGTGTCTCCGGCAGACCGGCTACTCGCCTCCCATCCACGGGCCCGGGTTTGGGAGGAGGAGCGTCATCGCCACCTTCCGGCGTGGTCGGTGCGGCCCGTCTACCGGTCCCTGATCCGGCCGATCAGGTTCCTCAGCGCCCGCGGTGGCCGCCCTAGCGCACGTAGCTGATTCGCAGCAGGTCGCCGTTCGAGGCGAAGTTCGTCGTGCGGGTGCAGCGGATGCGCACTCGCACCTCGCCGTTGCCGGTCGTGCCGCTCACGTAGTCGGCCGCCGCCCCGGTGGGCGCGAGGTTGTTGATCGCGACCTCGGTGGTGCCCACGGCGCGCGAGTCGAGCTGGACCCAGGTGTTGGTGGTCCAGCGCCAGATGTGCACCGTCTGCGTGCAGGACGACACCGAGTTGCGCCCGCTGTAGTTGACGCGCAGGGTGTTGAGGCTGTTGGTGACGTTCGTGAAGCTGCCGTACCAGGCCGTCGTGCGGGTGCCGAGGAGCGTCGAGTTGACGTTGTAGAAAACGTTGTCGTCGGTGGCCAGTGAGGCCGCTGTGCCTCCGCCGGCGGTGCCCGTCTGGATCACCGTCGCCGCCGGGGCTTGGTTCACGGCCTCGGGCACGCGGAAGTTGGCCGGCGTCGCGGGCGGCGCCGGAGACTGCGCGGCATTGGTCGCCGCGTCCGCCGAGCGCACCCGGTAGTGGTAGGTCGCGCCGGGGGTCAGGCCGGTCAGCTGGACGCTGTGAGCGGTCACCAGGGCGGCGGCCGAGACGTTCTGGTTCAGGTTGTCGGGCGCCGTTCCGAAGTCCACGCGCGAGTTCGAGGCCTCATTCGTGCTCCAGGTAACCGTCGCGGTCCCGTTGGTGTTGGCGGTGGCCGACACCGACGAGATCGCCGGCGGCGTGGTGTCGGGCGGCGGCGGGCCGTCCAGCGCGTAGGTGGCCGAGTAGCTGCCGCCGGTGGCGGAGAACAGCGCGTACTCCACGCCCTTGATCGTCTGGGTCGTGAAGCTCACCGCACTGCCGCCGCGGGTGATCGCGCTGAGCGTGCGGTTGCCCGAGCGCACCGGCAGCATGCCCTGGAGACCGGTGGACCCGCCCGCGGCATTCACGGTGAAGGTCAGCGTCCCGCCGCTGTAGTTGATCGAGCCGAACGAGGAGCCGTTGCGCCCGTCCAGCCAGGTCAGCAACTGCTCGCCCGAGACCACTGGCACGCCCCGCTGGACAGCCGACGAGATGATGGCGTCGGACTGCGGAATCGTCGCCTGGTCGGTGTGCATGTTCGCGGTGAAGGCGCCGTAGTAGCCCTGTGAGCCGAGGGCCCGGTCGAGCAGCGTGTCGGACGTGAACGGGTAGGTCTGATCGGACTCGTCGGTCATCTGTGTCGTCGCCTGGTAGACGTCGATCATGGAGCCGTCGAGGTCGGCGAAGCGCATCGGGATTCCCGAGCCGGTGAAGAAGCCCGGCACGTTGGCCACCCAGGCCGGCGGCCAGTAGTAGTAGTTGGTGTCGAGCCGGATGCCGTTGTCCGCCTCGACCTTGGGCTGTGTGGCCCAGTCGCCCCAGGCGATGCAGTGCGTGCGGTGAGTCGTCTGCGGCGGCAGGCTCGGGAACAGGTTTGCGAACACGCCCAGCTGGCCGGTGTAGTACTCCTCGAGCTCCGCACGGCTCGACCAGTTCGCGCAGCCCGTATTGAGGTGGATGCCGAGCTCGAAGCCGTCAGCCTCGAACTGGGCTGCCTGGGCGTTGGTGATCGGCGTGCTCGAATAGATGTACGAGCTGCTGCGTATGCACTCCCACTGCGAGACGTTGCAGCCGGCAGGGCTGAGCTGCTTGTGCTGGTTGAAGCGCCCCACGGTGCCGCCGTTGCCGTGGTCGTCGCCCGTCATCACGACGACCGCCTTCTCGCCGCGCGGGAAGTACCAGAAGCGCGGCAGCGGCTTCTTGTCCTCGTTGACGTTGGTGATGAGGTTGGCGAGCAACCGCTGCTGCTCGTCGGCCTGCGGGATCGCGACCTTGCCCAGATCGACCCAGTTGGCCTGGCTGCCGCCGAAGAAGAGGTCGTCCGAGCGGATGGGCGAGAAGCCGTCGCGCTCTTGGTTCGACCATGCGGGGTTGCCCTGGCGCGTGTAGACGATTGACTTGGCGAGGTCGAAGGTGAAGGCCGCGGCCTGACCGCCGTTCGAGCCCACGTTCCTGACCGTCACGGCCGGGTTGCTCGTGGCGGTGCTCGCGTTGCTGAACAGCGTGGCCACGGTGGTGGCGCCGTTCGTGACGTAGCGGTCGGCGCCGCCGTGGAACTGCATCGTCTGGTCGACGATGCCCGCGCCGGGTGCACCGGAGGCATCGACCTTCAGGTAAGCGTCCTGCAGCGTGGCCGACGCGTCGAGCAGGCCGAGCAGGCCGGCGAGCTGCTTGTCCGGGCGCATGGCGATCAGGTTTCCGCCCGCGTTGACCCAGTCGGTGAGCATGGTCACCTGGGCGGCGGTGAGGGTCATCTCGCCGAGGATGGCCACGTCGTAGGTGGCCAGGACGGCCGGTGTGACCGTGGAGATGTCCTTGGTGGCGAACTCGTTGAGGCCCTCGGCCCGCAGGATCTCGGCGTAGTAGCGGCTGAACTGGTTGGACGACTTGGTGATGCCGAGAATTGGCCCGCCCGGGCCGTCGTCCGGCGGCGGCGGCGGGGCGTCGGCGGTGGTGAAGGACCACACGCGGTCGGCCGCCAGAGCGTTGCCGGCCGAGTCCTTGACGCCGCTCGCGCCGCCCTTGACGGTCGCGGTGTAGGTGGTGGAGTCGCTCAGCTGGGTCGCCGGGTCGAGCACGGCGGTACGCGAGCCCGCGTTGTAGCTCACGTCGGCGCCCACGAGCGCGCCGCCGGGGCCGCGCAGCTCGACGGTCGCGCCGCTGATGCTCGCCGCGCTCATGGGCTCGTTGAAGCTCGCGGTGACGTTCGACACCGCGCTGACCGAGGTCGCGCCGTTCTGCGGAGCGAGGCTCGTGATCGTCGGCGGGGTGGTGTCGCCTCCGCCGCCGCTGCCCTGGAAGACCACGTCGACCCAGTAGTTCGTCGACTGCCAGCTGTTGTTCGGGAAGGTGCGGCTGGGACCGTAGGCGTAGAGGCCGTTGCCGCCGTCCTCGCCGTTGGCGAGCGCCCGCAGCGGCGGGTTGTCGACGCCGGCGCTGGCGAAGAAGCCGGTGTTCCACGCGTAGTTCCCGTTCGGTGCGTGATAGGAGGCGACGTAGGTGGTGCCGCTCGTCACGGAGACCGGGTTGGACAGGGTGACCTCCTGCCACCCGCGCGGTGTCTCGTTAGTGAACGTGGCCTCGGCCAGCATGGCGCCGGTGGCGGACCACAGGTGACCCACGTGGGTGCCCGTGTTGGTGGTGCCCTTGTAGAAGCGCAGGCCGGTGATCTGCCCGTTCTCCTGTGGGCGGAACTTCACGCCCAGCTCGACGGGGCTCGTGTCGCCGGCCTGGGTCTCGTTGGCAGGCACGGTGGAGCCGTCCCAGATCGAGCACGGGCAACCGCCGCCCGGTGGAGGCGCCTGGGCAGTGGTGAAGGACCAGATGCGGTCGCTGGCGAGCGCGTTGCCGGCCTGATCCTTGACGCCGCTCGCGCCGCCTCTGACCGTCGCCGTGTATTGGGTGTTGTCGGCAAGGGCGGCCGAGGGATCCAGCGTGGCGGTCCTGGTTGTGGGGTCGTAGCTGACGCTCGAGCTCACCAGCCCGCCGCCCGGACCGCGCAGCTCGACAGTGCTCGCGCTGATGGTCGAGGCGTTCATCGGCTCGCTGAAGGTGGCGGTCACGTTCGCACCGGCGCTCACGCCGGTGGCCCCGCCTGCCGGGCTGGTGCCGGTGACGGTCGGGGGCGTGGTGTCGGGCCCGCCGCCGCCCGGCTCGAAGACCACGTCGACCCAGTAGTTCTCGGCGAGGTAGGTGTTGTTCGGGAAGGTGCGGCTGGGGCCGTAGGCGTAGACGCCGTTGCCGCCGTCCTCGCCGTCCGCCAGGGCGCGCAGGGGCCCGCTCTCGAAGCCGGAGCTCGCGAAGTAGCTGCGATTCCACGCATAACGCCCCACGGGGGCGTGATAGGACGCGACGTACGTCGTGCCGGCCGTCACGTTGACCGCGTTGGACAACGTGACCTGCTGCCAGCCGCGCGCGGTCTCGTTCGTGAAGGTCGCCTCGGCGAGCATCGTTCCGGTGCGTGACCAGAGGTGACCGACGTGGGTGCCCGTGTTGGTGGTGCCCTTGTAGAAGCGCAGACCGGTGATCCGGCCGTCGACGTTCGGCCGGAACTTCACGCCGAGCTCGACTGCGCTGGTGTCGCTGGGCTCCGTTTCGTTCTCCGGCACCACGGAGCCGTCCCAGATCGAGCAGGGGCAGGTCCTCGGGCCGACCGTGCCGGAGATGCCCGGCGAGGGCGTCTCACGGTTGGCGCTGTCGTCGACCGCCCGGCTGCGGATGTTCCAGGTGCCCGAGCCGGTCGGGGTCCAGTTGTAGGTCCAGTTCGCCCGGCCGTTGGCGGGATGCCAGGTGGTTCCGCCGTCGACGGATACCTCGACGCCGCCGACGACCCCACCGCCGGTGTCGGAGGCGCTGCCGCTGATGGTTATCTGCTGGCCGCCGGGCAGAGCCGCGCCGTTGGCAGGAGATGTGATCGTGGACGACGGGGCGGCAGAGTCGGTCGTCTGAGCCGGGGCGACCAGGCCCGACTGCAGCGTCGCCGGTGGGGCTCCCATGTCTGCGAACAGGTTGGCGGTGGCCTGCTGCATCCTGGCGTCGGCCGGGTTGCTGCCCCGGTCGTGAGCGTCGTCGAGACCCCAGGCCCACTGGACCGTCCCGGCCCCGAACACCAGAGCACCGCTGCTCGCCTTGTAGAGAGTCAGATGATGGGTGGCGGTCCCTGACCCGAAGTCCGAACCGTAGTCGGTGAGCACCGGCGCGTCGTTGACGGTGGTGCTGGACATGCGAAACGAGCCCGCGGGCCGGAACCCGTTGTCGGGGTCCTCGTCCCACTCATACCCGAGCGTCTGATTGGCCAGAACCGCCTCTTGCCCGGCCGCGAGCGAGGCCACACTCGTGTTGCGCCAGAAGCGCATTTTGCCGTCGGCCGCCGGAACGCGGATCGCGGTCGTGGCGCCGTCGTTGACCATGAAGAGTTGGCCGGTGAGGGCATTCTCTGGCCGGCCGCCGTCGGCGGGTGGGCTGAAGCGCGGGTCGCGCCAGGTGCCGGTCCAGACGTTCGACTGAGGATCGATCTTGGCGTCGGCGTGGGTCTCCTTGTAGCTGACCAGGGTGCGGTTCGCGCTGACCGAGGTGTCGATGCTCGGCTCGTAGCGCGTCTTCCAAAACACCTCGTTTCCGGAGAAGAAGGCGAGGTTGACGCCCGCTGCCCGGGCCGCCTCGACGTTGGCGCGCTGGCCGCCGGACCAGTACTCGTCATGGCCGACCGACAGGAACGTCTCGTGCTCGGTGAGTTCCCCGCCGCTGCGATGGGCGTCGATGCCGGTGGTGTAGCTGACGTCGTAGCCGTTGCGCTCGAGCCAGCGCACCATCGGGTACTCCGCGTTGAACACCCAGTCCTCCGGCGCATAGGCGCGCGTGGTGAAGGGTCGGTTGTAACTGACCTTGTACGCGCGGCCGGGATTCGTCCCGGGGCCGCCCGTGTAGAGGCTGTTGCCGCCGTAGCGGTTGTAGGCCTGCCAGGTCGTATCGGCGGTCTGAAACAACAGCTCCGAGCCCCCGTTGTCGTCGCGCACGACAAAGACGACATGACTCGAGCCGCCGCCACCGTCCTCGCGGACGAGTTTGGCGAAGTAGATGCCCGACACGGCGTCGGCGGGCACGGTCCACGAGGCCGAGACCGACCAATTGCCACAGTCGACCAGCCCGGAGGCCGCCTGGGACAGACAGCCCGGCTGCTGGAGCGCGCCGGTCAGCGGCCGCACCGTGTCGACCCTGCGGGCGCCCTGCCCGCCGTACCAGCCCATCCGATAGATGTCGAGCCGGTAGAGGCTCGTCACCGAGTTGATCTTGAACTGGACCGTCTGGCCCTGATCGGCACTGATGTCGGTCGTGAAGCCCTGAATGTTCGGGTCGCCGGACCCCGACACGTCCCATTCGCTTGCGGGGTTGCCGGGCTTGGAGTTCTCGCAGGCAATCTCGCTGACAATCGGGGGATCGCACGGTGCGGCGGCGGCGCTGCCCACGCCAGGACCGATCAGCAGAAACGCGATGACCGCCACGCAGCACAGCACCCCACGTAGGGCGGCTCCATACGGCGAGCGATCGGCCTGGTCACTCATAAGGGGGGCACTGCGCGAGTCCCGGCATCGACCAAGCTACGCGCACGGGCGACCCGATTTGACGAAGTTCAGCGCTTTTTCAGACCTGCATGGCGGCCAGGTACGGGAATCGGACGGGCGTCCAGGAGGCGGACAAGTTCCCAATGGGACAGACCGTTTACGGCTCAGAGTCGTGACGCCTCAACTCGCCGCCAAGCTGACGATCCACGAGCCGCAGCCGAAGTCTTCGTTGGCGGGCGGGACGCTGATCTCGTTCCCTGCGCGACGCTTCCCGCGGCGGGCCGGCCTGATCGACAGCAGCGACAGGCCACAGCCGTCGCTTCTGCGGCGCGAGACACGCACGAGGCGGCTCCTGGGCGCGGCCGATGTCCTGGCGGCCGGTCTGGCGCTGGCTTTGGTGCTCAACGTTCTTGGCCAGGATCAGCCCGCACTGCTCATCCTCGCGGGTGCGCCGTTGCTGATCCTCCTGTTCAAGATCGCCGGGCTCTACGACCGCGACCGGCTGCGAATCGTCCACTCGTCCCTCGACGAGGCGCCGATGCTCTTGCAGTTGACCGGCGTGTACGTGCTCGGCGTGACGATTCTCCAGCCCCTGTTGATCCAGGGACGCCTCGGCGTTGGGCAGATCGCCGCGCTGTGGCTCGCAACCTTCGTTGCGATCGTGTCCGGCCGGGTGACCGCCCGCTGGCTCGGCGGCCAAATGTCCCCGCCCGAGCGCTGTCTCGTTATCGGCGAGCCGCGATTGGCCGCGAGGGTGCGGGCGAAGCTCGCGTCAAGCGGCGCGCGCGCGTCAGTGGTGGCGACCCTGCCGCTGGAGGGCGACGAGCTCGAGCACCTGGCAGGGCCGGAGAGCCTGCGCGGCATCGCTCAGGAACTCGGAATCCATCGCATCATCGTCGCGCCGACCACGGCGGACGCGTCCGGCGTCGTCGAGCTCATCCGGATCGCCAAGGCGGCCGGGGTGAGGGTAAGCGTCCTGCCGAGACTGCTCGAGGTGGTGGGCTCGGCCGTGGCCTTCGAGGACGTCGACGGCATGACGATGCTCGGCGTGCCTCCCTTCGGCCTGACGCGCTCGTCGCGCGTGCTCAAGCGGTGCTTCGACCTGTGCGTCACGACGCTCGGGCTGCTGGTGGTGGCCCCGGTCATTGCAGCGATCGCGCTGGCCATCCGACTCGAGTCCCGCGGACCGGTCTTCTTCCGGCAGGTGCGCGTGGGCCGTGACGGCAGCCACTTCCACATCTTCAAGTTCCGCTCGATGGTCGTGGGCGCCGACGGCCAGAAGGACGACCTGCGCGGCCGCAACGAGGTGGGCGACGGCATGTTCAAGATCACCGACGACCCGCGCGTAACCCGCGTCGGCGGGCTCTTGCGCCGCACGTCGCTCGACGAGCTGCCGCAGCTCATCAACGTGATGAGAGGCGAGATGAGCCTCGTGGGTCCGCGCCCGCTCGTGGCCGACGAGGACATACAGGTGCTGGGGCTCGATCGCAGCCGCCTGCACCTCACGCCCGGAATGACCGGCCCGTGGCAGATCCTCGGCAGTCGCGTCCCGATGCGCGAGATGGTGGGCATCGACTATCTGTACGTGGCCACGTGGTCGTTGTGGCAGGACGTGAAGCTGCTGCTGCGGACCTTCACGCACGTGACGCGCAGCGGCAACGTCTGAGCGGCTCTCGTACACGTACACCCGTCCTCAATTACCGCCCGTTTCGGCGGCGTCTGGACGCGTCTGGCCGCAGCCGCGGGAATCGCCGATGCTCCACATCGACTCATCCCGCGTCCACCGCCAGCCACGCCCAGTCGCTCGCCGATTCCGGACGGTACTTTTCGGACGGGTGTACTAGTCGCCTGACTGGGCCGTGCGCAGCCGAAGCGGGACCAGGCGTCCGCGCAGCTCGCGCCGCACGAAGCGCCTGAAGTCCTCGTCCTCCAGCTTGGGCCGGCGCCGGGCACGTGCCACGGCGTAACCGGAGAGAAACGACGCTCCCGACAGCCCATAGGGCCTTGCCGTCAGCGCCAGCTTGGCGCTTCGAAGCATCACCCAGGGCAGGCTGTAGCGGACGATGTGCGCGCACTCGCCGTGGCGGCGCAGCCCGCGCAGGCGGCCATCAGCCGAGCCCCACGGACGATGGTGGCGGGCGGCGATCTCGGTGAACGCGCGCGTGCGATAGCCGCGCATGCGCGCGTAGGTCTCGTCGATCGTGTCCCAGCCGAGACGTTCCTCGATCCCTCCGATGCTCTCGAAGCACTCGAGGGAGAAGAGCTTGAGCGCGCCGTGGACGTGGTAGTCCGGCGCGCGGACCGGCCGCCAGCCCTCGGGACCGTTCTCGCTGACCCGCCCGCCGGCCACGCCGAGGTCGGGCTCGGCCGCGAAGCGCTCGAGCAGCCACTCGAAGTAGTGCGGCGGCAACTCGATGTCGCCGTCGACCTTGCCGACATGGGTGTAGGCCGAGCGGTCGACCTGGCCGAGCGCCCAGTTGAAGGCGCGCGCCTCCTTGGCGAGCGCGAGCCTGTCGGGCGAGTCCTGGTCGTCTGTCCGCTGGGGCGCGCTGAGAACACGCACGAACGGATGCTCTGCCTCGAGTGCGCGGGCGAGCTCGAGCGTTCCGTCCGTCGAGCCGTCGTCCACCATCAGCCAGAGGTCGGGTGGGCGGCTCTGAGCGGCCATCGAGCGGGCCGTGCGCTCGAGATTGCCCTCCTCGTTGAAGAGCGGTGTGATGATCAGGAGCCGTTCGGTCATGACGGCCATAGCGGGGCGCGGGCTCAGACGCCGGCTGCGACGCGCTGAATCAGGCCGTCGAAGTGGGCGGCGAAGGCGTCGACGTTGAAGTTGCGCGCGGCGTAGTCGCCGGCGGCCGCACCGCGGCGGGCGATCTCCTCGGGGGAGCCGGTGATCTCTTTCACGGTTCGGGCGAAGGCAGCCGGATCGGCATTGTCGACCACCCAACCCCCGCCGGACGCCTCGACGATCCGGGCGACCTCCGAGCCGGTGTCCACCGAGGCGAGCACCGGGAGGCTGTACATCATGAAGTTCATGAGCTTCGAGGGAATGTTGAACTCCTCGCCTCCGTGCTTCTGCGTGACCAGCGCGATGGTCGCGCCATGCAGCTCACGCTCGAGCCGCTCGCTGGACACGAGCCCGGCCATCTCCACGCGCTCGGTGCGGATCTCCTGAGCCGCGTCCGGCGCAGCCACACCGCTGCCGGTGATCACGAGCCGCACCTCCGGATTGAGCTCCGGCTCCGACTCGAAGGCCCTCACGATCTCGGTGAGGCCCTGCGAGAAGCCGATGTTCCCCATGCTGAGGAGGGTGGTCGGGTGGTGGTGCCCGTTCGTGCCGTTTAACTGCGGAACCCGGGTGGCCGGGTCGTAGATCAGCTCGATCTTGTCCGACGGAACGCCCTTGGCCACTAGGTTGCGCGTGAACGCCTGGGAGAGCACGACGATCCGGTCAGCCTCGCGGTAGGCCAGCCGCTCGAGCCCGCGGGCGGCCCGGAGCACCGGTCCGTCGTTGACGAGTCCGGTGGCGGCCGCGCCGTCGGGCAGGATGTCGTGCAGCCACAGGAGCCAGGGGATGCGCCGCAGGCGGGCGTTCACCACGGCCGGCGCCAGCGCCGGGAAGGACGGCGAGGCGGCGACCATCACGTCGGGGCGCTTGAGCGCCGGGATCGCGGCGGCCTGGGCCGCCGCGAAGCTCAGCTCCTGGCGGATGCGCTGTGCCGTGTTGGCCCGACCCACCAGGAGAGGCAGGCGCGTGACCGGGATCCCGTCACGCACCTCGCGGTAGGGACGGCGTCGATGCTCCCACTTCGGCTCGGGGTAGTGCGGCCAGGCCGCCACGACCTCGACCTCGTGGCCGAGTTCCTTCATCGCCTTGGCCCACACCTCGCTGACCGGCGCGATGCCGGTCACCTCTGGGGCGTAGTTGTAGCTCCAGAGCTGTAGGCGCATTACGCAGCGACGGCGACGGCCAGCTCGTCGTAGATCCAGCGATAGGTGCGCTCGAGTCCGTCCTGCAGCTTGATCGTGGGCTCCCAGCCGAGCTCCGCCTGGATGAGCGTGTTGTCGCTGTTGCGACCGCGCACGCCCTGGGGGGCCGACAGGTCATGCCGGCGCTCGACCGTGATCCCCGCGATGTCGGACACGATGTCCACGAGCTGGTTGATGCTCACGAGCTCGCTGCTGCCGAGGTTGATCGGGTACTCGATGTCGCTGTTGAGAATCGCCTCGGTGCCGTACACGCAGTCGTCGATGTACATGAAGCTGCGGGTCTGCTCACCGTCGCCCCAGATCTCGACCTCGTGCTCGCCGCTCATCTTGGCCTCGGCCACCTTGCGGCAGATGGCGGCGGGCGCCTTCTCGCGACCCCCGTCGTAGGTGCCGTTCGGGCCGTAGACGTTGTGGTAGCGGGCGACCCGGGTGTAGAGGCCGAAGTCCTCGCGGAAGTGGCGGCACATCCGCTCGCTGAACAGCTTCTCCCAGCCGTAGCCGTCCTCGGGCTCCGCCGGGTAGGCGTCGGCCTCGCTCAGCGCGGTCACGTCGGGGGAGCGCTGCTTGCCGGCCGCGTAGACGCAGGCGGACGAGGCGTAGAAGTAGCGCGCGATCCCGGCGTCCACCGCGGCCTCGAGCAGGTGCGTGTTGATCAGCACCGACAGCATGCAGGCGGCCTTGTTGTTCTCGATGAAGCCCATGCCGCCCATGTCGGCCGCGAGGTTGTAGACCGTGTCGCAGCCGTGAACCGAGATGGCGGCCGCCTCGCGGTGACGCAGGTCGAACTGCCGGTTGTCGGCTTCGGGAAAGAGCTGGTACCAGCCGGCCAGAGGCTTCATGTCGACCGCGCGGACGTACAGTCCCTGATCGAGCAGCTCACGCACAAGGTGGCCGCCGATGAAACCGCCGGCGCCGGTGACGACGACTTTGTTACTGGTCACGAAACCCTCCGTTCCGTTGATGCGTTACGAGTCCTGTGAGGCGGCCCTCCGCCGCCTCTGAGTCTTCTGGCGGTGCGCCGAGCGCGGTCTCGAGTTCCGCGCGCAGCGCGTCGGCCACGTTGGGCTCGAGCCCCCACAGGTCGGGGGCTCTCAGTGGCTCACGGGCCGCGGCCAGGTCGGCTTCTGTGATCTCCTCGTCGATCGGCACCAACAGGCCGACCTCCGCGAGCTTGGCCACGATCTGTGTCTGGTGGTCGTCGAAGTGCTCGCCGAACGTCGCTCGCCGGGGCAGGACGAGCGGTCGCCGACCTGCCTGCAGGGCGCTCGACATCAGGCCCGAGCCCGCGTGGCACACCACGTACTCGGCCGCGCCGATCGCATGGCTCACCTGCTCCGGTGAAAGCCACGCGTGAAGCTCGTAGTTGTTCGGCCGGTACTTGGAGGGGCCGCCCTGGGCGATGATCGGCTCGGGCAGGATGCCCAGTCCCGCGGCTCGGTCCACGGTCTCCAGAAGGCGGTCGAAGGGCTGGATGTGTGTCCCCACGCCGACGAAGACACCCTCGCCGCCCGCCCGCTCCCCCGTGCCCACCGAGCGCAACAGGGCGGGGCGGCACACGGTGGTGCGCGGGTAGAAGCGGGCGACCTCCGCCCACTGGACGAGTACGCGCGAGGCCAGGCGCGACAGCACCTTCCCGGACGAGCTGGGGCCGGTGACCCGCGCCATCGTCTCCACAAAGACCACTCGCGCCCCGAAGAGGCGGGCCAGCACGCAGAACGGCACCGTGGCGCCGGCACCCGAGGTCACCACGACGCGCGGCCGGTCGCGCAGCACCTGGCCCAGCGCCTGCAGGATGTTGCGGAGGTAGTGGCCGCGCAGGGGGTGGCGGTCGTAGTCCGGCAGCTCGATGACCTTCTCGCCCTCGCGGGCGAGCACCTGAGCGCGCAGCGAGGGCTGCACGATCCACACTCGGCTGTAGCCGTCGAACGCCGTGCGCAGCGCGACCATCAGCTCGATGTGGCCGCCGGCCGAGGTGGCGATGTGCACCACCGGGGGCTTGGGGGCCGAGTCAGCCATGGTCCGCCTAAGCGGCGACCGCCTGCCTGTGGCCGGCCGCGGTGACGAGCAGGCCGCGCTCCTCGAGCAGGCGGAAGGCGCCGGTGGCGTCGGCACCGCGGGCGATGTACAGGGTGCCGCGCCGCGAACCGGTCTCGCTGGCCGCGGATGCGGCCGGATAGGCCACCACGGCGTCGTACGGCAGCTCCAGCAGGTCCGCGCTCAGCGGAGTGCCGAGGAAGTGGTCGTAGCCGTAGCCCTCGTCTCCCGGGACCTGGCAGTCGTCGACGACGATGACGACTTCGTCGCAGGCGCCGAACAGCTGGTCGACCTCCTCCTGAAGGGGCAGGTCGTTCCACCAGTGGGCGTCGAGGTAGGCGAGTGGGCGCTTGAAGCTGGGACCGCTGGTGAGCTGCGCGAGCGCTTTCGGCGAGCTGCTGCGGATGAGGTTCACGTCCTTCTGCCAGCCCAGTGCCACTCGTGCACCGAAGTAGAAGCTCGGCTTGACCTCGACGGTGTGGACCGGGATCCCGTTCCCCGAGAAGAAGCGAGTGGTGAAGCCCAGGAAGGTGCCCGTCTCGACGAAGGCGTCGGGCTCGAAGGCGTCGATGAGCGAGCGAACGGTCTTCAGGCGCAGTTGCTGCCCGTTGAAGGGTTCACCGAAGCCGGGCCACGGAGCCTCGCCATGGCGGACCGCCCGCCAGCCGACGTTTGCCTGGCGCCCGAGGCGCCGGACGCGCGCAGGGATCTGGGATGCAGTGATCACGCTCCACCAACGCACGGACCCGCGCCAGACTTTCGGGGCGGCGCAAGTCCTCCAAGCGCGCCCGCGTTAGGTACAGGACCACCATGCGACTGGGAATGCATCTACGCGAGCTTTCGCGGCTGCGCGCAGGCGTGGCATTGAGCCTGCTGCTCGCGCTTTTCGCGGCTGCATGGAGCGTCGCGAAGATCAGCCTGTTTCCGCCAGGCTGGGAGCCGCGCCAAGTGGAGATGGCCACGGCCCATACCGAGGTGGTCGTCGACACCCCAAAGTCGACGATTCTGGATCTTCGCCAACCCACCGACGACATCATCGCCCTGAAGAACCGCTCGCTGCTGATCGGCAACGTGATGGCGAGCCCACCGGTGCGCGCCTACATCGCCCGCCGTGCCGGGATCTCGGCCGACGCCCTCCTGATCGTTACCCCTCGCACCCCCGCGGAGCCTCGCGCCCGTGAGGCTGTCGACGCCAAGAAGGGGCCGACGGATCTGCTGCGCTCCACGGACCAGTACAGGCTCGACATCCAGGCCAACCCCACCGTCCCGATACTCGACGTGGACGCCCAGGCCCCCAGCGCAGAGTCGGCAGGCCGGCTCGCCAACGCGGCGGCCGACGGCCTGCGCGACTACGTGACGAGCCTCGCGAGCGCTGAAGGCACGCCGCGGCAGCTGCAGGTCCGGGTCCGGCAGCTCGGCAGGGCGCAGGGTGAGGTCATCAACGAGGGTGTGGCGCTGGAAGTCGCCGTTCTCATCTTCCTGCTGGTGTTCGCCGCTTCCTGTGGCGCCGTCGTGGTGTTGTCTCGAGTGAGCCAGGGCTGGCGCGTTGCGCAGGCCGCCACGCCGTGAGGGGTCGCGGGACAGCATGGAGCTCCTGAATCTCTTTCGCCTGCTGTGGGCCCGCAAGCTGCTGGTCGCCCTCGGCATACCGCTGGCCATCGCGGCCGGCCTGATGGCGGCTCGCGCCGTCGGGAGCTCCGCCGCGGGCTCGGCGGTGGCGTCGTCGCAGGTGGTGCTCGACACCTCCGACTCGCAGCTGGTGGCCGCGGCACCCCGGCAGGTCGACACTCTCACCATTCGGGCTCGTCTGCTGGCGGACTCCATGGCGGGCGATGAAGCCCGGAAGGTCGTGGCCCGCGAGGCTGCGATCCAGCCCGATGACCTCGCCATCCTCGGCACCTGGGTGGGAAGCGATCCGCCCATAGAAAGCCCGCTCGTGGACCGTGCAGCGGCCATCTCGAATGCGCCGCCGGTGCCCTATCTGTTGACGCTGGTCGCCGACGACGAGGCTCCTCTGATTCGCATCGGCGCGACCGCGCCGGACGCCGAGCAGGCCCGGGCGCTGAGCGATGCGGTGCTGGCCGGGCTCATGGAGTCGGTGTCGGAGCTCGACGGAGGCCACGACGGGGGCTTCGTGGTCGAGCGGACCGGTAGCCCGCGAGTCACGCCGGTGCCCGCTTCGTCGCGGGCCATCCCGGTGGCTGTGGCGGCCACGGTCGTGGTCTTCGGACTCTGGTGCGCCCTGGTGTTGGTCGCCGGCTCGGTCTGGCGACGGTTCCGCGGCGCGGCCAACGCCCCGCAGCCCGCCTGAGTCAGCCCCTTACGGCTGCTCTTCGGCGTCTTCGGCCGGCGCCGTGACGATCGCCGCCACCAGCGCCGCGAAGCACAGGAAGATGTACGGCACCTGTGGGTACGACATGGTGTCGAACAGGGCCGCGACGACCAGGAAGACCACGGCCGCCGCGGCACCGACCAGCGCCGGGGGGCTCCATCTTGGATGGCGCGCCGCGATCACGGGTCGCGCGGTGGCAACCACCGATGCGCCGAGCAGCAGGAACGCCACCAGGCCGATCACTCCCATCTCGACGATCCGCACAAGGACCTCCGAGTCGAGAATCCGGTGGCCCACCGGTTGATAGCTGCCGTAGCCGCGGCCCAGGCTCAGGTGCGTCCAGACATCGGGACGAATGGCGTCGTAATCTGAAGCGCGGTCAGAGACCGTGTTCGCACCGCTGAGCTCCTCCGGCTGGAACTGCTCCAGCACGGGCGAGAAGGTGCCGGGAGAGGCCAGGGCGAGCACGAACAACACGACCACCGCCGCGGGCGCGATGCGCAGCAGTTCACGCCGCCGGAAGTAGGCGAGCGTCAGTACCACCGCCACCGGCGCTATCACTCCCGTCTTTCGCTGGGTCGCGAAGACCGCGATCATCACCACGCACGCCGCCCCGCCGTAGATCGCCCGTTCCCGCCAGGACTTCGCGTGGATGACCCCGACCAGCGCGATCGGCAGGGCCATGGAGAGCATCGTCACCGCCACGAGCGGGTGGGCCGCCGGTCCCTGCGTCATCCGCCGGCCGACCGCGTCGTAGCCGGTCTCGGCGACCTTCACGTCGAACAGCCCGTCCGGCAGCTTGCCGGCGAGATCGAAGAAGACGTTGAGGTCGAGCTTGTACTCCCAGATCATGCCCAGGGCGCACAGCACCGCCAGCCCGAGCATGAATGTGAGAAACGCCGGCACCTCCTCACGGCGCACGACGCTCGCCATGATCACGAACAGCGACAGGTAGGCGAGCAGCAGCGGCAGCTTCTTCAACGACGTCTCTAGCTCGAGCGCCAGATTCAGGTCCCCGGCGTCGAAGATGACGCTGAGGCAGGCCAGTGTCACGAGCGCCCCCACCGCGATGTGAATCCAGGTCACCCGAAGGCGCGGGGCATCGCGGCCGCCCGCGATCAGGGCCAGCGCCCACACCGCCGCGACGAACGGCAGCACCAGCCGATCGAACTTCAGGTCGATCGGCAATGAGGCGTTGAGCTGAATGGAGTCGAACGGGACCAGCCACAGCACCGCGACGAACGCAGCCAGCATCCACGGGAGCAGGCGGGTGGTGCGCGGCCACGCATCGGCCTCGGCCTCTGCCGCGCTCAGTGTCGGGATCGATTCCGGTGCGGGCGACGAGCGAGTCGGTGCGGCCGGGCCCGACACCAGGGCTCGCCAACCGAGCCCGCGCGGGGAAGCCGGTGCGGGCGACGCCATGGCCAGGGCCGGGGTGGGGGCGAGGCCCGGCCCGCGTCCGGCCGCCGCGGTGGCCTGGCCGCGGAATCTGCGGCGCTGCCTCGGCCGCGCGCGCCACAGCGCGAACAGCAGAGCGAACGAGACCGAGAAGCCGACGAAGAAGGCGAGGCCGGCGAGCTTGGGGCCCACGCCGGGGTTGAGCACACCACCGCGTGCCCTTCCGAGCTGTTTCAGCCCGGCCTGACTTGCCGGGTCGAATCCCGCGCGCGCCCCGAGCGCCGCCAGGTAGTCGCGCAGCCCTTCGACGGAGGCGTCGGCCAGCCGTTCGGCTTCGGCGGGCGTGGGGGCCTGCGCGTAGATGTCGATGATCGGCGCATCCGGCTTGTTCTGGATCTCCAGCCGGTAGCGCATGTCCGCGAGCCGGATCTCCTGTGCGCGTTGCTCGCTTCCGGGTTCGGTGAGTACCGATTGCACCCCTGCCGTGACGGGCGCCACCGCCGCGATCTCGTCCGCCGGCACGCCGGCCCGGCGGGCGACGTACTCGACTCCCGGCTGGCTGGCCATCAGACGAGCAAGCAGATCCGCCCGGATCTTGAGGCCGTTGAAGTAGGGCCACGACTCGCGCCGGTCGGTGACCTTGGAGCGTTGGTAGTCGACCAGCACGTGCGTGGTGGCGCCCGCCGTCTCCAGTCCTCGCGGCTCGAGCTTGGGCGGCAGCAGACTCACGTTGTTCACCGCGACCACGGCAGCGGCCAGCCCGATCGCGACGCTCAGGACGGCGATTGCCAGGACCGGCGCGCGGCGGCGGTATGTACGAGTCGAGGACGGCATGTGCTCCGCAAGGCGTCGGGCGCCTCTTGCGAACAACGCGTTTGGGGGCGCCGGACTTGCTCTCGCCGGCCCGGCGCCGCCCGGAAGTGCTGCCGTCCTCCAGGCGTTTACTTGCCGGTGCGCCCGATAGTCGTCGTGATCTTGCTCAATGAGGCTCGTCTTCTGCCTTCGCTGCCCGACTCCGTCGGGTCGGCCGGCTGGCGGCCGTGAGCGACGTTCGCTCGACCGAGGAGCTCACCGCGGCGGCGGCCACGGGGGTTCGCTGGACCACGATCGTGCGCGTGGTGACCGAGGTGCTGTTGCTGGGCTCGATGATCGTGCTCGCGCGGCTTATCCCACCGAGTGCGTTCGGCATGTTCGCCGTGGCGATCATCGTTCAGGAACTGGCCGTGACGGTGCCGAGCGAGGGCGTGGGCAGCGCCATCGTCCAGCGCCGCTCGGTCGACCGAACTCACCTGCAGGGCGGCTTCGCGCTGGCACTTCTGGTCGCCGTCGCGCTCACGCTCATCACGCTTGCCCTGGCCGTGGTCGTGGTCAAGCCCATCTTCGGCTCCGAAACGGCCCGGCTGGTGGCCCTCACCACGCCGTGGTTCCCCCTCGGCGCGGTCGTGGCCCTGCCGCTGACGATTCTGCGCCGGCGGCTCGAGTTCGGGCGCGTGGCGGTGCTCGGACTCGTCCAGAGCGTGGTGCGCGCGGGCAGTTCGATCTTCTTTGCGGCCGCGCTCGGGCTGGATGCCGAAGCTCTCGTGTACGGCGGGGTGCTGGGAATGGCTGCGATGGTGGCGCTCGCTCTGGTCTTCGCGCCGGTGCCCCTGCCGCGCTGGAACGGGAGGGCGGTTCGTGACCTGCTCGCCTACGGCGGCCCCGCGATGCTCGCCTGCTTCTCCTGGGTCGGCTTCCGCAACGGCGACTACGCGATCGTTGGCGCTCGCCTGGGCGCCGCTCAGGCGGGCTTCTACTGGCGCGGATTTCAGCTCGCCGTCGAATATCAGAACAAGCTCAGCTCCGTGATGAACCAGGTGGCCTTCCCGGTCCTGTCGCGTACCGCCAGCCCGGAAGAGCTGTTCGCGATGCGCCGGCGCATGGTCCGCACGTTGACCGTCGGATTGTTTCCGCTGCTGGCGTTACTGGTGATTCTCGCCCCGGTGATCGTGCCGTGGCTGTTCGGCCCCGCGTGGGAACCGGCGGTGTTGCCGACTCAGATTCTGGCGGGCGCAGGTGCCGCGGCCATTGTGATCGACGCCGTCGGCTCCGTCCTGATGGCCACCGGCCGGACGCGGGCCATGCTCCTGTACGGCGTGACCCACTTCGTGGTCTACGTCGCGGCGATTCTGTTCGCCTCACGTTTCGGGCTGACCGCGGTCTGTGTCGCGGCGGTCTCCATTCATGCCGTGTTCGCGCTGGTCGCATACTGGGTGCTGCTGCGAGGGCATGCGGAAGGCACGCTGCGTTTCCTGTGGGACGACATCGGCGCCGCCACCGTCTCGTGCGTGGCGCTGGGCGCCGTTGCGGTGCCGGTCAAGCTTGCGCTGGACGCCGCCGAGGTCGGGCGGGCGCCGCAGTTGCTGCTGGTCTCGGCAGCCGCCGCGCTCGCGTATCTCATTGCTCTGCGAATCGGCTTCCCGGCGGCCTGGCGTGATCTGAGAGGGATGCTCAAGCGGGTCCTGCCGCTGCAACGTGTCGGCGCAGCGCTGAGGCGGGTCGCACGACCGCGGCGGGCCGCAAGTTCGGCTGCTTCCTGAGCGTTCCTGAAACGTGGGCACGCAGCTGAACGGACGCCATCCGGCGCACGGCGCGCCGCGCGATCTCCAGAAGGTTCTCGTCACCGGCGGCGGCGGCGCGATCGGGTCGAACGTGACCGACGAGCTGGTTCTCGCCGGCGCGGAGGAGATCGTGGTGCTCGACAACTTCGTCCGCGGCCGGCGCGAGAACCTCGCCTGGGCGCGAGGCCAACGGCGACGTCGACGCTGGTCGAGGGCGACATCCGCGACCGCGAGCTCGTGCGCTCGCTCATGGAGGGCGTCGACGTCGTCTTCCACCTCGCGGCGATCCGCATCACGCAGTGCGCCGAGGAGCCGCGCCTGGCGCTCGAGGTGCTCGTCGACGGCACCTACAACGTGTTCGAGGCGGCGGTCGAGGCGGGCGTGCGCAAGGTCGTCGCCTCCTCCTCGGCCTCGGTGTACGGCCTCGCGGAGGAGTTCCCGACCGACGAGCGCCACCACCCCTACGCCAACGACACGCTCTACGGCGCCGCCAAGGTCGTTCAACGAGGGGCTGCTGCGCAGCTTCCACGCGATGTACGGGCTCGACTACGTGGCGCTGCGCTACTTCAACGTCTACGGCCCGCGCATGGACGTCCACGGCCTCTACACCGAGGTGCTCGTGCGCTGGATGGAGCGCATCGCCGCCGGGCAGCCGCCGCTCATCCTCGGCGACGGCTCGCAGACGATGGACTTCATCTACATCGGCGACATCGCCCGCGCGAACCTGCTCGCCGCCGCGGCGGACGTCACCGACGTCGTCTTCAACGTCGCCAGCGGGACCGAGACGAGCCTGCTCGAGCTCGCGCAGATGCTGCTGCGGGTGATGGGCTCCGACCTGCCCGTCGAGCACGGCCCGCCGCGCGCCGTCAACGGCGTCACCCGCCGCCTGGCCGACACCGAGCGTCGCCCGCGAGCGAGCTCGGCTTCGAGGCCGAGGTGGATCTCGAGGAGGGGCTGACCCGCCTCGTCGAGTGGTGGCGACGGCGAGCGCGCCGGCACGCCGGCCGAGCCGATCGCGCACGCTGGCGAGGGCGTCCTGATGGAGGTCCCGTTCAGCAGGCCGTACCTGCGCGGCGACGAGGGCGCGGCCGTCGCCGAGGTGATCGCGTCCGGCTGGGTCTCGCAGGGCCCGCGTGTGCGCGAGTTCGAGGAGGCCTTCGCCGAGCGCGTCGGCGCCGCCGAGGCGGTCGCGGCCACGAACTGCACCACGGCGCTCCAGCTCGCGCTCTACGTCTCGCGGCGTCGGCCCGGGCGACGAGGTGATCGTGCCCTCGATGTCGTTCATCGCGACCGCCAACGCGGTGTGGCAGTGCGGCGCCACGCCGGTGTTCGCGGACGTCGACCCGCGCACGTTCAACCTCGATCCCGATTCGGCCGAGCGCGCGATCACCAGCCGCGACCAAGGCGATCATGCCGGTGCACCAGCTCGGCCTGCCGGCCGACATGGACCCGTTCCTCGAGCTCGCCGAGCGGCACGGCGTGGCGCTCGTCGAGGACGCCGCGTGCGCGATCGGCGCACGCTACCGGGGGCGGCCGATCGGCTCGCTGGGCCCGCTCGCGTGCTTCTCGCTGCACCCGCGCAAGGTGATCACCACCGGCGAGGGCGGCATGATCACGCGTCCAGGACCCCGAGGTCGCCAGCCCGGCTGCGCAAGCTGCGCCAGCACGCCATGGACGTCTCCGACCTGGCCCGCCACGCGGCTCGCGACGTCGTCATCGAGACCTATCCGGAGCGCGGCTGGAACTACCGGATGACCGACATGCAGGCGGCTCTCGGCCTGTGCCAGCTCGAGCTGCTCGACGAGATCCTGGCCGAGCGAGCGCCGGCTCGCCGCACCGCTACACGGAGGCGATCGAGGGGATCCCCTACCTGGAGCCGCCGTACGAGCCCGACTACGCCGAGCGCACGTGGCAGTCCTACGCGGTCGACGCTCTCGCCCGAGGCGCCGCTGGGCCGCAACGAGCTCATGCGGCGTCTGCTGCTCGACGGCGTCCCGACTCGCCGCGGCGTGATGGCGATCCACCAGGAGCGCTCCTACGCCGACGTCCGACGCCGAGCTTCCGCACACCGACGCGGCATCGGCCGACTCGCTGATGCTGCCGCTCTTCGCCGGGCTCACGCGACGACCAGCAGGATCACGTCATCGAGGCGCTGGCCGGCCAGCTCGCGGCCGTCGCGGCGTGAGCACCCCCGGGGCGATCGACCGCGTTCGCCAGGGAAGGCGGCTGCTGAGGGCCGAGGGCGCCCAGGGCGTGGCTACGCGCCTGCTGTCTCGTGCGCTCCGGCGCGTGTCGCCGGACGGGCAGGGCCCGCTTCCGGTCTCGCGCGCGGATCTGGTGCGCGCGGGTGAGATCGCAGCCTCGGGCTGGGTTCTGCCCGAGCCCCTTCCGGTACGCGCCGGCGAGCCACTGACCGTGGCCTGGCTCTGCGAACCGGGCGGGTCGGGGTCGGGAGGCCACACCACGATGTACCGGATGGTCGCCGCGCTCGAGGCAGCTGGTCATCGATGCATCGTGTACCTCCAGGATCGTCACGGCTGGGACATCGAACAGCACCGCGAGACCATCCGGGCCTGGTGGCCCTGGATGAAGGCCGAGGTCCGCGACGCCGCCGGCGGCATCGACGACGCTCACGCCCTGTTCGCCACCTCATGGGAGACCGCCTACCCCGTCCTCGCATCGCCCGCGCGCGGTCGGCGCTTCTACCTCGTCCAGGACTTCGAGCCGGCGTTCTATCCCGCCGGCAGCGCGGCGATGCTCGCGGAGTCCACCTATCGCTTCGGCTTTCACGGCGTGACCGCCGGTCCCTGGCTGGCCGAGCTTCTCCGTCGCGACTACGGGATGTCCGCGGACCACTTCGACTTCGGCCGCGACCCGGTCTACGAGCTCGACCGCTCGCCGGCGGCCGCCGGCCGGCGGAGCGGGGTCTGCTTCTACTGCCGGCCGGAGACCCCGCGCCGAGCGTTCGAGCTCGGCGTGCTCGCGCTCGACCTCTTCGCTGCCCGCCACCCGGAGGTGGAGATCCATCTGTTCGGCCGCCAGGTCAGAGCGCCTCCCCTTCCCGGCCACCCGTCACGGCCTGCTCACGCCCGAACAGCTGAACGAGCTCTACAACCGCTGCATTGCCGGGCTTGTGCTGTCGGCGACCAACGTCTCGCTGGTTCCCCACGAGATGCTGGCGGCGGGCTGCATACCGCTTCTCAACGATGCCGAGCACAACCGGGTGGTGCTCGACAACCACGCCGTCGCGTACGCGCCCGGCACGCCCTTCGAGCTGGCCGACGCGCTCGGCCGGCTCGTCACGCGGGGCCCGGCCGAGCGCGCGGCGGCTGCCGAGGCGGCGGCCGCCAGCGTGGCGGGCGACTCCTGGGACGACGCCGGGGCAGCGGTGGAGCGGATCGTGCGCACCCGCGTCGAGTCAGGTGCGGCTGCGCTGGTGAGCTCATGAGCTCCCGCCGGCCGAGCGTCAGCGTCGTGATCCCGTGCTACCGCTACGGGCATTACCTCACAGACAGCGTCGGAAGTGTGCTCGGCCAGGAGGGCGTGGACGTCCGTGTGCTGGTGATCGACGACGGCTCACCGGACGACAGTGCCGACGCGGCCCGACGTCTGGCCGCGGAGGACGACCGCATCGAGGTCCACGTCCACGCCGTGAACAAGGGTCAAATCGCGACCTACAACGAGGGCCTGATCGAGTGGGCGGACGGGGACTATTCGGTGCTCCTCTCCGCCGACGACATGCTGGCCCCCGGGGCCCTGGCGCGGGCCACCGCCGTGCTCGAGGAGCGACCGGACATCGGTTTCGTGTACGGCCGCGCGGTGAACTGGACCGACGGCCGGCCGCGGCCTCCCGCGCGGACGGTGCCGACCGGCACCACCGTGTGGAGCGGCCAGGAGTGGCTGCGTATCGTCTGTGGGCTCGGTCATTCGGTGGTCTCGTCGCCCGAGGTGGTGGTGCGAACCTCACTGCAGCAGCAGATCGGCGGCTACCGTCCGGAGCTTCCCCACACGGGCGACCTGGAGATGTGGATGCGCTTCGCGGCGCACGCCGACGTGGCGTACATCAGGGGCGTCGACCAGGCCTACTACCGGATACACAGCGCGCAGATGACCAACGAGCGCCTCACCCTGATCGACCTGCAGCAACGCAGAGCCGCCTTCGACGCCGTCTTCACAGCACACGGCGACCGCATCGCCGACGCCGACAGCCTGTGGCGCCGGGCCGGCCGGCAGATGGCCAAGGAGGCGCTCTGGGGCGCGTGCCGGACGTACGAGCGTGGCCGCGACAACGGTGTGCCGGAGACCGACCTCGTCGATTTCGCTCGCGCCACCTATCCCGGCGCGACGCGGCTGCCCGAGTACTGGGGTCTGTTGTGGCGCCGCAAGGCCGGTCCGCGTGCGGCACGGTACCTGCAGCCCCTGATGATTTCGGCCGTCCACCGCCGGGTCCGCAAGGAGCTCTGGTGGCGACGCTGGGAGCGTCAGGGAGTTTGAGTGCGCAACGTGCCTGAGCCGCTCGTCCTTGCGGGCTCGGGCGGCTTCGGGCGTGAGACGGCCGAGCTGGTCCGAGCGATCAACGCCGCGCACGCGGCCGAGCGAGGCACGCCTCGCTGGGACCTCCTCGGCTTCCTCGACGACGACGAGGCACGCTGGGGGCAGACCGTCTCCGGGACGGCCGTTCTGGGCGGGATCGAGACGATCAGGGATCACCCGAGTGCCTCGGTGGTGCTCTGCACCGGCAATCCCGGTGACTTCGCGGCCAAGGGCCGGATCGTTCAGCGGCTGGCGCTCGACAGCGCCCGCTACGCGACGCTGGTCCATCCCACCGCGGTCGTGCCACCCTGCTGCCCGCTGGGCGAAGGAACGGTCGTGCTGGCCGGTGTCGTGTTCACCGCCGACGTCCAGGTGGGCGCTCACGTGGGGCTGATGCCGAAGGTTGTGCTGACCCACGACGTCCGCCTCGGCGATTACGTCACCGTGGGCGCCGGTGTCCGGCTTGCCGGCGCGGTCCAGGTGGAGGAGGGCGCCTACCTCGGCGCGGGGTGCCTGGTGCGCGAGGGTCTGACGGTGGGAGCGGGGGCTCTGGTGGGAATGGGGGCCGCGGTCACCCGCGACGTGCCTGCCGGCGAGGTGTGGGCAGGGGTGCCCGCACGCCGGATCCGCAGCGTTGGCTAGCTGCGCAGCCCGAAGCCTCAGTTGGCGCTCTGCGCCAGAGTGAAGTCGCGGCCGCCGCCGAGTGACACCGGCTTGCCGGACGCAATCAGCGAGGCGTGTGCGGCCTCGAGAATCCGGACGATCTCCACACCGAGCCCGGCGTGCGAGCGTGGCGCGGACCCGGTACGGATCGCCTGCGCGAAGTCCGCAAGCTCGAGACCGAGCGGCTCGGCCGCGTCCAGGCGCGGCACGAGGAGGTCTCCGGAGCGGTAGGTCAGCTGGTACTCGCCGAATGTGGCGGGCTCGGTGAACTCAAAGCCGCGGTCGTAGATCTTGACGGCGCCATCGAAGCTCGCGTCGTCGTACACGACCATCTTCTTCGAGCCCACGACGACGGTCTGACGCACCTTGTGGGGAGCGAGCCAGGACAGCTGCACGTTGGCGGTGGGGCCGTCGGAGAAGCAGAGGGTGAGAAACGCGGTCTCCGGATTGCCGTCCTGGAACACCGTCGCTCCCGAGGCGGCGACCATCGACACCGGACGGTCGAGCCAGTAGAGAAGAATCGACAGATCGTGCGGGGCGAGATCGTTGATCACGCCGCCGGGCTGGTAGATGCCCAGATTCATCCGCGAGGAGGTCACGAAGTAGATCTCGCCGAGCTCGCCCGACTCGATCAGGGACCGGACCTTGTTGACGGGCGGGCTGTAGAGGAACGTGTGTCCGGGCATCAGCACGAGGCCCTTGCGCTCGGCCAACTCGACCAGGAACTCCGCCTCCACGCTGCTCGTGGCCAGCGGCTTCTCGACCAGCACATGCTTGCCGGCCTCGAGTGCCTGGCGGACGAGGTCATGGTGGGTGGACGGCGGGGTGGCGATCGAGACCGCATCTACGGCCGGATCCGCCAGCACCTCTTCGTAGCTCGTGCAGGTGTGCGCGCCGGGATAGCGCGCAGAGAACTTGACCGTGCGCTCGACGTTCAGCTCACAGAGGCCCCAGAAGTCGAGCTCGGGGCGCTCCATCACGTTTCGGACGATGTTGGGGCCCCAGTAGCCGTAGCCGACGACGGCGACCTTCACAGGCGCGCTGTCGGCTCGGCCGTTGCCTGATATTGCGTTTTCCCGCACGCACAACCAACGGACCGCGGAGCCCCGGGCTTGCGCGGCGGGCCGGCCGGGTCAGTTGCCGGACTCGGTGTTGCAGGGCTGCGAGCGGACGGTGCGCGCCACCTGATAGTCGGAGGTGACGTCGACCAAGCTGGCGTTCCAGCTGGTCACGACGGAGCACTTGACGTCGATCGGACCGTAGCCCCACTCACCATCGGCGATCATCAGCCCTCGAACGGTGGCCGGCATGCCGAGCCGGAACGAAAACCCGCCTCCTCTGACCAGAACTCGGTCCAGGTCCGCGCGGATGTTGCCCTGACTGTGTGGGTAGAAGAACGGGGCGGTACCGCACTGCGCCTCGCGCGAATCGAAGACGGAGTTGGAGACGCTTACCGCGTTACCGTCGTAGCCCTGGACACCGTCCGAGTGCCAATCGACGCCGCTGGAGCAGTCGACCGCGAGCTTCACCAACGAGTTCTCGATGCGAACGGGCCCGCAACCGCTGGATTTGGCACCCACGGTCAGCCCCTCTCCCCAATTCCAGACCTTCACCCTGCGGGCGGTGTAGCCGCCCCAGTAGATGGCGGGGAGCTGGTCGTCCGCGATCGTGGCCCTGGTCTGACCCGGGCGAGGCAGGAACTCGGTCGCCTCGATGAGATGGCCGTTCCGGCAGCCCCCGTTCTGCCCTCCGTGATCGGTGTACACGCTGCCCCCGCGGAATCGCACGTTGCGGACCGTCACGTTGGGCGCGTGCAGGATGAGGTCCGCGTTGTCGAACTGGATGTTCTGAATCACCGCGTTCGGAGTGGTCACGGTCATGTTGCTGGTGCGCACCTGCTGGGGCGCCCATCCCGCCGGGACGCCGGTGGTCGAGGGCCTCGGGAAGCCGCCCGCCGGTGCCGGAGCCGGGGTGGGGCTCGGGCTGGGGCTGGAGCCGCCCCTGCGCCGCCGCGGATGGCTCCTGGGGTTGCGTGGATCCGTGCCGGCCCGCACCTCGCGGCCATCCCCGAACCCGTCGCCGTCGGTGTCGCGCTTTTTCGGGTTGGTCTTGAGGCGCTTGACCTCGCGGCCGTCGCCCAGGCCGTCGCCGTCGGTGTCGCGCTTGCGCGGGTTGGTCTTGAGCCGCTTGACCTCGCGCCGGTCGCGCAGCCCGTCGCCGTCGGTGTTGCGCTTGCGCGGGTTGGTGTTCCAGCGAATGAGCTCGGCACGGTCGCCCAGATGGTCGCCGTCGCTGTCGAGGCGGCGCGGGTTGAGGTGCAACCGGAACTCGCGCCGGTTGCGAAGCTGGTCGCCGTCGAGGTCGCGCCGGCCCGACTTCTTGGAGAGCGACAGCCCATGGCGCCGCTCCCAGCGATCGGGCAGGCCGTCACCGTCGCGGTCGCGAGCCTGCGTTTCGTCGGTGGCCGGGCCGCCGATCACGACGAGCGCGGTGACAAGCACGGCCAGCGTGACGACGAGCAGCATGAACCTCGACATTGCGCGCCTCCTTGGGCTTTGGCCATGGCCGGCAAGAATGCTGAGCGTCCGCCGCCACACAGCATTCACACGCGACCCGTGGGCCGCGCCCGCCAAGGCTTTGCGGCGATCCCGCTTTCCCCCTGAAACCGGTGGATCGCCGTCCCGACCAGCGCCCGCGTTACCGGCACCGTGCCGGCTTCGACGGCCGGCGCGCGGCAAGATAGCAGGTCACCCGGCCAGCGTCAGCGAGCTCGGCCGTCTACGAACGCCGTCAGGCTGGCCAGCGTCTCGAATACTTCGGCCGTCACGTCCTCGCCTTCGATCTCGATGCCGAAGCGCTCCTCCAGCGCGAGCACCAGTTCGAGCACGGCCATGGAGTCGAGCTCCGGCAGCGAACCGAACAGCGCCGTCGTCGCGTCGATGGCGTGAGCCTGGTCTGAGATGCCGAGCGTGTCGACGAGCACCGCCTTCACGTCGTCGACCCTCACGTCTCGTATTGACCTCACTCACACCAGCACCTCCATTGGCTCGGGATGACTCAGAAAGGCAGTTGGGCTGGCGGTGAGCCCGTAGGCCCCGGCCTGGAACACGACGACGAGATCGCCGACTGTCGGCGACGGGGAGCGACACGTTGTCCGCCAGCAGGTCAAGCGGAGTGCACAGACAGCCGACGACACTCACCGTCTCGGTCGGCTCTCCCGAGCCTCGGTTGCCGATCGTGACCGGGTAGTTGCGGCGGATGACCTGCCCGAAGTTCCCCGAGGCCGCGAGCTGGTGGTGGAGACCGCCGTCGACCACGAGGAACGTCTTGCCGCGCGACTCCTTGCGGTCGACGACGCGGGTCACGTAGACGCCGCATTCGCCGACGATGTAGCGGCCCAGCTCGACCACGACGCGTGTGTCGGGCAGGCTCGGCCGGATCGCGTCGGTCATGAGCCCCTCGAAGGTTGTCCCCGATTGCGGGGAGGTCGAGCGGCTGGTCCTTTTCGAAGTAGGGGATGCCAAAGCCGCCGCCGAGGTTGAGGTAGCGGACCGGCATCGGCGCTTCGTCGGCCAGCCGCAGGGCCAGCTCGACGGTCTTGCGCTGGGCCTCGCAGAGCATGCTCGGCGTTGAGGTTCTGGGAGCCGGCGAAGATGTGGAACCCGAGGAAGTCGAGGTCCTGGACGGCGAGCTTCGCCACCAGCGCGGGCACTCGCTCGGCGTCGACGCCGAACTGCTGGGGCCCGCCGCCGAGGCGCATGCCCGAGCCCTTCACCTGGAAGTCCGGGTTGACGCGGACCGCCACGCGCGGCCGGATTCCGAGTGCGCTCGCCGATCGCGACCACCCGTTCGGCCTCGGTCTCGGACTCCATCTCGATCGTCACACCCGCGGCGATCGCCTGCGTCAGCTCGTCCGGGGTCTTGCCGGGCCCGGCGAAGCTGACCCGTTCCGGCGGCTTCGGTGTGTCGAGCGCCGTGTGCATCTCGGCCGCGGATGCCACGTCGAGGGCGTCGACCAGCCCGCTGAGGTGCTGCACCACGGCGGGCATGGGATTGGCCTTGACGGCGTACGAGAGCTCGATCTCTCGCGGAAGGGTGCTCCCGAAGCAGCCCGACGCGTTCCGTGAGCGCGGCACGGTCATAGGCGAAGAACGGAGTTGTGCCGACCCGCTCGGCCAGCCGGTCGAGCGGCACCCCGCCGATCTCGAGGCAGGCCGTTCCGGGCTCGATTGTCACGCTCGGTTGCGCCATCAGGCCGCCAGCTCCTGGCGGAGCAGGTTGCGGTCGAACTTCCCGTTCGGGGAGCGGGGGAGGCTGGGCCGGACGACCACCTGCTTGGGGACCATGTAGAGAGGCAGCTGTTGCCGCAGCTCGCCGAGCAGCGAGTCCGGGTCGAGGCCGTTGCCGTTGGCGGGGCTGACCGCGAGCAGCACGTGCTGGCCGATGCGCGGGTCCTCGACCCCGAGTGCGACCGCGTCGCCCACCAGGCCGGTGGCGTAGGCCACCTCCTCGATCTCGGCCGGGCTGACCCGGTAGCCGGAAGTCTTGATCATCTCGTCGCGGCGACCGACGAAGTACAGAAAGCCCTCCTCGTCGAAGACCACGATGTCGCCCGACCAGACGGCGGTCTCGGTGGTGCAGACGGCGTCGTCGCGGCCGGGTGAAGGCCGGAAGCGCTCGGCTGTCCGCTCGGCGATCGTTCCAGTAACCCATCGCCACGAGCGCTCCGCGGTGCACGAGCTCGCCCTCCTCGCCGGGGTCGCAGGGCGACCCGTCCTCGCGGACCACGAGGATCTCGGCGTTGGGGATGGCCTTGCCGATCGAGTCCGGACGGCGGTCCACCTCCGAAGGGTCGAGGTAGGTGGAGCGAAACGCCTCGGTGAGCCCGTACATGAGGAAGGGCTTGGCGCCGGGGAAGATCGCGCGAAGGCGGTCGAGGGTCGCCTTGGGCATGCGCCCGCCGGTGTTGGCGAAGTAGCGCAGGCTCTCCGTCGCCTCGGCGGGCCAGTCCTGCTCGATCAGCTGTATCCAGAGGGGTGGCACGCAGGTGAGGCCGGTCACCCGGTGCTTCGCGCAGAGCCGGACCACATCCGCCGGCAGCAGGTAGTTCACGAGGACCACGTGCGCGCCCGCCGTGAACCCGGTGGTGAGCTGGCTGAAGCCCGCATCGAAGCTCAGCGGCAGCGCCGCGAGGATGCAGTCGTTCTCGTGGTTTTCCAGGTACTCGCTGACGCTCGCGCCGCCGACGAGCAGGTTGCGGTGCGATAGCACCACTCCCTTCGGTTTGCCCGTGCTGCCGGACGTGTAGAAGATCGCGGCGATGTCGAGATCGATTGCGGTCGAGGCGGGGAGGGGGCCGTCCGAGGCAATGCTCTCCCAGGTGGCCACGCCGGGAGCCGGCTCAGGCGTGCCGTCGACGACGATCACGTGCTCCACCGACCGGCACTCCCGCAGCTGATCTCGCAGCCGGGCGTAGCGCTCGGCCGAGGTCACGAGCACGCGCACGCTGCAGTCGTCGAGGATGTACGCCACCTGCTGCGGCCGCAGGAGCGGGTTGACCGGCACGAACACGCCGCCGGCGGCGGATGTGCCGAACACCGACGCGACCGTCTCGATCCGCTTGTCGAGGTATATGCCGACGCGCTCCCCGCGTTCGAGGCCGATGCGCTGGAGCCCGCGGGCGAACGCGGCCGCCGCGTCCCGGAGACCCGCGTACGTGACGGTGTCGCTCTTGTACGTGAGCGCCGGGGCGTCACCGCGAGCGGAGGCCTGGTCGGCCAAGAGCTGATGTAGCTGCGTTCGCATCCCCGTCACCACGCCACGCAGGTGAGCTCTGAGTACAGGTAGTCGATCTGGGCGGGCTCCAGCCCGGGGCTCCGAAACATCCTGCGGCGCTCGAGGGGCACACGGATGGCCAGACCGGGCGGCCGCTCCACGATCCGCTCCTCCACGAGCGTGGCGGGCGCGCCGTGGCGCAGCAGGAGGTGACGCCCGAGGGGCCGCGCCAGTCTGCGGAACAGGCCGGGGTTGCTCACGTGGAGGATCGCGGCGAACAGGCGCAGCTTTCTGCGCTTCTCCTTGCGGAAGAGGACGTAGCAGGACTCGTCGCCTTGCCTGAGCACAAGGTGCTTCGCGCCGCCCGTGGCGGCGTGATCGCGGTAGAGCTGAAGCTCGTGCCCCTCAAGGGTGGTCTCGATCACCGCCGGATCGGAGCTGATCGTGCCACGGCCGGGGAGCGACGGCCAGGGAAGGTTGAGCAGGCACACAGTGGAGGTGTCCAGTGAGCGGAAGCCGAGCTTTTCGTTGACCCCGACCACGTTCCCGGTGGGCGACAGGTCGGTGAAGGTGTAGCCGTCCTGCGCGAGCAGGGCCTTTAGCAGCCGCAGGCTGTGAAAGCGGTACTCGGGCAGGACGCACCAGGCGCCGAGGTTGCAGAAGCGCTCGCGCCGGCCCTCGATGACGCGGTCGGAGTAGAAGGCCAGATGCGCGCCGACGATCACGTCGTCATCGAGCAGCATGAAGCCGGAGTTGGGGCGCTCGACCGTCCAGGGAACGTTGATCGCGCGCACCCAGTGGTCCGCCGACACCCGCTTGTTGAGGCTCTCGTTCAGGAAATCGCCCACGCGGGCGCTGTCGGCATCGGTGATGGGGCTCACCCTCACCGCCATCAGCGCCACCTCTTGGCGCTGCGTCTTATCCTGCCGACGAGCCGCTGGCGAGTCGGCTGGCGGGAGGAGATGCGGGCCAGCAGGTCCGCGCCGTCAACGCGCCGGACCGTGTTCCTGGCCTGCAGCCAGTCCGCCGGGCCGGTCAGCCCACGATCGCTGGTGTAGACGTGGCGATAACCGCACTTGCGCAGGCGTTTCAGCACGCGGCGGTCGTACGAGCCGAAGGGGCATGCGGCGTCGGTCACCGGGGCCCCGACGATCTCCTCCAGCACGCGCTTCGCGTCTACCACTTCCTCGCGTAGCCGGCGCTCGTCCAGGGAACGCCAGCGCCGATGGAGCATCCCGTGACAGCCGATGGTCATGCCGGCCTCGGTGATCGCACGGATGCCGCGCTCGTCCAGGAACCCGGGAATGCCGATCCGGCCGGCCACCACGAAGAACGTGGCGGTCAGGCCACGGTCGCGCAGCGCCGGCAACGCGATCTCGACATCGGAGACGTTCCCGTCGTCGAAGGTGATCACCACGTCCCGCCGCTCCGCGACCGCGTCGAGCACACCCAAGAAGCGCTCGCGGCTGACCCACACGTCGCGCTCGCCGGGGACGAGCGCGCGGTCGCACGGCCCCACGCCGTGGAAGGTGAGATTGATGATCGACTGGTTGTGCACGCCGACCGATCAACGACGGCGCCGGGGCCGCACTTACGCGGCTCGCCACCGGAAGAAGCCCGCGCGAGCCTTCGTTGATAGGGAAATGATGCCGCCGGGGCGGGCCCGGCTGGCTGTATCCCCACCAGAACAGGCGAATCCCTCCGTGAACCTAGTCACGATCCTCGGCGAACTGCGGCGACAGCGTGTGTTCGTGATCCTTGCCGCGCTGCTCGCGCTGCTCGCGATGCTCGCTGTGGCGTTCAAGCTCCCGAGCCTCGACAGCCGGCGCCAGCAGGTCGGCGTTGCCACCGCCCGCGTGCTGGTCGACACTCCCAGGTCGCAGATCCTGGACGTGGCCCCCAAGGGCTCTGACACCCTCGGGGTGCGGGCCAATCTCATCGCCAGCCTGATGGTGGAGGGCGACGTGAGGGCGGAGATCGCCAGGAAGGCGGGCCTGCGCCCGAGCGAGTTGAAGGGGGTTGCGGAGTCCGCGGCCGACGTGGCCACCGGGGCTCAGCCGCAGGCGCAGGAGGGCAACGTGCTCACCACTCGGGTGGTGTCCAGCAGCGACGGCGACCTGCCTCTGATCGAGATCGAGGCCCAGGCCGGGGACGCCGCGAGCGCGATCAAGCTCGCCGACGCCGGAATCGAGGGGCTCCGTCAGTACCTCGACTCCAAGGCTGCCGGCGAGGAGATCGCCGCGGCCAATCGGCTGAACGTCAGCGGCCTGGGCGGCGCTCAGGCCTTTGAGTCCGTGCGCGGACCGGGCTTCCTCACGGCACTCATGGCCGGCCTTCTCGTTTTCGCACTCGGGTGCGCGGCGATCATCCTTGCCGCCGCGCTTCGGCGCGGATGGCGCGCCTCTTCGTTCGTGGAGGAGCCGGTCACCGACCCCAGCAGCGAGCTGATGGCCATCGACGGCCTGTTCGAGTTCGAGGACTGGTCGGAGTCCGAACGCCAGCGCCCGGCAGGCGACGGCGACGCCGACGCCCGCGCCAAGAGCGCCTAAGCCGGTTAGCGAGCGGCGCGTTCGGCCGAGCGGGACCGGTGGCGATCCGCGGCGGCACAACTTGACGGGGTTATAGACCCACAACTTGTGTCGTTGTGGAAACGACGGGGACGAATCCGCCCCTTGCACGCCGGCCGGGCCACGCGAGCAAGCGCCGCGCCGGCCCGACCGGGGCGCGCAGGGCCTGCCGCGGGCCCGCGCACACCGCCGGTGAGACTGGATCCGCGCGCGGACCCCTCTCTGCCGCTGCTTCGACCCGCGGCGAGCCGACCTCACCAGAGACCGCCAGACTTACGCCATGGTCCGGTCCGGCCAGGAAGGTCGGCCCCACTCCGTTCCCGGTGACGCCGGGCCGAAATGCACGGGCACATCTGCCAGCGAGCCCACCTGCGGCAGGTGGCTCGGCGAGGCGTCGATCGGACCGCATCGGCCGGAGCCGCGCTCTGGGCGCCTTCGGTCGGCGCCTCTAAGCCGCGGCGCGCCGCGCCAGCAACTCGTTGACCGCGCTGCCGACGGCGTTCGTGTCCGCGAGGGTCATGCCCGGGAAGAGCGGCAGCGAGCACACGCGCTCGGCCATCGCCTCGGCCACCGGGAGGCTGCCGGGCTCGTACCCGAGCTCGGCGTAAGCCTCGGTGCGGTGAATCGGCACCGGGTAGTGGACCGCCGAGGCGATCCCGCGTTCTGCGAGATGGTCCCGCAGGCGGTCGCGATCGTCACTGCGGACGACGAAGAGGTGATAGACGTGGTCGCTGTCGGACGCGGGCTCCGCGGGCAGCTCGAGGTCCGCCCCGGCCAGCGCGCCACGCAGCCGCGCGGCCGCCAGGCGGCGCTCGTCGTTCCAGCCATCGAGCCGGCGCAGCTTCACGCCGAGCACAGCGGCCTGCAGGGCATCGAGGCGCGCCGTGGTGCCCACTACGCGGTGGCGGTAGCGCGGGCGCTCCCCGTGGGAGCGAAGCAGCCGAATCTGATCGGCCAAGTCCGTATCGCTGGTCACGACGGCGCCGCCGTCGCCCCAGGCGCCCAGGTTCTTGGCCGGGTAGAAGCTGAAGCAGCCGGCGTCGCCCAGACTGCCCACGCGGCGGCCGCGATACCTCGCGCCGTGAGCCTGGCACGCGTCCTCGACGACGGCTATCCCGGTGCGGCGCGCCAGCGCCAGGAGCGGGTCCATGTCGACCGTGCGCCCGTAGAGGTGCACCGGAATCACGCACGCGGTGCGCGGGCCGATCGCGGCCTCGGCGATCTCCGCGGTGAGGAGGCCCGTCTCGGGATCCACGTCCACGAGCCGCGGGGTTGCGCCGGCGATGCTCACGGCCTCCGCGGTCGCGATGAAGCTGTTGGTGGGAAGCACGACCTCGTCTCCGGGGCCGATCCCGAGCGCCCTGAGCGTCAGGGCAAGCGCATCCGTGCCGGACCCCACTCCGACGGCCTCGGCGGTCTCGCAGTACGCGGCAAAGTCGTTCTCGAAGCTCTCGACCTCGCTGCCGAGCACGAACGCGGCACGGCCGGCCACACCCTCAACGGTCGCGAGCAGCTCGCGGAGTAGCGCCGGATCGGAGTTGTCGAACCGGGCGAGTGGAACCTCGACTCGGCTCACAGAGGCTGATCGCCGTTGAGCCCGGCCGTGGCCGAGACAGCGGCGAGGTCGAGGACCCCGAGTCCGAGCTTCTCGTCCGGGTCGAGCACCAGGGCGGCGGCCTCGCTGCGTGAGCTGACGCCGAGCTTGCCGAATATCGAAGTGAGATGGGTCTTGACCGTGCTCTCGGCGAGGAAGAGGCGAGAGGCGATCTGACGGTTTGTGAGGCCCTCCACGACGAGCGCGAGTGTCTGCTTCTCGCGGTGAGACAGCGCGGGGCGGACCGCGTGCCGGCGCAGCAGGTCGGGCACCACGATCTGGCCCGCGCAGACCGCGCGCACGGTCGCCGGCAGCGCCGTCTCGATCTCCGACTCGATCACGAGAGCCGAGGCGCCGGCTTCGAGGGCCTTGTGGACTCCATTGGTGGAGAGCGAGGCAACAACGACGCTCGGCACGCCCGGCAAGCGGGTGGCCGCTGCTCGGACCAGCGTTCGGAGCGCGCTTACCGTGCTGCCCCCCGCCAGGACGATCGCGCCCGCGGTGCCGGCCTGGCCAGGCAGGCTCAGCACGTCGGGGCTGCGGTCGGAGACTTCGAAGGAGTCCGCGGCGAGGCAGTCGAGAATGCGACGGCCAATGAGCTCGTCGGCGGAAACGACGGCGACGCTCTGAGCGGTCGCCGGCGGTCGGCCGGCGGGAAAAGCGGGGCTAGCCAGTTGCACATCCACAGAACGTGTGGGACCGCCCGAGACTTTCGGAGCTATGGAAGCGCCGTTGGAGAAGCCGCGCTGCTGAGGATCCGCCGGGGCTGTCCGCCGCCGTCCGCCGCGACCAGGTAGACGTCCTCGCCGTCGCCGTAGAGAACGAAGTCGTCGCCGGCCCACTCGAGCTGATCGTCGATCGAGCGCGTCTCCGCCAGCGGCCGGTCGGCGCCCGTCTCGAGCTCGAGCACATGCGGGCGCCAGCGCCCGCCGCCGAGCGTCCGCTTGTACGCGATGCGCTTGCCGTCCGGAGACAGCGACGGGCACTCCACGCGGTCCCGCAGTACCTCCACGCGTCGCCCGCGCACGCTTCCGTGCACCAGATATCGATGGGAGCCGGTGGAGAGGGTGGCGTAGAAGCCGTCGCCGCCACGCTCGAAGGTGACCCCCCAGAAGTTGAAGTCCGGGGCGTCGATCCGCTCGCCGTCCATCACGACCGTGAAGTCCTCGAGGTCGGCGATATAGCGACCGCGGCGCAGGTCCAGCAGGCGCGTGGCCGTGGAGAACTCGCCCGACGAGGCGTAGGAGTGGCCGGTGACGAAGCTCGTGACCGTGCCGAGCCGCCCGTCGGGGGAGACCCTGGTGCGGCTCGGCAGGCCGTCGAGCCCGAGCGTGGCGATCTCCCGGAAGGCCCGGTCGAACACGACCACGCTGTAGGCGACACCGGTCCCGGCAAGCTTGAGGCAGATCCCGCGGCCTCCCGCCATATAGACGCGAGAGCAGGCAAGGCCGGTCGGCCTTGGTCGCGCGCGTGTACCCAACCGGGCTATCGCCACGCTGCCGTCGAGGCCGGGGTCCTCGGGGTCCGCGGCGCGCACGAGCACACGCTGTCCGTCGAGCGACGAGGGAGCCTCGGCTGCGGCCGCGGCGGTCACACGCGCCTTGGTGGGGGAGCCATCGCCGCCAAGTGCCGCGACGGCCACGTAGGTGCCGCCGCCGAGCACGCAGGCGGCCACGATTGCCGCGAAGGCGATGACCCGGCCTCGGCCGGACCTGCTCTGGTTGCCGGTGGGCATCGGTATGACAAACGGACGAGGCGCCCGGGTTCTCGCGCTCCCGTGCGCGTCGGAAGTCCACCGGTGAAGGCGACGTTGACCGGGTGGGCACATGTACCAGGCCGAGAGCGCGCGCATTCTCCTTCGAGGACGGACACGGTCCGCGCCTCGCAGTCGCGTGCGCGTGTCGCGCAACGTCGTCCTCCTAGGACTTACGAGCCTTCTCACGGACATCTCGGCCGAGATGGTGGCGGCGGTCCTGCCGATCTACGTCGTGCTCCAGCTCGGTGCCTCGCCCCTTCAATACGGGTTCCTCGATGGGCTCTATCAGGGCGCCTCGGCGCTGGTCAGGCTCGGCAGCGGAGTGGTCGCCGACCGCACACAGCGCTACAAGGACGTGGCCGCTCTCGGGTACGGCACCTCCGCGGTGTGCAAGGGCGCGCTGCTGGCGATCGGTGGCACGATCGGCGGGCTCTCGCTCGTGGTGCTGGCGGATCGACTCGGCAAGGGCATCCGCACCGCGCCGCGGGATGCCCTCATCTCCCTCTCGAGCACGCGCGACCGCCTGGCCACCTCGTTCGGCGTTCACCGCGCCATGGACACGGCCGGCGCGATGCTCGGGCCGCTCGTGGCCTTCGGGCTGCTCCTGGCCGCGCCCCGGCAGTTCGACGCAGTGTTCGCGGTCAGCCTCTGCTTCGCCATTGTCGGACTCGCCGTTCTGGTGTTGTTCGTCCAGAACCGGACCGGCGCCCCGGCGGGCCCGAAGACTCCCAGGCCGTCGTTGCGCAGCGCGGCCCGTCTGCTCACCGAGAGCCGCTTCCGGACGCTCGTGATCGCCGGCTCGGCGCTCGGGCTGGTCACTATCAGCGACGGCTTCCTCTACCTCGCCCTCCAGGACCGGCTCGACTTCGAGCCGACCTTCTTCCCGCTGCTGTTCGTCGGTTCGGCCGTGGCCTTCATGGTCCTGGCCATCCCGGCCGGTGCCCTTGCCGACCGCGTCGGCCGCGTGCGCGTGTTCATGGGCGGGTATGCGCTCCTGCTGCTCGTCTACACCTCGCTGCTGCTGCCCGACCCGTCGGGACCCGTCGTGATCGCCTATCTGATCGCTCTCGGGGCGTACTACGCGGCAACCGACGGAGTCCTGATGGCGATCGCGAGCGCGGTGCTCCCCGAGCGCCAGCAGGCGAGCGGCCTGGCTCTGCTCGTGACGGCAACGACCCTCGCCAAGCTCGCCGCGGCGGTCCTCTTCGGGGGCCTGTGGACCGCGTTCGGGCTTGAAACGGCCGCGGCCGTCTTCTGCGCCGCACTCGTGGTGGCCTGTTTGGTGGCTTGGGCGTCACTGGGCCGGGGGCTGAAGTTCGGAGGAGCCGCGTAAGACCGACCCGGGCAGCACCGTTTCCCCGTTGCCATGAAGTGTTCCCACAAGGGCTACCGGACGTTCTGCTCGCACTACGACCGCGACCGCGGCGTGCTCGTCTATCACTGGACCTGTGAACGCTGCGGCGCCCGCTTGAAGGAAGCGCTGCGCGAGGAGTACCGGCCGAGCTTCGATCCCCGCGGCAACGACCCGTACCTCGCCGCCGCTTCCTAAGCCGCCTCGAACACGCTCACGCCGTCGCGTTCGCGCTCGCGGACGCTGCCCGCGTTGAGCAGCACGTCCACGTGGCCCAGCACCTCGGACAGCGTGAGGTACGCCTGGGTGACCGCGATGTTCCCCCAAAGCGCCTGGGCGATCTCGTGCGCGGTACGGGGCCGCTCTGCGATCAGGCGCTGGATCTTGGTCGCGCGCCGCTCGTGCAGCGCGAAGCGCTCGTCGATCAGCGTCCGGTGGTCGGTGATCGGATCGCCGTGTCCGGGCAGCACCAGCTGCACGTCCATCGCCCGCGTGGCGCGCAGCGACTCGAGGTAGGTCACCAGCGCCTGCGGGCGCTCCCCGGACCCGTCGCGCGGGCGCGTGATCAGCGGGTTGGAGGAGATGTGCTTGAGCAGGTGGTCGGCGGCCACCAGGGTGCCTCGCTCGGCGTCGTGGAAGACCGTGTCGGTGGGACTGTGGCCGGGCCGGTGATGCACCCGCAGCGTGCGATCCCGAAAGCGCATCTCCTCCCCGTCGTGGAGCACGCGGGTGACGTCGGCGCGCGACCCCCAGGCCTGAAACGCGCGCGAAACCGAGCGCAGGGCGGTCGCCACATCCTCGGGGATGCCGTGGCGCAGCATCATGTCGTAGGCGAAGTCGTCGTCGGCCTGGGCCTCGGCTGAATAGTTCTCCACGTAGGGCACGGCCGCGTCGATCGCCGCCACCTCCGCGTCCGAGTGACCGGCCACGAGCGAGACCAGACCGAGGTGATCGATGTGCTGGTGCGTGAGGATCACCAGCTCTATCTCCTCCAGCGAATGACCCAGCCCGGCGACGCCGCGCTGAAGCTCGTCGAAGGAGGTGCCGGAGTTGGGGCCGGCGTCCACCAGCGTCAGCGGCTGGTCCTCGATCAGGTAGACGTTCACCCGCCCGACCGCGAAGGGAGTGGGTATGGCGAGGCGGTGGATGCCCTCGGCTGCCGCCGCCGCGAACGAATCCTCGCTCATTGCGGGCACCCTAACGGCGGATCGGAAGTACTCCGGGGCGGCACAGGTTGATGAGGTGTGAAGGGCACACGGAGTGCGGCGGCGCTCGCGGTCATCGCGGCGGTCTTCCCATCCTCGGCCGCGGCCGAGACACTGGCCCGATGGCCGCTCGACGAGGGCTCGGGCCAGGTGACCGCCGACGCGTCCGGCAACGGCCATGAGGGCCGGCTGGGAGTGCTGGCGGGAATCGACAGCCACGATCCGGACTGGGTGACGGGCCGCTTCGCAAACGCGCTGCGCTTCGACGGGGAGAGCAACGAGTTCGTCACCGTCGAGCATCAGGCCGGCTTGCAGCCGGCGAAGGATCAGCGTCGAGGCCTGGGTCCGCCGTCTCGGCAGTCCGGGTAGCTGGCGCTACATCGTCTCGAGTGGTGCAAGCGCCTGCGATTCCGCTCCCTACGGCCTCTATTCCGGCCCCAGCGGCGGCCTGGCCTTCTACGTCTCAGACCAGCAGGGCTATGTGGTCTCACCCCAGGCTTCGCCCAGCGCCGTCTGGGATGGCGGGTGGCACTACGCCGTAGGGACCTTCGACGGCCAGCGAGTGCGGCTGTACCTGGATGGAGTCCAGGTAGGCGCCGGGACCATCGGGGCTCTCGGCATCGACTACGGCGGAGCCGCGAAGGGCGTCTTCATCGGGACCTACCGGGGCTCCTGCGACCTGCCGTTCACCGGTGACATCGACGAGGTCAACGTCCACAGTCATGTGCTCACTCCTGGTCAGGTGGACAAGAAGTCCGGCCAGGCGACCCAACAGCCTCCGCCGCCCCAGCCTGCCGCGGTTACCGGCCCGCCGGCGCAGGCGGTCGGCGATCCGGCCCGGGGCTGCGCGCGAGTCGGCGTGTATCCCAAGCGGCTCGTGGCACGCCGGCGAACGTCGCTGCTCGTCTCGGTGCGCAAGTCGGGTCGTCCCGCGTCAGGCCTCAAGGTCACGGTCCGGGGAAGCGGTCTGGCCCGTCGCGCACGCACCGGCCGGCGCGGCAAGGTGCGGCTGTCCGTGCGGCCCAGTCGCGGCGGGCGCGTGAGGGTCACCCCGCGCGGCGAGCCTCGTCGCTGCTCGGCCAAGATCGTTCGCGTGGCCAAGCGCTAGAGCCGCGACCCGCGGCTACAGTCCCGGCCATGGCGGTGATGCTCGCCTGCACGCTCCTGTTCGCGGTCGCGGCGGGGATCATCGCCGGCGGCCAGGACCAGGACTACCGGGCCCGCGCTTTCGTGATCCAAGTGCCGTCCGATCTCGGCAGCCAACGCGGTGTCGAGCTGGCCCGCAGCGACCGGGTGCTGGGCCGCGCGATCGAGCTCTCGGGGGTGGCCGGCTTGGGCGTGCCCGCCTTGCGGAGCGCCTCCAAGGCGGAGATCACCTCACGGCTCGACCTGGCGTTCACTGTGGAGGCCGAGCGCGCGGCGGACGCCACGGCACTGTCCGCGGCGTATGCCCGGGCCTTTCGCGAGGCGATCCCGGATGACCGGGGCCTTCCGGTGCGCGGGGTACGCGCCGGAGCGCCTGAGCGGGAGCTGGGCCCGCTGGGCTGGGCGGTCCTGGGAGGTTTCGTGGGCTTGGGCGTCGGCGCGGCGCTCACCCTGCTGAGAAACGGGCTCCGGGCCGGCTCCAAGCGTGCCGCCGTACACCCGGCGGGTTAGGTCAGGCTTCCCGCTGCACTCTCGGCCGGTCGCCGGGGCCGACCGGCGCCGCTGCGGCCGTTCGTATCCGCTCGCGGCTTTGGCTTCGGCTTCGGCTTCGCCCTCCGCTTGGGCTTTGCCGGTTGTGTCCGGGCCGCCTCCAGCACCAATGGCCGCAGCAGCTCCGCGACGCCCACGATCACGGCAGCTGTGCCGAACTGGTCGAGGGCCGAGGCGGCCTGGGTTCTCACGGCGGGGTCAGGGTCGCGAGTGGCTCGCACGAGCGGCCCAACCGCGATCGGATCGCCGATCTCGGCGAGACCGGCGGCACATTCGGCTCGCACGCGCTCGTTCTCGTGCTCCAGGCCGGCCACCAAGACCTCGACCGTGCGCGGATCCGCGATCCTGCCCAGCACCCAAGGCACTCCAGGAGGCGCCGAGTCCGTGCTCAGCCGCTCCACCACCGCGGGCGTGCTCGACGGGGCGAGCCAGACGAGGAGGTCCGCGGCGCGATCGACCACGGCGTCGCGGTCATCGGACAGCGCATCGATCAGCGCGCCGATGGTCTCGGCCTTGGACGGGCGGTCGTCGTCGCCGAGCAGCATGCCCAGCATCGCGACGTCATCGCCGTCAAGCTCCCTCTCGTCCTCGGCGTGGATCAGCGCGGTGGCCGCTTCGCGCGGATCGATCAGGTCACGAAGGCTCGCGAGGGCTCGCCGGGCCAACTCGAGTGACTTGCCCTGCGTGACGGTGAGCCGTGGCAGCGCCTCCATCAGGACCTCGGCCTCCCTGCCGCCGTGCAGCACTCGTACGGCGGCGCAGCGGACGGGATCGGCAGGGTCGCCGAGCGCCGCCTTCACGGCGTCGCGGGTCTCAGACGAACTCAGCGGTGCGAGAGCGAGGACCGCCTCGGCGCGCGTAGCCACACCGGCGTCCTGCGGGGCGCCCTCGGCCGTTTGGACAGGTTCGGTGTAGCGCGTGGCCTCGACCAGGCCCTCGACGTCTTCGGCCTGGGCGAGCGAACGGACGTTGGGCTTGCGCTGTCCGAGAAGGCCCATCTGTCACACACAACGCGCCAGGGGGCGCCGGCTTTCGTAGGAGGCGAAAAAAGAATGAGGAGAGCGAGGCGCTCAGTAGGCGCCGTTGCCGCGCGAGACCGCTGAAGCGGTTCGCATGAGCAGCTTCACGTCGAGCCAGAGCGACCAGTTGGTCACGTACAGATAGTCGAGGTTGACCATCTGCTCGAACGGAATGTCCGAGCGACCGTGCACCTGCCATAGGCCGGTCAGGCCCGGGGTGAGCGAGAGCCGGCGGCGGAAGCGGCCCTCGATCTGACAGTCCTCGGTCTCGATCAGGGGCCGCGGGCCGACGAAGCTCATCTGGCCAAGCAGGATGTTGAAGAGCTGAGGAAGCTCGTCCAGCGAATAGCGCCGCAGGAACCGCCCCACGCGCGTGACGCGCGGGTCCTCACGGATCTTGAACATTCCGTTGTCGTTGCCGCCGCCGTGGAAATTCAGGATCGCGACGTCGTCCTTGCGGCTGTCGGCGTCGGCGTGCATGGAGCGGAACTTGAAGACCTCGAAGGGACGATCGTCGCGGCCGACACGGCGCTGGCGGAAGAACACCGGTCCCGGCGAGTCGAGCTTGATCGCGATGGCGCACACCAGGAGCAGCGGCGCGAGGGCCACAACCATCAGGCCGCCGAGGGCGAGGTCGAGGGCTCGCTTGAGCCACAGCGAGGTGCGCGGAAGGCGGGGGCGGGGCATGGTCAAGAGCGGCATGCCCTCCATCTCATTGACCTCGAACCGAGTGCCCACCACGTCCGACCAGCTCGGCACGAGGTCCACGTGGAGTCCAAGCTCGGAGAGCTCCCACACGATCTCGACCCGACGGCGTGACGCACTCAGAGCGGGCGTGAGCATCACCCGGTCGATATCGAGCCGCTCCACGAGGTCGGCGACGTCCAGCTCGCCCCGCATGATCGGCACGAAATCGAGGAGATGAGTGGAACGCTCGGAGGAGAGGAATCCCGATCCCGGCGCTTCCATGCAGGCCACGACGTTGATGCCCCATTCCGGGTGGCGGACGACCTTCTCCAGGATCTCGCTCGCCTGTCGCTCGGGCCCGATGATGAGCGCGTTCTGCAGATACCAGACCTGTCGCCGCGCATACGCGCGGGCCGCTGAGCGCAACGCCATGGTGAAGATCAGCGCCAGTAGCCAGAAGAGCCCAACCTTCGCCACGGTCGTGTAGTCGGGCCGGAGCGCCGAGAGAGCGAGCAGGACGCACCAGCTCCAGAGAGTGGTCATCTGGAGGACGGGGCCGAGCTCATCCGCTGCCGAGTGATCGGCTCGGTAGCTGTCGAGGTGGTAGAGACGATGACCGTAGGCCAACAGCACCCAGACCGGGATGCTCAGGACCAGCAGCGCCAGGTCCGGGAGCTGGAGGTCGCCCGACAGACCCTGGACCACGAAGAAAGCGCAACAGAGGGCGACGATGTCCCCCGCGAACAACAGGCGCCGAAGCATGCGCGCCCGGACCTCGCCGGGTCGCCCGACCGGGAGAGCCTGCTCGTCCTCGCCGGCCCGACGCGGAAACCGCCTGACCGCGGCCGCCGTGCCGGCGGCTTCGGCTTCCAGCGCGACCGCCGGGTCGGAACTTGCCCTGTTGAACATGGTCTCGTGTGATCAACGCCCGGGGAGGGCGTCCGCTCCCGGTCCGGGCGTACCAAATAGGGCTGAGCCGGTGCTTGGCGCGTGACGCGCCCCAGAACGCAGAGGGGCCGGCTCGTTGGCCGGCCCCTCGACGCGAGTGATATTGAGAGCGTGAACCGCCCTACGGCATGCGCCAGACCTCGACGTTCGAGATGTCGGCGGTCTGGAGGTGGGTGATCCCGTCGGAGCGGGTGATGCCGCCCTTCCAGAAGTGGCGCCCGCCGATCTCCGAGGTCACGCCGTTCGTACGCCCGGCGTAGGTCCCGTCGACCCACCACTCGAGGTAGCCGGTGGGCTGGTCGGTCCAGACACCGTGCACGATGAAGTCGTGCCAGGCGTTGATGTCGAACACCCCGGACTGCGAGATCGGGAGCGCTTCCCCGCGGACGTACATCCGCTCGCTGGGACCCGAGTTGACGAACAGCGCGCCGTCGACGGTGTCGCCGCTGCCCGCGGGCGGCCTGTCCTCCTGCCACTGCTGAAGGGTCACGAAGTTGGCTGCGCCCCAGTTGAAGGGGAAGCCGAGACCCGTCCGGATGCGCGTGCGATACCAATACTCGCCGGCGGGCCGGGCCTGGTCATAGCCGCCGAGGCTGAGCTCGCAGCGGTGAAGGCCTGCCACCAGCGGCTCGCCGGGACGCACCTCGAGATGGGCGTAGCCATCGCCCGCCTCGGCTCCATGCTCCGCGTCGTGCGGCGCACTGCAGTGCTGAGGCCGGACCAGGGGGCAGGCGTGTCGAACGTCTGGAAGTACTGCAGCTGGGCGTTGGCCGGGATGGGGCCGCTTGGGACCGGAGGCACCGGATTGCCGGGCGTCGGCGTGCCGTTCGGCGGCCCGCCCGTGCCCTTACGCTTGAGCGTCACCTTGTACAGGACTGTCACTCGACCGCCCGTCTGAGACCTGAAGACCGCCTTCACGTCAAGAGTTATGCGGCTGGCTCGCCGCAGCAGGCTGCTGCCCGCCTTGGATGGCTTGAGCCGGACACCGGACCTCCCCCGGCCGGCGAAGGAGCGCGACCCCTTGGCCACGGTCATGCCCTTCCTCTTGCGCGTGGACGCACCCCCCGCAAGGGTCGCGGAGCGCAGCTTGGCGACGGCCACGGTCCTTCCAGCCGCGAGGGCGCGGATGCGCTTGAGCGTGAAGCCCTTGCTCTGGACCCTCGCGAGGTCGAGCTTGCGCACGTTCTTGAGGGCCGCCTTGACGTCCTTGCGCAGCGTCGACTTGAGCGTCTGCAGCGCAGGAACCTGCGCGGCCGTGGCCGCTGAGGCGCCGGCCGGCACAACAAGAACGGCTGCCACAACCACGGCGGCGATCAGCTTTTTCATTACGGAGAACTCCTCCCGGGTATTCCCTTGGGTCCTCGACCCACGACTTTGTTTGACGGTCACAAGAAGCTCCGAAGCCCTAAGGGACCTTGTACATCTCGACGCTGCTGATATCGGAGGCCTGCAGGGTGTTGATGCTGTCTGCGCGCTCGATACCGGCCTTCCAGAAGTGACGACCTCCGGTTTCCGAGGTCACGCCATCCGTGCGGCCGACGTAGTTCCCGTCGATCCACCACTCCAGGTAGCCGTTGGGCTGATCGCTCCAGACCCCGTGCACGACGAACTCGTGCCAGGTGTGGATGTCGAACACGCCGGCCTGCAGGAAATCGAGGTGGTCGCCCTCGATCAGCATCCGCTCGGCCGGCCCCGAGTTGACGAAGATCGCGCCGTCGACGGGACCGGTGTCGCCGCCGGGCGGGGGCTCGTCCTCATGCCACTGTTGGATGTTGGCCCAGTTGTCCGAGCTCGTGATGTGGGGAAGCCGGCGCCCGTACGCTGGCGCGTCCGGTACCAGTACTCGCCGGGCGGCGTGGAGTTGCCGAAGCCTCCGCGACTCACCTCGCAGCGCTCGTGGCCGGCCACGGTGGGCTCGCCCGGGCGCACCTCGAAGTGGGCAAATCCGTCGCCGTTGTCGTTGCCCCACTCGACCGGGTGGGCGCACTGAGTGCTCAGGCCCGACCATGGTGTGCCGGTGTCGAAGGTCTCGAAGTAGACCAGCCGGGCGTTCGGCGCGATGGGAGCGGTCGGTGCGGGCAGGGGCCGGCGCGTGAGCGCCACGGTGGCGCTGGTCGCGACTCGGCTGCCGCTGCTGGGAACGAAGGTCGCCTTGACGGTGAGCGTGAGGCGGCGGGCGCGCCCCATCAGCCTGCGGCCCGATCCGGAGGGCTTCAGCCGCACGCTGGACTTACCACGCCCGGCAAACGTCCGTGAGCCCTTGACGACGGTGATGCGGTTCGCGCGCGCGCTGACTGAAATCTTTCCGGCGGTGAGGCCCCGCACGCGCTTGAGCGTGAAGCCCTTGGCCTGAACGGTTGCGAGGTCGAGCTTCGCCGCCCCGGACAGACCGCGCTTGACGTCGCTGCGAAGCGCCTTCTTCAGCGACGTCGCGGAGGGGCCGGCCGCCTGCGCGGCGGCCGCGAAGATCAAACTGGAGGCCACCACGAAGGCGGCGAATGCGTGCTTCATCACGCCACCAACGGTGGAAGCCCGCTCCCCCTTTTGCGCCGTTCTTCGTTTTTGGCGCAGCGCGGTCAGTCCTGCGTCACGGACTCGCGGCTTCGCCCCACGGAGTAGCCGTCGACGTACTCGACGCTCCTGCCGGTCGAGTCCGGGGAGCGGTAGATGCCGGTCTTGAAGGACCCTCGGCTCGCACCGCGGGTGGCGCCGTACATCCGAGTCTTGCCGTTCTTCAGCTTCTGCTGTTTGCCGTCCAGCCAGACCTCTACCCAGCCCCGCGACGGCGTCTGGGACAGGAAGACGCCTACCACGATCTCATGCCACTCGTCGCGCCTGAGCTTCGTGCTGCGCCAGTAGGTCTTAGAGGAGTCGCCGTGACGGAGCGACCACTGCATCGGCAGGCCCTCGTCGAGGAACAGGGCCAGGGGAGGGGACCCTCCGTAGTTTGAGTACCACTGCGACATGATCTGCCAGCTGTTCGGCGGATCCGCGCTCGACGGGATGTAGATCGCCTGCCGGTACCAGCGCTCGCCTTGTCCGGGGAGCGAGGGGCCAACCAGCTCGCAGCGTTCGCTTCCGGTGGCCGGCTCCTCGTCGCCCGGGCGAACCTCGAGCCTGGCGCGGTAGCGGCCCTCGAACGCGGCCGGGCGCTTCGACCCGACCGAGAGGCGCTGGTCAAGGCACTGGCGCTCACGCCATTGCGAAACGTCCCCGGTCTCGAAGCCGCTGCGATGAACCGTCGACTCCGGGCCGAACAACGACACATCCGCCGCGGCGACCACGAGCAGGGCAACGAGCGCGGTTACCAGCACCCTCAAGACCGGGCCCCGGGAGGCGGGGTGAAACGCGGAGTCGCCACGTTAGAGCAACGCCCGCGATGCGGCCAGGCTTCTGGCATTGGCGCCCCGGCGCGGGCGGCAATTCCGCAAGTAGCCTGGGCGCGCAGCCGTTCTTCTCGGAGCTCTTGCGTATGAGACGACTACTCGACAGCGTGCGGTCACGCGTGTTCCGTGGCCCCTCGACCTTCAAACGGGGCTTCGTGTCGACGTTCGCTCTCAACATCACGTCGCGAGGCCTCAGCGCGGTCGCGATCGTCCTGTTGATCCGCAGCCTCGCGGTCGGGGACTTCGCCTACGTCGTCCTGCTGCTGACCGTCGGCTCGTTCGCCGGCAGCTTCGCCGCCGGTGGAATCCGCATGCGCTACGTGCGTGAGGAAGCGGAACGGGTCTCGCGCGGCCTCGACGACCAGACCCCGTTCCTCGTAGCGCTCGCGGGGAGCGCGGCGCAGATCGCCGCAGCCGCCGCGCTGGGGCTGCTCGGCGCGACGCTCCTGGGCGTCGGGTCTGGCGCCGAACGCATGACCTTCGTCGGCCTGGCGGCGCTCTACACGCTCGGGCACGCCTCCACCGAGCTCGGCATGTATCACCACCAGGCCCACCTCGCTTTCGTGAAAGCCGGTGTCTACGGGCTGCTGCGCGGCGCGGCCACCTGCCTCGCTGCCGTGGTGGCCAGCGTGGGTCTGATCAGCTCCGGACCGGTCGTGATGCTTTGGATCGCGCTGGGCACCATGGCGGTCGGAGTGGCCGTCTGCCTCCCGCAGGCGTGGGCCACGCGCCGAGTCTTCCGCGGCGACGCGGCTGGATTCGCCTTCGGCGCAGAGTCGAACTGGCTGACGCTCTACTTCATCGCGTCAGCCGGGTTTGCCTACGGCAGCATGTTCCTGGTCGCCAGCCTCCTCGACGACTCCGCCGTGGCGAGCTACGGAGCCGCCGAGCGCTACGTGTCGATCGTGCTCGGGCCGGTGGCTGCGCTCATGACGGTGCTCCGCGTACGCACCTCGCAGAGCGACCTGGTGGACTCCCACGCCGCTCAGATCAGGATGCTGGTCCAGTGGATGAAGCGGTCGAGCCTGGCGACGGCGGCCGTGGTGGGCACCATGGCCGCCCTGGCGCCGCTGGTCATTCCCGTGATCGACGGCGGACGCTATCCGGAGTCGATCACGATCTTCCAGCTCTTGATGATCGACGCGTTCTTCGTCTACCTCACCATGCCTGCGCCCAACCTCCTGATGACCCAGCGCCGCTTTCGGCTGCTGGGGGTCATCTACTCGCTCTTCCTGGTCGCGCTGGTGGGTGCTCAGGTGTTCGCCGGGACCGAGTGGGGGGTGATCGGGATCGCAGCGGTGGCCGCCGTCTTCGGAGTTACCTCGCGAGCGGCGCTGGTGGCGCTGATCCTGTGGTCTCCGGCTCCGGCTCCGGCGACGCGGCTGCGCGAACCGGCGCTAAGCGCCGATTAGGGCGACGCGCGCACGGGGCGCGCCGCTCAGGGGCGGCGCCCGAGCGGAGGGCTACGCCTCAGCCGGCGCCGTTCGAGCTGGCCCAGTGGATCTCGCGACCACGGTCATCGGTGGTCGCCAGCCTGCGGGTGGTGCCCGGCCAGCTGGTGAGGAGCAGTTCGGGCTCTCCGCCGCCTCGGGGCCATTCCAGGCTCAGCCGCGCGAGCGGCGCGCGCTCGGTGGCCCGCCGGCCGGCGGCCTTGAGCGCGGACTCGAATCGCGCGCGCTGCCTCTCGTCGAGGAAGTGAATGAACAGCGAGTGGAAGACGACCGTGGCCACTCCGGGTGCCGGCTCTGAGAGCGCCGCCTCGATCCAGTCGCAGGCGTCGGCGGCCTCAACGGCGACCGGGACCTGCCGGGCGACCTCCAGCGCGTTCTTCAGCAGCTCGAACCGCCAGGTCTCGTCGGCCCACACGTACGACATGAGCGTCAGTCGGTCTGCCTCCGAGTTCGGATCGAGCGGAGCGGCGTCGCATCCGCGCCGCTCGGCAACGGCGGCGGCGATCTCAAAGGGCGGGCGGCCCTCGGCGTATGCGCCTTCGAGCAGAGCCGGTGAGCGAGGGTCACCCCAGGTCTGGTCGCGCTCGACGTAGCGGTACTCGGGCGCGCGCAGCAGCAGGCCGGCGCTCGCGCCGACCTCGAGCAGGCGCAGAGGCAGTCCGGTGTCGCGCGCCACAAGCAGGAAGCCGCTCAGCAGCGCGGTGCAGCGCGAGATCTCGTTCGTCTGCACGGGCGCCTCGAGCAGATCCAGCAGCCGCTCGCGCTGGGTGGTGAGTGTCTCCGCGAACGCCGGCCACGGGTCGCCCTGGTCGGTCCCGCCGGCCGACGGGTAGTAGCGAGCCAGGTCCGGTGCCGCGCCTTCGAGAACGAGCCGGTGGACCGAGCCCATGAGCCGCACGGACACGGGCCGGCAGGCGGGCCACCGCTCGCTGAGGAGTTGCCAGGCCGGGCCCTGCTCCTTCACGTCGTCCGCTGCCCGTTCGAGCAGCGCGCCGTACAGGGGTGATCCCAGCCGGCGGCTGCCGGCGGCCTCCCGGCGCAGCTCCTCGGCCAGCATGGCGCGCCGTCCCCGGCTGCCCGCCGCCCGGTAGTACAGGCGCTTGGCCGTGGGCCGCGCCGAGGCCGGCAGCAACTTCTTCAGAGCGGCGCCCGGCCGGTGAGGCCTGGGGGCCGAGGCCCCGCCCTTCGCCTTCAGCTTGCCCGTCGCGCCACGCGCGCCGTGATAGGCGCGGCCACCGAAGAAGGCCAAGAGGGGAACGGGGTCGGTCGGGCCGAGGCCGCTGACGCTTCGTACCCCGCGGTAGGAGCCCAGCACGTCGCGGATCGTCATATCGCCCGCTCGCACGTACGCCGGCGCCGCCATGAGCTCCAGACTCGGGACGATCACCTTCACCCCGTCGCGCTGAGGCGGCTGCGGCGGGACGGCGATGCCCGCAAGCGCGGCGTAGAGGCGCCACGACGGCTCAACGCCGGCGGCCTCGCCCAGGCCGAGGTTCTGCGGAATGCGCACGTTGATCTCCATGAGAACGTGCTCGCCGGTCACCTCGTGGCGCTTGGCCTCCAGGCTCGAGAAGCCGACGAAGCCAGTGGACTCGAGAAGGCGCTTGGACATCTCCATCGCGCCCGGCGCGGGCACCGTCTCCAGTACCGACCCGGCTCCGAAGTAGGGCGGATGCTGGCGCAGCTTCCGGCGTGTGTAGGCGAGTGGGTACGAGCCGTCCTCCAGGCGGATGGTCACCGCACCGAAGAGGTTGGTCTCAGGTCCGGGGATGAGCTCGGTCACGAGCCATTCGATTCCCGCGTCGAGGGCGGGGGTGGCGGCCGACCGCAGCTCCTCCGGGCTGTGGACGAGGATGTTGCGGTGATGGCCGAACAGCTCGCGGTAGCGATGCGAGAGCGTCGGCTTGAGCAGCGACGGGTAGGCGGCGCCGGCGGCCACCTCGTCGAGCTGGTCACGGCTTGTGAGGAGCTTCACCACCGGCACCCGCAGGCCCGCCTCGGCGGCGAGCGTGTACAGCGAGCCCTTGTCCATGAGCTTGGCGTGGGCACTGTCCGGCCCCTCGAAGGACCGCAGGAGGCCGGGATGCGGTCGCGCTCCTTCGCGACGAACTCAATGGCCGGATCGGAGGCCGGGATGAGCACTCCGGGGCCCCGGGAGCCGACATCACTGAGCTCGGCGAGCCATTGGTCACGGGTCGTCGCCCGGCGCCCGTCGATGCCACGGGCACGGGTAACCCAGCCTTTGCTGATCATGGTCACCGGGACCCCGCGCCGCCGCAGCGCGCGCGCGCCGGCGTAGCCGCCGTCGGCGCCATCCAGGATCACTGCGCGAGTCGGGATCACTCTGAGAGCACCTGCGGTTTCAAGCTAGGGCGGGCGCCCAGGCCTGTCAACCGAACAAAAGGCTAGCCCGAGTCGAGGTACCATTGCGCCGCTCCATGACCGACGCCACGAGAACGGGCCAGGCGGACAGGCTCGTGGAGCCGTCGCTCGACGCCCTGACGCACATGCTGTTGCCCTCGGACCTCTTCTGCTGGGAGCTGGTGGAGGGAGAGGCCGCTCCGCGCGGGGAGTCCGTGCGCTACACGCTGATCGTCCTCCTCGGCCTGCTGCGCGCGCGGGAGGCCGGGCTTTCGCTGCCCATCGAGCCCGAGCGGCTGCGCGACGGGATCGACCGCGCCCTGGGACGGCCGGAGGTCACTCCCGGTGACTTCGGTCTGCGCCTGTGGGTGGAGTCGCGGGCCGACAGCGGGGCCGGCGGGCGTCTGGTTGCGGGTCTGGACGAGTCGTTGCGCTCGAGCGGCGGGTTGGCGGCGAGAGAGGGACTCGAGCTCGCCTGGATCGTCACGGGCCTCGCGCTCACCGACGGGGCGAACGGGGGAGGCCGGGCGCTGCTCAAGCAGGCCCTGGACCAGCTGATCAGTGGCAACCAGGCCGCGAGCGGACTGTTCCGGCACTTCGGAAACCTGGGTTTTCGGCGCCGCTTCCCGAACTTCGCGACGCAGATCTACTCAGTGCTCGCGCTCGCACTGGCCGCCCGCTCGGGGTTGGATGAGCGGGCACTCCCGGCGGCGCAGAGGGCGGCGGATCGCCTGCTCGCCCTGCAGCTACCCGACGGCGGCTGGCCATGGCTCTACGACGCTGAGCGCGGACGCGTGGTGGAACGCTATGAGGTGTACTCGGTCCACCAGCACGGCATGGCCCCGATGACCCTGCACGAGCTGAGCGCTGTCGCCGGCGACGAGCGCTACGGCGCGGCCGCGAACCGCGGCGTGCCCTGGCTGTTCGGAGCCAACGAGCTCGGCCAGGACATGGTGCCGCTCGATCGCGGGATGACCTACCGCTCGATCAGGCGCAGGCCCCCGTTCGACCGAGGCGCGCTCTATCTGAACACCGGGCTCGCGGCCGCTGTCGGGCGCTCGCGGCACGGGGCCCGGGCGGGCGCTGGAGGTCAATCGCACCTGTCGCCCTTACGAGCTCGGCTGGCTCGTCGAGGCGTGGGCGGAGGCCGCCGCCCGCTAAGTGTCCTGAGTCGGAAGTTCGGCTTCAGCTTCCCGAGTGGCTGGGCGGGGCTGGCGACGCACACGGGATGAGTCGATGCGCAGCATCGGCGATTCCCGTGGGTGGCGTCAGGCGCGTCCAGACGCCGGGAAGGTGCGCGCGAAATTACGACTCAGGGCACTAGCCCTGGTTCTCGTGGGCGAGCGTGCGCCGCAGCGCGCGCCGAGCCAGCGGGCGGCAGGGAGACGACGAGAGTGCCCGGTACGGCGCAGTGAGCTTGCGCCGGAAGCGCCGCTCGTCGTCTCGGTGATCCACGCTGATGCGGGGGATCGTGAGCCGGTCGGCGCTCATCTGCGCTCCGTCGGGCAGTGTGAAGCCGTACGAGTAGCCGGCGTCCGCGGCCGCCCGGGCGACCCTTTCGGTCCAGGCCCCGAACGGATACGCGATCGAGTCGCAGCGTCCGAGCCGCTCGCTGATGCGCCGGCGTGAGTCGAGCAGCTCCTGGCGCAGCTCCTCGTCCCCGAGCTCGCTCAGCAGGGGATGGCTGAGCGTGTGGCTTCCGAACTCGTGGCCGTCCTCGGCCATCGACTCGACCATCGGCCAGGTCAGCGACCTCATGACCTCCGGGTGGGCCGCGACACGATCCTCGACCCGGGGCCAGCGGAGGGCGTCACCGTGGTCCACGTGCGGCGGGAGAACGAAGAACAGCCCTCTGAAGCCGGCGGCGTCGAGCAGCGGGCGTGCCGTCTCGTAGTTGTCGAGATAGCCGTCGTCGAAGGTGAGGAAGGCCAGCCTTGAGTCGGCTCGCTCGCCTCTGGCGAGGCGGCCGAGGTCGGCGTGTCGACCCGACCTGAAGCCCAGCCGGCGGAGGGTCTCGAGCTGGCGCTCGAAGGCCTTTCGCGGCACGGACGTGAAGTCGGGACCGTGATCGGCGATCGAGTGGTAGCAGAGGAAAACGGCGTCCCGGCTGCGGTTGCACAGCGGTCCTCGGGTGCGAGCGCTCATCGGGCCGGCGAATCCTTCGCGAGCAGGTCGTCGTAGATCGCCGCGAGGCGCGCGAAGATCCTGTCGCGGTTGAACTCCTCCTCGACGCGTGCCTGCGCCGCGCGCCCCAGCCTCGCGCGGAGATCTCGATCGCCGACGGCGCGCAGCACACCGCTCGTGAGCGCTGCCGGGTCGTCCTGGGTGACGAGGATCGCCTCGGAGTCGTGGTTCACCACATCGGGGATCCCGCCGACCGGCGTCGCCACGATCGCGCGGGCGTACGCCATGGCCTCGAGCAGCGCGACGGGCATGCCCTCCGAGACGGACGGCATGACGAAGACGTCGCATTGCGCCAGCTCCTCGCGTGCCGCGCCGTGCTCGAGCCAGCCGGCCCATCGCACCCCGGGGTAGCTGCGCTGTATCGCCGTCAACTCATCGGGGGGCAAGTCGGAGCCGGCGAGCGTCACGCGCAGGCCGGGGCAGCCCTCGAGGATGTCGGGAAGCGCCCGCAGCAGCACCTGGCCGCCCTTGGCCGGGTTGGCAAAGCCGCCGAGGAACAGCGCCTGTGGGGGGCGGCCGTTCGCGGCCGCCGGGCGCACGCCGTTGAGTGCCGGAGCGGGATTCGGCACCACCACGATGCCCTCGACGCCGAAGTTCTCCTCGATCCGTCGCGCGCCGGCCCGCGACACGCTCAGCACAACGTCCGCGTGGCGCATGGCCAGGCCGAACAGGGCGCGCCGAACGGGCCCGATCCGGGCCGCGAAGGTGTCGATGTCGCCGGCGCCGGCGTGCAGCTGGAACACGACACGGCGCCCGGCCAACGCGGCCACCGCGACGCACAGCGACTTGCGGTAGATGCTGCCCCGCACCGCCGAGTGGATGTGCACGAGGCGCGGGCCGTCGCCGCGGCACCAGCGCGTCAGCGAGCCGAGCGCCTTCACGAAGTCCAGCATGCGCCGCACCGGCCGGTGGGTCCGATAGCTCGCGATCAGGTAGAGCCGGTAGCGGGCGCGAAGGGGCGAGTCGAGCAGGTCGCGCAGCACGGCCTCCATTCCGCCGATGCGGTCCGGGTGAGGCCCCACGTGGGCGATCCGGGCAGCGCTGCTCGTTTGCGCACGCACATGTGTTCAACGGGGCGCCGGGGGCGGAGCTTGCGGAAAGGGGCGCTCGCGCGCGCACATATGGTGGCCGCTCGCCCGTTGCTCTGGTGTGAGACGGGCACTCCACGATCGACTGCTGGGCGCGTCCGGCGCCGTGGGAGCGACGTGGGCGCCGGGCAGCAGAGAGGCGCTTCCCCTCCTGGTCGCCGCTGCCGCTGCGGTGAGCGTGGGCGGTCTCGTCACCCGCTGGCCACTCGTCGGCATCTCGCTCGCGGCGGCACTTGCGCTGTTTGCCGCCGCCACCCGCATCTCCCTGCTGGGCGCCGTCCAGTTCCTGCTGGCGTTGCTGCCCTGGATGCTGGTGTTCGACGCCTTCATCCCGCCGCTGACGCGCACGTTCGTGACGGCCGCGGCCGCGGCCGGAGTGCTCTGCCTGTCGGTCCCGCTTCGCTACCGCAAGGTGCTGGGCCCCGCGAGCGCCGCGGTGCTGGCCGCCACCATCCTGGCCCACGCCGCGGGCGCGACCGACGTCGAGGCGTTCACCAAGCTCGCCAAGTTCATGATCTTCCCGATCCTCGCCGCAGCGGTCCTGAGCAAGCGCGGACAGGAGGTGCTGCCGCAGGTCCGCAACGTCGTCGTGGCCAGCGGGCTCGCCGCTCTGACGGTCCATCTTCTCGTGGTCACCGCCGGGCTGGGCGAGCGCGGCTACCGCTACGGCGTCGGCGAGAAGATCGGCTTCGGGCCCGAGATTCCCCACGAGCTGGCACTGCTGGCCGTCGTGATGGCCGCCGCGGGGCTGAGCATGACCGAGCGCGTGCTACCCGCGCGCGGGACTGTTCGCCCTCGGCGTGCTGCCCGCTCTCCTGACCGGGGTTCGCTCCGCGCTGGTCGGCATCGCGCTGATTCTGGTCGTGATGCTCTACCAGTCGCGTTTCAGCGGACGATCGCTGGCCGTCGTCGCGATCTGGTCGCCGCCATGCCCTCGGCACGGGGGCGCAGGCGGCGCTCACCGAGCGGCTGTCTGCGGACGTCGGAGGCGGCGCAACCTCACCGGGGTCAGCAACGAGCGCAGCGACATCTGGGGCGCCGCCCTCGGAAGCTGGTGGGACCCGGGCCCCGGTAACCTGGCTCGTGGGCACCGGTCCCGCGTCGATCCCCGACGTGGTCGAGCGAGAGCTGGGCCAGCCGCTCATCGGCCACAGCGACATCATCGAGATCCTCGTCGAGTTCGGCGCCATCGCCCTGTCGGCATGGCTGCTGCTCTGGCTTGCCCTGTTCAGGGGCGGGCTTGAACCCGATTCTGCTGATACCGGTGGCGGTCTACGCCGTGGTCAACGGCGCGATCGGCTATACGGCTGCGATGGCGCTGGCGCTGGTACTTGCTGCGGCGTGCCGCCCGCCGAAGCGGACGACGGGATGACCCTGAGCCGGCTGAAGCCGCCCCGCAGGCCCGCCGCCCGCTGCCGGCGCGGGCGTAGCCGCTCGCGGCTGCGTTCCGCTCCGGCGTGCCGCTCGGTTCGGAGCGTGGTCCGGGTGGGCTGGGGAAGGGGGTGTGCCGCGGCCGCGGCGGTCACTGTGTCACCCTGACCACCTATACGGTGGTCAATGCGGGCAGGTGCCGCTTGCGGCCGCCGGCCGGGCTGTCAGCCGAGCGTGCGCAGGACCTGGTTGCGGACCGATGGCGGGCATGCGCTTCGCGGCGCGCGCCGCGATACCGCGGCGCGGCCACGAGGGCCCCGAGGGACGCCGACGGTCTCGAGACCGTCGTCACGGGTGGCGAAGCGCTGCTTGTAGCCCTCGTCTCCGCGCAGGAAGGCGTAGGCCGACATCCCGTCGTCGAAGGCGCCCTGGAGGGTCCGGGCCAGCAGGGTGAGTCCCACCGATGAGCGGTCCCACTCCGGGTCCCGGCCCTGACTGGTAGTACCACTCCACGATGCCGAAGCGGAAGCCGTACCAGGCGGCGACGGCTCGGTCGTCGACCTCGAGGAACCACAGCCGCAGCCATCCACGCTCGAACGCGCGCACGGCAAAGTCTCGGTGGAAGGCGGCCCGGCTCTCGGTGAAGGCGCCGGGCGGGCCCCAGCGCAGGTGGTGCAGCCTGACCAGCGTGTCGAAGTCCTCCTCGACGCGCGAGCGCTCGTCGGTCAGGCGGAAGCTGCGCTCCGTGCTTGCTGCTCGAGGCGATTGCGCTTGTTCCGGATCTGCCCCCGCATGTTGCCGCTGCACGACGCGAGGAATTCTTCCCAGGTCGCGCCGTCGATGGGCAGCAGCGGATTCGCCTCCTCCTGCAGGATGTGTCCGGGCAGCGAGCCCTCGAGGCTGCCTGCGGGCATCCGCTCGGCCAGCAGCAGGTCCCAGCTGCGCCCCTCGTCGTGCACGGTCTGGCGCAGGGCGGACGCGGCCAGCGCCGCGTCCTCGCTTCGCGCAGACCGGCCCGAGGACGTCGCCGACGCCGTGACCGACGAAGCGTAGCCATCCGCAGCCCCGCCCGGCGCGAGAGGTAGAGCGGGAGGAGGGCGGCCGGCGATCCGTCGGGCCGGCGGCACGGCCGTGATCAGGAGCGGACGCTCACTCCCGAAGTGGTCCCACCAGGTGGTGGCCCACTCCCAGGTCGCGAAGGGGTTGCCGCAGCCTCTCGGCCAGCGCGGTCCAGTCGCTCTCGGAGCGGGTCGCAGGTCGTCGTAGCGCTCCAGCGAGAGGGTGACCTCCGCCGGCGCGTGCGCGAGCGTGGGGGCCGGCGAGGTCAAGCCGTGTCGCGGGCCCGGCTGGGCTTCGCAGCGCGCTCGCGAGACTCGCGCGCGCCGTCGCTGCGACGCGGTTCGCGGGCGGCCTCGTCGGGCGCCTCGGCGAGGAACACCTCGTGGCGGCCGTACTCGTACTCGCTGCGGCGACTCACGCTGCCGTTCAGAACCACGCCGAGGACGGGTGCGTTGACGTTGGCCAGCTGTGTTCTCAGGCGCTCGACGGCGTCGCGATGACTGTGGCCGAGGCGCACCAGGATCACCACGCCGCTGACCATGGGCACGAGCGGGATGGCGTCCGCGACGACCGCTGCCGGCGGGGTGTCGATGATGACTCGGTCATAGTGCTTCTCGCCCCACTGGATCAGCTTGCGCATTCGCTGCGACTCGATCAGCTCCGCCGGGTTTGGCGGCAGCGGACCGGCGGTGATGACGTCTACTCCGCTGACGGTCGTGAGGACGTCCTCGGGGTCCATCACTCCCGCCAGGATCAGGGAGAGCCCTCCATCGCCGCCGACATCCAGGCGCGTCGCCAGCGTGGGCCGGCGCATGTCGGCTTCGACGCACAGCACGCGCTTCCCGGCCCTCGCCTCCGCGCGAGCGAGGTTCCAGGCGATCGAGGTCTTGCCCTCCTCGGGTTCGGCGGACATCACGAGGATCGAGTTGAGCTCCTCGTCGACGTTGAAGTAGCGCAGGTTGGTGCGCAGCATCCGGAAGGCCTCTGTGTCGAGCCGCCGGAAGGGAGTGTCGGTCGCGATGTCCTGGCGCGAAGCCCCGCGTTCCTCGGCGATGACCGAGAGCACGGGCACGTCCAGGAGCTCCATGACGTCCGCGGGATCCCGTAGACGACGGTCGAGCTGCTCGCGTATCAGGGTCAGGCCGCACGGCCAGTAGGAGGCCGAGCACCAGAGCGAGCGCCATGCTGCGCAGCGGCTTCGGCGATGAGGGCGACTCAGGTGGCTGAGCGCGTTGAACGACCTCGGCGTTGCCGGTCTGCAGCGCGGCGAGGAGCTCGAGCTCACGTGCGCTTCGCTCTAGGTCCTGGCCTGCGTCGGTGGCTCGTTGATCGGGTGTCAGAGCGGCCAGCCTCGCTCGACGAGGTCCAGCGCCTCGCGCACCTTCGCTCGGTCGCGCTGGCGGCGGAAGACGACGTACTCAGTCGCGAAGGTGTTGGCGAGCAGTGCCGCGAACTCAGGATCGTTGTCCGTCGCCTTGATCGTCACGAGGTCCGACGGGCCGTCCGCCGTCACCTCGACCGCCTCCGACACCTCCTTGCGACCGACCCCAGGCCTGTCGAGCTTGCGGGCCGTGAGGGTGGCCATCGTGTCGAGCGAGACGAGCCGCAGGTTGGTGGCCGCCAGCCGGCTCTCGTCCTCCCCCTCAGCGGAAGAACGGCGTGCCGGTGAACTTCTCGTCCAGGCCCGCGTCGCGGAAGAGCAGGGAGGAGGAGGCGGTGTACTCCTTGCTCTGTAGGAGCGACAGGGCGAGCGCGGCGAGAGGCGCCAGCACTATGCAGAGCAGGATCACGCCGAGGTTGCGCCTGACGATCGGGATGACCCGCTGGAGCGTGCCTTCGCGACCGCCCTCCGATTGAGCGGAGCCGGCCTGATTCGAGTTGTTGGGAAGCGACAGGAGGTTCATGGTGAGGTCGAGGTGCTCATTTCACGTGGTGTGCCCGGGCGCCCGCAGATGCGCTGCTTCGAAAAAGGAACGCGGGAGCCACCTCGGGTCTTTCGCGCAACTTCCCGCCGGCTCTCTTCCGTTGGTTTTGGGTGCCGACACCGTCCGCAGTGAGCCGCCGGCTGCTCTGTCCTGACCACGGCATGCTTCGCGTCCGCCCTGCTGCTTGCCTGGGCGGCGACCACGGCCCGTGCGGCCGACCGCGTGTACTGGGCCAACGGCGGCTCGACCACCACGAACCGGATCTCCTTCGCCAACCTCGACGGGAGCGGTGGCGGCAACCTCAGCGCTGCGGGGGCCACGGTCAACGCCCCGCGGGCGTGGCCATCAACGTGGCGGCGGGCAAGGTCTACTGGACGGACAGGACCGGCAACCGGATCTCCTTCGCCAACCTGGACGGCAGCGGCGGCGGCGGCACCCTGAGCACCGGCGCGGCCACGGTCTCCGGGCCCAACGCGGCCGCGGTGTATCCCGCCGCCGGGAAGATCTACTGGGCAAACGAGCTCGCGAACACGATCTCGTTCGCCGAACCTCGACGGCAGCGGCGGCGGCAATCTGCCCATCGCCGGCGCCACGTTGAGTGAGCCGATCGGCCCTGTGGTAGATCCCGGGCTCGGGAAGGATCTACTGGGGTAACGCCGACACGGCGAACACGATCTCCTACGCCAACCTGGACGGCAGCGGCGGCGGCGATCTGAACACCACCGGCGCCACCGTGAAGAACCCGCACGGTCTCGCGCTCGACCCGGTCGCGGGCAGGATCTACTGGGCCAACATCGGCACGACCGCGAGCCCGGTCAACGTCATCTCCTACGCCAACCTGGACGGAACCGGCGGCGGCGACCTGAACACCGCGGGCGCCACCGTGGCCACGCCCGTCGGGGTGGCCGTCGACCCGACCGCGAGGAGGATCTACTGGGCCAACTTCTCCACCAATACGATCTCCTACGCGAGCCTAAACGGCGGCGGCGGGGGCAGCGTGAGCACACCCGGCGCAACCCTTGCCGGCTCCGCGGTCCCCCGTCCTGCTCAAGGCCCCGAGCGGCACGGGCGCACCGGCGATCGCGGGCGGCTCGGCCCTCGGATCGGTGCTCAGCTGCCCAGCCGGGCACCTGGGCGCCGGACCTGCTGGGTTCCTGGCTGTATCGCGCGCCGCAGACGCCTTGCCTACTCCTGGACGCGCAACGGCGCGGCCATCCCGGGAGCCGGCGGTTCCTCTTACGGCGCCGCTGCGGCGGGCGAGTACCGCTGCACGGTCACCGCGTCCAACCCGGCCGGGAGCGCCTCACAGACGAGCGCGGCACATGCAGTCTCGCCCCCCGCATTCGGCGCCAACACGCAGGTCGGCGTGCGCCTGCCGGCCCGGCGGACCCCGAGTCGCGGCCCGGTCAAGGTTGTCGTCACCAACAAGAACAGCTTCTCCGTGTCGGCGAGGCTCTCGATGCGCGTCGTGACCGGGCGGATCCGGGGCCGCGGCTCTCTCGAGGTGGCCGTCAGCAACGCAAACGCCTTCAGCGCCACCGGGAGGCTCTCGGCACGGGCCTCGGCGCGCGGCCCGGTGATGAGGAGCAAGTCGTTCACGGTTCGCGCGCAGGCCAAGAGGACGGTCAAGCTGAAGCTGTCGAAGCCCGCCAGGCGCCTGGTAGCGCGCAAGCGGAAGCTGTCGGTCCGGCTCGTTCTGAAGGTCACGGACCCGGCGGGCAACACCCGCACCGTGACCAAGAAGGCCTCGCTCAGGCTGAAGAAGCGCTAGCCGGGTCAGGAGCGCGGTGCCCAGCGGCCGAGCATGGCGACGGCCACCATCCACACGAAGCGCGTGTTCGTCACCGCGTAACGCCGGAACATCCGGCGGGGCTCCTGCACGAGGCGGAACAGCCACTCCAGGCCGAGCCGCTGCCAGGTCACGGGGGCGCGCCGCGTCAGGCCCGCGATCACGTCCACAGCGCCTCCGACACCCATGACGAACTCCGCGCCGAGCTCGGGTCCCCGCTCGGCGAGGAAGTACTCCTTGCGCGGCGTGCTCATCGCGACGAAGACGATGTGTGGGCGGGTGGCTCGGATCTCGGCGCAGACCCGCTCCTCTTCGGCGCTGCTGAAGTAGCCGTTGCGCCAGCCCGCGAGCTGGAGGCCGGGGTAGCGCTCACGAACGCGCGCCACGGCCTGATCGAGCACGTCCTCCCGCGCACCGAGGATGTACACGCGGTAGCCCTTTCGCTCCGCCAGGCCGAGCAGCTCCTCCATGAGATCGATGCCCGCCACCCGTTCCGGCAGGGGATCGCCGAGCAGACGTGAGGCCCAGATCACCGCCTGACCGTCGGCGTTGACCAGTTCGCAGCTCTCGACGATCTCCCGTAGCCGGTCGTCGTCGCGGAGGCTCACCAGCTTGGCCGTGTTGATGGCCATGTGCTGGTTGTAGCCGCCGGCGGAGATCAGATCCTCCACCCGGGCGAGCGTCTCCCGCATGCCGACGCGGTCGATGCCGCAGCCCAGGACCTCGGCTCTCGGCGTCAAGCGAGCGCCGCCAGGTCGCCGGCGGCAATCGCCGGGTAGTCGGCCACCAGCGCATCGGCGGCCCGGTCAGCTGCGTGCCCGTCCCAGAGCGGGATGGCACAGGGGGTCGGCGGGCGACCCGACGGGCGCACGCGAAGCAGCGCCGCGGGCGTATCCCCGAGCAATTCGTTGGTGCCGTGGGTGATGGTCACCGGCCGCTCGGTGTTGGCGCGCAGGGTGTAGCAATCGACGCCCAGGGCGGAGGCCTCCTCCTGGACTCCGCCCGAGTCGGTGACGATCGCCCCGGCGCCCGCCTGAAGCGAGAGGAAGTCGAGATATCCAACCGGATCTATGCAGCGCACCCCGGACGAGGTGAGCCGGCTGAGCAGTCGGGCGTCCAGAAGGCGCGCGCGAGTGCGCGGGTGCACGGGGAAGATGATGGGTGCCTCGCTCCCGACGGCGGCCAGGGCGGTGACGATCTCGGACAGGCGATTCGGCTCGTCGACGTTCGACGGCCGATGCAGCGTCACGAGGACGTACTCGCCGAGCTCGAGGCCGTGTTCACGCCAGGCCGCGCGCTCGCGGGCCTGGCCCTCGAAGCGGCGCAGAGAGTCGATCATCGTGTTCCCCACGTAGCGCACGCGGGACACGTCCACGCCCTCCGCCTCGAGGTTCGTGGCGGCCTCCGGGCTGTGGGTCAGGAGGAGGTCCGACAGGCGGTCGGTCAGGACCCGGTTGATCTCCTCGGGCATGCTCCAATCGCCCGAACGAAGACCTGCCTCCAGATGGACGATGGGTATCCCGAGCTTCGCCGCCGCAAGCGCGCAGGCCAGGGTCGAGTTCACGTCCCCGGCGACCACCACGACGGCGGGGCGCCGCTCCATGAGGATCTCCTCGAAGGCCATCAGCACCTTTGCCGTCTGGTGGCCGTGCGGGCCCGAGCCCACGCCCAGGGAATGATCGGGCTTCGGGAAGCCGAGATCGGTGAGGATCTCCTCCGACATGCGGCGGTCGTAGTGCTGGCCGGTGTGGACCACGAGCTGGCGGTTGACCCCGCGCTGACGCAGCTTTTCGATCAGCGGCGCCATCTTGATGAAGTTGGGGCGCGCGCCGACCACATGAATGACGAGCCCGGGGTCGTCGTAGGACCGCGCCGCGGCCATACCCGTTCGTGTAGCCGCCACCTGGTCTTCCGGCGAGGTGGGACGCGCGCGAGCCGAGCTCGGCACCTGCGGCCGCCGTCGCCCCGCACCCGTCTCTGTCCACCACCTGATGCGCACGTGCGTAAGAGCTCTCGACCCTCAGGCGGCGACGAGCCCCGGCCCCGAGTCGCGAAAGAGTCCGTTGGCCCAGGCGAAGCGGCTCGCCTCGGTGCGGTTGGAGACGCCGAGCTTGCGATAGACGTTGGACAGGTGGAACTTGACGGTCTGCTCGGTCACCCACAGCTCGCGCCCGATCCCCGCGTTGGTCAGCCCCTCGGCGACGAAACCCAGGATCTCCCGCTCACGCCGGGTCAGGTCATCCGCTTCGGCCGAGAAAGTGACCTCGCTAGACGACGTGGGCGTCGCGCCGATGAGGTTGCGGTCCGCAACCGCACGGATCAGGACCGCGACCGTCGGCAGGTCCGCCGCCTTGGATAGACATGCGTCCACACCGGCATCGATTGCCTGGGCGACCCACTCATCGTCCATCCGCAGGCTCAGCAGGACGACCGACGCCGCCGGCGCCTCGAGGCGAGCCTCGCGGATCCGATCCAAGGTGTCGGCGGGATCCTGCATCTCGTCGACGAGCACGACATCCGGCCCTTGCTCGGCGACGGCGTCAGCGATGCTCGCGCGGCCGTCGAGCGTGCCGAGGGTCCGCAGACCTGCGGCGTTGCGCAGGGCGAGCCGAATGGTCTCGACTACAAACGAGCCATCGGCGACGATGACCAAGCTCTTCACGGCGTTCCCCTTCTGCCCTTTTGGTGTGCGCGGCGCCTCTTGCGCCGCACTGGACAAACGGATGGGGGGCCGGGTTTCTTTCTGGTCTTTTTGGACGCCCGTCGCTGACGACGCGCAGCAGCGCTCTACGCGTGGAGGCTGCGCCGGCGCTGCTGCGCCCAGACGGACCGAACGGCGTCGCCGATCATCGGCTCCAGCAACTCCTCGACCGCGATTATCACCGCGGAGGTACCCATTCGGTCGAGCGCGGCGGCGGCCTGTACCCGGACACCGCGGTCGGGGTCGTGGGTGGCGCGCAGAAGGGGCATCACGGCCTCGCGCGCCTCGAACCCGCCCAGGGCCGCAGCGCATTCGCGTCGCACTCTGAGATCGTCGTGCCGGAGCGCGTCCAGCAACGGGCCGATGCTCCGGGGATCCCTGACCCGTCCCAGGACGTAGGCCGCGTTGGCCGCCGCCGCGCTCGATCCAAGCGCGGCGACCAGGGCATCGACGCTCCTCGGGGCCAGCCGGACGAGCAGCTCCGCCGCTCGATCGACGACGATTCCACGTTCGTCGCCCAGAACCTCGACCAGCCGCCGGATACCGGCCTGCTGGGCATCCTCGTCTTCCTCATCGATCAGCTCGAGCACCAGCCGAGCCACCTGTTCGTCCAGGAGCTCGTCGTCGCCACCCTGAACGAGAGCGGTGGCCCACACCGGGGCGCTCATCGAGTCCTTCAGGTCGGCAAGTGCGAGGATGGCGAGCTCCCTGGCTTCGCCTTCGGCCGGCAGCCCCCCGAGCGCCTCGGCGAGGGCGACTCCGTCCTGACGCGCGTGGAGCACCCGCACGGCGGCACAGCGAACGTCGTCGTCGGCGTCGCGGAGGCCGGCCCGAACCGCCGGGTGGCCCGTGTCCGGGCCGAGCGCCCCGAGCGCGAGAATCGCCTCGGCACGCACGCGGACGCCGGAATCGGCCGTCGGGCCGGACTCGCCGGCGCCGACGTCAGAGTACGTCGACGCGTCGACAAGAGCGGCCGTGTCGCGCCGGCGGGCGAGCGACCTGATGTTGGGCGCGCCCACGGGGCTCCGCCTACGATGCGCGGCGGTGTTCGGCCGGCGCCTGTCCCGGTGCCGGTGCCTGCGCCGGTCGGGCGTTGGGCCCATACGCTCGAGGGTGGCTTCGGGCCGGCGGGGCCGGCGGCTCGGCGTGGCTGCGGGCCTCCTTGTCGGCACCTTCGATCGCCTTTCGCACCGCCTCCTCGACCATCGGCTGCATCAGCGCGGCGACCCCGACGATCACCGCGGCGCTGCCCAGGCCGTCGAGGGCCATGGCCGCCCGCGAGCGAACGGCATGGTCAGGATCGCGCGTCGCGCGTAGCAACGGCTGCACGGCCGCCGGGTCTTGGAGCTCAGCCAGCGCCGCGGCGCATTCCTTGCGGACGTTCGCGTCAGCGTGCCGGAGCCCCTTCATCAGCGCAGGCAGGGTCCGGGCGTCTCCGATGCTTCCGAGGACATACGCCGCAATGGCCGGGTTGGAGCCCGTGTCGAGCTCGCGGACCATGGGCTCGACACTGTCCGGCGCCAGCCAGACGAGCAGTTCCACCGCGCGGTCGACGACGACCTCCCGCTCGTCATGGAGCGCGGGGACCAGGACCTCGAGCACGCCGGGCACGTCGGCCCCCTCGCGTTCCACCAACGAGAGGATCAGCTGAGCGGCCTCCTCGCCGATGAGTTCGTCGTCATCGCGGTGCACCAGCGCATCGGCGACGGCCGGAAGCGAGACCGTTTCCTCAGGCTCGGCCAGGGCGTCCAGAGCGAGCGCATAGGACGGTTCTTCCTTCGACAGCCATCTCAGCGCCTGCGTGATCGGCTCGGGCTCATGCAGCGTGCCAAGGATCCGCACGGCCTCGCAGCGCACCTCGTCGGCGGAGTCGTAGAGGCTCGCCCGCAGGACCGCGCCGGCGCGCTCCGGAGCGAGCGTGCCAAGAGCCGCCAGTGCCTCGGCGCGCACCGCAGAGCCAGAGTCGTCCACGTCTCCCGACGGGTTCGAGGGGAAGCTCTGGTAGGTGGCGGCCTCCAGGAGACCGTCCAGGTCTTCGCGCTCGACCAGCGCCTCGATGTTGGGTTTGAGCTCTGCCAAGACCTGAGTACTCCAAGCTAAGGGTCTGTCATCAGTTAACGGTACTGGTGGCGCACACTTTCGCGGTCTACCATTACCCCTCCCAAAACGAACCGTGTCCGTGGGCCCGATGGCCACTCGAGGGCATGCGGATAGAGGAGCTGGCAGTCGCTGTGGACCTCGCGCCGAACGAGCGCTACGGAGAGCAGGCGTGAGGGAACCGAGGCACCCGGCGCGGGCGCGGCGGCCCGGTGCTGTGAGGAGACTGGACGGACGCAGCTCATGGCACGGTCGCGGCGAGCGACACGAGCGCACGGAGGGTCCCGGTGGCTGGTGGGTGGTCGTCGGCGAGACCGACCAACCGCCGGCGACGCCCGTCGTGGACGACTCGATGTCGAAGAAGCAGCTCTACCAGGAGGCCAAGAGCGCCGGCATCACGGGGCGTGGAGCGATGAACAAGCAGCAGCTGCTCGCCGCGCTCCGCTCGCACTACGGGGAGACCTCTCCGCCTGAGGTTTCAGACCAGGAGCCCGTCGAGCCGCGCCCCCCTTCGCCGCGCCACCGGTCCCAGGCGCTGGATCGGTGCGCGATTGCCTACCGAGAGTCGGACGGCCAAGGAGAGTTCCAGGTCGTGGTCACCGGGGCCGACGGGTCGCACAGGTCCGTCGCTCGGTCGCCCGCCTTCCCTGCAAGCGCCGGCGAGATCCGCCGGAAAGGCGCTGCGCGGGCCGCCCACGAGCTCCTCGTCCAGCGGCTCCTGGTCTGCGGGTGGTGGCCGAAGGACTCCGGTGGAGAATGGCCGGAGCTCGAGTTCGTCCGAGCCCAGCCGACAGACCCAGACGCCGGCCGGTCGCTCGTCGCGGTCGTGCGTGACGGGGGACGTGCGCGCTTTGTGGCGGACGAGCTCGACAGCTTCGGTAACGCGACGCCGCTCCAGGCGTCCCAAGCCTTCAGGGCGCCTGCCCTCGTATCGGTGCGACCGTCGCGGCAGGCCAAGGCTGCGATGAAACGGCTCCTCGCGCGTCTGGAGGTCGACGGCTGGAGGGTCGCCGGGCAGGTCGGAGACACGTGGTATGCGATCGCGTTGTCCCGGCGCTCGCTGCGCGACGGCAGCTAGGCCCGGATCAATCCCAGCAACTCGTCGCGCTTCTCGCTCCATGTGCTCGCGCGATACCACCGACTCCAGGTTCACGCGCAGCAGGGGCTCCGTGTTCGAGGCCCGCACGTTGAAGTGCCAGTCGTCGTAGTCCACCGACACACCGTCGAGCTCTGAGATCTCCCCATCCGAGTAGCGCTCCTTGAGCTCTGCAATCCGTCCGTCCTGATCGTCGACCTCCGAGTTGATCTCACCCGAGATGAAGTAGCGCGAGCGCAGCGGCTCGAGGAGCTCCGAGAGGCTGCGGCCCTCCCTCGAAACCAGCTCCAGCACGAGCAGCGCCGGGATCGTGCCCGAGTCCGCGCAGTAGAAGTCGCGGAAGTAGTAGTGCCCGGACACCTCGCCGCCGAAGGCCGCGCCGGTGTCGCGCATCCGCGTCTTGAAGAAGGCGTGGCCCACACGGTTGACCAGCGCGGTGCCACCGGCACGCTCGATCACGTCGCGCACGGCGCGGGAAGCGCGCACGTCGTACAGCACGGTGGCGCCGGGCTCTTTGCCCACGATCGACTCGCCAAGGAGCGCGGTGAGGAAGTCGCCGGCCACGAACTCGCCGGTGTCGTCGATGAAGAAGCAGCGGTCGGCGTCACCGTCCCAGGCGATGCCCAGGTCAGCGCCGGTGGCGCGCACCTTGTCGATGATGAAGCGCCGGTTCTCTTCGAGAAGCGGGTTGGGCTCGTGGTCGGGAAACTCGCCGTTCGGCTCCCAGTAGGTGGTGACCTGCTCCACTGGAAAGCCGTCGAGCAGCGGGCCGACCATCGGTCCCGCCATGCCGTTGCCGCCGTCGAGCACCACCTTCAGCGGCCGGATCAGCTCGGGATCGATGTAGCCGAGCGCCGCCCGGCGAAACGGCTCTGACACGTCCTCCGTGGTCACCGCGCCGGGAGACGTCGGCGGGCGGCCCGGGCTCGCCCGAGCTCACGAGGTCGCGCAGTTCACCGATCCCCGAGTCTCCCGACAACGCGATCGCGCCGCGCCTGACGAGCTTCGCGCCCGTGTACGAAGCGGGATTGTGGGAGGCCGTGCACATCAGCCCGCCGTCCAGGCCGCGGGAGCCCACCGTCCAGTAGACCAACTCCGTGCCCGCCATGCCGACGTCGAGGACGTCGGCGCCCTCGTCGGCGAGGCCACGGGCGTATTGCTCGGCCATCGACTCGGCCGACAGTCGCATGTCTCGGCCGAGGGCCACCCGCAGCTCGGTCGCGGGCGTGTCCTCGAGCTCGGACAGCACCTGCGCGAATCCTCGCCCGATGCGGTAGGCGAGCTGCTCGTCCATCTGGTCGGGGTAGGTCCCGCGGACGTCGTAGGCCTTGAAGATCGAAGCGTCCATGGACGCGCTGGACCCTACAACCAGCCGCGCTTCCGGAAGTAGCCGACCATGCCCACCAGCACCACGATCATGCCGCCGAGAATGGCCCAGAAGGCCTCGACGCCGTTGTCGAACGGGAAGTCCACGTTCATGCCGAACACGCTCGCGAACAGGGTGAGTGGGAGGATCACGACGCTGAACGCGGTGAGCACGCGCAGCACCTCGTTCACGCGGTGGGAGAGCACCGACTCGTTGGTGTCCTCGAGCGCCTCCACCACCTCTTTGTAGTTCTCGAGCATGTCCCATATGCGCTCGGAGGCGTCGACGATGTCGTCGAAGTAGATCTCGAGGTCCTCGGCCAGGTAGCGGGCCTTGGTCCGCTCGAGGTCGCGCAGAACGGCACGCTGAGGACGGATGACCTTGCGGAAGTTGATGATCTCCTGCTTCGAGTTGGACAGGTCGCGGACGACCTCCTCCGCCTTGCCCTCGAAGATGTCCTCTTCGAGGCGCTCGAGCTTGTTCCCGATCTTGCGCAGCATCGGGAAGCAGTAGTCGAAGGAGTCGTCGACGATCCTGTACAGGAGGTAGCCGCTGCCCTTGGAGAGAAGGTTCTCGCGCACGTCTTCCGACGAGCGGCAACGCTCGAACAGGTACTCCACCGGTGGCACCGGCGTGTTCGGCAGGGTGATCAGGAAGTCGGGCCCGATGAAGATGTCGAGCTCGGCCGCGTTGAGGCGGCCCACCGACTTGTCGTAGACCGGGAAGTAGAGAACGATGAAGAGGTACTCGTCGTACTCGTCGATCTTGGGGCGCTGGTTGCGCGAGAGCACGTCCTCGTAGTCCAGCGGGTGGAAATCGAAGTGCTCCTCGAGCCAGGCGCGGTCGACGGAACCGGGCCGCTCGATGTTGATCCAGCGAAGGCCGCCGTGGCTGACCTCCTCGACATTCGGCTCAGTCGAGGCGGGGCGTGCGGTATCGACCCGCCCGCGGGCGGAGCGCCTGAGGCGTGGCTTGGGAAGGCTCGGCATCAGGTCTGAGCGGGTCGTCCAGCACGTTCACGGCTCCATTCTACTTCTGGCTGGGTGTTATCCTCCGCGCCAGACATAGCCGTTGCATCCAGAGGGGTGGAGGGATATGGCCCTGCGAAGCCCCGGCAACCGCCGCCGATACGAGGATCCGCCTCGCATCGGAGGAAAGGTGCCAAGTCCATCGGACGAGCGCGTCCGGAAGATGTGACAGGAGCGCCCAGAGGCCTCCGTCGTCACAGCAGCGGCGGAGGTTTCAACACGAAAGGGACGATATGCCCGTCAAGGCGCTCCAGTGCAAGGAATGTCATGAGAGCTACCCGCTCGAGGCCCGCTACGTGTGTGAGCGCTGCTTCGGCCCCCTCGAGGTCCGCTACGACCTGAGCGGACTCGATCCGGATTCGACCCGGCGCCGCATCCAGGCCGGCCCGAACACGATCTGGCGCTACTCCGAGTTCCTGCCGTTCGAGGGGCCGCCCGCGCCGGGGCTGCCGGTGGGCCTGACACCGCTGCAGCGGGCGCCACGGCTGGCCGAGGCGCTCGGGCTGGGCGAGGTGTGGGTGAAGAACGACACCGCCAACCCCACCCATTCCTTCAAGGACCGGGTGGTGGCGGTTGCCGTGGCCAAGGCGCAGGAGCTCGGCTTCGACGTCGTGGCCTGTCCCTCCACCGGCAACCTGGCCAACGCCGTGGCGGCCCATTCGGCCGCGGCGGGACTCGAGTCCTACGTCTTCATTCCCGCGGACCTCGAGGAGCAGAAGATCCTCGCCACGGGCGTATACGGCACGAACCTCGTGGCCGTGCGCGGCACCTACGACGACGTCAACCGGCTCTGCACCGAGCTGTCGGGAGAGCGTGACTGGGCGTTCGTCAACGTAAACGTGCGGCCCTACTACGCCGAGGGCTCGAAGACGCGTGGCCTTCGAGATCGCCGAGCAGCTCGGCTTCGAGCTGCCCGACCGGATAGTGGCCCCGATCGCCTCGGGCTCGCTGTTCACCAAGATCGGCCGCGGCCTGGAGGAGTGGCTCGACGTCGGGCTGATCGAGGGTGAGCTGCCCACGTTCAACGGCGCCCAGGCGGCCGGCTGCAGCCCGGTGGCCACCGCGTTCGAAGCAGGCCACGAGATCTGCCGCCCGGTGAGGCCGGACACGATCGCCAAGTCGTTGGCGATCGGCAACCCGGCCGACGGGCCGTACGCGCTCGACCTGGCGCGGCGCTCGGGCGGATCGGTCGACTCGGTGTCCGACGACGAGATCCGGGAGGGCATCCGGCTGCTGGCGCAGACCACGGGGATATTCACCGAGACCGCCGGCGGCGTGACCACGGCGACGCTGCGAAAGCTCGCCGAGCGGGGCGACATCGCGCGTGACGAGCGCGTGGTGCTCGTGATCACCGGAGACGGCCTCAAGACCCTCGACGCGGTGCGCGGCACTTTCGACATCCACGAGATCGACGCGAGCGTCGAGTCGTTCGAGGCGGCGCTGTCGGGAACCGCCGTCGGCGCCGTGTAATCTGCCGGATCCGCATGGCCGTCACGGTCAAGATTCCCACCCAGCTGCGCAGCGTCACCAGCGGCGACTCGGAGACCGCGGTGGCCGGTGCGACCACCGTCGGCGAGGTCCTCGACGGGCTGTACGACCGCTACGACGGCCTGCGCGAGCGCATCGCCGAGGACGGCGACCTGCGCCGATTCGTGAACGTCTATGTGGGCGGGGAGGACATCCGCTTCCTCGACGGGCTCGAGACCAGCGTGGAGGACGGCGACGAGGTCACGATCCTGCCGGCGGTGGCGGGCGGCTGAGCGTCCTCGTCACAGGGGCGCAGGGCTTCATCGGCTCCGCGCTCGCGGAGCGGTTGCTGAATGACGGGGAACGGGTGGTGGCGCTGCGCCGCGACGTCGATCCCGGCTCGCGCTTCGCCGCGGAGGGCATCGGCGAGCGCTGCGTGGTCGCCCTCGCCGACCTGGCCGACCATCCCTCGCTGCTGCGCGTGCTCAACGAGCACGACGTCCGTTCGGTGTTCCACCTCGGCGCCCAGACCATCGTCGGGACCGCCAATCGCTCGCCCCTGTCCACCTTCGAGGCCAACGTTCGCGGCACCTACAACCTGCTCGAAGCCTGCAGGCTGCAGGGAGACTCGATCGAGCGGATCGTCGTGGCCTCGTCCGACAAGGCCTACGGCGCACACGAGCAGCTGCCCTACCGCGAGGACTTCGCGCTCGAGCCCGCCTTCCCCTACGACGTGTCGAAGGCCTGCACCGACCTGATCGCGCGCTCCTACGCCGCCACGTTCGGCCTGCCCGTGGCGGTCACCCGGTTGGCCAACGTGTACGGCCCGGGCGACCTCAACTGGTCGCGGCTGATCCCCGACAGCGCCCGAGCGCTGGCTCGTGGCGAGGCGCCGGTGATCCGGTCCGACGGCACGCCCGAGCGCGACTACCTCTACCTCGACGACGCGGTGGACGCCTACCTCGCGGTGGCGTCATCGCTCGACCGTCCCGAGCTCCGGGGCCGGGCCTGGAACGCCGGCCGGGGCGAGCCGCTGCCTGTCCTCGACGTGGTTCGGCGCCTGATCGAGGTCTCGGGGCACGAGGTCGCGCCCGACGTGCGGGGCGCCGGCACGCCGCCGGGCGAGCTCCAGCGCCAGTACCTGGACTCCTCCGCGATCCGGGCCGAGCTCGGCTGGAACGCCGAGTGGGACCTCGAAAGAGGTTTGAGCGAGACGTGGGAGTGGTATCTCCGATACCTCGGGTGACCGCCGGCTCTCGGCGACACCACGAGCTTCTCTACCTTTCGCTGCCCCCCGTGAGCAGGAGGACGTTAGTGAGGGCCATACTGCCTACAGCCGCCGCCCGCCGCTGGAGCAAGGAACGGTCGTTCCGGCACGACGAGTTTCCGGTCGCCGACCTGGCCGCGGTCAAGCGCGACACGGTCTCGGTGTGCGTCCCGGCGAAGGAATGTGCCCCGACCGTGGGCACGGTTGTGGCCGAGCTCGTGGCTCTGCAGACCGCGGGGGTGGTCGACGAGGTGATCGTCGTGGACGCCGACTCGGTCGACGGCACGGGCCTGCTCGCGGCCGAGCAGGGCGCACGGGTGGTCTCCGAGTCCGATCTGTTGCCCGAGTTCGGGCCGGTACAGGGCAAAGGCGACGCCATGTGGCGTGCCCTCAGCGTGGCCAAGGGCGACGTGGTGGCCTATGTCGACGGCGACACCGTGGATTTCCAGGCGCGCCTGTGCCGAGGGTTGATCGGGCCGCTGCTCTTTCGCGAGGACGTGGCGTTCGTCAAGGGCTTTTTTCGCCGGCCGTTCGCTCACGCCGAGGGCGTGGCGCCGGAGGGCGGCGGCAGGGTCACCGAGCTGACGGCGCGGCCGCTGCTCACCCGTTTCTGGCCGGCTCTCTCGGCCTTCCGCCAGCCGCTGGCCGGCGAGACCGCCGCCCGGCGCTGGCTGCTCGATGAGCTGCCGTTCTCCACGGGCTACGCCGTGGAGACCGCCATGTTGATCGACGCCTACAACGCGGTCGGGCTCGACGCGCTCGCGCAGGTGGACCTCGACGTGCGCCAGAACCGTCATCAGACACTCGGCGAGCTGGCACCGATGGCCTACGCGGTTCTGCGTGCGGTGACCGACCGGCTCGAGAGCGAGGAACGGCTCGCGCCGTCGCCCGTGCCGCCGCTGCTGGCGGGAGCGGTGGGTGACGAGAAGGCTCATTCGGTCGTGATCGAGGAACGGCCACCGATGGCGAGCGTGCTTCGCGCCCGCGGCGACCGAACGCCCGCCTGACCGGAGACCGCACCGGGTTAGGATCCGTTCATGGCCGACGACCGCGGTCCCGATGCCGACCTGGTGGACGCCCTCTCGGCCCGGCTCGACAAGTTCGAGCGCCACGCCGCCGGGCGGCTGGTGGGCTGGATCCAGGAGACGGACCTGTCGATGGGCGAGCTTCAGGTGTTCCTCGCGCTGTCCGATGGCGAGCCCATGCACGGCGGACAACTGGCCGAGGCGGCCGGGGTGACCGTGGAGCTCGCCTACCCGGCCATCCACAAGCTGGCCGCGCAGGGCTGGCTGCAGGAGGAGAACCGCAAGCACCGGCTGAGCGAGGCGGGCGAGGCCAAGCTCGGCGAGCTGGCCGCCGTGCGCCACGCGGCCGTGGGCGATTTCGTTGCGAGTCTGCCCCCAGAGGAACGCCAGGAGCTGGCCGTGGCGATGGGCGCCGCGCGGGACTGACCAGCCCCGGCGGGCGTCAGCCGAGGATCAGGTGCGTGTCACCGAACTCGTGCCACAGGTACCCGTTCGCTGCGGCCGACCGGTAGCTCCGCTCGATCAGGTCGGGTCCGCCGACCGCCCGGAGCAGGTCCAGGTGTGACGCGTCGGGGTCGTGCCAGCCGGTCAGCAGGCCGTCGACCGCGCCGACGCCCGTCTCGGCGGTGACCACGAGCCCGGTCCAATCCTCGCTCGCCACGACGGCGCCGTCAGCTTCCGCGGCGCTCTCAAGTGCTCGCACGACCGTGGTGCCCACGGCGATCACGCGACCGCCCCACCCACGGGTGGCGTTCACCAGCCGGGCGGTGGACGCGGGCACGCGAAACCATTCCGGGTAGGGCCGCTCGCCGCGCTCGAGCGACGAGACGCCGGTGTGCAGCGTGATCGGGGCCACCACTACTCCGCGCGCCGCCAGTGCGGTGACCAGCTCGGGCGTGAACGGGCGTCCGGCGCTCGGCATCTCGGCGCTGCCGGGCACCGTGGCGTACGCGGTCTGGAAGGCGGCGAGCGGGTGCTCCCCGCGGAGGTACGGGTAGGAGATCGGGCGTCCGTGGAGCCGCAGGTACTCGAACAGGGGACCCGGCAGCCGCAACTCGGCCACCCACAGGCGCCGGTGGCCCACGTAGGGCGACAGCAGCTGCGCCCGCCCGCCACCCGGGAGTGCGAGCCACTCGCCCGTGCGCCCGTCAAGGAGCGGGCCGTCGGCGCGGCGCAGCTCGACCACGTAACGTCGCGGCTCGTCGTGGGGCGCCGCGCCCGGCACCGGCGTCGAAAGGTGCAGCCCGACGATCTGGCCGCCGGCCCGCTTGGCGCTCAGGGCGGCCGGAAGCGTGGCCGACGTGTTGACCACCAGCAGGTCCCCCTCGTCGAGGAACCGGGGTAGGTCGGAGAAGCGGGCGTGGTCGAGCCGCCCGTCGTCCCGGTGTGCGACGAGCATGCGCACCTGGTCGCGGCGCAGGCCGCGCGCCTCGGGGGGCTCGTGGGCCTCGGCCCGCGCGGCGGGCGCCAGGGCCTCCTCGGCACTCACGACTCCACCTTCGCCAGCTCAGCGGCCCGGTAGCGGCCGCTCTCGAGCTCGCCCTCGATCAGCGCAAGCAGCCCGGGAACGCTCGCCTCGGGCTCGGGCCGGTCGGAGATGTCCTCGCCGGGGAAGGCCTCCTGGTGCATCTGGGTGCGCATGTCGCCGGGATCGACGCTGTAGACCCTGACGCCGGGATGCTCGGCCGCCAGGATCGCGGTCATCTGCTCGAGGGCAGCCTTGGAGGAGCCGTAGCCGCCCCAGCCCTCGTACGCCTCCACGGCCGCGTCGGAGGTCAGGTCGAGGATCGCCGCGCCGGCAACCAGGCGCGGCAGCACCAGCTGCACAAGGGCGAGCGGCGCGATGACATTCACCTCGTAGACGCGCCGCAGCTCGTCGAGCGGGTAGTCGGCCAGGACCGGCTGCGGGCTGGGGCCCAGCACGCTCGCGTTGTTCACGAGCAGCTCGACCCGCTCGCCGGCCGCGTCCCGGAGCGCCTGCCGGTGCGCCGGGTCGGCGACGTCGCCGGCGATAGCCGTCACGCCGTCCAGGTGCCCGGTGGCCTCGACGAGCGTCTCGGCTCCACGCGCGTCGACGACCAGTCGCCAGCCGCGCTCGGCGAGAGCGACGGTCAGCGCCCGGCCAAGGCCGCGGGAGGCTCCGGTGATGATGCCGACGGGCATGACGCACTCGATGATGCATCTTCAACTGCGCTTGAAGTCAAGCGGACAGGGGTCAGACCCCGGGGCGAATTGTTCGGCGCCGGAGACTTATCGGAGCGGGCGCCGCAGCGCTGAGGTCAACGGTGCCTCAAGACGCCAGGTTCCCGACTTGGCTGAAGGCGGTGACCCTCGTGGCCGTATCACCGGCCGGAACGCTCGCGAGATCCAGACCCGTCAATCGATTTGAGGAGAACACGATGTCGCACAGCCTCACCCGGCGTTGGAAGCTGGTCCTGCTCTGCTCGCTGCTGGTCGCGAGCCTGGCACCACTCGGCGTGGCCGGAGCCACGCAGTACCACGACCGCGACGACTACGAGCCCGATCCGCGCACCGCCGTCCGGGGCCCCGTGGCGGCGAGCCTGCCGGCAGACCCGGCGCTGTTCGGCGTGCTGCCCGGCACCGCTCCCTGGGCGATCGACGAGGGGCACGTCCGCGTGCGAAGCGACGGCACGCTGCGGCTACGCGTCAGGGGCCTTGTGATCCCGACGCCGCCGGCCAATGGCACCAACCCCGTGCCGCTGCTGAGCGCCTCCGTCTACTGCTCCGGGGCGCTGGTGGCCACGAGCAAGACGGTCCCGTTCAGCCCGAAGGGCGATGCCCGGATCAACCAGGACCTGGGCGAGCTCCCGGCACCGTGCGCCAACCCGGGGGTTCTCGTTCACCCCAACGACAACACCACTCGTTACATCGGGTTCAACGAAATCCGCTAGAGCATCGGTCACGCGCCCGGGCCGCCGTCCGCGGTCCGGGCGCAATGCCGCTCAACCGAGTTTTGAAGCCTGCCGGCGCGGCGTCCGTATACCCCAGGGTGGGGCTCAAGCGACCGACGCTGGAGGACGAAGCGGTGCTGCGCGGGGCCTGGAACCGCCACGCGAGCGAGCTCACGATCTTCGCCCGGAGGGCGCTCGGTGACCACGGCGCCGCCGAGGAGGCGGTGCAGGAGACCTTCCTGCGGGCGTGGCGGGCGGCGGAGCGCTACGACCCCGACGTCAGCTCCCTGCGCACGTGGCTGTTCAGCATCTGCAGGAGAGTCGTGATCGACAGCACCCGCGCGCGGTCGGCGCGGCCGCCTCTGGCGCTCGCCGAGCCCGCGGACACCGCCGGGCCCGCGAACGTCCAAGATCGGGCCCTCTTCACGTGGCAGCTCGAGGAGGCGTTGCGCGCGCTCCCCGAGCGTCAGCGACAGGTGTTGGTGGAGGTCTCGGTTCGCGGGCGACCGGTCACAGAGGTCGCGGCACAGCTGGGCGTGCCGGCCGGCACGGTGCACAGCCGCGTGTTCTACGGCCTGCGCGCGCTGCGAGTGAGGCTCGAGGAGATGGGGTGGATTGATGGACGCTGAAGAACATCGGCAGCTGCGCGAGCTGCTCGGCTCCTACGCCGTGGGAGCGCTCTCGCGCCGTGAGGCGGAGCGCGTGCAAGTACACCTCGACAACTGCCCGGAATGCCGTGCCCTGCTGGAGGAGCTGACTCCGGTGGCCTCCGCCCTGTCGGCGCTCGACGTCGACGCTGTGACCGGCACGGCCGGCGCCGAGCCGCCCCCGGTCGAGCCCCTGCTCGCCCGTCTGGGCCAGGAGCGACGCCGTCGCAGGCTGCGCGCCACCGCCGGCGCACTGGTGGCGACCGCGGCCGCGGTCGTCCTGGCGGTCGTCCTTCTGTCGGGAGGGGAGTCCGGTGAGCCCCCCGCGCCGCTGGCCGACGAGCGCCCGCTGCGCAGCCTGACCGAGGGGGTGAGCGGCTCCGTGCGCCTCACCGACCGCGACTGGGGCACGCAGGTGTCGCTGGAGGCGCGTGGCCTTCCCGCGGACCGCCGCCTGGTCCTGTGGCTGGAGCGGGCGGACGGCACCCGCGTCCCTGCGGGAACGTTCAACGGGATCGGCGACGCGCTCCTGCGCGCCGATCTGGCCGCCGGCGTTCGCCCGCGCGACACCGAGGCGGTGGGTGTGAGCGAGGCGGGCGGTGCCGACCTGTTGGCGCTGACCGTCGATCGCTGAGCGCCCAGCGGTTAGGGTCGCTCAATGGCGAGCCCCGGTGACCTCGATACGAGCTTCGCCGGCACCGGGAAGAAGCGGATCAACTTCGGCGGCACCGATATCGCGCACGCCGTGTTCGTCCAGCCCAACGGAAGGATCGTGGTCGCCGGCGGTGGCGGGCCGACGAGTTCCTTCTGCGTCGCCCGGCTGCGCTCCAATGGCCTCCTCGACAAGACCTTCCGGTCAAGCGGCAAGCGCGTCATCGACTTCGGCGGCGCCGACGAGGCCGCCCGCGGAGCAGCGCTCCAGCCGGACGGGAAGATCGTCCTTGCGGGACACTCGGACTTCCGAGTCGCCGTCGCGCGCCTCAACCCCAACGGCGCGCTCGACACCACGTTCTTGGGAGACGGGAAGACGCTCTTCAGCTGGGGCCCGATCAGCCGGGCCGAAGCCGTTCTCGTACTGCCGAACGGCAAGCTCCTGGTCGGCGGCTTCTCGGGCCCCGAGGGCGGGAACATGCAGGTGGCGCGCCTGAACCCCAACGGCGCCCTGGACCAGTCGTTCGGCACCGGGGGCAAGGCGCCCGTGGATTTCGGCGGCGACGACTTCGGCCTCGCGCTGGCCCGCCAGGCCAATGGACGAATCCTCCTGGCCGGCATCTCGTCGGCCGCGGGCGCCGCGGTCGCGCGGTTGCGGGCCAACGGCGTCCTCGACGCCGACTTCGGCGGCGACGGACGCGTGACGCTGCCGGGCGGCGGCATCGCCCGCGCCGTGCGGCTGCAGCCGGTCGCCAGGATCATCGTGGCGGGCAACGCGATGGGCAACGCGGTGATGACCGTCACGCGTCTGAAGGGAAACGGCTCGCCCGATACGACGTTCGACGCGGACGGCACGGCGACGATCGACTTCGGGTCGCTCGCCGACCTCGCCGGCGACGCGGTGGTGCAGCCGGACGGCAAGATCGTGGTGGCCGGTTCCACGCAGGCCGACGAGGACCTCGCGGTCGGGCGCCTCAACGCCAACGGATCCCCCGACATCACATTCGGCGCCGCCGGCAAGGTGAAGATCGACTTCGGCGTCGCCGACCTTCGGCAACGCGGTCGCCGTCCAGCCGAACGGGCGAATCGTGGTCGCCGGCCAGAGGACCGGGGGCGACGACTTCGCGCTGGCGCGCCTGCTGGGCTGACCCGTCAAACGGCTTTCAGCGGGGCCGCGCGAAGCGGAACCGCAGCCGCTTGGCGGACGTGCTCGCGCCCTGGTCGTCCGTGGCCTTGAGACGAGCGCGGTAGCGGCCCGGCCGCTTGCGCGAGCGGTACTTGATCGACTGGTTGCCGGCCCCCTCGCTGGACCGAAGGGTGCGCACGCGCACGAAGCGGGACTTGCGGCCCTTCTCGCGGATCAGTCGCTCGATCCGGATCTCGACCCGCGCGCGCTCGGAGAGGTGAAAGCGGAAGCGGGTGGTGCGGCGCTTGGGCTTCAGGGCCTTTCGCGTCATCCGAAAGCGGCTGACCGCCGGAGGGGGGTCCAGGGCCGGAGGGACGGCCGCGGAAGGGCCGCGCTCGAAGGCACCCATGTCGGGCGCTGCGACGCCGTCGGCGTTGCCGTCCTGACTGCGAGTATCGCCGGCCAGGTCGAGCCCCGCGAGCGTGGGGTCGCCGCTGTCGATCGCCGGAGATCCCGGCTGGAGCGAGAAGTCCGCCGCGAGCAGGGCGCCGCCGACGTTCCCGGGGCTGCCGGGTTCCGTGACGCTCCCGCCGTTCGAGATGGCCCGCGTCGCGAAGGAGGAGCGCGAGGCCGTGATCTGCTCTCGGTTGGCCACCAGATCCGCTTCGCCGGGCTCGCGCGGTCCCTGGAGCCACGCGATCGAGCCCACCAACGCGACCGTGGCCGTGCCGACCCCCGTCGGATCGTCGGCGGCCACGGCCGCGTCGGGATCCTCGCCGCCGGCCACGATGGTCGAGCCGCGCGCGGTCACGCTGACGTTACGCCCAGGGCCGGCCGCCGCAGAGAGGCCGCGCGCGTCGTCCCCAGCTTGCGCGGACACCACGACGAGGCTGTTCTCGAGCAGCACGGTGGACGTGTGCTCGCCATCCTGGTCATCGGCACACAGGCCGCAGAGCGATCCGGTCAGCCGGGAGCGCCGGACCACGACGTCGCCGTCCCGCAGCGACGCCCCCACAGTGCCGCTCGCCGCGGTCTTCGTGATCTCGAGCTCGGCGTCGCCCGTCGCCCGGATCCCCGGCCCATCGAGGCCCAGCGCGACCACGCCGTCGAGCTCGGCACGGGTCTCCTCGCCGGCGAAACTCATCGCGGAGACAAACCCTTCTCCCGTACCCGGACGAAATGTGCCTCCGTCGACGAACACGGTGGGCCGCTCGCCGAACGCGGCAGTCACCGAAAGGCCGGAACCGGGAGAGCCCTGGGCGACCCCTTCCTTGCCACCGCGGGCATCCACGTCGTTGACGTGGAAGGCGAGCTTGCCGGCGGCCGCGGGATCGATCAGGATCGCCGCGGCGCCATGGTCGCCGCTGCCGCCGCCGCGCGCCGCGAGCGACGCGACCGTGCCCCCGCCGCGCAGCCGCAGGGCCGGTCCGTTGAGCGACTTGATCGTCGTGGCTGCCGCCCCGGCGCCCTCGAAGCGCAAGCGCTTGGAGGTTGTGATGGAGGTGAGGTACTGACCGGGACCGATCAGGACAGTGTCCGACGAGCCCGCTGCCGCAACCGCGCCGCCGATCGTGCCGTGCGACGAGTCGCAGTCCACCCCCGGGGCGTGCACGCAGCGGACCTCAGCCAGCGCGCCGGCCGGGGCCAGGGCGCCGATCGCAAGGAGGATCCCGAGGAGGGCCAGTGAGTGTGTTCTGCGCGCGGTCATTGCTTCTCTGACCGGGCGGGTGAAGCCGAATTACGGAAGGTCGGGGAGACGGCCCGCCGAGCCCTCCCGGCGCGGGGGTTGCGCGGGCCGGTTGTCCCCGTTTAGGGTGACTTGGACCAGGGGCTTCCCCTGTGCGGGGAGGCCTTCCCCCAACTGGCCTTGGGAAGGATCCCCATGCTCGGAAGGACTCGTAATGCGCTCGCCGCTGCGGCGGCGGTGCTCAGTCTCGCTGTCACTGGGGCGCCCGCCGCCGAAGCAGCGCCCGCGACGCTCTCGCTCACCATCGGCGCGCCGCCAAGCTTCGGCGTATTCACCCCGGGGGTCGCCAGGACCTATCTGGCCAGCACCACCGCAACCGTGAGCACCACGGCCGGGTCGGCGCTGCTCACCGTGCACGACGGCACCGGCATCGCTGTGGGGCACCTTGTCAACGGCGCCTTCAGCCTCCCGCAGCCGCTGCAGGCGCGCGCAAGGAACGCCGCCAACCCCGGCACGGCATACAACAACGTCGGGTCGCCTGCCTCGCCGCTGGACCTCCTCCTCTACACCGGGCCAGCCTCTAACGACCCGGTGTCCTTGGAGTTCAGCCAGAGCATCGGCGCGAACGATGCGTTGCGGACCGGCACGTACGCCAAGGAACTGACGTTCACGCTGTCCACCTCTACGCCATGCACGATGTCGACGACGGTGACTCTCAACGTCAACGGCCCGGCCCAGGCGCCCTCCTCGGGGACCGTCAGCTGCCCCGTCGATGTCAAGGAGCAACTAACGCGACTGATCGCCAAGGTGATCAATGCCACGAAGATGCGCCCGGCGGTCAAGGCACACCTGATCGCGAAGCTGCAATCGCTGGTCGCCGGTTTCGACCCGACGAACCCGGAGCAGCGCAGGGGAGTCTGTCTCGCGCTCAAGGCGTTCACCGCCGTCGTCCCGTTTCTGGCGCCCGCGCATGCCGCCGAATGGACGGCTGACGCGAACGACATCAGGGCGGTGCTCGGCTGCTGAGCCGATCCAACTCATCCGGCAGTGCCGGACGATGACAAATGGGACCTGGCGCGGGGTAGAGGCGGATCCGGCGCGATCCCCAGTCCAGGGTGACGCGCCCGGCAGGATTCGAACCTGCGGCCTCTCGCTCCGGAGGCGAGCGCTCTATCCACTGAGCTACGGGCGCGAGCGTGGTTGAGTGTAGTCCCGCCCTTGCTGATCGCCGTCATCTCCGACACGCACATGCCGCGCGGGACCCGCAGGCTTCCGGACCAGTGCATTGCGCGCATCGCGGAGGCCGACCTGCTGCTGCATGCGGGGGACTTCTCCGAGTTGGAGGTCCTCGAGGAACTCGAGCGGATCGGCCCGCCGCTGCTCGGCGTGTGCGGCAACGTGGACAGCCCGAAGCTGCGGGTGCGCCTTCCGGCCACCCGCATCGTCGAGGCCGACGGCGCCCGGATCGCGTTGCTGCACGACGCCGGCCCCTCGGCCGGGCGGCTGGTGCGGATGCGGCGGCACTTCGGCGGCCGTGCCGATGCCGTCGTATTCGGCCACTCTCATTTGCCGCTTCACGAGCAGGGCGAGGACGGCTTTCAGATCTTCAACCCGGGTAGCCCCACCGAGCGGCGCCGGGCCCCGGCCCACACGATGGGTATCGCGCGTGCGGAGGCGGGGCGGATCGAGTTCGAGCTGATACCGTTTACGGCATCATGACTCCCGGGGAGCTGATCCGCGAGCTGCGCGAGCGCAAGGGCCTGACCCAGCGCCGGCTCGCGCTGCGCGCGGGCACGTCGCAGAGCGCGATCGCCCGCATCGAGCGCGGCGAGGAGGACGTGACCTGGGGCCGCCTGCGCTCGATCCTGATCGCCATGGGGGAGGAGCCGGAGCTGGGCTCCCGGCCGCTCCCGGGCAGGTACCGCCCCGAGCACCTTCTTCAGGACCGCGCCATGAGTGCCCGTGCGAGACTCAACGGCGGCCTGCGCTTCAGCGAGTTCGCGGGTGAGCTCGCGGCAGCGGCGCGGAGCGCGAAGAACGGCCATGACGACGACTGACCGTTCCTTTCAGCCGCAGGAGATCCTCGAGACGCTTGCCCGCCTGCAGGTGGAGTTCGTGATCGTCGGCGGCGTGGCGGTCCAGGCACACGGCTACCTGCGCGGCACCGGCGACCTGGACGTGATCCCCCGCCCCAGCTCGCTTAACCTCAGCAGGCTCGCCGAGGCGCTTGCTGAACTGGAGTCGGAGGTGTGGCGGGCCACGCGGCCCGTGAACGTGAGCGATCCGAACCTGCTCAGAAGAGCGCCGCTGGTTCCGCTCGTCACGCGCTTCGGCAGGCTCGACCTGCTCGATATCGAGCAGACGGCGGGCGCACCGGCTTCGTACGACGATCTCGCCGGCCGCGCCCTCGTGGTCGAGATCGGTGGTCGTGAGGTGGCGGTCGCGGGTGTTGACGACCTGATCCGCATGAAGAAGGCGGCCGGGCGCGAACAGGACCTGCTCGACATTGCCGCGTTGGCCCGCGCCGACGAGGAGCTGGAACGGGATATCGCCGAGGGCCGCTGAACCATGGATCTCGACGTTCTCTTCCTCGGCACCGCGGGCTCGTCACCCAGCGGGCGGCGCGGCCTGCCCGCCACGCTGCTGCGTCGCGGCGGCGACCGATTGCTCGTGGACTGCGGCGAGGGCACCCAGCGCCAGCTGATGCGCTCGGTCGGGCTCGTGGAGCTCGAGGAGCTCCTGATCACCCATTTCCACGCCGACCACGTGCTGGGGCTGCCGGGGATGCTCAAGACGTTCGCCCTGCGCCAGCGCGAGCGCGAGCTGACGGTGTACGGGCCGCGCGGGCTGCGGCGGCTGTTCGAGTCGCTGAGCCCGGTGGTGGGACGGCTGACCTTCCCAGTCCAGCTGGTGGAGCTCGGGCCCAACGACGAGCTCGAGCGCGACGGGTTTCGCATCGCCGCGTTCGAGGTCGACCATGGAGGCCGGGGGCTGGGTTACGCCCTCGTGGAGGACACGCGGCCCGGCGTGTTCGATCCCGTGCGGGCGCGCGAGCTGGGCGTGGCTCCGGGGCCGGACTTCGGCCGCCTGCAGCGCGGCGAGACCGTGAACGGCATCGCACCCGGGCAGGTGATGGGGGAGGAGCGCCGCGGGCGCAAGGTCGTGCTCACCGGCGACACCGCGCCCTGCGACATGACACGGCTCGTGGCCTGGGAGGCGGACCTGCTGGTCCACGAGGCCACGTTCATGGAGGAGGACGCCGAGCGGGCGGCCGAGACGCGCCATTCCACCGCTGTCCAGGCGGCCGAGGTGGCCGCGGCGGCCGGCGTGGAGATGCTGGCGCTCACCCATATCTCCCCGCGCTACTCGGGCGGCCAGGTGCGCGACGAGGCACGCGAGCGGTTCCCGAACGTCGTGGTGCCGCGCGACTTCGACCGCATCGAGATCCCGTTCCCCGAGCGGGGCGAGCCGACGCTGATCCGCGCCTCGGGCAGCCCGCCACAACCGGTGGCGACCCCCGAGGGCTGAGTTCGGCCCCTAGTCGCCCATCCGAACGAGCTGGGCCGGGCCGCAGGCCTCGAGGTCCTGCAACACCTGCTCCGCGTGGGCCGAGTCCCAGCGCTCGGCGCCCGACCAGCGTGCCGGTGAGGTCACCCACGCGGGAGAGGGCCTCCTGGGCCTCCTCGTCCAGCGCGACGTCCTGCGAGAAGAACACGGCATCGGCCGCTTCGCGAAGCAGGGTCTGCTCATCCTGGCGCGAGCGCCTCGGGCCCCTCGGCCGCCGCGACGGCCATCAGCCTTCCGTATGCCTGGGCGCGTGCTGCGTTCACCTGACCCCACAGTAGCTGGCTCGCCGGAGGGTTGCCAATCTGGGCGTCAGCGGGCGCTGGTAGTCTCGCGCCAGCTTCCTTTAACCCGGTCCGGTGAGGCCAGGAAGGGCATGGAAATGAACGAGAAGACGGTCCTCGATCGCGAGGACGTGCGGCGCACACTGGTGCGCATCGCCCACGAGATCGTCGAGAAGACGGGTGGCGAAGGCGTCGCGGTCGTGGGGATTCACCGTCGCGGCGCCGTGCTGGGCGCGCGGCTGCGCGACCTCGTTGCCGACCTGGTGGGGGAGCCGGTCCCCCTCGGCGACATCGACATCAGCTTCTACCGCGACGACGTCGGCATCCGCGGGGCCGACTACCAGCCCGTGGTGCACGCATCGCACATCGACTTCCCCGTCGAGGACACCACCATCGTGCTGGTCGACGACGTCCTCTACACCGGCCGCACGGTGCGGGCCGGCGATCGACGCGCTGTTCGACTACGGCCGGCCGCGCCGGGTCCAGCTCGCGGTGCTGGCCGACCGCGGCCACCGCGAGCTGCCGATCCGGCCCGACTACGTGGGCAAGAACCTGCCCACGGCGCGCGGCGAGCGGGTGAACGTCAGGGTCGAGGAGATCGACGGCCACGACGAGGTCGGCATCTCGGAGGCGCGGATGGAGGAGACCAGCGATGCGTAGGCACCTGTTGACGGTCGACGACCTCTCGCGCGACGACATCGAGCGCATCCTCGGCCGGGCCGAGAGCTTTGCCGAGGTGTCCGGCCGCGAGATCAAGAAGGTGCCGACCCTGCGCGGGCGCACCGTGATCAACCTCTTCTACGAGGCCTCGACCCGCACCCAGTCGAGCTTCGAGCTGGCGGCCAAGCGGCTCTCAGCCGATCTCGTCACGATCAAGGCAGCGGGTTCGGCGGTCGAGAAGGGCGAGTCGCTCAAGGACACGGTCCAGACTCTCTCGGCCTATGACCCGGCGGCGATCGTCATCCGCGCCCCGCACGCCGGGGCGGCGGGCCTGGTGGCGCGCTGGACGCGCGCATCGGTGATCAACGCCGGAGACGGCAAGCACGAGCATCCGACCCAGGCGCTGCTCGACCTCTACACGCTCAAGCGCCGCGCCGGGTCGCTCGAGGGGCTGCGCGTGTGGATCGTCGGGGACGTGCTGCACAGCCGCGTGGCCCGCTCGAACGTGCTGGCCTTCACACGGATGGGCTGCGAGGTCACGGTCTGCGGCCCGCCCACCCTGATTCCGAGGGGCATCGAGGCGCTCGGCTGCCAGGTTCGGCATACGCTCGACGAGCTGCCCTCGGCCGACGTGGTCTACGCGCTGCGGATGCAGCACGAGCGCATGACCGGATCGTTCGTGCCCTCGTTGCGCGAGTACGCCGCCCGCTACCAGATCGACGGGCGCCGGCTCGGGCCCAACCAGCTTCTGATGCATCCCGGTCCGGTCAACCGCGGGGTCGAGCTCTCGGCCGAGGTGATCGACTCGCCCCAGGCGCTCATCATCGAGCAGGTCGAGTCCGGCGTGGTGGTGCGGATGGCCGTGCTCTACGAGCTGCTGGCCGGGGGTGGGGCGCCCACGGCCATCAGGGCCGGGGCCGGGGCGGAGCCGCAGCCCGCATGAGAGCCGCCAAGAGCAATCCCAGCCCCGCCATCGAGCTCGACCGGGCCGGCGGCCCGGCGGGCACGGTTCTGGTGCGCGGGGCGCGTCTGCTCGACCCGCGCGCCGGGCATCGACTCGATCGCGGACCTGCTGATCCGGGACGGACGGGTCGCGGAGATCGGCGACTCGCTGGACGCGCCCGAGGGCGCCGAGCAGGTCGGCGCGGACGGGCTTCACGCCTTCCCGGCCTTCGTCGACCCGCACGTGCACCTGCGCACGCCGGGGCGCGAGGACGAGGAGGACATCGATTCCGGTACGCGCGCCGCCGCGGCAGGCGGTTTCTGCGCGATCATCGCCCAGCCCAACACCGAGCCGGTGGTGGACTCGGCGCCCGTGCTGCGCTCGCTGCGCGAGCGGGCCCGGAGCGAGGCCCGCATACCCACCGGCTTCATGGCCGCGATCACGGTCGGCCAGCGCGGCGAGGGCCTCACCGAGATGGCCGAGCTGGCCGACGCCGGCGCGGCCGGCTTCACCGACGACGGGCTCCCGGTGCGCTCCGCCGGCAGTGCTGCGCCAGGCGCTCCAGTACCAGCGCCTGGCGGACCGGATGATCGCCCTGCACGAGGAGGATCCTTCGCTCTCGGCCGGCGGCGCAATGCACGAGGGTGCGGTGTCGGCGCTGCTCGGCGTGGCGGGAATCCCGTCGGTGTCGGAGTCGACGATGGTCGCCCGCGACTGCGCCCTCGCCCTGTACGAGGGTGGGCGCATCCACGTTCAACACGTCTCCGCGCGGGAGACGGTGGAGGCCATCGACAGCGCCCGCCGGAACGGCACGGCGGTCACATGCGAGGCGACGCCCCATCACCTGCTGCTCACCGACGAGGACGTCCGGCCGCTCGACACCAACATGAAGATGAACCCGCCCCTGCGGGCGCGCGCCGACCGCGAGGCGCTGATCGAGGGCCTGCGCTCCGGCACGATCGACTGCGTGGCCACGGACCACGCCCCTCACGCGCGCGAGGAAAAGGAGCAGCCCTTCGAACTCGCCCCGATGGGTGTCACCGGCCTCGAGACGGCGTTCGCCGCGCTGCACACCGGTCTCGTGCTGCCGGGGCTGATCGGGCTCGAGCTGCTGGTCGAGCGCATGACCGCCGGGGGCGAGCCCTTCGGCCTCGAGCTGCCCAGCCTGGCCCCGGGCTCGCGGGCCAACGTGTGCCTGGCCGACCTGGACGCGGAGTGGGAGGTGGGCGAGGCTGGCTATGAGAGCCGCTCGGAGAACTGCGCCTTCGCCGGGCGCCGGCTCACGGGCCGGGTGCGGATGACGGTGGCCGACGGCAGCGTGGCCTACCGCGAGCGCTCGTTCGCCCTGGGGGCGGTCAGCTGATGTACCTCCTGCTCGAGGACGGCACCCGCTTCGACGGCGACTCCGTGGGTGCCGACGAGATCGCGACCGGGGAGGTCGTGTTCAACACGGCCATGTCCGGCTACCAGGAGGCGGTCTCCGACCCGAGCTACGCCGGTCAGATCATCGTGTTCACCTACCCGCTGATCGGCAACTACGGCGTCGCCGCGCGAGCACATGGAGTCCGACCGCATCCACGCGCGCGCGGTGATCATGCGCGAGGGCGTGGACCGCGAGGACAGCGCCGGCGCCGAGGGCGGCTGGCTCACCTGGCTCGCCGACTGCGGAGTACCCGCGCTGTCCGGCGTGGACACGCGTGCGCTGGTGCGCCATATCCGCGACAAGGGCGCCATGCGCGGAGGGGTGTTCGGCGCGCGACGTGCCCGAGGCCACCGCTCGCGAGCGCATCGAGGCCGAGCCCTCGATGGCCGGGCGCGACCTGGCGCGCGAGGTGAGCCCGAGCGAGCCGCAGATCCTCGACGGCGGCGACGGCCCGCGCGTGATCGGGATCGACACCGGCATCAAGAGCTCGATCGTGCGCAACCTGCGCGACCGCGGCGTGCGGCTCGAGCTGCACCCCTGCGACGTCTCGGCCGAGGAGCTCCTCGCCCGTCAGCCCGACGCCGTGTTCCTCGCCAACGGCCCCGGCGACCCGGCGGCGCTCGACTACGTCGTCGACACCGTGCGCGGGGTGGTGGGCAAGGTGCCGGTGTGGGGGATCTGCCTGGGCCACCAGCTGCTGTGCCGAGCGGTGGGCCTCGAGACCTTCAAGCTGCGCTTTGGCCACCGCGGCGCCAACCATCCCGTGAAGGACCTCGAGACCGGCCGCATCGAGATCACCTCTCAGAACCACGGCTTCGCGGTGCTGGGCCCGGGGGGTGAGCGCACGATCCCAGGCGACGAGCCCGTGCGCTGGGACACCGACTTCGGCGTGGCCGAGCTGGGGCAGCTCAACCTCTACGACCGCACGGTGGAGGGGCTCGTGCTGCGCGACGTGCCCGGCTCGACGGTCCAGTACCACCCGGAGGCGGGCCCGGGCCCGCACGACGCCGTGCATCTCTTCGACCGATTTCTGGAGCGCCTGGTGGCCGCCTGAGCTCGGCGGACGACCTCGAGAAGATCCTCGTGCTCGGCTCGGGGCCGATCGTGATCGGCCAGGCCGCGGAGTTCGACTACTCGGGGGCCCAGGCCTGCAAGGTACTGCTCGAAGAGGGCTACGAGGTCGTGCTCATCAACTCCAACCCGGCCACGATCATGACCGACCCGGAGTTCGCCACGGCCACGTACATCGAGCCGCTCCTGCCGGCCTCGGTGGCGCGGGTGATCGAGCGCGAGAAGCCGGACGCCCTGCTGCCGACCCTGGGCGGCGGCACGGCTCTCGACCTCGCGCGGCAGTTGTCCGAGGACGGCACGCTCGAGACGGCATCGGGTGGAGCTGATCGGCGCCGACTACGAGGCGATCCGGCGCGCCGAGGACCGCGATCTGTTCAGGGCGACGATGGAACGCGCCGGCCTGCGGGTGCCGCGCAGCGCCGCGGTCAAGTCCATGCGCGAGGCCGAGCGGGCGCTACCCGAGGTCGGCCTCCCCGCGATCGTCCGACCGGGCTTCACGATGGGCGGCGCCGGCGGGGGCATCGCCCGTACCGAGCCCGAGTACCGCCAGGTCGTGGCCGAGGGCCTGGCCGCCAGCCCGATCGGCCAGGTGCTGGTCGAGGAGTCGGTGATCGGCTGGGGCGAGTTCGAGCTCGAGGTGATGCGCGACCACAACGACAACGTGGTGATCGTCTGCTCGATCGAGAACGTCGACCCGATGGGCGTGCACACCGGCGACAGCGTGACCGTGGCGCCCCAGCAGACGCTCTCTGACGCCCAGTACCAGCGGCTGCGCGATCAGGCCCTGACCGTGATCCGCGCGGTGGGCGTCGAGACCGGCGGCTCCAACATCCAGTTCGCGGTCAACCCGCGCACCGACGAGATCGTGGTGATCGAGATGAACCCGCGCGTCTCGCGCTCCTCGGCGCTCGCCTCGAAGGCCACCGGCTTCCCCATCGCGAAGATCGCGGCGCGGCTCGCGGTGGGCTACGCGCTCGAGGAGATCGACAACGACATCACGCGCAAGACGCCCGCCAGCTTCGAGCCGACCATCGACTACGTGGTGGTCAAGTGGCCGCGCTTCGCTTTCGAGAAGTTCCCCGGTGCGGACGGCCGCCTGCACACGTCGATGCAGTCGGTGGGTGAGGCGATGGCGATCGGGCGGACCTTCAAGCAGGCCTTCGCCAAGGCGATGCGCTCGCGTGAGCTCGACGTGAGCTCCGTCGACCTGCCCGAGGATCTGCTCCCGGCCCTGGAGGAGCCCTCCCACGATCGCTACGAGCTGCTCTTCGAGGCGCTTCGGCGCGGCCACGGCGAGGCCGAGCTGTGCGAGCGGACCGGCATCGACCCCTGGTTCATGGCGGAGCTGGCCGCGCTGGCGGGCGGCGAGGATCCCCAGGAGGGCCTCGAGCGCTCCTTCAAGTCCGTTGACACCTGCGCGGCCGAGTTCGAGGCCGAGACGCCCTACTTCTACTCGGGCTGGGAGCGTCGCGCCTGCGCATGAGGTCCAGCGCGGCGACCGTCCCTCGGTGGTGATTCTCGGCTCGGGTCCCAACCGGATCGGCCAGGGCATCGAGTTCGACTACTGCTGCGTGCACGCTGCGATGACCGTGCGCGAGCAGGGTCGCGACGCGGTCATGATCAACTGCAACCCGGAGACCGTCTCCACCGACTACGACACCTCCGACCGCCTCTACTTCGAGCCGCTGACGCTCGACGACGTGTTCGCGGTCATCGAGCTCGAGCAGCCGGAGGGGGTGATCGTCCAGTTCGGCGGGCAGACGCCGCTCAGGCTCGCCCAGGAGCTGGCCGACCGCGGGGTGCCGCTGCTCGGCACACCGGTGGAGTCGATCCATCTCGCCGAGGACCGGCCGAGCTTCGGCCGCCTGCTCTGCCGAGCTCGGTCTCAAGAGCCCCCCGTACGCCACCGCGGAGTCGCACGAGGCCGCCCTCGACGTGGCCGATGAGGTTGGTTACCCGCTGCTCGTGCGCCCCTCCTATGTGCTCGGCGGCCGGGCGATGGAGATCTGTTACTCGCGCGACGGTCTCGCCGGCTACCTGCGCCGCACGAACGGCGGCGCGGGCCGCACGATCTTCCTCGACCGCTTCCTCGAGAACGCGATCGAGGTGGACGTGGACGCACTCTGCGACGGCGAGACGATGCAGATCGGCGCGATCATGCAGCACGTCGAGGAGGCGGGGGTGCATTCCGGCGACTCGGCCTGCGTGATCCCGGCGATGTCGCTCGGGCCCGACATGCTCCGGCAGGTGGAGGAGGCCACCGCGGCGATCGCGCTGCGCCTCGGCGTGGTCGGGCTGATCAACATCCAGTTCGCGGTCTACGGCGACGAGGAGCTGTACGTGATCGAGGCCAACCCGCGCGCCTCGCGCACCGTGCCGTTCGTCTCCAAGGCCACCGGCGTGCCGCTGGCCAAGTTCGCCTGCCGGCTGATGCTGGGCGAGCGCCTCGCCGATCTCGACGTGCCGATACCGCGCAACCCCGGGCACGTTTCCGTCAAGGAGGCGGTGCTCCCGTTCGGGCGCTTCCCGCGCGCGGATGCGCTGCTGGGACCCGAGATGAAGTCCACCGGCGAGGTGATGGGCGTGGCCTCCGACTACCCGGCGGCGTTCGGCAAGGCGCAGGCCGCGGCCGGCGCCGAGCTTCCGAGCTCGGGAACGGTGTTCATCTCGGTCACCGACGGCGACAAACCCGCGGCCACGCAGCTGGCCGCCGGCTTCCACGACATGGGCTTCCGAGTGATGGCCACCGGCGGCACCGCCACCGCCATCCGGCGCATGGGGGTGCCGGTCGAGCGCATCCAGAAGCTGTCCGAGGGCTCGCCGAACGTGGTCGAGCGGATCGACGCCGGTGAGGTCGAGCTCGTGATCAACACCCCCACCGGCTCGGGGGCGCGAGCCGACGGCTACGAGATCCGGCGCTCGGCCATCGCGCGCGGAGTGCCCTGCATCACCACGATGTCGGGGGCCAGCGCCGCCCAGCGCGCGATCCGGGCGCGCCGCTCGGGCGAGCCGGGTGTGCTTTCGCTGCAGGAGCTGCACGGCATGGCGCCGGCTCGCCGCGGCGATGCTCAGGCGGCCGAGGCCGAGCAGCGGGGCACTTGATGGAGCGCACGCTCGCCCCGCCGTCGCGGCGGATCGCGCGCGTGGTTGGGCGTGGAGCGGCTGGGCGCCTACCACCTGATCACGGCGCTCGACGAGAGCGGCCCGGCCGATCCCCAGCCGGGCCAGTTCTACATGCTCGCGACGCAACGGGGCTGGGGCGGGGGGGCCGACGAGCGGCCCTACCTTCCGCGTGCCTTCTCCTATGCGCGCGCCGGCGCCACGCCCGGACGGCCTCGAACTCGGCTTCCTGCTGGAGGCGGTGGGCCCGGGCACCACACGGCTCGGCGCGCTGCGGCCCGGCGACGGGCCTCGCTCTGGTGGGGCCGCTCGGGGCTGGGGTTCGGCCCCGCCGTCCCCGGAACCCGTCCGCTGCTGGTGGGCGGGGGGATCGGCGTGGCGCCGCTCCTGTGCCTGGAGGAGCAGATCGAGCGCAGCTCGAGGGCGGGCCCGCGACGGTTCTGCTCGGCTTCCGCGGCGCCGCGCACGCGCAGGCGGCCGCGCTCTTCTCGGGCACGCCCGCGGTGGTCACCGACGACGGATCCGTGGGCCGCCAGGCGCTGGTCACCGAGCTGCTGGCGGCCGAGCTCGACGGAGGCGGCGCCGCCACGGTCTATGCCTGCGGCCCGCCGGGAATGCTCGAGGGGGTGCGGGCGCTGTGCGCGGAGCACGGCGTGAACGCCCAGCTGGCCCTGGAGTCGGGGATGGCCTGCGGGTACGGGGCCTGCTTCGGCTGTGTGGTGCCCACCCGGGAGGGCTACGTGCGGCTCTGCGTGGACGGTCCGGTGCTCGACGCGGGCGTCCTGGAGAGCGCGGTCGTTCGCTGGGGCCGGGCATTGACCGTGTCCGCCTGCAGCCGGGATCGAGCTCTGCGGGGTGGCGCTCAGGGGCCCGGTGCTGAACGGGTCGGGAACCTTCGACGCCATCGCGGCGCGGCGGGCCTTCGGCGACGCGCTGCTCGACAGCTTTCCCTTCGACGCCTTCGTCTCCAAGACGATCACGCTCGAGCCGCGCCAGGGCAATCCGCCGCCGCGCCTGTGGGAGACGCCCGCGGGCCTGATCAACTCGATCGGGCTGCCCAACAAGGGTCTCGACGGCTTCCTGGACTCCGACCTGCCTCAGCTCGCCGAGCTGCCGGTGCCGCTCGTGGTCTCGGTGATGGGCTTCAGCCGCGACGAGCTCGCCACGCTCGTGGCCGGGGTGGGCGAGCGCGACGAGGTCGCGATGGTCGAGCTCAACGTCTCCTGCCCCAACGTCGAGACGGGCCTCGTGATGGGCGCGGACCCCGCGGAGACAGAGCGTGCGGTGGAGAAGGTGCGCCCGCTCACCGCCAAGCCGCTCATCGTGAAGCTCACTCCCAACGCGGCGGAGCCGGCCGCGGTGGGCGCCGCGGCCGAGCGCGCCGGAGCCGACGCCGTCTCACTCATCAACACGCTCAAGGGAATGGCCTTCGATCCGCGCGACGGCAGCCCGTGGCTCGGTGGGGTCACCGGCGGCGTGTCGGGCCCGGCGGTGCGCGCGATCGCGCTCGAGCAGGTCCGGGCGGTTGCGACGCGCGTCGGGCGTGCCCGTGATCGGCATGGGGGGAATCAGTACCGGCCGGGACGCTGCCGACTTCCTGAACGCGGGCGCACAGGCGGTCGCGGTCGGCACCGAGAGCTTTCGGGACCCCGCCGCCGGGCGCCGGATCGGCGCCGAGCTGCGCGAGGAGGCGCGATCGGCCGATTCAGGCGCAACGACACTCGACCGGCACTGAACCGTAAGCCAACTCGCAGAGTCGCACGGACGGCCGGTCATCCGCTTGAGGTGTGAGGCCACCCATACGGGGGACGCAAGCCCACTATTTTGACGGAAGATGCGGCATCTCCGGGTGCCTTGCGCGCACAGGTTGGTCGGCCGCATTCAAAATGCCTGCAAAGCACTACAAAACGCTCAAGCAGCCGCAAGCTGACTAAAGCTGAGGTCGAGGTCGAGCTGAATTCGCGCGTTTTTTGCGTTTTCTGGCTCCGACGGCCTGGGGGAGCGTGTACTATCGCCGCCCATGCCGGCCGCCCCCCACTCGCCCGCGAAGCCCCAGTCGGCGGGCCTCGCTCCCGAGCGCTCGCTCACCCAGCGCATGGACGCCCTCCGGCGCGCGAACGAGATCCGGACCCAGCGCGCGCGCCTGAAGCGCGAGCTCAAGGCGGGCCGGGTGCAGATTCACGGCCTTCTGCTCGATCCCCCTGAGTACCTGCTCACGGCCAAGGCCTTCGACCTGCTGCTTGCGGTGCCCAAGTACGGCCGCGTGAAGGTGAATCGGATTCTCACCCACTGCCGCATCTCCCCGAGCAAGACCATCGGCGGTCTCTCCGAGCGGCAGCGCAACGAGCTGGTCTCGTACCTGCGGCGATAGAGCGCGCCAGGCGCCCCGATCCTGGTTGTGACCGGCCCTTCCGGCGTCGGCAAGGGAACGCTCATAAAGTCGCTTCTGGAGCGGGTTCCCGGCGTAGAGCTCGCCGTTTCGGCCACAACCCGCGGCCCACGGCCCGGCGAGGTCAACGGGGTCGACTATCACTTTCTGAGCGAGGAGGACTTCGATCGCAGGGTGGCTCAGGGCGAGTTCGTGGAGCATGCGGTCTACGCCGGCCACAGCTACGGCACCCTGCGTACGGAGCTGGGCCGTCCCGCGCGGGCGATCGTGCTCGAGATCGACCTGCAGGGCGCCCGCCAGGTGCGTGAGGCACTGCCCGACGCCGTCCAGATATTCATCGAGCCACCCTCGTTCGAAGTGCTGCGCGAGCGGCTCGCCGCGCGGGCCTCGGACTCGCCCGAGGAGATCGAGCGAAGGCTGTCCGTGGCGAGGGAGGAACTGCGGGCCGCGCCCGAGTTCGACCACCGAATCGTCAACGACGACCGGGAACGTGCAGCACGGGAACTCGCGGAGGTGGTCGCTAGGATGTGTCGGCCGTGATCAAACCGCGCCTGGACACACTGCTCGAGCCTGTCGACTCCCACTACGCCGCCGTCATCGTCGCGGCCAAGCGGGCCCGGCAGATCAACTCCTACTACCACAACCTCGGCGAGGGCACCTTCGACGAGTACCCGCCTCCGATGGTCGAGACGGGCTCGAAGAACTACCTCAAGATCGCTCTCGAGGAAATCGCCGCGGGAAAGATCAAGTACCGCTACCGCTAGGGCGTCATGGCTCGGATCCTGCTCGGAGTCACCGGCGGGATTGCTGCCTACAAGGCGGTTGAGGTGGTTCGCCTGGCCGTCAAGGCCGGGCACTCGGTGCGCGTAGTTCAGACGCCGGCCAGCCTCCACTTCGTGGGGCGGGCGACCTTCGAGGGCGTGACCGGTGCGCCGGTCCTGGTTGACGAATGGGAGGCCGATCCGGCTCGGGGCGCCTTCCCGGGTGACCCGGCTCCCGATCACGACCCGATCTCTCACCTGGCACTGGTCGAACGCTGCGACGTCCTGTGCGTCGCACCCGCTTCGGCCAACACGATCGCCAAGCTCGCCCATGGGCCTGGCCGACAACCTCTTGACGAGCGCGGCGCTCGCCAGCCGCGCCCCGCTCGTGCTCGCCCCGGCGATGAACAACCGCATGTACGAGCATCCGGCGACGCAGCGCAACCTGCGGCTGCTGCGCGACCGGGGCGCGCGGATCGCCGAGCCGGGTACCGGCAGCCTCGCCTCCCGTGGCGAATGGGGAGTGGGGCGGCTGGCCGAGCCGCCGGAGATCCTGAGCCTGATCGAGACCGCTCTGGGGGAGGGCGAGTTTCGGCCACGCTCGATGGACGGCCTGAGGGTGCTGGTCACCGCGGGCGGTACCCGCGAGCCGATCGATTCCGTCCGCTACGTGGGCAACCGCTCGTCGGGTCGGATGGGCCTCGCCCTTGCCGAGGAGGCCTCTCGCCGGGGCGCCGAGGTGATCCTGGTGTGCGCCAACGTCGCCCTGCCGCGGCCGGAGTCCGCACGCACGCTCGACGTGGAGACGAGCGCCGAGCTCGAAGCGGCGGTGAGCGCGGAGTTCCCGGCAGCGGACGTGCTCCTGATGGCAGCCGCCCCCGCCGACTTCCGGCCGGCGGCTCCCGTCGACGACAAGATCGCGAAGGCCGGCCGCGCCGGGCTCACCGTGGAGCTCGAGCCCACGGCCGACATCCTCGCCACGGTCGCCGCCGGCCGGCGCCCGGGCCAGACGCTTGTGGGGTTCGCCGCCGAGCACGGAGAGCTGGCGATTGAGCGCGGCCGGGAGAAGCTCGGACCGCAAGGGTCTGGACGCCGTGGTGGTCAACGACATCTCGCGGCCCGACATCGGCTTCGACAGCGCCGACAACGAGGTCACAATCGTCAGCGCGGACGAGGAGCGGCCGTCCCGAAAGGCCCGAAGACCGAGGTGGCGGGGGCCGTGTTGGACGAGGTCGAGCGCCTCCGGGCGCGCGCCGGGACGCCGAGTACCTTTGAGGGAGAGACATGAGCGAGAGCGCCTACGAACTCTTCCGAAAGGGCAGCCAGCTGCTCGAGAACGGCGACTTCATGGCCGCTGCCGTTCCGCTCGAGCGGGCGCGGGAGCTCGAGCCCGACAAGGGCTCGATCCGCGAAGCCCTCGGCCGGGCGTACTTCCGCTCGTCGCGGTTCGACAAGGCGGCCGAGGAGTTCGCGGCCGTCGTCGAGCGCTATCCGGTCAACGATTACGCTCACTTCTGCCTCGGCCGCTCGCTGGCCAACACCGGTCGCACCGCCGAGGCCCGCCGCCATGCCGCGCTGGCGGCCAACATGCGCCCCGATCGCGCGGACTACCGCGCCTTCCGCGAGCGCCTGCGCGCGGCGTAGGCGCCGGGCTCCGCCGACTCCGAGCCGCGGGCGTCGCAGCGGCCTCCCGGCCCCAACGGCGGGGGTCTGACCCGGGGCGAATTGATGCCGTCGGCGGCTTAGGCCCTGGGCCCTGTCAGTCCGAGCCTGGGCCGAGCGCACCCGCTCGGCGTGGCCACGGACCGCCATCGCGGCCTCGCATACCAGGCCGAGCAGGCGGTCGAGGGCGCGTTCGTCTAGGCCTGTCGCCGGCACGTCGGCGTGCACCCACACGTCCTTCGAGCGCGTTCCGGCGAAGCGCACCAGACGCGTCTGGCGGTTCCACCAGAGCAGCATCCAGGGATCGAGATCCTCGGCTCCGTGGAGCGCGACCGCCTGAGCGCGCAACAGGCCGTCGGACAGCCGCAGGCCCACGTCGACGGGCTCGCCGCCGGTGTTGTCCGCCGGGCACCTGGATGCCCCACTCGCCGGCGGCCAGGCGCCGTGCGCGCAGCGCCGGCAGCGACGCGAAGTAGCTGTCCACGACCTCGGGAGCGGTCATTTCGATCAGAGTACGGCCGCGTGCGAGCGCTTGTGCAAAGGGTCAGCGAGGCGGCCGTGTCGGTCGAAGGCCGCGAGGTCGCCCGGATCGGGCCGGGACTGCTGGTGCTGCTCGGGCGTGCGCCGGGGCGACGGCGAGGCCGAGGCCGACCGGCTGGCGCACAAGCTCCTGCGCCTACGAGTCTTCGAGGACGCCGACGGCCGAATGAACCTCGACGTCGTGCAGGCGGGCGGCGAGATCCTCTGCGTCAGTCAGTTCACGCTCTACGGCGACGTACGCAAGGGCAACCGTCCGAGCTTCGTGGACGCGGCGCCGCCAGAGCACGCCGAGCCGCTCTATGAGCGCGTACGCGAGGCACTGGGTGCGCAGGGCGGCCTCTTCGGCGCCCGCATGGACGTCTCACTTGGTCAATCACGGTCCGGTCACGCTTCTTGTGGAGGCGTGATGTCGGCGTAGATGGCCCGCAGCCAGATGGTGGTCAGCGTGGGCACGAGCTGCTCGCGCGAGAGCGCGGGGTTGGCGCTCAGCGAGGTGGTGTAGAAGCAGCGCTCGTTCATCCAGATGAGCGCGGTCGCCAGAGCGTCCGGGATCCGGGCCCGGCGGCGCGTCGCCGTCGTCGCGGGCGTCGCGGATGCTCTGCGCCGAGCGCTCGACGAAGCGCCGGACCAGGCCCTCGCCGAAGGCCCGCATCTCCGGCACGGTGCCCCAGTTCTGGACTGCGGCGCGCAGGACGGGGCCGTGGGCCTCCCAGACCTCGGCCGTGGCCTCGATCGTGCGCATCGTGGTGACCTCGGGGGGCTCGTCGGTCCGATCGAGCCAGCTCTCGGCACGCGCGAACATCTCTTCGGCGATGCGAGCCACAAGGGTGCGCAGCACCGCGTCCTTGGACTCGAAGTAGAAGTAGAAGGTGGAGCGCGAGATCCCCGCGCCCGCGGCAAGCTCGTCGACACCGATCTCGCTGAGCGCCTTCTTCGCAAGCAGCCGCTCGCAGGTCTCGAGAATCGCGTCTTCCTTCAGGTCGCCCTTGGTGGGCCCTCTGCCGCCGCGGAGATTTGAGAACGGCGCGCTCGACAGTCACACACCCCCCAGCGACATCGTGCCGAGCGCGCCGTCCATCTGCGCCAACCTAGACGCGATGGCGAGAAAAATCAACAGACTGTTGACCGGCTCGCGGTGCGAGACTACGCTCGCCCTCTGCATCGAGGAATGGCCGTCGACGAGGAGCCCACATGAACGAGGTCCGGCGCCAGATCCTGCGCGCGATCTGTGACACGGTCTGCCCGCCGCTCGAGCGGGCCGATGACCCCGACGGCTTCTGGGGCCGCTCCGGTACGGATGTCGGCGCCGACGAGGCGCTCGCGACGACGATCGAGGGCCTTCCGCCCGAGCAGCGCGAAGGCCTCTGGCAGCTTGTGGACGGGCTGGCGCAGATGGGCTTTCTGAGCGCGTCGGCGCGCTCGCGCGAGCAGCTGCTGCGCAACCTGCGCATGCTCGGCCCGGCCGCTGAGTTCGGAGGCCAGACCCTCGGCAGCCTGGCCTTGCTGTTCGCCTACGGCATGCCGGATGCGACCGGGCGCAACGCTTTCTGGGCGAGCTTCGGCTATCCGGGCCCGAGCGGCGTGCCCGAGCCGCGTGAGAAGGAGGTCACGCCGCTCGTCCCGCAGGGCGACGAGGCGAGCGTACGAGGCCGACGCCGTGGTGGTGGGCTCGGGCGCCGGCGGCGGGGTGATCGCCGCCGCGCTGGCCGGCGCGGGACTCAAGGTGCTGGTGCTCGAGGCGGGTGGCCTGTTCGACGAGTCCGACTTCAACCAGTACGAGCTCTGGGCCTACCAGAACCTGTACTGGCGCGGCGGGCCCAACCCCACGGCGGACCTCAACGTGGCCCTCTACGCCGGCGCGACCTACGGCGGCGGCACCACGATCAACTGGACCAACTGCCTGCGCACCAAGCCCTGGGTGAGGGAGCAGTGGGCGCGCGAGCACGGCCTCGAGGGCGTCGACGGCCCCGACTTCGACCGTCACCTCGACTCGGTCTGGCAACGCCTCTCGGTCAACGATCGCTGCTCGGACCTCAACGGCACCCAGGAGTCGATGCGCCGCGGCGCCGAGGCGCTCGGCTGGTCGTTTCACCACCTGCAACCGCAACATCGACGAGTCGCGCTACACGCCCGAGACGGCCGGCTACATCGGCTTCGGCGACCAGACCGGCGCCAAGCAGTCCACCGCCCGCACCTACCTCGCGGACGCGCTCGCCAACGGCGCCGAGGTGATGGTGCGCGCCACCGCGCAGCGCGTGCTGGTGGAGAACGGCCGCGCGGCCGGCGTCGAGGCGCATCTACGCCGACCCGGACAGCCAGACGAGCAGCACGGGTGACCGTGCGCGCGCCACGCGTGGTGGTGGCCGCCGGAGCGCTCGAGTCGCCCGCGCTGCTGCTGCGCTCCGGGATCGGCGGGCCGGCCGTGGGCCGCAACCTGCGCGTGCATCCGTGCACCGCCGTGTTCGCCAGCTACCAGGAGGACCAGCGAGCCTGGTGGGGGGCGCCCCACGCCGGAATAGTCGACGAGTTCGCCAACGTCGAGGACGGCTACGGCTTCCTGATCGAGGCCACCCAGTACGCGCCCGGCACCGGCGCGTCCGCGTTGCCCTTCACCGGTGGCGAGGCCCACAAGGAGGCCATGTCCGAGTTCCGCAACGGGGCGACCTTCATCGGCCTGGTTCGCGACCACGGCGGCGGCCAGGTCACGCTCGACGACGCGGGCCTGGCGCAGCCGTGGTACTCGCTCACCGACGAGCTCGACGTGCGGAACACGCACCGCGCCCTCGACGCCCAGGTGCGCCTCCACGTGGCCGCCGGCGCCCGCGAGATCGCGCGCTGGCGAGCGGGCTGCCGCAGTGGCGGGTGGGTGACGACGTGGACGCCTTCATCGCCCGGTTGCAGCGAGTACCGCTGCGGGCCGGCGGCTTCAAGCTGTTCGCCGCCCATCAGATGGGCACCTGCCGCATGGGCGCGCGACCCTCAGGAGAGCGTCGCCAACCCCTACGGCGAGTTGCACGACACGCCGGGGGTGTGGATCGGCGACGCCAGCGCCTTCCCGACCTCGTCGGGCACCAACCCGATGATCACGATCATGGCCCTCGCCCACCGCACCGGCGAGGCGATCCTGGCCGCCTCGCCGGCCACGGCGGCCGTCAAGCGGCCTAAGGAGACTCGAATGTCAGCCATCGCAGCAGGCACCCTGGTCCGCGACCGTCTCTTCATCGGCGGCGAGTGGGTCGAGCCCGCGGGCTCGGGCACGATCGACGTGATCAACCCGACGACCGAGGAAGTGATCGGCCGCGTCCCGGAGGGGACTCCCGAGGACGCCGACCGCGCGGTCCGCGCCGCCCGGGCGGCCTTCGACTCCTGGTCACAGACCTCGCCGCTACGAGCGCGCGCAGCTGGCGGAGCGATCGGGGCGAAGCTCGCCGAGCGCGGGGACGAGCTCGGCGTTCTGATCGCGACCGAGCTCGGCATGCCGCTCACGCTGTCTCGCATGATCCAGGCCGGGCTGCCGTCGGTGACGTTCTCATCCCAGACCGATCTCGTCGAGGAGATCGCCTGGGAGGAGGAGGTGGGCAACTCGCTGATCGTGCGCGAGCCGGTGGGCGTCGTGGCGGCGATCACCCCCTGGAACTATCCGCTCAGCCAGATCGCCAACAAGGTGGCTCCGGCGCTCACCGCGGGCTGCACCGTGGTGCTCAAGCCGAGCGAGGTCGTGCCGCTCTGCACGTTCGTGCTGGCCGAGATCTGCGACGAGGTCGGGCTGCCACCCGGAGTCTTCAACCTCGTGACCGGCTACGGCCCGGTGGTGGGGGAGGCGATCGTCTCCCATCCCGAGACCGACATGGTGTCCTTCACCGGCTCCACGCGCGCGGGACGGCGGGTGTCGGAGCTGGCCGCGCAGTCGGTCAAGCCCGCGTCGCTGGAACTGGGCGGCAAGTCGCCGAACATCATCCTCGACGACGCCGACCTCGAGCAGGCGGTCACCGACGGCGTGGCCAAGTGCTACCTCAACTCCGGGCAGACGCTGCAGCGCCCTCACGCGCATGCTGGTGCCGCGGGAAAAGCTCGATCAGGTGGAGTCGATCGCGGCGGTGGTGGCGGAGTCGTTCACCCCCGGCGATCCCTTCACCGAGGGGACCATGCTCGGCCCGCTCGTCTCCGACACGCAGCTGGAGCGGGTGCGCGGCTACATCGAGAAGGGCCGTGCCGAGGGAGCCAAGCTGGTGACGGGCGGAGAGGAGCTTCCGGAGGGGCTCGACAGCGGCTACTTCGTGCGCCCGACGGTCTTCTCGGAGGTCACGACCGACATGACGATCGCGCAGGAGGAGATCTTCGGCCCGGTGCTCGCGATCATGCCCTACGAGAACGAGGACGACGCGGTGCGGATCGCCAACGACTCGATCTACGGCCTCGCGGGAGGCGTCTGGTCGGCCGACGAGGAGCGCGCCAAGCGGGTGGCCACACGCATCCGCACGGGCCAGGTCGAGATCAACGGCGGCGCCTTCAACCCGCTCGCGCCGTTCGGCGGCTACAAGCAGTCGGGGCACGGCCGCGAGATGGGCCGCTACGGCGTGGAGGAGTTCCTCGAGGCGAAGTCGCTGCAGCTCTGACGCCGGCCCCGAAAGCCGCGAGCAGTCGCCTATAATCGTCGGTCGCTAGGACTTTCAGTCGTACGCGGCGCCTGAGGGGGCCGCGCCTGGAGGTGGGCTTCGCAGCCCACCTTTTTTCATATCTGATGCAGACCGATCCGCTACAGCCCGAAATCGAAGCAGCGGCTCCGCACGACGGAGCCGGACGTTGAGCTGCTCGCTTGCGAGCGGGTGGGGTCGGACCGGCTGCGTCTGTTCATCGACCATCCGGACGGCGTGTCGCTGGCGCTCTGCGAGCGCGTGACGCATCAGCTTCGGGACCTGCTGGCTGACTACTCGCTCGAGGTCTCATCGCCGGGGCCGCAGCGGGTGCTCGACCAAGCCCGATCACTTCCGGCGCTTCCTGGGCCGCCGCGCCCGCGTGCGGCTGCGCGAGCCCAGGGACGGCCACAAGAGCTTCACCGGGGAGCTCGTCGGGGCGAACGACGACGCAGTGACCGTCGCCGCCGACGAAGGGGTCGTCTCGATCCCGTACTCGGACATCAATCGAAGCAACCTGCTGCCCGAAGGCGCCGGTCCGGCCGGCGGCGTGGGCACAGGTTTAAGGGGGGCGGATGACCAAGGAGATCGTTGAGGCCGTAGGGGTTCTCGAGCGCGAGAAGGGAATCTCGGCGGACCGCCTGATGGCGGCGCTCGAGGATGCCCTCCTGTCGGCATATAAGAAGCAGCCCGGCGCGGCCAAGTACGCGCGCGTGGAGGTGGACCGCGGCAGCGGCGACTTCCGCGTGTACGAGCTGATCCTGCCGCACGAGCTGGAGGAGCAGCTGCTCGACGAGGTCGAGGAGGAGGCCGGTGAGCCCACGGTGGATCCCGAGACCGGGGAGCTCGTCTACCCCGAGGCGCCCGAGATCGACCAGGAGCGGCTGATGCAGTACCGCGACCAGATCGAGGAACACGACGTCACGCCCGAGAACTTCGGCCGCATCGCCGCCCAGACGGCCAAGCAGGTGATCCTCCAGCGGATCCGCGAGGCCGAGCGCGACAACGTCTTCGACGAGTACGAGGACCGTCTCGGCGAGCTGATCACCGGCATCGTCCAGCAGTCCGACTCGCGCTACACGCTCGTGCAGCTGCGCGAGCGCGTGGAGGCCCTGCTGCCGCGGGGCGAGCAGGTGCACGGCGAGCGCTACGACCACGGACAGCGCGTCAAGGCGATCATCACCGACGTCTCCAACCAGGCCAAGGGCCCGTCGATCATCGTCTCGCGGCGCTCCCCGGAACTGATCCGGGCGCTGTTCGAGCTCGAGGTGCCCGAGATCGCGGACGGCCTCGTGGAGATCCAGAACGTCGCCCGCGAGCCCGGCTATCGGTCGAAGATCGCGGTGGTTTCGCACGCCTCTGGCGTCGACCCGGTGGGCGCCTGCGTCGGCCCGCGCGGCTCGCGCGTGCGCATGGTCGTGTCCGAGCTGCGCGGCGAGAAGATCGACATCATCCCCTTCAACGAGGAGCCCGCGCGCTTCGTGGCCAAGGCGCTGTCACCCGCCCGCGTGCGCGAGGTGCTGGTGGACGACGAGGCCAAGCAGGCGACGGTGATCGTCCCGGACGACCAGCTCTCGCTCGCCATCGGCAAGGACGGCCTCAACGCCCGCCTCGCGGCTCGCCTGACCGGCTGGAGAGTGGACATCCGCTCCGAGACCGAGTTCGCCGAGGAAGAGGCGGAGATGGGCTACCAGGAGGAGGAGGTGTCCGGCCGCTGCGCCGCCATCCTGGCCAACGGCAAGCGCTGCCCCAACGCCTCGCTTCCCGGCTCGCGCTACTGCGGGCTGCCCGCCCACCAGGCGCTCACCGATCAGCCGACCGACTACCTGGTGCCGCCCGAAGAGGGCGCCAACGGCGACGGCGCCGCCGGCGACGAGGGCGAAGACGTTCCGGAGGCGATCGCCGAGGAGGCCGAGCAGGCGGTGGAGGAGGAGATCGAAGCCGACCTGCCTTCGTCCGAGGACATCGCCCCGAGTGAGGACGGCGCCGCCGCTGAGGCCGCCACCGGAGAGGCGGAGGAGTCGTAGAGCCCCTCCGGCGCTGCGTCGGCTGCGGACGTGCCATACCCAAGCGGGAGTTGCTGCGGCTGGTTCGCGGCGCGGACGGAGGGGTGCGGGCCGACCCGTCGATGAGGGCTCATGGCCGCGGCGCATACGTCTGCGCTCAGCGCGAGTGTGCCGCTAGTCTCGCCGTGGGGCGCGCACTGGCCCGTGCGTTCCGGGCGCCCGTAAGCATCGATCAGGAGACCATAGACTTAGTTCAGGAATGGCGAAGAAGCGCGTTCATCAGATAGCCAAGGAGCGAGGGATCACCTCGAAGGAGGCCCTGGAAGTACTCCAGAAGGCCGGACTTCAGGTCACGGCTCCGGCATCCAGCGTCGAAGAGGCAGACGCTGTTCGCGCCTTCGGCAACGGCGCCGCGCCCGACCGGCGCCGATCAGACTTCGGTGGCGCCTGAGAGCACGCCCGAGCCGGCCCAGGCTCCGGCCGAGCCCGCCGCCGAGGCACCGAGCGAAGCACCCAGCGGTGACGGCGCTTCAGACGATGGCCCCGAGCGGCCCTCCATCCAGCCGCCGCCCGCCCCCCAGGGCGAGGTGCGCCGGGCCGGTCCCGCAGGCCGCGGGCCACGAATTCTTCAGGACGCGCCGCCCCCGGGTGAGCGCTCGCCACAGGGCGGCGCACGCGGCGACGGCCCGCGCCAGGGCGAGCGCGGCGGAGGCCGTGGCGCGGCGGCCCCGGGCGGAGGCGGTCAGGGAGGCGGCGGCCGCGCTCCCGGCGGTGGCCAGGGTGGCGGCCGTGGAGCGCGCCCCACGCGCGGCGGGCGTGCCGGCGAGGGTGGCGGCGGCGACGGCGGTGGCCGGCGCCGGCGGGTTGTCATCGACTCCCAGGCTTCGCGGCGCGACCGTCCCGGTCCGCCGCAGCAGTCCCAGCCGCCGCGGCGAGGACGCGGGCGCAGGCGCCGGCCTCAGTGGGTCGAGCCCGATCTCGAGGCGGAGGCGCAGGCCAAGCTCGAGGCCGAGCAGGCCGAGGATCCGGCGGTGCAGGTCCGCTCGGGCTCGACGGTCAAGGAGGTGGCCGAGTCGCTTCAGCTGAGCGCCCCCGAGGTCATCAAGAAGCTGATGGAGCTCGGCGAGATGGCCACGCTCACCCAAACGCTCTCCGACGAGGCCATCGAGGTGCTCGCCGAGGGGTTCGACAAGAAGGTCGACATCGTCTCCGCAGCCGAGGAGGTCGCGCCCGAGCCCGACTACGAGGACGCCGACGACGAGCTGATCGAGCGCCCGCCCGTGATCACCATCATGGGCCACGTCGACCACGGCAAGACATCGCTCCTCGATGCGATTCGCGAGACGGAGGTGGCGGCGGGCGAGGCCGGCGGGATCACCCAGCACATCGGTGCCTACCAGGTCCACCACGACGACCACACCATCACCTTCCTCGACACGCCCGGTCACGAGGCCTTCACCGCCATGCGCGCGCGCGGCGCGAAGGTCACGGACATCGCCGTGATCGTGGTCGCGGCCGACGACGGCGTGATGCCGCAGACCGTCGAGGCGATCGACCACGCCAAGGCCGCGGAGGTCCCGGTGATGGTCGCCGTGAACAAGATCGACAAGGAGGGCGCCGACCCCAACCGCGTCCGCGGCGAGCTCGCCCAGCAGGGCCTCACGCCGGCCGACTGGGGAGGCGACACCGAGTTCGTCGACGTCTCGGCCAAGACCCATCAGAACCTCGACGATCTGCTCGAGACGCTGGTGACCCTCGCCGAGATCCAGGAGCTGCGCGCCAACCCGGATGCGCCCGCCTCCGGATTCGTGATCGAGTCTCGGCTCGACCCCGGCCGTGGCGCCGTGGTGACCCTGCTCATCCACCGCGGACGAATGAAGGTCGGCGACTCGGTGGTGGCCGGCGAGACCTGGGGCCGCGTGCGCGCGATGAACGACTACCGCGGGCAGCGCGAGACCGAGGCCACTCCCGGCATGCCGGTGGAGATCCTCGGCTTCGACGGCGTGCCCGACGCCGGCGAGCAGTTCCGCGTGGTGGACAACGACCGCGAGGCCAAGCGCGTCGCCAACGAGCGCGCGATACGCGTGAAGCAGGAGTCGCTGGCACGCCAGGCGGGCCGCCGCGTTTCGCTCGAGGACGTCCTTGCCCGCGCCGAGCGCGGCGAGAAGGAGCTCAACCTCGTCCTGAAGGCCGACGTGGCCGGTTCGCTCGAGGCGCTGGCCGACGAGATCGTGCGGCTGCCCCAGGATCAGGTGCAGGTCAACATCATCCGCGAGGGCGTGGGCGGCATCGCCGAGTCCGACGTGATGCTCGCCTCGGCCTCCGACGGCGTGATCATCGGCTTCAACGTGCGCCCGGTTGGCAATGCCGCGCAGGTGGCCGACCAAGAGGGCGTGGAGATCCGCACCTACAGCGTGATCTACAACATCGTCCAGGACCTGCGCGACGCGATGGAGGGCCTGCTCGAGGCCGTCGAGGTCGAGGACCAGGTGGGCAGCGCCGAGGTGCGGGCGACCTTCCGGGCCTCGCGCGTCGGCACGATCGCGGGCTGCTACGTCACGGACGGCACGATCCGCCGCGGCGGCCAGTGCCGCCTCGTGCGTGACGGAACGGTGGTCTACACCGGGCGCATAGGCTCGCTGCGCCGCTTCAAGGACGACGTGCGTGAGGTGCAGGCGCAGATGGAATGCGGGATCGTGCTCGAGAACTATCCCGATCCCAAGGAGGGGGACGTGATCGAGGCATTCGAGACGCGCAGGGTCGAGCAGACGCTCAGTTGAGCTTCGTCTGCCTGATCGAGATCCAGCTTCACTTTCCCGCCACCGCGAGCCTCAAGGGCAAGCGCAAGGAGTTGTCGCCGGTGAAGGCCCAGTTGCAGCGGCGCTTCGGCGCGGCGGTGGCCGAGACCGACCACCACGATCTCTGGCAGCGCGCCGAGTTGACGGTCGCGCTGGTCGGCCGTGAGGCCGGCGAGCTGCGGCATAGAGCCGAAGCCGTCGACCGCTACGTCCACTCGATGTTTCCTGAGGGCGTAAGTGTGGAAAGCCACATCAAGTCGAAGAAGGACCTTCTCTAGGATGGCCGAACGCATGCGTCGGGTGAACGAGGCGGTCCGCGAGGTCGTCTCAGCGAGGATCGCCGAGGGGCTCCGAGACCCACGCATAGGATTCGTGACAGTGACTGCAGTTGAAACCAGCCCAGACCTGCGCCATGCCCGCGTGTGGGTGAGCGTGCTCGGAGACGAGCACCAGCGTGAGGAGACCCTCGCGGGTCTCGCGTCCGCTCATGGCGTGCTCCAGGCGGCCGTCGCCACCGAGTTGCGCATGAAGCGGACGCCCACGCTCGAGTTCGTGTTCGACGAGTCGGTCGACCGCGGCATGCGGATCACGGAGCTCCTGGAGGACGAGGAGTGAGCATCGCCGCCACCGAAGAGGTGCAGGTGCTCCAGGAGCTACGCGACTCCGACAAGCTGCTGCTGACGACACACGAGAACCCCGACGGCGACGCGCTCGGCTCGCTGCTCGCCATGCACCGGATCCTCGAGCAGCTCGGCAAGGACTCGCTCATGTACATGTCGCCGGACGAGTTCCCGCTGCCCTGGGAGTACCGCGGCTTCACCTTCGACGGTCTCGCGGGGGCTCCGCCCGACGACGTCGCCGAGCGCACGATCGTCTTCCTCGACTGCGGCAACATCGACCGGATGCCGGTCGACTTCCTGCAGGCCGACGGCCTCCACATCCTGAACATCGACCACCATCACGACAACACGCGCTTCGGCACCGTGAACCTCGTCATGCCGGAGGCGTCCAGCACGGCGGAGATCGTCTGGCGGCTGTCCAAGGAGCTGGGCGCGGAGATCACGCCCGGCATCGCCGACGCCCTCTACGTCGGGCTCATCACCGACACCGGCCGCTTCATGTACGAGAACACGTCGGCCGAGTCGCATCGCATGGCGGCCGAGCTGATCGAGGCGGGCGTGGAGCCCCACCAGGTCTACCGGCGCCTGTGGGAGGACCTTCCGTTCCGCCGGCTCCAGCTCCTGCAGCGCGCGCTGGCCAGCATCGAGCGCTACGACGACGGGACGATCACGCTCGCCCACCTGGAGAAGCGCGACTACGACGAGACGGGCGCGCTCGAGACCGACTCGGAGGGCGTGGTCGATCACCTCCGCTCGGTGGAGGGCACCAGGATCGCGGTGCTGGTCCGCGATCTGCTCGCCGACGGCCGCAACGGCATGCGCAAGGTCAGCCTGCGGGCCACCGACGGGAGCGTGGACGTATCGAGCATCGCCCGCGTGTTCGGGGGCGGGGGCCATCCCCAGGCGGCCGGCTTCTCCAGCAGCCTGCCGTTCGCGGAGCTGGTGGCAGAGATTCGCGCTCACGTGAGCGAGCAGCTGCGGCCATAGCATGCTCGAGGGCGACGGCGTCCTCCTGCACCGAAAGCCGGCGGGAGTCACCTCGCACGACGTGGTGGCCGGGGTTCGCCGGTCGCTGCCGCGCGGCGTGAAGGTCGGCCACGCGGGCACGCTCGACCCGTTCGCCACCGGGCTCCTGCTCGTGCTGGTGGGCCGGGCCACCCGCGCGCAGCGCTTCCTGATGGGGTTGCCGAAGACCTACCGAGCCGTCGCCCGGCTCGGCTGGACCTCTGACACGGGCGACCGCGACGGCACCCTGACCGAGACCGGGCGCATGCCGGAGCGGCTCGAGATCCCGGCGGGGGAGCAGCTCCAGCGTCCGCCCGCCTTCTCGGCGGTGAAGGTGGAGGGCCGGCGGGCCTACGAGCTCGCCCGCCGCGGCGAGCGGCCCGAGCTCGAGCACGCCCCGTGACCGTCTACCGGTCCGACGCTGCTCTGGCACGAAGGCGACCGCGCCGCGTTCGAGATCGAGTGCTCGGCCGGCACCTACATCCGCACCCTCGTGAGCGACCTCGGCGACGCCTACTGCGAGGAGCTGGAGCGCACCTTCGTCGGACCATTCAGTCTTGCCGACGCCGATCCGGAGCGCCTGGTTGCGCTCGGACGAGGCGCTCGCGTTCCTGCCCGAGCGCCGGCTGGACGGGCCAGAGGCGCGAGGCGGTCAGCCACGGCAGGCGGGTGGCGGCAGGCCGGCGCCGGCGGGCTCACCTGCGGATGACCCACGCGGGCCGCTTGCTCGCGATCGCCGAGCCTCGCGATGGCGAACTGCAGCCCGTCGTAGTGTTCGCCCCGGCATGAAGGTTGTCCCGCTCCTCGACGTCGAGCCCGGTTCCGGCCCCCGCCGCGTCGCCATCGGCACGTTCGACGGCGTGCACCGAGGCCACCGCGCGGTGATCGACGGCTCGGACACGGTGCTCACCTTCGACCCCCATCCGCTGTCGGTGATTCACCCCGAGGCCACCCCGAAGCTGATCAGCCCGTTCGGGTCAAGCGTGACCTGATCGCCGGGCTGGGCGTGGAGGAGCTGGTGGTGATCCCCTTCGACCGCGGCTTCTCCGAGCAGTCCGCCGAGGAGTTCGTCCAGGACGTGCTGATCGGCCGCCTGGGTGCCGAGCGAGTGTCCGTGGGAGAGAACTTCCGCTTCGGCAAGGGCGCGCGCGGCACGGCCGAGTTCCTTGCGCGAGCACGACGAGTTCGAGACGAGCGTGACCCCGCTCGTGGAGGCCGCGGGGGAGACCATCTCATCCAGCCACATCCGGGGGCTGGTGGCGGCGGGCGAGGTACGCGAGGCGGCGGATTTCCTGGGCGGGCCGTTCCTGTTCGAGGGCGAGGTGGTGCCCGGCGACAGGCGCGGTCGTACGCTCGGGATGCCCACCGCCAACCTCGTGCCCGACGACGCCTACGTGACACCCGGGCACGGGGTGTACGCGGCCTGGGCGCACGGCCGCCCGGCCGCGGTCAACGTGGGCGTGCGGCCCACGTTCCAGACCGGGCGCGGCCTGCTGGTCGAGGCACACCTGATCGACTTCGAGGGCGACCTCTACGGAGAGACGCTGCGGATCGCGTTCCTCGAGCGGCTGCGCGGCGAGAAGCGCTTCGACTCGGTGGACGAGCTGGTCGTGCAGATGAACCGCGACGTCGGCGGAGGCGCGCGAGATCTGCGAACGCGAGGCCGTCAACCTCCGAGCAGCTCGGCCGCCAGGCTGACCGCCTCGACGGCGATCAGCCCCCAGACGGCCAGCACCAGCGCCATCCCCACGGCGTAGCCGACCCAGTCGGCCGCCGCGCCGAGGCGTTCGCCCGCGCCGGCCGGCTGGGGTGTCTCCCGCCCGTCGCTCACGAGCGCGCGCACGAACGCCGGGTCGAGAGCCGCGGGGGCGAGCGCCGCGCAGGCCCTGCTCGGGTCGGAGCCGGGATCGAGCACGACCACGCGTGCGTCGTGGGCGGCCGCGAGTGCGTGCACCCGCGCGCCGCCGCTCGGGGCCGGCGCTCGTGGGCAGGACGAACGCCAGCGGGCGGGCCAGCTCGGCGCGGAAACCGTCGGCGTGGATCTCCATATCGCCCCAGGCCTCGACGATGCCCGCCACGTGGCGGGCGCCGGCCGCGCCGGCGAACGCTCTGCGCGCCAGTGGAGACCAGGGGTGGAAGCCGTGCAGCCCGCATCCGCAGGCCGCGCCCGGCGCGGCGTGTCCCGCGCCGTCGAGGCAGACGGCGCGCGTGGGACGCCCGCCGGTCTCCCAGCATGGGCCCTGCATCCATGCCGAGATGCGCTCGCCGTCGACCGTCCAGGCGCGCAGTCCGTGCACCGCGCCGGCCACGAGGGGCCGGTCCTCCGCATGCGCGCGCTCGTGCGCTGTCCGATAATCATCGGCTGGGGGAGGGGTCACGCTCCTTTGGCGCCGCGCTCGCGGCGGGGCCTTCGCGGGGGCCACCGCGGGCCGCGTGCGCCGCGCGGGCGGTGAGTCGGCCGGAGCCTCGATGGGCTCGACCATATCCGCCGGCTGGGGCCAGGGAGCCTCAGCGTGCAGGGGGGTGCGGATTGCACGTGTCTCCTCCTTCGTAACCGACGTCACGAAGAGTGGTGGACCGCGCCGGACGTTTACAAGCCATGTGCGCCGCGTCGCCACCGATTTACCCCGCTAAATCCGGGCGCTGAGTCATGCGCCGTGCCTGCTACGGTTTCGCGTCGCATGACGCTGACTGCCGATGCCAAGCGCGAGATCGTCTCCAAGTATGGACGGGGCGACGCCGACACCGGATCCGCCGAGGTCCAGGTCGCCCTGCTCACCGCGCGCATCAACGAGCTCACCGAGCATCTGCGTGAGCACCGCAAGGACCACCACTCGCGCCGCGGCCTGTTGATGCTCGTGGGCAAGCGGCGTCGGCTGCTCAAGTACCTGCAGCGGGCGGACATCGACCGCTACCGCGCGCTGATCCAGGAGCTCGGCCTCCGCCGATGATCGAGCCCGGCTCTGCGGCGCCGGCCTTCACCCTCCCGGACCAGGACGGCAACAAGGTCTCGCTGAGCGACTTCGAAGGTCGCCGCGTGGTGCTCGTCTTCTACCCGGCGGACTTCAGCCCGATCTGCTCCGACCAGCTGAGCATCTACCAGGAGGTCCTGCCGCAGATCGAGGAACGCGGCGCGCAGCTCGTGGGCATCTCGGTGGACGGCGCCTTCTGCCACAAGGCCTTCCGGGAGCACCTCGGCGTGACCATTCCGCTGCTCGCCGACTTCCATCCCAAGGGCGAGGTGGCCAAGGCCTACGGCGTGTGGGTCGACAAGTACGGCGTGGCCGGCCGGGCGCTGGTGATGGTCGGGCCGGACGGCACCGTCGAATGGGCCTACCAGTCGCCCCCGCTCGAGGTCCCGGGTGCCAACCTCATCTTCGACGCCCTGGAGCAGCGCTCCGCCGCCTGACCCCGGTCCCGAGGACCACGTTCGTGGCTCCGGGCCGGTGGTCATCGAGTACGCGGACCTCGAGTGCCCGTACTGCGCGGCCGCGCACCTCGTTGCTCAAGGAGCTCGAGATCACGCGTGTGTTCCGGCACTTCCCGGTCACTTCCAAGCACCCGCGTGCCCGGGCGCTGGCGCCCGCGCGGCCGAGGCGGCCGGGCGCCAGGGCCGCTTCTGGGAGATGCACGATTCGCTGCTCGAGGACCAGGGCCACCTCGACGACCCGCATCTGTGGGAGCGGGCCGAGAAGCTCGGGCTCGACCTCGAGCGTTTCGAGGCCGACCGCCGCTCGGAGGCCGCCGTGGCCCGCGTGGAGGGCGACTTCCGAAGCGGCATCGCGGCCGGTGTGATGACCACCCCGACGCAGTTCGTCGCGGGCGAGGCGCACCCGGGAGTGCCCGGTCCTGCCTTACTTTCGCGGTTGGGCCGCTGCTAGCCTTTTCCGCGTTCTAAAGGGAACACACGAAAGCCATGCCGCCAACCGGAGGCGGCCGAAAGGAAACACATGAGTATTGACGTGAGCCGGGTCTCGCTCGAGATGGGCGAGAGCTCGATCGAGTTCGAGACCGGCAAGCTCGCCAAGCAGGCGAGCGGCTCCGTCGTCGTCACATCGGGGGACACCAAGGTCCTCTGTACGGCAACCGCCGGCAATCCGCGCGACGTCGACTTCCTCCCCCTGACCGTTGACGTGGAGGAGCGCATGTACGCCGCGGGCAAGATCCCCGGCAGCTTCTTCCGGCGCGAGGGTCGCGCCGGCGAGAAGGCCACGCTCACCGCGCGCATGATCGACCGGCCGCTGCGCCCGCTCTTCCCCAAGGGCTGGAACCGCGAGACCCAGCTGGTCTCGATCCCGATGTCGATCGACCACCATCACCCCTACGACATCCTCGCCATGAACGGCACCAGTGCCGCGCTGATGGTCTCCGACATCCCGTTCCCGGCGCCGGTCGGCGCCGTGCGGATCGGCCAGGACGGCGAGGGCAACTTCCTCGTCAACCCGGACGAGGAGTGGCTGCTCGAGTCGCCGCTCGACCTGGTGGTGGCGGGCACCGAGGAGGCCATCCTGATGGTCGAGGCCGGCGCCAGCGAGATCACCGAGGCCGAGATCCTCGACGCGCTCGACATCGCCCACAGCGAGATCAAGAAGCTCTGCGAGGCCCAGCACGACCTGCGCCGCCAGGCCGGCAAGGACAAGGTCGAGATCACCCCGCCGCAGGTTGACGAGGGGATCCTCGCCGAGGTGCGCGACCGCTTCGGCGCCGCACTCGACGCCGCCACCCAGGTGACCGACAAGCTCGAGCGCCAGGACGCCACCAAGGCGGTGGAGGAGGAGGTCCTCGAAGCACTCGGGACGGACGCCTCGCTCGACGAGGACGGAGCGGGGGTTCGCCGCCGCGCGGTCCAGCTCGCCTTCGACAGCCTCGAGAAGGACACGATTCGCCGCCGCATCGCGGTGGACAAGAAGCGTCCCGACGGCCGTGCCGCCGGCGAGATCCGCGACATCTGGATCGAGATGCATCCGGGGCCGCGCACGCACGGCTCGGCCATCTTCACCAGGGGCCAGACGCAGGCCTTCTCGGTGGCCGCGCTGGGCACCACGCGTGACGAGATGCGCCTCGACACGCTCGGCCTCCAGGAGACCAAGCACTACTTCCACCACTACAACTTCCCGCCGTTCTCGGTGGGCGAGGCCGGCTTCATGCGCGGGCCCAAGCGCCGTGACATCGGCCACGGGGCGCTCGCCGAGCGGGCGCTGGTGCCGGTGGTGCCGAGCGTGGACGACTTCCCGTACACGATCCGCGTGGTCTCGGACATCCTCGAGTCGAACGGCTCGAGCTCGATGGCCTCGGTCTGCGGCTCGACGCTGTCGCTGATGGACGCCGGCGTGCCGATCAAGGCGCCGGTGGCCGGCGTGGCCATGGGCCTGATCAAGGAGGGCGACGACTACATCGTCCTCACCGACATCGCGGGCGTGGAGGACCACCTGGGCGACATGGACTTCAAGGTCGCCGGGACCTCCGAGGGCATCACGGCCCTGCAGATGGACATCAAGATCTCCGGCGTGACGTTCGACATCCTGCGCGACGCGCTCGCGCAGGCCAAGGACGCCCGCATGTCGATCCTCGGCAAGATGAACGAGGCGATCGCGGAGCCGCGCGCGGAGCTGTCCCAGTACGCGCCGCGGATCTCGCAGATCCAGATCGACACCGAGAAGATCGGCGCGGTCATCGGCAAGGGCGGCGAGACGATCCGTGCGCTGTCCGAGGAGTTCGACGCGCAGATCGACATCGACGACGACGGAACGGTCCGCATCTACGCCCAGACGGGCGACCAGGGCGACGCCCTGACCGACCGCATCCGCTCGATGACCAAGGAGGTCGAGGTCGGCGACGAGTTCACCGGCAAGGTCGTGAAGACCACCACCTTCGGCGCCTTCATCGAGCTGGCCAAGGGCACGGACGGCCTGCTCCACATCTCCAACATCAAGCCCGGCGAGCGGGTCAACACCGTGGAGGACGTGGTCAACCGCGGCGACGAGCTCGAGGTCAAGGTGGTCGAGGTGGACCGCGAGCGTGGCCGCATCGGCCTGCGCCTGGCCGAGGACCCGGAGATCTCCGGCAAGTCGGCCGAGGAGCTGGCCTCGATGGGCACGGGCGACAAGGGCGGCCGCGGCGACCGCGGCGGCGACCGTGGCCGCGGCCGGCGCGACCGCGACAACGGCGGCCGGCGCGACCGTGAGCGCGACCGGGGCGGAGACCGCTCGCGCTACCGGGATCGGGACCGCTCCGAGTGAGCACCGAGCCCGCACGTCTGACGACCCTGGACTCGGGGGTCCGGGTGGTCACCGAGGCGATGCCCTCGGTCCGCTCGATCGCCCTCGGGTTCATGGTCCGGACCGGGTCGCGGGACGAGTCCACGGAGCAGGCGGGGATATCGCATTTCCTCGAGCACCTGCTCTTCAAGGGCACCGACCGCTTCTCGTCGCGCGAGATCGACGAGGCCTTCGACGCGATGGGCGCCGAGGTCAACGCCGGGACCGGCAAGGAGACCACGTCGGTCTACAGCCGCTTCCTCGACGGGCACCTCGAGCGCGCCTTCGACGTGCTCCAGGACATGGTCCTGCGGCCCGCCTACCCGGACATCGACTCCGAGCGGCAGGTGGTGATCGAGGAGATCGCCATGTACGAGGACGAGCCCCAGGACAAGGTTCATGACGTCCTGGCCGGCGCGGTCTTCGGCGACCATCCCCTGGGGCGGCCGATCATCGGCCGCGCCGAGGTGGTGTCGTCGGTGCCGGTTCCGCAGATCGCGTCGTGGCACGACGGGCGCTACGTGCCCGGCAACATCGTGGTGGCCGCCGCGGGCAACCTCGAGCACGAGCGGATCGTCTCGCTGGTGGACGGCGCGTTTCCGGGATCCGGCCGACGGTGCCGGGCGGCGGTCTCCTCGCCCAACGGCATCGGGCCCTCGCTGCGCTTCCACCAGAAGGACACCGAGCAGTACCACCTCTGTCTCGGCGGCCCCGGCCTGCCGCGCGGCGACGAGCGGCGCTTTGCGCTCCGCATACTCGACACGATCTTCGGCGGCTCGACCTCGTCGCGGCTGTTCCAGGAGGTCCGTGAGAAGCGCGGCCTGGCCTACGCCGTGTTCTCCTACGCGAGCCACTACGTCGACACCGGCCAGGTGGCGGTCTACGTGGGCACGCGTCCGGACAACGTGGCCGAGGCCATGGACGTGATCGGCAGCGAGCTGCGCCGCGTTGCGGACGAGGGCGTCAGCGAGGAGGAGCTCGAGCGCGCCCGTGACAACGTCAAGGGGCGCACGGTGCTGTCGATGGAGTCCACCCTCACCCGCATGAACCGGCTCGGCAGCTCCGTCCTCATGGACGTGCCGCTGCTGACCGTCGACGAGCTGCTGGCCGCGCTCGACGCCGTCACGCTCGACGACGTCAACGCGCTCGCTCGCGAGCTGTGGCAGCCGGAGCGGCTGTCGGCCGCAGGAGTCGGAGGCGACGAGACCGCCTTCCGCTCGGCGGTCCAGGCGATCAGCCCCGCGCTCGCCGCCGCGGCGTGATCAACGTCGCGGTCTCCGGCGCCGCCGGGCGCATGGGGCAGACCGTGTGCGCACGCGGTGCGAGGGCGCCGACGACATGGCGCTTGTCGGCCGGGCGGATCCGCTGCTCGACGTGGGGCTGCAGGACGTGCTCGGGGACGCCGACGTGGTCGTCGACTTCTCCACGCCGGACAGCGCCCTGCGCAACGCCCGGATCTGCGTGGAGGCGGGGGTGCACTGCGTGATGGGCACCACCGGAGCGGACTTCTCCGAGCTCGATGGGCGTGGGGGACGGCAACCTGTTCGTGGCCCCGAACTTCGCCATCGGCGCCGTGCTGATGATGCAGCTCTCGCAGCAGGTGGCCCGCCACATGCCCGAGTGCGAGATCGTCGAGCTGCACCACGACCGCAAGGTCGACGCGCCGTCGGGCACCGCCGCCCGGACGGCCGAGCTGATCCGGGAGGCGGGCGGGAACGTGCACGAGCCGATCCACTCGGTTCGCCTGCCGGGCCTGGTGGCCCACCAGGAGGTGATCTTCGGCGGCCTGGGGCAGACGCTCACGATCCGCCACGACTCGGTGGCCCGCGAGTCGTTCATGCCCGGCGTGCTGCTGGCGGTGCGGCGGGTCGGCTCGCTGGAGCGCTCGCCGACGGTTGGGCTCGAGCACCTTCTCTAGTGGTGACTCAGGTCACAGCTTTCACCGGCGTGAGCTCCCGATCGCAACCGGCGCCTTGCCCTGCTGGGCGGGGCTCGCCGTCCGCGCTCTCGTGGTGGTCGTGATCGCCATCGTGATCAGCCAGAACGGTGGCGAGGACGATGCGACCGAGCCGGCGGCGGGCGGCAACCCGTCGTCCGGAGAGACCGCCGAGGTTGCGGACACCTTCGAGGGGATCCCGCAGCAGGGCGTGACCCTGGGCGATCCCGATGCGCCGGTCACGCTGATCGAGTTCGCCGACCTGCAGTGCCCGTTCTGCGCCCAGTACGCCACCGAGGCCCTGCCCGCGGTCGTCGACCAGTTCGTGCGGCCCGGACGGGTCAAGCTGCAGCTGCGACTGCTGACCTTCCTGGGGCCGGACTCCGAGCGGGGCGCGGAGGTGGCCGCCGCGGCGACGCTGCAGGACCGGCTTTGGCAGTTCAGCGAGCTCTTCTACGCAAAATCAGGGGCCCGAGAACTCGGGCTACGCCACCGACCGCTTCCTGCGCCAGCTGGCTCGCGCGACACCCGGTCTCGACGTCGCGCAGGTCTCCGACGATCTCGACAGCCCGGCCGCGAACCGCCTCATCCGGCAGGCAGACCGGCAGGCCGAGGCTCTCGGCGTCCAGGGCACTCCGAGCTTCTACATCATCCGGGGCAGCGGAAGGCCGGAGCCGCTCGAGGTCAGCTCGCTCGACGCGGACGGCTTCACGAGCGCGCTCGACACGGCTCTCGGCGGCGGATGACGGACCGCCATCTGCGCTTGGCCGTGGCGGCTCCTCGCGCTGCTCGGACTTGCCGTGGCCGGCTACCTCACCTACGTGCACTACGCCGAGCTCGAGCCCATCTGCGCCGGCGGCGGCGGCGGATGCGAGCGGGTGCAGAACTCGAGCTACGCCGAGCTGGCCGGGATTCCCGTCGCCGTGCTGGGCGTCGTGGGCTACGCGTCGATTCTGCTCTCGCTGTGGGTGCCCGGTGACGCCGGGCGGGTGGGCGGCGCCGTGCTCGCCCTCGCCGGCTTTGGCTTCAGCGCCTACCTCACCTGGCTGGAGCTGTTCGAGATCGACGCGATCTGCCAGTGGTGCGTGGTGAGCGCGGTGCTGATGACCCTGCTGGCGTTCGTCACCGCGCGGCGCGTCCTGCTCTGAGGTGCGGATACCCGCTCCTCCGAACGCCGGTTAGCCCGTCTTACCGAGCCGGCCGACGCGCGGGATGGTGTGGGGATGCCGCTTAGGCTCCGATCCGTGTCCAATCGCACACAAGGCACGGCGAAATTTCGCTGCCCTGAGGAGATCAACTTACGTGGTGTAAGCTCGAACAGCAATAGTTCGACAACTGACGAACAATGAACATGGCCGCCGCCCCCCGATCGCGATCGCACCCCACGCCCGCTAGTGTCGGCGATCGTCTTGGCCGCGTCGGCCGCCGCCGCTGCTCGTGCTGGCCGGGGTGGTGCCGCTGCCGGACTTCGACGCCGTGCTGGAGGACGCGGCGGACACTCTCGGAGCGTGGACCTACGCGGCGGTCACGGGCTTCGCCTTCCTCGAGACGGGGGCCTTCGTCGGCCTCGCCGTGCCGGGGGAGACGGCGGTGGTGGTCGGTGGCGCGGTAGCCGCGCGCGGCGAGGTGGAGCTGGTGCCGTTGATCGGGCTCGTCTGGCTCGGAGCGGCCTCGGGTGATCTGGTCAGCTTCCTGCTCGGCCGCCGCCTCGGGCGTCCATTCCTCGAGCGCAACGGGCCCCGTCTCCACCTGGGCCCAGAGCGGTTGCAGCGCGTAGAGAGCTTCTACGATCGTCACGGCGGGAAGGCCATACTGATCGGGCGCTTCGCGGGCGTCGTGCGGGCGGTTTCGCCGTTCCTCGCCGGCGCCTCGGGCCTCGCTCTGCGGCGGTTCCTGCCCTGGAGCCTGGCCGGGGCGCTCCTGTGGTCGGCGACCTTCCTGCTTGTCGGTTACGGCTTCTCGGAGTCCTTTGCCCAAGCGGGTGACACGGCGGCTCGCATCGCGCTCGCGGCCGCGTTCGTGGCCGCTCTGGGATTCCTGGTGGCTGCCGGCGGTGGGATCAGGCCGGCTGCGCCGGCGCCGACGCGGACGTGCGGACCAGCCGCAGCGCGACGACCGCGCACAGCCCGCCCACGCAGGCGCCGAGCAGGGATCCCGCCACCACGTCGAGCGGGAAATGCACGCGCAGGTAGACGCGCGAGAGGGCGACCGCGGCCGCGATCGCGAGCGCGAACGGGCGCAGGCGCGGGCACAGCACGGCCACCGCCGTGGCGGCGGCGAAGGCGGTGGCGCTGTGGCCGGACGGGAACGAGGGGTTGTCGGGGATGGAGACGAGCGATCCCAGCCCCGGATCCGCCACCGGCGGACGCGCCCGGTCAAAGGTCTCCTTCAGGACGCCGACCACGAGCGACGCCGCTCCGGCGGCGCTGGCCGCGGCGAGGAACGCCAGCGGCAGACGGCGGCGCCACAGGTCGGAGCACAGCCCGAGGCCCACCAGCAGCGGACCCTTCACCCACCAGGCCGACAGCACCACGAAGACCGCGGTCAGCCAGGGGTGCTCGAAGGCCGAAGCGGCCTCGACGAAGGCGCGATCGAGGTCGAGCAGGAAAGGCATGGACGAGACTCTGCGCACGCTAGCAGGGCGGCAGCCGCCTGGTTTTCGCCGTGAACGGCCACGCGAGCGGGATCGAGGACCCAGACGCCTACGCCCGCGAGCTGCAGGCGCTTCTCGACGAGCTGGGCGTCGAGCGCGGACGCCGTCGTGACCGACAGCGAGGAGGCGCTATGGAAGGTGCTGCGCTCGGCCGCGAGGTCGGGGCAGCGGGTGGTCCTGGCGGGCGGCGACGGCACCATTCACGCCGCGGCCAACGCCCCCTTGACCTCGCTGCCGGAGCTGGGGCTGCTCCCGGCCGGGCGGGCCAACAACATCGCTCGCGCACTCGGCATTCCCACCGGGGCTCAGGGACGCGCTGTCGGTGGCGATCGCGAACGAAGGCCACCCCGCTCGACGCGCTCCGCGTGGCCACGCCCGACCGCTTCGTCTACGCCGTGGAGGCGGTCAGCGCCGGGTTCCAGGCGCAGGCGCGCTCCGGCTACTCGGCCGACAACTCCGCCGACCTGAAGCAGGGGCTGCGGGCGCTGGTGCGGGCCGTGCGCGAGCTACCGGCCCATACCGCGCGCGGCTCGACCTGGAGCCCGCGGGCGACGCGCCCACGCGCGTGCGCATGCGCGAGGCGGCCCAGATCTTCCTGTCCAACCTTCCCTACTTCGGCTTCGGCTTCCAGGTCGACCCCGGCGCCGACCCCAGCGACGGCGAGTTCGAGGTGATCACGATGCAGGCGCACGGCCGCGCTACGCCTGCTGGCGCTGCTGGCCGCCGCCTGGCGCGGCCACCACCTCGGCAGGCGCGGCGTGGCGCCGTGTGGCCGTCAGGCGAGCGCGTCTCACCGAGCCGCTGCCGCTGGTGGCGGACGCGCTTGCACTGGGCACGACGACCGCCACGGTCACGCGTGGAACCCGGGCGCCTGCGGGTGGCGTCATGATCGCGCAGTCGATCTCGCACGCCCCGTCGCGGTCGGCGCTGGACGGCTCGGCCGTGCTCGTCGTGTTCTCGCTGGCGGCGGTCGGCGCCGGCGCGGGCCGTGCCCTGACGACCACCTACCTGCCCGTTCTGCTCGAGCGGATCCAGGACGCCCCGTCGCTGATCGGCGTGGTGATGACGGTCAACGCCATCACCGGCTTTGCGGTGCCGATCGCCGTGGGCGTCTGGTCCGACCGGCGCGGGCGCCGGCTGCCGTTCATCGCCGTGGGCGCCGTGGTCACGGCCGGCGGGCTGCTGGCGGTGGGTCTCGGAAACGGCACCAGCTATCTCGCCCTGGGACTCGCCGCGGGACTCGTGTACATCGGGCTCAACGCGCTGACCACGGCGCATCGGGCGATCGTGGCCGAGGACGTGCGCGACGGGCGCCGCCCGGCCGCCACGAGCGCCCAGGAGCTCGCGGGCCTCGCGGGTGCGGTGGTGGCGGTGGCCATCGGCGGGGCGCTGATCGAGCCGGCTCCGGCGGCGGCCTTCGCGCTGGCGGCCGCTGGTGCTGGCGCTGACCGTGGCTGCCGACGCTGCTTGTGACGCGCCGCCTCCAGCTCGGGGAGCGCCCGGCCGCTGCCGTCAAGCGCGACAGCCATGCGTCGGCTGGGCGATGTCGTGCGCCGGCCGGGCGCTCGTGAGGTGCTGCTGGCGCAGACCCTGTGGGTGTTCGGCTACGCCGCGCTGCTGCCCTTCTTCGTGCTGTACGCCGAGAACAGCCTCGGACTGAGCGTCGCCGTGGCCGGCGCGCTGCCGCTCGCCTTCGGCGGGCTCACTGCGCTCGGGATGTTCCTCGCGGGCCGGGCGCGGCCCGAGCGCGTGCACAGCCTGCTGATCACCGGCACGACACTTCTCGGCGCCGGGCCTCGTCGCGGCCGCTCCCGCCACCAGCCTGCCCGCGGCCGCTCCCGGCTTCGCCGCGGCGGCGCTCGGCGCGGGGATCGTGACCGCGCTCGGCTTCGCCTACTTCGCCCGTTTCGTGCCCGACGGCGAGGCGGGCCGCTACAGCGGCGTGTTCTTCGCGGGACGGGCGGTGGCCGCCGCGGCCGCGCTGCCGCTGGCCGGTCTTGCCGTGGAGCTGAGCGGCACCTATCGAGCCGTTCTGTGGCTGGGCCTGGCGGCACTGGCGGCCGTGGTCCCCCTCGCGCTGGCTGGGCGCCGGGAGGCCCGGACGCCGCGCCTGGAGACCGTCGTGACCCGCCCGCGGCCCGGCGCTCGTGGGCGCGGTGATCCCGGTGTTCGCGTCCGACCGCGCCGTCGAGGTGGCTGAGGCGACGCTCCGGCACGTGGACGAGTTGGTGCTCGTTGACGACGGCGCGCCGGCTGAGGTCGCACGGTCGCTCGATCAGCTCAGCGGCGACGATCGCGTGCGCGTTCTGAGCCTGGGCGCGAACCACGGGAAGGGCAGTGCCGTGGCGGCGGGCGTGGAGCTGCTCATGGCCGGCTCCCAACCACCGGACGCGATTGCCGTTCTCGACTCCGACGGTCAGCACGACCCGGAGCGCCTGCCTTCGTTCATCGACGCGAGCCGCGACGCCGACGTGGTGATCGGCAACCGCCGCGAGCGAGGGCCGATGCCGGTCCTGCGGCGCCTCGGCAACCGCGCCGCCAGCCTGACGCTGCTCGCCGCCGCGCGCGCCTGGGTGCCGGATACCCAGAACGGGATGCGCCTCTTCCGCACCTCGGCACTGCGGGCGGTGCCGCTCTCGAGCCGGAGGCTATGAGGCGGAAACCCGGCACCTGCGCGCGCTGCTGGCGTCGGGCAGCGACGGTGACGTCGGTCGAGATCCCGACGATCTACGGCGGCGAGCCCAGCCATTTCCGTCCTCTCGTCGACACCGTCCGCATCGCCAGGGCGCTGACAGCTCCCGCGGCGCCCGGCTCGCCGGGTCGCGGGGCCGAGGCCCTCGCCGTGCTGCGCGAGTGGACGCCGCGACTGGCCTCCCTGCTGCTCGCCGTGATCGCCCTCGGCGCGGCGATGCCGATCTTCCAGCCGCTCGACAACTCGGCGATGCTCGCCGTCAACGGCCTGGGCGACGGGCCGGAGTGGCTCTACCAGGCGCTCGACCCCCACACGCGCAACTACCTCCTGCTCACGGCGATCACGGTGCTCGCCGCAGCGGTCTGTCCTGCGGCGGCCGCGTTACGTCCTCGGCGCGGCGCTGGGCGTCGTACTGGCCGCCTACCTCGCGGGCGCGGCCCTCGAGGTCGTCAAGCTCTTCATCGACCGGGCCCGTCCCGGAGGAGGTGCTCGGTGCCCAGATACAGCTCTCGCACGGGCGCAGCTGGGCGCATCTCGCCTCGTTCCCGTCCGGCCATCTGATCGTGACGGCCGCGATGGCGAGCGCCGCCGCCGCGGCCGTTCCGGCCCTGCGGCGCCCGCTGCTGCTCTACGTCGCGCTCGTGGGTGTCACGCGGATCACGTTCGGCGCCCACTTCCCCCTGGATGTGCTGGTCGGCGCCGCGCTCGGCTACGAGCTCGGCCTGTTCGCCGCGCGCCTGATGGCGAGCGCGCGACTGCTGCCCGAGGCCGCAGCGAGTCACGCGCGCGGCGGACTCGCGATCGCCGGTCCGCGTGACGAGCTGACCTGCGATCAGGCGGCGTTGGCCCTGCCGCCCTGCCTAAGCGCGCGCGGCACGACGAAGCGGATCCCGGAGCGCTCGTCGTCGATCGAGCAGGTCTTGTTGTCGATCAGGCCCAGGCGCTTGGCGTGAGGGACGAGCGACATCTGGTTGATGTAGTTGTCGTGACCCCGCTTGCGCGTGATCATCCACAGGTAGCCGGTGTCGCGCAGCCGCGGCCGGTAGCGGGCGAACACGTCCTTGGCCGCCTCCTCGGATTCGACGAGCACGATCGCGCCGTCGAGCTCGCCTGAGCGCACCAGCCCGCGTCCGATCGCGTCCTTGATGCCGCTGCGCAGCCCGGGACCGACGTCGCCGGTGATCTCCACCCTCTGATCGGGCTTGACGCCGAGCTTCTGAACGGCGCTGCGGTGGCTGTAGTCGCGTTCCTGGGGCATGGGGCGACCACGAATTCTGACATTCGCTGCGGAGGTGCAGGCAATCCTGCTTGCGCGCTATGGTGCTGCGAGGCGGATCGAGGAGTGACGAATGGGCTTCATGGACAAGGCGAAGAAGCTCGCAGAGCAGGCACAGCAGAAGCTCGACGAGGCGCAGGAGAGCCTGAACCAGCAGTCCTCGCAGCAGGATGCGGGCGACGGCGCGAGCGTCAGATATGACGAGCACGGGCGCCCGATCGACGAGGCGCCGGCCGCCGCCGGCGACGCCGACTCCACCCCCGACCCACTCAAGCCGCTCCAGCAGTGAGCGAGCAATCCGCCCGCGCGAACATGGCGATCGGAGGCATCCTCACCGCGATGGTCACGCCGTTCGACGCGAACGGCGAGCTGGACGAGGACGCGACCGTCCGCCTGATGCGCCACCTGTGCGAGAACGGCTCGGACGGTTTGGTGCTCACCGGCAGCACCGGCGAGGCCGCGACGCTCACCGACGACGAGAAGGCGCGCCTCTGGGAGCTCGCGGTTGCGGAGCGTCCCGAGGGCGCCCTGATCGTGGCCGGCACGGGGACCTACGACACGCGCCATACGGTCGAGCTGACCGAACGTGCCGCGGAGGCCGGGGTCGACGCGGTGCTCGTGGTCACGCCGTACTACGTCAAGCCGAACCGGCGCGGACTCGTCGCCCATTACAAGGCCGCCGCCGGTGCCAGCACCCTCCCCGTGATCGTCTACAACATCCCGAGCCGTACCGCACTCGACATGCCCAACGACCTGCTCGCCGAGCTGGGCCAGATCGACGGGCTCGAGGCGCTCAAGCAGGCGCGCTACGAGGACATGGCCCCGATCGACGGCCTCGACCTGCTCGCGGGCAACGACGACGTACTTCCCCAGGTGCTCGACATGGGCGGCACGGGGGGCATCCTCGTGGCCTCCCACCTGGTCGGCCGCGAGATGCGGCGCATGATCGACGAGCCCGACCAGCGACACGAGATCCACGACACGCTGCGCGACTTCTACGAGGCGTTGACGGTCACCACCAACCCGATCCCGATCAAGGCCGCCCTCGAGCCTCGCCGGCCACGACGTCGGGGGCCTGCGCCTCCCGCTGGTCGAGGCAGACGAGCGGGAGACGGCGGTGATCCGCCAGGCGCTCGAGCGGCACAACCTGCTGGCGGCGGTTTGAGCCCGTCGACAGCTCCGGGTCCTGCCCCTGGGCGGCCTGGGGGAGATCGGCAAGAACATGATGGTCGTCGAGTACGGCGGCCGCATCGTCGTGGTGGACACCGGGCTGATGTTCCCCACGCCGGACCAGCTCGGGATCGACCTCGTGCTGCCCGACTTCGCCTACCTGCGCGAGCGTGCCGAGGACATCGACGCGATCGTCCTCACCCACGGGCACGAGGACCACGTGGGCGCGCTGCCCTTCGTGCTGCGCGAGCTCGATCACACGCCGCCCATCTACGGCGGGCCGCTCACGGCGGCGATGGTGCGCTCCAAGCTCGACGAGCACCGCCTCAAGGACGTTTCCGTGGAGGACGTGCTCGCCACGCAGTCGTTCGAGGCCGGGCCGTTCTCGCTCGAGATGGTCAAGATGGCGCACTCGATCCCGGACGCCTTCGCGGTGGCGCTCAGCTGCGACCTCGGCACCATCCTCGTCACCGGCGACTACAAGTTCGACCAGACCCCGGTGGACGGCGTCCCGGCCGACGTCTCGCGCCTGGCCGAGCTCGGGCGCGAGGGGCTCCTGCTGCTGTGTGGCGACTCCACCAATGCGGACCGCCCCGGGATGTCCCCGTCGGAGTCGTCCGTGGGGCCGCGGCTCGAGGAGGTGTTCGCCCGCTGCGAGGGACGGATCATCGTCACCTGCTTCGCCTCCAACATCCACCGCGTGCAGCAGGTGGTCGACGCCGCCGCAACGCTCGGCCGCAAGGTCTCGCTGGTCGGCCGCTCGATGCGCAAGAACACCAACATCGGCAGCATGCTCGGCCACATCGAGATACCCGACGGGCTGCTGGTGGGCACACGCGAGATCGAGGACTACCCCGACCACAAGCTCGTGGTCATCTCCACCGGCAGCCAGGGCGAGCCGCTGTCGGCGCTGCGGCGAATGGCGCACGGCGACCATCCCCAGGTGGAGCTTCACGACGGCGACACGGTGATCTTCTCGGCCACCCCGATCCCGGGCAACGAGCGGGCGGTGAACGAGACCATCGACCGCATCTACCGGCTGGGCGCCAACGTGATCACGGCGGCGGACGTGCCCGTCCACGCCTCCGGGCACGGCTACGCCGAGGAGCTCAAGCTGATGCTCAACCTGGTCAAGCCGGAGTACGTGATGCCGGTGCACGGCGACCACCGCCGCCTGCGCCTTCACGGCGAGCTCGCCGAGGCGGTGGGCGTGCCGCGCGAGGCGATCTTCCGCGGCGAGAACGGCCTGCCGCTCGAGATCAACTCGTCCGGAGCGCGCTTCGGGGAGCGCGAGCAGGCGGGGATGATCTTCGTGGACGGGGTGGATGTGGGCGACATCGAGGACGTCGCGCTGCGCGACCGGCGCATGCTCTCGGCCGACGGCATCTTCATCGTCGTGGCCACGATCTCCGAGCAGGACGGCCGCTCGGTGGCCCCGCCCGAGGTGATCTTCCGCGGCGTGCCGTTCGTGGAGGACGACGACGGCTTCGTCGAGGAGCTCCGCGACGCCGTCGAGAAATCACTCTCGCAGTCGGCCGAGGAGGAGATCAGGGAGATCGACCTCCTCCAGGACCACCTCCACGACGACGTCGCGGAGTTCGTCTACGGGCGCCTGCGCCGGCGCCCGATGATCCTGCCGGTGGTGGTGGAGGTCTAGGGCCTGCGCGGCCCGGCGCGGCCGCCACGGGAGGTGAGACCGCAATTGCGGCTGCGAGAGCGCCGCAATTGGGGCCTCACGGGCGCGGGCAATGCGCTCGACGTCTGGCGTGCTCAGGTGCAGCGACGTGCCATCTTGGCTTACCCGGCGGTCACCGTCCCGCGCAGGGCGCAGACGTTCTCGCCCTGGAAGGCAGGCGAGTCCTGGGCGGCGTAGACGATGGTGCTGACCACGCCGCCGGTGGTGGAGACGACGGCGGTGCCGGTTGAGCGCTCGTTCGCCGCACCGATAGGGAGAAGTTGTCGGCGGGGTCGAGGTCGGCCTCGGAAGTCGAAGACTGCGGCGCCGGCATCCCCGTGGCCCTCGAACGCCACATTCGTCTCGGGCGCACCTGCGATCCCGTTGATGATCAGGATCGCGCTGGCCGCCGAGCAGCTGCCCAGCAGCACAAAGCCCTCGCCGCGGAAGATCTCCGTCGTCCCCGCCCCGCCCGGGATCTTCGCGAAGAACTTCTTCACGGTCATGCCGCCCACGTTGGCCGCGGTGCCCGAGCTGGTGGCGGTGGTCGCGCTGTCCGCCGCCGCCGCGCTCGGCACCTTCTGAAGGGTGCTCTCGCGCACGTCGGTGCCCGTCACCTGGTTGATCCCGATGTCGCGGCCCTGGATCGTCGAGTTGCGGATGTCGATGCCGCGGATCTCGTTGTTGCGCAGATCACGGGTCCGGATGTCGTTGTTGCGCAGGTCGCGGGTGCGGACCTCGTTGTTCTTGATCTCGCGGCTGTCGATGAAGCCGGTTGCGACGCCATAGGAGACGCCGGACAACGACACGAACAGGGCTATGCAGGCAATGACGAGGGCGGGCGACGGGCGCCGATGCAGCAACGACTTCACGACGTGAGCTCCTAGGAGTCTGGGACTGCTTCAGTTGGCGTCAACACGCTATCTGGGGTATCGGAGCGCTGCTGGGCCGCCGGCAGGGTCACGGTGAAGCGCGCCCCGCCGCCATCGGCTGCGCCGAGCCTGACCGAGCCGCCGTGGGCGTCCGCCACCGCCCGAACGATCGCCAGGCCCAGCCCGCTGCCGCCGGTGGGAGCGGTGTCGCCCGGGCCGCGGGCGAAGCGCTCGAACACCCGCTCGCGAATTGCGGGCGGCACGCCGGGGCCGCGGTCGGCCACCTCGAGCACGGCCGAGCCGTTCTCAGAGCGCACCGAGACCGTCACCGGGGTCCCGGACGGCGTGTGGATGAGGGCGTTCTCGACGAGGTTGCCGACCAGGCGATGCAGGTCGTCCTCCACGCCGTCCACGACCACCGGGTTCGGGGGCGTCGATCGACACGGGATCCGCCGGCGCGAGGGCGCTCGCCTCGGCGGCGGCCTCCCGGGCCACCGCGGCCAGGTCGACCGGCGAGCGGGGAGCGTCGCGGCCGGCGTCGGCACGAGCGAGCAGCAGCAGGTCGCCCACGAGGCGCCGCATCCGCCGCGACGAGCGCAGGGCGGACCCGGCCATCTCCTTCTGCTCGCCCTCGAGCTCCGACTCGAGCAGCTCGAGGTTGGCGAGGATGCTGGTGAGCGGCGTGCGCAGCTCGTGCGAGGCGTCGGCCACGAAGGCGCGCTGGCGGTCGAGCGTGGCCTCGGTTTCTCCGCGCGCCGCGCCGAGCTCGCCGAGCATGTCCTCGAGCGTGTAGGCGAGGTCGGAGACCTCGTCGTTGGCGAGCGGCTTGGGGAGGCGCACATCGGGGTTCCGGGTGCGGGCGACCTCGCGGGCGGCCCTGGTCAGTCCGGAGATCGGCCGCATGGCGCGGCGCGGCGACCACCAACCCGCCAAGGAAGGCCAGGGCCGTCCCGCCGAGCACGCCGAAGGCGAGGAACAGGCGCACGCCGGTTGATGGTCGTCTGCAGGCTGCGCTCAGAGCTGCGCGTACTGGACCTAGCCGATCGCCTGGGCGACGCGCCCGGGGAACGATGCAGGTCGAACGCCCCTCGTGCGCTGGACCGCGGGGACCACGAGCGGCGCGACACGACGCGGAAGTCGCCGGCGTCGGTGACGGCCTCGATCGGCGGACCCGAGGTCGGCATTGGCTCGGCGGGTAGACGCATCGATCGTTCCGGTCGATGATGCGCACCACCGCGCCGCCGGTGTTCGCCGCGCGGAGCAGCGGCTTCCTCGTCGTCGCGGATCGCATACGCCGCCGTCCGGGTTCTGGATCGACCTCCAGCAGATCCTGGAGGTCGGCGGCCGTGGCGCGTAGTTCGTCGTCGAATCCCGCGGTGATGCGCCGCTCGGTCACCGCCCCGATCACCGCCGCGAACAGGCAGAGGATCACGAAGGTCAGCGCGGCCGTGACCACGGCCACCTTGACCTTCACCGGAAGGCGCGTCCTCACGAGTCCTCCCTCAGCACGTAGCCCGCCCCGCGCATGGTGTGGAGGATGCGGGGCTCGCCGCCGGCCTCGAGCTTGCGGCGCAGGTTCGAGATGAAGACGTCGACCGTGTTGGTCTCGGCAAAGGGGTGATAGCCCCAGACCTCGTCGAGCAGCGCCTGGCGCGAGACCACGATGCGGGCGTTTCGCATCAGGTGCTCGAGCAGCTCGAACTCCCGCGCGGTGAGCTCGAGCTGCACGGTCGCCGCGGAACACCTCGCGCGTGTCGGGGTTGAGCCGCAGGTCGCCCACCACCACGAAGGCGCTGCCGCGCGGGGGCCGGCGCCGCAGCAGCGCGCGCATGCGGGCCAGCAGCTCGTCGCGCTCGAAGGGCTTGACCAGGTAGTCGTCGGCGCCGGAGTCGAGGCCCTCCACGCGCGCGTCGAGGCCGTCGCGGGCGGTGAGGATGAGGATCGGCACGTCGCCGTCCTCACGCAGGCGCCGGCACACCTCCACTCCGTCGAGGCGGGGCAGGCCGAGATCGAGCACCACGGCGTCGGGCTCGAAGAGCCCGGACTCCTTCAGGGCCTCCTCGCCGTCTCCGGCGACGCGCACCTCGTAGCCCTCCTTGTCCAGGGAGCGGCGCAGCACGCTGGCGATGTCGACGTCGTCCTCCACGACGAGCACCCTGGGACGTCCGGCCATTCAAGGCATGGTAGGGAGGCCGAGCGCGGCCACGCCAGATCTGGGCGCCGGCCGCCCGCGGGCCGCCGGGGCAGGGGGCCGCCCCCGGCCGTCGAATGACCCCGGGATGGCTGCATCACGCCGGAGGAAGCGTCGCCGACCTCGCGCGGCCTGGTTGCCCCAGTTCGAGATGCCTCGGCTCGAACAGCGGCACTGGGACCTGATCGGTCTGGGCCTGGTCGCCTTCGCGGCCTTCTTCGCCTGTGTCTTCTACTTCGGTTGGGAGGGAGGCCGGCTCGGGGCGGCGCTGGCGGACGGCTTCCTGTTCATGTTCGGGGCCGTCGGCTATGCGGCGCCGTTCGCACTGCTGGCCGCGGGCGGGCTCCTCATCATGCGCCCCTCGCTGCCCAGCACGCACCCCTTCAAGACCGGCGCGGCCTGCCTGGGAGCCGGCCTGACGCTCGGCTTCGCGGCCGGCTCGCTCGGGCTCGGCCCGGGTGACGCGCCGCGCGACGGCTTCCTCGACGCGAGCTACCTCGAACGAGCACGGCGGCCTGGTCGGCGAGTCCATCTTCTGGACCGCGAGCAAGCTGTTCTCGGTAGCCGGCGCTCACATCCTCTTCGTGTTCCTGATCATCGCCGGCGTGCTGCTGCTCACCGGCGCATCGCTCGCCGGCCTCCTGAACGCACGGGCGCCAGGCCGCCAGCACCACGGGCGACCGCATGCGGCGCACGGCCGACACCCTCAACCTGCCCACCAGCCCGCTGGCGGCGTCGCCGGAGCCCGTGCCCGAGCCCATGGAGCCGCCCGAACCCGAGGATCGCGAGCCGGTGGTGCGCGCGACCCACGTGGAGGTGCCCGCCCTGGACGGGTCCGAGCGCTACCCGGACCTCTACGGCGACGATGACGAGGAGCCCGAGGCAGAGCCGGTGTGGGACGAGGAGCCCGGGCCCGGCCGAGCTGCCGGAGCCGGAGGCGGACGAGGCGGAGCCCGAGCTCGAGCCCGAGGAGCTCACGCCGATGGGGCACCGGCGCTCGCCGGTCACCGAATCGGAGGGCGTGGACTACCGCATGCCCAAGGTTGCCTTCCTGAAGCGCTCGAACGGGGCGCAGAAGGTCGACACGAAGGGGATCGAGCGGATCGGCGACCCAGCTGGTGGAGGCGCTGGGCCACTTCAGTGTCGACGCCCGCGTGATCGGCACGGTCACGGGGCCGCACGTGACGCGCTACGAGCTTCGGCTCGCGCCGGGCATCAAGATGTCCAAGGTCGCCCAGCTCAAGGACGACATCGCCTACGCGCTGGCCGCCGAGCAGGTCCGCATCCTGGCGCCGGTCCCCGGCAAGCAGGCCGTGGGGGTGGAGGTGCCCAACCGAGTGCGCCGGATGGTCCACCTCGGCGACGTCTTCCAGGACGCCCCGACGGGCTGGTCGCCGCTGTCGGTCTGGCTCGGCAAGGACATCGCCGGCAAGGCGATCGGCACGGACCTCGCCAAGCAGCCGCACATCCTCATCGCGGGCACCACCGGCTCCGGTAAGTCGGGCTGCGTGAACGCCATGCTCTCGAGCGTGCTGCTGCGCTCGTCGCCGAACGAGGTGCGCATGGTGCTGGTGGACCCCAAGCGTGTCGAGCTCAACCACTACGAGGGCATCCCGCACCTGCTCACCCCGGTCGTGACCAGCCCGCGCCTGGCGGCCAACGTGCTCGGCAACCTGATCAAGGAGATGGAGGAGCGCTACGGGGTGATGAGCCAGGCCAAGACCCGCAGCCTCGTCGAGCTCAACCGCGTGCGGGTCAAGCAGGGCGAGGCGCCCCTGCCGTACATCCTCTGCGTGATCGACGAGCTGGCCGACCTGATGATGGTCGCGCCGGCCGACGTGGAGGACTCGATCATCCGGCTGGCACAGAAGTCGCGCGCCGTCGGCATCCACCTGGTGCTGGCGACCCAGCGCCCGAGCGCCGACGTGATCACCGGCATGATCAAGGCCAACGTCCCGGCCCGGATCGCGTTCGCGGTGTCCTCGCAGACCGACTCGCGCGTGATCCTCGACCAGAACGGAGCCGAGTCGCTGCTCGGCCAGGGCGACATGCTCTTCCGGCCCTCGGGCGAGTCGCGCTCGGCGCGCATCCAGGGCGCGTTCATCGCCGAGGAGGAGATCGAGAAGCTCACCGAGCACTGGCGCCGCCAGGGCGAGCCCGAGCTGCAGGAGGAGCTGCTCGAGGCGGTGGAGCCCGAGGAGGAAGAGGCGGGGCCGAGGGCGACTTCGACCCCGACCAGGACGACCTGCTGGCCGACGCCATCGCCACCGTGGTCCAGATGGGCACGCGCCTCCACCTCGATGCTCCAGCGGCGCCTGCGGGTGGGCTACACGCGAGCGGGACGCCTGATCGACATGATGGAGCGCCGCGGCGTGATCTCGGGTTACGAGGGCTCGAAGGCCCGCCAGGTGCTGATCACCGAGGCCGATCTTCCGCGCGTGCTGGAGAGCCTCGCCGACGCGGCCGTCGGCGCGTCCGCCGAGGACTAGCGCCGATTCGTCAGACTTCGCCGCTGCCATGCCCACGATCGGGGAAACGCTCCGCGAGGCACGGATGCGGCAGCGACTCGACATCGCGGACGTCGAGGAGCGCACCAAGATCCGCGCCAAGTACCTGCGCGCGCTCGAGAACGAGGAGTTCGGGATGCTGCCCGGGCCGACGTTCGTCAAGACCTTCCTGCGCACATACGCGGAGCTGCTCGGCCTCGACCCGCAGCTGCTCCTGGAGGAGTACCGGGCTCCGCTACGAGTCGCGGCGACGAGGTGGAGCACATCCAGTCGCTCGGGCCGCCGAACCTGCGCCCGGGACCGGCGCCGCGGCGGCCCGCGGCGCGGGCCCTGGCTCGCTGCTGCTGCTCGTCGTGGTGGCCGTCGTCGGAGCGCTGGTCGCGATCGGAGTGCTGTCAGCGAGACGGCGACGACGGCGGCGGCCGACCAGGCCGCCGGCACCGCCACCGAGACCGCCACCACGCCCGCGCGACGCGGAGAGGAGCGGGCGCGCGCCGCGCCGGGTGGTGCTGCGCATCACTCCCATCACCCCGACCTACGTGTGCGTGGACCGGGGGGCCGGGACCCCGGTGATCTTCCAGAACACGATCGACTCCCCGCAGACCTTCCGTGGCAAGCTGGTGCGCGTGAACCTCGGCAAGACCGACGTGGAGCTGACCAAGAACCGCAGGCCGGTGCCGCTCGAGCCGGGCCCGGAGCCTGTCGGAATCGCATTCACCGCGCGGGCGAGCCGGCCGATTCCGCTGGGCGAGCGGCCCTGCGCCTGAGCTGATGGCCGCGCGCGCCGGGCATCGTCGTGACCGGCACGGAGGTGCTGACCGGCCGGGTCCAGGACCGCAACGGGCCCTGGCTGTCGGACCGGCTGCTCGAGCTCGGCGTCGAGCTGGCGCACATCACGATCTGCGGGGACCGCCCGGCGACATCGAGGCGCAGCTGCGCTTCATGGCCGATCAGGGGGTGGACCTGGTGATCACGAGCGGCGGCCTGGGCCCTACCGCCGACGACATGACCGTGGCAACCGTGGCCCGCTTCAGTGGGCGCGAGCTGGTGCTCGACGAACGGCTCGAGGGGCGCATCTTCGAGATCCTGCAGCCGCTGATGAAGCGCTTCCAGCACTGGGATCCGAGGCCATGAGGGCCGCCAACCGCAAGCAGGCGATGATCCCCGAGGGCGCCGTGGTGATCGATCCGGTGGGCACGGCGCCGGGCGTGGTGGTCCCGGGCAAGCCGACCGTGGTGGTGCTGCCGGGGCCGCCGCGCGAGCTGCATCCCATGTGGGACGTGGCTGTGCAGACCGAGGCCGGTCCAGGCGGCGATCGCCGGGCGCACGAGCTACGAGCAGGCGACGGTGCGCATGTTCGGGTTGCCGGAGTCCGGCCTGGCCGAGACGCTGCGCGACGCCGAGAGCGAGGTCGACGGGTTCGAGGCGCTCGAGATCACCACCTGCCTGCGCCGCGGCGAGATCGAGATGGTCACGCGCTACGAGCCCGCGGCGGAGGGCGCCTACGAGAGCCTTCTGGGCCTGCTGCGCGAGCGCCACGCCCGCGAGATCTTCTCCGAGGACGGCTCGCGCATCGACGACCAGGTGGCCGCGCTGCTGGCCGGCCGCCGGGTGGCCACCGCGGAGTCCTGCACCGCCGGGCTCGTGGCGGCGCGCCTGACCGACCGGCCCGGGCTCGTCGGCCTACGTGGCCGGCGGGGTGGTGGCGTACGCCAACGAGGCCAAGGTCCGCCTGCTGGACGTCGATCCGGCGCTGATCGAGGAGCATGGCGCCGTGTCCGAGGAGGTGGCCGAGGTGATGGCCGACGGCGCGCTGAGGCGCTTCGAAGCCGACACCGCCGTGTCGGTGACCGGGGTGGCCGGCCCGGACGGGGGCAGCGAGGACAAGCCGGTGGGAACGGTGTGCTGGAGCGTGAAGCTCGCCGACGGCGGCGGGTTGGCGCGCCGGGCGCTGTTGCCCGGCGACCGCGCGGACATCCGCGACCGCGCGACCACCGTGGCGATGCACCTGCTCCGCCGTGCGCTGAGCGGGGAGGACGGCTTCCCCTGAGCGGGCCGCGGGCGCGGATGTTCGTGGCCCTCGACCTGCCCGAAGGAGCGAGGTCGGCTCTGGGCGGAGTGGCGCGACGCACTGGTGGCCGGGCGTAGGGACCTGCGCCCGGTCGCGGCCGACGCCCTTCACGTTACGCTCGTGTTCCTGGGCTGGCAGGACGAGTCGGCGGCCGAGCGCATAGCTGAGGCGGCCTTTGCGGGCGCCGCCGGGCCCGCGCCGCTACTGACTCCGGGCGAGCTGCGCGCCCTGCCGCCACGCCGCCCGCGGCTGTTCGCGCTCGATCTGGCCGACGCGGAGGGAAGGGCGGGGGAGCTGCAGGCCGCCGCCTCGGACGCCCTCGAGTCAGGCGGCTGGTACCGGCCCGAGAAGCGGCCGTTCTGGCCCCATCTCACCCTGGCCCGGGTCAAGCGCGGCGAGCGCGCGTCGCCGCTGCCGGTCCACCCGCTCCAGCCAGCAGTTCGAGGCCCGGCGATACGCTCTATCGCTCGACGCTGCGCCCGCAGGGGCGCTCTACGAGCCGCTGGCCCGCGCTCGCTTGGAGCCGGCAAGGCTGGCGTACCGTTTCGGGATGCCCGCCATCGTGCTGCCCGATCGCCGCTCGGCGACGGCGAAATCTGCTTCGACCTGGAGAGGGACGACGTGGCGGCCATCACGGCCGCCTGCCGGACCCGGACCCGCGCTGGACGGTCGTGCCACGGCCCTGACCGAGCGCCCGCCCGTGACTTCGTGGCCGGCCGGGCGCGATCTGGCCGCCGGGCCGAGCTGGCGCTGGCTGGTCGATGGCGGCGATGTCGTCAGGGTGCGATGGGCTGCGAACTTCGACTGGCCGATCTGAAGGGTGAGATCGGCTACTGGTCGCGGGACCGCGGGCTGGCGTGGGAACGCGCGGCACGGCTGCTCTCCACGTGGGCCCTGACCGGGCTCGGGCTCGAGCGCCTGGAGCTGCTGGCCAACCCGGAGAACGTGGCCTCGCAGCGACTCGCCGAGGGCGCCGGGTTCACCCGCGAGGGCCTGCTGCGGCTTTACCGGCGCCGTCACGGGGTTCGCGAGGATCTGTGATGTTCTCCCGCCTGGCGGAGGACATCGAACCTGATGCCCGTGCACCGCTCCGCGGCCGAGGGCCTTTGCCCGCTCTGCCGCCGCCTACGAGCGCGGCGCCCGGGCTATCGGACCCAGGTTCAGCTGTGCGTGCGGCGCTGAGGCGCCGGGGTCAGGCCGGCCGCAGCTCGATCACCGGGATCTCGCGGTGCGCGGCCCGCTTGCGGTACTCCTTCCAGCCCGGATAGATCTCTACGCCGCGGGCGTACCAGCGCTCGCGTTCCTCACCGGTCAGCTCCTGAGCCTCGACCTGCCGGCGTGCGCCCTCGAAGCACGATGCTCGCCGGGGGTTGGCGCGCAGGTTGTAGTACCAGGACGGGTTGCTGTGCTGCCCGAAGTTGGAGGCGATGACGATCAGCCGCTCGCCCTCGGGCACGCCCACCACCGGCAGCGTGCGCTCCCGGCCGCTGCGGGCGCCGGTGGTGGTGAGCTGGACCACGGGCAGTCCGGTGACCAGCGAGGTGAAGGTCGCGCGGCCGCTCGTCATCCGGTAGACCACGCGGTCGATGTGATGGAGGGTGCGGGCGTAGAACCACGAGATCGGGGCCACTCCGCCGGACCAGCGCATGAACCGCCGGAACGGTCCCACCTTGTCGAATCCGTACACTCCGTCGGCTCCGGCGGGATGGCGTTACCCGACCGACCTGCCGACCGGCGCGTGGCAGCTCGACCGCAGGGGGCGAACATCTGTCCGGCCCCGCTCCTAGCTTGTGAACCTCAAGAGCTTCGAGGAGAACAGCATGGACAAGGAGCAGCAGAAGGCCGCTCAGGCGCGCGAGGCTGCGCTGAAAGGGGCACTAACCCAGATCGAGCGCCAGTTCGGGCAGGGCTCGATCATGAAGATGGGAGACGACGCCGCACAGGTGCGTGTGGCCGCGGTGCCCACGGGCGCGCTGTCTCTGGATCTCGCGCTGGGCGTCGGCGGGCTGCCGCGCGGGCGGATCGTCGAGATCTTCGGCCCGGAGTCGTCGGGAAAGACCACGCTCCTCTACCACGTGCTGGCCAACGCCCAGAAGCTGGGCGGGATCTGTGCGTTCATCGACGCCGAGCACGCGATGGACCCGCTGTACGCCAAGCGCATCGGCGTGGACGTGGACGAACTGCTCGTATCCCAACCCGACCACGGCGAGCAGGCGCTCGAGATAGCCGACCTGCTGATCCGCTCCGGTGCGGTCGACATCGTCGCCATCGACTCCGTCGCGGCGCTCACGCCCAAGGCCGAGCTCGAGGGCCAGATGGGCGACCAGACGGTTGGCCTCCAGGCACGCATGATGTCCCAGGCGATGCGCAAGCTGGCCGGCAACCTGAACCGAGCCAACACCCTCTGCGTGTTCACCAACCAGATCCGCGAGAAGGTGGGGGTGATGTTCGGCAGCCCGGAGACGCAGCCCGGTGGTCGTGCGCTCAAGTTCTATTCCTCGCAGCGGCTTGACATCCGGCGCATCGAGACGCTCAAGGAGGGCACCGAGGCGGTGGGCAACCGCGTGCGCGTCAAGGTGGTAAAGAACAAGGTCGCAGCGCCCTTCCGCCAGGCCGAGTTCGACATCGAGTACGGCCAGGGCATCAGCTCGGAGGGCTGCGTCCTCGATCTGGGCATCGAGCACGGAATTGTTCAGAAGTCGGGTTCGTTCTTCTCCTATGGGGATGACCGGCTCGGACAGGGGCGCAACAACGTGAAGGGTTACCTCCGCGAGAACCCTCACGTGGAGGTCGAGATCGAGGGCAAGATCTACGAGGCCCTCGGTGTCGAGCCCGCCGCGGTGCCGCTGGCGGCGGTCGCGCCGGATGACGGCGCTGTGCCGGAGGACGGGGAGCGGCCGGCCGAGGCGGCCGCACCGCCGCCGGAGCAGCCGAGGAGCGGGAGGCCGCCTAGGGGAGCGGCGCCATGGACGAGTTCGACCTCGATGCCTCCGCCCCGCCGGGCGGACGATCGGAGACCGAGCGCGCGATCGAGCTCGCCTACAAGGCGGTCGCCCGGCGTGAGCGGACGGTCGCGGAGTTGCGCACATGCCTGGAGCGCAAGCGGGTCGAGCCGGAGGCGATCGAAGCCGCGGTCGAGGAGCTCGAGGGCAGCGGCTTCCTCGACGATGCGCGCTACGCCTGCCAGTACGCGGAGGACAAGCAGCAGCTCGAGCAGTGGGGCGGCGACCGGATTACGCGCGAGCTGCACAAGCGCGGGGTCGCGCAGGACCTGATCGACGCCGCACTCTGCGACCGCAGTCGCGAGGCCGAGCTCGACACGGCGCTGGTGCTCTTGGAGCAGCGCCTCGGCGCGCCGCCCGCCGATGACCGTGAGCGCGACCGGGCCTGGCGCCTGCTGGTTCGGCGCGGCTATGCGCCCGAGATCGCCTACGAGGCCGTCAGGGCCTTCGAACAACGCGAGCAGCGCCCGCGGGCGGCCTGACGGCCGGCCTCGCAGGGCCCCCTGTGTATCGCTCCGCGCCGGTTGCGGGCGCAGCCCCTGAGGGTTACCCTCCTGTTAACGCGGCCGGCACGGCCGCCGTGAGACAAAAGACGAGCAAATCGCCTGATTTTCCTCTTGAGCGTAGTCCCGACAAACTCATACGCACCTCTCGGAAGGAGCATTCGAGAGGGTCCATAAGCGGCAGCACGCGCGCGCCCCCCGAGGCGCGCGCCCTTGCTCCTGGCGACGTCTGGTGTCTTGCGGCCAACGTGCCGCACCGCTCAACCGAACTTAGGCTGAGACCGGTGCTCTGCGCCGGAACGAGAGGACACGGAAATGGACATCGTGTTGGCGGGGCTTGTCGCGGCGGCGGTCGCGGTGGCGGTGGTCATGCTGATACAGCGCCCCCGCGCGGTGCAGGCCGGCGGCGGGGCGGCGGCCGCTCCTGAACACGTGGCCCCGGCCGAGCCGCGGCCCGGCGCGCGCCGGGACGGACTCGAGGAGGAGCTGCTGGCCCGGCGCACCGAGATCGCGCGCCAGGAGGAGCGCCTCCACGCCCGCGAGACCTCGCTCGAAGCGCTGAATCAGCAGCTCGCCGGGCGCGAGCGTTCGCTGGAGGACCGCGGCCGCAATCTCGACCGTGCCCGCGAGGAGCTCAAGGAGGCCAAGGGCAGGCAGATACGAGAGCTCGAGCGCGTGGCCGGCCTGAGCGCAGGCCAGGCCAAGCAGATCCTGATGCGCGAGCTGGAGGACGAGCTGCGCCACGAGAGCGCCCGGCTGATCCGCCAGGTCGAGGAGGAGACCCGTCACGACGCCGACAGGAGGGCCCGCAGCATCCTCGCCGCCGTGATGCAGCGTGTGGCCTCGAGCCACTCGGTGGAGACCACGGTCTCGGTCGTGGAGCTCAAGTCCGACGAGCTCAAGGGCCGGATCATCGGCCGGGAGGGACGCAACATCCGCGCCCTCGAGACCCTCACCGGCATCGACTTCATCATCGACGACACCCCGGGCGCTGTGCTGCTCTCCGGCTTCGACGGCGTGCGCCGTGAGATCGCCCGGCTGACGCTGGAGCGGCTGCTCCAGGATGGGCGCATCCACCCGGCGCGTATCGAGGAGGCCTTCCATCAGGCCAAGTCGGAGATCGACCAGCACATCGTGGAGGTGGGGGAGCAGGCGGTGTTCGAGGCCAACGTGGGCTCGATACACCCGGAGCTGGTCAAGGTGCTGGGCAAGCTGCGCTTCCGCACGAGCTACGGCCAGAACGTGCTCCATCACTCGATCGAGTGCGCGCGGCTCGCCTCGATGCTGGCCGACGAGCTGGGGGCCGACCCGCGCGTGGCCGCCCGCGCCGCCCTGCTGCACGACATCGGCAAGGCCGTCTCACACGAGACCGAGGGCCCACACGCTCTCGTGGGCGGTGAGCTCGCGCGGCGCTACAAGGAGTCCGAGGCCGTGGCGCACGCCATGGAGGCCCACCACAACGAGGTCGAGCTGCAGACCGTGGAGGCGGTGATCGTCCAGATCGTCGATTCGCTCTCGGGTGCCCGCCCCGGGGCGCGCGGCGAGTCGCTGGAGCAGTACGTCAAGCGCCTGCACGAGCTGGAGGCCATCGCCACCCGCCACGAAGGGGTCGAGAAGGTCTACGCGATGCACGCCGGGCGCGAGATCCGGGTGATCGTCCAGCCGGAGACGATCGACGACGACGGCGCGGCGCTGCTCTCGCACGAGATCGCGCGCGACGTGGAGAAAGAGCTCGAGTACCCCGGCCAGATCAAGGTCACGGTGATACGCGAGAGCCGGGCGACCGACTATGCGAAATGAGACATTTCTTCGTATGGCGCGGACTGGACGAGTGGCGGGCGGAGTCGTGCACCGCCGAGCTGGGTGACGAGGGGCTGCACGCCCGCGGCGTCCAGATCGGCCCCGAGCACCGGATCCGCTACGAGGTCGTACCGACCCGCGCTGATCACCCGGCATCTGTTCGTTCGCTCCCACACCGCCGAGGGCGAGCGCTCGCTGCGTCTCGCCCGCGACCCCGACGGGTCCTGGTCGGGCGACGGCGAGCCCCTGGCACACGTCGAGGGAGCGCTCGACTGCGATCTCGCGCTGTCGCCGCTCACCAACTTCATGCCGGCGCGGCGGCTCGGCGCCGGGCCGGCCGATCACGTGATGGCGTGGGTAGCGGTGCCCGGACTGGAGGTGCTGCGCTCCGAGCAGCGCTACGAGCCCGTCGCGCCCGGCCGCGTCCGCTACGTGGGCCTCGACCACGAGTTCAGCGCCGAGCTGGAGCTCGACGAGCACGGCTTCGTGGGCCGCTATCCGGGCCTGGCCGAGCGCGCGTCGGGTTAGAGGCGCTCGGCGAGCCGCTGCGGCGCGATCATGCGATAGGCGTCGACGAGGAGGCGCTCGACCTCGTCCCAGTCGATCCGCTCGGTGTCGAGCTAGAGCCCGACCAGCCTCGCTTGCCGAGATAGGGAGGTATGAAGAAGCGATCGGGATGTTCGGACGCCAGCTCCGCATGGCGGCCAGGCCGCCCTTGAGTGAAGGGCCAGCCGGCCGTCCCCGTGGTGATCCTCGAGGTACCAGGCAAAGCGGTTCCAACGGTGAAGCACGTCGATCCCTCGGCCTCGCGCCGGCGGCGGCAGACGTCACGAGCTCGCTCACCGGGCCCAGGCTATCCTCGGGCGGCGTGAAGCGGTATCACCTCACCACCTTCGGGTGCCAGATGAACGAGCACGACTCGGAGCGCATGAAGGGCATGCTCGAGTCCCTCGGCTACGACGAGGTCGAGCACGCGAGAGCGCCGACCTCATCCTCTTCAACACCTGCTCGATTCGCGAGAAGGCCGACAACCGGCTGGTGGGCCACCTCGGCGAAGCCAAGCGCCTGAAGCGCGAGGATCCCGAGCGCGTGATCGGCATCGGGGGCTGCTGGTCGCAGTCGATGAAGGAGAAGGTCTTCGAGCAGTTCCCCTTCGTCGACGTGGCCTTCGGCCCCGGACAGGTGCACAGGCTCGCCGAGTTCCTGACGTCGGACAGCCTGACGGCGCAGGGCTTCTTCGAGTTCGAGGGCTTCACGGGTCATCTGCCGATGAAGCGCGAGCGCGAGTTCCAGGCCTGGGTGCAGATCAGCGTGGGCTGCAACTGCGCCTGCTCCTACTGCATCGTTCCCTCGACACGCGGTCGCGAGGTGTCGCGGCCCGCGGCCGAGCTCGTGGAGGAGATCGAGCGGGTCGCGGCCGACGGCGTCCGTGAGATCACCCTGCTGGGCCAGAACGTGTGCTCCTACGGACGCGACCTGCCCCGCGGAGCGAAGACCAGCTTCGCCGAGCTGCTGGCCATGGTCGATGCGGTGGACGGTGTCGAGCGCATCCGCTACACGAGCCCGCATCCGAAGGACATCCGCGAGGACGTGATCGCCGCGCACGCCGAGCTGCCGGGCGTGTGCGAGCACATCCATCTGCCGCTGCAGTCGGGTTCGAGCCGAATCCTCAAGGCGATGCGGCGCACCTACAACCGTGAGCGCTACCTCGACCGCGTGGCGATGATCCGCGAGCTCGTGCCCGACTGCGCGCTGACCACCGACATCATCGTCGGTTTCCCGGGGGAGACCGAGGACGATTTCCAGGAGACGATGGAGGTGGTCGACGAGGTGGGCTACGACTCAGCGTTCACCTTCATCTACTCGCCTCGGCGTGAGACGTCGGCGGCCGAGCTCGAGGGCAGATCCCGCACGACGCGGCCAGTGAGCGCATGGGCCGGCTGGTCGAGCTGGTGCAGCGACACGCGGGTGAGCGCGCCCAGCGCTTCGTGGGCCGGACGATGGACGTACTGGTCGAGGGTCCGTCGCGTACCGACCCCGCCAGGCTGCGCGGGCGCATCGCCACAACAAGACCGTGAACTTCACCGGGCTGGCGGCGCCGGGGAGCTGGCCGAGGTGGAGATCGGGTCGGCCACGAGCACCACCTTGGCCGGCGACGAGCGCTGCTGCTCGCGCGCCTTGTCTAGCGGCTAGCCGGACGGCCGGCGGCGTCCGGCTCGCCGCCGAAGGCGTCCGCGATCTCGCTGAGCCTGCGTTCTGCGCTGCCCATCGCCTCGAAGGCGCTCGTGGCCTCGGCGATGCGCTCCTGCAGGGCGTCCATCTTGGCCCGCAGCGCGCTCGACTCCTCGCTGGAGGCCGACAGCTCTTCGCGCAGGTCGCGTTCGGTCATCGCGTGGATCTCGGCCTGGCGCTCGTTCTCGTCGCGCAGGCGCGCGCACTCGGTGCGAGCCTGCTCGGCGCGCCGGTCGGCGTCCGCCAGCAGGTCGAGCTGGGTGCGCAGGCGGTCGAGCTCGGACTCGGTGGCCGCGCGCTCGTCCTCGAGCTTGGCCTGCGCCTTCTCGAGGCGCTTCTCCAGCTTCGCGATCCGTTCCTGCTCCTCGGCCGTGCCGGTTGCCCCGGCCTCGAGCTCCTCGCGGCGGGCGCGCTCGGCCGTCAGCTCGTCCCGCAGCTCGGCCGCGCGGTCGGCGTGGGCGCTGCGCTCCTCCTCGAGCTCCGTGCGGTGCCGCGCCGAGGCCTCGGCTACCGACTCCTCGGCCTGGGCTCGTAGCGAGTTGAGGTCACGGCGCAGAGCCTCGGCTTCTTCGCGTGGCGGGCGCGCTCGGCCTCGAGCCGGTCGGCGTGCTGCTGCTCGATGGCCGCGAGCCGCTTCGAGTCGATCCTGTCGGCGCGCGCCTCCTCGAGCGCCTGCACGTGCCCGGTACGCTCCGCGGCCAGCTGTAGCTCGTGGCGGGCCCGCTCGGCCTCGAGCTCGGCGGCATGCTTGGCGTTGATCGCGTCGAGCTCGCTCTCCTGGCGCTCGACCTCCATGCTGAGCTTGGCCGCGCTGCGCGCCTGCTCGGCGGCCAGCGCCTCCTCGTGGCGGGCGCGCTCGCGCTCCAGCTCCTTGGCGCCCACCGCACGCTCGGCCTCGACGGCCTCCTCGGTCCGAGCGAGGTGCGCGTCGAGCTCCTTCTGATGGCGTTCGCGCTCAGCGTCGATCGCACTGCCCGTGCGCGCGCGCTCGGCGTCGAGCTCCTCGGCGCGGCGCGCGCGTTCGGCGTCGAGCTCCTCCTCGAGCTTGAGACGCATTGCCTCCACGGCTTCCTCGGCGGCGGCCGCAGCGTGCTGCACCTTCTCGCGCTCCGCATTGAGTGCCTCCTGGGCGGCGCGGAGCGGCCTGCCTTCGCCACCTTGTCCTGCTCGGCGTGCAGCGCTCCTGGGCGGCAGCGGCGGCCTTGGCGTGCTCGGCGCCGGGCCTCCTGGGCGCCGGCAGCCCGTCGCTCCACGGCCAGCGGCGCTCGGGGCTGCCGCGGCCTTCTTCTGCTGGGCCTGAAGTGCCTCTTGGGCAGCTGCCGCCTCCCTTGCCGCCCTGTCGCGCTCGGCGCGTAGGGCCTCCTCGCGCGCGGCGATCGCGTCGGCAGCCTTCTCCCGCTCGCTTCGGAGGGTCTCCTCGACGGCCGCGGCGGCTGCCGCGTGCGCCGTCGCCGACTCCGCCTCGATGGCCTCGGCCTTTGTCCGCCTTGGCGCGTTCGAGCCGACGGCCTCTGCGAGCGCCTTCTCGGCGTTGGCCCGCTCCGACCGCACATTTCACGGCCTGCTCGGATCGGGCCCGCTCGGCTCGTACCGCCTTGTCGACTGCCTCCGATCCCTTCTCGACCTTGGCCCGCTCCGCGCGAGTCGCGGCCGCCCGGACCTCCTCGGCCTTGGCGCGCTCGGCCGCCGCGCCTCGTCCGCCGCCGCCGGCGGCTCTGCTCGGCCTTCGCGCTCCGCTTGCCGGCCTTGGCGCGCCCGCCTGCCCTGCGGCTGCCAGCTGCCTTGAGCCTGGGCCCGCGCGGACTGCAACGCCTGCTCGGCCCAGCCGCCGCGCGATCCGCCTTGGGCGCTCCTTGGCCAGCGCGTCCTCGAGGGCCTTGTCGCCCGAGCGCCTCCCGGCCTGGTTCTCCTCGAGCGCGCTCTTTGGCCCGCTCGGCGCCGAGAGCCTGCTCCAGCGCCGTGGCTCGCATGCTCTGCGCAGCTCGCGGAGCGCCTGCCTGCGCGTCGGCCAAGCTTGTCCTGGAGCGTCTCGAGCTCGCTCGGAGCTTCTCGACCCGGCCGTCGTCCGACCGGGCGGTGGCGTGCGGCGACGGCGCGGCCGGGGCGACGGCGCCAGCGGATCCGTTCGGCGCGCTCGTCCTCATCGGGCGGGACGATCAGGGTGCCGATCGTCTGGGGACCGGCAGGTAGCGGCTCCTCCATGAACTCGAGCTCGTTCAGCAGATTGACGATCTGCCCGCGGGTGGCCACGGCCGGGCGCACGGCGAGCTTCGTCATGACCGCGATGTCGCTGAGCCCGAGCGAGTCGGTGGGATCGGCGATGGCCACGATCAGCGCGCCGTCGTGGGTGAAGCCGATCGGCGCCGCCTGGTAGCGGCGCGCCGGCGCTCCCGCAGCACTCCGGCTGCGCTGCGGTCGACGGGGTATTCGTCGAGGTCGATGTGGTCAAGCGCGTAACGCTCGGCCAGGGCGCGGGCGAGCTGATCCGGGGTGATCGCACCGCTTTCCAGCAGCACCTTCTCGGGCGTCATTCCGGGCCGCCTGGCGGACTCCACCGCCTGCTCGGCCGCGGCCTGATCCACGAAGCCGAGCTCGATCAGGATGTCGCTGAGAAAGCGGCGCCCCGCGCCCGAGAGGGTGGGCGCGTTCACGCCCGGCCCCGACAGCGCGCCGGCCATCACGGCGTCGGCCACGGGCTCGGCGCTCACGCAGGCTCCCCGGTGGCGGGTGTCCCCAGCGGCGCCACGTGCTGTCCCGCGCGGGCCGCGACTTCGGCGAGCTGAACGGCTTCGCCGGCCGAGTCGGTCTCCGCCAGCGACTGGATGCCGTAGGACAGGCCGGCGACCACCGGCCGGGCGGCCGCGACGCGCTCGAGTGCACGCTCCGTCCGGCTGAGGAAAGCCAGTGCTCCGGCCACTCCCTTGCAGCCCACGAGGACGGCGGCAAGGCTGTCGTCGGCGACCCGGCCAGGTGATCGGTGCGGCGAACCCCTCCCGCGAACACCTCGGAGACGTCTTTGAGGATCAGGTCGGCCAGCGCTACGCCGTGGCGCTCGCTCAGCTCACCGCGGTCGCGCAGATGACAGACCACGATGTGGGTCTCCACGGTCCCCCGGCGGCTTAGCTCCCATTCGCGCGCGGTGGCCTCGAGCAGCGCGGCCCGCCCGAGCAGGCCCGTCACCGGGTCCGTGGTGCGCGGTCGCGGGCGGCTTCGGCAAGGCGGCGCAGCTCGGCGCGGGTGGAGACGCTCTCCCATTCGTAGGAGAGCAGGCGCGCGGCCACGAGCAGCAGTGGGCCAGCTGTGGGGGCGGGGGGCCCTCACCCTCGGCGGCCGCGAGCAGCACGCCGACGACACCGCCGTCGGCGGCGTCGAGCGGAGCCGCGACCCAGTGCGCGACCCAGAGCTCCGCCAGCGCTTCCGAGTCGATCAGGGCGGCGCTGTCGCCGGCTCGAGGCAAGCGGCAGACCGTGCCGCGAGGAACGCGCTGGCCGCGCGAGTCGAGCACTCGGCATTCGCCAGCGTCCCAGTCGGCCTGAGCGAGCAGCACACAGCCATCCGGCACCGCGCTGGCGAGCAGGTCGAGGACGGCGGTGGCGGCGTCCGCAAAGCTCCCGAAGCGGCGTGCCGCCAGCCGGGAAAGAGCGTCGAGGGGTTCGAGGGTCATGTCCTTCCGTCCCCATCGGCAGGTCGGGCACGCTTCAGTAGAGCCGGGGGTAGAGAGTCGGCGTGGATCTGGGCCGCGCTTTCCAACAGCGGCGTGCTTGCCTCAATCGCTGAATACGCTTTGCGCATTGGCAGCGACGACACTGCTCAGGCGAACCGCTCGGCGCCTGCTCGAGCCCGCCGTCGGGTCTACGCGGCGGATCCCGTTCGGCCCGGGAAGGGGGCTCCGGCTCGAGGGAGATCCGTGGCCGTCGCTGGATCTGTGGCTGGGCCTGTTCGAGTCCGAGCTGGCGCCCTACGTGCGGCGGTTCTGCGCCCCCGGCACCCCCTGCGTGGACGTCGGTGGCTACAACGGCTACTACGCGCTCGTTTTCGCTCTCCTCGCCCGCGCGCCGGTCCGAACCTACGACGATGACGAAACCGCGCGCACGCGGACCCTGAACAACCTCGCCCTCAACCCGGCTGCCGGGAGCCATGTCGAGTTCCGATCGGCCCGCGTGGCAGGGCGGACCCGCCCCGCGCTCGGCGAGGTGTCCCTCGACGACGATCTCGCGACCTGGCCGGCGGTGGGACTCCTGAAGATCGACGTCGAAGGCAGCGAGGCGGACGTCCTGCGGGGAGCGGCGGGGATCCTGCGCGACCAGCGGCCGAACCTGATCGTCGAAACACACGCCTCTGAACTCGAACGTGAATGCGGCGACATCCTTCTCAGCCACGGGTACACCCCGGTCGTGGTCACTCCGCGTCGCTGGCTCGCTCAGAACAGGGCGGCCCAGCACAACCGCTGGCTCGTCGCCGAGCGCCCCGGCCCGTGAAATACGGCGCTCGGCCGGTTCGTCGGGTTGAGCCGCGGCCGCGACCCTAGAGAGCCCGGTCCAGGTCCCGCAGGGCGGCCCGCGCGGCCAGGATGCCGCCGCCCGTCCACCAGGTGCCGGCATCCACCCTGCGCACGCCGTCCGGAGCGCACGGCCGACAACCGCCGCCATGCGGCCGTCGACTGCAGACGCCGGGCGGCGCCGTCCGCGCCGGGCGCGACCGACAGAAGGATCACGTCGCCGTCGAGTGCGGCGAGTTGGCCGGCGGAAACGGCCTCCGACTCGCGCGTGCCGTCCTGCGAGGCAGGACGGGCGAGGCCCACATCGCTCAGCACCTTCCCCGGGAAGGACTCCGCCCCGGCGACGAGCAGCCCGCGGGGGGTGATGAGAACGACGGAGACCTTGGTCTGGCCGGGGTTCTCTCCGAGCTTGCCGTCGAGCCCGGCCACATGCTGGTCCCAGTCGATCAGCAGCCGTTCGGCGTCGTTGGTGCGGCCGAGCGCCTCGCCGTGCAGGCGCACGCTCAGCTCCCAGGCGGCACCGCCCCCGTCGGTCATGATCGTCGGGGCGTTAGCTTGAGGCCCGGGTAGAGCCCGCCCTGTCCCTCCTTGCTGCCGAGAATCACGTCCGGCTTCGCCCTCCGGGCGACACCGAGGTCGTCACGACGCAGCGAGGGCACGACCTCGATGTCGCCGGCCCGCGCACGCAGGTACGCAGGTACTCGTGCGTCGGGCAGCGCGGCCAGAACCGGTCGCACACCAAGCGCGAGCGTGTCGCCCAGGGCATCGGTGTTGAGGGTCAGCGGGCGCTCGGCCTGGCCCGGGACCTTCGTGCCGCCCAGAGGGCCGACACTGTCCTGGACCTTGAGCGGGCGAACGGTCTCCTTCGACTCGTCGAAACCCGACTCCTGGCAACCCGGCCGTGAGTGCCGCGGCAGCCACCGCCGCGGCGAGCATGAGTGGAACGTGTCCCCGCACCGCCGCTATTACTAGCGATCGTGGCCGTCACCACGCGGGTTCGGCTCTGCGCCTACTCCCGCAGCCCCGCTGCGTCGAGGGCTTCGGCGTGCGTGGGGTACGCGTCGATCCGGACGATCTTTCCCCCCTCCAGGGTGAAGACAATGGCGGAGTTCTCCTCCACCTGCAGGTCGCTCTCGCGGCCCGACCGCGAACAGGTGACACAGCGCAGCCACCTGAGGGTCCCGCGGGGACCAGGCGCAGTACTCGCATCTCGGACCGCGACCACACCTCGTCCAGCCGGCAAAGTAGCGACGCAGGTCGTCGTGGCCGTGATAGACGCGACCGATCGCGCTGAACCGCGACTGGAAGCTCACGGACTCCGAGAGCATGTCGAAATAGGCGGGCAGGTCACGCGTGTTGTAGGCGTCCATCGTCCGACGCACGACCTCCACGTTCTCCTGCGAGATCGCCCACTCCGACAGCCCCACGGCTTCGAGGGCCTGTGCCTTGGTTTCGCACTCGCGATACTCCACGGCTCTTCCATCACGAAAGCGGAGAACCCAACAGTAACGCGTCGCCGTCGCTGGAAACCTCTACGCCGCTCCCACGACCGCGACCAACGGTTCGGCCGACGATGACCACGTATTCGCCGAAGTCCAGGTACTCGCACCATTTGAAAACGACTGGTTGAAGGCTTCGGTCCAGCTCCGCGCATAGCGGAGAAACGCCTCCCGCCCACGGAAGGGCGGTTCTGGCTGTTCGTCGCCCGGAAAGCATTCGACGTCCTCCGCCATCAGGGCAGCGAGGCCCTCATCGTCGGCCCGATCGACGCACTCGATCATCTGGCGCGCGATCTCAACGTTCTCCGGCGGCATCGTCTACTCCGACAGCCCGACGGCTTCGAGGGCATCGGACTCGCTGGCGTAGGTACGCATCGTGACAAGCTTCCCGTCACGCCACTCGCCCACCTGCCAGCGGACCTGCTCGAAGGGGGCGTCGCTGCCAAAAAAAAAAAAAAGACGCACGCCCGAGACCGTCCAAATCCTCCGTGTTCGTGCACCTCGACCAGTTCAGCGGTGAAGTCGGGCATTGCGTCGAACAGCTCCTTCCACCACGGCCGCAGCCCATCGTGCCCACGGTACTCGCCGCCGAAGGGCAAGGCGACTCCCGGCACGTGCCGACACTGGTCGTCACGGCTGGTTTATTACTAGCGATCGTGGCCCAACCACACCGGGTGATCGCGCTGTTCGGGCCCACGGGCGTGGGCAAGACCGCGGTGGCGCATCGCGCTGGCCGAGCGGCTGCGCGAACGGGGCGAGAGCCCGATCGCGGTCTCCGCCGACGCGCTGCAGGTCTACCGCGGCCTCGAGATGCTGAGCGGTGCGCCGACGGCGGCGGAGCGGGCCCGGCTCGAGCACCGGCTCGTGTCGTTCGTGCCCGGGGAGACCTACTCGGCCGGGCGCTACGCCGAGCTCGCCCACGGAGAGATCGATCCGCCCTCGCAGCGGGCCGACGCCCAGCTGGTCGGCGGCACCGGGCTCTACCTGCAGGCGGCGCTCACGGACCTCGAGCTGCGCCCGCCACCGCCCCCCGAGGTTCGCGCGCGATCGCGGCCGAACCTAAGGAGCGCGGGGTCGGAGGCGCTCCACGCCGAGCTCGCCACGCTCGGCCGGGCGCCGCCGCCGCGATCCCTCCGACGGACCACACTCGCGTGATCCGCGGGCTCGAGCTGCTCGAGATGGGGGAGGAGCCGGCGCCGGAGGGCGAGGACTCCCGTCTGTGGACCGCCGAACTTCGCCAGCCGACCCTCCTCGCGGGGCTCACGATGGAGCGTGAGGGGCTCTATGCCCGCATCGACGCGCGGGTGGCCGAGATGGTCGCCGCCGGGCCGGGGGAGGAGGTCCGGCGCGCCGACGCCGCGGGCGCGTCGCGACCGCGCGCAACGCGGTCGGCTTCGAGGAGCTGCTGCGCGGCGACGTGGACGCAATGCAGCGCCGGACCCGCAACTACGCGCGCCGGCAGCTCACCTGGCTGCGCCGCCTGGGCCTGATGTCCACCTCTTGGACGCGGGCTCGGCGGAGCCGGGCGAGCTGGCCGAGCGCCTCCTGTCGGCCGTTAGAGTGGCCCGCCGTGCGCTTCGAGAAATGGCAGGCGCTGGGCAACGACTACGTGATTGTCGAAGAGCGGGAGCTCCCGTTCGAGCTCACGCCTGAGCGATCCGGCGCCTCTGCGCGCCGCACACGGGCATCGGGTCGGACGGCGTGCTGCTCATCTCGGAGAGCGCCGACCGCGGCTTCGTCGCCGAGGTGCGGATCTACAACCCCGACGGTTCCGAGGCGGAGCTGTCCGGCAACGGGGTGCGGGAGGCCGCGATGTACCTGCGTCGCTCGGGGTGGACCGAGCACGACTCGTTCTCGGTGCGTACGGCCGCCGGCGAGATCCGGCCGCGGATCGACGGCGAGCTGTGCACGATGGACATGGGGCGCGTGCGCCTTAGCGCTCCCGCGGACCTCCCCAGCGGCGTCGAGGACGGCTTGGGCACGCTGACTGCGGCGGGTCGCCAGTTCCGTTTCCAGTTCGTCCAGGCGGGCAATCCCCAGTGCGCGATCGAGGTCGACGAGGGGCTCGAGGAGCTCGATCTAGCTCGGACGGGCCGGAGATCGAGCGCCACGAGCTGTTTCCGAATCGCACCAACGTCTCGTTCTGGCGTGCCACGGCCGGGGATCGGATCCGCGCGCGCATCTTCGAGCGCGGGGTGGGGGAGACGATGGCCTCGGGCACCGGCGCCACCGGTGCGCGGTCGCCGCGGTGCTGCGCGGCGTGGACAGCCCGGTGACCGTGGACCTCGACGGTGGCGAGCTCTGTGTGGCGGTGAGCGAGGATCTGCACGTGGACCTCACCGGCTGGGCCCGACCGGTCTACGAAGGTGTCCTGAGCAAAGAACTGACGATGGAGCTGAATGCAATCGAGTAGCCGCCTGGACCGCCTGCCGCCCTACCTGTTCGCCGAGCTCGAGCGAAAGATCGCCGAGAAGAAGGCCGCCGGCGTCGACGTGATCAGTCTCGGCATCGGCGACCCCGATTCCCCGACGCCGGCGAAACGGTGATCGAGGCCCTGGCCAATGCGGCCGGCGATCCCGGAACGCACCGCTACCCCTCGAACCGCGGGCGGCCCGAGCTGCGTGAGGCGTTCGCGGGCTTCTATGAGCGTCGCTTTGGGGTCACGCTCGATCCCGAGACGGAGATCGTGCCCGCACTGGGTGCGAAGGAATGCGTGTTCAACATGAACCTGGCCTTCCTCGACCCGGGGACGACGGCGCTGGCCGCCGACCCGGGCTATCCCGTCTACACCGGTGGGCCGCTGCTGGCAGGCGCGGAGGCCGAGCTGATGCCGTTGGTGCCGGAGCTGGGCTTCGCACCCGACCTCGACGCCATCGATTGGGAGGCGGCGGCGCGGGCCCGCCTGATCTACCTCAACTATCCGAACAACCCGACCGGCGCCGTGGTGCCCGACGGTCTGTTCGAGCGCGCCGTCGAGTTCGGCCGCGAACACGACGTGCTCGTGGTACACGACGCCTCCTACACGGAAACGACCTTCGACGGCTACGTCGCGCCGAGCTTCCTCGAGACGCCGGGAGCCCGGGACGTCGGCGTCGAGATTTTCTCGCTCTCCAAGGGCTGGAATATGACCGGCTGGCGCACCGGCGCCCTGCTCGGCAACGCCAACGCGGTGAACGCCTACTGGAAGCTCAAGACCAACATCGACTCGGGCATGTTCGAGGCCGTCCAGCTCGCCGCCGCGCGAGCTCTCGACGCCGGCCCTCCCGCCGACATGACCGCGATATATCAGCGCCGCCGCGACCTCGTCTGCGATGCCCTGGGCGCCATCGGCGTGGATGTGACCCCGCCCAGGGGCACCATTTACGTCTGGGCGCCGGTGCCCGCCGGCCACAGCTCGGCCTCCTTCTGCGAGCTGGTCCTGGAGGAGTCCGGCGTGGTGATCTCCCCGGGGAGCGCCTATGGGCCCAATGGGGAGGGCTTCTTCCGCATCTCCCTCACCATCGGCGACGAGCGGCTGACCGAGGCGGTGGAGCGGCTCCGGGGTAACCTCGCGGGCTGATGCATTACTGCGGAGTCGTTCCCATGCAGGGCCGGCTGCAGCTGGCGATGCTGGAGGAGGTCCGCGCACCCGAGCCGCCGATACGCCTGGGCGCCATCTTCTTCGAGCCGGGCTCGGCCGCCCAGGTGGCCGCCGAGGTCAGGTCGCTCAGCGAAGTGGTGGTGGCCGTGGGAGCTCCGATCGGCGTGCCGGCCGACGGCCGCTCGGCGCGCGACTGCGACGCGCTCCTGGTGGATCGCGGCGTGAGCCCCCAGCCGGCCGACCGCGAGGTGCTCGAGCTCGCCGGACAACTCGGCGACCTGACGCCCTTCTCACCGCAGGGGCACGGCAACGGCCATGGAGGCACGGTCTGGGAGGGCGCCTACCACCAGTTCCCCATGTTCGAGACCAATGCCGACGGCGTCTTCTGCGCCCTGCAGGGGCGACGCCTCCCGGCCAAGCGCCATCCGTTCGGCATGCAGGTGCGCATCGAGGAGCTCACCGGAGATCACGTGATCGACGACGGGGGCAACCTCTGGCACCGCCGCAGCGAGGAGGTCGACGCAGCAGCGTGCGCACTCGCGGCCCACCGCTATGCCGTGGGCCATGCCTCGTGGCTGGGAGACCCCGCCGAGAGCGTCGTGGTGCTGCCCGGGAGCTCGATTCCCGAGCAGTTCGCCACCGAGGGCGTGATCCCGCCCGTGGAGAGGCTTCACCTTCCTCCGGTCACCGAATGACCTCCTGATTTCCGCGGAATCCCGCCTAAACTCCCAGTAGATGCAGCGAAGCCGCAACGGAAGGAACTCCCCCACACGAAACGGTGACGGGGTCCGCAATCCGCGAGCTCGTCAGCGTGCACTGCTGATCGCCGCGACGCCGGCCGAGCCTGATCTCGCCGAGCTGCGCGAGCTCCTTCGCACCGCCGGCGTGGCGGTGGCGGGCGAGCTCGTCCAGAAGCGCGAGCAGCCCGATCCGGACCGCTACTTCGGCCGCGGCAAGCTCACCGAGCTCAAGCGAGCGGTGGAGGAAGCTGACGCGAACCTCGTGGCCTGCGACGACGAGCTGCTGCCGCGCCAGGAGCGCAACCTCGAGGAGGCGCTGGGCGTGCCGGTGATCGATCGCACCGCGATCATCCTCGACATCTTCGCCGACCATGCCCACTCGGCCGAGGGCAAGCTGCAGGTGGAGCTGGCACAGCTCGAGTACAACCTCGCGCGCATGCGCGGGCTCTGGACGCACCTCGAGCGACTGGGAGCGGGCCGCATCGACGGCGGCATCGGCACCAGGGGCCCGGGAGAGACGCAGATCGAGACGGACCGGCGGCTCGCACGCGACCGCATCTCGGCCCTCCGGCGCCGCCTTGACCAGACGAAGTCGACTCGCTCGACGATGCGTCGTGAGCGCGAGCGGGCCGGGCTGCCGACCGTCGCGCTGGCGGGCTACACCAACGCCGGCAAGTCCACGCTCCTCAACGCGCTCACCGGCTCGGACGTGAGCGTGCAGGACCGCCTGTTCCACACACTCGATCCCACCACTCGCTCGCTGGAGATCTCCGGCCGCACCTATCTGGTGACCGACACGGTCGGTTTCATCCGCAAGCTTCCCCACGCGCTGGTGGACGCATTCTCAGCCACCCTCGAGGAGGCGCTCGGAGCCGACCTGATCGTCCACGTGGCGGACGCGTCCGTCGGTGAGGAAGAGCTGCACGAGATGATCGGCGCGGTCGACGACGTGCTCGTCGAAACCGGCGCGGGCGAGCGTCAGCGCCTGCTCGCCCTCAACAAGGTCGATGCCGTAGACGAGGAGCGCCGGCGCGAGCTGTCGTTCCGCTTCCCACAGGCCGTGCAGATCTCGGGCGAGACGGGGGAGGGCTTGGAGGATCTCAGCGAGGCGATCGAGGCCCGCTTCCTCGCCACGCTCACCCCGATGGAGCTGCTCGTGCCCTACGAGGACGGCGGGAGCCTCTCCGAGCTTCACGACCTGGCCGGGGAGCTCGAGCGCGAGGACACCGCGGACGGGGTGCGCATCCGCGCCCGGGTGCCCGTGTCGGCCGCGCCCCGCTTCGAGCGCTTCGCGCGCAACGGGCCCCCCACTTGAGGCTGCGCTTCCAGCGCCTCGCACAGAATGCGGTGGCGCCCACCCGCGCCCACGAGGACGACGCCGCCTACGACCTCTACGCCGCGGAGGCGCTGACGATCGCCCCGGGCGAGCGCGCGGACGTCGGGACAGGCCTCGCGCTGGCGATTCCGCCGGCCCACGCCGGGCTGGTGCTGCCGCGCTCGGGGCTGGCCGCCCGCCACGGCATCTCGGTGGTCAACGCCCCCGGCCTGATCGACCCGGGCTATCGCGGCGAGCTGCGCGTGCTGCTGCTCAACACCGATCGGCACGAGCCCTTCGAGATCGCACCCGGCGAGCGCATAGCCCAGCTGTTGGTCGTCGCCACCGCGCGGGTGCATCTCAGCGAGGTCGAGGAGCTCGACGAAACGCTGCGCGGCGTGGACGGCTTCGGCTCGACCGGGCGCTGAGGCTCAGACCCCGGCCGCGCGCCGGGCCGATGCGTGTGCGGCAGCCTCGAGCTCGTCGTGCGGGAGTGGCTCGAGCTCGATTCCCAGCGCGAGCTCGATGAGGCGGTCGGCCAGCCACACGTTCTTGGGCAGCAGTGGACCGTGCAGGTAGGTGCCGATCACGGTGCCCGAGTGGACGCCCTCGAAGCCGTCCTTGCCGTTGTTGCCGTGACCGCTGATGACCCGTCCCAGGGGAGTCTCCCCGGCGCCGAGGTAGGTGCGGCCGCCATGGTTCTCGAAACCGGCGATCAGGCGCGGCCCGCCGCCGAGGTCGGCCTCGATCGCGCAGTTGCCGATCAGCCGCGGACCCGGTTCCCGCACCGTGCGCAGGTCCACGAGGCCCACACCCGGCAGCTCTGTCCCGCCGAGCTCGTACGACTCCCCGAGCAGCTGATAGCCGCCGCACACACCGAGTACCACAGCGCCGCGCCCGGCGGCGGCGTGCAGGGCTTCGCGCTTCAGTTCCGCCATGTCAGGCGCGATCGCCACCTGGTCGCGGTCCTGTCCGCCGCCTATGTAGAAGAGATCGTGGGCGTCGGGATCCGGCCGGTCACCGGTGCCGGCGGAGCTGTGCTCGAAGCCCAGCCCGCGCCACTCACAGCGGGCCCGCAGGATCGCGAGGTTGCCGCGATCCGCGTAGATGTTCATCAGGTCGGGATAGAGGGAGCAGACCCTCAGCGTCGGCACACGACCACCGTACTTCCCACGTGGGACTCCGTTCCCTCGACCTGGTGGCGCGCCTCGGGCCGCAGTCCCTGCGCCTCGGCCTCACGCTCGAGCTCCGCCGGGGACAGTGAGTCGAGCTTGAGCGCGTGTCGCTCCTCGGTGAGCTCGCCGGCGGGGGAGACCACCTGGCGCAGCCACTCGACCGCCACGCCCCCGGGCTCCGGACGGACGTCGAGCGGGAGGCTCGAATAGACCCAGCCACGCCGCTCGCCCACGTCGGGCAGCGGTGGCTGGGCGTCGTCCGCGGCGACCGCCTCGTCGAGGTCCGAGATGGCCGCGCCGAGGGCTCCGCCCGGAACCAGGCACGCGGCGGCTCGTCTCAGTAGATCCGACCGCTGCTCTGGGCCGCCCATGATCTGGACGAACTGCATGGGAGCGATCACGAGCGCAAAGCGCTCGATCGGCGTGAGAGCACGGGCGTCGGCGTTCCAGCGCGCGATGCTCAGCTCCTGCTCGCGAGCGCGGCGGCCCAGCTCGTCGAGCAGCAGCGGGTCGGACTCCACCGCGGTGACCTCATGCCCCGCCGCGGCGAGCTCGAGCGCCACCCGGCCGGTGCCCGCGCCGAGGTCCAGAACCGGGCCGCCGGCCTCGTCGGCGAGCTGGTGCCACAGGCGCAGGTCGGCCTGGTAGGAGCCGTTCTCCACGTCGTGCCAGATGATGCGCCGGTCGATCACTCTGACCACCTGCGGGCGAGCCCGCGCCGGGCGAGCAGGTCGCGCAGCTCCAGCAGCGCGGTGTAGGTGGGCAGCGCGAAGAGGCGGGTGCCGGCGGCCCCCGCGACCGCGTCGTCGAGCGCGGCCTCGAGATCGCGCTCCACGTGCAGCTCGGCGTCGATGCCGGCGTACTTGAGTCGCAGCGCCATCTCCTCGGCCCGCGTGCCCGAGCACACCGCGCGGCGCACGCGGCCGGCGAGCAGCTCGAAGTCGGCGTCCCAGATCCACGAGACGTCGCGTCCGTCTGCGATGCGGTCGTTGAGGGCGAGCCAGAGGTCGAGCCGGCCGTCCTCGAGGATCAGCGTGCGCAGGACCTCGTTGGCGCCGGCCGGGTTCTTGATCAGCAGGATGGAGACGTCGCGACCCTTCATCGGGATGGTCTCGACCCGCCCGAAGGAGCCGGCGAAGCCCTCGAGTGCCCGCCCGATCGTGGCCAGTGGCACGCCAAGCGCCAGCGCCGTCGCGGTGGCGGCCAGCGCGTTGTAGACGTTGTAGAGACCGGGGAGGGGGAGGCGCAGCGAGAGCTCGCCCTGGGGCGTGCGCAGGTCGACGCTCGAGCCGGTCATGCCCTCAAGTCGCACGCCGGTGGCCGCCACGGCGGGCTCCGGGCGCCGGCGCCCGCAGTTCGGGCAGTGGTAGCGGCCCAGGTGGCCCAGGTAGATCGCCTCGTACTCGTAGGGCGCCCCGCAGTTTCGGCAATGCTTGGAGTCCGCCGCGTGCTGCATGGCCAGCAGAGCCTGGGAGTCGTCTTCGAGCCCGAAGTAGGTGACGTCGTCACGGCCGCGGCCGAGGTCGGCCACCAGCGGGTCGTCGGCGTTGAGGACGAGCTGGGCTCGGCCGTCGAGCTCTCCCACCACCTCCGCCCAGCGATCGGCCAGCAGCTCGAGCTCTCCGTAGCGGTCGAGCTGATCGCGAAAGAGGTTGGCCAACAGGAGCAGACGTGGGTGCAGCTCCCGGGCCACCGTGGGCAGCCAGGCCTCGTCGACCTCGAACAGGCCCAGCTGGCCGGGCTCGCGGCCGGCGTCGAGCAGCGCGGTGGCCACTCCCCAGGACATGTTGGAGCCGGCGCGGTTGTGCACCAGCGGCCGTCCGGCCTGGTCCAGGCAGGCGGCGATCATCGCCGAGGTGGTGGTCTTGCCGTTGGTGGCCGAGACGAGCAGCGATCCGTCGCCGAGCTCGCGCCCCATCCGGCCCAGCGCTCCAGGGGACACCCTCAGCAGGAGGCGCCCCGGCGCTGTGGTGCCGCCGCTGCGGCCGAGGCGGCGACTCGCATCCCGAACGAGCCGGGCGAGGCTGCGGGCCAGGCGGAACATCAGCCGGGAACGACTACCCGCAGGCAGCGCGGCTCGACGCCGATCGTGGCCGGCGTCGCTCCGATCGGATCCCCGTCTGCGTAGATCACAAAGGGGCGGTCCGAGGCGACCTCTATCCGCTCGCCATGGAGGAACACGACGTTCGGCGAGTCCACGTGCGTTCCCTTGAACACCTTGGGCAGCTCGCGCAGGAAGGTCAGCTTGGAGGCCTCCTTGGACATCATCACGTCGAGCCGGCCGTCGTCGAGCTCGGCCTGGGGGAGCACGTACATGCCGCCGCCGTAGGCCTTCGAGTTCCCGATGGCCACCGAGAAGCCGGTCAGCTCATGGGACTGGCCGTCGACCGAGACACTGAAGCGTGCGGGCTTCCACGCTGCAAGAGCTCGGAGCGCGGCGTAGAGATAGACGGCGTTGCCGCGGACAAGCCTCGCGTCGTTGGCGATCCGGTTGGCATCGGAGTCGAAGCCGAAGCTCGCGATGCCGAGAAAGGGTGTGCCGTCGACGTTCGCCACGTCCAGCAGGCGTTCCTTGCCCTCCACCGCCACCCGTGCGGCCGCCGCCGGATCGGTGGGCACCCCGAGCACGCGTGCGAGATCGTTGCCGCGGCCGCTGGGGATGAGGGCTATGCCGGCGGACGAGTGCTTCAGCGCTCCGGCGAGGGGGCGCAGCAGCCCGTCGCCTCCCACCGCCATGGTCGTCTCGCCCTCCGCGGCCGCGCGCCCAGCCGCCTCGGCGGCGTGTTCGATGCTCCGGGTGATGACGGTGCGGTGGGCTGCGCCGAGCTCGTCCAGGGTGGCGTGCACAGCCGGGAGGGCGTGAAGGGCCTTGCCCCGGCAGACGCCGGGTTGACCAGCAGCGCGAACCGGCGGCTCACTCGGCAGCCGCCGCCGATGCCGCGCTACGCGCTCGCTCTGCCGCGGCTGCCCCACGCTCGGCTCCCCTAGGTGGGGCGCCCGGTCGATCTTGCGGATGTCCGCGCGGGCGACGATCTCGTCGCCGAGCAGGCGCTCGCAGTGCGGCTCCTCGAGATCGTCGGGATCGAGGGTGAGCAGCACGTCCTGGCCGACACTGTGCCAGGCCTCGTCGGTGAGCTTCTCCGAAGCCACCAGCAGCTGCCCGGGCCGGGCCAGCCAGTGCAGCTCAAAGCGGCCGAGCCGGTAGGCGAACAGCTTCTCTCCGTCCGAGAACAGCACGTTGAGGCCCGAAAACGCAGAGCGTTCGGCGGCCACCCGCAGGGCGCGGCGCAGGCTGTCCGCCGGCGCGCCGGGGTCGTAGCCGTGCATGAGCAGGTTGAACAGGTGCTCGGAGTCGGTGTCGCCCGCCGGGCGGCGCATGCCCGGCTCGAGCAGGCGCGGGTAGGCGAGGACGGTGCCGTTGTGACCGAGCGTGTAGCGGTCGAAGCTGAACGGATGAGTGTTCTCGAGCCGTAGGTCGCCCATCGTTGCGCGGCGCACGTGCACGTTGAAAATCCGTCCGCGCAGACCCGTGGCCTCCACGAACTCGCCGTCGGAGTAGGCGGCCTCGGGGAAGCGCACGAGGTGCGGCGGGCGGCCCTCCGCACGCTGGTAGACGGCCATTCCCCAGCCTGAGTCGTGGTCCTCGGACTGCCGGATCAGGGGGTTGTCCGCATCGAGCAGCTCATGGCGGATCGAAAGCGGCTCCGCGGCGACACAGCCGAACACGCGGCACATGACCGCCGGAGGATATCGGGGCGGAGGGGGGCGAACTCTGCCCGGCCGGCCCTTTCGGAGGCATGGAAACGTCGCAGGGGGAGCCCCGGCACATCTGGTGGGCGCGGCCGCGAAAGCTGTGCGCCCTCGAGCGCCCGGGGGAGGGGGGCGCAGTCATCGCCCGGAGCGCAAGGCTGCGGAAATCGAGTATCTGAGGGCGCGCGGCGTCAAGCTCGTCGTCTCGACGATGGCCACGCGGCACAACCTGAGCGCGTACGAGGAGGCGGGCCTCGAGTGGCATCACGTGCCCGTGGCGGACACCGCGGACGGCGCGGCGGCGCTCGAGGAGCTGCTGATCTTCCTCGGCGCCGGCTCAGGTCCGCCGGCGCTGTCGCGATTCACGGCAACCGCTGGACCGACTTCGTGGCCGCCGTCTGCGCCGCCCACCTGCATGAGCTGCGCGGCACGGAGCCGGCTCTGGCGCTGGCCAGGCCGCGAGCGCGGGGCTGACGGTCACGCCCGAGGCATGTGCGCTCGTCGGTGTCACGGCCGGGGAACTGGAGCGGCTCGCGGCAGCGGGTTAGACTGCCGCGCCCAATGGACTTCAAGCTCGAATTGATCCCTGTTCCGGTGTCCGATGTCGACCGCGCCAAGGCGTTCTATTCGGAGCGGGCGGGCTTCAGCATCGACAACGACGTGACCGTGCGGGAGGGTCTGCGCTTCGTCCAGCTGACCCCGCCCGGGTCGGCCTGCTCGGTCTCGATCGGCGAGGGCATCACCGAACTCGAGCCCGGTTCCCTGCAGGGCCTCCAGCTCGTGGTCGAGGAGATCGAGTCGGCCCGGGAGGAGCTGTTGAAAAGAGGCCTCGAGGTGTCCGACGTCCAGGACTTCCCCTGGGGCCGCTTCGTGTACTTCTCAGACCCCGACGGGAACGGCTGGGCAGTCCAGGAGATCCCCGACTACGGGCAAGGGCGCACCCAGCCCGAGGGCGTCTGAGCGGGACTCAGAGCTTCGCGCAAACCACCCAGGTCTTGACTGCCAGTCGCCCGCCGAGAACGGGGCCCGTGCCTTCACCTGCCAGCCGGTTCGGGGACGCCGCGGCCGGGAAGCTGCGCGTGACAACGCGCCCGAGCACCTCTCCGATGAGCTGGTGGCCGCCTCCGGTGGCCACCTCGCCCGCCGCGCAGCTCTTGGTGATCTGCTTGCTGGCCGCATCGCTCATCGTGCCGTAGCGCACCTCGCGGCGGATGCTCTTGAATCTTGCTTCGGGCCCCTTGGCGCCGGTCGCGCCGGTGGCACCCTGGGGCCCGGTCGGTGGCGCCCTTTTGACCCTTCTGGTTCCAGTTCAGGAACTTCTCGCCGGTTGCGCACGCTCGCGTTGTTGCCGCGTCGACGATTCGTACCGCCGTCGACGTGTTGTGGCAGCTCGTGATGACGCCGCCGGGGCTTGGAATGGACGCCGCGGCCACGCCGCCCAAGGCCGCCTGGGCCATGCCGTCCCACCTCGGGTTCTGGGACCGTCCGGCCGAGTTCGACGAACGGCTCACGACGTTCCTCGACAGCGCGCGCTGATGCAGCGGCGCTCAATCCAGCAGCAGAGCGGCCACGTTATCGCCCACGGCGACGGGCCCAGGCTCCAGCCCGTCCACGTCTTCCCGGCGTGCGCCGCCGCTCAGCACGAGCGCGGAGTCGAGGCCGGCTGCCGCCGCGGCCGCGAGGTCGGTGTCGATCCTGTCGCCCACGGCCAGCGTCCGGCCCTCGCCGAGGCGGTCCAGCGCGGTGAGCATCAGCTGGGGCTCGGGCTTGCCCACGATCTCCGCCTCACGCCCGCTCGCCACCTCGACCGCCGCCAGGATCGCGCCGGTACCCGGCCAGAGGCCGTCGGGCTGGGGGTAGGTCGGGTCGCGCCCGGTGGCCAGGAAGTCCGCGCCGCGCCGGACCGCGAGGGCGGCGTAGCGGAGCTCGTCGTAGGTGAGTTGCTCGGTGCCGCCCACGACCACCACCTCCGCGCGGGACGCAAGATCGGTTCCGTTGAGCACCTTGAGGCCGGCGTCCCGGACGTGCGTGTGCAGGGCCTGAGTCCCGATCACGAAGGCCGTCCGGCCGGTGCGCGTCTCGGCCAGCAGGTGCTGCGTCGCGCCGCCGACGGTCACCACGTCGCGCAGGGACGCCTTGCGCCGATCTTCCATAGGCGAGCCACATAGTCCTCGGTGGCGCTGCGTGGATCGTTGGTGGCGAACGCGATTCGCTTTCTGGCCGCGCGCAGCGATTCCAGGGCCTCGAGGGCGCCAGGTGTGGGCTCGTCGCCGATCCAGATACAGCCGTCCAGATCGAAGATGAACTGGTCGTAGCGCAGGGCCAGGGTGGACAGGGGCACGTCGCTAGCCTACGGCTCCGTGTTCCGGCCGCTGGTGCTCCTGCTCTGTCTGCTCTGCCTGGTTGCCGTCGGCTGCGGCGACGATGACGACGGCGCCGCCGAGGGCGCCGCTGACACCGAACAGGCGGGCCAGCCTGCACAGCAGGGCAGCTGCCAGGACGTCGCCCAGCCCGAGCCAAACCAGGACGGGGGCGCCAAGAAGCCGACCAAGCCACTGGACCCGGCCAAGACCTACGACGTCGTGCTCGCAACGAGCTGCGGCGACATCACGATCCGCCTCGATCAGAAGACCTCACCCAAGACGGCCGCGTCGTTCGAGTCATTGGCCCGCAGTGGGTTCTATGACAACACCGTGTTCCACCGCATCGTCCCGGGGTTCGTGATCCAGGGCGGGGATCCCACCGCAACCGGCTCCGGCGGCCCCGGCTACTCCGTGCGCGACGTGCCGCCCGCGGACACCGTCTACAGCGAGGGCGTCGTGGCCATGGCGAAGACGGCCACCGAGCCGCCCGGCACCGCGGGCAGCCAGTTCTACATCGTGACTGCGCCGGACGCCGGCCTGCCACCCGAGTATGGGCTGCTCGGGAGGGTCGTGAAGGGACTGGAGGTCGCTCAGGCGATCGACAAGCTCGGCGATCCCGCCAGCGGGGAGGCCGGCACGCCGCTGCAGCCCGTCGTGATCGAGAAAGCGAGCGTCAATGAATCCTGAATCAGTCCAATCGATCTATGACGTCGACGAGGCCGAGTTCGAGCAGCGCGTGGTCGAGCGCTCGCGCGAGTTGCCGGTGGTGGTCGATTTCTGGGCCGACTGGTGCCAGCCCTGCAAGCAGTTGACACCGGCACTCGAGAGCGCCGCCAACTCGAGGCAGGGCAAGGTCGAGCTCGCCAAGGTCGACGTCGACAGCAACCCGCAGCTTCAGGCCGCCTACCGCATCCAGGGAATCCCGGCTGTGAAGGCCTTCCGGGACGGCCAGGTGGCGTCGGAGTTCACCGGCGCCCTGCCACCCGCAGAGGTCGAGCGCTTCTTCGACTCGCTGGTGCCTTCGGAGGCCGACGGCTCGTCGCGGCGGGGGGAGGGGAGCTGCGGCGCGCACTGGAGGTCGATCCTGCGCACGGGGCCGCACGGCGCGAGCTGGGACGCATGCTGCTGCTGCGCGGCGACACCGACGAGGCCGTGGAGCTGCTGGAGGGGGCTCCCGGCGACTTCGTCGCGGCCGGACTCGCCGCGCGGGCGCGTCTTGCGGCCAACCCGAAGCTTCAACCCGCCTTCGAAGCCTGGGACGACGACGATCCCGGCACGGCCCTCGAGCTGCTCCAGCACGCGCTCTCAGAGGCAGAGCCGGACCAGCGCGACCAGATTCGCTAGGTGACGGCGGCGATCTTCACCGAGGTCGGGCCGACCACCCGCTGTCGCGCGAGCACCGCCGCCGCCTGTCCGCGGCCCTGAACTAGTCGGCGCCGCGCGCGCCCGGGGATGGCCTGGCGGCGCCGGCCCAGCAGGACCAGCACGCCCAGCACGATCACCACCAGCAGGAAGCCGAAGAAGACCGAGCGGCCCACGCCGAGGCCGCCGAAGGGCAGCGAGATCAGCTGGACGAGCCCGAAGCCGACCGCCAGCAGCAGGATCACGAGCAACAGGATCAGCACGATGCCGCACCCGGGCCAACATGCCCGCGCTCTGAGGCGGGATCAGGAGGCCCATCATCCGCAGCATGAACAGCTGCCGGCCCGAGGAGCCTCCTGTCCGAGCCGCTCCATCGCGTCGCGCAGCTCGTCAGGCCTGCGTTCGGCGAGCGCCAGTGAGGCCTTCATCATCTGTCGCAGGGCGGGGCGCTCCTGCGGATGGCAGCCGGCGAGAGCCTCGTTGAAATACGCACGGGCCGCCTTGACGTCGTAGCGCTCGGCGGCCCGCGCCCCGAGGATCGCCTTGGCGGCCACGCGGTGCTTGGACTCGCTCTGCAGCTGTTCGTCCGTGCGCGACTCGAGCTGTGGGATCGCCCCGAGCGCTCCCACCTGCATCTGCATCTTCATCTGCTTCTGCTTGGCCACCGCCGAGAGTGTGTCAGACAGGGATCTCGCGGAAGCGATGGTCCGGTTGCGGCCAGGGGCCGTGGGTACCGGCGAGCCATGACTATTGGGGTCATCATCGCCGTCTGCATCGTCCTGTCATTCTGGCGTTCCTCCTCCCGCGCCTTTCCAGGGGCCCACAGCGGGGGGTGGACCGAACGCTCGGCGTGGGCCAGTCCGTGGGCGGCAAGGCGCCCGGGCCGATCGGGAAGCTGTTCTCCAAGTCCTTCGGCGCCTCACGCAAGGCGACCAACAAGAGCGCCTCCACCGGCCGCAAGGCGCGCGGCAGGACTCCGCTCTAGTCGCGCGGCAGCCGGGCGTCCGCTTCGGTCTCGCCGTCGATCTCGGTCGGCTGCTCGCCGGCGCTCGCACCGTTCGCCTCGTCGGCCGCCTGGGGGGCGTCGTCTCGTCCGCCGCGCCGCCGGGCAGCAGATCGAGCTCGACCTCGGCGGTGGGCGGATCCGACGGGTCGGACTCGGGCCCGTCGGGCGGCAGCGCCTCCGGCGGCAGCTCCGCCGGCTCCGGCGCGAGGCCCTCGGGGAGGGTCACCCGCTCGGCCGCGTCGTCGGCCGTGGCGAGCACCTCGTCGGCAAGCTGGCGAATGTCCTCGAGCAGCCGCTGGCGTTCCTCCCACAGCAGCTGGGTGTCCACTACCACCTTCTCCGAGTAGTCATCCGCCTGCCGGCGCGCGATCTCCGCCTCGCGCTCGGCCCTCTGGATGCGCCCCTCGGCCTGCGCGCGGGAACGAGCGGCGATCTCGTCGGCCGTTTCGTGCGCGCGCTGAAGGATGCCGGCGGTCTCGACGCCGACCTCGTCGAGCGCACGCTGAACCACGGCCTCACGGGACTGCCGGCTCTCGAGATCGCCCACGAGGTCCGCGACCTCATCGATGAAGGCGTCGACCGCCTGGCGGTCGTAGCCGCGCACCGCGAGCGGGAACTCGCGATCTCGGATGCGCTCGGCGGCGCTGCGCTCGAAGCGGCTCTCTGTGCGCTGGATACCTGCGTCCTCGCTGATATCGGACTCGGACATGCCCCGGAGTATGCCCAGCGAGGGAGACGATGTCCGTTCCTGCAGCACATTGCCCGCATGCGGTTGTCGGGTTAAAACACCTCGCGCCGGTGGGTAACTCCTGTTTATGGCAGGGGCGGGGGCCCTCCTTGATCGGTTGCGCCAGGTTTCTTGGCTGTTTCGGCCGAGCGGCCGGCCGTTTGCCTGGGCTCCTCAACCGATCTCGCTTCGAGCAGCTCCTCCGGGCCGAGCTCGAAGCGCTCTCGCACCACGGGGCGGCCCATCTCGCTGCTGGTCGGCTGGATCAGCGAGGAGGAGGGGACCGAGCGCGCTGTCGAGGTCATCGCTTGCCCCGCGACCTGCACAGGTGGACCCGGCGCACCGACTGGTCGGCGCCGATCGGACCGGGCCGGTTTGCGTCTGGTATTGGTTTTTTGCTAGATTTTGTGCTGGTGGCAGAGCGTCTCGTTCGAGCCGTTCGGCTCTCGTTCGCCGAGGAACGCGTCTCGGCGACTGTCTCGATCCGCCTTGCGGCCGTGGAGGCGTCCACGGCCCCCAAGTCGCGCCGGCGCGGTCATCGGCTGACGACTTTTGTCTTGACAGGCCGTAGGCGCCGGTAGAGGCTGGGAGGATCGGCCCGATGGTGCAGCAGTTGCACGGGACTCTCGGTCGCGAGCTTGCAGAGTTCCAAGCGGTACTTGACGCGCTCCCTCAGGGCGTGGTGGTTCGCGATGCCAAGGGCCGGACCGTGTTCGCCAACGAGAGCGCCATCCGTATGCTCGGCCTGAGGCTCCCGCCGAGCTGCTCAGCACGCCGCTCGACCAGTTGTCACGGCGGTACGAGTTCTTCAACGAGTCGGGCGAGGCGCTGGACGTCTCCGAGCTGCCCGGATCAAGAGTTCTTCGCGGGGAGGGCGCCAGTGACGCGATCGTGCGGGTACGGACGCGCACGAACGAACAGCGATCGAGATGGTCAGGATCCGCGGGCGGCCGTTGCACGGCCCCGAGGGTGAGCTGCTGCTGGCCCTGATGACGCTGGAGGACGTGTCCTCGGTGCGCGAGGAGCGCGACCGCGAGCGCTTCTTGGAAGACGCCACGCGCGAGCTCGGCCGTTCCCTCGACTACGCCACCACGCTGCGAATGATGACCCGCCTCACGGTGCCGAGGCTGGCGGACTGGTGCGCGGTCGAGGTGTTCGAGTCTCCGCGCGCGCTGGTGCGGGGAGCACTCGCACACAGCGACTCCGACCGGGAGCGCTGGGTGGCTGAGGATCCGCGACGCTTTCCCAGCGCCGAGCCCGGGCCGGCGGATCGCTGCTGGCCAGTCTGGAGCGGCCCGCCCTCATCGGCGATCTCCCGGGTTGGCTCCGGGCCGCGGCAGAGGGCGACGAGCGGCGCCTCGGCGCCCTCCAGATGCTCGAGCTGGTGTCGGCCGCGATCCTGCCGCTGCGCGCAGGGGGCGGCTGCTGGGCGCGGTGACGCTGGCCACCGCCGAGTCGTCGCGCCGCTACACCGCCGACGATCTCGCCGTGTTCGAGAAGGTCGCGGCCCGCTACGCCGTGGCGCTCGACAACGCGCGTCTGTTTCGCGACCAGCAGCGCATCGCGATGCGCCTCCAGCGCAGCCTGCGACCGGGCCGGCTGCCGACGGTGCCCGGGCTGGACGTGGCGGCGCTCTATCAGGCCGCAGGTGACGGCGCCCAGGCGGGCGGGCGACTTCTACGACCTGTTCGAAGCCGGCCCGGGCTGGGTCGCCACGATCGGCGATGTATCGGGCAAGGGGGTCGACGCGGCCGCGGTGAGCTCGCTCATGCGCCACACGCTGCGGACCGCCGCTCTCGACCAGCGCAGCCTGCCGCGCGTGCTGGCGCTCGCGGACGAGACGCTGCAGTCCGAGGACGAGCCCAGCCGCTTCTGCAGCGCGGTCGCCGCGCGGCTCGACGTGGTCGAAGGAGAGACCCGTCTGGTGCTGGGGAATGCCGGCCATCCGCCGCCACTGATCGTGCGTCACGAGGGACCATCGACTGGCCCGATGGCTCCGGCACGATCCTCGGCGTGTCCGGAGTCCAGCCGCCCCCCGAGCTCGAGGTCCTACTGTTTCCGGGCGATGCCCTCGTGCTCTACACAGACGGCGTGATCGAGGCCCGGATCGGCGAGGAGCTGTTCGGCGAGTCGCGGCTGGGAGAGACCCTGCAGCCGTGTGCCGGCGCCGGAGCCGCAGCGATTGTCGACGCGCTGCGGCAGTCGCTCGCGCCTCCTGTGTCGTTGAGGGATGACGTGGCCGTACTGGTACTCGCAATGCCGGCCCGGGCTTGAGCTCCGCCAGGGAAGGCGCCAGGGCGGCGCTCCCGGTCGTCGCGCTGTTTGCCGCACTGGGAGCGCTGGGCCTGGCCGTTCATCTCGCCTTCGCCGTCGGAACCGGTTCGCACAGCGCCGCTGTGGAGGACTGGCTCTACGGCCTTCTGTTCGCCGCCACGGCGGTCAGCTGCGTCTGGCGGGCCGCCCGGGTGCCGGAGGAGCGCGTGCCGTGGCTGATTGCGGCCGCCGGCGTGGCGGTCTGGCTGGTGGCCGAGGTGGTCTATCGCGTGGTGGAGAGCGATCCGAGCGCGGCCTATCCCCCGCTCACGCGGGCCCTGCTGGTGACGGCCTTTGTGCTGGCCCCGCGACGCTCGTGCTGCTGGCCCGCCGTCGCGTGCAGAGCGTGGACACCCGGTTGCTTCTCGACGGGTTGATCGGCGGCCTGGCGATCGCGGCGGTTGCGGCCATCCCGCTGTTTCCCGGGTCCGAAGCGTCGGCGGGCTCCGCAGCCGGGGCCGCCGGAGGTGTTTCTCCTCGCCGACCTGGCGATTCTCGCATTCGTGGGGGTGGTCATCGGGCTGACGGGATGGCGCCCGGGCTGGTGCTGGGGCCTGATCGCGGCCGGGATCGTGATCAACGCCGCGGGCAACGCCGTTCTGGTGGGGGAGACCACCGCCGGCACGTTCGAACGCGGAGGGCCTGCCGACCTCCTGTTCGCGGCGAGTGCGCTCAGCTGGGCGTCGCGGCCTTCTTCCCGCTCATGCCCGCAACCGTCACCCTCGTGGACCGGCGCCGCCTGTTCGGGCCTGCCGTCTTCGCTCTGGTCGCAGTCGGCGTACTCGGCGTGGCGGGCCTCTTCAGCATCAGCCCGGTGGCGGTCGCGTTGGCGTGCGCCACGCTCGTCGTCCTGGTGGCTCGCACCCTGCTCGCCTTCCGCGACAACACGCGCCTGCTCGAGGAGGCGCGCCGGGAGGCGCTCACGGATGCGCTGACCGGCGTTGGGCAACCGCCGGCGCCTCGCGCGCGACTTCGAGTCGGGTGCCCCAGGCAGCAACCGGGGTTTCACCAGACGCTCGTGCTGTTCGACCTCGATGGGTTCAAGGCCTATAACGACGCCTTCGGCCACCCCGCGGGCGACGCGCTGTTGGCCCGGCTGGGAGCGCGACTGGAGCAGGCCGTGGCCCCTCACGTCGCCTACCGGGTGGGGGGCGACGAGTTCTGCGTGCTCGTGGCCGCCGACCGGCTCAGGGCGAAGGAGGTCATCACGGCAGGGAGAGAGGCTCTGGTCGAGAGCGGGACGGCCTTCGCCATCACGGCCTCCTACGGCGCGGTGAGCACACCCGACGAGGCGCGCACGTGGGAGCTGGCCCTCCAGATAGCGGACCGGAGGATGTACTCCCACAAGGACCGGCGCCGCACCTCGGCTCCGGAGCAGACGCGAGCCGTACTCGGCAGCTGCTCGACGAGCGCTCCCCGCGGACCTCGGCCCGCCAGCGCGAGCTGGCCGACCTGGTGTTCCTGCTCGGCGAGACGCACGGCCTGAGCGAACCCGAGCTCGACCACCTCACCCGGGCCGCCGAGCTCTCCGACATCGGGCGGGCGGCCCTTCCGGCGGGATTGCCCACCGGCGAGTCCGCCCGCGCCGAGGACCGCGCCCTGCTCGCTCAGCACCCATTGATCGCCGAGCGCGTCCTGGCGGCCGCGCCGGCCCTGGCTCCGGTGGCCCGGATCGTGCGCTCGACCTACGAGTGCTACGACGGCAACGGCTATCCCGACGGTCTCGCGGGCCAGGACATCCCGCTCGAGGCGCGGATCATCAGCGCCGGCCGGGCCTTTCTCGCGCTCGCCGACCGCGATGAGAGCGCCTCCGGTCAGGTGCTGGACGAGCTCACAGCGCAATCAGGTGTGCGCCTCGATCCGTTCGTGGTGGACAACCTGCACGAGCTCACAAGGGACCTGAGACTCACCGAGATGGATCCTGATACCCGCCGCAGCACACTGCGCCGCCGGGCGCGGGGCGGACGGCGACGCTGGGAGCGCGCCTCGGGAGATCAATGAATCGAATGCCCGAGAACCTGTCTTATGTCAACTCGTCACCAGAGAACGGGGCTAGGCCAGCTGGGCGTCCAGCTCGATCGAGTCGACCGCGGCAAGCGCCTTCGACACCGGGCAGCCCTTCTTGGCCGCATCCGCGATCTGCGAACTCCTCGGGGGAGATTCCCGGCACTCGCGCGCGCGTGCACAGCTCGATGCGTTATCCCAAAGCCGCCTTCGACCTTGTCGATGTGGACGGTGGCGTCGGTCTCCACGCTCTCGGCGTCGTGGCCCGCGCGGCCGAGCTCGCCGGACAGGGCCATGGACAAGCAGCCCGCATGCGCCGCGGCGATCAGCTCCTCCGGGTTGGTGCCGTCGCCCTCCTCGAAGCGCGACTGGGACGAGTACGGCCCCTCGAAGGCGCCGCCGTGCCGAGCCGCATCGTGCCGTTGCCCTCGGTGAGCGAACCGTCCCAGCGCGCGCTCGCGTTCCTCTCCGCCATCTGCGTTCTCCTCCGTTCGTGGTTCGCGCTGCGAAGGATCGCGGATGGGCCGCGTCGGCGCGCTCCGGCTGAGCCGGCGGCGGCTGCGCTCGGCGCGGTCGGCAGCTTGTGTCACCGGGCAGCGCCCGTCGTCGTGACCGCAGGCCTCGACGTCGCAGAGCCGGCAGGCGTGGCCGGCGTCGGCCCGGCCGCCCATCACCCCGCCGAGCAGCTTCTCCAGCAGGCCGGTCAGTTCCTCGCGTTCGTCCGGCGGAGAGGGGATCCAGTACGGCCGCCAAGGCTGCCTGGCGGTCGCGCCGGATCCGCTCGGCCACCGCGGCGCCCTCGTCGGTGAGGCGGATCGAAACCGAACGGCCGTCCACGCCGGGCTCGCGCCGGACGAGCCCGTCCTCGGCGAGGCGGTCGGTCAGGCGGACAGCCGCCGAATGCGTCAGGCCGAGCGGGCGCCGCAGCGTGTCGATCGAGGAGCCGTCGAGGAAGGTCGACAGCGCGGCCAGGGCCGCGGGCGCGGCCCCGCTGTGGCCGGCCGCGGCCATCACCGCCCGCTCCACCCTTTCGGTGACCGCCAGCGACAGCGTGCCGAGCAGATTGCCTTGACGGCCGCTCGGATGCATGAGTCATGCATGTACCCTACCGGGCGTGGCCGAGCACCCTCCACCGGTGGACCACGCCCGGCGGCGGCGACCGCTGTCGAGGCTGATGCCCGGGTGGCGGCTCCTGCCCGGCCGCGTCTGGCGCCGGTTGCCTCCCGCCGGGCGGGTGCTGGTTGTGCTTCTCCCCTTCGCGGCCGTCGGGCTGGCGCTGGCGCTCGCGCCCGGCATCGACGAATCCAAGGAGGAACGCTCGAGGGCCGAGGAACAGCGCCTCGAGCGCCTGCGCAGCGCCCGCGTGGAGCGCATACGCGAGCAGCAGCAGCCGCGCTTCGAGCCGCGCCCGCGCCTCCGCCCGGCGATTCCCGCTCGCGAGCGGCTGGTGGCCACAGCGTCCGGAGCGGTGCTGGCCGACGCCCGCCGGCGGGTCGCCGCCGGCGAGCTCGACGGGCCGATCCGGCGCGTGGCGTGCGAGCCGTTCCCGCGGACCGTGTCGGGACGGGGCGCCGACCAGGACCCGGGCAGCCGCTTCGGCGTCTAGTCGTGCCTGGCCGTGACCACGGCCTTCGGCCCGAACACCGGCGGTGAAGCCGAGGCCTATTCGCAGAGCGAGGCCGGCCTGATCGGCCACCCCTACCGGATGCGGATCGACTTCGAGAGCGGCCGCTACGCCTTCTGCAAGATCTCCGGCCGCGCGGGCGAGGGCTCGATCGGCGCCCAGCCCGTGGTGACCGTGCCGCGCGCGTGCGGCGGCCGCTGAGCGGTACCCGCACCGCTCCCGCGTCGTACCCGTGGCGATAGCGTCCGCGATCCCGTCCCAGGCATCCGCAACCGGCCTCTGTCCGAGTGCGATCTCGACTGCGGATCCGCTCGTCCAGTTCGGCGCTGGTTCGAGGAGGCCCGGAGGCAGGGCGCGTTCGAGCCGGAGGCAGTGGCCCTGGCCACGGCGACCCCAGACGGCGCGCCGTCGGTGCGCATGGTGCTGATGAAGCGCTACGGCGACCGCGGCCTGACGTTCTTCACCAACTACGGCAGCCGCAAGGGCGGCGAGCTCGACGACAATCCGCGCGCGGCGCTGCTCTTCTACTGGCCCGAGCAGGGGCGCCAGGTGCGCGTCGAGGGGCCGTGGAGCGCGTGCCCCGCGAGGAGACGGTGGCCTACGCGCGGAGCCGCGCGCGCGGCAGCCAGCTGAGCGCCCTGGCGTCGCCGCAGAGCCGGCCCGTGCCGGATCGCGAGTGGCTCGAGCAGCGCGTCGCGGAGCTCGAGCGGGAGCATCCGGAGGAGCTGCCCGTGGGCGAGAGTGGGGCGGCTTCCGGCTGCGTCCGGACGCGTGGGAGTTCTGGCAGCACCGCTCGAGCCGGCTCCACGACCGCTTTCGCTTCGAGCGCGAGGGCGACGGCGGCTGGAGCCACCGGCGGCTGGGACCGTAGGCCGCCCTAGCCGTCCGGGAAGGGCTGGATCTCGATGCCGTGGTCGCTCTCGCGCATGCCGAGCTCGTAGGCGGCCCCGCCCGGCACCTCGAGCTCCCAGCTCGGCCCGCCGCCCGGGCGCTCGACCGCCAGCCGCATGTCGGCGATCGAGCAGTTGACCGTGTGGTGCTCGCCGCCGTCCGGGTCGGCGTAGATCCAGCCCACGAAGCGCTCGCGGGGCGCCGACACCGTGCCGCGCACCCGCATCCCCTTGCCGGGCAGCAGGAAGGCGCAGCTGTCGGGCGACTCGTCCACCTCCACCCGCCGGCCCGGGCCGCCGAGCGCGTGGCGCTCGCCGGCCACGCTGAGTGCGCCGTTGGCGATCCAGGGGGTGGTAGCCGGCCCCAGCTTGATGCGGCCGATCGCGGCGTCGAGCCAGTCGCCGTCCTCGGTCAGCCCGTGCAGCCAGATCCAGCGCTCGGCGTGCTGGGTGCCCCAGTTGTGGCCCACCATCCCGCGCCAGCCGTCCACGTCGAGCTCGCGGCCGTCGACGACCAGCGAGCCCTCGAAGCGCGCTCCCGGCAGCGGTGAGAGCAGCTTGGTGCGCGGCAGGCGGGCGCGTGTACATCCACTCGCGCGGGCAGGTGCAGGAGCGGCGGCTCGCCGCTCTCGAAGCGCAGATCCCATTCCGACCTCTCCGGCGATCGAGCCCTCGGCGCGGCCCGCGCCGATGCGGGACTCCCCCACGCTGAGCCAGTCGCCGTCGCCGGTGCGGGGCGCGGCCACGGTGACCTTGGCCGCGCGCGGCCCCGCCGGGCTCGAACAGGGTGAACCAGAGCGAGCCCGTGGCGCGGCGCGCCCGGGCGCTTGTGGACGGTGTAGCGCAGCCACGCCGCCGAGCGGCTCGTCCGGGATGGCAGAGCTTCAGGTAGAAGCTCTCGTAGTGCCCGGCCTTCTGCGGCCACGCCCGGGAAGCGGGCCGCGGTGGGGTCGACTGAGGCCACGGCCCGGCAGCGGTAGCCTCAGGCGAGCGGCTGCTAGAACCACGGCCATGGCAGACGAACCGGTCATGGTCATCACGGGCGCCAGCAGCGGCATCGGCGCCGCCACCGCGCGGCGCGCGGTGGAGTTCGGCTACCGCGTCGTGCTGGCGCGCGCGCTCGACCGACCGCCTCGAGGCGCTGGCCGACGAGCTCGGCGGTGACGAGAAGGCGATCGCGATGCGCTGCGACGTGACCAGCTGGGACGAGCAGCAGGCCCTCGTGCAGCGCGCTCTGAGCACGTTCGGGCGCATGGACGTGTTCTTCGCCAACGCCGGTTTCGGCGCCACGCGGGGCTTTCTCGAGGAGACGGTCGAGCACTGGAAGTCGATGATCGACACGAACGTCTACGGCGCGGCGCTGTCGATCCGAGCGTGCGCTGGGCCACTTCAAGCAGGAGAACAGCGGCCACATCGCTGCTGACGAGCTCGGTCGCCGGCCGCCGCGCGCTGCCCGGCTCGCTCTACTCCGCCACGAAGTTCGCGGTGACCGCGATGGGCGAGGCGCTGCGCCAGGAGGTCAGCGAGACGGACATCAAGGTGACGCTGATCGAGCCCGGGATGGTCGACACGCCCTTCTTCGAGAACCAGGTGTCGAACGCCCTGGAGGCGGACGACGTCGCCCGGGCGGTGATGTTCGCGCTCGACCCAGCCCCCGCACGTGGACGTGAACGAGATCCTCGATCCGGCCGATTCACCAGCCGACCTGAGCGGTAGCGTCGCGCCGTGCGCTGCATCGCTCACGTCGACATGGACGCCTTCTACGTCAGCGTCGAGCTGCAGCGGCGCCCGGAGCTTCGCGGCCTGCCGGTGGTCGTGGCGGGCAGCGGGCCGCGCGCCGTGGTCACCACCGCCAGCTACGAGGCGCGGCGCTACGGGATCTTCTCCGCCACGCCGGCCGAGCGGGCGCGGAGGCTGTGCCCCGAGGCGGTGTTCATCCCGCCCGACTTCGACCTCTATCGCGAGCGCTCGCGCGAGGTCCACGCCGTGCTGCGCAGCCACGTCGAGCGAGTCGAGTCGGTGGGGCTCGACGAGGCCTACCTCGACCTCACCGGGCTCGACCGCTACCGCGCGGCGGCCCGGCAGATCAAGGAGGCGGTGCGCGCCGACACCGGCCTCACCTGCTCGGTCGGGATCGGTCCCAGCAAGCTCGTGGCCAAGGTGGCCTCGGACGCCGAGAAGCCGGACGGCTTCCTGGAGCTCACGGCCGAGCAGGCTCGCGAGCGCTTCGCGCGGCAGCTCGCCTGGCCTCATCCCCGGCATCGGGCCCAAGACCGTGGCCCGCCTCGAGCGGCTCGGGGTCACGAGCCTGGCGGCGCTGGGCGCTCTCCCGACGCGCAGCTGACCGAATGGTTCGGCCCCCGCCTGGGCCCGCATCTGGGGGCCCTCGCCCGCTTCGAGGACGAGCGCGTGATCGAGACGGTCCGGGTGGCCAAGTCGGAGTCGCGCGAGACCACCTTCGACCGAGACCTGCACGGCCTGGAGGCCCTGGAGCCCGTGCTCGGCCGCCTCTCGCGAGCAGCTCTGCACCACCCTTGCGCAGCCAGGAGCGCCGCGGGCGCACGATCGGCATCAAGGTTCGCTTCGACGACTTCTCGACGGTCACTCGCGCCCGCACGCTCGAGGGGGCGGTGAACGACCTCGACACGGTGCACGGCGTGGCGCTCGACCTGCTCCGCACGCTCGCGCCGAAGCCGGCCCGTGCGCCTGCTCGGGGTGCGGGTGGCGGGGCTCGACGAGCGCGAGGCGGCCCGGGTCCGGGTTCCCGCGGACCAGCTCTCGCTGTCGCTCTGAGCCGTCCGCCTCGCTGCGCTAACTTGGGCGCATGGCCATCGGATCGCCTGACCGCGCTCGACACCTCCTTCCTCCATCTGGAGGACGGCGAGTCCCACATGCACGTGGCCTCGGTGATGCTCTTCGAGGGCCCGCCTCCGAGCTACGACGAACTGCTCGAGGCGATCGAGCGCCGGCTGCACCTCGTGCCGCGCTACCGCCAGCGGCTGGCCTTCGTTCCGCTCGGCCAGGGACGGCCCAAGTGGGTCGACGATCCGCACCTCAACCTGCGCTACCACCTGCGCTCCACGGCGTCTGCCGTCAGCCCGGGCGCCGAGGAGCAGCTCAAGGACCTCGCCGGCCGCGTCTTTTCGCAGCAGCTCGACCGCGACAAGCCGCTGTGGGAGATCTGGATGGTCGAGGGGCTCGAGGACGACCGCTTCGCGATCCTCTCCAAGACCCATCACGCCCTGGTGGACGGCATCTCGGGCGTGGACATCATCTCGGTGCTGTTCGACACCACGCCCGGAGCCCGCCGCGCCCACCGCGCCCGGGGACCGCTGGCTGCCCGCGTCCCCTCCCCACCGGCGCTCAGCTGCTGGCCGAGGCGCTGCTCGAGCGCGGGCACGATCCCGGCCGAGATCACCCGCTCGGTGCGGGCGATGTTCCGCGGGCCGCGCCGCATCGCCGGCCGGTGTGCGCGACGCCGCGGTGGGCGTGGGCGCGATGGCCTGGGCCGGGCTCAATCCCGCCCCGCAGAGCCCCTACAACCGCTCGATCGGCCCGCACCGCCGCTTCACCTGGGTGCGCGCCGATCTGGGCGAGCTCAAGGCGATCAAGAACGAGCTGGGCGGCACGGTCAACGACGTCGTGCTGGCCACCGTGGCCGGCGCGCTGGGCAAGCATCTGCGCCGGCGCGGCCAGACCACCGACGGGCTCGAGCTCAAGGCGATGATCCCGGTGAGCGTGCGCGCCGACGTCGAGCGCGGCGCGCTCGGCAACAAGGTCGCGGCCATGATGGCTCCGCTGCCCGTGTGGTGCCAGGACCCGGTGGCGCGGCTCGACATCGTGCGCGAGGAGCTGCGCGGGCCTCAAGTCGAGCGGCCAGGCCGTGGGCGCGCAGGTGCTCACGGACCTGACGGGCTTCGCCCCGCCGACGGTGATGGACCAGGCCTCGCGGCTGGTGGCCCGCCAGCGCATGTTCAACCTGGTGGTCACCAACGTGCCCGGCCCGCAGTTCCCGCTCTACCTGGCCGGACGGCGCATGATCGATCCCTTCCCGATGGTGCCGCTGGCCAAGAACCAGGGCCTCGGCATCGCGCTCCTGTCCTACGCGGGCAAGATCAACTTCGGGCTCGTCGGGCGACTACGACCTGCTCTGGGATCTCGACGACTTCGCCGACGACGTGCGCGAGTCGCTCGACGAGCTCGCCGCTGCCGCCGGGGTCGAGCTCACGGGCCGAGGCGGAGGCCGTGGAGGCGTGAGAGACCGGCTGGCGCAGACTGCGCCCGCGAGCTGGGCATCGAGGTGCGCGTCCAGCGCCTCGAGGCCTCCACGCGCACGGTCAAGGACGCTGCGGTGGCGGTGGGCTGCCAGGAGTCGGAGATCGCCAAGTCGATCGTGTTCGTGGCCGACGGCGACCCCGTGGTGTGCGTGGCCTCGGGGCGCCACCGAATCGACACCGGCAAGCTGGCCGACGCCCTCGACGTCGCCGAGGTGCGCCAGGCCGGCAGCCGAGGAGGTCCGCGCGGCCACCGGCTACGCGATCGGCGGCGTGCCGCCGTTCGGGCACGACCTGCCCGTCGTGTTCGACGAGGAGCTGCTCGCGCCACGAGCGCGTCTGGGCCGCCGCGGGCGACCCCAACAGCCTCTTTCGAGGTGGATCCGCGCGAGCTGGCCGACTGCGTCGGCGCGCGGGTTCTGGCCGTAGGCGAGTCGGCGCCAGGCGGCCACCTGGCCGCGTGTACAAAGGCCGCGGCGCAAATCCTGTACGCGCGGGCGAATGACGCCTGGCCGGCCGGATCGGACGATCCGGACATGGAACCAACACTCAACGACGCGCTCGGCCGGATCGACACGGTCTGGGTGCTGGTGGCCGGCATCCTCGTGTTCTTCATGCAGGCGGGCTTCCTGCTGCTCGAGGTCGGCTTCTCGCGCATGAAGAACGCCGGCACGGTGGTGGCCAAGGTGATCGCCAACCTGTCGATCGCCGCGCTCTGCTACTGGGCGGTCGGCTTCGCGCTGGCCTTCGGGGGCACCGGGTTGGTTCGCCGGCACCGAGGGCTTCTTCCTCGACACCCAGGCCCAGGCGGCCTTCCCGGCGATGGAGTTCTCCGCGGCCGCGGTGCCGGCCAAGTTCTTCTTCCAGTTCGCGTTCTGCGCCGTCTCGCTGGCGATCGTCTGGGGCACGACGCTCGAGCGGATCAAGTTCGGCGCCTACCTGATCTACGCGGTCATCTTCAGCTCGCTGATCTACCCGATCATCAGCCACTGGATCTTCGGCGGCGGCTGGCTCCAGGCCAACTTCGGCATGCAGGACTTCGCCGGCTCCACGGTGATCCACCTGATCGGCGCCACCGGCGCACTGGCCGCGCTGCTGCTGCTGGGCCCGCGCCAGGGCAAGTTCGGCCGCGACGGCGAGCCCAACGTGATCCCGGGCCACTCGATGCCGCTCGTGGGGCTGGGCGTGCTCATCCTGTTCGTGGGCTGGTTCGGCTTCAACGCCGGCTCCACGCTCGGGGTGGCCGACGGGCGCTTCGCCGAGGTGGCGATCGTCACTGTGATCGGCGCCGCCGGCGGGGTGCTCGGGCGCGATGGCCACGAGCTACCTGATAGACCAGGACGTTCGACATCGGCATGACCGGCAACGGCGTGATCGCGGGCCTGGTCGGCATCACGGCGCCCTCGGGCTACGTGGAGTACTGGGCCGCGCTGCCGATCGGCCTGGTGGCCGGCGTCCTGGTGGTGGTCTGCATCATCGCGATCGACAAGGTCCTCGACGACCCGATCGGCGCGCTCTCCGCCCACGGCGTGGCGGGCGTGTGGGGCACGCTGGCCTGCGGGCTGTTCACGGCCCCGCGGCTGGCCGAGTACAACGCGATCGGCGAGGGCGGCCTCTTCTACACCGGCTCGTTCGAGCAGCTCGGCGTCCAGGCGCTCGGCGTGGCGGCGGCCTTCACCCCGTGTTCGTGGTCTCCTACCTCGTCTTCTACGCGATCAGGGCCGGTCTACGGCCTGCGCGTGAGCACCGAGCAGGAGCGCCGCGGCCTCGACATCGTCGAGCACGGCATGTGGGGCTATCCCGGAGCAGTTCATGCCGGTGCCAGGATCCGAGTACCACCCGCCGAACACTCCGGGTGCGCGGGCAGGCGCGCTCGCGATCGGCGATGTCCGCGCGTACCCAGGAGGGCTAGACATGAAGAAGATCGAGGCGATCATCCGGCCCGAGCGGCTGCAGGAGGTGCAGGACGCGCTCGACGCGCTGGGCGTGTCCGGCCTGACCGTGACCGACGTGGTCGGCTGCGGGCGCCAGAAGGGCTACACCGAGTCCTACCGCGGCACGCGGGCGAACATCTCGCTGCTGCCGAAGATCAAGGTGGAGTCGGTGGTGCCCGACGGCCTGGCCGAGGACGGCGATCGAGGCGATCGTCGGCGGCGCGCGCACGGGCGAGATCGGCGACGGGCGAGTGTTCGTCTACGAGATCGAACAGGCGATCCGGATCCGCACCGGCGAGGAGCGGCGAGGAGACGGTGCGCCACGAGGTGGCCGAGGGCTGGGGCCACTGAGGCCGCAGGTCAGCGCGGGGCCAGGTCTTGCGAGGTCGCCCATCCAGCAGCCGCTCGCGGGCGAGCGTCGGCCAGCGCAGCGCCTTGATCCCGATCGCCAGTGCGGATCCGAGGATCGGCCAGACCGGCCAGAAGTAGCCGCCGCCGGTGGCGAGCCAGAGGCCCGACCAGGAAGAGGTCGATGATCGCCAGCCAGCCCGGCGTCGAGGCGCAGCGAGCGCCGGCGTCGCGCGGACGCGGATGGCTCGGCCGTGCGTTCGCCGCCGGGCGCGAGGTCGGACTCACGTACGGCGCGTCCGGCCCAGCACCCGCCAGGCGTCGAGGCCGCCGATCAGCGCGAGCCCAGCAGCGGCCAGACCGGCCAGGCGTTCGGCGCGCCGGTGAGCGCCCAGAGGCGAGGATCAGGTCGGCCGAGGCCGGCCAGCACCGCCGACGCGGACTGCGCAGTCCGCGGACCCGGCGCGCCTGGACGGGCGCCGGCAGTCGGCGTCGGCCAGCACGGCGGCCACCGGCGCCGCCGGATGACCGGCTCGCCGCTCGGGCAGCGGCGCGTCGAGCGGTATCGCGGCGCTCACGAGCGTTCCCTGCCCGAGCGGGCTCTTCACCGTGAGCATTGCCGTTGAGCGCGCCCACGCGGTCGCTGCAGGCCCTGCAGGCCGGACCCGTCCAGCGCCGCGCCGCCGGCGCCGTCGTCCGAGACGCTCACGGTCAGCAGGCCGCCCTGCTCGCGCACGGCCACCGTCGCCGCGCTCGCCCCGGCGTGCTTGTCGACGTTGGCCAGGCACTCCGAGACCACGAAGTAGGCGGCGGCCTCCACCTGATCGGGCAGGCGCTCTGCGGCGGCGACGTCGGTGACCTCCACAGGCACCGGGCGCGCGATGGCCAGGTCGTCGAGAGCGGCCGCCAGGCCGCGGTTGGTGAGGATCGCCGGATGGATGCCGCGCGCGAGGTCGCGCAGCTCTGACAGGGCGAGACCGGCCTCGTCCCCGGCGGCCTTGATCAGCTTCGCCGCCTCGGGGTCGCCCGCTCTGGGCGCGGCGTCTCCGCCATGCGCAGTGTGAGGGCGAGCGCCACGAGGCGCTGCTGGGCGCCGTCGTGGAGGTCCCGCTCGATGCGGCGCCGCTCGGCATCACCGGCCGCGATGATCCGCGAGCGGGCGTCCTGGAGGTCCGTGGACCTGCGCCGTCAGCTCGGGGTCGTTGCCGGTGCCCAGCATCAGCGCGGCCAGCAGGCCGTACAGGCGCCCCAGCGCACCCAGAGCCGGAATGCCGACCAGCGCGAGCAGCGCGCCGAGCGGCACCAGCGCGATCGCCTCGCCCAGCGTGTCGACCGTGAAGATGCCGAGCTGGAGGCCGTCGGGCACGGCCCAGTAGAACGCGGGTGCGAACAGGCTGCCCACGATCGCCGCCAGCACCACCGACGGCGATCGTGAACGACACGATGCCGAGGCCCAGCTGCAGCATCAGGAACAGCAGGTCCTTCCAGGTGGCCGGGTCGGCCAGACGCGCCTGCAGGCGCTGCCACCAGCCGCCCCCGGCCGGACCGGGCCGGTACGGGCTGGCGATCTGTACCCCGGTGAGCGCGCCGATCAGCCTCCGCTCGAGCTGCGCGAGCCAGCGCCACGCGTAGACGGTCCCCACCAGGACCGGGATTCCGATCAGCGTGATCACCGTGCCGACCCCGAACGACAGGGCGGTGACCAGGAACGTGAACTCGATGACGCCGAGCGGCAGCGCCAGGAGCAGGTAGGTGATCCGCCGGTACGTGAGCGGATCGAACAGGTCTCGGAGCAGCACCTTGATGGCGAAAAGGCTAAGGCGCGCGGAGCCCAGCGTCGATACGGCCACCCGTACCCCGCTGCGCGTGGCTGCCCCCCGCCGTAGCCTTTCGGGTGTGCGACTGCGCTCGGGAATCGCCGCTGCGGCTCTTCTGCTTCTGGTGTGGGCAGCTCCGCCGGCGGCGGGCCAGGGCCGCGGGACGCTCGACTACACCCGCGTGCTCGAACGTCGGGGGCGTGTACATCGAGGGGTCGATCTCGTACCTGCGCGTCCGCGACGGCAACGGGGCCCTGGTTCTCGAGCGGCAGGCGGGGCCGGCCGTCAGGTTTCGGGTCCGCCGCTCGCTCCCCGCCGGCCGTTACCGGCTGACGAGCTTCGAGCGGCCCTGTCGACGGCAATTGCGCCTGTCTCGACCCGCCGGTGGCGCGCTGCTCGCGGCGCATCGAGATCCTGGCCGGAGGCCGCACCGGGGTGCGCACGACCGTGCGGCCCGCCCGCGGCTGCCGCATGATGCGTCAAGGCGCGCCCGGCCCTGTTCCCGCCGCCGGCACGGATTGCGGCCGCGCGCCGCTTCCTGCGCGGCCGGACGGGGATCGAATCGTGGGCGCTGCTCGATTCCCACGGACGCGCTGCACGGCTACGCGCCAACCGCGTCTACGTGTCCGCCAGCGTCGTCAAGGCCATGCTGCTCGTGGCCTACCTGCGCAAGATCGGCAACCGGATGCCCACGCCCGCTGAGCGGCGCGAGCTCGGGCCGATGATCACCGTCTCCGACAACGGCCGGGCGAGCGCGGTCTACGGCCGCGTGGGCGGAGCGGCAGCTGCAGGCGCTCGCCCGGCGGGCGCGGATGCGCAGCGTTCACCGACGTCGGATACTGGTCGGGCGCGCTCTTCAGCGCCGCCGACCAGGCGCGCTTCTTCGCGGTGTTCGACCGCCTGAGCCCGCCTCGCTCACGGCGCGTACGCGCGCTCGCTGCTGTCGTCGATCGTCGCGTACCAGCGCTGGGGCTTCTCGCGCTTCTCGCTGGCCTGCGGCTTCAAGCACGTTCTTCAAGGGCGGCTGGCGCGGGACCGCACGCGGGAGCCTGGTCCACGAGGCCGCGCTGTTCGAGCGCGGCCCGCTGCGAGATCTCGATGGCGGTCCTCACCGACGGCAACCCCTCCCACGACTACGGCACCGCCACCCTGCGGGGAGTGGCGCAGCGGATCTTCGGCGCGCCGGGCCGGCGCGGCCGGCGCGGCGCCGGGCGGCCTTGTCGACGTGCACCGCTACGGACCGGGCATCGAGGTCGACCTGGTCTACCGGACGCGCCAACAACCTCACCGGCCGCCCTCTGCCCGGCTACTGCGAGAACCGGGCGCTCCTGCGCGAGCGTCCCGCCCGCGACCTGGGGCGAGTGCAGCGTCACCTGCGCCGCCGCGGGCTGGGGCTGCTGGTGCTCGACGCCTACCGTCCCGCGCGGGCCTCACGCGCGCTCGTGCGCTGGGCGCAGCGAAGCGGTCGGGCCGAGCTCGTGGGCACCTACATCGCCCGGCGCAGCCGCCACAACACCGGCACCGCGGTGGACCTGACGCTGGTGCGCACCTCCGACGGCCGCCGGCTCGAGATGGGCAGCGGCTACGACGACCTGAGCCCGCGCGCGCACACCGTCAACGCCCGGGGGCGGGCGCTGCCGCAACCGCCTGATCCTCAAGCGGGCGATGGAGCGCTTCGGGTACGGCGCCTACTGGCGCGAGTGGTGGCACTTCGAGCACCGCGAGCAGGCGAGCAGCTACCTCGACGTGCCGATTGGCTGTGCCGGTCCGCTAACCGCCGCACGGCCTCCTTGAGATCCGCGGCGAACGTCGCGTAGTCGTAGATCGGCAGCACCTCGGTCTTCACGCCGGTACCCATCTCCTGGATGATCGGCAGGCCGGCGAGGGCGCGGTCCACGGTCTCCGCGTCGGGCATGTCGAGGATCCCGATCACCACGCGCTGGCCGGCGACCTTCCAGAGGTGCTTGACGGCGCCCGCGTCGACGGCGCCGAGCGCGGCGTCGGCTTCGCGATCCCACATCTCGATCAGCTCGCGGTTTGACATGTTCTCGGGCTGGTGGACGTCGAACCGAACGAAAAACAGCATGCTCTCTCCTACTGTCGTGAGTCGTCAGTTCGGTGGCAGTTCTCGGGTGTCTGCGCGCGCCTGACGCCCGACGGCTCCTCGCCGTGCCAGTGGCACGGCTCCGTCGCCGTCGAACGTCAGCCACACACAGCCATCCCGATAACTGAACACGAACTTCCGACTCACGACACTAGCTCTCGGGGTCCTGCGGCGTCTCGAACGTGCCGTCGACCAGCTCGACCCGGTAGCCGTCTGGATCGGCCAGAAAGCAGATTCGGAACTCCTCCCGGCCTCCGGGGTGGTACGGCGGCTTCTCGGGTTCTATCCCCTCCGAGGCGAGCGACGCAAGCAGCGGCGTCGAGATCCTCGACCTCGAGGGCAATGTGGCCGTAGCCGTCGCCGAGGTCATAGGGCTCCTCCCGCCCCTCGTTGACCGTCAGCTCGAGGGTGTCGCCGTCGCCGGGCAGCCCCAGGTAGACGTTGTAGGCGCCCTGGAACTGGAGCCGCCCGCGCGGCTCGTAGCCGAGGGCCTCGTAGAAGCGGCGCGAGGCGTCGATGTCGCGGACGCGCATGTTGGTGTGGACCTGGCGCACGGAGTCTCTCCTTCTCGTTCGAGGGCTGGCGCTGGCGACATAATGGAGACATGCAGCGCGAACAGGAACTGCTGCGGGTGGCGCTCGCCCAGATCAACCCGGTGGTCGGGGACATCGAGGGCAACGCCAGCGCATCGCCGAGCACACGTCGGCCGCACGCGACGGCGGGGCCGCTCTGGTGGTGTTTCCGGAGCTCACCCTGTCGGGCTACCCGCCCGAGGACCTGCTGCTGAAGACCGGCTTCCTGGACGCCGTGGAGCGCGCCCTCGAGGAACTGGCCGCCCAGACCGAGGGCATCGTGGCGGTGGTGGGCTTCCCCGAGCGAGCCGAGGACGTCTACAACTCCGCCGCCGTGCTCGCCGACGGCGAGGTCACGGCGGTCTACCGCAAGATGTACCTCCCCAACTACGGGGTCTTCGACGAGCAGCGCTACTTCCAGTCGGGCGCCGAGGCGGCGATCGTGGAGGTCAACGGGATCCCGGTGGGCATTTCGATCTGCGAGGACATCTGGGAGCCCGGCCCGCCGGCGATGACCGAGGCGCTGGGCGGCGCCCAGGTGATCGTCAACCTGTCCGCCTCCCCCTATCGCGCCGGATACGGCGCGCACCGCGAGCGCATGCTGGTTCAGCGAGCGGTGGACTACCTGGCCGCGGTGGTCTTCGTGAACACCGTCGGCGGCCAGGACGAGCTGGTCTTCGACGGCCACAGCCTCGCCATCGACCAGGACGGCACCGTGCTCTCCCGCGGCCCGCAGTTCGAGGAGAACCTCGGCTTCGCCACCATCGACCCCCGCGAGGTGGTGGCCGGCGCGCCTGCGCGACACCCGTCACCGCGCGAACGTGCGCCGTCAGCGCCGCGCGAGCCCCGTGGCGGAGCCGCCGGTGTTCACGCTGGCGAGCGTCAACGTGGAGTCGGAGGGCGAGATCGTGGCCGGGCGAGGTGGCGCCGCTGCTCGACCTCGCCGGCCGAGATCTACGCCGCCCTGCGCACCGGGCTGCGCGACTACGTCGACAAGAACGGCTTCGAGCGCGTGGTGCTGGCGCTGTCGGGCGGGATCGACTCGGCGCTCGTGGCGCTGGTGGCCACCGACGCCCTCGGACCGGAGCGGGTGACCTGCGTGTCGATGCCCTCCCCGTACTCGAGCGAGGGAACCCGTGCCGACGCCCGGGCGATCGCGGAGAACCTCGGCGTCGACTTCCGCGAGATCTCGATAGCCGACGCCATGGGCGCCTACGACGAGATGCTCGAGCGACGCCTTCGCGGGCAGCGAGCCGGACATCACCGAGGAGAACGTCCAGGCCCGCATCCGCGGCAACGTGGTCATGGCGCTGTCCAACAAGTTCGGCTGGCTCGTTCTCACCACCGGCAACAAGTCCGAGATGTCGGTGGGCTACGCGACCCTCTACGGCGACATGGCCGGCGGCTTCGCCGTACTGAAGGACGTCTACAAGGGCTGGGTCTACCGGCTGGTGCGCTGGCGCAACGAGACCGCCGGCCGTGAGCTGGTCCCCGCCAGCGTGCTCGAGCGGCCCGCCCTCGGCCGAGCTGCGCCACGAGCAGCGCGACGACGACTCGCTGCCCCCCTACGACGTTCTCGACCGGATCCTCGAGGGCTACATCGAGGAGGATCTGGACGCCGTGGAGCTTGTGCGGCGCGGCCTGCCCGCCGACGAGGTCGAGCGCGTGCTCCGAATGGTGGACCGGGCCGAGTACAAGCGCCGCCAAGCCCCGCCGGGGATCAAGATCTCGACCAAGGCGTTCGGGCGCGACCGGCGCCTGCCGATCACGAACCGCTACGTGAGCCGCGTGCGGCGCGAGGCGGGCGCCTCGGGCTGAGCGGAGCGGAGCAAACGCCCTACTGCTGGCCGGCACGCTACCGCGATCGTCACCCGCGTAACCGCGCACAGGCGGCCCTCGTCGTCGGTGAAGCTCACGTCCCAGACCCAGCTGGTGCGGCCGCGGTGGATCGGCACGCCTTCGGCGTGCACGAAGCCCTCCTTGGCGGGTCGCATGAACGTGGTGTTGTTCGACTGGCCGAGCGGCAAAGTTGCCGTCGTCAGCCACGGCCATGTGCGTCGTGGCCGACACCATCGACTCGGCCAGCGCGGCGTAGGCGCCCCCGTGGACCAGGCCCGCGCGGCTGCCGCACGCGGTCCTCGACCGCGAAGCGCGCCCGGCAGCCGTCGGGTGTGGCCTCGACCAGCTCGAAGCCCAGCACGTCGTCGAGCGTGCCTGGGCCGGGATAGGTCCGAATCGGCGAGTCCATCGGAGGCGGGCACACTACAGTTCGGCCTGCTCATGGCCACGTTCGATCAGCTCAGCGCGGAGCAGCGGGCGATCCTCGAGCTCGTGCTCCAGCAGCAGAAGAGCTACGACGAGCTCGCCGGACATGCTCGGCATGCCCGAGGAGCGGGTGCGCGAACTCGCTCGCGGCGCCCTGGTGGAGCTGGCTCCGCTGAGCGTCTCGCGGTGTCGAGGAGGACTGGCGCGGGCAGCTCGCCGACTACGTGCTCGGCCAGCAGTCGGGCGCCGAGGCCACCGCCACCAAGGGCCATCTGCGCCGCTCGGAGCCGGCGCGCACCTGGACGCGCTCGCTGCTCGACTCGCTGGAGCAGCTCTACGTCAACGGGTCGATGCCGGCCGTGCCCGAGGGCGAGCGCGGACGCCGCGGGCCGCGGCCGCCGGCTCCGCGCGCCGGCGATGCCGGTGCCGAGCGCTTCAGTCGCGCCCGAGGTGAAGCGACGCCGCCTGATCGCCGCCGAGGCGCCGCCGCGCTCGCCGCGTTGCTGCTGATCGTCCTGGTCTGGCCGGTGGGGCTGCTCACCGGCGGCGACGACGAGCCGAGCCCGCAGCCGGCGGTCAGGACAACGCTGCGGCCCAGAACGCCGGCGGCGAGCAGGCGCCGGCCGCCGGGGGCGCCCCGGCCGGGATCGCGATCGTCGTCGAGCAGAAGGGCGAGCGCCAGCTGCTCGTGCAGGCGGCCAACCTCGAACCCAGCCAGCGAGCGCGAGGCCTACGAGGTGTGGCTCTACAACAGCCGCGGCGAGGCCCGCTCGCTCGGCGGCCAGGTCACCGACGCTGCAGGGCACCTATCAGGCCGTGGGCAACCTGCCCGCCGACTTCGCCGATTACCGCTTCATCGACGTCTCACGCGAGCCGCTCGACCAGAACCGCGGTCACTCGGGCGAGTCCGCCCTGCGGGGGCGTGTGCCCAAGCTGCGCGAGGTCAAGGCCGAGGGCAATCAGACCGCGGTACTCGGCCAGTCGGTGCTCAGGCCGCCCGGCTGAGGCGGGCTCAGGCCGGCGGCAGCAGCTTGGCCGGGATTCATGATCCCGGCGGGGTCGAGCCGCGCCTTGGCGGCGCGCAGCAGCCGAGCCCCAGCTCGCCCACCTCGGCACGCATCCAGGGTGCGTGGTCGCGGCCGACGGCGTGGTGGTGGGTGATCGTCCCGCGCCCGGCGGCGATCGCCTCCGACGCGGCCGTCTTGGCCCGCTGCCACTGAGCCGAGCGCGTCGTCGGCCTGACGGGCCAGGAAGGTGAAGTAGAGCGACGCGCCCGAGGGATAGAGGTGCGACACGTGGCACATCACCATCGCCTGCTCGCCGAGGGCGTCTCGCAGCGCGATGCGCCACCGCGCCGTAGAGGGTGGCAGGTTGCTCCACGCCGTGGCGGTCTCGAGCGTCTCCGCCATCACGCCGCGGTCGAGCAGCTCGTCACGCAGGTAGGGAGCGGCGTAGCGGGTGCGCAGCCAGCGCTCGCCCGGGGCCCCGCCCAGCTGCACTCCTCCCCCGGCCCGCAGCAGCGCGCCCGCGTCGCCGGCGGCGGCGCTCCACGTCCTCGGCGTCGCCCTCGAAGCCCGCGATCGCGATGCAACCGCCCTCGTGCCCCCGCAGGCGCAGGTAGCGCCGCCCGAGCCGCTCGGATGCGGAGCCCGCTCGACGCCAGGGCCATGCCCAGCGCGGTCTCGTGCTCGTCGGACAGGCGCGCCACGTCGGGAGAGGCGCCCTCTCTGCTCCATCACCCGGAAGCGCCTCGCAGCCCTCGGCGAAGCTGCGAAACGACCAGCCCTCGTAGACGGCGCTGCTCCGGCGCGGGCCGCAGGCGCAGGGTGGCGTCGCAGATCACGCCGAGCGTGCCCTCGGAGCCGACCAGGAGCTCGCGCAGGTCGGGCCCGGCCGCGCTGGCGGGCACCGCCAGCGTGCTGATCTCCCCGGCGGGCGCCACGCAGCGCAGCCCTCGACCAGCTCGTCGATGCGCCCGTAGCCGGTCGAGGCCTGGCCGGCCGAGCGGGTGGCCACCCAGCCGCCCACGGTGGAGAACTCGAACGACTGCGGGAAGTGCCCCAGCGTCAGCCCCTCGGCCGCCAGCCTGCGCTCGGCCTCGGGCCCGTAGAGGCCGGCCTCGAGCGTGGCGGTCAGCGACACCGGATCCACGTCGGCGATCCCGTCGAGCCGGCGCAGGTCGAGCGTGACCGCGCCGGCGAAGCCGTCGGCCAACGGCTCCACGCCGCCCACCACGCTCGTGCCGCCGCCGAAGGGACCACCGGCCACACGCGCCTCGGTGCAGGCGCCGAGCAGCGCGCCCACCTCCTCGGCCGAGCCGGGGAACAGCACCAGGTCGGGTGCGTGGCGAGTCGCGCCGGAGCGCAGGCGCACCAGGTCGGGATAGGAGCGCCCGGCGGCGTGGGTGACCCGGCTCTCGTGGTCGTCGCGCGCGTGCTCGGCCCCGACGATCGCGGCCAGACGCTCGCGCAGGCTGCCGGCAGGCGCGGGCGCGGCAGGCGGATCTGCCTCGAGCGGAGGTGGCCGCCGCCGCTCGCCGTCCTCGACCCCGAGCGCCGAGCGCAGCAGCTCCGTGGCCGTGTCGGGCAGCACCACGTCGTGGCCGTCCTCGCCCCAGCCCCACCAGCGCATCAGGGCGTCGCTCTCGCCGGCCAGGAGCTCGCCGAGGCCGTCCAGTGCGCCCTCCACCTGCTTGGCCGCTGGCGGCGCGCATCTGCAGCGGGCTGAGGCGCGCCCAGCCGCGCGGCCGGTGCTCGACCGCGATTCGCACGCGCGTGTTCGCCCGCCCGCCAGGGCGCAGGTCGATCTCGGTCGTGGACGAGCTGAGCAGGCGCTCGAACGGCGACTCGTCTAGCTCCTGGCGCCACTTGAGCTGCAGCGGCTCGTCGGCCTCCAGACCGCGTGTAGTCGGCCCTGACCGCCTTGCCGCCGGGCGATGAGCAGCACCTTCGTCCACGCCTCGCGCGACACTTCCTCGACGCGCGTCACGCCGGGCCACCAGGCGGGCAGGCGGTGCGGATCCGAGACCACCTTCCAGATCTCCTCGGGGGTCGCCGGGGAGCGTGCGCTCGCGCCGCACGATCACTCGGAGTCGTAGACGACGAGCGACATCGACGTCGTAGCCGGCCAGGCGCTTGCGTCCGTTCGAGGAAGGCGAGCTCGATCACGAACGCGCATCCTGCCACGACGCCGCCCGCCTCCTCAACGAGGCCGCACAGCGCGCCGGCCGTGCCGCCGGTGGCCAGCAGGTCGTCGTGCACCAGCACCCGGGCGCCGTCGCGCACCGCGTCGGCGTGCATCTCCAGCGCATCGACGCCGTACTCGAGCTCGTATTCGACCGAGGACACGTCGCGCGGCAGCTTGCCGGGCTTGCGGGCCAGGATGAAGCCCGCGTCGGCGGCGGCCGCCACGGCGGCGCCGAGCACGAAGCCGCGCGCCTCGGCCGAGGCCACGAAGTCCACCCTGAGCGAGCGGCGTAGTCGGCGAGCCGGTCGATGGAGTACTGCAGCGCGCGGGGGTTGAGGAACAGCGGGGTGATGTCCTTGAAGACGATTCCCGGGCGTGGGAAGTCGGGAATGTCCTGGATGTGGTCCTCAAGGCGCACGGACGCCTCCCTCGGCCTCAGCGCGCAAGCTTGCGCAGGTCCCGCACGAGGAGCAGGTGCTTGAGGTGTGACGCGATGGCCGCGAGGTTCTCCAGGGCCTCCACCGCCTCCTTGCGGCGCTCCGGGTTGCGAGAGCGCAGCGCCGGAGCCAGGATCTGCTCCAGGAGGGCCGCCTCGCGGTCGGCGGAGGTGCGGAAGACGCGCAGGTTGCGCCCGCCCACTCCGAAGCGCTTGAGCTCGGTCACCGCTCGCACGATCTCACGCTCGGTGTCGTCGTAGAGCGTCTCGCCGTCGCGCCGCTCCCCCTTGATCACCCCGAAGTCCTCGAGCTCCTTTACGAGCGCGGGGTCGGCACCGGTGTCGTCGAGGACCTCCTCGAGCCGGTACTGCGAGCCCGGTCCGCGCAGCGCGAACGTGGAACGCCGCGGCCCGCGTGGGTCCTGGCCGGCCGCGCGACGCCGCCACCTCGGTGTCGCCCCGTCCCGCCGCCAGCTCCTGGCGGATCACGCGCAAGGGGAGGAACTCGTCGCGCTGGAGGCGCAGGATCGTGCGCAGCCGGTCCACCTCCGCCTGGCCGTAGAGCCGGTAGCCGCCCGGGGTGCGGCGCGGCGAAAGCAGCTTCTGGTCCTCCAGGTAGCGGATCTTCGAGATCGAGATCTCCGGGAACTCGCGCTCGAGCTGCTTGCACACGGCGCCGATGGTGAGCGCCTTCTCCTTGCGCGGCGGCGCCTCTCCTGTGACCTCGGTGCTCACCGCTCGTCCAGATAGGTCAGCTTGTACTTGCCCACCTGCAGCTCGTCGCCGTTCTGCAGCCGGTGCGACTCGATCCGCCGCCGGTTCACGTAGGTGCCGTTGAGCGAGCCAAGGTCGTCGATGTAGAGCCCGTCCCGGCGGCTGACCAGCAGCGCGTGGTTGCGCGAGACGGTCACGTCGTCGAGGAACACCTCGGCCTCCGGGCTGCGGCCGATCGTCATGCGCTCACCGGCGAGGTTGAAGGCCTCCCCGGCGCGGCCCCCGCCGGACCGGATCACGAGCGTGGCGCTCTCGTGGGTCACCTCGTCGAGGTCCACCGCGCGCAGGTCGCCGCTCTCGTCGATTTGGTAGACCTCGGTGGTGTCGCCGGGCTTGGACTCCTTGGCCTCGCCCAGGAAGGCGCCGCAGCGCTGGCAGTAGTTCGCGCCCTCATCGTTGACGAAACCGCACTCGGGGCAGTGCACAGCCGCCGGCACCTACCTACTCGGCGTCGTGACTCGGCCGGGATGCCCTTGCCGGAGAGGATGTCGGTGAGCTGCTGGACATCGGCGCCGCTGATGACCGCTTCGCCCTCCTCGTGTTCGTGGCGCAGCCGGTTGACGAGCTCGGCACGCAGGATGTCGATCTTGCCGTGCAGGATGCGCCGGCGATACGACACCTCCTGCTCCTCCTCGGTGAGCTCGTGGATGAGGTCCTTCAACTCCTGATCAGAGAGGGCGCCGAGATCGGGAAACGTGTCCAAAAGGTCCTTTCGGAGGGAGTCAGCCGACCATAGCACTTCCTCAAGTAGAGGTTGAGCCTTGCCGGAGCAACCGGTATCCATCTTGCAGATACAGGGCCGTTGCCGCAAGGGTCATGCGCCAGGCCGACGTAGAGCAGCGCGTCCACGACCCAGCTCTCCCAGATCAGGCACAGGGCGAGCGCGCCCATGGTGGGCCACACCGCCCAGCGGCCCAGCATGTTCACGCTGAGGTCGACTCCCCGGCGCAGCGCGATCTGAGTGAGCAGCAGCATGAAGGCCTCGCGGGCCGCAAGCACCAGGAGCGCCCAGCGCGGCAGCAGCTCGAAGTCCCAGGCCACGATGGCGCCCGAAATCACCAGCAGCCGGTCGGTGAGCGGGTCCAGCAGCGCGCCGAGGCGGCTGTACTGGCCCGTGATGCGCGCCGCCATGCCGTCCAGGTAGTCCGTGCCTGCAATGAAGGCGAACAGGGCGAATGCGAGCGCGCTGCGGCCGTCGCCCGAATCGAGCGCCACCACCAGGAACACCGGGATCAGCGCCAGGCGCGCAAAGCCGATCGCGTTGGGGATCGTGAGCGGGTGCAGGGCCTCGCCCCGCCGGGTCTCCGGAGGAGGCCCGCCCGAGCGATCCAGGCCCGTCAGCCGGCGGAAGGTCAGCGGCTGACGGCCTCCCTTCAGGGGAGGCTCTGCCACAGCTCCAGGGCCTCGCGCGGCGGCCCCCTCCAGCGGCAGCGTGCGCTTCTCGAGCCCGCGCCGGATCTGGGCCTCGACCTCGCCCGCCTCCACGCCCTTGCGGCCCACGGTGAGCCGCAGCGGACAGCCCAGCAGCTCGGCGTCGGCGAACTTCTCGCCCGCGCTCGCCTCGCGCTCGTCGTAGAGCACGTCGAGCCCAGCCTCGATGAGCTCCTCGTAGAGGCGGTCCGAGATCAGGCGGGCGTCCTCCCCCTCCTTGCCCAGCGTGACCAGCTCGATGTCGAAGGGCGCCAGCGAGCGCGGCCAGGCGATGCCCTTGTCGTCCGCGAACTGCTCGATCGCGGCGGCCACGATGCGTGCCGGGCCGATCCCGTAGGAGCCCATCCAGATGAGCTGCTCCTTGCCCTCCTCGTCCAGGTAGCGAGCGCCGAGCGGATCGGAGTAGCGCGTGCCGAGCTTGAAGATGTTGCCCACCTCGATTGCCGGCTCGATCGTGATCAGCCCGCCGCCGGGCGCGGTGTCCCCGGGCTCGACCTTCCGGACGTCCGCCCAGTCGGGCTCGAAGTCGCGGCCCGGTTCGACGCCGCGCAGGTGCATGTCGGGCTCGTTGGCGCCCGCCACGAGCCCGCGCATGCCCTTGAGCGCCTCGTCGGCCACCACCTCCACGCCGACGCCCACCGGGCCGATGAAGCCCGGGCTCGGTGCCGAACTGGCTCTTGACCTCCTCGGGCTGCGCCGGACGCGAGCCGCGGCGCCGAGCGCGTTCTGGAGCTTGATCTCGTTCAGGCGGTGATCGCCGCGCACGACCACGAGCACGGGCCCGCGGCTCCTCCACGATCATCGGGAAGGCCTTGATCAGCGCGCCCGCGGGCACGCCGAGCATGCCGGCCACGGCGTCGATCGTCGTGGCGCCCGGGCGTTTCCACCGGCTCGGGCGCGTCCAGCGGCTCAGGCAGGCCCTCGACGGGCTGGGGAGCGGCGCTCGCGACCTCCACGTTGGCCGCATAACCGCGGTCGGACAGCGCCACCTCGTTCTCGCCTGCGGCGCTGGGAGCCATGTACTCGTGGGCCCCGAAGCCGCCCATTGCCCCGACGTCCGACTCCACCCGGTACCACTCGAGCCCGGCGCGGTCGAAGATCCGGTCGTAGGCCTCGATGAACCGCGCGTAGGAGCGCTCCAGGCCCTCGAGGTCGCGATCGAAGGAATAGGCGTCCTTCATGATGAACTCGCGCGTGCGCAGCACTCCGGCGCGCGGTCGCGGCTCGTCGCGCTCCTTCGTCTGGAAGTGGTAGAGCAGCTTCGGAAGGTCGCGGTAGGAGCGCACCTCGCGCGCCATGTGGAAGGTGAGGGTCTCCTCGTGCGACAGCGCGAGCACCAGCTCCGCGCCGCGCCGATCCTGGAGCTTGAATACCTCGTCGATGTCGTAGCGCCCGCTGCGCCGCCAGAGCTCGGCGGGCGGTCAGGACCGGCATCAGCATCTCCCAGCAGCCGATCGCCTCGAGCTCCTCGCGGATGATCTGCTCCGCCCTGCGATGGGCTCGCCACCCGGCCGGCAGCCAGGTCCACATCCCCGCGCCCAGCTGCCGGGCGAGGCCGGCCCGCACCAGCAGGCGGTGCGAGACCGGCCTCGGCGTCGGCGGGCGCCTCCTTGACGGTCGGCAGGAAATAGCGGGAAAGTCGGGTCACGGGGCGCGAGTCTAAAGGCGTCCCGTCCGCCGCAGCCGCTCAGGTATCGGACGGTTTCTGCCGATGAAAGAGCGAAGCTGTCGCCTTACGCATGCACATGACCCCAATCCAGGTCTCTCCCAGGCTCAGCGCCGGCCTGCGCGCCTTTTGGGCGGTCGCGTTGCTCGCGCTGCTCGCGTTCGCCGCGCACGCCACACTCGGCCTCGGCGGGCCGGGCCTCGACTCGTTCTTCCAGGACTGGGTCTACAACGGCGTGACCCTGGGCGCCGCGCTGGCCTGCCTGCTGCGCGCCTACGCGGTCCGCGAGGAACGGCTGCCCTGGCTCCTGATGGGCATCGGGCTGCTGGCCTGGACCGGCGGTGACCTGTACTGGACCCTGGTCCTGGCCGATGATCCCTCACCCCCCTATCCGTCGCTCGGCGACGCGCTCTACCTGGCCTTCTATCCCGCGAGCTACGCGACCCTGGTGCTGCTGGCGCGCTCGCGCATGACCGGCTTCCGCGGCAGTCTCTGGCTCGACGGCGCCATCGCCGCCCTGGCGGTCGGCGCCTTTGCCGCGGCGCTCGCCGGCCCCCCGATCATCGACGCCGCCAGCGGCAACGTCGCCGAGGTGGCCACCAACCTCGCCTATCCGGTGGGCGATCTGGTGCTGCTGTGCCTCGTGGTGACCCTCTGGGGCGCCTCGGGTTGGCGCCTCGACCGGGTCTGGCTGCTGCTCGCAGGCGGCCTCGCGCTCACGGCGGTCAGCGACGCCATCTACCTCGTCCGCGCGGCGGACGGCACCTACACCGAGGGCACCATCGTCGACGTTGCCTGGCCGGCGGCGGCCGTGCTCATCGCGCTGGCCGCCTGGCAGGCGCCGCGTACCGGTGCCATGCCTCCGCTCAGGAGCTGGCGCGTGGTGGCGATCCCGTTCGTTTGCGGGCTTGCCGCCAGCGCGCTGCTGGTGGCGGACCACTTCTCCCGCATCAACCCCGTGGCGCTCACGCTCACCGCCGCCTGCCTGGTGCTCGTGATCACCTGCATGGCGATCGTGTTCCGCGACAACCAGCGGATCCTCGCTCGTACGAAGGCCGAGGCCCTCACCGACGCCCTCACCGGCCTGCGCAACCGGCGCAGCCTGATGCGGGACCTCGAGCGCGAGTTGGCGCATTGCTCAACGGACGAGCCTCGTGCGCTGCTCCTGTTCGATCTGGACGGATTCAAGGAGTACAACGACGCCTTCGGGCACCTTGCCGGCGACGGCCTGCTGACCCGGCTCGGCGCCCAGCTCGCGGACGCGGTCCACGGACACGGGCGGGCCTACCGCCTCGGGGGTGACGAGTTCTGCGCATTGGTTCGCCTGGGCGCGGCGGGCGTCAAGCCGCTGGTGGCGGCATGCGTGGAGGCCCTGTCGGCGCACGGCGACGGTTTCGACGTGAGCACGTCGCACGGGTCCGTGCTCCTGCCCGAGGAGGCGGACGACGCCGGGCAGGCGCTTCAGCTTGCCGACCGTCGCATGTACGCCCGCAAGGGCGGACGGCGCATGTCCGCCGGCCGCCAGACGCGTGACGTGCTCCTGCGCACCCTGTCCGAGCGCCGGCCCGACATTCACGCCCGCGGGCGCGGTGTGGCCGAGCTGGCCCTCGCCACGGCGCGTGCGCTCGGGATGAGCCCGGAGGAGCTCGACGAGGTCGCGCGTGCCGCTGAGCTCCACGACCTGGGCAAGATCGCGGTGCCCGACACCATTCTCGACAAGCCCGGGCCCCTGACCGACTCGGAATGGGAGTTCATGCGCCGCCACACGATCGTGGGCGAGCGGATCCTGATCGCGGCGCCGGCGCTTCGGCCGGTGGCGCGCCTCGGTGCGCTCGAGCCACGAGCGCTGGGACGGCACGGGCTACCCGGACGGGCTGGCGGGCGAGCAGATCCCGCTCGGCGCGCGGGTCGTGGCCGTGTGCGACGCCTTCGACGCGATGATCTCCGATCGCCCGTATCACGAGGCGATGTCGGACGACGAGGCACTCGCCGAGCTGCACGCCTGTGCGGGCAGCCAGTTCGACCCCGCGGTTGTCGAGGCGTTCACGCACGTGCTCGCCCGAGCTATGACGCAGGCCTGAGCGCTCAGGCGCGCGTGAAGCGCCGCCCGGCGGTGGGCGACTGCTCCTCGTCCAGGCTGATTCGCTTGGCCTTGGGCGCACCGGCCATCGGAAGGGCGTCACCGTTGCCGAGCGCGTCGTTGCCGGCGGCGGCGGCCTCCATGGCCGCAATCCGCTCCGGCGTGAGCTCGCCGGCGTTCTCCTCCTCGATGCGCTCGAGCCAGGCGGCGCCCTCCGCGGCCTTGCCCTCGTCGACCTCGACGCTCCCACGGTCGATCGACTTGTCGATCTCTCGGAACAGCTCGTCCACGAGGTCGTCCTGCGGCACCTTCCGCAGCGGCTTGCCGTGGGCGAAGATCAGGCCCTCGTTCTTGGCGCCGGTGATGCCGAAGTCGGCGTGTGAGGCCTCACCGATGCCGTTGACCGCGCAGCCCAGCACCGCGACCTCGATCGGATCGTCGTAGGAGCGCAGGCGCTCCTCGATCTCGGCCACCACGGTGTCCATGTCGAACTGCAGCCGGCCGCAGGTGGGACAGGCGATCAGGACCGGGCCACGCTCGCGCAGCTTGAGCGCCTTGAGGATCTCCCAGGCGACCTTGACCTCCTCCTCGGCGTGGAAGGTCGAGAGCGAGATGCGGATGGTGTCCCCCACCCCGTCGGCCAGCAGCGTGCCCAGGCCCACCGCGGACTTGAGCGAACCCGACCACTTCGTGCCCGCCTCGGTGATGCCGAGGTGAAGCGGATTGTCGATCTTCTCGGAAAGCAGCCGGTTGGAGGCGATCGTGTTGGGGACGTTGGTCGACTTGATCGACACCTTGAAGTCGTGGAAGGAGAGCCGGTCCATCAGCTCGACGTGCTCCAGAGCGGCGGCCACCAGCGCCTCCACCGGGTTCTCGCGCTCCAGCTCGTGGAGATGCTTGGGCAGCGATCCGGAGTTCACCCCGATGCGCATCGGCACCCTCGCCGCGCGGGCCTTCTCCACCACCTCGCCGGTCTTCTCGAAGCCGCCGATGTTGCCCGGGTTGATGCGGATGCAGTGGGCGCCGGCGTCGATCGCCTTGAGGGCGAGCGTGTGGTTGAAGTGGATGTCGGCGATCACCGGGATCGGGGACTCCTTGACGATGCGGGCCAGCGCCCGGACGTCGTCGTCACGGGGAACGGCACAGCGCACCAGATCGCCGCCCGCGTCGGCGATGGCGTGAATCTGCTTCATCGTTGCGTCGTAGTCGGCGGTTTCCGTCTTGGTCATCGACTGGATCGCGACGGGGGCACCGCCGCCGATCTTCACGCCGCCCACGTCGATCTGGCGCTTGGAGGCCACGGCCCCAAGGGTATCGGGCGCCCCGTCCTCAGCCGGAGGGCCGCAGCTCGTGTGCGGATCGGATCAAGTTGTGCGGATCGACGGCCCGCTTGACCTCGAGGAGCCTGGAAAGCACTTCGCCGTCGAAGGCCTCCGCGGGGTCGGTGGGGGTCTCGGCGAAATTCAGGTAGGGCCGGCCCGCCGACCACGGCGCCAGCTCGGCCCGAAGGCGGGCCAGGTGGCTCGCGATCCGCTCACCCATGGCGGGATCCATCGGTATGCCCACGCCGAAGACGGCGTACTCACCGGGCAGGCCGGCGAGCGCGCCGGCTCCGGCGGGCTCCTCGGCGAGGGCCCCGCCGAGGTGGCGCAGGTCGACCTGCAGGAGGGGGCTGTCTGAGTCTGCGCCCTCGAGCGACAGGAGCACGTCGATGGCCTCGTCGGGCAACACCGGCAGCATCGCGTGACCGCCGATTCCGGGCACGGGCTGCTCGGGATCGGCGTGAATGCGGCACAGGCCCGCAGCGGGGATCGTGCCGAAGGTGTCCATCACCGGCGGGGCGGCCTCGCGGAGCGGGCGCAGCAGCTCGGCGGCTTCCGCCTCCGGGCCGGTGTGCGCGGCGGTGATGCCGATGAGAGCGCGCCCGCGTAGCGGCTCGGGCACGTCGGGCAGCGGCGGCGGGCGCAGGAAGCGCACGCTCGACGTGACCTCGCGCGGCGCGTTGCGAGCCCAGTCGCGGTAGGCCCGCACCACCGTCTGAGCGTGTTCCATGTCGAACACGACGAGCCCTGCGAACACCTCGGCAAGTGGAAGCAGGTCGACCTCGACCTCCGTAACGATCCCGAAGCCGCCGCCCCCGCCGCGCAGGGCCCAGAACAGATCGGCGTGCCGCTCCGGGTCGGCCCGCACGAGGTCGCCGGACGCGGTCACCAGCTCGAGGGCCCGTATCCCGTTCGCGGCCAGCCCATGGCTGCGGCCGAGCCAGCCGAGCCCTCCACCCAGCGAGAAGCCCACCACGCTCACGTCGGGTGAGGATCCGAGCAGCGGCGCGAGACCGTGCTCACCGGCGTCTTCCGCGAGCTCGTGCGTGAGCACACCGGCACCGATGCGGGCGGTGCGCCGATCGTCGTCGATCTGGATCGTCCGCAGTTCCGTCGTCCTCAGCAGAATCGTGTCTTCGAGCGAGACGATCGAGGATGCGCCGTGGCCGGGACCCTGAGCCGCCACTCGCAGGCCACGGTCGGCGGCGAAGCGCACCACCTCTTGCACGTCCGCGGGGGAAGCCACCACGGCAACGGCAAGCGGGCGCTGGTCCACAGCGAGGTTCCACGCGGTGCGGGCGGCGTCCCAGCCCCCGTCGCCTGCCGCGAGGGCCCGGCCGGCGAGATTGGCGTCAAGTGTCGAGACATCCAGAGTCGGATGGGAGATGGTCACTGCGAGTCCTTTGTCCTGGTTGCGTGAAGCGGCTCTGAGAACCGCAAACGCCGCGCAGGGTCCAGACCACGCGGCGTGTGCCGACACCCTATGCCGAAAACGCCGTCGGCGCACGCTGTGCGTGATCTCACGGAACAGTCAGGCTGCCGTGCGGTCATGGAGGTATGGCCCCCGCCCCCACGTCCAGCCGCATCCTCTTCCTGGTCTCCGCGCACAACAGCCTGAGCCAACGCGCCCTGATCGAGCTCGAGGAGCTGGGCCACCGGGTCGACGTGGCAGTGGTGGACTCCGCGACCGCCATGGAGTCGGCCGTCGAGCGCCACCGGCCGGAGCTGATCGTCTGCCCGATGCTGAAGAAGCTGATCCCCGAGTCGATCTGGTCCAAGCACCGCTGCCTGATCGTCCACCCCGGCCCGCTGGGCGACCGCGGCGCATCCTCGCTCGACTGGGCGATCGAGCTGGGCATGAAGGAATGGGGCGTGACGGTGCTCGAGGCCAACGGCGATTTCGACGCCGGCGATGTCTGGGCCACGCGCAGCTTCCCCATGCGCGCCACGGGCAAGTCGAGCCTCTACCGCCACGAGGTCCGCAGCGCCGCCATCGACGCAGTGGTGGAGGCGGTGAACAAGGTCATCGGCGGTGGCAGACCGGACACGCTCGACTACGACGATCCGAATGTCGTCGGCCAGGCGCGCGCGCTCATGCATCAGGACGTGCGGGCGATCGACTGGAGCGCCGACTCGACCGACGCCGTGGTGCGCAAGATCAGAGCCGCCGAGGGCCACCCGGGCGTGGTCGACGAGGTCGAGGGCGTGCGCTTCCACCTCTTCGGAGTCGAGCGCGAGTCCGCCCTCCGGGGAGCCGCGGGCCGGATCATCGCCCAGCGCCACGGCGCGATCTGCCGGGCCACGGTCGACGGCGCGGTCTGGATCACCCACCTGAAGCCGTGCGCCGTCGAAAGCGAGAGCCGCTACAAGCTGCCCGCGACGCAGGCGCTGGCCCGGGCGGGCCGCAAGCCGGCGGTCCCCGAGCCCTGGGTGCGCCTCGACCCGGTGCCGTCCGCACCGACCACCCACCGCGAGATCACCTACGAGGAGAACGCGGGCGTGGGTTACCTGCACTTCGACTTCTACAACGGCGCGATGAGCACCGATCAATGCCAGCGCCTTCGCGAGGCCTACCGGTACGCGCGCTCACGACGCTCAACGAAGGTGATCGTCATGTCGGGCGGCAGCGACTTCTTCTCCAACGGCATCCACCTGAACGTCATCGAGGCCGCCGACGACCCGGCGCAGGAGTCCTGGCGAAACCTCCACGCGATCAACGACGTCGTCCGCGAGATCGTCGAAACCCGCTCCCATCTCGTGGTGTCGGCGCTCGCCGGCGACGCCGCCGCCGGCGGCGTGCCGCTCGCGCTCGCGGCCGATCTGGTGGTGGCGCGCGAGGACGTGGTGCTCAATCCCTACTACCGGCACATGGGCGGCCTGTACGGGTCGGAGTACTGGACCTACCTGCTGCCTCGCCGTGTCGGGGGCGCGATGGCCTCGCGGCTGACCGGCCCGCCGTTCACGCCGATCGGCACTCGCCGCGCGGTCGAGATCGGGCTGCTCGACGCGGCCTTCGGCTCGACTCTCGCGAGCTTCCAGGCGCAGGCCGGCCGCTACGCCGAGCAACTCGCCCGGGACCCCGACCTCGGCCGGGCGCTCGACGAGAAGCACCGCAGGCGCATGGTCGACGAGCAGATCAAGCCGCTCCGGGCCTACCGCACGGAGGAGATGGCCCGCTCGCACCAGTGCTTCTTCGGTCCCGACCGCAGCTACCACGAGGCCCGCCGCCGCTTCGTTCACAAGCTCGGCCCGGTCTGTGAGACCGCCGGGTCCGGCTCCGGTCGCCGCGCCCCTCAGGCGAGTGGCATAGGGTCGGTCCATGGAGGACCGCGACGCCCGCCGCTCGCGCGCGGGCGCTGCACTACGCGGTGCACGCCGCCGTTTGCGATGTGTTTGAGCCCTGGGCTCACGGCACGGTCGTGCGCTCCAGCCGCTTCCCGCGCTACTGGGACATGAACGTGGTCCGGGTCGAGGAGGATCCGGAGATGGAGGTCGACGAGCTGATCGGGTTCGCCGATGAGGCGCTCGCAGGTCTCGACCACCGGCGGATCGACGTAGAGCAGGAGGCCGAGGTCGGCGAATCGCTGCGCGAGGGCTTCGAGGCAAGGGGCTGGCTCAGCGAACGCCTGGTGTGGATGGTCCACGACGGCCCCGTCCGCCCGGATCGGCGCTCGCGGTCGACGAGGTGCCCTTCGACGCCGTGAACGAGCTGCGGATGGCCTGGCATGCGGAGGACTTCCCCGGCCAGAAGCTCGGCGACCACCTCGCGGAGGCCCGCGAGGCCGCGGCTCTGCTCGGTGCCCGCGTGTTCGCCGTGCTCGAGGGGGACGCGCCGGTGGCGTTCACCCAGCTCGAATGGATCGGGCGGAGTGTGGAGGTGGCACAGGTGTACGTTCGCCCCGAACGGCGTGGCCGTGGGCTCGGCACGGCGTTGACCGGCGCCGCGATCGGCGCTGCCGAGGATGCCGACGAGGTCTGGATCGTGGCCGACGACGAGGGCCGGCCCAAGGAGCTGTACTCCCGTCTCGGCTTCAGGCCGGTGTGGACGGCGGTCGAGCTGCTGCGGCTGCCCGAGGCGCCCTCGACGGAATAACCACGGCCCATAGCGGTCTGTGCTCGGTGACACGCAACTCCCGAGGAGACCGAAATGCACGGCTGGATGCCCTTCCCCCGCCGCCTCGCGATGCTGATCGCGGCGGCGGCGATTCTCGTGATAGTCCCCCAAGCTCAGGCCGCAGGCGGCAAGAGCGGCGCCGACCCGGTGCCGGAGCTCGACTGGAGCGCCTGCGAGGACGGCTTCGAGTGCGCCACGGCGCGGGTGCCGCTCGACCACGACCGCCCCCACGGCAAGAAGATCGAGCTCGCGCTGGTGCGCGACCCGGCGGCCAACCCTGAGGCGCGGATCGGCTCGCTGTTCGTCAACCCGGGCGGTCCGGGCGGCTCCGGGCGTGAACTTCCTGCGCGGCGCTCCAGAGTTCGCGCGGGACGTCGTGGGACGCCGCTTCGACCTGATCGGCTTCGACCCGCGCGGCGTCGGCGCGAGCAAGCCGACCATCGACTGCAAGGTCAACCAGGAGACGTCCGGCGTCTATCCGCAGCCCTTCACGCGGCCGGACTCCGACATGGCGGCGCACGTGCGCCGGGCCCGCACCTACGTGAACCGCTGCGCGGCGCTCAACGGCGACCTCATGAAGCACGTCTCGACCGCCGACGTGGCTCGTGACCTCGATCTGCTGCGAGCCGCGGTGGGCGACAGGAAGCTCACCTACGTCGGCATCTCGTACGGGACGATGATCGGCGCCACCTACGCCAGCCTGTTCCCGGGCAAGGCCCGCGCACTGGTGCTGGACGCCGCGATCGACGCCGAAACCTGGACTCAGCGGCCCTTCGAGGCGTTCCGGGAGCAGAGCGCGTCGGGCGAGAACGTTCTCGACCGCTTCTTCGGCGCCTGCGCCCGGAGCCAGGAGGTCTGCGGCTTCGGAGGCGACGATCCCGAGGACGCCTTCGACTGACCTGGCGGAGCGTCTCGACGCACAGCCCCTGCCCTGTGCCCGGTCAGCCGCCGGTGGACGGGGACGACCTGCGCTGCTCGGCCTTCGACGTCATGTACACCCAGGCCGCGTGGCCGGTGCTCGCGGAGGCGCTTCGGAACGTCGAGGCCGGCGACGGCCGCCTGATGCGCGAGCTGGTGGACGGCAACTACGGCCGCCGGCCCGATGGCTCGTACGCTCCGTTCTACGACGCCTACTTCGCCGTCACCGCGCTCGACCAGGACTACCCGCGCACGGTGAGACCCTTCCTGGAGGCCGGTCGTCATTCGCAGAGCCTGTTCGACCACTTCTGGTTCAACAGCGGCTACAACGAGCTGCCTCAGGGCATCTCCCCGTACGAGTCGCGCGACGTGTTCCGCGGGCCGTTCCGGCACAGCGCCGCAGCTCCGCCCGCCTTCGTCATCGGCGGCACGCACGATCCCGCCACCCCCTACAGGTGGTCGAGGCGCCTCGTCGCCGATCTCGGCAACGCCCGGCTGGTGAAGGTGCGCGGCAACGGCCACGGAGCGGTCACGGCACTGGACCCGTGCGTGCTGGTGCCGATGCTGGCGTATCTCGAGGACGGCACGCCGCCCGAGGAGGGCCTGACCTGCCGCCGGCCGGCGCCCTTCCCGGCCGCGACCGCAACAGCGGCACGGTCCTCGAACCGCCAGGAGGCACTGAACCGCTGGACGCGGCTCATTCGCTGACGACATCGTCCGGGGCGCCTTCATCCCTCTCCCCTGGTTCCCGTTGGGGAGCGGGTTCCCGCCTAGGACGGGTCAAGCGCGGTGAGGACGGCCAGCTCGGTCTGCCATTTCGACCAGTCGGGCTCGCGGGAGGCGTCGGTCAGGTAGTGCTCGACGGAGGCGCGGTAGCGGGTGCCGGCGCCGGTGTCCGTTCGCTCGAGACCGATTCCGTCGCGCTGCGGCCCAGGCGAGCAGGGTGCTCGCGGGCCGAGTCCAGGTCGGGAACGTCGGCGTGGCTGTAGGGCCCGACGTGAAGGAGGGTGGCGTAGCGGCCGGCGGGAAGCACGCCTGCCCGGATCTCTCCCTCGCCGTCAACCGCGGACGCCAGCGGCGCCGCGATCTCGAACTCGAGTGGATCGCCGTCGCCATCGAGCTCGACATAGCGGATGAAGGGCGGTCCGGACGGTGTGATGCTCGTGCGCGGCCAGCCAGCCGAACAGGGCCGGGAAGCCGCTGTCCACGGCCGCTCTGAACTCGTCCTCGCCGCTCACGCGGGCGGCGACCGCCAGGTAGGGCTGCTCGGCACGCTGCTCGACGCGCGGGTCATGGGTCATCGAAAGCTCGGTTTCCTCGAGGTCCTGGCGCTCAGACCCGCCGGAGCCCGCGGACTCATCGCCTACTTCGCGTACAGCTCCTCGATCTCCGCCGCGTACTTCTCGTGGATCGGCTTGCGCTTGAGCTTCATCGTGGGCGTCAGCTCGTCGCCGCCCGGCTGCCAGTCCGCGGGCAGCAGCGTGAAGCGCTTGATCCCCTCCACGCGAGCGAGCCCCTCGTTCGCCGAGTCAACGCCGCGCTGGACCTCCTCGATCACCGCCGGATTGGCCGACAGCGCCTCGATGCTCGTGTCCTCGATGCCCTTGCCGGCGGCAACGGCCGGCGCCACGTCGGGGTCGAGCGTGATCAGCGCGACGTTGTAGGGCCGCCCGTCGCCGATCGCGATCGCCTGGCCGATCATCGGGCTCGAGGCCTTGACCTTGGCCTCGATGTTGGCCGGCGACATGTTCTTGCCGCCCGCGTTGATGATCAGCTCCTTCTTGCGGTCGACGATCTTGAGGTAGCCGTCCTCGTCGAACTCGCCGACGTCGCCGGTGTGAAGCCAGCCGTCGTCGTCGATCGCCTCGCGCGTCTTCTCCGGCTGGTTGCGGTAGCCGGACATGATGATCGGCCCGCGGATCAGCACCTCGCCGTCGTCGGCAAGCGTGATCTCGGCGCCGGGGGACACCGGGCCGACCGTGCCGATCTTGATTCGCTCGGGCGGGTTGCAGGTGCCGTAGCCGCAGGTCTCGGACATGCCCCACAGCTCGGCGAGCGGGATCCCGATCGCGTGGAAGAACTCGATCACCTCGCGCGGGGTCGGGCGCGGCGCCGACGTTCACGGACTCCACCTCGTCCAGCCCGAGGCGCGATGCGGATCTTCGACAGCACCAGCTCGTCCGCCTTGGCGTGCTCCTGCGCGAGCTCTTCGGGGACCTCCTCGCCCGCCTGCTCGAGCCGGACCTTCTTGAGCCCGACCCCGAGCGCCCACTCGGTGGCCTGCTTCTTGGCGGCATCCTGCTCGGCCGCCACGCCGGCCTCGATGGCGGCCTTCAGCTTCTCCCAGATGCGCGGCACTGCGAAGAACCAGGTGGGCTTGACCTCGGGGAGGTAGGCAACCACCTGCCGCGGGTCGGGGCACGAGGTGGTGGTGAAGCCGAGCAGCATCGGGAGGTAGTGGCTGCAGGCGCGCTCGGCGATGTGCGCCATGGGCAGCCAGGAGACCACGCGCCCGTCACCGGGGAAGGCGATCACCTGATCGAAGCCGTTGACGGCCGCGAGGAGGTTCGAGTGGGTGAGCTGGACGCCCTTGGGCGGCCCCGTGGTGCCGGAGGTGTAGATCAGCGTCAGCACGTCGTCCGCCTCGACTGCCCGCCAGGCGGCCTCGAAGTCGAACTCGGGGTCGCCCTCAGCCTCCACGTCGGCGATCGTGAGCGCCTCGTCGGTGTTGCCCGCGTCGACCACGATCACGTGGTCGAGCCCCTCCACGGCCTCGATGCGGTCGAGGAAGGCCTTCTCGGTCACCAGGATGCGGGCACCCGCGTCCTGGACCTGGTAGCCGATCTGGTCCGGCGCATAGGTGTTGTAGATCGAGAACGGGGTGGCGCCAAGGTGCAGGGCGGCGGAGTCGAACCAGTGGAACTCCGGCCTGTTCGTGAGCATGATCCCCATCGCGCCGCCGCGCTCGAGGCCGAGGGTGGCCAGGCCGGCGGCAAGCGAGCGCACCTTGTCGGCGTAGTCGGCCCAGCTCATGGAGAACTCGTCCTGCTGGGTCCGGAGCGCGACCCGGTCCCCGTGTGCCGCGGCCGTGAGCTGGAAGGCCTCCGCGACGGTGGAGGCGTCGAGGCCCGGGGGCCTCTCGGTTCGGCGATCGCTCGTGACGCTCATGGGGCTCTCCCTCACACAGGACGCTCGGGCAGGAGCGTAACCCACCTGAGCAGCGCTATCTGACCTGGAAGCCCTCGCCCGACAATCGGCCGATGTCGTTGGACAGGCCGACGAGGAAGATCAGGATCACGAGCATGAAGCCCACCACTCCCGCTCGCTCCATCACGCTGAAGGCCACCGGCCGCCCGCGCACCTTCTCGACGATCGCCCAGAAGATGTGGCCGCCGTCCAGGGGCAGGAACGGGAACAGGTTCACGATCGCCAGGGACAGCGAGATGATCGCGAGGATGCCCACCACCTCGGCGAGGTCGCTGAGGATGGTCTGGCGCGTGGTCTCATAGGAGCCCACGACGCCGGAGATCTCCTTGCGGTCCTCCGGATCGATCAGGCGAGCCGGCAGCTCGAGGGTGGCTCTGGTCACGAACCAGAAGCGGTCGACGGTCCAGTCGAACGACTCGCCCAAAGGAAGGGTCTCGCGCGGCCCGGGGGCATAGCCGAAGCCGAGCCGGGTGCGCTCCACGTCGGGCGTCGGGTCGTAGATCGGGGTGATCTCGAAAGTCCGCTCGCGGCCGTCGCGCCTGACCGTCACCGTCACCGGCTCCGCTGCCTTGCAGCCCTCACGCGTCGAGCCACCGGCGCATTTGTGCGAGGCGATCTGCTCGGCGAAGCTCTGGGGGTCGCCCCGCTTGCCATCCACGGCGATCAGCTCGTCGCCGGGCTTCAGGACCTTCGGCGGCGGGATAGTCCTTCTCGATCGTCCCGACCCTGCTGGATCCGGTCTCGGCGCCGATCAGGAAGATGAAGACGAACAGGAGGATGAAGGCCAGCAGCAGGTTCATGGCCGGGCCCGCCGCGATCACGACGATCCGCTTCCAGACCGGCTGCGAGTAGTAGGCGCGCGTGCGAACCTCGTCGGGCAGGTCCTCCGCCGGGTTCATGCCGCTGATCTTCACGTAGCCGCCCGCGGGGATCGCGCCGACCGCGTACTCGGTCTCGCCGCGTTTGACGCTGAACAGCGTGGGCGGGAAGAACAGCGAGAACTTCTCCACGCGCATGCCCACGGACTTGGCGGCCCAGAAGTGGCCGAGCTCGTGGAGGATCACGAGCATCGCGAAGCCCACGAAGGCGAGGACCCAGCTCACGCTTTCACGCCCTTGGCCACCTCGCGCGCGGCGGAGTCGGCCTCGTAGAGGTCGCTGAAGTGGCGCACAGGGCGCCCCGGCAGCTCGGACAGCGTGGACTCGATCACCCGCGCGATGCCGGTGAACGGAATCTCGCCGCGCAGGAAGGCGTGAACGGCCACCTCGTTGGCGGCGTTGAGCACGCAGGGAGCCGTACCGCCGGCCTCGGCGGCCTCGCGGGCCAGCCGCAGGCAGCCGAACGTGTCGGGGTCGGGCTCCTCGAAGGTCAGCTCTCCGACCTCCACGAGGTCGAGGCTGCGCACGGGCACGTCGACGCGCTCGGGGTGGTGCAGCGCGTACGAGATCGGGACCCGCATGTCCGGGTAGCCGAGATGCGCCAGCGACGCCCCGTCGTTCAGGTGCACGAGGGCGTGGATGATCGACTGCGGGTGCACCACCACGTCGATCTCGGTCGTAGGGCGTGCCGAACAGGTGATGGGCCTCGATCAGCTCGAGCCCCTTGTTCATCAGGGTGGCCGAGTCGATCGTGATCTTGCCGCCCATGTCCCAGGTGGGATGGGCGAGCGCCTCCTCGGGCGTGACCGTGTCGAGGTCCGTGCGGCCCGCGAAACGGCCCGCCGCTGGCGGTGAGAACGAGCCGGTCGATGGTGCCAGGGCGCTCGCCGGCGATGAGCTGGTGCAGCGCGGCGTGCTCGGAGTCGACCGGGATCAGCTGAGCGCCCGGTGGCCTCGGCCAGCGCGATGACGAGCTCGCCGCCCACCACGAGGCTCTCCTTGTTGGCCAGCGCGAGGTCGATTCCCTCCCCCAGCGTGGCCACGGTGGGCCCGAGGCCGGCGGAGCCCACGAGGGCGTTGAGCACGAGGTCGCAGTCGCTGTCGGTGATGAGCTCCACGAGCCCCTCGGCGCCGGCCAGGACCTCGATGTCCGAATGCTCGGACGCTCGCGCCGCCGCATCGGGGTCGGCGAGCGCCACCCGCCCGACGCCGTAGCGGGCAGCCTGCTCTCAGCAGCAGCTCCCAGCTTCGGGACGCGGCGAGGCCCACCACCTCGAGCTCGGCGCTGCGCTCGATCACGTCGAGCGCCTGCGTACCGATCGAGCCGCTGGAGCCGGCTATGAGGACCCTGCGCACCCGATTCAGTCTAGGGAGGGGTCCGGGACCCCCAAGCTGGGGGCCTAAGCGCCGTAGCCGAGCCCGATCGCCGCGTAGTAGGCCACCGGGATCGAGAAGAAGCAGGCGTCCAGGCGGTCGAGGACGCCGCCGTGCGGGCCGAACAGGCGCCCGGTGTCCTTGACCTCCAGATCGCGCTTGATCAGGGACTCGAACAGGTCTCCCACGGGCGCCGCGATTGCCACCAGCGCGCCGATCAGCAGCGCGTCGGGCCCGCTCAGCCAGTCCTGATAGAGGCCGGCCAGCCAGAACGCCGCGGTGCCGCCCACGATCCCTATCGCCAGGCCCTCCAGCGTCTTGTTTGGCGAGATCAGCGGCGCCAGCGGGGTGCGCCCGTAGAAGCGCCCGCCGAAGTAGGCGCAGGTGTCGCCGAGGAAGGTGGCGATCAGCGACGTCGATCACGAGGCCGGTGCCGATCACGATCTCGTCGCCCCCGGGCCCCGGCTCCACGAGTTCGCGCAGCCAGATCGCGTGAACCATCGCCAGGCCGATCCAGAAGACGCCGAACATGGTGGCGGCGATCGCCCATGAGACGTTCTCGCGCCGCGGCCGGAAGAGCGCAAGGAAGAACGTGACCGGGAAGGCCGCCACGAGCACCATGACGATGTGGCGCGGCTCGCCGTAGAGCGCGGCCACCAGCAGAGCGGCGAGTGTGAGGAAGCCGGCCAGCGCGGCCGGCCGCACCCGCTCCATGAGCGTGTACAGCTCATGCAGGGCGACCACCCCGAGCACCAGCAGGCCGAGCATGAAGATCTCGCCGCCCTGGATGACGATGAAGAGGGCGAACGCGATCGCAGGGATCGCGAACAGGATGCGTGGACCCAGGTCACCGCCCCCGCTGCGGGGGCGCTCGGCTGTCCTCGCGGCTCCGCCGCTCCTCAGGAGGGGGCCGCCGCCGGGTGGCCGCCATGCGGCTAGCGGCCCCCGAACCGGCGCTTGCGGGCCGCGTACTCCTCGAGCGAGGCCACGAACACCTCACGCGAGAAGTCCGGCCACAGCTCGTCTCGGAAGACGAACTCGGAATAGGCGCACTGCCAGAGCAGGTAGTTGGAGATGCGCAGTTCGCCGCTCGTGCGTATCAGGAGGTCGGGATCGTGCATGTCGGTCGCGTAGAGGTGCTCGCGAAACTCCTCTTCGGTCTCACCGGTGAAGGTTCGCGCCGCGTCCACGATCTCCGCCCTGCCGCCGTAGTTGAAGGCCACGAACAGCGTGATGCGCTCGTTCGCCGACGTGGTCTGTCTCCGCCCACTCCATTCTTCGCAGCAGCCCCGCGTCCAGCCCCTCGCGGCGGCCGATGAAGCGCATCCGCACGCCCTCGCTCGTCCAACTCGGGCGTCTCGCGGTCGATCCGCTGGGCGAACATCGCCATCAGCCCGTCCACCTCGGCACGGGGGCGCGACCAGTTCTCGGTCGAGAACGAGTAGACGGTCAGCTCCTCGATTCCGAACTCGGCGGCGTCGCGCAGACGGGCCTTGACCACATCGGCGCCGGCCTCGTGGCCGGCCAGCACCGGCAGCCCGCGCGCCGTGGCCCAGCGCCCGTTGCCGTCGGTGATGATGGCGACGTAGCGCGCGCGGGCGTGGCCCTCGCTCACACCTCGAGGATCTCTTCTTCTTTGCCCGCCAGAGCCGTGTCGATCTCGCCCACGTGAGAGTCGGTGAGCTTCTGGAGAGCGTCCTCCGCGCGGTGCTCGTCGTCCGACCCCACCTCGCCCTCGTTCTTCAGCTCGCGCAGGTCGTGCATCACGTCCCTGCGCACGTTGCGGACCGAGACGCGGCCCTGCTCGGCGATGCCGTGCACGACCTTCACCAGCTCGCGGCGGCGCTCCTCGGTGAGCTCCGGGATTGACAGGCGGATCAGGTTGCCGTCGTTGGACGGCGTCAGCCCGACGTCCGACTCGAGGATGGCCTTCTCGATCGCCTTGATCGAGTTCTTGTCGAACGGGGTGATGGTCAGCAACCGCGCCTCGGTGGCGGACACCTGCGCCAGCTGCCGCAGCGCGGTCTTGGCGCCGTAGTAGTCGACCTCGATGCGGTCGAGCAGATGGGGCGACGCCCGGCCGGTTCGTACCGTCGCGAACTCGCCTCGGGTGGCCTCCACGGACTTGCTCATGCGCGCCCGTGCCTCGTCCAGGAAATCCTTCAGGACGTCGTCATTCATCGCCTGCTGTCCTCACCACCGTCCCCACTCGCTCGCCGGACACTATCCGGTCGATGTTTCCCTCGTCGTCCATGTTGAACACGTGAATCGGGAGCGAATTGTCCATGCACAGCGAGAGCGCGGTGGAGTCCATGACCGCCAGCCGCTGCTCGATCGCCTCGACGTGGGAGATCTCCTCGATGAAGCGGGCGTCGGGGTTGGTTCGGGGGTCCGCCGAGTACACGCCCTCGACGCCGTTCTTGGCCATCAGCAGCGCCTCGGCGTGGATCTCCAGGGCTCGGAGGGCCGCGGCGGTGTCGGTGGTGAAGAACGGATTGCCGGTGCCCGCGGCGAAGATCACGATGCGGCCCTTCTCCAGGTGGCGCATGGCCCGCCGGCGGATGTAGGGCTCGGCCACCTCGGAGATCGTGATGGCCGACTGCACGCGCGTGTGCGCGCCCGATCTTCTCGAGCGCGTCCTGCAGAGCGAGGGCGTTCAACACCGTGGCGAGCATGCCCATGTAGTCGCCGGTGGCGCGGTCCATGCCCGCCGCGGCGCCCTTGAGGCCGCGGTAGATGTTGCCGCCGCCCACCACCACGGCGATCTCCACGCCGCGGTCGTGGGTGGCCTTGACCTCGCGGGCGATCGCCTCGATGCGCTCCGGGTCGGCCCCGTAGGGGAGGTCGCCCATGAGCGCCTCGCCCGAGAGCTTCAGGAGGATTCGCTGGAACGCGGGCTTCACTCCTCGCCGACCTGGAACCTCGCGAAGCGCCGGATCGACGATGTTCTCCCCGGTGTTCGACGCCAGCTCGGCTCGCAGCTCCTCGAGCGTCTTGCTCTCGTGCTTCTCCTCGTTCACGTGCCGCTGGTTGAGGAGCACGACCTCCTCGAGGCGCTTCTTGAGGCGCCCCTCGACGATCTTCTCCTGGACGTTCTCGGGCTTGCCCTCGCCGGCGGCCTGCTCGCGGAGGACGCGCAGCTCGGCCTCCTTCCAGTCCTCGTCGACCTCGTCCTCGGAGACGAAGCCCAGATCGGGCGCGGCGGCCACGTGCAGCGCGACCTCGCGGGCGAACTCCTGGAACGCCTCGGTGCGGGCGACGAAGTCGGTCTCGCAGTCCACCTCCACCAGCGCGCCGATCTTGCCGCCGGCGTGGATGTAGCTGGACACGACGCCCTCGCTGGTCGCCCGGCCGCCGCGCTTGGCGGCCGAGGCCTGGCCCTTGACCCGCAGGATCTCGATCGCCTTGTCCAGGTCGCCCTCGGCTTCCTGGAGCGCCTTCTTCGAGTCCATCATCCCGGCACCGGTGCGGTCGCGCAGGGCCTTCACGTCTTGGGCGGAAACGGCGATGCTCATCAGGACTCCTCGTCGGGATCGAAGGTGCGGCGCTCACGCGGCGCGGCGCCCTCGGGCACGGGCTGGGCGGGCTCGTCGGGTGAGAAACCGGCCTCCTCGGCCTCGCGGCGGGCGCGCTCCTCGGCCTCTTGGCGCTCCTTCTCCTCCGCCTCGCGCAGGGCGCGCTCCTCGGCCTCCTTGCGCTCGGCCTCCTCGCGCTCGCGGCGCGCGGCCTCCTCCTCGGCCCGGAACCGCAGCGCGCGGTCGCGCACGACGTCCGAAATCGCCTCCACCACGACCTTGCACGAGCGGATCGCGTCGTCGTTGCCCGGGATCACGTAGGTCACGGGGTCGGGGTCGCAGTTCGTGTCGACCAGGCCGATGATCGGGATCTTCAGGCGAATGGCCTCGCGCACGCCGATCGCCTCGGTCTTCATGTCGACGACGAACATCGCGTCCGGCGGGCGCTGAAGATCGGCGACCCCGCCGAGGTTGGTCTCGAGCTTGTCCCGCTCGGACATCGCGCCTATGCGCTCGCGCACGGGGAGCAGATCCATCGTGCCGCTCTCGGCCCAGTCACGCAGCTCGTGCAGCCGCTTGATGCGCTTGGAGATGGTCTGGAAGTTGGTGAGCAGGCCGCCCAGCCAGCGCTGGTCGATGTAGGGCATGCCGCAGGACTCCGCGGCTTCCTTGATCGTGTCGCGGGCCTGCTTCTTCGTGCCCACGAACAGCACGGTGCCGCCGCGTCCCGCGAGGTCGCCGGCGAATTCCTGGGCGTTGTGCAGCAGACGCTCGGTCTTCTGCAGGTCGATGATGTGGATGCCGTCGCGCTCGCCGAAGATGAAACGGCGCATCTTGGGGTTCCAGCGGCGCGTCTGGTGACCGAAGTGGACCCCGGCCTCCAGCAGCTCTCGGATACCGATATCGGTGGCCAAAAAGTGCTCCCTTGTAGTGCTGCGGTTGGACTGGCTGCCCACCGGCCGGCTCGCGGACCCGGGCTGTCTTTCATCCCGGGCAGGGCCGCGTAGTCGATTTCGCCGGTGGGGTCGGTTACCTGACGGCGCTCAAGGATAGCCGCCGCACCCTCTTCAGAAACGAAACGAGGCGGTCCGAAGACCGCCTCGCTCCTAATTTCAGCCCCCGTCTGGCCCTCCGGAGACTGGCTCCCGTCTCGCTGCGTCAAGTGCATGAAGCAGATCGACGGGTGGTTTGGACTCGCACCGGATGATTTCCCCCGTCGCCGGGTGCCTAAACATCAAAACGTCGGCGTGGAGGAATTGGCGTGTCAAGCCCGAGACGGCGCCCGCATGCCGAGCCTCCGTAGACCGGATCGCCGCACACCGGATGCCCGATCGCGTCCAGGTGAGCCCGAATCTGGTGGGTCCGCCCGGTCTCGAGGCGGACCCTGAGCAGCGAGGTGCGAGGGAGTCGCTCGATCACCTCGAAATGCGTGACCGCGCTGCGCGCGCGGTCGGTGCGGGTCGACATCGCCGTGCGCCGCGTGCGATCGCGGCCGAGCGGCGCGTCGATGGTGCCGCGCTCGGCGTCGGGGTGGCCGGACACGAGCGCCAGGTAGCTCCCGGGTGACCTCACGCGCCTTCATCATCCGCTGAAGCTCCGCGTAGGCCTCCTCGGTGCGCGCCACCACCATCAGGCCGGACGTATCGCGGTCGAGCCTGTGGACGATGCCGGCCCGCTCGGGGTCGGCGCCGCCGGCCGCCCGGCCCGCCAGGGCCCCGGCCAGCGTGGGACCGCGATGGCCCGGCGCCGGGTGGGTGACCACTCCGGCGGGCTTGTCCACCACCAGCAGGTGCTCGTCTTCGTAGACCACCTCGAACGGCACCGCGCGCCTCGGCCGCCTGTTGCTCGGCGGGCTCCGGCGCGGCCACGCGCACCTCCTCCCCGGCGGAAATGCGGTGGTTCTTCGGCCGGCACGCGGCCGTCCACCGTCACGGCGCCCGCCTCGATCGAGCGCTGGGCCGCGGCGCGCGACGGCGCCGCGGCCGCGCACGGCCAGGAAGGCGTCCAGGCGCAGCCCCGCGTCCTCCTCGGTGGCGGTCAGGCTTTGGATGCCCGCTCCACCACCCATAGCAAGCGCGAACACCCCGATCACGATGCAGGAGTCGGCCACGTTGAAGGCCGGCCACGCCACCGGATCGATGAAGTCGATCACCGCCCCCTCGCGTGCGCGGTCGGCGAGGTTGCCGAGCGCCCCGCCCAGCAGCATGCCCGACCGGCAGCCACAGCCAGGGCATGTCGCGGTGGCTCCAGAAGTAGGCCAGCAGCAGGAGCCAGCGAGATGCCGATCAGCACGGCCACGAGCAGGCCGGCGCCCTCGAAGGCCCCGAACGCGACCCCGGTGTTGCGCGTGTTGGTGATCTCCAGGCCCGGGAAACGCGTCCACCGCGTCGCCGCGCCCGACCTGGGAGTCGGCCACCTGCTTGGTCGCCTGGTCGACGGCCACCACCACCCCGGCGGTGGCCACCACCGCGGCCGCACCGCCAAAGCGCGCCAACGTCAACCCTCGATCAGGCCCGCCACGAGGCTGCTCACGATGATGAGCACGAAGGTGGCGATGATGGGGCTGAGGTCGAGCGCACCGGGCCCTATGCGGACCGGCGGCAGAATGCGCCGGAAGAGGTTGAGGTACGGGTCGGTCACGTCGGTCACGAACTTGAGGAAGCCGTTGAGCGACGCGGTTGTAGGGGATGCGCGGGATCCAGCTGAGGATGATCCGGATGAAGATCAGCACCAGGTAGACCAGCGCGAGCGTGCGCACGTAGTCGGCAATGTCGCCGCGCGTCATCGCGTGGCCTCCACGACCTGGTCGACGGCGGCCCGGACCAGATCGCGCAGGCCGTCCTCCTCGAGCCGGATGAGACCCTGCTCGGTGGTACCGCCGGGCGTGGCCACACGCACGCGCAGGCCGGGCGCGTCGTAGTCGTGGCGGGCCAGATAGTCGGCCGTGCCGCCCATCGTCTCCACCACCATCCGCAGTGCCTTGTCAGGGTCGAGGCCGTGCGCGGCGCCGGCGTCGGCGAAGCTCTCGGCCACGAGCGCCATGAACGCCGGTCCGCAGCTCATGAGCGCCATGGCGGGCTCGATCAGGGGCTCGTCGTCGAGTTGTATGACCTCCCCCACCCTTCCCATCAGCTCCAGGATCTCGGCCTCGGGGCCGGTGTCGGCGCCCGGTCCGGGGACGTAGCAGAGCACCCCGCGCCGGACTTCCACGGGCATGTTCGGGATGAAACGGTAGATCGCGGCTCCCGGGTAGGCCTCGGCCAGCGCCCCCGTGGGGGTGGCGGCGAGGATGGAGATGACCGTGTCGGTGTGGCCCGCGACGTCCGCCGCCACCTCTGCGAGCTGCTTGGGCTTGTGGCAGAGCACCACGGCGTCAGCGCGGTCGCCCAGCTCGGCGTTCGAGGCCACCGCCTCGCCGCCGAGCTCGTCCGCCAGCGCCTGGGCCTTCGCGTGGTCGATGTCCGCCACCAGCACGGGCTCGCCGATGCCTCGTGCAAGTGCAGAGGACATGTTTCCTGCGCCGATCAGGCCGAGCTTCATCGGCGGCGAAGCCTACAGCGGGGTCATTCGCCCCCGGCGCCCACGTCGAGAGCGAACGACGCCACGCGGCCGTCCTTCATGGTCGCCCGCAGGACTGGGTAGGGGCCGCCGGCACCGAACACGTTCCTGCCCCTCACGAGCCACAGCGACTTGCCGTGGCGGCTGGCGCCCGGATACAGCCTGCGGACGCGGCGCCGGCCGTCGCCGATCTGCAGCCCCCTGCCCGTCTGCCAGCGCGGATCGAAGGCGCGCACCACCTGGGCCTTGGTGAAAGGCGGCTCGCAGGGGCCGCCGCCGCCCAGGTTCACGAACGAGATCCGCAGGCCGATCCCCTGCCACAGCACGCGACAGGAGGCGCTGCTCGACGGGGCGGCCTTGGTCGGCGCGCCGAAGACGCTCGTGGCCGCGGCCAGCGTGGCGTCGCGCTGCGGCCGAAAGTCGCCGATCGCCCGCACCTTGCCGCGGGTCGAGTTGCTGCCGGTGGCCTCCAGGGTGAACGGCGCCGCCTGTGCCGCGGGTGCGAGCGAGGGCGCCGGCGGCCAGAGCCGGCAGCAGTGCCCGGCGCAGCCTCACGACTGGTTGAAGAAGCCCTTCTCGATCAGCCGGGCGCGTTCCTCGGCCGACACCTCGACGTTGCGCGGGGTGAGCAGGAACACCTTGTCGGCGATCCGCTGCATGCCCCCGTCGAGCGCGTAGGTGAGGCCGGACGCGAAGTCGATCAGGCGCTTGGAGAGGTCGGTGTCGGTGGACTGCAGGTTGAGGATCACCGGGATCGCGTCCTTGAACTGGTCGGCGATCTGCTGCGCGTCGTTGAAGCTCTTGGGGATCACCAGGTGGACCTGGATGTCGCCCCCGTTGCCGCCGGAGCGGCCGTTGCCGCCGACCGGCCTGAGCACGCGCGTCTCGCGGCCGCCCCCGCCGCCGCGGGGCTCGTCGGCAAAGATGTCGTCGAATTCGTCGCGCCGGCGCCGCTGCAGGCGGCGCACGTTGGGCCGGTCGCGGTAGCGGTCCTCGAGCTCGGCCTCCGGCTCCGGCTCAGGGGGCAGCGACTCGTAGCGAGGATCCTCCTCCTCGGCGAGGCCGAAGTAGACCAGCGTTCGGTGCCATGTGTCGCGAAGCGCCATGCTCCTCGTCAGTTCGCCCGTAAGCGGGAAACTCCTTGTCACTCCGCATGGTACTGGCCGCCTGGCTTTGCTATGCGACTCTCAGTTGCGCTGAGTTGCGCTCAGCTGTGTGCGATGCGGCGGCGCTTCGATCCGTCAGCACGGTCCGGGATGGGCACGTTCAGACGTATTGCGCGAGCCACTCGTGCACCTCGCCGATGCGCGCCACCACGGTGAGGTGTCCATCGTGATCGCGCAACTCGGCTTGTGCGCCCGGAATGGCCTCCGCGAGCCAGCGGCCGTGTGCGAATGGCACAAAGCGATCGTCTCGACCGTGCCACACCTGCACTGGGACCGAAATCGAAGTCGGATCGAAGCCCCACGGCGAGTGAAACAACGCGATGTCGTCCCCGGTCCAGCCGTCGATGCTGGACGCCAGCCCGGCCTGAACCGCTCGATGCAGCCAGACGCCGAATTCGCCGTGGACCACCGCGCCATCAGCCTCGGCCTTCCCTGCCGACCACTGCTCGGCTAGTTCGCCTGCGCTCATCGCCAGAAGCTCCTCCCGCTGTTGCTCGCCCTGCTGCTCCCATGAGGCGCGATCTGACAGAAACAGCTCATGGTCCTCACGAGCTTCGTCAGAGCTATCTGCGAAGAAGTTCAACCCGAGAGCATCGAACGGAGCGGGCGAGCCGATTGTCGCCACCGCCGCCACCAGATCGTCAAGCAACGCGCCGCACGCCAGCGCGTGGGGACCACCACCTGAGAAACCCCACACGACGCATCGCTCAAAACCCAAGACCTCACTGAGCCTGCGCACGTCAGCGGCGCAATCAGCCACCATCCGCCCAAGCTGTCCCGACGAGCCGCCGTAGCCCGGCCGGTCGTAGGTGATCAACGTCAAGCCTCGGCCGGCTGCGTCCTGCACCCAGTCGTGGTAAAGCACGCCCGCGTTGGGAGAGCCGACTTGGACGAGCACCACGCGACGGCCGTCGCCGGCGACCTCCGCGCGGAGCCGGCGCCCATCCCCGGTGTCAACGTGCCGTGTCTGCGCTTTTTGGCTCTGCAAGCGGGTCCTCACGCCTTGTCACAGTGTAAGACGTGGACACGCGCTCGTTTCAGGTATTGCGTCAGCTTCCCGGGGCCGGGACCGTCACTCTCGAGGGCGAGGAGGCCGGTGAGGGTCCCCCGGTCGTGCTGGTGCACGGACTGTCGGCCACCCGCCGCAACGTCGTGCAGGGCTCACGCGCGCTGATCAAGCGCGGCTACCGGCTGATCTCCTACGACGCGCGGGGCCACGGCGAGTCGTCGCCCGGCCCCCGTTACGAGTACGAGGATCTCGTGGCCGACCTCGAAGCCGTGCTCGCTCACCTCGGAATCGAGCGTGCCGCGCTGGTGGGCAGCTCGATGGGCGCGGCCACCACCATGGCCTTCGCCCTGGAGCACCCCGAGCGCGTGCCCGCCCTCGTCCAGATCACGCCTGCCTACACCGGATATGCGCGCACCGGGGACGTCGACGACGGCACCTGGGAGCGCATGGCCTCAGAGCTCGAGCGCGGCGGGGTCGACGCCTTCGTGGAGGCCGCCCAGCCCGACGGTCTGCCGGACAAATGGAGGGCGATAGCCCGGGAGGCCACGCCGCCAGCGCATGGAGCGCCACCAGGATCCGGCTGCCGTGGCTCAGGCGCTGCGCCAGGTGCCGAGCTCGATCGCGTGGAAGGGCCTCGAGCCGCTCACACGCCTGGAGGTGCCGGTGCTGATCGTGGGCTCGCGCGACGAGGTCGACCAGCTGCATCCCCTCGGCGTGGCCGAGGAGTACGCCCGCCGCCTGCCCCACGGTGAGCTGAAGGTCGAGGACCGCGGCGAGTCGCCGCTCGCCTGGCAGGGAGCGCGGCTGTCCGGCGTGATCGCCGACTTTCTGGAGCGGGTGGGCTACCCGCCCTCGTAGAGGACGCTGCCGAGCCTCACGATCGTGGCCCCCTCCTGCACCGCAACCGCGTAGTCCTGCGAGGTGCCCATCGAGAGGCGCTCGAGGCCGTGCTCGGCGGCCAGCTCCGCGAGCCGCGCGAAGTGGCGGCGGTTGTCCTCGGGCCGCTCGACGAAGGGCGGCATCGTCATGAGGCCGGTGACCGGGGAGGGGCAGCGCTCGATGTAGTCGGGCAGCTCCGAGGGGTCCACGCCCTCCTTCGAGTCCTCGCCCGCGACGTTGACCTGGATCAGGACCTCGTGGGCCGGGCTCGACTCGAGGCGACGCAGCGCCGACTCGGAGGCGATCGAGTGGATCAGCCGCACGTTGGGGGCGATGTCCTTGAGCTTGCGGCTCTGCAGCGCGCCGATGAAGTCCCAGGTGAACAGGTCGCCGTGCTGCTCCTGCTTTGCGAGCAGGTCCTGAGCGCGGTTCTCCCCCACCAGCTCGATGCCCGCCTCGGCGAGCGCGGGCAGGTCGCTCGCGGCCACGTACTTGGTTGCGGCGAGGATCTCGACCTCGGGCCCGATCCGCTCGCGCACCCGCTCGAGGTTGCGGCGGACCGCCTCAGCGTCCATCCAGCACCGCCAGCCCGGCCTGGCGGCCGGTCAGGCCCCGGTCGCGCCGGTGCGAGAAGAAGAGATCGGGGTGGCAGCTCGTGCACAGGTCGAGGTGATGAACGTCGGTCACCCCGGCGGCGGCCAGCTTGCGGTCGATCACGGCGCGGAGGTCGAGCATGCGCCCGTCGGCGATCTGCTCGAGTCCCGCGAACGCCTCGAGCACCTCGGGGCCGACCTCGTAGCAGCAGGCCCCGATCCCCGGTCCCACCGCCGCGCTGGGCGGGCTGTCGAAGCTCGCGACGGCCTTCTCGACGATGCCGCCCGCCAGCGGGCGCCAGCCGCAGTGGAGCATCGCCACCCGCCGGCCGTCGGACAGCGCGACCGGATAGCAGTCGGCCACCAGCACGAGCAGGCCGACCCCGCTGCGGGACGTGAGGTGGCCGTCCACCCGGTGCAGCTTCTTGTCGCCCGGCTGTGCGTAGGCCAGGTCGGACGGGGGCTGCGCCCACTCGCGCAGTTCGCTGCCGTGCACCTGCCAGCCCATCGCCACGCGCTCGGCGTCAACGCCGGCGGCATCGGCCACGCGCTCCCGGTTCTCGCTCACGTGGGCGGGGTCGTCGTCGGTCAGGATTCCCAGGTTGAGCGAGCGGTAGGGCCCGCGGCTGACCCCGCCGTTGCGGGTGGAGAAGAAGGCGCGCGCACCGGGCAGCGCGATGCTGTAGCCCAGCTCGCTCACGCGCTCTCCTGCGCAAGCGCCAGGGCGGTCTCGAGCTCGGCCTCGCGGCCCGAGACCAGGCCGTCGAGCTTGCGCCGCAGCGTCTCCTCGAGCGCGCGCCCGAGGCCCGGCCCCTCGGGCACTCCCGCCGCCACCAGATCGTCGCCGCTGATCTCCAGCCGCACCTCCGCGAGCTCGGTCACCCAGCGCAGTATGGGCTCTGACGGCGCGCCCATCGCCAAAGCGAGGGAGAGCGCGATCAGCGTCTCGCGGCCGAGCAGGTCGCGCAGCTCCGAGGGAAGGTGCTCGCGCGAGCGCAGCTCGTCCGCAAGCCGCGGCGCCACGCGGGTGGCCCGGCTCACGGCGTCGCGCTCCCAAGCGTGCAGGTGCAGGTCGGCCAGCCACAGGTCGAGGCGCCGGGGCGCCTCGGCAGTGAGGGCCGCCAGCCCCGCCAGGGCGCGATCGGCCCCGAGGGCCACCGCCCCGAGCGCGGCCGAGGCCACCAGCTCGGCGTCGGCCTCGAGCGCGGTATGGAGGGCGCGGTCGACGCCCAGCTCGTGCATGCGCCCGACCGCGGAAGGCGCGTCGGGCTCCGCAAGGAGGTCCATCAGCTCGTCGCGGACGCGAGCGCCGGACACTGTGCGCAGCTGCGCCTCGGCGGCCGCGTCGCGGGCCAGCCGCTCGGTCTCCGGGTCCATCCGGAAGCCGAGACGGGCTTCGTAGCGAAGGCCTCGCAGCAGCCGCGTGGGATCGTCGACGAAGCTGCGCTCGTGCAACACCCGCACGCTGCCGTCGTCGAGGTCGGCAAGGCCGCCGAGCGGGTCGTACAGGTGGCCCAGGTCGTCACCGGTCAGCCCGAGTGCCATGGCGTTGATCGAGAAATCGCGCCGCGCCAGATCCTCCGACAGTCCGGCCTCCTCGACGTCGGGCAGGGCGCCGGGCTCGGAGTAGGTCTCGCGGCGGGTGGTGGAGAGGTCGAGCTCGAGGTCGTCGGTGCGCACGGTTGCGGTGCCGAAACGCTCGTGCTCGCGCGCCTCGCCGCCCAGCCGCTCGGCCAGCGCGCGGGCCACGGAGCGGGCGTCGCTCTCCACGGCCACATCGAGGTCCACTGCCGCGGCGCCACGGAGCAGGTCCCGCACGCGCGCCGCCCACCAGGTAGGCCGGGGCCAGGCCGGCGAGCGCCGGCAGCAGCCGCTCCATGCCGGGAAGGAGGCGCACGCGCTCGCGCAGGTCTGCCCGATTGGACCCGGTCACAGGCGAACGGGTATACCAGCCGCCCGCATGCGCTCCTTGGCCTCGCGCACGCTGTACTGCCCGTAGTGGAAGATCGACGCGCAGAGGACCGCGTCGGCTCCCCCTGCTCAACCGCGTCGACGAGGTGGCCGAGCGTGCCGGCGCCCCCCGATGCGATCACGGGCACGTCCACCGAGTCGGCCACCGCACGGGTCAGCTCGAGCTCGTAGCCGTCCTCGGTGCCGTCGCGATCCATGCTCGTCAGCAGGATCTCCCCGGCGCCGCGCTCGACGCCCTCGCGCGCCCACGCGACGGCGTCGCGGCCAACGGGCGTGCGGCCGCCGTTCACGTACACGCCGTAGGTATCGCCCTCGCGGCGCGCGTCGATGGCCAGGACCACGCACTGGGCTCCGAACACCTCGGCCATCTCGCCGAGCAGCTCCGGGCGCCCCACGGCCGCCGAGTTGACCGACACCTTGTCCGCCCCGGCGTCGAGCACGGCCTGCGCGTCGGCCGCAGAGCGCACGCCCCCGCCGATCGTGAAGGGGATGAACACGTCGTCCGCGCAGCGGCGCGCGAGCTGCGCCACGGTTTCGCGCTTCTCGTGCGAGGCGGTGATGTCGAGGAAGACGATCTCGTCGGCCCCCTCGTCCTGGTAGCGCACCGCCAGCTCCACCGGGTCGCCGGCATCGCGCAGGTTCACGAACTCCACGCCCTTGACCACGCGGCCCTTGTCCACGTCGAGGCAGGGGATCACGCGTCGCAACAGCATCAGGCGCGTGGGTCCAGCGCGGCCTGGCCCTCGGCCACTCCAAACCGGCCCTCGTAGAGCGCCTTGCCGGAGATCACGCCCGCCAGATTGAGCAGGCGCAGCCGGCGGACGGCGCGCAGGTCGTCGATCGAGCTGATCCCGCCCGAGTAGAGGAAGCGGCCGCGCACAGCCTCCGACACCCGCTCTGATCTCGTCGAGGTCGGGGCCCTCGAGCATGCCGTCGCGGTCGACGTTCGTGTAGACGAAGCGCGTGGCGCCGCGCTGCTGCATGCGCCGTATGGCGTCCTCGCCGGGCACCTGCGTCTCGCGCGTCCAGCCGGCCACCGACACCTGGCCCGCCGCGCACATCCACGCCGACGAGAATGCGCGAGGTGAAGGCCGAGAGGGCCTCGTCGAGCAGGTCGGGGTCGGTGAAGGCGGCGGTCCCAAGGACCACGCGATCGGCCCCTGCCGCCAGCGCCCGCCGGATCGAGGCAATCGAGCGCAGCCCTCCGCCGAGTTCGAGCGGCACCGAGAGCTCCGAGGCGATCCGCTCCACGTGCGGGAGGTTCACCGGCTCGCCCTCGCGGGCGCCGTCGAGATCCACCACATGCAGGAAGCGTGCGCCCGCCTCCACGAAGGAGCGCGCGGCCTCGAGCGGATCGTCGGCGTAGACCGTCTCGTCGTCGAAGTCGCCCTGACGCAGGCGCACCGCCCGGCCGTCGCGGATGTCGATCGCCGGCAGCAGGATCACGCGGGGACCCTCGCACAGGCCCCCACGAAGTTCCGCAGCAGCGCGAGCCCGTGCGGACCCGACTTCTCGGGGTGCGACTGCAGCCCGAAGACCGGTGCCGGGCCGTCCTCGCGCGCCACCACGCTCACGAACTCCGTCCCGTACTCGGCCGTGCCCAGCACGTCCTCGTCGCGCGCCGGACGCGGCGCGAACGAGTTTGCGTGGTAGAAGGCACACGGGTCGGGCAGGCCGTCGATCAGCGGGCTGGAGCGGCGCCAGGACACCGGGTTCCAGCCGATCTGGGGGACCTTGAGGCCCGGGGCGTCGAGCTCCTGCACGGGCCCCTCCAGCAACCCGATCCCCTCCGCGCCGCCCAGCTCGGTGGTGGACTCGAACAGCAGCTGCATGCCCATGCAGAGCCCGATCAGCGGCACGCCCGCCTCGACGCGCTCGCGCAGCAGCGAGTCGAGGCGCAGCCGCCGCACCTCCTCCATGGCCCGCGGCATGGCCCCCACGCCGGGCAGCACGATGCCGTCCGCCTCACGGACGCGCTCGTGGTCGTTCGTGAGCTCGGGCCGGGCGCCGACGTGCTCGAGCGCCTTGGCCACCGAGCGCAGGTTGCCCATGCCGTAGTCGAGGATGGCGATCGCGGTCAAAGGAGCCCTTGGTGGACGGCACGCCGCTGACTCGGTCGTCGTACTCGACGGCCATGCGCAGCGCCCGGGCGAAGGCCTTGAAGCACGCCTCGACCTGATGGTGGGCGTTGGCGCCGGCCTCCAGCCGCACGTGCACGGTGAGCTTCGCGGTGTTGGCCACCGCGCGCAGGAACTCCTCGACGAGATCGGTGTCGAAGTCGGCCACGCGGTCGGCGGCAAAGGCCGCGTCGAGCGTCGTGTAGGGCCGCCCCGACACGTCGATCGCGCAGGAGGCGCGCGCCTCGTCCATGGGCACGACCGCGTGTCCGAAGCGCCTGATCTGTGCCCGGTCGCCCAGGGCCTCGTCGAGCGCCGTGCCGAGCGCGAGCCCGGTGTCCTCGACCGTGTGGTGCGGACCCGTCTCGAGGTCGCCCTGCGCCTGCACGTCGAGGTCGAGCAGCCCGTGGCGGGCCACGCGCGTCGAGCAGGTGGTCGAAGAAGCCGACGCCGGTCTCGCGCTCGCCCTCCCCCGTGCCGTCGACGTCGAGGGTCAGGCGGATGTCGGTTTCGCCGGTGGTGCGGTGGATCTGAGAGGTGCGGCTCACGCGCGGCGCTCCATCGATTCGGCGTGCACGGGGAAGCCCTCGGCGCGCGCGAGCGCCGCGCCAGGGGGTGCGAGACGGGCGGCTGCCTCGCCGGGCAAGGATACGTGAGCCACTCGGCGCCGGAAGACGGCCGGCGAGAGCGCGGACTGGAAGTGCGCGGCGCCCCCGGTCGGGAGCACGTGGTTGGATCCGGCCACGTAGTCGCCGAACGCGGTGGCGGCCTCCTGCCCCACGAACACGCAGCCGGCGCGGCGCACCTCGCCCGCCAGCGGCTCGACCTCGTCGCCGATCAGCTCGAGGTGCTCGGGGGCGAAGCGCTCGGCGAGCTCCAGCGCCGCTCGAGCGTCGCTCACCAGGCGAACCTGAAGATCGGCGTCGCTCACGCTCGGGCGCTGCGGAGCCATGCGCTCGACCGCGCTCACCACGGCCTCGAGCAGCTCCTCGTCGAGAGCGATCAGGGCCACGAGGCTGTCGGGCCCGTGCTCGGCCTGGGCGAGAAGGTCGAGCGCCACCAGTTCAGGGTCGGCCCCCGCGGCGGCCACCACCACCAGCTCGCTCGGCCCGGCGAGGCCGTCGATCCCCACGCGCCCGAAGACCTGGCGCTTGGCCTCGGTGACCCACGAGTTCCCCGGGCCGACGATCACGTCCACCGCCGCGGACGCTCTCGGTCCCGTAGGCCATAGCGGCGATCGCCTGGGCGCCGCCGAGCCGGTAGACCTCGCTCACGCCGCAGAGGGCGCACGCGCCGAGCACGGCCGCGTTGACGGAGCCGTCGGCACCCGGTGGGCAGCAGACCGCGATGTCCTCCACCCCGGCGGCCCGCGCCGGGACGGCGCACATCACCACCGTCGACACATAGGCCGCCCGGCCACCCGGGGCGTACGCGCCCGCGCGCGCGACCGGCAGCTCCACGAGCTCGATCTGCTGACCCTGCCCGGGCTCCACGGTCACCGGCTCGCGCAGCTGAGCCTCGGCCACCGCCCGGACGTTCGCGATCGCCGTCTCCAGTGCGGCGCGCAGATCGGGTTCGAGCCCGGCCTCGGCGGCCTCGAGCTCCGTGGCGTCGACGCGCAGGTCCCTCGCCTCCAGTACGGACGCCGTCGAAGCGCTCGGTCAGCTCGAGCAGAGCGTCGTCCCCGCGCGCGCTCACCGCGCGGATGATCTCGGCCACCTCCTCGGGGCTCGCCCCGGGCGCCTGAGCGCGCCCCAGCCCCTCTCTGATGATCCTCACGAGCGGATTCTCTCGATCAGGCGGTCGATGTGCGCGGCCTTGAGCTTGTGGGCCACCGGGTTGGCGATCAGCCGCGCCGTGCAATCGCCGATCTCCTCGACCACCCGCAGGTGGTTCTCGCGCAGCGTCGCGCCGGTCGCCGTCAGGTCGACGATGCCGTCCACCAGCCCGGTCAGCGGCGCCAATTCCACCGACCCCTTGACCTCCACGATCTCCGCCTGGCGCCCGGTGTCGGCGAAGTGCCGGGCGGCCACGCGCGGGTACTTCGTCGCGACTCGCACCCGGCCCAGGCGCCTCAGGGCGTCGCCGATCGGGTCGCCGCCCTCGCGTGCGGCCACCACCATCGTGCAGCGGCCGTAGCCGAGGTCGAGCAACTCGTAGACCTTGCGCTGGGACTGCTCGAGCAGCACGTCCTTGCCGGTGATGCCGATGTCGGCGGAGCCGTGCTCGACGTAGGTGGGGACGTCGCTCGGGCGCATCGTCACGATGCCGGCGTCGGCGAACAGCAGCTTGCGGTCATTCGAGCGCACCTCAGAGGTGTCCACGCCCAGCCCGTCGAGGAGATCGAGCGTTCCTTCGAACAGAGCGCCGCGCGGCACCGCGATCGTCAGCCGCTCGTCGCGGCTCATCCGAGCGCCTCCTCCGCGGCCTGGGCGAGGTGGACGCGCTGGACGTCGAGGGCAACCCCGCAGGCGGGCAGCTCGCGGCCGAAGCGCCCGATCAGGTCGTCATAGCGCCCGCCGCCGCCCAGGGCGAAGCCCACCGCCGGGTCGTAGACCTCGAAGACGGCGCCGGTGTAGTAGCCCAGCTCACGAACGAGGCCGAGGTCGAAGATCACCCGGTCGGCCACCCCGCGGGCCTCGAGGAGCTCGTACAGGGAACGCAGGCCACCCACGGCGTCGGCGACGTGACCGTCGGCGCGATCGAGCACCTCACGCCCGCCGCGCAGCTCGGGCAGCCGCACGAGCAGCTCACGCTCCGCGTCGGAAAGGTCGAGCCCGGTCAGCGCCATCTCCAGGCCCACGAGATCGCGCCGCGACAGCGTCTCGAGCAGCGGCTGGTGCTGCTCCGCGGGCACGTCGAGGGCCTGCAGCAGGCGCCGGTAGAGAGCGCCGTCGCCGATGCCCAGCCGGTGCCGGCGCAGCCCGGCGCGGTCGAGCGCCTCCAGCGTCAGCGCCACGACCTCCGCCTCCCCCTCGGGGCCCGCCACGCCGATCAGCTCGAGGCCTCCCTGCAGGAACTCCCGCGGCTCCCCCACCCCGCGCTCGCTCGCTCGCCAGGCCCGCGCGAAATAGCTGAACCGCAGCGGCGGCTCGACGCCGCCGTAGCGAGTGGCCACCACCCGGGCGATCGGAATCGTCATGTCCGAGCGCAGGGCGAGAACGTCGCCCTGCTCGTCGAAGGTGCGGTAGCGGGCGCCGGCGGCGCTGGCGTCGCCACGGCGCAGGACCTCCTCGTACTCGAGCGCGGGCGTGTGGATCTCGCCGTAGCCGGCGCCCTCGAAGGTCTCACGCATGCGGTCGGTGATCGCGCGCAACTCCCGCATCTCTTCGGGCAGCACGTCGCGCGTGCCCGGTGGGATCGGGTGGGTCACCGCGGCTCCCCCGCCGGCCTAGGCCGGCACGCGCTCGGAAGCCACGCGCTCGATCCGCGCGCCGAGCGCCCGCAGGCGCTCGTCGATGCGCTCGTAGCCGCGGTCGATCTCGCGAATGTTCGCGATCTCCGAGGTGCCGTCGGCGCACAGCGCGGCGATGAGCAGGGCCATGCCCGCGCGAATGTCCGGGCTGGAGAGGCGCTCACCGTGAAGCCGGCTCGGGCCGCTTACGACCGCGCGGTGCGGGTCGCAGACGATCACCCGAGCGCCCATCGAGACGAGCTTGTCGACGAAGAACAAGCGGTTCTCGAACATCTTCTCGTGGATCAGGACCAGGCCCTCGGCCTGGGTGGCCATCGCGAGCGCGATGCTCGTGAGGTCGGCCGGGAAGGCGGGCCAGGGCCCGTCCTCGATCTTGGACACCGCGTCGCCCTCGTCCGACCGGATGCGCAGGCGCTGGCCGGCCGGGACCAGCACGTCGTTGCCGTCGTACTGGATTTGGCAGCCGAGCCGCTCGAAGGCAAGCTTGGTCATGCGCAGATCGTCGGGCAGGCAGCCCTTGATGCGCAGCTCTCCGCCCGTGCAGGCGGCGAGCGCGATGAACGAGCCGATCTCGATGTGGTCGGGGCCGATCGTGTGATCCGCCCCGCCCAGCTCCTCCTGGCCGTGAACGATCATCAGGTTGGAACCGATGCCCTCGATGCGCGCGCCCATCTGCATCAGCAGCCGCGCAAGATCCTGAACGTGGGGCTCCGAGGCGGCGTTGTGGATCACCGTGGAGCCGGGCGTGAGCGCCGCCGCCATCAGGGCGTTCTCGGTGGCCATCACCGACGGCTCGTCCATGAAGAAGTCGCAGGCGTGCAGGCCGTCGGGGGCCTGCAGGTGGAAGTAGGAGCGGTCCGCGTCCACCTCGGCGCCGAGGGCGCGGAAGGCGTCGAGATGCGGGTCGAGCCGGCGTCGCCCGATCACGTCGCCGCCCGGCGGCGGCATGTCGGCCCGGCCGAAGCGGGCGAGCAGCGGGCCGGCAAGCAGGAACGAGGCGCGAATGCGCTCGGCCCACTCGCGGTCGACATCGGTGTGGGAGACGGCGTCCGCCTGCAGGGCCACCACGTTCTCGTCGCGCCACTCAGCCTTCACGTCGAGGCGCCGCAGCAGTTCCAGCATCGCCTCCACATCGCGGATGTGCGGGATGTTGCGCAGCACGACCTCCTCGCGCGTCAACAGCGACGCGGCGAGCACCGGCAGCGCGGCATTCTTGTTTCCAGCGGGGGCAAGGGTCCCGGAAAGGGGAGCGCCGCCCTCGATGATGAACTTCTGCATGCGGGGATCCGTCCGGGGAAAGGGGCTCGCAGACCGTAGGCCACCAGAGCGCCTGGCGGCGATCACGCCGGCGAGCGGACGCGCAAGGGTATCGAAGGGCATCTGGCTGGAGGTTCGGGATGGCCGCTGGATACCCTGCCCTTGCTCATGGCCCAGCCCACACGTGAAGAAGCCTGGAACCTCGTTCGCGAGTGGACGGAGTCCGATTCGCTGCGCAAGCACATGCTCGGCGTCGAGACCGCGATGCGCGCGTACGCCCGGGAATGGGGCGAGGACGAGGAGCTGTGGGGCGCCACCGGCCTGCTCCACGACCTCGATTACGAGCGCTACCCCGACCTGTCCAACGGACACCCCCGCAAGGCGCTCGAGCTGTTCGAGGAGCGCGGCTACCCGCCCGAGCTGATCGAGGCGGTGGCCGGGCATGCGAGCTTCCTCGGCGTGCCGCGCGAGACACGGATGGCCAAGACGCTGTACGCCGTGGACGAGCTGTCGGGCTTCATCGCGGCCTGCGCCTACGTGCGGCCCGACGGCGTGCACGGGATGACGCCGAAATCGGTCAAGAAGAAGCTCAAGCAGCCGAGCTTCGCTGCCGGGGTCAACCGTGACGAGGTGCGCGAGGGAGCCGAGGAGCTCGGAGTTGACTTCGACGAGCACGTGGCGTTCGTGATCGGGGCGCTGGAGGGTCGGGCGGACGACCTCGGGCTCGGCCCGCGCGAGGGCTGAGCGGGTTTACGCTGCGCTCCGGCCTGCGCGGTCGACCGTGGTGGTCCGGAGAGCGGTAAAGGGGTTGGGGTTGGGGGGTCCCGGAAGAAAGTGACCCTATGGAGCACCTAACTTCCGGAACCCCCAGAATCCATCCCCTTCTTGCCTAGCGGACCACGCCGACCCTGCTGCGCACGACCGAGCGGAGCGCGCAACGACCCTCACTGCCAGCGCCCGCCGGCCTTGGCCCAGTCGGCGAGGTGCTCGACGGAGCAGAAGCCGTCCGGTATCCGGTGCTCGCCGCGATGGCGCACGGCCAGCACGCGAACCTCCCCCAGCGGCTCGCCGCAGTGGGCGCACTGCTCGATCGAGTCGGTCAAGCCTGCCGGCTCGCTCAGCTCGCCCGGCTCCCAGTGCGGCCCCTGGAGCGACCAGGGCACGACGTGCTCAAGCCGGCAGAAGGTGGCGCGGCGGGCGCCGGGCACCTCCTCGACGCGCCAGCCGTCCTCGCGCTCGACCGCGGTGCCGCACCAGCTGCATCCCTCGGTAGATTGCTCGGCCATGGCAGAGGACCTCCGGATTATCGTGCTCGAGGGAGACGAGACCGGGCAGGAGCTGCTGGAGCAGGCCCTGCGCGTGCTGGAGCCGTCGGTCACGAAGGTGCCGGTCGAGCTCGAGCACTACGACCTGTCGCTGGCCAACCGGCGCAAGACCTCCAACGACGTCGTCACCGCGGCCGCGGGGGCGATGCGCGAGGCCCGGTTCGGCCTGAAGGCCGCGACGGTCACGCCCGAGGGCGCCGACGACGTGGGCAGTCCCAACCGGCTGCTGCGCGAGGCGATCGACGGGAAGGTGATCATCCGCACCGGCCGGCGCATCCCGGGCGTGACCCCGGTGGCCGGCGTCCACTATCCGATCGCCGTCGTGCGGATGGCGGTCGGCGACGCCTATGGCGCGGAGCAGTGGCGGGCCGAGGAGGACGGCGACGAGGTGGCGTACCGGACCGAGCGCATCACCCGCAGCGTCTCGCGCGCGGTGGCCGAGTACAGCTTTCGCACGGCGGCCCGCATCCACGGGCGGGTCTACGGCGGGCCGAAGTGGACCGTGAGCCCGGTGTACGAAGGGATGTTGAAGGAGGAGATGGACGCCGCCTCGGAGCGCCATCCGGACGTGCCCTACAGCCCGGTGCTGATCGACGCCACCTATGCCGGCCTGATCTCGGGCGCGGCCGACGCCCCGCTCGTGATCCCGGCTCTCAACCGGGACGGCGACTGCCTGTCAGACCTCGTCCTGCCGATGTTCGGCTCGATTGCGGGGGCCGAGTCGGTGCTCGTGGCCTTCGACGACGACTTCGAGCCCGCCGTGGTGATGGCCGAGGCGCCGCACGGGACCGCGCCCGCCCTGCTCGGCAAGAACATCGCCAACCCGATGGCGATGATCCTGGCCGCGGCGGCGGTGCTCCACTACGCCTCGACGGTCGGCTACGACGGCGCCGAAACGGCCTCGCGGGCGATCTACGAGTCCGTGCTCGAGGCCACGGCCACCGGAGTCCGAACGCCGGACCTCGGTGGGCACGCGAGCACCAGCGAGTTCACCGACGAGGTGATCGGCCGCGTGCGCACGAAGATCGACATCTGGGCCTCTCTCTAGCGCGCCCCTAGCGCTTCTGGAGCTCGTCCCAGCCGGAGCGCTCGCGCCTGGGATGGGTGCTGCGCCCCAGCGGCAGCCCGCCTGCCGTACGCGCGGGGTCCATGAGGTGCTTTCGCCGGCGCATCGACGTAGAAGCGGCGCTGAATGAACAGGGTGATCACGCCTGCCAAGACGATCGAGATCAGGTTGATGGCCAGCTGCGCGGCGGCGCCGCCCGCCTCGCTCCAGTCGTTGTAGGCGATGCCGACGGCGATGTTGGCGGCCGCAGGGATCGTGGTCACCGAGATCAGCACCCCGATCAGCGCGCCCGATTTCGCGCTGGTGAGCGACAGCATGCCCGCAGTACCGGCCACGTAGGCGACGAAGAACGAGAAGAAGTCGGGATTCGAGATGAAGCCGGTGAGGACGTCGTCGGTCACCTCGAAGTCGTCCATCAGCCCGGTCCAGCGAAACAGCGCGACGGTGAGGAGGGTCACCGCGATGCCGATCGGGAAGCCCACCGCGAGTGCGGCCAGCGAGCGACGAGCCAGCTCCGGCTGCCGGTGCACGAGCGCAACCGAGAGGCCCGCAAGCGGGCCGAACTCCGGGCCCACGACCATCGCTCCCACGATGAGGATCGGCTGGTCGAAGAGGATGCCGACCGCGGCGATCTGCATGGCCAGCACCATGAACGTGACGAAGCTGATCGACAGCTCTGTGTCCTCGCTCGTGCGCTGCTGGACCTCCTCCCACACGACCGCGTCCGCGGGCAGCCCGGCCGCGGCCCGCTCCGCGGCCACCGCGGCGTCGGAGATCGTGGTGTCCACGTGCTCGATGGCGATCGAGCCGACCCTTGGGATGTCGAGCTCCTTGAGGTCGGCGAGGATCACGCTCGCGTCCTCCTTGGCGACGTCGCAGAGAATCACGTCACCCGCGAGGCTTGTGAGCGGCGGCGTGGAGGTGCACGACGTTGAGCACCGAGGGCGAGGAGCAGAGCAAGTTCGAGCGCGTGATGGGCGACGTCCTCGGGCGCGACGATCCTGAGGTGGATCACGAGGCGACCCGCTCCGCCTCGGGGCCGGGCTGCGCAAAGCGGGCGAGCCCCTCGCGCACGTGGGCGGGGATCTCGGTCTTCTCGTGGCTCGCCACGTCGACGAAGACGTGGCGCAGCTCGCCCTCGACCAGCAGCTCTCCGTCGGCCACCCGCTCGACGTTCATCGCCGTCACGCTCGAGGTGGTGCCGATGCTCGTGACCGTCGCCACCAGGTCGATCTCGTCGTCGAACCGGGCCGAGCCGCGATAGCGCACGGACACCTCGGCCACCATCGCGTCGATGCCGCTCTCGATCAGCCCGGCATAGGAACCGAAGGCGGTCCGCCACAGCTCGGTCATGCCGACGTCGAAGTAGACGAGGTAGTTCGCGTAGAAGACCACGCCCTGCGGGTCGCACTCGTCGAAGCGCACGCGCAGGCGGTGGCGAAACTCCTCCGGCATGCGGGCCAGCCTACCGGTGACCCCTGCCGTGCGGCCGGGCCTGCGCGCCGCGATGCGGTGCAAGGAAAGTTGCAGCAAATCCCGGCTTCCGTCCGAGCCCCGCCGTACCTTCCCGAACGCATGTTCCCACGGTTCAGAGAGCAGATCGGCACGGCGCTCGACCTGGTTGTCGAGTTTTCGACGCTGGGCGAATACCGCCTGGGCGTGTCCCCCACGCCGGGCGCCCCGGGCGCCCCCGCCGACGCTCCTGGCCACTCTCCGCGGCTGGGAGGCGCCGGCGACCCCCTCGCCGGCCGTGCCGCGGTCCGCGTAGGCGTCGCGGGCGGGGCGGCCGGCACAGTGCCGGCCGTGACCCCCGCGGCGGCGCGCCGGCACGCCACGTCGATCGGCTCGCCGCCGGCTCACCGTCCCGCCCACGCGGCACAGTCCGACCCCTGCCGGGGCGATCGCCGTCACGCGGTGCTCGAGCCGGCCCGAGGCCGTGGACGGCGCGTGCGCAAGGGCGCGCCGGTGGCGCCCGAGCAGCTCTGCCTGGCGGTCTGAGCGCCGTCACTCCGGCCCGCGCCGGCACGCCGCGCGCGTCAGTCGACCGACTCGGCGCGCCAGAGGTCGCCGTCGCGGGCGAGCACCACCCGGGCCTCCTTGCCGTCCTCGGCGACGGCTACGAACTGTGCGCGATCCTCCTCGATCCCGGGCCTGTCGTCCACGAGCACGAGGTGGAGATCGTTGTAGCTCCAACCGGGTCGCTCCTGTGGCCAGTGCGTCGCGGGCGGTGCCCATCATGGCCTCGCGGTTCCAGCCGCGGTCGAGCGCGGCGGCCTGCTGCAGGGCGGAGTCCGCTTCGGCGACGTCGCGGTCGAAGACGCCGGCGAGCCGCCGGTCGCGCTGACGCGTGCGCCGGCGAACCCGAGCAGCAGGGCGATCGCGAACACGACGCCGAGGATGATCAGGATCAGGGCGAGCGTTGAGATGGCGAGCGGAGCCACGTACATGCCCACGGGCAGTCTAGAAAGCCGGGCCGCGTGAGTCAGTTCGCGGCCGCGACCTCGTCACGAAACCAGCGGATCGGCTCTGGATTCTTGCCTTCCGTAGACCCGTCGAGCTCAACGAAGCGCACGAAGAGGTCCAGGTCGGGCAGGCGGCGGGCGAGCTCAACTATTCCCCGTCGCCGGCCGCCCGGGAGCCAGCTCGTGCGACCACGCCGATGGCCCGGGGCCCAGCGCTGTGAGCGCCACAGGTGGTAGGGCCGGTCATGGAGCTCGATCGCGCAGAGCAGGCGCTCGTCGCTCGTGTAGTGCTCGGCGAAACGCCGCGCCCGCATCGCGTGATGGTTCTCCCCGATGCGCAACAGCCACGGACTGACCGCGAACTTCAGCGAATCGTGAACGAGCGAGATGAGGCGCAGGTCCTCGCGACGCGGGTCGGGTTCCCCCCAGCTCTCGATCGTGGCGAGCAGATCCGCGACATGCCTGCCCACCGAGCCCTCCGGGTGCCCCCGCCGAGGTGCTCCCCAGGCCCAGCCCTCGAGCATCACCGGATCCTGCGCGAGCGCGTCCTCGAGGTCGTTCTCGGGCACGAAGCCGGGCACGAGCCGCGGCGCAGTTACGGGTTCCTGAGTGGAGATGCGGCGCGCCAGTCTACGGAAGTCTGACGGCGCCCTGAAATGCGTCGGGCCGCCCCGAGGGGCGGCCCATGAAGATAAATCGGCGGCGACCTACTCTCCCAGGGCCGCGAGGCCCAAGTACCATCGGCGCTGAGGGGCTTAACTGCTCTGTTCGGAATGGGAAGAGGTGTGGCCCCCTCGCTATCACCACCGAAAATTGGCGAGACAAGGCCACGTGGACCCCGCCCTCGCCGAAGCTTGAAAACTGCACCGATGGCCGCCTGCCGGCGAACCGGCAGGCCACGGAAGATCAAAAATATCCGTCAAGCCCTCGAACCATTAGTACCGGTCTGCTGAGCGCATTGCTGCGCTTACACATCCGGCCTATCACCTGGTGGTCTTCCAGGGGTCTTACTCCCTCAAGGGGATGGGAGAGCTCATCTCGAGGTCGGCTTCCCGCTTAGATGCCTTCAGCGGTTATCCGATCCGCACGTAGCTAACCAGCAGTGCCCTTGGCAGGACAACTGGTACACCAGAGGTGCGTTCATCCCGGTCCTCTCGTACTAGGGACGACTCCCCTCAACTCTCCAACGCCCACGGCAGATAGGGACCGAACTGTCTCACGACGTTCTGAACCCAGCTCGCGTACCGCTTTAATGGGCGAACAGCCCAACCCTTGGGACCGACTACAGCCCCAGGATGCGACGAGCCGACATCGAGGTGCCAAACCGGGCCGTCGATGTGGACTCTTGGGCCCGATAAGCCTGTTATCCCCGGAGTACCTTTTATCCGTTGAGCGACGGCGCTTCCACTTGCTACCGCCGGATCACTAAGGCCTGCTTTCGCACCTGCTCGACATGTCTGTCTCGCAGTCAAGCTCCCTTATTGCCTTTGCACTCTACGCACGATTTCCAACCGTGCTGAGGGAACCTTTGCGCGCCTCCGTTACATTTTGGGAGGCGACCGCCCCAGTCAAACTACCCACCTGACACTGTTCACCGCCCGGATTCACGGCGCGGTGTTAGAAGCCCAAGACACCAAGGGTGGTATCTCAAGGGTGGCTCCACCAGGACCGCAGTCCTGGCTTCACAGCCTCCCACCTATCCTGAGCGAGGTGCCTCAGACTCCAATATCAAGCTGTAGTAAAGGTTCACGGGGTCTTTCCGTCTTGCCGCGGGTACTCGGCATCTTCACCGAGACTGCGATTTCACCGAGCCCATCGTTGAGACAGCGCCCAACTCGTTACGCCATTCGTGCAGGTCGGAACTTACCCGACAAGGAATTTCGCTACCTTAGGACGGTTATAGTTACCGCCGCCGTTTACCGGGGCTTAGTTTCAGAGCTTCGCCGTCCGAAGACAGCTAACCCCTCCACGTAACCTTCCGGCACCGGGCAGGCGTCAGCCCCTATACGTCGTCTTGCGACTTAGCAGAGACCTGTGTTTTTGGTAAACAGTCGGTTGGGCCAATTCACTGCGGCCCCCTCGGGCTCCGGTCGCGAAGACCTTCACCCTACCGGGGCGCCCCTTCTCCCGAAGTTACGGGGCCATTTTGCCGAGTTCCTTAACGAGGGTTATCTCGATCACCTTAGTATTCTCTACTTGTCCACCTGTGTCGGTTTTGGTACGGGCACGAACTGTCCTCCCTAGAGGCTTTTCTCGGAGGTATGGCGTCAGGGACTCGCCGGCCTTCCGGCCAGCTGGCATCGCACCTCGCCGTAACGAGCTCCCGGATTTGCCTAGGAGCCCTGGCTACATGCTTACCCCCGCTCAACCGTCGGCGGGGTTCCCTTAGCCTTCCTCGTCCCCCCATCGGTGATAGCGGACAGACGCGGTACGGGAATATCAACCCGTTGGCCATCGACTACGCCTTTCGGCCTCGCCTTAGGTCCCGACTGACCCTGAGCCGAAGAACGTTGCTCAGGAAACCTTGGACAATCGGTGGAGGGGATTCTCACCCCTCTTTCGTTACTCACGCCGGCATTCTCACTTCTGAAGCCTCCACGGCTGGGTTCCCCCGCCGCTTCGCAAGCCTCAGAACGCTCTCCTACCGCGTACGCGATCCCGAAGGATCGCGCACACCCGTAGCTTCGGTGGTTAGCTTGAGCCCCGTTACATTTTCCGCGCCCGAACACTTGACCAGTGAGCTGTTACGCACTCTTTCAAGGGTGGCTGCCTCTAAGCCAACCTCCTGGTTGTCTCGGCACTCGGACATCGTTTCCCACTTAGCTAACACTTAGGGACCTTAGCTGGCGGTCTGGGTTGTTCCCCTCTTGCCTATGAAGTTTATCCCCCACAAGCTGACTCCCCGGGTACGCCTAACGGTCTTCGGAGTTTGCCTGAAGTCGGTAACCTGGTAGGGCCCCTAGTCCAAGCAGTGCTCTACGGCCGCAAGGTATCGCCGGAGGCTATACCTAAATATATTTCGGAGAGAACCAGATATCTCCGGGCTTGATTAGCCTTTCACTCCGACCCACAGGTCATCCGCCCAGTTTTCAACCTAGGTCGGTTCGGCCCTCCACGGGGTCTTACCCCCGCTTCAGCCTGCCCATGGGTAGCTCGCCCGGTTTCGGGTCTACCGCCTCTGACTAAATCGCCCTATTCGGACTCGCTTTCGCTGCGGCTCCGCTCATCGCTTAACCTTGCCAGGGACGAGTAACTCGCCGGCTCGTTATGCAAAAAGCACGCCGTCACATCCCGAAGGATGCTCCGACCGCTTGTAGGCACACGGTTTCAGGTACTATTTCACTCCCCTTCAGGGGTACTTTTCACCTTTCCCTCACGGTACTAGTCCGCTATCGGTCACCAGGGAGTACTTAGCCTTGGAGGGTGGTCCCCCCGGATTCGGACCGCGTTTCACGGGTGCGGTCCTACTCAGGAACGGGCTCGGGAGACCATCCGCTTTCGCCTACGGGGCTGTTACCCGCTGTGGCGCCCGTGTTCCACGGATCTTCGGCTAGCAGATGATTTTGTGACTCCCGCCGAGAGATGCAGCCCTCGGAGGCCCGTCCTACAACCCCGGCTACGCAACGCCTGCACGCTTGCACGTAGCCGGTTTAGGCTGATCCCGCTTTCGCTCGCCACTACTCGGGGAGTCTCGGTTGATTTCCTTTCCTCGAGGTACTGAGATGTTTCAGTTCCCTCGCTTGCCTTCGCTGCGCCTATGTATTCAGCGCAGCGATGACACCGCATTACCGGTGCCGGGTTTCCCCATTCGGGTATCCGCGGGTCAAAGCCTGTTCAGCAGCTCACCGCGGCTTATCGCAGCCGTCCACGCCCTTCTTCGACTCCTGAGTGCCAAGGCATCCACCATGTGCCCTTACTATCTTGACGGTGATCGTTGATAGCCGGCCGCGATCGCCGAAGCGATCGCGCGTCGGTTACAACGGTGATCTTCCGTTGTTTGGCCAACTATGCAGTTTTCAAGGTCCGGCGAGGGTGCAACCGGGGGGACTCCCCGGCTGGTCTCTCAAAACTCAGCAGTACGCGAGCCGGCGTCCGAGGACACCGAGCTCGACCAGGTTTGGTCGACGTTCTAGATGCGCCGCGCACGGCCATGAGGACTGCGCGGCCGGCTCTGCCTTGGAGAGCTCCCTAGAAAGGAGGTGATCCAGCCGCACCTTCCGGTACGGCTACCTTGTTACGACTTCACCCCAATCACGAGCCCCACCTTCGACGGCTCCCTCCCAAAGGGTTGGGTCACCGGCTTCGGGTGTTGCCCGCTTTCGTGGTGTGACGGGCGGTGTGTACAAGACCCGGGAACGTATTCACCCCGGCGTTGCTGATCCGGGATTACTAGCAACTCCACCTTCATGGAGGCGAGTTTCAGCCTCCAATCCGAACCAAGACCGGCTTTTTGGGATTCGCTCCACCTCGCGGTATCGCAGCCCTCTGTACCGGCCAATGTAGCACGTGTGTAGCCCTGGACATAAGGGGCATGAGGACTTGACGTCATCCCCACCTTCCTCCGGTTTGTCACCGGCAGTCTCGCATGAGTCCCCAACTAAATGCTGGCAACATGCGACAGGGGTTGCGCTCGTTGCGGGACTTAACCCAACATCTCACGACACGAGCTGACGACAGCCATGCACCACCTGTGATCCTGCCCGTAAGGGAAGCCGTGTTTCCACGGCGGTCAGGAACATGTCAAACCCAGGTAAGGTTCTTCGCGTTTCGTCGAATTAAACCACATGCTCCGCTGCTTGTGCGGGTCCCCGTCAATTCCTTTGAGTTTTAGCCTTGCGGCCGTACTCCCCAGGCGGGGCACTTAATGCGTTAGCTGCGGCACGGGAGGAGTCGACACCTCCCACACCTAGTGCCCATCGTTTACGGCGTGGACTACCAGGGTATCTAATCCTGTTTGCTCCCCACGCTTTCGCGTCTCAGCGTCAGTAACGTCCCAGCGAGCTGCCTTCGCCATTGGTGTTCCTCCCGATATCTGCGCATTTCACCGCTACACCGGGAATTCCACTCGCCTCTTCCGAACTCTAGTCCGACAGTATCGACCGGCATCCCAGGGTTGAGCCCTGGACTTTCACAGCCGACTTACCGGACCGCCTACACGCGCTTTACGCCCAATAATTCCGGACAACGCTTGCCCCCTACGTATTACCGCGGCTGCTGGCACGTAGTTAGCCGGGGCTTCTTCTGGAGGTACCGTCACCAGGGTCGGCTATTCACCGCCCTGGCTTCGTCCCTCCTGAAAGGGGTTTACAACCCGAAGGCCTTCTTCCCCCACGCGGCGTTGCTGCGTCACGCTTTCGCGCATTGCGCAAGATTCCCCACTGCTGCCTCCCGTAGGAGTCTGGGCCGTGTCTCAGTCCCAGTGTGGCTGATCGTCCTCTCAGACCAGCTACCCATCGCAGCCTTGGTGAGCCGTTACCTCACCAACAAGCTAATGGGCCGCGGGCCCATCCCGATGCGGAGGCCGAAGCTTCCTTTCTTACCTCTCACTGATGTGAGGGCAGCACATCCGGTATTAGCCCGGGTTTCCCCGGGTTGTCCCGAGTCATCGGGGCAGGTTACCCACGTGTTACTCACCCGTTCGCGGCTCTGCCCCAGGCCGAAGCCTGGTTCGTCGCTCCACTTGCATGTGTTAAGCACGCCGCCAGCGTTCGTCCTGAGCCAGGATCAAACTCTCCGTGAAAGTCTGGCGTGGTTTCAAATCCGGACGGATCGAGGGAAACCCCGAGCCGGCCGGCTCCACTGTCAGATCAAGAGAGCTGTCAAGTCGTCGTAGCCTCTCCGCGTACACCGCGGAGTGAGCTGGACTTGACGGGTTCTGTTTCAGGCCCTTCGCGACCGATCGCCTCGCGCCGGCCGCGAGCATTGCCCACGGCGTGGCGATGACGTCCGAGTCGAGAAGGGTTCAAACCTGGACGCGACCTTTCGGTCGCACGTACTGCTGAGTTTTCAAAGACCGCTGCGTCCTCAAGGGTGGGGCCTCCACCGCGCGTACCAGAGCGCGACGGAGCAGTGTAGCACCGGCCAGTGGCGCAGCCAACGGATTCCCGGCCTGAACGGTCTCAGCCGCTGCCTCAGGCCCGCCGCAGCCGCCTGAAGCGCCGCCGTCCGACCTGGAGCACTACGCCGTCGAGCTCCTCGGCCGGCAGGTCCAGCCGCGACTCGTCGAGCGGCTCGCCGTCCAGCTTCACGCCGCCCTGAGCCAGCAGGCGGCGCCCCTCCGAGCGCGAGAGCCCGAAGGCGTCCGCCAGAAGGGCGGGCAGGTGCACCGGGCCGTTGTCCGGCTGCGAAGGCGAACTCCTCGATCTCGTCGGGCAGCTCGTGACGCACGTGGATGGTGTCGAAGCGCTCCTCGGCGGCCCGGGCGGCCTCCTCCCCGTGGTAGCGCTCGGTGAGCGCGAAGGCAAGCGCCCGCTTGGCGTCGCGCGGCGCGAGCGAGGTGTCGAGCGGCTCGTCGAGCAGCAGGTCGTAGTAGACGGGCATCGACCTCGTCGGGGATCCGCATCAGCTTGCCGAACATCTCCTCGGGGGGCTCGTCCACGCCCACGTAGTTGCCGAGCGACTTGGACATCTTCTGCACGCCGTCGATGCCGGGCAGGATCGGCATGGTGAGGATCGACTGGGGCTCCACGCCGTAGGCCTTCTGGATCTCGCGCGCGAGGAGAATGTTGAACTTCTGGTCGGTGGCCCCGAGCTCGACGTCGGACTCGGATCGCCACCGAGTCGTAGCCCTGAAGCAGCGGGTAGAGCAGCTCGAGGATCGAGATCGGCTCGCCGCGCCCCGTAGCGCTTGGCGAAGTCGTCGCGCTCGAGCAGCTGAGCGACGGTCGAGGTGCGAGCGAGCCGAAACAGCTCCTCCATCGCGCATGTCGAGCCACTCGCCGTTGCGACGAACCTCGGTCCGCTCCCGGTCGAGCACCCGGAACGCCTGCTCCTCGTAGGTCTCGGCGTTGCGGTCGATCTCGGCCGGGTCCACGAACGGCCGGGTCGACGAGCGGCCGCTCGGATCGCCCACGCGCGCGGTGTAGTCGCCCGATGATCAGCACCACCTGGTGGCCGAGGTCCTGGAACTCGCGCAGCTTGCGCAGCACGACGGTGTGGCCGAGGTGGATGTCCGGCGTGGTGGGGTCCACGCCGAGCTTGACGCGCAGCGGGCGGCCCTGGCCGAGCTGGCGCTCGAGCTCCCCCGCAGGCAGGGCGTCGACGGCGTTTCGGGTGAGGAAGCGGGCGTCGCGCGTCTCGCCCGGGGAATCCGTCATGGGGCCAATGCTAGACTGCACGCCCTTCGGTTGGCGCCCGTGACGATGCCGTGCGGGCGGGCGCCTTAGACCTAGCCGCCCTTCCCGCACGGATGCGGGGAACCCCTCACTCGGGGCGCTCACAGCAATGCCGGAGCCGCCGACGCCCATCACTCATCCAGCCGCTGTGCGTGGGGGCAATGGCGCGAGCGCGAATGGGAACGGGACGGGCGCGCCTGCCGCCGCCGCCCACGCCGCCCGTGCGCAAGCCCAAGCTGAAGAAGCTGCGCCTGGCCTTCCTCTTCGTCGGCGCTCGGCGCTGCTCGCGGTGGTCTCGACGGTGTTCGGGATGCTGATGGCCGTGTCGAGCGACCTGCCCTCGCTCGAGAACCAGGCGGAGTACCGGGCGGCCGAGAACTCCAGGCTCTACGCGGACGGCCCGGGCTGCACGGCAGCCGGGCAACGCCAGCCTGCCAGATCGCCAAGCTCACCGGCAACCAGAACCGCATCCTGGTCGACGAGGGCGAGATCTCGCCGAACATCAAGAACGCCGTGATCGCGATCGAGGACCGGCGCTTCTACGAGCACGAGGGCGTGGACTACGCCGGCATCAGCGCGCGCTCTCGTCCAGGACATCGCTCAAGCGGAAGCGCCGTCCAGGGCGGATCGACGATCACCCAGCAGTTCGTGAAGAACGCCCTCGTCGGCGCAGGCGCGACCGCTCGGTGTTCCAGAAGCTGCGCGAGTCGGCGCTCGCCTACCACCTCGAGCGCCAGTGGTCGAAGGAGAAGATCCTCACCCAGTACCTGAACACCGTCTACTTCGGCAACGGCGCCTACGGCATCGAGGCCGCGGTGCGCACCTACTTCGGCGACGGGGACGAGCCCGACGAGCTGGCCTCCAGCGAGGCCGCATCCGGGGTCCAGTACGCGCCGCCGCCGGTGACCGGCGAGGAGGAGACCGACCCGAACACCCGCGAGTCCCAGGACGTGACCCCCGCCGAGGCCGCGATGCTGGCCGGGCTGATCGCCTCGCCCAGCCTCTACGACCCGGTCGAGAACCCGCGCAACGCCACCGCGCGGCGCAACCTGGTGCTGTCGCGCATGTACGAGCAGGGCATGATCACGCGGGCCGAGTACCAGGAGAGCATCCGCGAGTCGGTGCCCGACGAGGACGAGGTCGACCCGCCCACCACCGAGTCCGAGCAGCCCTACTTCACGAGCTGGATGACCCAGCAGCTGGTGGACCGTTACCGCGCCGGGCCGGGTGTTCGGCGGCGGTCTGAAGATCAAGACCACCATCGACCCCGAGATCCAGGCCGCGGCGGAGTCGGCCGTCGCCGGCCGGCTCGCCGGCGTCGGGCCGGATGCCTCGCTGGTGGCGATCGAGAACAAGACCGGCGAGGTCAAGGCGATGGTCGGCGGGTCGGCCTTCAACGCCCGGCCCTTCAACCTCGCCACCAACGGCCACCGCCAGCCCGGCTCCTCCTTCAAGCCCTTCATCCTCCTGCGTGCCCTCAGCGACGGGATCGACCCCAACAGCGTCTGGGCCTCTCAGCCCAAGCAGCTGCCCTTCCGAGGCGAGAAGGGGCCCGAGCTGTTCAAGGTGTCGAACTACGAGGACTCCTACCTGGGCTCCGCCTCGCTGTGGTCCGCGACCGCCACCTCCGACAACTCGGTGTTCGCCGAGCTGGGCATGGAGGTCAAGCCCAAGCGGGTGGCCCGGCTCGCCAACCGGATGGGTATCCGCACCGAGCTGTCGACCAACCCGGCCATGCTGCTCGGCGGGCTCGAGCAGGGCGTGACCCCGCTCGAGATGGCCTACGCGTACTCCACGATCGCCAACGAGGGGGTGCGGGTGTCCGGCTCACTCGCGCCCAACGAGACCGGGCCGGTGGCCTTCACGAAGGTCGAGGGCAAGGGCTTCACCGACAACAACGAGGTTCGCCGCGAGCGCGTGTTCCCCGCCGCCGTGGGGTCGCTCGCCAAGGACATGCTGTCCACCGTGGTCACCAGCGGGACCGGCAAGGCGGCCGCGGTGGGCGACGAGTTCGTCTGGGGCAAGACCGGCACAACCGAGAACTACGGCGACGCCTGGTTCGCCGGCGGCAACGAGGATCTCTCGGTCGCGATCTGGGTTGGCTACGCCGACCGGCTTCAGCCGATGGAGTACGAGCATGCGGGCGGGCCCGTGGCCGGAGGCACCTTCCCCGCGGAGATCTTCCACGACTTCATGACCTCGTGGCTCACCATCGACGCCGCAGCGCGACCTGGCCAAGGACAAGCCCGACGAGGACGACGAGGCCGCAGTGGTCCCCTCGGCCCCGGTCACGCCCTCGCAGATCCGCCGACGCAGAGCAGGCCGCGCCCACCGACGAAGCGCCGGCCGAGCCGGACACCGGCACCAGCGGCGGCGCCGCCGACCCCGGAGCCGGACGCGCCACAGCAGGCGCCCGAGCCCGCGCCGGCGCCCACGCCCGCTCCGACCCCCACGCCCGCGCCCACCGCCCCGCCGAGCACCGGCACGGGCGGCGGTGTCGGGGCCGCACCGCCCTAGGCTGCCGGGCGCTCGCGCGCCGCCGCATCGCGGCCGGCCACGGGCGCGACACGTGCCGGCTGTCGGCGTCGCAGAAGCGCCAGGGAAGGTCGGCCGCCTTGGTGATCCCGATCCGCTCCCCGCGGACGATCCGCGGAGGCGTCGCCCCGAGAGCCGCCGGCAGCACCTCGATCGGGCCGTCCACGAGCGAGCTCCCGTTGAGGTCGAGCCCCACGCCCAGCGCCTGGGTCAGCTTGCCGGGGCCCGACGCGAGCTCGCCCGCACTACCCGCTCGGCGCCGCTCGTGCATCAGGTCGAGGCCGTCGAGCGGCTCGAGGGCCCGGATCAGCACCGCCGCCCCCACACCCTCCTCCTCGCAGACCGCGTTCAAGCAGCGAGTGGATCCCGTAGGAGAGGTAGACGTAGGCCACCCCGGGCGGCCCGAACAGGGTGTGGGTGCGGCCGGTGAGCCCCACGTGGGCGTGGCAGGCCGGCTCGTCCATGTGGTAGCTCTCGGTCTCCACGATGCGCCCTGCCGTGCGGCCGTGGCGCACCGTGCAGCCGATCAGGTCGTGGGCCACGTCGTGGACCGAGCGGGCGAAGAAGTCGCGGCCGAGTCTCACGCGTGCCCCTCGGCCAGCACGTGGCGGGCCTGCGCCAGCTGGTCGCGCACCCGGGCGAGCGAAGTGCCGCCCTCGGACACCTTCGATTCCAGCCACGCGCCCTGCTCGAGTAGCTCGTAGTAGCGCCCGTCGAGCTGCGGCGCCAGCTCGGCCAGCTCCTCCCGGGTCAGCTCGGACAGCCGCCGGTCGCTCTCGGCGGCGGCGCGGACGATGCCGCCCACGATCCCGTGCGCCTCACGGAAGGGCACACCCTCCCGCACCAGCAGGTCGGCGACGTCGGTGGCGGCGATCGACTCGTCGGAGGCCGCGGCAGCCATGCGCTCGCGGTCGAAGCGGATCTCCCCGAGCATCTCGTTGGCCACACGCAGGCACAGCTCGACCGTGTCCGAGGCGTCGAACAGCCCCTCCTTGTCCTCCTGGAGGTCCTTGTTGTAGGTGAGCGGCAGCCCGTGGAGCACCCCGTGCAGCGCGGTCAGGCGACCCACCACCCGGGGCGCCTTGGCCCGCAGCAGCTCGGCCGCGTCGGGGTTCTTCTTCTGGGGCATCAGGCTGGAGCCCGAGGAGAACGAGTCGGACAGCTCGCAGAAGCCGAACTCCTGGCTCGACCAGAGCACGATCTCGCTGCCGAGCTGCGACAGGTGCGTCGCGCAGGTGGCGGCGGCGCCGAGGTAGTCGAGCACGAAGTCGCGGTTGGACACCGCGTCCAGAGAGTTCTCCGCGATCCCGCCGAAGCCCAGCTCCTGGGCCACGTACATGCGGCTGGTGTCGAAGTTGACCCCGGCCAGCGCGCCCGCCCCCAGCGGCAGGTCGTCCGTGGCGGTCATGCAGAAGTTGAAGCGCTGCAGGTCGCGTCGGAACTTCCAGAACCAGGCCATCAGGTGATGCGAGAGGTAGACCGGCTGGGCGCGCTGGAGGTGGGTGTAGCCCGGCAGCGGCCAGTCGAGGTGCTCCTCGGCGATCCGGACCAGCGTGGCCATCAGCTCGTGGAGCAGCTCGCGAGCATCGAGGCTGTGCGCGCGCACGAACATCGCGACGTCCGTGGCCACCTGGTCGTTGCGCGAGCGAGCGGTGTGCAGCTTGCCGCCCGCCGGCCCGACCAACTCGGTGAGCCGCCGCTCGATCGCCATGTGGATGTCCTCGTCGTCGGGCTGGACGACGAAGCCGTCCGACTCGATCTCCTCCCGCACCGCGGCCAGGCCGCGCTCGATCTGCTCGAGGTCGGCGTCAGCGATGATCCCGCTGCGGGCAAGCATGCGGGCGTGAGCCAACGACTGCTCGATGTCATAGGGCGCGAGCCGGTAGTCGAAAGAGATCGAGGAGTTGAGCTCCCGGAACAGCGGATCCTGTGGATCACGAAAGCGGCTCATGCGGCGCGGAGTCTACGCGCGACCCCGCGCGGCACTTAGTGCTCCCCATAGGATCCCAGGCCGTGCTAACGGTCGACGCCCTTGGCTGACGTACGCCAGGCGCAGCCGGGCGAAGCGCCCACAGCCGCTCGCCTCCTCCACCTGAGCGCGGCGGAGATGTACGACCGTTTCGCAGGTGGCCGCGAGCGCGCTCTGCGCACGCTCGAATCGGCGTTCGAAGCGGAGGGCACCGCGGCCAGCGCTGAGCGCGTGTGGTTCGCCGAGTTGGGCGGCGAGGTCGCCGGGGCGATGGCGGCCTTCCCGGTCGACGAGGCGGCCGAGCGCTCGCGCGCGTTCCTGCGACTGGCTCTCCGGCACGCTCCGGCCTGGCGCTGGCCCGGCGCGCTGCGGCTCTATCTCGTCGGCGGCCGGGCGTCCCCGAGCCCGCCCGCTGCCGCCTTCTACGTCGACGCCCTGGCCACCGATTCGCGCTTCCGGCGCCGCGGCGTCGCCCAGGCGCTGCTGGCCGAGGCCGAGCGCGAGGCCCGCCGCCGCTCACTGCCCTGCCTGGCGCTCGACACCGCGCTCACCAACGACCCCGCCCGTGCCCTGTACGCGGGCGAGGGGTTCGACGAGGTCGCCTACCGGCCGCCGGCCAGGGGCCTCCCCGGGTTCGTGGCGCTGGTGAAGCCGCTCGACTGAAGCGGCGACCTAGCGCCTGAGCACCGCGCGCAGCGCCTCCACCACCTGCGCCACCTGCCCGTCGCTCAGCTCGGGAAAGAAGGGCAGGGCCAGTGAGCGGCGGGCGACGTCCTCGCACACCGGGAACTCGCCCTCGCGGTGGCCGAAGCGCTCGCGGTAGAAGCTCATCAGGTGGATCGCCGGAAGGTAGGGCTTGGAGTCGACGCCGCGCTCGCGCAGCGCGGTGACAGTCTCGTCGCGGTCGGCCTCGGGCGGCAGCTGGACGACGTACACGAACCAGCTGCGCTCGTCGCCGCCCTCGTCGTCGCAGGGCAGGGCTAGTCCCTCGATCCCGGCGAGCGCCTCGTTGTACAGCGACGCCACCCGGGCGCGCGCGGCCAGCAGTGAGTCCAGCCGCTCCAGCTGTGCGAGCCCCAGCGCGCAGGAGAGGTCGTCCAGCCGGTAGTTGAAGCCCAGGCGGTCGTGATCGAGCCAGCCCATGTCCGGCGCGCGGCCCTGGTTACGTTCGGAATCGATGCGGGTCTTCACCGCCTCGTCGGGGCAGACCACCATGCCTCCCTCGCCGGTGGTGAGCTGCTTGTTGGGATAGAAGCCGAAGACCGCGAGGTTGCCGCGCGCGCCCACCGCCGTCCCGTCCGCGTGTCGGGCGCCGAGCGCCTCACAGGTGTCCTCGACGAGCCACAGAGCGCGATCCTCGGCCAGGGCCTCGAAGGCCGGCATGTCGGCCGGGTAGCCGAAGATGTGCACCGGCAGCAGTCCGGTGGTGCGGTCCGTGACGGCGGCAGCGGCGGCCTCGGGATCGATGTTCAGCGTGCGCGGGTCGATGTCGCAGAAGACCGGCCGGGCGTTCTCGTAGAGGAGGCAGTTGGCCGAGGCCACGAAGCTGAACGGGGTGGTGACGACGTCGTCGCCGGCCTCCACCCCGGCGGCGCGGATGGCCAGGTGAAGCCCCGCGGTGCCGCTCGACACCGCCGAGACGTGGCCCACCCCGAGCCGGCGCGCGAAGGCGGCCTCGAACCCACCCAGTCGCGGGCCCAGCGCCAGCCGGCGCGATCGCAGCGTCTCGAGGAGCAGCTCCTCCTCGCGCTCGCCCACAAAGGGCCGGGCGAGCGGGATGAAGTCGGTCATTTAGCGAAGCAGCCGGCTCGGCCGGCTGCGCACGATCCGTTCACGTGACTGCGGGCTGGGCCCTCGAGCTCCGGGTCCGGCCCGGGAGCATCCCGGCCTCGAGCGAGTCCACGAGCGCCTCCCAGCTTGCCTCGATGATGTTCTCGGAGACGCCGATCGAGCCCCAGGTGTCCTGGCCGTCACTGGCGTCGAGCAGCACTCGGGTGACCGCGGCAGTGCCCTTGCGCTCGTCGAGGATGCGCACCTTGAAGTTGACCAGCTCGATGTCGCGCAGGTGCGGGTAGCGCTCGCCGATGGCCGAGCGGAGCGCCCTGTCGAGTGCGTGGACGGGGCCGTTGCCCTCGGCCGTCCGGACGTAGCGCTCGCCGTCGACCCAGATCTTGATCGTGGCCTCGGTCTCCACCCGCCCGTCCTCACGCTTCTCGACGATCGCCCGCCACGACTCGAGCCGGAACAGCGGCTCGTACTCGCCGGTCTCCTTGCGGATCAGCAGGTCGAACGAGCCGTCGGCCGCCTCGAACTGGTAGCCGCGGTTCTCGAGGTCCTTGACCCGATCGACGACGCGCGAGGCGGTCTCGCCGTCCACGTCGCTGCGGGCTTGGACGGTGCCCTTGCCCGACAGCTCGGAGATCAGGACGCGGCGGTCGGCGCCCACCTCAGTCGGGTCGACGTGCTCGAACGTGCGCGCGTCCCGGTTGACCCCGGCCACGTGCATGCCGCCCTTGTGAGCGAACGCGTTGGCGCCCACGTAGGGCTGGTTGGGGTTGGGGGTGACGTTGCAGATCTCGTCGACCAGATGCGCCGTCTCGGTGAGTCGCTGCAGGCGGTCGCGCCCGATCGCATCGAAGCCCAGCTTCAGCTCGAGCGCCGGCAGGATCGAGATCAGGTTGGCGTTGCCGCAGCGCTCGCCGTAGCCGTTCATCGTGCCCTGGACGAGCCGGGCCCCGGCCTCGACCGCCACGAGCGTGTTGGCCACGCCGCAGCCGGCGTCGTCGTGGGTGTGGATGCCGACCTCGACAGTGTCGCCCAGCTCGGCCACCACCCGCGCGGTGGCCGCGGCCACCTCCGCCGGCAGCGACGAGCCGTTCGTGTCGCACAGGGTCACGTTCTCCGCGCCGGCCTCGGCGGCGGCCCGAAGGCAGCGCAGCGCGTACTCGGGGTCGTCGCGGAAGGCGTCGAAGAAGTGCTCGGCGTCGTAGATCACGCGCTTGCCCGCGGCCACCAGGAAGCCCACGGAGTCGGCGATCATGCCGAGGTTCTCCTCGGGCTCGACCTGCGTGACCTTCTCGAGGTGCAGCGACCACGTCTTGCCCACGAGCGTGCAAACCGGGGCGAAGCTGTCGGCGAGCAGACGCAGCGCGGGGTCGTCCTCCGCCGCGGCGTCGCGCCGCCGGGTCATGCCGAAGGCGACGATGTCGGCGTTCTCGAAGCTCTCGCGCGAGAGCAGGTCGAAGAGCGCCTCCTCCTTCGGGTTGGACGCCGGGAAGCCGGCCTCGATCAGGTGCACGCCCAGGTCGTCGAGCGCGTGCGCCACCCGTACCTTCTCCTCCGCGGACAGCGACATCCCCTCACCCTGCATGCCGTCGCGCAGGGTGGTGTCGTAGACGGTGACGTGGATCGGTGCTTGGCGTCACGCCTGCGATGGGACCGGCACGAGATCGAGCCAGTCCGCGTAGCGAGGCTCACGCCCGCACAGCGCGTCCTCGAAGACGCCCTGGACCTCGCGGGTGATCGGCCCGGGCGTGCCGTCGCCGATCGCGATGTCGTCGATCTCGCGCAGGGGCGTGAGCTCCGCGGCGGTGCCGGTCAGGAAGACCTCGTCGGCAAGCGTGACCTCGGCCCGCGCGATGTCGCGCTCCACGACCTCGTGGCCCAGGTCGCGCGCGATCTGGATCGCGGACTTGCGGTTGATGCCGTCGAGAATCGCCGCCGTCTGCGGCGGCGTGTGAATCACGCCGTCCTTGATGACGAAGATGTTCTCGCCGGTGCCCTCGCAGACGTTGCCCTTGTCGTCGAGCAGGATCGCCTCGTCGTAGCCGGACTTGAGCGACTCGATCTTGGCCAGCACCGAGTTCAGGTACTGCCCGGAGGCCTTCGAGCTCGGGATCAGCGAGTCGGAAGAGATGCGCCGGTAGGACGACACGCGCCCGCGCACGCCCTTGCGCTTGCCGTCCTCGCCCAGGTAGGCGCCCCACTCCCAGACCGCGATCATCGCCTCGACCGGGTTGTCCAGCGGGTTGAGCCCCATCGGGCCGTATCCCCGGTAGACGAGCGGCCGGATGTAGCAGCTCTTGAAGCCGTTGCGAATGATCAGCTCGTGGGTGGCCTCGCGCAGCTCCGCCTTCGAGAACGGCAGGTCCATGTAGTAGAGCTTGGCCGAGTTCTCGAGCCGGTCCAGGTGGTCCTGGTGGCGGAAGATCGCGGGTCCGCGCTCGGTCTCGTACGCGCGCTCACCCTCGAACACGCCGGTTCCGTAGTGAAGACCGTGGGTGAGTACGTGTACCTTCGCGTCCTCCCAGGCGACGAACTCTCCGTTCAGCCAAATGAGATCCGCGGTGTTCACGTACTGCTCCTAGAGATTCGTGAGGACCGCCCTGGTGGCGGCCTCTGTGGTGGCGTCGCCGCCTAGGTCCGGAGTGCGGAGGCCATCCCCGAGCGCGCGATCGACAGCGGATTCTAGGGCAGCCGCCTCGTTCTCCCTAGCGAGTCCGTGCCGCAGCATCAGCGCCACCGAGCCGAACATCGCGAGCGGGTTGGCGGTGCCGGTGCCGGCGATGTCGGGCGCCGACCCGTGCACGGGCTCGAACAGGCCCGGCCCCGAGTCGCCGATCGAAGCGCTCGGGAGCATGCCGAGCGAGCCGGTGAGCATCGCGGCCTCGTCGCTGAGGATGTCGCCGAACAGGTTCTCGGTGAGCAGCACGTCGAACGCACTCGGGCGCGAGACGAGCTGCATCGCCGCGTTGTCGACGAGCATGTGGTCCAGCGGCACGTCCTCGCCGGCCGCCACGCGTTCCACGGTCTTTCGCCACAGACGCGAGGTCTCGAGGACGTTGGCCTTGTCGACGCTCGTGACCTTGGTGCGCGCGAGCCGGAACGCCACGCGCGTGATGCGCTCGATCTCACCCACGCTGTAGACGCACGTGTCGTGCGCGGTGTCGCCGTCGAGCCCGCTGTCGCCGAAGTAGATGCCGCCGGTGAGCTCGCGCACCACGAGCAGGTCGGTGCCCTCGATGTGCTCGCGCTTGAGCGGGCTGGCGTCGAGCAGCGCCGGACTCGGGCGGACCGGGCGCAGGTTGGCGAACAGGCCGAGCCCCTTGCGCAGGCCGAGGAGGCCCTGCTCGGGGCGCGGCGCGCCGGGGTCGGTGGTGTCCCACTTCGGTCCGCCCACGGCGGCAAGCAGCACGGCGTCGGCGGCACGGCAGGCGTCCAGCACCTCGTCGGTGAGCGCGGTGCCGTGGGCATCGATCGAGGCGCCGCCCATCAGCCGCTCGTCGAACTCGAACTCGCCGAGTGCGTCCAGCACTCGCGATGGCCGCGGCCATGATCTCGGGGCCGATCCCGTCCCCGGGCAGGGTGACGATGCGAGCGCTCACGCCACGGCCTGGATGTTCAGCCGGACGTAGTCGAGCTCGTCACCCGAGCGCGCCAGCACGGCGTGCACGAAGCCGTCGCGCAGGCTCTCGGGCAGCTGCTCGAGGTGATAGCCGAGGCAGACCGTGCGCAGATAGTCCGCCGGATCGTCCGGCGCCACCGGGAAGGGCTGGAGCCAGGTCTCGACCTCGGTGAAGCCGGCCGCCTCCAGGCGCTCCGCGGTCTCGTCCGGCCCCGCGAAGTTCCACGGCCCGCGCCAGCCGTCCAGATGCTCGGCGTATGGCTCCTGCCCCGAGACCTCCGCTGCCGCCTCGTGAAAGCGGGCGACGTTGCCCTCGCCCCCGCACTGAGCGACCAGCCGGCCGCCGGGCCGCAGCGCGGCGTGCAGGCGGGCAAAGAGGCGCTCGTGGTCGGCGATCCAGTGGAAAACCGCGCTGGAGAACACCGCGTCCACGGGCTCGTCGAGCACGAGCTCCGTGAGGTCTGCCCGGAAGACGGTGGCGCGTTCGGGAAGCGCCTCGCGGGCGTGCTCCACCATGGCCAGCGACTGGTCCACCGCCACCACGTGGCCGCGGGGAAGGCGCTCGAGGAGCATCGCCGTCGTGCGGCCCGAACCGCAGCCGGCGTCGAGCACCGTCTCGTCGCCCTCGAGGTCCAGCCTGTCGAGGACCTGCTGGGCCATCGCGACCTGTGGCTCCGAGACCCGGTGGTAGGTGGCCGCGTCCCACTCGCGGGTCATGACGCTGGCGTGCGCGAGGTCGCGGTCGGTGAACCGGCCCGATCCGCTGGCGCTCGGCCTCGTAGCGGTCGATCTCGTGCTGCTGTTGGAGGGTCACCCCGATGTCGTCGAGGCCCTCCAGCAGCCGGCGGGCGATCTCGGCGTCGATCTCGAACGGCACCTGGCGCCCGGCGAACGAGATCTCCTGCTCCTCGAGGTCGATGCGCGCGTGGCCGGCGGCCATCAGCTCCTTCACGTCGGCCTCGTCGAGCGTCACCGGCAGCAGCCCGATCTTGGTGCAGTTCGAGTAGAAGATGTCGGCGAAGCTCGGCGCCACCACCGCCCGGAAGCCGTAGTCCTCGAGCGCCCACGGAGCGTGCTCGCGCGACGAGCCACAGCCGAAGTTGCGCCCGGTGGCGAGGATCGGGTGTGCGGGCAGCTCCCAGCCCGGCTGCTTGGCCCAGTCGTAGAAGAGGAACTCGCCGAAGCCGGTGCGCTCCACCCGCTTGAGGAACTGCTTGGGGATGATCTGGTCGGTGTCGACGTCGGCGCGGTCGAGCACCGCCACCTCGCCCTCGACCACTCGGACCGGCTCCATCAGGCCTCCCACTCACGGATGTCCACGAAGCGTCCCTCGATGGCGGCCGCGGCGGCCATCTTCGGGCTCACGAGGTGCGAGCGGGCGCCGCGGCCCTGTCGCCCCTCGAAGTTGCGGTTGGAGGTCGAGGCGACCCGCTCCCCGGGCGCCGCGATGTCCGGGTTCATGCCCAGGCACATCGAGCAGCCCGCCGAGCGCCAGTCGAAGCCGGCCTGGCGGAAGATCTCGTCCAGCCCCTCGGCCTCGGCCTGCTGCTTGACCTGCTGCGAGCCGGGCACCACCATCGCGTCGATGCTCGCCGCAACCCGGTGCCCAGCCGACCATCTCGGCGGCCTCGCGCAGGTCGCCGATGCGCGAGTTGGTGCAGGAGCCGATGAACACGCGGTCGAGCTCGATCTCCTGCATCGGCGTCCCGGTCTGGAGCGCCATGTACTCGAGCGCGCGCTCCTCGGAGTCGTCGCGCGGCTCCGGCACCGAGCCGGTCACGTCCACCACCATCCCCGGCGTCGTGCCCCAGGTGACCTGCGGCGAGAGCTCGCCGGCGTCGATCTCCACCTCGCTGTCGAACGTGGCTCCCTCGTCGCTGCGCAGCCGGCCCCAGGCGTCGAGCGGCAGCGGGTCGGGCGCGGCCTCGCGGCCCTCGACCCACTCGAAGGTCGTGTCGTCGGGCGCGATCATGCCGGCGCGGCCGCCGGCCTCGATCGTCATGTTGCAGACGGTCATGCGGCCCTCCATGGAGAGCCGCTCGATCGGCGGGCCGGCGTACTCGATCACGTGCCCCACGCCGCCGGACACCCCGATCCGGCCGATCGTGCCGAGGATCAGGTCCTTGGCGGTCACGCCAAAGCCGAGCTCGCCCGAGTAGAGGATGCGCATCGACCTGGGCTTGCGCTGGGCGAGGGTCTGGGTGGCCAGGACGTGCTCGACCTCGCTCGTACCGATGCCGAAGGCGAGCGCGCCGAAGGCGCCGTGGGTGGAGGTGTGGGAGTCGCCGCAGACGATCGTCATGCCCGGCTGCGTGACCCCCAGCTCCGGGCCGATCACGTGCACGATGCCCTGGCGCTCGGAGCCGAGCGAGTAGATCGGCACCTCGAACTCCTCGGCGTTGCGCTCGAGCGTCTCGACCTGGACGCGCGACAGCTGGTCGAGGATCTGGCTCGGCGGCGGTGGACCCGTCGGTGGGGACGTTGTGGTCGGCCGTGGCCAGCGTGCGGTCGGGCCGGCGCACCGGGCGCCCGGCCAGCCGCAGCGACTCGAAGGCCTGCGGCGAGGTGACCTCGTGGACGAGATGGAGGTCGACGTAGAGGATCCCCTCCGCGACCTCGTGGGCGTCCCAGATCTTGTCGAAGAGACGACTGCGGCAAGGTCAGCTCCTTCTCAGTCCGGCAGCGACAACCGCATAGAAGCGCGCCTCGGCCGTCGCCGGGGTTCTCGAAGTGATGGGGAATGTCGGCGTCGAAGGTCACGGCGTCGCCCTCGGCCAGGTCGTGGGCCACACCCGCGCACACGAAGCGCAGCCCGCCGCTCTCGACCACCGCGGTCTCGCGGCTACCCGCCTCGTGCATCGGCGGATCGTCCGGGCCCGGCAGTCGAAGCCCCCGGCGCGAGCGAATGCAGAGACACCTCGGCGCGCAGGCCCGGAAGCGGCGGAGTGAGCACCTCGTACCGGTGACGCCGCCCTCCGCCCCGCCGCCGCTCCGAAGCCCGAACGACGCTGACGCCATCGCCCTCATCCAATCGCAGCAACTGAGAGAGATTGAGCTCAAGGCCACCGGCAATGCGCCCGGCCACCGACAGAGTCGGACTGGTCTCCCCCCGCTCGACCTGCGACAGCATCGGCGCAGAGACGCCGGAGCGCTCGGCCAAGTCGCGCAAAGAGAGATCCATGCCCTCCCTGAGGGGGCGAATACGCGGGCCGAAGGCGTGACCGTTCGCGGACATGGGCGCGTACGCTATCACAGACGTTTGTATGCCGCCACGCATCCGGCGTTGGCGGGCGCACGCCCGTACGCCCGGCCGCAGAGCATGTCAGAGCGAGCCGCTTGCGGCGAGCGAACGAGCGCCGAAGGCGCGAGGGCTCTGCGGACGGGTGATACGGGCGGGCGCCCGCCCGACAGCAACTACCGAGCCTGGCGCGTAGGCCGCACCACGATCTCGTTCACGCACACATGCGCAGGCCGACTAACAGCGTTCACGATCTCCGCCGCGATGTCGCTCCCGTGCGAGCACCTCGCCGATCTGCTCCCGCGACTTCCGCATGGCCGGCCTGTACGACCGGGTTCTGGTTGTGACCCTGCAGCTCGGTCTCGACGAAGCCCGGCGCCACCGTGGTCACGCGGATGTTCGCGTGCAGCGCCTCCTGGCGCAGCGCCTCCGAGAAGGCGTGAACGCCGAACTTGGTCATGTTGTAGACCGCCGCACCGGCGTCGGCGCGACGGCCGGCCACCGAGGAGACGTTGACGATGTCCCCTCCCCCGCCCTGGCCGATCAGCGGCAGAGCGGCATGGGTGCAGAAGAGCATGCCGAGCAGGTTGACCGAGACCATGCGCCGCCACTCCTCGGTGTCGGCTCCGGCCACCGGCCCGAGCAGCATCACGCCGGCGTTGTTGACGAGGATGTCGAGGCGGCCGAACTGGTCGTGGGCGCCCTGGACGAAGGCTCGGGCCTGCTCCTCGTCGGAGACGTCGACCTCACGCACGAGCGTGGGCCCCTCGATGCGCTGGGCGATGGTCTCCAGGCGCTCCTCGCGGCGCGCGCCGAGGGCCACGGCCGCGCCCGCTTGCGCCAAGGCGAGCGCCGTGGCCTCACCGATGCCCGACGACGCCCCGGTGACGGCCGCCACGCGCCCTTCGAGCGGAGCCGACATTACGGGCGATCCTAATTGACTGCGGCCCGCCGGAGCAGCCCGTCGGCTGCACTGACCACGGCGGCGACACCGTCGAGCGTCCTGACCGTGGGCGCCGGATCGAGCGCCCGCCCGGCGCTGGCCCCGCCCAGCAGAATCCCGGTCACGCCGCGCTCGTGCGCAACCGCAATGCTGGCCCGCAGACTCGCCGCGGTCTCGGGCATCGTCGCCGTGATGCCGAGCAGGTCCGGCCGGTGGTGGTCGAGCAAATCTCCGAGGGCATCCCCCGACACGTCGTCGCCGGCGAGCAGAACGTTGTAGCCGGCGTCCTCGAGCAGATCCGCGGCCATCAGCAGGCCCACCACGTGCTTCTCTCCCTCGGGCGCGCACAGAAGCACCGAGCTCTCGAGCCGATCCTGCTCGACCCGGTGGATGTCGCGGAGCAGGCTCAGCAGCCGCACCACGATCTCGGTGGCCCGGTGTTCGTCGGCCACGGAGATCTCGCCGCGCGCCCAGCGGCTGCCGACCGACGTCATTGCGGGCCTCACCACATGGTCGTCGATCAGGCTCGCCGGCAGACCCGCGGTCAGCGCGTCCCGCGCCACACGCTCGGCGTCGCCCTGGTCCGCCGCAAGCAGTGCCCGCTCGAGCGAGCCCGCGAACCCGTCCAACATGGCCTGAAGGCCGCTCGGTTCACCCACCTGGGCCATCCTCGACCGGATCCTGTTTGGTCAGGCGCACCCCGTTCTTGTCCACCACCACCGGCTCGACCCGCTCGCCGCAGGCGAGACAGCCTTCGTTCTTTCGAATCATGCGCCGCGCCGACCCGCTCACCCAGATCCGGCCACAGCAAGTGCAGCGAAGGGCGTCTATCGGTGCGTTTGCTCCCTGGTGTGACACGGCCTGGTGGTTCGCTCGTGGTTCACCATTTCAGACCCACGTCAGCCGTGCAACGCCCAAGGACGAGGTCAGAGAGCCGCGCGCAGCAGCCCCAGCAGCTCCGCCTCGCCGGGCGGATCCGGCGTGTTGTGGCGAGCGGGGTGCTGCAGCACCGCGGCGGCCACTTCGGGCAGGTGATCGCCGCTCACGCCAAGCTCGGACAGCCTCGTGTAGCCGCACAGTGACGAGAGCTCGGCGATTCGCCCGGAGGCGTCGATCGGGTCGGCGGCGGCGTCTCCGAGTGCGCCCGCGAGCGCTCCGAGCGCGCGCCGGCGCACGGTCCGCCATCAGCGCGGCCGAGTGCGGCAGCATCACGGCGTTGGTCTCCGCGTGCGGACTGCCGCTCGGTACGCACCAGCGTCTGGCACATGGCGTGGTGGACGGCGATCCCGGCGCTCGCGCTGCCGTAGCCGGCGAGCAGGGCGCCGAGCGCCACCTCGTCGCGGCCGGGCGAGTCGCTCCGCAGCCCGGCAGCGATCAGCTCCGCTCCGCGCAGGGCCGACAGCTGAGGCCACCGGGTTGGCGAACGGCGTGTAGAGCGATTCCATGCCGTGCGCGAGCGCGTTCATCGCACTGGCCGCCAGCGCCGGCGGCGGCTGAGAGGCCATCAGCGCGGGATCGGCCACCACGAGCGCGGGGCGCACGAGGCGCGCGCCGGTCGACCCCCTTGGGCGTGCGGTGAAAGGGCGTGAGCTCCGCGCCGGAGAGCGTGGTGGGCAGCGCGGCCACCGGCTGCGCCGACCGCTCCCGCGATCGCCTTGGCGGTGTCGATCACGCGGCCGCCGCCGAGGGCAACCAACGGGCGGCCTTCCGCCTGCTCGAGCAGGCCGGCCGAGAGCTCGTCCACCAGGCCCGGGGGCACATGGAACACCTCGGCCGCGCGTCCGGCGAGCCCGGGAGCCGCGTCCTGCGCGCGCTCGGTGGTCAGCAGCACGAACTCGCCGAAGCCGCGCTCCGCGAGCAGCGCCGGGCGCCTCGCCGAGGGCACCCCGCCCGAAGCGGATCAGGCGCTCGCCGTCGAGCCATGTGAAGGGCGCGGCGGTCAGGGCGTGGGCGTCTTCTTGGCCTCCTGCTCGAGCACCCGCTCGGCTTCGGAGACGGCGTTGTCGAGCGCGGTCGAGAGCGCGCGCAGATAGGCCTTGCCCGAGGCCTCGAGGATGTCGGTGGACACGCCGACGCCCGACGACAGGCGGCCGTTCAGCTCGAGCAGCACGGTGACCTCGCCGAGGGCGTCCCGCCCGCCAGTGACCGCGGACACGTGGTACTCCTTCAGCCGGGCCTCGTGGTGCGTGGCGGCGTTGAGCGCGCTGAAGAAGGCGTCGATCGGGCCGTCGCCGGTGAAGCTGCCCGTCTCCACCTCGCCGTCGGGCCTGCGCACGCGCACGCGCGCGAGCGGCGAGCGCGTGGACGACGCCTCGATGTCGAACGACTCGAGCTCGAACGCGGCGGGCGCCTGCTTCATCTCGTCGGAGACGATCGCCTCGAGATCCAGCGCGGTGACCTTCTTCTTCTTGTCCGCCAGCTCCTTGAAGCGCTTGAAGGCGGTGTTGAGGGCGGCCCCGTCGACCTGGAAGCCGAGCTCCTCGAGCGCGTTGCGCAGCGCGTGACGGCCGGAGTGCTTGCCGAGAACGAGCGCGTTGGTCTCCAGGCCGATCGTGGTGGCGTCCATGATCTCGTAGGTGGTGCGCTCCTTGAGCACGCCGTCCTGGTGGATGCCCGACTCGTGCGCGAAGGCGTTGCGGCCGACGATCGCCTTGTTGGGCTGAACCTGATAGCCGGTGATGCGCGAGACCATCCGGCTCGTGCGGGCGATCTCCGTGGTGTTCGCGCCGGTCCAGAGGCCGTGCGCGGCCTCGCGCACGCGGATCAGCATCACGATCTCCTCGAGCGAGGCGTTGCCGGCGCGCTCGCCGATGCCGTTGATGGCGCATTCCACCTGGCGGCAGCCGGCGAGCAGCCCGGCGAAGGAGTTGGCCACCGCGAGACCGAGGTCGTCGTGGCAGTGCACGGACGTCGTCGACCTCGGCGAGGCCGGGCACCAGCCGGTAGAGGGTGCGCCACATCTCGGCGTGCTCCTCCGCCATCGAGTACCCCACCGTGTCGGGCACGTTGATGGTCGTCGCGCCCTCGTCCAGGGCGATCTGGAGGACCTCGGCGGTGAACTCGAGATCGGAGCGGGTGGCGTCCATCGGCGAGAACTCGACGTCGTCGCAGTAGGCCCGGGCCTGGGCAACGGCGGCGCGAGCCTGGCCCTTCACGTCGTCGCGCGTGGTCCGGAGCTGGTGCTCGATGTGGATGTCGCTGGTGGAGATGAAGGTGTGGATGCGCGGCCGCTCGGAGTCCTTGACCGCATTCCAGGCGGCGTCCACGTCCTGGGCGTTGGCGCGCGCCAGGCCGCAGATCACGGGGCCGTGGACCTCGCGGGCGATCGCCTGCACGGCCTCGAAGTCGCCCGGCGAGGAGATCGGGAAACCGGCCTCGATGATGTCCACCCCGAGGCGAGCGAGCTGGTGTGCGATCTCGAGCTTCTCGCCCTTGTTCAGCGAGATCCCCGGCGACTGCTCACCGTCGCGCAGGGTGGTGTCGAAGATCCTTACTCGGTCCTTCTCGTTGCGGTCCATGACGCTCTCTCTCCTACTTGCCGGTCCTACTCGATTCCCCTGGGTTTGCGGCTGCTGCGGCCGCCACGCGCTATTCCCCCCGAAGGGGGAGGAGAAGAAGTCGCAGGTCGGCGAGACGCGCCATGCGTGACGGAGGGTACAGGGTCACCGCTGCCCGGTCACTCGGGCCAGCCCAACCTCGACTCGCTCGCAGCGCCGGACCACGTCGGTGCGGCTCACGAACGCCCGGTCGAGTCCGCTGCCGCAGTCCACCACGTCGCGCCCATCGTCCCTGGAGCGGACGACGTCATCTCCGGGGACGGCGTCGATCCGGTCCCGGCCGAAGCCTCCCGCCACCTGATCGAAACCGTCACCCCCGTCCAAGCGGTCATCGCCTCCCCGGCCGACGATCAGGTCGGCACCCGTGCCGCCGTCCAGGCGATCCATGCGCCGCGAGCCGACCAAGCTGTCGGCTCCGACCCCGCCCGCAAACGCCGCAGCGGCACCAAACCCACCCAGATCGTCATCACCCGGCCCCCCCCTCGATCTCCCCAGAGCCGACGGCGATGTCGTCGCCCGCACCCAGGTTGGAGCGGCCGACCCGCACATAGGCGGTGTCGGCTCGGTCGCCGGTGTAGGCGCTCACCTCGATTTCCGTCCCCTCGGGCGGACGGCAGCCGACATCAAACGGCCTGCTGAGCCCGCAGAACACTCCGGTCACCGCGAGCCCGCGGGCGTCAGTCATGCGCAGCCCTCTCGGCCGCGGCAGGATCCGCACCTCGTTTCGCTCGCCGGCGGCAGCCCGTAGTTCGACCACGAGCGGCCCATCTGGCGCCCGAAGCTCGCTCGTGACCGTGGCGGCGCCGGCCGGTGGTGCGAGCACCGGCAGGATGAGAAGGATGAGGGGAAGCGCCCGTCGCACCGCGCTTACAGGGTGAGCACGACCTTGCCGATGTTCTTGCGCTCGTGTACGTAGCGGTGCGCCTCGGCGCCGTCGTCCAGCCGGAACTCGCGTGCCACCACGGGCCGGATCCGGCCTTGGTCGAGCCACTCGCGCAGCGGCTCGACGAACTCGTCGAGGGAGCCCTTCGCGTCCCACAGCTTCAGCATGTTGAGGCCGATCACCGACCGTGACTCGGTCATCAGCTTGAGCGGATTGAAGCGGGGCATCTGGGCGATCACGCGCACCGCTCTCAGCGGGCTGCGGCGTTCGCCCGCCTGCATCTCGGAGGCGCCGAAGCACACCAGTCTGCCGCCGGTGCGCAGCAGCGAGAAGCTCTGCTTGAAGCTGCGGCCGCCGATGGCGTCGAAGGCCAGGTCGATCGGCTGTTTCTCACCGGAGACGCGGCGCACTTCGTCGACGACGTCGTGCGTCCGGTAGTCGATCGGATGGTCCACCCCGAAGCCGCGGATGGCTTCGTGCTTGTTGGGTGACGCCGTGCCGTAAACCTCGGCGCCCACCAGCTTGGCTATGTGGGTGGCTGCGATGCCGACACCGCCGCCGGCCGCCTGGATCAGGACCCTCTCCCCCGGACGCAGCCCGCCGTGGCGCACCAGACCCGCATACGCCGTTGCGTACGTCACGGGCAGCGCGGCCCCCTCTGCGTAGCTCCAGCCGTCGGGCATGGCGACCAGAGCGTCGGCGCCGGTTACGGCCAGCTGCGCGTAACCGCCGAACCGGGACCCGCCCATCACGCGCTGACCGACCTCGATGCCCTCCACGCCCTCCCCCAGGGCGTCGACGTCGCCGGCGATCTCGTACCCCACGACGCATGGGGGTTTCGGGGCGTCGGGGTAGAGCCCCACGCGCGCCAGGAGGTCGGCGAAGTTGACGCCGGCGGCCCGCACGCGCACGCGCACCTGGCCGGGGCCGGGCTCAGGGTCCGGCCGCTCCTGCACTCTCATCACGTCCGGGGGGCCGTGTTCGGTGATCACCAGGGCGCGCACGCGCCCAATCATTCCAGTCCGGGCTCGGTCCCTTCCGTCGCCACGGCCAGCGCCTGCTGCGTCACCGCACTGTGCTGGACACCCTGTTGGTCCTGCGAGCCGCCCTGGCAATCGTGGCGACAGTCGGAGTCCTGGAACTGGAACGAGATCTGCACGGTGGCGTTCAGGTTCCGCGCCCACGCCTCGATCTCGGTGAATGCGAGGGTGAGCTCCTCCAGATCCTCGTCCTCCTCCGCGTAGGCCTCCTGGGTGGTCTCGGCGCCCTGGGCCAGCACCTGGATCTGGTTCTCGTCGTAACACTCGAAGCGACAGCCCCGCTGCAGCTGGAACGCCCACTGGTCCGTCGAGCTCCCGTTGGCGGCCGTGGCGGAGTCTCCGGTCGCGGTGGCCGACTGAGTGGTCTCCGCGATCTGAAGCGCGAGCTGCAGCTGGCTCGTCCCGTAACAGAAGGCCACGCAGCCGAGCTGCGCCTGCCAGACGAACTGAACCGTCCGGCTCGTGTTGGTCGCCAGCGCCTCTCCGCCACCGGCCGGGGTATGTGCCACCGCATCCTGCGTGGTCCGTGCCACCTGTTCGGCGATCTGCGTCTGCCTGGTGCCGTGGCAGTAGCGGCTACAGCCGCGCTGCACCTGGACCAGAACCTGGTAGGTCAGGCTCTCGTTCTCTGCCGTGGCGGTGCCGTTGCCGTCACCGGGAGGAGGCTGCTGCGGCTCCGGTGCTGGGTCGGCCGGCGCGGGTGCGGCCGGACTGGACTCCGGAGCCGGCTTGGAAACTACGGGCGCGGGCTCGGGGATCACCTCCACCGCGGGCGGATCCGACAGCGATTCCGCGGGCGCGGTGGCAGGGGCGGTCTTGGACCAGACCCCGGTGCTGGTCTCGGCCGGGGTGACCGTCATCTCGGTGGCTGCGGTGTGCGGCCGGCTTGCCCCCGCCGGGTTGGAGGCGGCGAGCGCGGAGGCGGGCAGGAGACCGGCGAGAACGGCAGCGATCGCGACGACGGGGGAACAGAGAGCGGTCCTTGTCACTTCATAGGAATAACTGCGCTTGTGCGAAGGCGCCAGCACCGCTGGCCGATCTCAGGACCGGCCGGTGGCAGGCGGCGTGCGCCTCCCGGACTACCGCTTCTTCGGCGGGGACCCGCTTGTCCGGCTGCGCCGGCTCGGCCGCTTGTACCCCGCGGCCGCCTGGACGCTCGAGGGGCGCCACTCGGCTCCGCCGCGCACGGTGGGCACGCCCTCGTCGTTGAGGGTGTCGGCGATCGCCTGAAGGGTCAGCCCGCTCGCCCTCATGTCGGCGATCCGCTGCTTGAGGGACGGCCGGTCGGCCACGGCGGGCCGTCCCGAAGAGCGACGGCGGTCGCGGGCCGCCTCGAGTCCCTTGCGGGTTCGCTGTTCCAGGCGCGTGCGTTCGAGTCCACCCACCTTCACGAGCGCGTCGGCGGCGAGGCGGCCCTCCTCGGTATCAGTGTCGAGATCGATGTCGACCACGATCAGGCGCGCGCGGCGTTCGTCGAGCATGCGAATCAGCGCGCCCAGGTTGGCGGCTGACCGCGTCAGGCGGTCGAGGCGCGGAACCACGAGACATTCGAATTCTCCTGCCTCGAGGCTCTCGAGCGCGTATGTGAGACCCGGCCGGCGCATGTCGGGCCCGGACTGCGGCTCGAGGTCGCGTACGAGCTTGCGAAGCGCGATCCCGTGCCGCTTGCACGCGGCCTGGATCTGACGCGCCTCTTCGCGCAGGCGCTGACTCTCGTCGCCGTCCGGCACCGTTGTGTAGCCCACCGCGTTCACGCTCGGTTGAGCCCTGGGCGCTGCAGCCGGGACCGGCCTACCCCGGAACGGCTTGGGCTGCCGGAGCCGTCTCGGGAGCCGGAGCCTCGGCCGGGTCTGCCGCCTGGCCAGGCGGCTCGGCCGCCACGGCGGGCGGATCGGCAGGGTGATCGGCCGCGGCGTCGGGGCTCCGGCGTTCCGGCTTGTCCACCGGAACGCCGTTTGCCCCGTCCGGGCGTGAGCCGCGCTGGGCCTCCCGCCCCGCGGCGTGCTCGGCCTCCCGCTGACGCTCGGTTTCCGACCCCGCTCCATTCGCGGCCGCACGGCCTGCTCCGTTCTCCGCCTCGCCCGAAGCGGGCGCCAGGGCGAGCGGTGGGGGCTGCGGCAGCACGGTTGGCGGCGGCTCCTTCTCCTGACGCGCACGAGAGCGCGCGGTCAGGATCCACAGCAGAACAGCGGCGCCTCCGAGCAGGGCCACGCCTCCCGCAGCGATCGGCAGGATGTTGCCGCCGCCGTCATCGGCACCCGAGGCCGCCGGCGCTTCGTCGCGTTCTCCCTGTCCCGGCGCCGGGCTGGTCTCGCTCTCCGGCACGGCGCTGTCCGGCTCGGGCGACCGTCTCCTCCAGTGGATACTCGTTCCAGAGGTCGGTCGGCGTCTGCTCGCGATCTTGAGCCAGAGCGGGCACGCCGGAGAGACCGCTGAGGGCCAGCAGCCCGGCCAGCATCGTTGCGGCCATGCGCCGGCGCATCAGCTGATCGTAATCGGAGTCCCGACCGGCATCAGCCGGCCGAGGCGCACGATGTCGGGGTTGCGCATCCTGATGCAGCCGTGCGAGACGCGCCCAGGCAGCAGTTCGGGACGGCTCGTGCCGTGAATCCCGACGAAGCCACCATCGGGCCAGTCGGTGAGGACGGCCGAGCGGGCGCTGGTTCCGAAGGCGAGTGGACCGTAGAAGGGGCTCTTGAAACGCACCAGCTTGTTGCGTACGAAGAAGCGTCCGCGGGGCGTCGGCCACTGCGGCTCTCCGGCTCCGATGGGGGCGCGCAGCACGGCCCTGCCGTCCTTGAAGAGAGTGGCGCGCAGCCGGGCCAGGTCGATCCGAAGGCGGGTGCGCACCGTCCGGTAGCCGTTGATCGCGGCCCGTGGCAGCCAGCCGGTGGTTCCGTTGGGGAGCACCGCCAGGCGCACCTGGACCCACACCGCTCCGGCGCCGTCACGCGCGCGGCTCAAGACCTCGAGGACGTTCGAGGTTCCCTCCGGGGTCCGAAGCGCCACCCGCGCCACCTGGGCCGCGCCTGACGCCGGCGCGGTGCGCGCGACGTCTGCCCGGCGCACGCTGGTCCATACCGAGACATGCCGTTCCTGCCCGAGCGGCTGCGGGCGGCCCACGTCGAGGGCCGGGTCCGGCGGGTCGGGCGAGACCGGTGCCCACCGAGCTTGCGCCCTTCGAGCTCGGCCACACCAGGACGGCCAGCACCGAGAGCGCCCCCATCACCGTGCCCGCCAGAACCACTGCACGTCGCCTGCGCGGGCCGACCAGCCGCTCACCCGGTGAAGCGCGGGGCGCGCTTGCGCTTGGTCGACGTGGCGGTGGCGATGAAGTTCGTGGACTTCACGACCTTGGTGACCTCGCGCTTGCTGCTCGGCTGGTCGAACGCGTCACGCGCGGGGTCGACGCCGAACAGGTAGCGCATCCACGCCGCGTGGCGCGCCTCCACCGAGTGGATCGAGACCGCCGCGGCGAGAGCCGAGCGTGACTTGAGGTTCGTCGCCTGGCCCTTGTACGCCGCCACCGCGAGGTCCTCGAAGGCCACGGCCGTCTTCAGGAACGCGTCCGGCTTCTCGGTCACGCCCTGGAAGTCGAAGTTCGGTCGCTTGACCGCCTTGTTTCCGAGCAGCTCGCCGAACGCCTTGACGTGCGCGCGCTCCACGCTCCCCACCACCTCCGCGGCGCGGCGGGTCCGTCCGCGCAGCGCCTTCAGGCGCTCCGCCTCGGTGTAGAAGGCGGCCTGCAGGTACTCGAGCGTCAGGGCGAAATTGAGGATCGCCAGATCGTCCTTGCCGGGCTTCTGGGCGCGGGCCTCCTCGGCGCCGGCAGCACCGAGGAGGACCGCAGCTCCTGCGAGTCCCGCGGTGAGGAAGCCGGCCCGCGACACGCCCGCGTCATGAGCCGCCTGAGCGAGGGCGCCGTCTGAGTCCAGCCGTTCGAAGGAGAAGTTGTCGGCAGTCATCGGCTCATTCCGATCTCTTCGAGTCCTTGGAGGACCTCGTCCGCGGACTGCGGCGTGTCCGTGGCGTCGGGCGCCGGCGGATCCCCCGAGATGCTGCGAATCCAGGCTGCGTGACGAGCCTCGACCGAGACCACCGTCGCGGCGGCCGCGAGAATGTCCGGGCTCACGTTGGTGGCCTGCCCGTTGTAGGCCGCCACGGCGAGATCCTCGAGCCTGGCGGCGGTGTCGGCGAACGAACGGGGCTCAGCCGCTGCGGAGCCGAAGTCGAAGCGCGGGCGGGCCTCCGCCTGGTCCCCCAGGGCCTTGCGTACGAAGTCGAGGTGCTGCTTCTCCTGGCCGGACACCTGCCGGGCGAAGACCCGCAGCTCGCCCTCCAGGGCGTCTCGCTCGATTGCCTCCCTGTAGAAGGCGTCCTCGGTGTACTCGACGAGCAGGATGAGACCGAGTGCGCGCGCGTCCTGTGCGGACAGCTTGGCCGCGTCGCCGGTGGCCACGCCGCCCAAGACGACACCACCGGCGACCGCCGCTCCCCCTGCCACGAGACCCCCCGCCAGGAAGTCTGACCTTCGAATGCGTTTCTGCATGTAGTCCTTTTTGCCTCGGATTCGCAGTTTTGGGGACCGAAATTCGTCCTGAAGCGATCTACGCAACCAATCCGTTGCGTACAGAACGCCGTTTTCCAGCCGTTTCAGGCGCTGGGAGGTTGGGGTGAACGCAAGCCTGCGGGGGTCGCATCCGGCAGCTCGGAGGCCTGCCGGCGCCGCACAGGGCGCTTGTAACCGGCCGCCGCCTGCACGCTGGAGGGACGCCATTCGGCCCCTCCCCGCAGAGTCGGCACGCCGTCCTCGTTCAGCTTGTCCGCGATCGCCTGCAGGGTCATGCCGTCGGCCCGCAGAGACCGGATCCGCTCCCGCAGCTCAGGATTGTCCGTCACCGCGGGCCTTCCGACCGCACCGCCCCTGCGGCGCGCGGCGGCCAGACCCCGGCGCGTACGCTCCCCGAGCTTCGAACGCTCGAGTTGTCCCGCGGCCACGATCGCGCGGGCGGCCGCAATGCCCCGGGGCGAGTGAGTGTCCAACCCCAGATCGGCCGCAACCAGCCTGGCCTCGTTCTCCCCGAACCACTCGACGACCGCGCCGAGGCCCGCGGCCGAGCCGGCGAGGCAGTCCAGCCGAGCCACCACCAGGGCGCCGGCGCGACCCGTCACGAGCTGCTCGAGCGCATGTTGGAGGGCGGGCCGCCTGGCGCTGCCGTTGACCGGCTGGGTGTCGCGTACGACGTGGCCAAGCCGAAGGCCGAGCTCGATGCACGCACGCTCGATGGCGACGGCCTGGTCACGGAGTGCCGGCACCCCTGCGCCATCGCCTGCAGGCAGGCTCACATATCCGAGCGCCGGACTGGTCGTTCGCCCAAGCTCAGGCTCTGACAGCCGGCCCGGCATGGGCATTCCTTGCTCCCTCGAGCGCATCCTGGGGGTTTCTTTCGAAGCCCCCCGGGATTCGGATCACTCGAATTGGGAGACTGTCCGTGCACCCGCTCTATCTTGGGCTCATGGAGACCGCCTCCAGCACCGGCGCCGACATCCGCGACTCGATCCTCGATGCGATCGGTGACACACCCCTGGTCCGGCTCGGCCGTCTCGGAAGCGAGCTGCGCCCGCAGCTGGTGGCCAAGATCGAGGCGCTGAATCCGGGCGGCTCGATCAAGGACCGCGCCGCGGTGGCGCTGATCGAAGCGGCCGAGCGGGATGGCAAGCTCCGTCCGGGCGGCACGATCATCGAGCCCACGAGCGGCAACACGGGCGCCGGGCTCGCCATGGCCGCCTCGCTGAAGGGCTACCGCGTGATCGCGGTGATGCCCGACAAGATGTCGAAGGAGAAGATCGACCTGCTGCGTGCATACGGCGCGGAGGTGGTGGTCGCCCCGACCGAGGTGCCTCCCGATTCTCCCGAGTCCTACTACCGCGTGGCCGACCGGCTCACCGCGGAGATCCCGGGCGCGTTCCAGCCCAACCAGTACCGAAACCAGGCCAACCCGGAGGCGCACTACCGCACCACCGGGCCGGAGCTGTGGCGGCAGTCCGGCGGGCGCGTGACCCACTTCGTCGCCGGAGTCGGCACCGGCGGGACGATCACCGGCGTGGGCCGTTACCTGCGCGAGCAGAATCCCGCGATCGAGATCATCGGGGCCGATCCGGTGGGCTCCATCTACTCGGGCGGCGAGGACGCGGTCAGGCCCTACCTGGTGGAGGGCGTGGGCGAGGACTTCTGGCCGGAGACCTACGACCCCGAGATCGTGGACCGCTACATCACGGTCTCCGACCGCGACTCCTTCCTCTGGACGCGGCGGCTCGCCGAGACCGAGGGCATCCTCGCCGGCGGGTCCTGCGGCCTTGCTCTCTACGCCGCCTACCAGGTGGCGCGCGAACTCGACGACCCGGACGCGATGGTCGCCGTGATCCTCCCGGATGGCGGCCGCTCCTATCTCTCGAAGGTCTACAACGACGCCTGGATGCGCCAGTACGGCTTCCTCGCCCGCGACGAGGAACTGCGGGTCGGCGACGTGCTGCGCCGAAAGCACGACGAGGGCGAGATTCCGCCGCTGCTCACGGTGGAGTCACACGCGCAGGTGCGCGACGCCGTGGCACTGCTGCACGAGCACCGTGTCTCGCAGCTGCCCGTGGTGTCCTCGCACGATCCGCAGACGGTCGTCGGCTCGGTGTCAGAGCGCGGGCTGTTGCGGCATGCCATGGACGATCCGGCCCTGCTCGGCGCCCAGATCGCAGAGGTCATGGAGGCGCCGTTCCCGGCGGTGTCCGCCGACGACGGCGTGCGCGAGGCCGTGGAGCTACTGGCCGACCGGCGCGAGGCGCTGCTCGTGAACATGGACGGCCGGGCCGCGGGAATCCTCACCCGCGCCGACCTGCTCGAGTCGCTGGCGCGGTGAGCCGCGTCCCCGACGACGCGCGCTTCGCCACCCGCACGGTGCACGCCGGGCTGGAGCCCGACCCCAGCTACCGCGCTGTCATACCGCCGATCTACCAGACCTCGACCTACGTGCAGCCCGCGCCCGGGGAATACGTCGAGGAGTACGACTACGCGCGCTCGGCCAACCCGACGCGAGCCGCCCTAGAGCGCGCGATCGGCGAGCTGGAGGGAGGTCACGGCGCGGCGTTCGCGAGCGGCATGGCCGCCACCCATGCACTGATAACCGCGCACTGCCGACTCGGGCGATCACGTTGTCCTCCCGAGCGACCTCTACGGCGGCACCTACCGCCTACTGGACAAGGTGCTCGCGCGTTTCGGAGTTGCGTACGACATGGTGGACCAGACCGATCTGGCCGCGCTCGAGCGCGCACTGCGCCCGGAGACCACGCTGGTCTGGGTCGAGACACCAACCAATCCGCTTCTGAACGTCGTGGACATCGAGGCCGTGGTCGCACGAAGCGAGTCAGGCGCTCGTCGCGGTGGACAACACGTTCGCCACGCCCGCGATCCAGCGGCCGCTCGAATCGGGCGCCGACGCCGTCGTGCACTCCGCCACCAAGTACCTCGGCGGGCACTCTGATGTGGTCGGTGGGCTCGTGGTGTCGCGCGACGCGGAGCTTCACGAGCGGGTGCAGTTCATCCAGAACGCCGTGGGTGCGGTGCCCGGCCCGTTCGACTGCTTCCTCGTCCACCGCGGCCTGCGCACGCTGCACCTGCGGGTCGCGGCACACGGAGAGAACGGCCGTGCGGTGAGCGAGTTCCTCCGCTCGGCGCCGAGCGTCGAGGACGTGCGCTGGCCCGGCTTCGGCGGCATGGTCTCGTTCCGGCACCCGGAGGCCACCCGCATCGTGGCCGCCACGCGGGTCTTCTCACTCGCCGAGTCGCTGGGCGGCGTGGAGTCGCTGATCGAGGTGCCCCAGGCCATGACGCACCACTCGGTCGAGGACTCCGACGCCGCCGTGCCCGTCGACCTGGTGCGGCTCTCATGCGGGGTCGAGGCGCCGGAGGACCTCGTCGAGGACCTGCGCCGCGCGATCGCCGGAGACCGATGAATCGGGCCGCGGCGGCGGGTCTCCTCTGACATGACGACGAACATCGGCACCCGCGACGAGTGGCTGGCCGCCCGCATCGAGTTGCTCGAACGGGAGAAGGAGCTCACCCGACTGAGCGACGAGCTCGCCGAGCAGCGGCGACGGCTTCCGCGTGTACGCATGGATCAGGACTGGCGCTTCGACACCGATGACGGGGAGAAGACGCTGGCCGAGCTGTTCGACGGCCGCTCCCAGCTGATCGTCTACCACTTCATGCACGGCCCGAACACGCCAGAGGGCTGCCTCGGCTGCACGTTCGCCACCGACAGCTTCGATGGCACGGTTGCGCACCTCAATGCGCACGACGTGACCTTCGTCCTCGCCTCGCGCTCGCCGCTGGAGGAGCTGCAGGCCTACAGGCGCCGCATGGGCTGGGACATCCCCTGGGTGTCCTCGGCCGGCACGGACTTCAACCGCTACTTCAGCGCGTGGACCGAGGAGGATCGCCGCGACGGCACCGGCTACAACTTCGGAACGCCGGGCGGCGCCTCAGTGGACGTCGATCAACGACGAGGAGCTGATGGCTCTGAGCGCCTTCGAGCTGATGGATGGCGCGGTCTACCACACCTATACGTGCTACGACCGTGGCACCGACGCGCTCAACACGGCCTGGGCCCTGCTCGACCGCAGCCCCAAGGGCCGCGGCGAGGGCGCGGCAGAGGGCTGGCCCCGGCGCCACGACGAGTACTAACGGCACCGGGCTCGCCCGAGCGCGGCGCAGGGACGCTTGACCCTCATCTAGCCGCGGTACGAACTTCAAACCACGGTCGCCCGTCCCGCGCCCGGCCTCTGTTAGATTCGCGCCGCGCCCCTGCCCGGGGCGCGTGGGCTCGATACGAAGGCCGAGGAGGTCGGGGTGCGGGAGAAGCCAACACGTAAGCGGCGTTTCACGAGGCGTGGAGTGGCGCTTGCCGCCACGCTCGCCACCGTGATGCTGGCACTGCCGGCGTTTGCCCTGGCTCACCTCGAGCGGCCGTCGTACTGGCCGGACCCGCGCCCCGACAACTCCGTCAGCCCGCCGGCCGGCGGCAAGGTGCCCACCGCGCGCTCGTTGATATCGGCAGTACGCGGGGCGCGACCCGGCCCCGAGCCCGTCGCCGGTGGACAAGCGGGACGCGGCGACGTGCTCGTCGTCTGCAAGGGCAAGAGGGGTGGGCAGTCGCTGGCCCTCCTGCGCGCATCGGTGCGCGAGGCCCGCAAGAAGGGCTACCGCCTCCGTCCGAGCCAGCCGAAGCTCAAGCTCTCCGAGCGCCGGGCGCAGCGGCTGCTCGCCATCAACGACGCGCTGGCGGCGCAGTGCGACTACCGCTCGGTCCAGGCGGCGGTTCTCGACGCAGGGAACAACGACCGGATCCTGATCATGCCGGGCCGCTATACCGAGCCGGCCTCGCGCAGGGCCCCGGAGAACGACCCGAAGTGCAACCCGAGCCTGCTCCAGAGGGACGCCAGCGGGGACCTCACCCCGAGCTACGAGTACCAGGTCACCTGCCCCAACGACCAGAACCTGATCTACGTGCAGGGGCGCGCTGTCAAGGGCGAACCGCCAGTGCCGCCGCTGTCGGATCGCCAAGGGATCCCGAAGCAGGAGCTCGGCCGGTGCCTGCGCTGCAACCTGCAGATCGAGGGCACCGGGCCGAAGCCCGAGGACGTGATCATGGACGCCGGCACCAACTATGGGGGCAACGGGCCGGGGGCGAAGCCGGGCGGCTATGCCAAGCACGTCGTCATGCGAGTCGACCGCGCGGACGGCTTCGTCGGACGCAACTTCCTCGTGCGCGGTGCGCGGGAACACACCTTCTACAACGAGGAGGTCGACGGCGTCCTGCTCGACCGCGTGAAGTTCTTCTGGGGCGCCGACTACGGCCACCTCTCCTTCACATCGGACCACAACCTCGTCCAGAACTGCGAGGGGTTCGGCGCAGGTGACGCGGTGGTGTACCCCGGCGCGGCTCCCGAGACCGGCTCCCAGGCGACGGACTTCTATCCGGACGCCCCGCGCGCCAACAGCGTCATCAGGAACTGCGATCTCCACGGCTCTGCGCTCGGCTATTCGGGCTCGATGGGCAACGCCGTCCGCATCACGCGCAACCACATCTACGGCAACACGACTGGGATCTCGAGCGACACGCTCTCGGCCGCCGGTCATCCCGGCTTCCCGGCCGACAGCTCGGAGATCGACCACAACTACATCTACTCGAACAACCTCGACCTCTACGCCGACCGTCCGCCCGTGGCCCCCCTGGTGGCAGTGCCGATCGGCACCGGGATCATCTACGCGGGCATGAACGATGCCCGCGTACACCACAACTGGATCTTCGACAACTGGCGCGACGGGACCATGCTGTTCGCCGTCCCGGACGCCCTCACCAACGGCGGCGGCGCCGAGGGCGACATCTTCCCCGGCATCTCGTGCCCCGGCGCGCCGGCCAACGGGCTGTCGACCTCGTGCGGCAACCGCTTCTTCCGCAACCGCGTCGGCAGAGCGCCGAAGGGGTTTCGCTTCCCGGGTGCAATCGACATGTTCGGCAACGCCCACACCGGTGGCGCGGGGCAGAGGAAGCCGAACGGCAACGACTTCTGGTGGAGCGAGTTCTTCCCGGGCAACACCGGGAACTGCTGGTTCAATAACACCGGCCCAGACGGGACCGCGGCCAGCGTGACCGGTCCAGGCAACGCCGGGCGGCTCCCGGGAGACGCGCCTCAGGTGCTGCCGTCGACCTGTGACACCAGCGTCGGCAACGACGACGTTGCCAAGCTGTCCTACCTGGTCGACTGCGGTAACGGCCCCGACGACGCCACCGGGCCCACGGACTGCGACTGGTGGACCAGGCCGGCCAGGCCCGGCAGCGCGACCGCGCTGAACAAGGTCCTGAGCCGAACCGCGGCGGAGCGGGTGTTCGAGAATTCGCCCGAAGCGGAGGCACTCAGGAAGCGGCTCGCCCAAGTGATGCCTTGAGGCGAGCGGGCCGCGGCACATTCGCCATCTCGGTGCTCGTCGCCGCCGCGGTCGCGCTTCCGGCGTGCGGCGACGACGACGGCCGCGATGGCGCCAGTCGCGACAGGGACGCCCCGGTCGACATCCGGGGCGTGGGCCTGATGAGTGGAAACTCCACTGCCCAGTTCGCGAACTGCCGGGATTGGCGCGGGGGCTCGGTGAAGCGTCGCTACGCGACGATCGAGGACATCCGCGGCCAGCTCACGCCACAGAGCTCGAAGTCGGCGGAGTCCGACCTCTCCGACGAGGAGGCGTACGCAATCTTCCAGCGCGTGTGCGCCACCGGTTTCTCCGACGAGCTGCGGCTCTACAAGCTCTACGCCCGCGCCCAGGCCTTCGCGCCGCTCACCCCGGACGCGGGCGAGGCCGACTCGTCGCCCTGAGGCCCGCAGGCGGCCAGGGTGAGTACTAGTCGACGGTTCCGGGCACAACCGGGGTGTGGCGGCCCTGCGGCATCCACATGATCAGCGACGGCTGGCCGGATTCATCAGGAGGCGTGCCGACAGAGAGCACGAGCGCGCCGAGCGCGCCCGCGGCGCTGCGGCGTCAGAGCACCGGCCGGAGATAGCTGCCGCCTTGCTGGAGCAGGCCAGGGTCCACCACGAGGGGGCGGCGTTCTACCTGCAGCAGGCCGAACGCTTCGAGGCGCGCGCCGCGCGGGGCGAAGGGCGCGCACTTGGGCGTCACCTCACGCTGGTGGTGGACGCCGGCAAGCGGCGCTGAACGACGCGCACCTCCACGTGGGTGGGACGCGTTGGCTCAGCGAGCGACAGGAAGTCACGCACGGTCGCGGAGTGCAGGCAGAAGCCGCAGGCAAGCGGATCCGTGGGCGGGAGCGAAGACCGTGACGGGACAACCGGCGCGTCGCACCCGGGACAGGCGAGCGTGCCGAGGGCGAGCACGCGGCGGGTGGCAACCCGGCGCCGTACGTGCCTGGCGGCTCCTGCACCGACCGGTTCGCTCACAGGCTCACCGTCCGGCCGGCAACGAAGCCGTCGGTGGCGACGATGTTGTCCACCACGTCCTGCGGGACCCGGCTGTCGGCGGTGACGATCATGACCGCGCCCCCGGCATCCTCGTCGAGGCGCCGCCCGACCGCCGCACTGCCGATGTTGATGCCGCGGTTGCCCAGCTCGGTGCCCACCCGGCCGAGCATCCCCGGCCGGTCCTCATAGCGGAACACGGCCCAGTGGCGCTCCACCTGGATGTTGAAGCGTGAGCCCCAGGCCTCGAGCAGGTGGGGCCGGTGCAGGCGCCCCAGCGTGGTGCCCACCACGCGCGTGCGCTCGCCGCCGCTGACCACGGTGACGCGCAGGAGATCGGTGAAGTCGCGGGCCTGGGTGGTGCTCGTCTCCGACACGGAGATGCCGCGCTCCTCCGAGATCGCCGGGGCGTTCACGTCGTTCACGTCCTCCTCCACGTGCCCCGCGAGCACCCCCTTCAGCACCTGTACCGTGAGCAGGCGGGTGTCGCGCTCCGCGATGCGGCCCAGATACTCGACCTCCACCGAGTCCACCGAGGTGTGCTCTGCCAGCGTGCTCGCGATCCGGCCCAGGTCGCGGGCCAGCGGCAGGAACGGGCCGAGCGCGTCGAGGTCCTCGGGATTGATCGCGGGGATGTTCACGGCGCTGGTCACGACGCCGCCCGTCAGCGCGGCCACCACCTGCTCCGCGGCCTGGTAGCCGGCGCGGTCGGTGGCCTCGGCCGTCGAGGCCCCGAGATGGGGCGTGACCACGACGTTGGGATAGCCGAACAGCGGGTGGTCGGTCACGGGCTCGTCGCGAAAGACGTCGAGGGCCGCGCCCGCGACCTTGCCCGAGTCGAGCGCCTCGCGCAGCGCCTCCTCGACCATGAGCTTCCCGCGGGCGGCATTGATCACCCGCACGCCGTCCTTCATCTTCGCGAAGGCGTCCGCGTTGAGCCAGTTCTCGGTTTCCTCGTTCACCGGCAGGTGGACGGTGAGAAAGTCGGCATTCGCGTAGACGTCGTCCGAGGAGGCGGCATGCTCCACGCCGGCGTCGCGGAAACGCTCCTCGGACACGTATGCGTCGTAGGCCAGCACGCGCATCCCGAAGCCGAGCGCGCGGTGGGCGACGAGCTGGCCGATGCGGCCGAAGCCGAGCACCCCGAGCGTCTTCTCGTAGAGCTCGACTCCGCTGAACTTCGAGCGCTCCCACGAGCCGGCGGTGAGGGAGCCGTGAGCCTGCGGAACCTTGCGTGCCAGCGCGAGCAGCAGCGCCATCGTGTGCTCCGCGGCGGTGATGACGTTGGACTGCGGGGCGTTGGCCACCACCACGCCGCGCTTGGTGGCGGCGTCCACGTCGACGTTGTCGACCCCGACACCGGCGCGACCGACCACCTTGAGGTTGGTGGCCCGCTCGAGCAGGCCGGCGTCGAGCCGGGTGCCCGAGCGAATCAGCAACCCGTCGAACTCGCCGATGCGCCGCTCGAGCTCGCCGCCGTCCCAGCCGTTGCCCAGCTCGACGTCGAGCCCGGCGTCGCGCAGGAGCTGCACGCCCGAGTCGCCGATCTTCTCGGCGACCAGAACCTTCACGCGGGTGCGGCGACGGGCACGCCCGCCTCGAGGAAGACCCGTTGTGCGGCGGCGACGCCGGTGCCCAGCTCGACTTCGTGGCCGAGCTCCCGGAGGGTCATCTCGAGCGCCGAGACCGTGACCACGATGTCGAAGGCGCCGAAGTAGCCGCAGTGCGCGATGCGTGCGATCCGGCCCTTGAGACGGCCCTGGCCGCCGGCGATCGTGATGCCGAAGCGGTCGCGCATCAGCTTCGGCACCTTGGCCCCGTCGACGCTTTCGGGGAGGACGATCGCCGTGACCACGTTCGCGTTCTCGTCCCCTCCGCCGAGCAGCTCGAGGTCGAGCGCACGCGCGGCCTCGCGGGTGGCGCGGCCGAGCAGCCGGTGCCGCTCGTAGACCTCCTCCAGTCCCTCCTTCTCGATCAGCCCGAGTGCCACGTCGAGCGCCTGCACGAGGCCACGGCGGGCGTGAACGGGCTGTCGGGCTGCTCCTTTCGCTGGCCCTCGACCGTCCGCTGCCAGTCGAAGTAGTAGCGGCGGCCAGGCGCTTCGGCCGCGCGCCGGAGCGCGGCCTCGTTGGGGCTCGCAAAGCCGAGGCCGGGCGGCGCCATCAGCGCCTTCTGCGACCCGGACACCAGCACGTCGATGCCCCACTCGTCCTGCGGGCAGGGCACCGCTCCCAGGCCGGAGACGGCGTCCACGGCGATCAGTGCGCCGTGGCGATGGCTGACCTCGCCAGCTCGCGGACGTCGTTGACCACCCCGGTGGAGGTCTCCGAAAGCGTCGTGAAGACCACCTCGACGCCGGGGTTCTCCGCCAGCCGGCGATCGAGCTCGGCCGGGTCCACCTTGAGCCCCCACTCGGTCTCCCAGTGGTGGGTCTGCGCCCCGTAGGCGTCGCACAGCTCGGCCCAGCGCTCGCCGAACTTGCCGCACGAGGCCACGAGCGCCGGCTCGCCCGGGCGCACCAGGTTGGCCACGGCCGACTCCATCCCGCCGCTGCCCGAGCTGGCGAAGACGAGCACCTCGTTGCCGGTGCCGAACACCTGCTTGAGCCGCCCGAGCACGCGGGCGTAGACCTCGATGAAGGCCGGCGCGCGGTGGTAGAGCATGGGCTCGGCCATCACCTGCGAGACCGCGGGCGGCAGCGGCGTGGGCCCAGCGGTCATCAGGTACTGCTTCACGTAAGGATTGGCCATGGGGCTACCGAAGATAGCGCCAGCGTCAGGTCAGGAACTGCGCCATCAGGCGAAGCGCGGGCACGAGGACCGTCGAGATGCTGCGGGACTCGTCGAAGTCGTTGTCGAACTCGTTCTCGAAGTCCCGGCGTGCGTCCTCGTCGGTGGCGATCAGCGACGACGAAAGCGATCCAGGCCAGGGTGGCGAACACCGCCAGCACGAGCCCGCCGATGCCGATCCAGAACGACGCCTGGGCGAGGCCCTTCGACTTCGGCGTCTCCCCCGCCTCGACCTTCTTGACCCCCTTGCGGCCGAGCACGATCGCGGCGATCGAGCAGCCCACCGAGACGATCGAGGAGAGGCCCGCCGAGAACAGGAGCAGGCCCAGGGACACCAGCGACAGCACGAAGCCCGCCACGGCGGGGGTGTTGTCGGGCGCCTGCTGCTGGGGATAGCCCCAGGGCGGTGGCTGCGGCTGCCAGCCCTGGCCGGGGGGCGGGGCCCAGCCTCCGCCGGGAGGGGCCTGCCAGGCCTGGCCCGGCGCGGGTGCCGCGCCTTGGGTGGGCGCGGCCGGGGGCGCGTAGCCCTGCCCGGCCGGCGCCTGGGGCCCGGGGCCGGGCCGGCTCTCGATCTCCGGCTCGGGTCCCGGCGGCTCCGGGGGAAGGAAGCCGCCGCTTGGCTCGTCGGGCACGGTCAGAACTCCTGGTCGATCCAGTCCATCATCGAGCGCAGCTCCTTGCCCTCGCGCTCGATCTGGTGGTTCTTGCCCTCCTCGCGCATGCGCAGGAAGTTCTCCTGGCCGGCCTTGTTCTCCGCGATCCATTCGCGCGCGAAGTCACCCGACTGGATCTCGTCGAGAATCTCCCTCATCGCGGCGCGGGTCTGCTGGTCGACGATGCGCGTGCCGCGCGTGAGGTCCCCGTACTCGGCCGTGTTGGAGATCGAGTAGCGCATGCCGGTGATGCCCTTCTCGTACATCAGGTCGACGATCAGCTTGAGCTCGTGCAGGCACTCGAAGTACGCCAGCCGCGGGTCGTACCCGGCGTCGACGAGTGTCTCGTAGCCCGCGCGCACGAGCTCGGTGACGCCGCCGCAGAGCACGGCCTGCTCGCCGAACAGGTCGGTCTCGGTCTCGTCCTTGAAGTGGTCTCGATCACCCCGGCGCGGGTGCAGCCGATGCCGCGTGCGTACGCCAGCACGAGGTCGCGTGCGCTGCCCGTGGGGTCGCGGTCGATCGCCATCAGGCCGGGCACGCCGTTGCCCTCCACGAACTGCCTGCGCACGAGGTGGCCCGGGCCCTTGGGCGCCACCATGCCCACGTCCACCTCGGGACCGGGGTCGATCTGACCGAAGTGGATGGTGAAGCCGTGGGCGAACATGAGCAGGTTGCCAGGAGCGACGCCGTCGCGGATCTCCGACTCGTAGACGTCGGCCTGCTTCTCGTCGGGGAGCAGGATCATCACCACGTCGCCCTCGCTGGCGGCGTCCGCGATCGGAAGCACGCGCACGCCGTCGGCCTTGGCCTTGTCCACGGATGACGAGTCCTCACGCAGGCCCACCACCACGTCCACCCCGGAGTCCTTGAGGTTGAGCGCGTGGGCGTGGCCCTGAGAGCCATAGCCGAGGATGGCCACGGTCCTGCCGTCGAGCAGGGCGAGGTCGGCGTCCTTGTCGTAGATCATGGGCCGGTCACTCTAGCCGGGACGCAGGTGCGCGACCCGCACCCGGTAGCGCCCCTCCAGCCGCTCGGCAATGAGCGAGCGGTGGCAGGCCTCGGGGTCGCGCTCCACGCACATGAGCGCCGCCGCGCCCTGGTCCGGCAGCTCCGCGACGACGGCGTCGAGATCCGCGCGGTCGAGGATCTCGGCCACGTAGCGCTCGCGGTACTCCGGGGCCAGCTCGGTCCGGGAGCGCTTGCCCACCCCCTGCAGGTCGTCCGCCGCGTACTGCAGCCGGCGCAGCTCGGTGGTCGGAGCCAGCTCGGGGTGGTGGCGGTAGCCGATGCCCGCGTCTGCCAGCGCCGCCTGCAGGCGGCGCGAGTTGGCCCAGGCGTACTGGGCACCGCGCACCCCGCGGCGCTGCCGCACGTCGAGCACGAGGTTCACGTCCGCCTCGCGGAGAGCTTTCAGGAAGCTGTCGGCGCTGAAGCCGTACACGCCGATCGTCGCGAGGGTGGTCATAGCCGGTTGCGCAGCAGCTTGCCCGCCGCGTTGCGCGGCAGCTCGGTCACCGGCTCCACCCGCTTGGGGACCTTGTGGGGGGCGAGGCGCTCGCGGGCCCAGTCGCGCAGCTCCTCGCCGGTCACGTCACCCGAGAGCACCACGAACGCCGTGATCGCCTCTCCCCACTCCGGATCGGGCACGCCCGCGACGCCCGCGTCGGCCACGGCGGGGTGCGACAGCAGCGCCTCCTCGACCTCGACCGGCGCGACGTTCTCGCCCCCGGTGACGATGATCTCCTTGAGACGGCCGTCCACGTGGAGGCGGCCCTCCGCGTCGATGTGGCCGCGGTCCCCCGTGTGCAGCCAGCCGTCCGCTGCGAGCGCACCACGCGCCACCATCGGCCCGCGCACCATGATCTCGCCGTCATGCGCCGATGCTCAACTCGACCCCGGGCAACGGCAGGCCCGGCTCGCTCTCCGGGCGGCGCGGTCACCACCTGGGATGCCGTCTCGGTCATTCCGTAGGTGGGCGACACCGGCAGGCCGGCCGAGAGCGCCCAGCCCAGCAGCTCGTCGGGAATCGGCCCGCCGCCGAGCAGGATCGCCCGCAGCGCCGGAGAGCCGCGCTCGAGCCCGGCGGTGCGGACGCGGGCGAGCATGGTCGGCACCAGCGAGGCGAGCGTGATCTCGCCCTCGGCGAGCGCGTCGCGCACGCGTAGCGGGGTCGAAACGCTGATGCAGCACGGCCGTGGTGGCGTAGATCGCCGAGCGCAGCAGGACGGCCAGGCCGCCCACGTGAAAGAGCGGCAGCACACCCAGCCAGCGGTCGTCCTCCTCGACGCCGAGATGCTCCGCCGACGCCATCGCGCTCGCGTGGTGGTTGGCGTAGCTCAGCTCAACCGCTCGCGGCCGTCCGCTCGTGCCCGAGGTGTGGATGATCGAGTGGACGGCCTCGGGGTCGACGGTGCGGCGAACGGTCACGTCCGCCTCCGGGCCGTCCAGAGGTGCGTCGACGGTCAGCGCGGCGTCGATCCGCACCGGATCGGCCGGGTTGAGCGGAACGAGGATCGCGCCAAGCCGGGGCAGCGCGTGCAGCAGCTCGACGAACGCCGGCCCGGGCGCCAGGGTGGTGGCCACGAGCGAGCCCTCGGCAACGCCTCGGGCGGCCAGGATGCGCGCGGTGCGGGTGGCGGCAGCGTCAAGCTCTGCGTACGTCACGGCGGCCTGCCTCGTACCCGACCGCGGCGTGCTCGGGCCGCCGGCGCGCCGCCGCTGAGAGCCACTCTTCCACGAGGCGAGGGTACGCGGACAACTATCGTTGCCCTCCGCAATGGCGACCAGGGAGTGGACCGAGCAGCAGGCCCGGCGGGTGATCCGGCCCGCCGCCGACTGGCAGCCCGCCGGTGACTACGAGGACATCCGCTACGAGGTCGCCGAGGGGATCGCCAAGATCACCATCGACCGCCCGGAGGTCCGCAACGCGTTCCGCCCGGAGACGCTGATCGAGCTCTCCGATGGGCTCGAGCGGGCCCGCGAGGACACCTCGGTCGGGGTGATCGTGCTCACCGGCGAGGGTCCGCTGGCTTTCTGCTCCGGCGGCGACCAGCGCGTGCGCGGCGACAGTGGCTACGTGCCCACCGGCGCCAAGGTGGGCCGCTTCCACGTGACCGACCTCCACGTGCAGATGCGCCGGCTGCCGAAGCCGGTCGTGGCCATGGTCGCCGGCTACGCGGTCGGCGGCGGCCAGGTGCTGCACGTGGTCTGCGACCTCACCATCGCCGCGGACAACGCCCGCTTTGGCCAGACCGGGCCCAAGGTGGGCAGCTTCGACGGTGGCTTCGGGGCAGGCCTGCTCGCCAACCTGGTCGGGCCGAAGAAGGCGAAGGAGATCTGGTTCCTGTGCCGCGAGTACTCGGCCGCCGAGGCGCTCGACATGGGGCTCGTGAACCGGGTGGTCGAGCTGGAGCAACTCGAGGAGGAGACGGTGGCCTGGTGCCGCGAGATGCTCGCCCTCTCCCCCTTCTCGCTGCGCCTTCTCAAGGCGAGCTTCAACGCCGCCGAGGACGGCCTGACGGGCATCCAGCAGCTTGCGCACGACGCCAACCTCCTCTTCTATGGGTCAGAGGAGGCGCAGGAGGGTCGTGACGCCTACAGGGAGAAGCGCCGGCCGGACTTCGCGAAGTTCCCGAAGCGGCCTTGAGTCACCTGCGGCTGTGGCTGCTCGCCGCGCGCCCACGGACTCTCCCCGCCGCCGTGGCGCCGGTGCTGGTGGGCACGGCCCTGGCGGGGTCCGAGGACGTGTTCCGCGTGCTTCCCTTCGTGGCGGCGCTGATCGGCAGCACCTTCATCCAGATCGGCACCAACCTGTCGAACGACTACTCGGACGCGCGCCGCGGGGCGGACACCGAGGACCGGCTCGGTCCGGTGCGCGTCACGGCCGGTGGGCTGATGCCGCCGCGGCGGGTGCTGATCGGCACCTACGTGGCCTTCGGCATCGCGGTGGCGGCGGGGCTCTACCTGGCGGCGGTGTCGGGCTGGGAACTGCTGGTGGTGGGAGTCGCCTCGATCCTCGCCGGCGTGCTCTACACCGGTGGGCCGCGGCCCTACGGCTACGAGGGGCTCGGCGAGTTCTTCGTGTTCTTCTTCTTCGGTGTCGTCGCGGTGGTCGGTTCGTACTTCGTGCAGACCGAGGAGGTGCGCTGGGAGGCGTTCGCACTCGGCGTTCCCGTGGGCCTGCTGGCCGCCGCCATTCTCGTGGTCAACAACGTGCGCGACGTGGATACCGACCGGCGCGCCGGCAAACGCACGCTGGCCGTCAAGCTGGGCCGCGAGCGCGCCCGCGTCCTGTTCACAGCCATGATCGTGATCTCGTTCCTCGTGCCGCCGCTGCTCGTGCCGGCGCTGTCGCCGTGGGTGCTCTTGGCGCTCGCTGCGCTTCCGCTGGCGCCGCCGCTGATCCGCACGGTCTCCACGCGCACCGACGGCCCGGCCCTCAACGGCGCGCTGGCCGGCGCGGGCCGCCTCCTTGCCGTGTACTCGCTCCTGCTGGCCGCCGGGGTGCTGCTCTCGTGAGCCGGGGGCCGGCGTCGTGAAGCGCTCGCTCTACCGGCTGTCGATTCCGCTCAAGGACCCGTTCGTGACCGCCACCGGGGTGGTCACCGAGCGTGAGTTGCTCCTGCTGCGCCTGGAGGCGGGCGACGGCTCCGTGGGCTTCGGCGAGGCCGCCCCCTTCGAGCCGTACGACGGCGTTCCTCTCGACCGTGCCCTCGCCGCGCTCACGGGCGGCGGCGGACGCCGCCCGCCACATGCGCGGGCTGCGGAGGAGATCGCTCGGCTCGACCTGCACGCCCGCCAGGAGGACCGGCCGCTGGCCGAGCCGGCACGGGACGCGCTACCGGTGAACATGACCCTTCCCGCCGGACCGCCCGAGGAGGTGGCCGACCGTGCCCGGCGCGGGCTGCGCGATGGCTACGCCTGCTTCAAGCTCAAGGTCGGGCTGCCGGACGACGCCGAGCGGGTGGCTGCCGTGCGCGAGGCGGTGGGCCCGTGGCCGGCGCTGCGCGTGGACGCCAACGGCGCCTGGTCGGTGGACGACGCCGTGCGGGCCATCCGCGAGATCGAGCCCCATGATCTCGAGTTCGTCGAACAGCCCTGCCGCAGCCTGCGGGAGCTGGCCGAGGTGCGCCAGCGCGTCTCGACGCCCATCGCCGCCGACGAGTCGGTCTCGACGATGCGCGAGCTGCGGCGGGCGCTCGAGCTGGAGGCCTGCGACGTGGTCAACATCAAGCTCGCCGGCACCGGTGGGTTCAAGCCGTCGCGCGAGCTGCTGCGCGAGGCGCGCGGGCACGGCCTCGACGCCTTCCTGTCGAGCACCCTGGACGGTCCCTGGGGCATCGCGGCCGCCCTCCAGCTGGCGGCCGCCGAGGAGATCTCGCTCGCCTGTGGCCTCGCCACGCTCGACCTGTTCGCGGGCGACGTCGCCCGGGCCCTGCCGCCGGCCCGTCGCGGAACCCTCAAGGTGCCGACCGGCCCGGGCCTCGGCGTCGAGCTCGATCCCGCCTCGCTCGGCGCGGCCGTGGTCGAGGCGCTGCCCTGAAGCCCGCTCAGCGGCCCAGGTCGCGCCAGCGCCTCACCGACAGTGGCACGAACACCGCGACCAGCGCCAGCGGCCACGCCACCGCCATCAGCTCCGCATGCTGGGCGACCCACGAGTCGCCACCCCAGCCGGGGTTGCCGAACAGCTCCCGGACGGCTGCGGCGGTGGAACTCAGCGGGTTCCACTCCGCGATCGTGCCCACCACCCCCGGCATGGACTCGGGCGACACGAAGGCGTTCGAGAGAAAGCCCAGCGGCCAGACCAGGATCTGGACCGCCACGACCGACTCGGGGCTCTTTGCCACAAGGCCGAGGAAGATCCCGACCCAGATCATCGCGAAGCGCAGCAGGAGCATCAGCACGATCGCCGTCGCCGCGTTGGCCAGACCGTCGTTCACGCTCCAGCCGACCACCAGCCCCGCCGCGATCATCACCACGAGGCCCGCCGCGGAGTTGAGCATGTCCGCTGCGCTGCGGCCGAGCAGCACCGCCGAGCGCGCGATCGGCAGCGCGCGGAAGCGATCGGTCACGCCGCGCGAGGCGTCGGTGGTCACCGAGATCATCGTGGCCTCGACCCCGAACAGCATGCCCAGGGCGAGCACGCCGGGGACCAGGAACTCGAAGTAGTCCTCTCCCCCGGGCAGCCGCATCTGGCCGCCCAGCAGGTATCCCATCATCACGATCAGGAGCACCGGGAACAGCAGCCCCACGATCACCTGTCCAGGCTGCCGGGCCCAATGGGCGAGAGCCCTCCCGCTGATCGCCGCGCTGTCGCTGAGCGACCAGCGGATGCGTTCGCTCAGGCCCGTCGGGAGCTGTGGCACCCGGGCGTTCACGCGGCCCGCCCGGTGAGGTGAAGGAACACCTCGTCGAGTGTCGGCCGGCGCAGCGCGATGTCCTCGGCGGCCACGTCGGCCTCCTCCAGCGCGCGGACCGTGCCCGACAAAGCGCTCACACGTTCTCGTGCGGGCGCACTGAGCAGCCGGCTGTCGCGGTCGACGGCCGGCTCGCATCCCGTGACCCGTTGCAGCGCCGAGGCCGCCGGGGCCAGATCGTCGGCGGCCCGCACCACCACGTCGATGCGGTCGGCCCCGATCCGGCTCTTCAAATCGTCCGGGCTTCCGCCCGCGATCACGCGGCCGTGGTCGATCACGGCCACGTCGGAGGCCAGCTGGTCGGCCTCGTCGAGGTACTGGGTGGTGAGCAGCACGGTGGTGCCCTCGCCCACGAGCGTTCGGACCGCGTCCCAGACCTCGCTGCGCCCGCGCGGGTCCAGCCCGGTGGTGGGCTCGTCCAGGAAGAGCACGGGCGGCGCAAGGATCAGGCCGGCCGCCAGGTCCAGCCGGCGGCGCATGCCGCCGGAGTACCCGCGCACCGGCCGCTCGGCTGCATCCTGGAGCCCGAAGCGCTCGAGCAGCTCGTCCGCGCGCAGCGTGGCGGCAGTGGCGCCCAGGTGGAGCAGCTTCCCGAACAGCACGAGGTTCTGGCGCCCGCTGAGGATCTCGTCGACGGCCGCGCTCTGCCCCACCAGCCCGATCCGATAGCGCACCTGCGCCGGCTCGCGCTGCACGTCGAGACCGGCCACCCGGGCGCGCCCGCTGTCGGCCCGAAGCAGCGTCGTGAGCACACGTACCGCGGTGGTCTTGCCTGCCCCGTTTGGGCCGAGCAACGCGTAGACGCTGCCCGACGCCACAACCAGGTCGAACCCATCCAGGGCCCTCGTTTCCCCGAAACGCTTGTGCAGGGCCTCCGCCTGAACCGCGTGCGCGTCAGCTTGCATGCGGTCGTCTCCTTTCTTCGTACATTGTACGCTATTACCGTACACCATACGGAGTCAAACGTCTACGATCCGCTTGTCATGGCAGCCGAGTTCACCGGGGGCGGCGATCCCGCCCGCAGCCTGGAGCTTCTGTGGGGCACCGCGGACGCCCCCGCGCGCGGCCCGAAGCCCGGCCTGAGCCCTGAGCGCGTCGTCGAGGCCGCCATCGCCCAGGCCGACGCCGAGGGGCTGGCGGCGCTGTCCATGCGGTCCGTTGCCGAGCGGCTCGGCGTCGGGACGATGTCGCTCTACACATACCTGCCCGGCAAGGCCGAGCTGCTCGACCTGATGCTGGACACGGTGCTGCGCGAGCTCGGCCCACACGAGGCCGGCGCGTCCGGCTGGCGTGCCGGGCTGGAGCAACTGGCTCGTGAGAGCTTCGAGCTCTACCGTCGCCATCCCTGGCTGCTGCAGCTCGCGGCCGCGCGCCCGCCGATGGGGCCGGGCGTGCTCGACAAGTACGAGCGTGAGCTGCGCGCCATCGAGGGCATCGGCCTAAGCGACCTGGAGATGGACGGCGTGGTGACCCTGCTGTCCGGCTACGTGCACGGCGCGGCGCGCGGGGCGGCCGAGGCCGCCCAGGTGGTGCGCACCAGCGGGATCACCGACGAGCAGTGGTGGGCGGCCCATCAGCCGCTGCTCGAGAAGATCGTCGACCTGGAGCGCTATCCGATCGGCTCGCGTGTCGGCAGCGCGGCGGGCGAGGAGTACGGCGCGGTGTCCGATCCGGAGCGGGCGTTCGAGTTCGGCCTCGCCCGCGTGCTGGACGGAATCGAGGTCCTCGTCCGCTCGAAGGCCTGAACGCCTTGGGCGCGGACGGCGGCTTCCTTGCCACCGCCCGCGCCCACGACTCTTCTCTGTCGGGTCCGCGGTTCCTAGAAGGGGAACAGGCGGTACCGAACCGTGGCGTCTCCCAGGACTGTGTCGTCCGACAAAGCCGAGACGCCGAACGCCGCGTTCAGAGCGTCCGCTGCACCCTGGGTCAGCGTCGTACCGACCGGGCCGATCTTGATCTTGCCGTTGCGGAATCGGATGCCCGTGTTGGAGTAGTCGAGGTCGAGCAGCGCCACGGGGCCGGCGCCGTTGACCCTGCCGTACAGCTTGCCTTCGAGCAGCTTGATGTCGAAGTCCGTCAGCTTGACCGTCGTGGCGCCGGCGGTGAGCGAGATGCCACCCTTGTGCCGGACGACGCCGGTGCGCAGCGCGCTGCGCAGCGGGTTGACGATCGGGAAGGAGTACGTGGCTCCCTCGAGCTTGGCGGGCTTGACAGCGCCGGGCGCGACTCCGAGGCTCGTCAGCGCGTCGAGCGTGCCGGGATCGACGTCCAGGGTCGTGGCGCCGTAGTACCAGCCCCCCCAGTTACCCCTGTACTTGCCATGGCCCCCTGCTGTAGCGGCCGGCGCAACCACGAGGAGGGCGGCCAGAACGGCTACGAGGGCGATCAGTCTGCGATGCACGGAAACCTCCGTTGTCGACTGCGGTCGGAGGCTCCTACGTCGCCGGTCGGGAGTTTGGTTGTGAAGTCGGGTCCAGGCCGTCGAGAAATCGCTCCAGGGCCGACGCCACGGCCTCGGGTCGCTGGAGATGGGCTGCGTGACCGGCATCCTCGATCACCTCGTAGCGCCCGTGCGGAGCGGTGTCGGCGAGGCGCATGGCAGCGCTCACGTAGCCCTCGTCCCGTGCCCCGGCCAGCGCCAGCAGTGGCAGCTCGAAGCGAACGAGGTCGTGCCATACCGGCTCCAGGACTCCCTGACCGGCGGTGCGCAGGATCATCGCGAGGTCGCCCGGCTTCTGCTCGAGGCGGCCCGGCTCGCTGCTCTTCGACCAGGGTCTCCGGCTGGTCGGCGAACAGAGGCTGTCGCTCCCAGATGCTCACGATGTCCTCGATCGGCGTGACCTCCATCCAGGCGGCCAGGCGCCCGTCGGCCTCGGCCCTCGCGCTGCGCAGGCTGGGCTCCTCGATGCCCGCGGTGGCGCCCAGCACCACCACCCCGGCGTAGCGCTCCGGGTCGCGCAGGGCGGCCCGCAGCGCCAGCCGGCCGCCCAGCGAGTAGCCCACCAGCACGCGGCCGGCGCCGGCCTCGGCGATCTCTCCCAGGCGGCGCTCGAAGGTGTGCTCGGCGTGGTCGAGAAGCACGCTCGGATAGCGTTCGGGAAGGAGCTCCGCGACGGGCCGCCAGGCGTCGCCACGCTGCATGAAGCCCGGGATGAAGAGCACCATCGCTCCTGCATGATCCCGATCAACAGCACCTACGCGCCTCTTCAGGCCCTAGTCGACGAGCTTCGGCGCTGCGGCCTGCGCCACGCCGTGACCTCACCGGGCTCGCGCAACGCGCCGCTCGCACTCACCCTGGCGGCCGCTGAGGGGATCGATGCGGTGTCGGTCATCGACGAGCGCTCGGCGGGCTTCGTGGCCCTCGGCATGGCCAAGGCGACCGGGCGGCCGGTGGCCGTCACCTGCACCTCGGGCACCGCGGCGGCCAACCTCCACCCCGCCGTGGTCGAGGCGTGGGAGGCGCGCGTGCCGCTGCTCGTGCTCACCGCGGACCGGCCTCCCGAGCTGCGCGAGGTCGGGCGCGGGGCAGTCGATCGACCAGATCAAGCTGTACGGAAGCGCGGTCAAGTGGTTCGTGGAGGTCGGCAGCCACGAGCCGAGCCGCGACACGGCGATCCACCACCGCGCGCTGGGCTGCCGCGCGTACTGGACCGCGGCCGGCGGGCGGCCCGGGCCGGTGCATCTGAACTTCCCGCTGCGCGAGCCGCTCGCGCCCGTGTCCGAGGAGCTGGACGCCGCCGACTGGGCGGGACGCGACGGCGGCCGGCCATGGACCGAGCTGCGCGAGCACGCGAGCGCGCCACACGCGGACGACGTGCACGCGCTTGGCGCCCGAATGGCGGACACACCGCGCGGGGTGATCGTGGCGGGAGGAGGCTCCGAGGACCTTGGCGAGCCGGCCTCACGGCTGGCGGCGCAGCTGGGCTGGCCCGTGCTCGCCGAGCCGACCTCCGGCGTGCGCTGCGGCCCGCACGACCGCTCTCACGTGGTCGCCCACTACGACGTGCTGCTGCGGGCCGAGCGCTTCGCCGCGGACCACCGGCCCGACCTCGTGCTGCGCTTCGGCGACATGCCCACGTCCAAGCCGCTGCGCGGCTGGCTCGCCGACTCGCCGCAGGTGGTGCTCGACCCCCACGGCGCCTGGAACGAGCCCACGAGGCGGGCCGAGCTCCTCCTCGCCTCGGCGGTGGCGCCCACCCTGGACGCCCTGGCCGCCGCCGTCGAGATGCGAAGCGCGCGGCCGGACCCGGACTGGCGTGGGTCCTGGCGGGACGCCGACGCGCTCGTGCCGCCGGCGCTGGCCGAGGCTCCCGACGCCTTCGAGCCCAAGCTGATCGCCGGCCTGGAGCCGGAGCTGCCCGACGGCGCACTCGTCTGGGTGAGCTCGTCGATGCCGATCCGAGACGTGGAGGCCTACTTCCCGCAATCGCCGAAGCGCATCCGCTTCCTCGCCAACCGCGGCGCCAACGGGATCGACGGCGTCGTGTCCTCGGCGCTCGGCGCGGCCCTGGCCACGGCGGCGCCCACCTGGCTCGTGATCGGCGAGATCGCGCTACAGCACGACGCCGGTGGCCTGCTGGCCGCGCGCCGCGCCGGAGCCGAGAACCTGCAGATCCTCTGCCTCGACAACGGCGGCGGCTCGATCTTCGACTTCCTGCCCGTGGCCGAGCACGCCGACCCCGAGGCCTATGAGGAGCACATCGCCACCCCCACCGGCGAGGCCGTCAGCGCGTTGGCGGGCCCGGGACTGCGCGTGGTGCGAACCGACCGCGCCACGAACGTCGAGCTACACCGGGCGCTGGTGGAGCGGGTGGCGAAGCGGCTGGCGTAGCGGGTTGGTCACTAGGCCAACAGCGGGCAGCAGCGCCTGGAGCTTCACCTCGGTCTCGGCGAGCTCCTCGTGGGGCACGGAATCGCGGACGATGCCGCAGCCCGCGTAGAGGTGAGCCACGTTGCGGCGCAGCAGCGCGCAGCGCAGGGCGACGCAGAACTCGCCGTCTTCGGCCAGGTCGGTCCAGCCGACCGCGCCGGCGTACCAGCCGCGGTCGAGGCCTTCGAGCGCGGGGATCAGCGGCAGGGCGCGCCTGGACGGCTCGCCACCCACGGCGGGAGTCGGTAGCAGCATGCCTGCGAGCTGCACGGTGGGGAGCGGATCCGCCAGGTGCGCGCGGATCGGCGTGGCCAGATGCTGGACGTTGTGCACCTTGACCAGGGTCGGCTCGCCGGCCGCGGCCACCCAGAGGCTGACCGGGTCGAGAGTGCGCTCGATGCTGCGCGTGACGATGTCCTGCTCTTCGCGGTTCTTGGCGCTGCGAAGGAGCTGCTCGCCCAGGTGGTCGTCAACGCCGGGGTCGGCGCTGCGGCGCGTGGTGCCCGCCAGAGCGACGCTCTGGGCGCGCTGGCCGTCTCGTCGCACGAGGAGCTCCGGACTTGCGCCGACGAAGGCCAGCTCCGGCGTGCCGACGCACCAGCAGTAGCAGGCGGGAAAGAGCTCCCGCAGCGCGCCGAACACCGCACCGGGGTCGTAGGGCGCGGCGCCGTGCGCCCGGACCTCGCGGGCGAGAACGACCTTCTCGAGCTCTCCAGCGCGGATGCGCTCGACCGCGCGCTCGACGGCGTGCTCGTAGTGCGACGGCGGGGCCGCGCTGGCAAGGCGGGTTCGCTCGACCGGGTCGGGGTCGAGCAGGGGTATCGCAGCGGGCGCCAGCTCCTCAACTCGCCGGAGCATCCGCTCGAGCACGGCGTCGGCGTCGTCGTCGGGCTGCACCTCCGCGCACAGGGTCATGCGCGCCTCGCCCCACTGACGCACCAGCGCGACCTCGGGCAGCACGAGGAGGGCCGGCGCCAACGAGCCCCACTCCGGTGTGGAGCCGCCGTCGTCCGCGAACGCGAAGCCGCCGACGAACACCGGCCCGGCCGCGTGCGGGCGGCTCGAGTCCGCCGCCGGGTCGTCGGCGAAGGTGCGGCGCCCGAGCTCGCGCGCCTGCGCCGCCGCCGCCGCGAAGCGGTCCGGCCCGGACGCCTCGACCACGGCGGCCTGGCCGAGCGCCGCGAGGGCGAAGCCCTGGCGCTCGGGCTGCTCGAAGCAGGAGAAGCGGTCCTCAGCCCGGCGCGCGGCCAGCACCGCGGCTGACAGGTCGGTGTCGGGCGCGATCGCGGTGGTCACGGCCGCGAACGCGACCGAGCCGTCCCTCCGGGCCTCCGTCAGGGCGCGGGCCGTGCGCCGCTCGAGAGCGCGCAGGTCGCTGCCGCCGAGGACAAACGGCCCCGGAGGGGTGGTCGCGCGGGTGGGCACACGCCTAAGTCTGACAACCGGCGCGCTAGTCCCGTGTGCGGAGCTCGTCCTCGAACTCGTGCTCGTGGCCCTGGCCCGTCCTCGGCTTGGAGCCGAAACCGCGCTGCAGGCCGCCGGTGGTCACTCCGGGCGGCGGTCCGCCGGGTTGGGGATCTCCGGCCCGCCCTCGGTGGGTCGGCCGGTTCCGGTCGCGGCTCGGCTGTACGCGCTTGGGTTCGTCGCGCTGTTTGGGGAAGTGCGGCGGCCAGGGCGCGTCTCCGAGGCCCTCCTCCTCATCGCGGCGCGCCAGCTCCAGCAGTTGGTCCAGAGAGCCCGGCTGCTGGTCGATGTCGGCCGCTGGATCGCCGCGCTCGCGCAGCCGGCCCGGCACGGTGTCGAGCCGCAGGTCGCCCGGCTCGGCATCCGGCACCTCGTCCCACTCGAGCGCACACGACACGCGCGCGTCGGGGGTCGGGCGCACGGAGTAGCACGATGCGACCGTGCGGTCGCGGGCGTTCTGGTTGTAGTCGACAAAGACCCCGTGGCGCTCCTCCTTCCACCACTTCGTGGTCGCCAGGTCCGGTGCCCGGCGTTCAACCTCGCGCGCCATCGCGAGCGCGGCGCGTCGCACCCCGAGGAAATCCCAGCGCGGCTCGATCCGCACGTTCACGTGGATGCCCTTGGAGCCGGATGTCTTGGGATAGCCCCGCAGTCCGTGCTCTGTGAGCACGTCGCGCACGATCATCGCGGTGCGGCGCACCGCGTCCCAGGTGATCCCCGGCGTGGGGTCGAGGTCCACGCGCAGCTCGTCCGGGTGGTCGAGGTCGTTTCGGCGCGCCGGCCAGGGGTTGAAGTCGATCACGCCGAGGTTGACGGCCCATGCCAGGTGGGCGGCGTCGTTGGCCACCAGCTCCTCGGCCGTTCGGCCGGACGGGAACGAGACGGTGGCCGTCTGGAGCCAGTCCGGGATGTTCTTGGGCACCCGCTTCTGCCAGATCGGCTCCTCCATGATCCCTTGACGAACCGCTTCATGACCGTGGGCCGCTCGCGGAGGTGGATCAGCGCCGCATCGGCGACCTCGATGTAGTACCGCGCGAGGTCGAGCTTGGTCCAGCCGGGCTTGGGGAAGTAGACCTTGGCCGGGTTCGACAGCCGGACCTCACGACCGGCGACCTCGAGCATCGTGAACTCGCCCTTGGCCATCGAGGCCGAGGCCGGCGTCCTGACACCCTCGGGTCGCCTCAGGGCTCAGGTCGCGCTGCGGCCGCGCGCCACTGCGATCTCGCCCGTTCGCACCATCTCGATCAGGCCGAAGGGGCGAACCATCTCCTCGAACGCCTCGACCTTGTCGGCCGTGCCCGTGACCTCCACGGTCACGCTGCGCTTGGAGACGTCGACCACGTCGCCGCGGAAGATCTCCGCGAACTGCATCACCTGGGCGCGGGTGTCGCCGTCCTGGCACGAGACCTTGAACAGCGACAGCTCGCGGGCCACGGTCTCCGCGGGCGCCAGGTCCCGGATCTTGATCACGTTGACCAGCTTGTGCAGCTGCTTGGTCACCTGATCGATGGGATGGGCGGCGCCGTCGACGGTGAGCGTGATGCGTGAGATCGAGCTGTCGTCGGTGGGCCCCACCGCCAGCGAGTCGATGTTGAACCCGCGCCGGGCGAACAGCCCAGCGATGCGGGCGAGCACGCCGGGCTTGTTCTCCACCAGGATCGAGAGGACGTGCTTGCGGCCGGTGCGGATGCCACCACTGGCCTCCAGGTCCTCGAGGCTCAGGACTTCCTTGGTTCCGGGCTCGCCCATGGCTCAGCCCACCATGTCCCGGGCGGCCTGGCCCGCGGGAATCATCGGATAGCAGTTCTCCTCGGGCGTGACGCGGACGTCCACGAGCACCGGGCCCTCCTCGGCGAGCGCGTCCTTGAACGCGCCCACGAGCTCGGACTTGTCGGTGACCTGCATGCCACGGGCGCCGAAGGCCTCGGCCAGCTTGACCCAGTCGGGGCTCGAGCCCATCTTCACCGACGAGTAGCGCTTGTCCCAGAACAGCTCCTGCCACTGGCGGACCATGCCGAGGTAGCCGTTGTTCATCAGGAACACCTTGACCGGGATCTCCTCGTCGACGCAGGTGGCCAGCTCCTGCGCGGTCATGATCAGCGAGCCGTCGCCGGCGAGGCAGACCACGTCCTGGTCGGGGACGCCGACCTTTGCGCCGAGCGCCGACGGCAGGCCGAACCCCATCGTTCCGAGCCCTCCTGAGTTGATCCACTGGCGCGGCCGGGTGAAGCCGTAGTACTGCGCGGCCCACATCTGGTGCTGGCCGACGTCCGAGGTGATGATCGCCTGGCCGCCGGTGGCCTCGAACATCGCCTGGACCATGTACTGCGGCTTGATCTCCGAGTCGGTCGAGTCCTCGTAGCCGAGGGGGTGCTTCTCCTGCCAGCCCTTGATCCGCGCCAGCCATCCCTCGAGCCGGGCGCCGTCGGCCCCGAGGGCGCGGTACTCGGCGGTGAACTTGGGCAGGATGTTCTTCGCGTCGCCCACGATCGGGATGTGGGCGGGCACGTTCTTGGAGATCTCGGCCGGGTCGATGTCGATGTGGATGAACTTCGCCCGTGGCGCGAACTCGGACAGCTTGCCGGTCACGCGGTCGTCGAAACGGGCCCCGACGGCCACGATCAGGTCGGCCTCGTCCATCGCGTAGTTGGCGGCGCGTGTGCCGTGCATGCCGAGCATGCCAAGCCACTGCGCGTGGTCGGCCGGGAAGCCGCCGAGCCCCATCAGCGTGCAGGTCACGGGGAAGGCGTCCGAGAGGCACAGCTCGCGGAACTCCTTGTCGGCGTTCGCGTTGATGATGCCGCCGCCGCCGTAGATCACGGGACGGCGGGAGTTCGCCAGCGCCTTGGCGGCCAGACGCACCTGCTTGGCGTTGCCCTCGGTGGTGGGCTGGTAGCCGGGCAGGTGGACCTGGGTGACTGGCTCGTACGGGATGTCGGCCCTGGACAGGTCCTGGGGAACATCCACCAGTACCGGGCCCGGGCGGCCGCTGCGGGCGATGTGGAACGCCTCGTGGATCGCCCTCGGGATGTCGCGCGGGTCCTGGATCATGATCGAGTGCTTGACGATCGGCATCGTGATGCCGGAGATGTCGGCCTCCTGGAAGCCGTCGGTGCCGATCAGCTCGGTGCGAACCTGGCCGGTGAGGAAGACGGTCGGCACGCTGTCCATGACCGCGTCCGCGATGCAGGTGACGAGGTTGGTGGCCCCGGGGCCACTGGTGGCGAGTGCCACGCCGACCTTGCCGGAGGCCTTGGCGTAGCCCTCGGCGGCATGACCCGCGCCCTGCTCGTGCCGGCACTGCACATGCCGTATGCCCGCGTCGTAGAGCGCGTCGTACGTGGGAAGGTTGGCGCCGCCCGGAATGCCGAATACGTGCTCGACGCCCTCAGCCTTGAGGCATTCCATGATGGCGTCGACGGCTCGCATGACGACACGCGCTCCTTCCGGGTCCGAGATCGGTCTGGCCAGGCGGCCAGGAGAATAGGCAGTCTACCAGCGGTTTTTCGCGCTCAGACCGGGTTTTCCGCCGGTTCGGCCGGCTCCGGGTAGTCGAGGTCGCGACCGCAGTTGCGGCAGACCTGGTCGCTCACCATCACGATCGCCCCGCACTCCGGGCACTGGCGGCGTCGGCTCACGCCGCTCGTCTCGCATGAAAAGAGCGGCGAGGATTCCGACGCCCGGGAGCGCCGTGCCGATCAGAAACCACAGGACGACCGAGCCGCCCTTGAGCTTGGCGATCGCCGCGGTGGCCACTCCGAACAGGAGGGCTACGAAGATGAATTCCACGGCTCGACCGCGGCGCTAGAGCACGCGCAGCGCCCAGATGACAGCTACGACCGCCAGGACCGCGAGCACCACCCAGGCGACCCCGAGTACCGCTCCGAGCACGATCTTGAAGAGGACGTAGGCAGCCACCACGAGCACCGCGACGGCGAGCGTCTTGCGAGCGATGTCGGAAAGGGCTTCACCCATACCCCTGAGTTTGGCAGAGCGCTTACAGGAGCCTGGGCGGCGCCGTCGGCACATAGCGGTCGAGCCCCGGCAGCGGGACCGACGACATCACCCAGGACGGCCAGCGCACGCGGAAGCCGAGCCGTACGCAGGCGGTCGAGCAGCCACCACGAGTCGGTGGTGCAGAAGACGCCCAGGGTCTCGGGCGCCTGAGCCTTGGCCACGTTGTCGAGCGCGGCGAGCACCACCGGCACCAGGTCCTCCGGGGACTCGGCAACCGCCGGGCCGATGTCCCCGTCCGAGCTCACCCAGCAGAGCGCCCTGGCGCGGCCCGAGTCCCGGTCGAGAAGCGCGAGCGAAGTGCGCGTGCGGCCGAGGAACTCATGCAGCAGGGGGCGCTCGTGGCCGATGGCCGCAGGCTCGAGGCGCTTCCACTCCTCCACGGCGCGGTTGGCGGTGAGGCCGTGGACCGACGGCACGGCGGCATCGACCTCGTGGGCGCGCCGTTCGAGGTACTGGTCCACCCGGTGACGCAGGTCCCAGTGGCCGCTCACCGGCATCACGCCGAACTCGGTGTAGAGCGACAGGTCCACGGGGGTGCCCAGGGTGACCACCACGCGTCCGCGCTCTAGGGTCGGAGACTCCGGCCAGACCCTCTCGAGCAGCGCGTGTCCTATCCCTCTGCCGGCGTGCGACGGCTCGACCCACAGCTCGGTCAGCTCGTCCATGGAGCCGAAGCTGGACATGCGCGTGTAGCCGACGATCTCGTCACCGTCCTCGGCGATCCAGAACGCGCCGTCCGGCTGGGCGGCCACGAACTCGAAGAAGTCCCTCCAGCGCTGCCAGTCGGCGTCGAGCTCCTCCGGGCCGCGGCCCTCGTCCGGACTCGAGCAGGCCGCGCGAGCGGCGCGAGGCATCCCAGGCCAGCTCGCCCAGTTCGAAGGCGGCGCGCAGGTCGCCTGGGCGACCGGAGCGGAAGGTGACCACGCGCGCGAGGCTAACGAGCGGCCCGGCGGGCCGCGTCGAGGCCCGGCCGCATCGCGGCGGGCATCCGCCGGCGCACGCGCCAGGGCGCGCCGGCGAACGCATGGTTGGCCACGGTGGCAAAGCCCTCTTCGTCCACGCGAAGGGCCAGCAGCAGATGCGCGATGCGGTCGCTCGGGGGAAGCTCCGGCTCGGTCGTGCGAACGCAGAAGGCGTGCACCCGGCGCCCTCCGGGCGACACGAGCAGCACCCCGGCCTCGCCCACCAGCCAAACGCCAAGCTCGCCGCGCTCGAGCGCCAGCCCTGTACGGCACTGAAGCTCGCGCTCCTCGTGACCGAGCAGGTCGCCCAGCAGCCCCTGCGCCACCGGCTCGGCCTCCGTGTTGCGCGGGCCCTTGGGCCGGACCACGCTGGCGCCGCGGAAGGCGTACAGCTCGGGGATGATCCAGGCATGCGCCAGCGCGGCCACCGCCACCGGCGCAGCCAGCGGCTCGAGCCACAGCATTCCGGCCCCGGCGACGACGAACGGAACCGTGTAGAGCAGCGTCCAGGCGTGCCAGATACGCCCCCAGCGAGCCAGCCAGCGGGCATCGGTGCGCTGGCGCCAGGGAACCGCCGCCAGCTCGGGGAGGGCCTGCTCTGCGGCCAAGCGTTCTAGCCTCCGGCGATCGGGCGGCGCATGATCACGAGGTCCGCCTCGCGGGGCAGCGCGCGCACGTGCGTGGCCTTGCCGGGACCGTCGGGCACCGTGCCGATGTATCCGAGGCCCTGCTGCTCCTCGAACTCGGTGACAGCGGCGCCGAAGGCCTCGTCGTCCTGAGCGGTCCACTCCGCAAGCGTCGAGTGGCCACTGCCGTCCATGCGGATGAGACGCGACATTCCGTCCTCCTTCGAGGTTGCCTTCGGCTGATGGTACGACGCGGCGGCGGCGGGCCTGCGTTTGCGTGACCACAGACCCCGGTGTTACGTTGGCCGAGGTTTGGACTTTCGCCTGCTTGGCCCGCTCGAGGTCGTCGGCGATGGTGGTCTCGAGCTCTCGATCGGCACAGGGCGACAACGCGCCCTGCTGGCACTGCTGATCCTCAGGGCCAACGAGCTGGTCCCGAGCGATCGGCTGGTCGAGGAGCTGTGGGGCGAGTCGCCGCCGGCCACGGCGCACAAGATGCTCCACAACCAGGTGTCCGCCCTGCGACAGGAGCTCGGCCGCAACGGGCGACTCGAGACACACGGGAGCGCCTACCGGCTCAACGTCCAACCCGGAGAGCGCGACGTCGATCGCTTCGAGCAGCTGCTCGCGAGCGGCCGCGCCGAGCTCGAAACCGATCCGGACGGGGCGCGGCAGAGAAGCTCCGACAGGCGCTCTCGCTCTGGCGCGGCGCGCCGCTCTCCGACCTCGCCTACGAGCGCTTCGCGCAGGCCGAGATCGCGCGCTTGGAGGAGAGGCGCTGGACCGCGTTCGAGGCACGGGTGGAGGCCGAGCTCGCGCTCGGTCGGCACGGGAGACCTCGTCTCCGAGCTCGAAGCGGCGGTCGCGGAGCAGCCGCTTCGCGAGCGCCTGCACGAACAGCTGATGCTGGCGCTGTACCGCTGCGGACGGCAGGCGGAGGCACTCGAGGCCTACCGCAGGGCGCGCCACACCCTGGTTGAGGAGATCGGCGTGGAGCCGGGCGCCGAGCTTCGCGCGCTGCACGAGGCGATCCTCGCGCAGGACCCGTCGCTCGACGCGCCGCCCGTCCCGGAGGAGTTGCCGGCGGAACTCGAAGGCGGCTCGCCGGTGCTGGCGGGCCGGGATCGGGAACTGGCGGAGTTGACCGCCTTGCTGGGCGCGGCCTGCGAGGGGCAGGGTGGCGTGGTCGTCGTTTCTGGCCCACCAGGCATCGGCAAGACGCGTCTGGTGGCCGAACTGGCGCGGGGAGCAGTGCAGCGGCGAATGGCGGTCCGGTACACCGACGCACGCACTCCGGCCGCCGAAGCATTCGCGGCCATTCGCCGAGCCGAGAACAGCGAGCGCCCGACCCTGCTGATCGTGGACGACGCCGACGAGCAGAGCCGGGAAGTGCTCGATAGCGCGGCCGCTGCAGGCGACAACAGCGCCGACAGGAGACTGCTGGTCCTCGTGTTGTGTCGGGGCCGCGAGCCGCCCGCGGCCTTGCACGCGCAAGCGGCAGCTCGCGCTGGTTCCGCTCGGCGACGAGGCCATATCGGAGATCGCGCGCCTCTACGTGCCGGACGGCATGGAGTCCGTCCCGACGCAGGACCTTGCCGCGGAGAGCGGTGGCGTGCCTCGTGCCGTGCATCGTGCGGCGGAGGACTGGGCGCGGGCCCGGGCCTCGCGGGCGGCGGGGGCAAGCGCCGACCGCGCTGCCAGCGAGCGGGACGAGCTACGCACCGCCGAGGCCGATCTGTCCGGCGACCTGCTCGCCCTCCGGACGGTCGACGAGCACGGGAGGCTCTACCGAGGCGAGGAGGAGGGCGCGCCACTGCCCGCGGTCTGCCCCTTCCTCGGGCTCGCCACCTTCGACGCCGCTCACGCGGAGTACTTCTTCGGTCGGGAGCGGCTGGTGGCCGAGCTCGTCGCGCGGCTCGTGGGTTCACCCCTTCTCGCCGTGGTCGGACCGTCGGGGAGCGGGAAGTCCTCGGCGGTCCGGGCCGGCCTGCTGCCGGCGCTCGCCGCCGGCGTGCTGCCCGGATCCGAGGCGCTGGCGCCGAAGTCTGATGCGCCCTGGCGCACATCCGCTGGAAGCGCTCCAGTGGGTGCTCCCGGAGCGCGGCGAGCGAGCGCTGCTCGTCGTCGACCAGTTCGAGGAGGTGTTCACGCTCTGCCGCGACGAGCAGGAGCGGACGGACTTCCTGGAAGCGCTCGTGGCGCTGGCAGAGCACCGTGACGGACACGCGCAAGTGGTGGTCGCCGTGCGCGCCGACTTCTACGGACGCTGCGCGGCGTACGACGGGCTCGCAAGGCTCGTCGGAGCGAACCAGGTGCTCGTCGGCCCCATGCGACGCGACGAGCTGCGCAGGGCGATCGTCGAGCCGGCCCGCCGTGTCGGGCTCAGGGTCGAGCGGTCGCTGACCGACGCCCTCATCACCGATGTGGAGGACGAGCCGGGAGGTCTTCCTCTGCTGTCGGCCGCCCTGCTCGAGCAGTGGCGCGAGCGCGACGGTCGCGTGATGCGGCGGGCCGCGTACGAGCGCACCGGCGGTGTGCGCGGAGCGGTGGGCCGCCTCGCCGAGGCCACCTACGCGCGGCTGTCCGAGCCCGAACGCATCGCCGCGCGGCGGATCCTCCTGCGGCTGGCCGACGCCGGGGAGGAGGAGACCGCGTTCGTGCGCCGCCGGGTGCCGCTCGAGGAGCTCGACGCAGAACGCGACGAGCCCACCGCGGCCGCGCTGGCGGCCCTCACGGACAGCCGGCTCGTGACCGCGGATCAGGGGACGCTCGAGGTCGCGCACGAGGCGCTGCTGCGCGAGTGGCCCCGCCTGCGCGGCTGGCTCGAGGAGGACGCCGAGGGACGGCGCCTGCACCAGCACCTGATCCACGCGGCGAGCGAGTGGCAGGCCGGCGGACGCGATCCGGGCGAGCTGTACCGCGGCGCGCGGCTCGCCTCGACGCTCGACTGGGCCGCGGGCCACGAGGGCGACCTCAACGAGCTCGAACGCGGCTTCCTCGACGAGAGCCGCGCCGAGGCGGAGCACGAAGCCGAGCATCAGCGCCGGGCGAACCGCCGCCTGCGCGCCGTGCTGGCCGGTCTCGCCGCCCTGCTGGCGCTCGCGCTCGTGGCGGGCATCGTGGCGCTCAATCAGCGCGGCGAGGCCCGCGACGCCGCACGGGCCGCGGACGCCCAGCGGCTCGGAGCCGAGTCGCTCAGCACGGAGCGCCTCGACGAGGCGGTCCTGCTTCACGCGCGCCGCCGTGGACCTCGACGAATCCCCGGCCACCCGGGGCAACCTGCTGTCGGCGCTGCTTCGCGCGCTCCGGCGGCAATCGGCGTCGTCAACCACGGCTGGCCGATATTCGGGGCCGCTCTCAGCCCGGACGGGAGGTTGATGGCCACAGGCGACGAACGGGGCGCCGTCAGCGTCTACGACGCCGCCACCCGGCGCCCGGTCGGCCCGCCCTACGTTGCCGCGAGTGCGGCCTCCCCGGGCGGTCTCGTCCAGAACGTGCGCTTCTCGCCGGACGGCGGGTACATCCTCGCCAGCGCCATGGACCCGAGGAACCCCGACCACAACGGGATCGTGGACGTGATCGATGCCCGCACCCTGGAGCGCACGCGCCGTGTGAGGGTACCCCCGCTCCCGGGTCCGCCGAGCTGGGTTTACGCGGACGTGGTGTTCCCGCCGACCGGTCCGGACCTTCTCGTCCGCCTGGTGCATGGCTCCGGTGCGGACGGCCCGGTCGGGCCGGTGTACCGGGTCGACGGCAGGACCGGCGCGATCACGGATCGGCTCCGTGTCGGGCAGCACGCGTCGGACTTCTACGCATCGTGGACGGCCGAGCGCGAGCGGTTCTTCCTGACGAGCCTGCGGGACAACCGGACGTGGGAGCTCGACGCCGAGCCGCTGCGCGTGGTGCGTTCCTGGCCGGTCGGGGACCATGCCGGGGCGGTCAGTCCCGACGGCCGGGTCTTTGCCCTGGGCTCCGAGACGGGGCGCGTGAGGTTGCTCGATCTGGACTCCGGGCAGACCCGTTCGTTCGGTGGCAGCCACAACGACCCCGTGGTCCGGATGAGGTTCACGCCCGACGGGCAGACGCTCGTGACCTCGGACGAGACGGGAGGGCTCTACGCGTGGGACGTCGGGCGCGGGATCATCGACGAGCGCCTCACCGGCCACGTCGGCGGGATCAACGGGCTCGAAGTCGCGGCCGACGGACGTACGCTCATCACCGCGTCGAATGACACGCGCGCGATCCTGTGGGACCTCGCCGGAGACCGGCGGCTCGACCGGCGCTTCGTCATCGGGCCGCGCTTCGATGTCCCCGACACTCCGCGAGGGATCGCCGTGAGCCCCGACGGTCGCACGCTGGCCCTCACGCACAGCGACGGGAGAGTCGACCTGATCGATACCCGGACCCTGAAGCGACGGGCGAGCGTGCGCGCCACGGAAGGCTTTGCCGCCTCGGTCGACTTCAGCCCCGACGGCCGGCTGCTCGCGGTGACCGGAGAGAGCGGGCTGGTCAGGTTGTGGAATGCGCGTTCCCTTGCGCCGGCTGGCGAGCTCCGCGGGCTGCAGGGAGGCTCCCAGGCGCTGGCCTTCTCGCCCGACGGCAGGCGTCTCGCCGCTGCGGCGGGGCAGACCGGCCCCAAACCGCAACCGATGCGCGTGTGGGACGTCCGCCGGCAGGAGCTCACGGCCTTCAGGGCGCGAACGGCGGCCAATCTGATCGCGTTCAGCCCGGACGGCGAGTGGATCGCAGCGGCGGCGACCGCGCGCGGCACAGAGATCCTCGACGCACGCACGGGCGAGCTCGTCAAGCGACTGAAGGTCGGCGATCTCGCGGGCGACGGAGACTGGTCGAGATCGGTGGCCTTCTCGCCGGACGGAGACCTCCTCCTCGTAGGTCAGTACAACGGCACGGGACGCCTGTTCTCGACGGAGACCTGGAAGCCGGTCGGCCGGGCGCTTCGCGCGCACACGGGGCGGATCACCTTCCCGGAGTTCTCTCCGGACGGCCGTACGCTCACCACCGCATCGGCCGACGGCACCGTGAATCTCTGGGACGTCGCAACGCAGAAGCAGATCGGCGCGCCGATCGAGCTCGAAGCGAACGTGTTCGTGTCCGCCGTGCTGAGCCCGGACGGCAAGCGCCTGTACGCGATCTCGGCCGAGGACGACGGCGTCAGCTTCGACATGTCCCCGGCCGCCTGGAAGCGCCACGCCTGCCTCGTCGCCGGCCGCGACATCAGTCCGGCGGAGTGGAAGCAGGCGCTACCCGAGCGGCCCTTCAAGTCCGTCTGCCCAGGCGGCTGAGTCGCCCTCTTCGCCGGATTACCACCGATTAGCGGGCGGTGAGGGGCCTGTTACCGCCCGGGCGCACCCTGCTGTCGATCGACCGCAACCCGCGGTCGCCGACAGAAAGGAGCGGAGATGTTCTCCGCCACATACAAGAAGCGACTGGCAACCGCCTTGGCCGGCGCGGCCCTTGCGAGCGCGATGGTCGTGTCCGGCGCCTCGGCAGATCCGTTCACCGACGCCGAGCGTGAAAAGGTCGAGCAGTTCCAGGGCCAGCAGGACCTGCGCTCGCCCGACACACGCGACCAGGCCGAGGGGTACGCCCCGACACTCGAGTCGCAGCCGGTCGCCGACGAGCCGTCCTCGCCGGGCGGATTCGATTGGGTGTCGGCCGCGATCGGCGCGGCCGCGGCGGCCGGCCTGTCGCTCGTGCTCATGGCAACCCTCGGCCTGCGCAGGCCCGCGGCTCGCCGCGCCGCGAGCGCTTGAGAGGGGTGAGGCAGGTGACCACACGACGCACACGCAGAACTGCCCTCCTGCTGGCGGGCGCGGCGCTTCTCGCGATCGCCGCGTCCACGCCGGCACGGGCGGATACGGTGACCGATTGGAATCAGCAGTCGACCGATTCGTTGATCGTCGCCGCCGGGCAGGGGCCGACCGTGTCGGTGCTCCATCTGGCGATGGTCCACGGCGCGGTCTACGACGCCGTGAACGCGATTGACCGCCGACACGAGCCCTACCTGGGGGCGCCTCGGGCTAGGAGCTGGTACTCGAAGGACGCCGCTGCCGCCACAGCGGCGTACCGGGTGCTACTGAGCATCGTGCCCGCGCAGCAGGCGGCGCTCGACGCCCGGTATCAGACGAGCCTGGCGGCCATCCCGGAAGGGAAGGCGAAGGCCGGCGGCATTTCCGTCGGCGAGAGCAGCGCCTTGCAGATGGTCGCGGCGAGGACCGGCGACGGCCGTTTCGGCCCGTTCAGGTTCGTCGTCGGATCCCAGCCGGGACAGTGGCGGCCGGTGCTGCCGGCGTTCATGAACGACCCGAACGCATGGGTCGCCCGCGTGAGGCCGTTTCTGATTGACAGCCCGGCGCGGTTCCGCACCGACGGGCCGAACGCGCTCGCCGGCAAGCGCTACGCCCGCGAGTTCGCCGAGGTCAAGTCGATCGGCTCGCTGAACTCGACCACACGGACCGCGGACCAGACCGACATGGCTCGCTTCTGGGCCGAGCACGCGCTGGCGATGTGGAGCCGGATCTTCCGGCAGCTGTCGGCCGGGCATTACCTCGGTACGGCCGAGAACGCGCGCCTGTTCGCCATGACGTACCTGACGGCGGCGGACGCCGCGATCAGCTGCTGGGACGACAAGGCGCACTGGGGGTTCTGGCGCCCGATCACGGCGATCCGGGAGGCCGACACGGACGGCAATCCGGCAACCGTCGCGGACCCCGGCTGGCTGCCGCTGCTCGCCACGCCGCCGTACCCCGATCATCCCTCCGGGACACGGGTGCGTGAGCAGCTCGATCGTGGAGTCGCTGCGCGACTTCTTCGGCACCGACCGAGCCAAGTTCAGTGCGACCAGCATGACCTCCGGGACGACGAGGAGCTTCACCCGCTTCTCGCAGGCGATTGACGAGATCGTCGACGCCCGCGTCTACTCCGGAATCCACTTCCGGAGCGCCGACGTGCAGGGCGCCCGGCTCGGGAAGCAGGTCGCCCGTTACCGCGAGCGGCACTACTTCGAGCCGAAGCAGCGCTGACGTTTCCGATCGGGCGGGTCGCTACCGGCGGCCCGCCCGCTCGGGCTCAGCCGATCCGCTCGCGGATCAGGCGCCCGCACCTCGCCGCCGTCCGCGCGTCCCTTGGTCTCGCGCATCACGGCGCCGATGATCGCCCCGATCGCCTGGCCCTTGCCCGCGCGGATCTTCTTCGACGGCGTCCGGGTTGTCGGCGATGGCCTGGTCGACGATCGACTCGAGCTCTCCGGAGTCGGCCGCTCCGAGGCCGCGCGCCTCGACCACGGCGACCGGGTCGCCGCCTTCGGCCACGAGGACGTCGAGCACCTCCCTGGCCGCGGATGCCGACACCTGCTTGGCCCCCACCATCCGGACCAGCTCGGCGAGCGCGCTCGGCGCCAGCTGAGTCTCGGCGGGATCGGAGTCGCCGATGCGCGCCGTGAGCTCGTTCGTGGTCCAGTTCGCGAGCATCCGCGCGTCCCCATTGCCCGACGCGCTCACGGCCTCCTCGAAGAAGTCCCCCAGCTCCGAGCGGAAGGACAGCAGCCGCGCCATCTCCGCCGACAGGGCAAACTCGCGCTCGAAGCGCTCGACCCGGGCCGCCGGAAGCTCCGGCAGCGCGGCGCGCGCCCGCTCGAGCATCGCCTCGGTGGGCGCGATCGGCACGAGATCGGGCTCGGGGAAGTAGCGGTAGTCGTGCGCCTCCTCCTTCGAGCGCAGCGAGGTGATGCCGTCGGTGCGCGGGTCGTAGTGGAGCGTCTCCTGCTCGACCTCCCCGCCCGAGCTCACGATCGCCTCCTGACGTGCGATCTCCGCCTCGATCCCGCGCTCGAGGAAGCGGAACGAGTTCATGTTCTTCAGTTCGGTCTTGGTGCCGAGCGTCTCGCTCCCGGCCGGGCGGATCGACACGTTGGCGTCCACCCGCAGCGACCCCTCCTCCATGTTCACGTCGGACACCCCCATACGCCGCAGCGTGGCCTGAAGCAGCCGGCCGAACTCGGCGGCCTCGGACGCCGCGCGCAGGTCCGGCTCGGTCACGATCTCCACCAGGGGCGTGCCGCCGCGGTTGAAGTCGACGACGCTCGCCTCGGAGCCGTGGATTCGCCCCGACGAGCCCGCGTGCACGAGCTTCGCGGCGTCCTCCTCCATGTGCACCCGATGAATCCGCACGTCGCCCAGCCGGCCCGCCGTGGCGAGCGGAATGTCGTACTGGCTGATCTGGTAGCCCTTGGGCAAGTCGGGATAGAAGTAGTTCTTGCGGTGGAAGATCGAGCGCGGGGCGATCTCGCACGTCGAAGGCCATCCCGATCATCAGGGCGAAGTGGACGGCCTCGGCGTTGGTCACGGGCAGCGTGCCCGGGTGGCCGAGGCAGATCGGGCATGTGTGCGTGTTGGGCGGGTCCCCGAAGGAGAGCGCACAGCCGCAGAACATCTTGGTGCGCGTGCTCAGCTGCACGTGGATCTCGATGCCGATCACCGGCTCGTAGGCGCTCATGCGACCGGCACCCCCTCGAAGCCGATGTCCTTCTCGAGCGCGTGCGCCGCGTCGAGGATGCGCGCCTCGCTGAACGCCGGCCCGGCGATCTGGAAGCCCACCGGCAGGCCGTCAGAGAGCCCCGCGGGAATCGAGATGGCGGGCGTGCCGGCCAGCGGCATCGGAACGGTGAAGTAGTCGGACAGGTACATCGCCAGCGGGTCGGCCGTGCGCTCGCCCAGCTTGAAGGCCACGGTCGGCGAGGTGGGCGTGACCACGAAGTCGACCTTGTCGAAGGCGGCCTGGAAGTCCTGCACGATGCGCGTGCGCACCTTCTGCGCCTTGCCGTAGTAGGCCTCGTAGTAGCCCGACGAGAGCGCGTAGGTGCCGATCATGATGCGGCGCTTGACCTCTTCGCCGAAGCCGTCGTGGCGCGTCTGCTCGTACATCGACGTGAGGTCGCCATTGCCCGCGCGCGGCCCGTACCGGACCCCGTCGTAGCGGGCCAGGTTGGCGCTGGCCTCGGCCGGCGCGATCACGTAGTAGGCCGAGAGCCCGTGGCCTGCGTTTGGAAGCTCGATCTCCTCGACGCCGCCGCCGAGCGCCTCGATGCGCCCGAGGGTGGTGCGGACCACGTCCGCCACTCCGGGCTCGAGCCCCTGCTCCCCAAGCCCCCAGACCCCGAAGCGCAGGCCGTCGAGCCGCTCGGCGCTGGGCAGCGGGATCTCGCCCGGGATGCCGATCGAGGTGGAGTCACAGGGGTCGCGGCCCTGCAGGTGACGGAGCAGGAGCGCCGCGTCGGTCACGTCGCGGGTGAGCGGGCCGCACTGGTCGAGCGAGGAGGCGAACGCGATCATCCCGTAGCGCGAGATCGCGCCGTAGGTCGGCTTGAACCCGACGATGCCGCAGAGCGACGCGGGTTGGCGGATCGAGCCGCCCGTGTCGGTGCCGATCGCCCAGGGCGCCCGCCCGGCAGCCACGGCGGCGGCGCTGCCGCCGCTCGAGCCGCCGGGCACACGCGAGCGGTCCCACGGGTTCTGCACCGGGCCGTAGCCCGAGTTCTCGTTGGACGAGCCCATCGCGAACTCGTCCTGATTGGTCTTGCCGAGCACCGGCGCTCCGGCGGCCTGCAGGTTGCGCACGCTGGTGGCGGTGTAGGGCGGGCGGTAGCCCTCGAGGATTCGGGAGCCCGCCGTGCTCGGCACCCCCTCGACGCAGAACAGGTCCTTCACCGCCACCGGCGGCAGCTCGCCGAGTTCCGAGGGAGCCTCGTCGGCCACCCACAGATAGGCGCCGAGGTCGTCTCCGGCGGCGCGCTCGCGCCAGAACTCGAACAGCTCAGTGGCCGACACCTCGCCCGAGCGGACCAGCCCGGCCTGTTCGAGCGGCAGTGAGCTCGAGAAGATCGGTCACGACGCCCCCGGGCTGGGCACCCGAAAGCCCTCGTCGGCCACGTCCGGTGCGGGGTCCAGTGCGCGCTCGACGGGCAGGCTCGGGCGCGGGACGTCCTCGCGAAGCACGTTCTGGAGCTCCACCACGTGCGTGGTGGGCTCCACGCCCTCCAGGTCGAGCTCGTCCATGCGCTCGACGTGCTCGAGGATCTTGGAGAGCTCCGGAGCCATTCGGTCGACCTCCTCGTCGGAGAGACGCAGGCGGGCGAGCTTGGCCACGTGCAGAACCTGATCGCGCTCGATCATCGGGGCGATTGTAGGTGGGGCGGGCTCAGCGCTGGGGCTCGGGCCGCGGCGGGCGAATCGCCTCGATCTCCGGCGGTGGCGGTGCCGGGCGGCCGCTCAGGTCGGTGATCCGCCCCGGACGCGATCGACGCTCGTCGCGCAGCGCGATGAGCGAGCCGACGAGGATCCCCGCGGCGCCCGCCAACCCGAGCCACAGGCCCCACTCGCGCGCGCCCGCGCCATCGGGGAGGTCGAGCACGCGGATCAGCACCAGCAGGACGGCCAGGATCCCGCCCAGGGTGACGAAGACGTTGAACGCGAGTGGCACGGCCGGAAGCGGCTGGGCGGCGGTGATCACAGCGAGCGCGACGGCGCCGGCCGCGATCAGCGCGAGAAGGATGTCGAGGAATGCGAGCGACTCCCAGCCGCTGATTCCCGTGCTTTCCCCGTCCGGGGCGCCGTACCAGGGCAGGAACAACGAGACCAGCAGCAGCACTCCGGCCAGCGCCGTGATCCACTCGCCCACTCGCAGCCGCCGAACATCCATCGCCGGGCAGGGTACCGCCCGCCGCCCCCGGCGCCAGGGTTCGCGCCGGGGGGAGGCGGGCGGGGTGCGGGTGCGCCGCGAGGGGGTGGCGGCCCGCCCCGGGGTGCCCGGAGGGGGTTTGACAGCGGTCCGCCTGGGCCGCTCCATCCGAGCTGATCATGCAGGCTCCCACCGGCGCCCTGAGGGCGGAATGGGGGCCTACCGGCGTCCGGTGGTGCGGTTACCCGTACGCATGCCGCGGGCCCGGCCAGCCATCATGCCGGGCATGCGGTCCAACGCCCTCCGCCTGCCCGTGGCCGGTGCGGCGTTCCTCGCCCTCGCCGACACGGCGATCGTGGCCCTCGCGCTGCCGCCGATCCTGCGCGAGCTCGACACCGACGTGGCCGGCGTGGCCGCGGTGCTGGGCGTATACGCGGTGGTGCTGGCGGTGGCGCTGCCGCTCGCCGAGCGGCTGCGCGAACTGCTGGGTACCCGGCCGGTCGGCCTCGCGGGCGTGGCACTGTTCGCCGGAGGGTCGCTGGCCTGCGGCATCGCTGACTCCCTGGACCCGCTGCTGCTGGCCCGAGCGGTCCAGGCTCTGGGCGGCGGGGCGCTGCTCGTCACGGCCTACGCGCTCCTCGCCGGCCGGGACGGCGATCAGGGCCTCTCCCCCAGCCCACAGCTCTGGCGGCTGGCCGCCCTGCTCGGCACCGCCGCGGGTCCTGCCATCGGCGGCGCGCTCACGCAGGCCTTCGGCTGGCGCTCGATCTTCCTCTTCCAGGCGCCGGCGGTGCTGGTGGCGCTGCCGGCCGTCTTCGGCGCCGATGACCTGCCTGGACTCAGGCGAGGCCGCCGCCGCGGCCGGCGGCGCAGCCTGGCCGAGCGCGGTGGGCCGGGTCAGCCGGTGGCGCCGGAGCGGCCGCGCTGGGCGCTGGGCCGGGCGCTCGCCCTTGGGCTGGTGTCCGGGGCCATCGCCGCGGCGCTGTTCCTGGTCGTGCTGCTGCTCATCACCGGGTGGGGGATCGAGCCGCTGACGGCGGCGCTGGCGGTGAGTGTGATGCCGCTGGCCGCGCTGGCGGCCACGCGGATCAGCGGCCCGCCCCCGGTGCTCGCCGCGGGCGGGGCACTGCTGGTGGCAGCGGGCACCGCGGCGCTCGCGTTCGTGCCCACGGCCTCGGTGGCCTGGACGATCGCCCCGCAGCTGGCCGTGGGTGTCGGGATGGGCCTATCCCTCCCGGCCCTCTCGGGCAGCGTCCTGCCCGAGCGCGACGGCCGCGACGCCGCCCTCCTGCTCTCGGTGCGCCACGCCGGGATCGCCCTCGCGCTGCTGATCCTCGCCCCGATCGCCCAGAGCGAGATCGACTCCACGCTCGACAAGACGCAGGAGAGGGGCGCGGCGATCATCCTCGACTCCGAGATCGACCCTCAGGTCAAGCTCGACATCGCCCCCAGGCTCTCGGAGGCCGTCGAGACCGAGGATCCGCGCGGCGGGATGCGTGGGGTCTTCACCGACGCACGCGGCGACATCGACGACGACCAACTCGAGGCCTACGACGCTCTCACCGAGCGCGCCGACGAGGTGCTGGTCGACGGGGTCAACGAGGGCTTCTCCACGGCCTTCCTTGTCGGGGCGGCGCTCGCGCTGCTGGCGGCGGTTCTCCTCCTCCCCGCCGCCCTCGGCTACAGCCTGGCGGGGGCGCGGCCGGCCTTCGCGGCGGGGGCGCTGGTCTTGGCCGCGCTCGCGGTCGGGCGCCTACGCGCTGCTGGCCGAGCGGGACCGTCCGCCCCAGGTGGTGATCGCCGACCCGTGCGAGGAGCGCGACACTCCGGACACCGGTGGCATCACGGGCTTCCTCCAAGATGCCGCGCTGATCGCCCTCGATCGCGCGGCGTGCGAGGCCGGCTCCTCACGCGAGGAGCTGGTGCTGGCCCTGCTCGACGACAGCGCCGCCCGCGAGTACGAGGCCCGCTACGACGTGGATCCGAGGTCGATCACGGATCTGGCGGAGAGCGTGCTGCCGGGCTGAGGGGCCTACCCGCGCCGCGCGGCCGCCTTCAGCGTGTTCACCAGCAGCATCGCCCGCGTCATCGGGCCCACCCCGCCGGGTACCGGCGTTATCGCGCCCGCCTTCTGGCTGACGGCGTCGAAGTCCACGTCGCCCACGAGGCCGGCGTCGGTGCGGTTGGTCCCCACGTCGATCACAACCGCGCCGTCGCGGACCATGTCGGCTGTCACGAGCCCGGGCGAGCCCACGGCTGCGATCAGCACGTCGCCCTCGCGGGTCACCGCCGGCAGGTCGCGCGTGCGCGAATGGCAGTGGGTGACCGTCGCGTTGGCGCTCAGCAGGAGCTGGGCCAACGGCTTGCCCACGAGGATCGAGCGGCCGAGGACGACCGCCCGCGCGCCGGACAGCTCCACGCCCGCGTCGTCGAGCAGCCTCATGACTCCGGCGGGGGTGCACGGCACCAGCGCCTCCTCGCGCGCGTGCATGAGCAGGCCGGCGTTGGTGGTGGTGAGGCCGTCCACGTCCTTGGCGGGATCGATCAGCGCGATGAACTCGTCCTGGTCGAGGTGGTCCGGCAGGGGCAGTTGCAGCAGGATTCCGTGGACGCGCTCGTCGTCGTTGAGGGAGCGGATCAGACCCGCGAGCTCCTCGGCTGCCACGTCCGCCCCGGGCTCGTGATGGAACGACTCGATGCCCACCTCGGCCGAGTCCTCGCGCTTCATCCGCACGTAGACGGCCGAGGCCGGGTCGTCGCCCACGAGGATCGTGGCGAGGCCCGGGCGCCTGCCGAGCTCGGCCACCTCGCGCGCGACCTCCGCCTTGACGCGAGCCGCCACCGCCTTGCCGTCGATGATCCGGGCCGCCATGGAGCGCGGCAGCCTAACCGCTCCCGTCGCGCCGCCGCGGGCGCGTTCGCGCGTTCGTGCTCGACTGACCCCGCATCAGGGGGTCAAGTGAGCACGAATCCGGATCAGCGCTTCTTCAGCGGTGCGTAGTCCGCCATCAGCTTGCGCTCCGAGCCGTCGCCGGCGAAGCGCACGACCACCAGCCCGCCGGGCTCGAGCGCCCACCACCACGCCCTCGCCGAACTGCGCGTGGACCACGTCGTCCCCGAGGGCAAACGAAGCGCCGGACTGCGGCTGCGAGGCGCTGCGCCCGCACCGCCGCTCCACGTGGCTGCCGCGGCCGGGCCGGTGAGCTCCTCCTCGTCGCGATCGGTGAACTCAGCGGGGATCTCGTCGATGAAGCGGCTGCGCAGGTTCCAGTCGCGGTTGCCGAACAGCGCCCGCGTGCGGGCGTGCGTCAGGTAGAGCTGGCGCTTGGCGCGCGTGATGCCGACGTAGGCGAGCCGGCGCTCCTCCTCGAGGTCGCCGGACTCGATCGAGCGCATGTGCGGGAACACGCCGTCCTCGAGGCCGATGATGAAGACGGTGCCGTACTCGAGACCCTTGGCGTTGTGGAGGGTCATCAGGGTGACGATCCCCTGCTCGTCGCGACAGGTTGTCCTGCTCGGAGAAGAGCGCGATCTGCTGGAGGAACTCCTCGACCGAGCCCTCCTCGGCCACGGCGTCGTACTCGCGCGCAACGCCCACCAGCTCCTCGAGGTTCTCGAGGCGGACCTGCGACTCCACCGTCCGCTCGGCGCGCAGGGCGTCGGTGTAGCCGCTCTCCTCCAGCGTCTCGGCGAGCAGGTCGCCCACACCCGCGCCGCCGTCCACGCGCTCGCGCAGCCGCTCCATCACTGACATGAAGCGGCCGACGGCCTTGATGGCAGCGGTGCCCAGCCCCGGGATCTTCTCGGGCTCCGACGCGACGTCCCAGACCGGCTCGCCCAGCGTGCTCGCGTAGTTGGTGATGCCGCGCCTGCGACGTGCTGCCGATGCCGCGCTTGGGCTCGTTGACCACGCGCCCGAAGGCGACCGTGTCCGAGGGGTTGACCAGCAGCGTCAGGTAGGCCAGCGCGTCCTTGATCTCCTTGCGCTCGTAGAAGCGGGTGCCGCCGATCACCTGGTAGCTGACGCCGTAGCGCACCAGCATGTCCTCGAGCACACGGCTCTGGGCGTTGGTCCGGTAGAAGACCGCGATCTCGTCGCGCGACTCGCCCTCGTCGACCAGCCGCTCGATCTCCGAGACCACGAAGCGGGCCTCGGCGTGCTCGTCCTCGAGCTCACGGACGTGCACCGGCTCGCCGTCCCCGAGGTCGCTCCAGAGCGACTTGGCCTTGCGCGAGCGGTTGTTGGCGATCACCGCGTTGGACGCGTTGAGGATCGTCTGCGTCGAGCGGTAGTTCTGCTCGAGCTTGACGACCTCGGCGTCCGGGTAATCGTGCTCAAACCCAAGGATGTTTTGGATGTCGGCTCCGCGGAAGCGGTAGATCGACTGGTCGTCGTCGCCGACCACCGCCAGGTTCCGGTGCTCCTCGGTGAGCAGCTGCAGCCAGCGGTACTGGGCCCGGTTGGTGTCCTGGTACTCGTCGACCAGCACGTGCCGGAAGGCCTGCCGGTAGCGGTCGCGGACCTCGGGGAAGAGCTCGAACAGGTTCACGCAGCGAAACAGCAGGTCGTCGAAGTCCATGGCGTTGGCCGCGTGCAGGCGCGGCTCGTAGAGCTCGTACACGTCGGCCGCGGTCTGCTCGAAGAAGCTCGAGACCTTGATGCGGTAGGCCTCGGCGTCCAGCAGCTGGTTCTTCGCGTCGGAGATCTGGCGGCGGATGCCCCGCGGGGCGAAGCGCTTGGGATCCACGTCGAGCTCGTCGACGCAGTTCTTGACCAGCCGCAGCGAGTCCTGCTCGTCGTAGATCGTGAAGCCGCGGGTGTAGCCGAGCCGCTCGGCGTCGGCACGCAGCATGCGCGCGCAGGCGGAGTGGAAGGTCATCACCCACATCGCCCGCGTGCGCCCGCCGACCAGCGCCTCGACCCGCTCGCGCATCTCCTGCGCCGCCTTGTTGGTGAAGGTGATGGCGAGGATCTCCGCGTGCCGCGCCTGGCCGCTGCCGACCAGATGGGCGATGCGGTGCGTGAGCACGCGGGTCTTGCCCGAGCCGGCGCCGGCGAGGATCAGCAGCGGGCCGTCGCCGTGCAGAACGGCGTCGCGCTGGGGCTCGTTGAGGCCCTCGAGCAGCTGGTCGGTCGCGGCAGGGGTCGCCACTCCGTCGAGGATAGGACCCGCCGCGGCCGGTCTCGGCGCCGGGCTAGAGGTCGCGCCGGGCGAAGGCGGCACGCGCGGCGGCGCCCACCATCACCAGGTAGGCGGCCGTCCACAGCCACAGCAGCGGGCCGCCTTCCTGGGCGCCGCCGAAGGGGCCCAGCTGCACGATCACGCCGGTGACGCCGCGCGCATCCTCGGTCAGCGAGTCCAGGCCGGCCTGATACAGCGCCTCGAAGGGCAGCGCCCACGCCGTCGCCGTGGCCACGTTCTCGAGCGTGTCCACGTCCAGGGCGTCACCGATCTGGCCGAGCAGGCCGGCGGCCAGGCCGGCGCCGAAGAGCATGAACACCGCGATCCCGTTTGCCGTGGAGGAGAGGAACACCGAGCCCAGGAGCGACAGCGCCGCGATCACCAGCACGCCGGCCATCAGCCCGAGCCCGGGCAGCACCGGGCTGTCGGGCCACCAGTCGCCGGTGAGCCCGGTGATGAGCATCGAGGCCAGGTAGACCAGCCCGACGTACAGCGCACAGACCACCGCCGCGCCGCCGAAGCGGCCCAGCAGCAGGCTCGAGCGGCCGACGGGGCGCACCACGAGCGGCTGCAGGAGTCCGCGCTCGGCGTCGCCCCGGACGGCGCCCAGGGTCAGGAAGGCGGCCAGCACGGCGCCCAGGAAGAGGGTCGTGAACATCGCCAGCCCGAACAGCGTCGAGCCGGTGAGCACCCGCTCGTCGACCTGCTCCTGGCCGCCGAAGCGCTCGACCTCCCTGAAGGCGACGTCGGCACCGAGCCAGTAGAGAGCGAGAAACCCGACCGTGAGCACGAGCACCACGGGGATGACCCGCCTTCGCACGCACTCGCTGATCGCGTAGCGCGCCACCACCAGGACGTCGCTCATGCGCCGACCGCTTCCAGATAGGCGTCCTCGAGCGTCGAGGAGAGCACGCGCACCTCGTAGACCTGCTCGCCGGCCTCGACGAGGGAGGCCACGATCGCGGGCACCTCCTCGCGCCGCGCCTGCGGATAGCTTCGAAGGCCCGCCCCGGTCTCCACCTCCACGCCCTGAGGCCGGGCCAGCTCGGCCGGCGACCCGCGCGCGACGATCCGGCCTGCGTTCACGATCGCCACCCGGTCGCAGACCAGCTCGACCTCGCTCAACAGATGCGAGTTGAGGACCACGGCGACGCCTCGCTCGCGCAGCTGCGTCAGCAGGTCGCGGACGATCCGCCGGCCGACCGGGTCGAGGGCGCTCGTGGGCTCGTCGAGCATCAGCAGCCGCGGCGAGCCCACGAGCGCCTGGGCGATCCCGAGCCGCTGCTGCATCCCCTTGGACATCGCGGCGACGCGCGTCTCCCTGGCGTCGCCGAGCTCCACGAGGTCGAGCAGCTCCGCTCGCTCGGCCGCTCCGCCGTCCGAACCCGCGAGCGCCTGATGCAGGGACAGCAGCTCGTCGGCCGACAGCCAGTCCGGGAAGCGAAACAGCTCGGCCAGGTAGCCGATCGCGGCCCGCGCCGGCCGCGATCCCGCCGGCGAGCCCTCCACCTCCGCGTGGCCGCCGGACGCCCGCACCAGGCCCGTGACGATCTTGGTCAGCGTCGACTTGCCGGCGCCGTTGGGCCCCAGCAGGCCCAGCAGCTCGCCGGGCTCCACGGACAGATCGACCCCCGCGAGAGCGAGGGTCGACCCGTACCGCTTTGACAGTTGATGGCAGGCGAGCGCGTGCGGCACTCGCCGGAGTCTAGGAAGCGGCCGTTGCCGTCACCGTCACGTCGCCGATCGGCAGACCCTCCTCGAACAGCTTCACCTTGAAGGTGTCGTTGAGCGCCGTGGCGGCCTCGGCGGTGAGGGCCGCCTTGATGCCGGAGGCTACGATCGCCCCGCCCTCCATCGTGCGCCCGAGGCCGCTGAGGTCGAGCGAGAGCAGCGGGATCTCCGCCCCGCCGGCCGTGGCCGTGAGCGTGCCGGCCTCGGTGTCGACCACGAAATCGGTGACCTCGAGGTTCGTGCCCCCGGCGGTGAAGCTCAGGCCGCCGCTGTGCTCGATGGTTCCGGCCAGCGACTCGGAGTCGACCGTCCCGCCCGTGATCGGGAAGCCGATCCCGTCCCCTTCCGGGGCGGCCGGATCCACGGGAGCGACCTCGACCTTGTTTTCGGTCAGCACCCCGGCAGTGTTCGGGTCGAGAACCAGGGTCGTGACCTCGCCGTTCAGGTCGAGCTGCTGCGACTCGGCCATCGTCTCTTCCTGAGCGGCCGAATCGCCCGACCCGCCGCCGTCGTCATCGTCATCGTCGCCACAGGCGACGGCCACGAGCGCCAGAGCCAGAGCCGCTATGAGCGCCAGAAGGCGCAGACTCCTCAACTTGTCCATTTCCATCCCCTCGTCGGTGGTGTTGCGTGAGCTACGGGATGGACGGCGCCCCCGGTTGGCGAGCGCGTAGCCTCGCGCGCCAATGGGATTGCTCGAGGAGGTACGCCAGAGCTGCGCGGCGATCGCGGCGCGCGCGCGCCACGTCGAGATCGACGTCTCGGCGTTCTCCGCGCTGGAAGCGGTCGGCGAGCCGGGTCTCGACCCCGAGCGCCACTACCTCGAGGGCGACGCCCGATGACGTGGCCGCCTACCTGCTGACTCTGGACGCGATCAACTTCGGCTCCGGCTGGTTCCCGACCCTGCGCAAGCGCCCGGGCTGCTCGGGCTACTACACGGTCGCCTGGGCCCTGGCCGACCACTGGCGGGAGTCCGGCCCGTGGACGGCCGCGGAGCTTCGGGATCTGGATGCCGCCACGGTGGCGGGGGTGCTCGGCCAGGATCCCGGCCACGAGCTCATGAGCCTGTACGCGTCGGCCTTGCGCGACCTCGGCACGTTTCTGGGCGAGCGCGGCGCGCTGGAGCTGGTGGCAGAGGCCGAGCGGATCGGCCGAGCGGCTGGCGTCGATGCTGGCCGCGGGCATGCCCTTCTTCGACGACCGCGGCTTCTACAAGCGCGCCCAGATCGTGCCCAACGACCTCGTGCTGGCCGGGGTGGCCGAGTTCAGCGACCTGGACCGGCTCACGATCTTCGCCGACAACCTCGTGCCCCACGTGCTGCGGGTGGACGGCGTGCTGCGCTACGACGCCGGCGCTGGCCGCCCGCATCGACGCCGGCGAGCTGCTCCCGCCGGGCGAGGAGGAGCGCGAGATCCGCGCCTGCGCGGTGCACGCCTGCGAGCTGATCGCGGCCGCGGATCGGCACGCCGCCGCGGGTGCTCGACACCTGGCTGTGGAACCGCGGCCAGGCGCCCGAGTACAAGGCGATCCCGCGCCACCGCACGCGGACGGTCTTCTACTAGCCGCCCGCCGAGTCGGGCCCGCCGCGGCGCTTGAGCGGCTTGACCTCGGCGCCCTCCGGCTTGCGCCCGGTGAGCTCGGCCACCAGCTCCTCGACCTCGGTGAGGCGGTTGGCGAGGCCCCGGATCGCGTCGGCCACCGGGTCGGGCAGGTGAACCCAGTCGGCGTCCGGGCCGGTCGGCTTGCGGCCGTCGACGCGCACGGGATGGCCGGGGTTGCCGACCACGGTGGAGTTGGGCGGGACGTCGTGGATCACCACCGAGTTGGCGCCGATCTTCGCCCGCTCGCCGATCTCGATCGGCCCGAGCAGCTTCGCGCCGGCGCCGATCATCACCTCGTCCCCCACGGTCGGGTGGCGCTTGCCGCGCGCGAAGCCGGTGCCGCCGAGGGTCACGCCCTGGTACATCGTCACGTCGTCGCCCACCTCGGCCGTCTCGCCGATCACCACGCCCGGAGCCGTGGTCGATGAACAGGCCGCGCCCGATCTGCGCGGCGGGATGGATCTCGATGCCGGTGACCATCTTGGTCACGTTGGCCAGCACGCGCGGGGCCAGCGGCACGCCGGCCTCGTGCATGCGCGTGGGAGATCCGGTGCGACGAGCAGCGCCTGGACGCCGCCGTAGGTGAGCAGCATCTCGCCCGTCCCCACGCTGCGCGCGGCGGGATCGCGCTCCTGCGCGGCGGTGAGGTCCTCCCGCACCTCGCGCGCGACGCGCGCCAGAGTGCCCAGCCCGATCATGGGGCGAAGAAGGGCAGGCTCACGTAGCGCTCGCCGGAGTCCGGCATGATCACGACCACCCGCTTGCCGCGCATCTCGGGCCGCGAGCCCACCTGGATCGCGCCCCACAGCGCCGCGCCGCACGAGATGCCGGCGAGCACGCCCTCGCGCCGCGCGCAGAGGCGAGCCGTCTCGATGGCGTCCTCGTCGTCCACGGGCAGGATCTCGTCGATCACGTCGCGGTTGAGCACCTCGGGCACGAAGCCGGCGCCGATGCCCTGGATCTTGTGCGGGCCCGGATCGCCCCCCGAGAGCACCGGCGAGCGCCGCGGGCTCGACGGCCACCACGTGCAGGTCCGGGTTGCGCTCCTTGAGCCGCTCGCCGCAGCCGGTGATCGTGCCGCCCGGTGCCGACGCCCGCCACCAGCACGTCGACCCGGCCCTCCATGTCGCGCCAGATCTCCTCGGCGGTGGTGCGGCGGTGGATCTCGGGGTTGGCCGGGTTGGAGAACTGGTTGGGGACGAAGCAGTTGCCGCGCTCCCGGCAGATGCGCCGCGCCTCCTCCACCGCCTCGTTCATGCCGCCCATCGACTCCACCAGCACCACCTCGGCGCCGTACAGGCGCAGGAGGTTCTCGCGCTCGCGGCTCATGCCCTGCGGCATCGTGAGCACGAGGTCGTAGCCCTTGGCCGCGCACACGAAGGCGAGCGCGATGCCGGTGTTGCCGGAGGTGGACTCGACGATCGTGTTGCGGCCGGGCTCGATCCGCCCCTCGGCCTCGGCGGCGTCGATCATCGCCACGCCGATCCGGTCCTTGACGCTGCCGGCCGGGTTGTAGGCCTCGAGCTTGGCCACCAGCTCGGCCCCGCACTCGGGCGCCACGCGCGTGAGCCGGACCATCGGCGTGTTGCCGAAGATGTCGGCGAGGTTGTCGGGGATCGCCCGGGTGGATGGCGAGACGCTCATATGTAATACATCGGCGCGCGCCGCGGCCTGCGCCTCGCGCTCCGCCACGTCCGCGATCGTCGTGCCGAGCACCGACTTGACGGCCTCGACCGCTCGGTCCAGGCGGGCCCGCGCCGGCGTCCGCGCCGAGCTCGCCCTCGAGCAGCTCCACCACCTCGAGCACCGTGATCTCGGCGGGCGGGCGCGCGAACGAGTAGCCGCCCTTCACGCCGCGCTGGCTCTGGAGGAGGCCGCTGCGGCGCAGCGTCGCGAACAGGCCCTCGAGGAACTGGACCGGGATGTCGCGCGCGCGGGCGATCTCGCCGATCGGCACCGGCGCGCCGCTGCCCCGGCGCGCCAGCTCGGCCAGAGCGCGAACCGCGTACGGCGACTTCGAGGTGATCACCAGCACGCGACGTGACTCTACGGTATGCCCATGACGCTCCTCGCGGCGCCTCGACCCCTGGCTGCCTCCGCTCGTCCTGATGGGCGTGATCTTCTTCTTCTCCGCTCAGCCCGAGCCTGAACCGCGGCCTCGGGGTGGCCGACACGATCGTGCGCAAGCTCGTCCACTTCGTCGAGTACGCGCTGCTTGCTTGCTGTGGTGGCGCGGGCTCTGCGGACGCGATGGACGCGCGGCGCGCCGCGCTGGTCGCGTTCCTCGTCGCCTCCCTCTACGCGGCCACGCGACGAGCTCCACCAGACCTTCGTCGAGGGCCGCACGGCACGCCCGCTCGACTGGGCGATCGACAGCGCCGGCGCGGCGGTCGCCGCCCTCGGCTGCGTCCCGGCGTGCGCCGCCGGCGCGGAAGCCTGATGCTACGGCGGCTGCCGATCGAGTCGGCCGGGCCGCTCCTGGTGTTCGCCGTCGCGCGGCTGGCCTGACGCTGCTGGCGACTGCTCGCCATGCTCGTCGCTCGGCGTGCCCGACGGCGGCGAGCGGCCGCGGTGCTCGGCGGGCTGCGCCTTCCCTGGGCGGTGCTCGTGCTGCGATGGCGCGGCGGAAGCCCGAGCGGCGATGAGCCCGATGGTCGCGCTCGTGCGATTTCGCGCTGCTGGTGCTGCTCGAGGCGGTGGCGCCGGAGAGCTACGGCGCCGTGCGCTTCGCGGCGCTGTTCCTGGTCGCCGTCCACGCCCACTTCCAGGGCGAGCGGCGGGGCATGGCCGTGGCGGCCTCGGGTCGGCCCTGCCTCGTGATCCCCGGCGCGGTTCGCGGCGACGAGCCGGTCAGCGGCGAAGCTGCTCGTCTTCTACGAGCCGTCTTCGTGCTCGTCCGCCCTCGCCACCGCGCTGCGTGGTCGGCCGGCTGCGCACCGCCGAGTCGGCGTCGCGGATGCGCGCGCGCGGCCTCTCGCGCCGCACCATCCAGGCGGAGAGCGAGGTGCGGCGGCGGGTGGCGGAGCCATCCACGACGGCCCCGTACAGGAGCTGATAGGGCTCGACATGATCCTCTCGGCGGCCGACCAGGCGGCGGCCGCCGAGGGAGGCCGACGAAGGCCGCGCGGCCTGATCGAGGAGGCGCGCGAGCTCGCCGTCGCGGAACGTCCAGGCGCTGCGCGACGAGATCGTCGACCTCGGCCCCTACGCGTTCGAGGAGCTGAGCTTCGCCGCCGCGATCGAGAACTGCATGCCATCTGGAAGCGCCGCTACGGCTTCGAGGTGATGGTCGACAATCGAGGCGGGTGGAGCTGCCGCCGGAGATCGCCGGCGACCTATTCCGCATCGCGCAGGAGGCCGTGGCCAACGCCGGCCGCCACGCCAAGGCCGAGCGGTGTCGATCTCGCTGCGACGCGTCGGCGCCGACGGTGGAGCTGCGCGTGACCGACAACGGCCAGGGCTTCGTGGACGGCAACCCGCTGGCGGCGTCGCGAGCCCGGCCATCTCGGGCTGGCGAGCATGCGCGAGCGGGCCGAGCTGATGGACGGCACGCTCGAGATCGAGACGTCGGAGCGCGGTACGAAGGTGCTGGTGCGCGCGCCGCTCGGGTCAGTCGCGGCTTGAGCGGCTGCGGGCGCGACCGCACCGGGATGCCGTTGAGGAACGCCATGCCCGCGAGCGGCTCGAGGTCCTCGGGCGTCGCTGCCGGCGAGCAGGTTCACGTTCGCGCCGCCGTGCTCGTTCGCAAGCTGCCAGCCGCCGCGGTGGCCCCAGCCGTGCGGCAGGGCGACGGTGCCGGGCGTCATCTCGTCGGTCACCTTGACCGGCACCGTGACGGCGCCGACTTGGACTCCAGCCTCGCCTCGCCGCCGTCCTCGATCCCGTGCGCCGCGGCGTCGTCGGGGTGCATGCGCAGCGCGTGCGTCCGCCCGCCGCCCATGAGCAGCGGAGCGTTGTGCATCCAGGAGTTGTGCGAGCGCAGCTCGCGCATGCCGATCAGCCGGAGCGGGTACTCGGATCGTCGCCGTTCGCGGAGCCAGCCGCTCGATCTCGGCGGCGATCTCGGGCGGCCGCAGCGCGCAGGCGGCTGCCCGGCGTGCGCAGCCTGTCTTCCGCAGCACGCCGGTGGCACGTGGTCGTCGAGCACGAGCCCGTGCGGGTGCTCGCGCGAAGCTTCGCGAGGCTGAGCCCGCGAGCGGCGGAGGCCGAACAGGTCGCCGCTCGGGCCGGTTCGCAGCAGGAGGTCGACGAGCGTTCGCGGCGACGGCCGCACGCCGAGCCGCCAGCGCGGCGGATGGCGCCGACGCTGTACGGCGCGATCCCCACCCGGCGCGAGATCTCGTCGATGATCTCCCACTCCTGCCGCGCACTCGCCCGGCGGGTCGACGCACCGCCTCCGTCACCTGGATGAACGGCGTGGTGAAGAGGCCGAGCAGGGCGATCGGCACGTCCTCGCGCTCGTAGAAGGTGGTGGTGGGGAGCACGTAGTCGGCGTGCTGGTTCGTCTCGTTGACGTAGAGGTCGAGCGAGACGCACAGGTCGAGCTCGCCGAGCGCGCGCTCGAGCGCGTCGCCGTCCGGCACCGACAGCACCGGGTTGCCCGCGGAGACGAACAGCGCCCGGATCTGGCGCTCGCCCGGCGTCTCGATCTCCCGCGGCAGGAGCGACGGCGGGGAGGTTGCCGATCACGTCCGGGAAGCCGCCGAAGCGAGAGCGCTCGCTTGCCGTAGGTGGCGAGGCCGAGCCGCTCGCCCAGGTCGTCGAGCGCCACCGGCGGGCTGCCGAACACGGCGCCGCCCGGCGCGGTCGAGGTTGCCGGTGACGGCGTTGAGGGCGTCGAGCAGGAAGGCGACCAGCGTGCCGAAGCGGCCGAGGCAGGAGCCCGTCCGGCCGTAGGCGGCGGCGCCGTCGGCCCGGCGAAGTCGTGCGCGAGCCGCCGCACGCTGCGCGGCCGGCACGCCGGTCCGCGCCTCGGTCTCCTCGGGCGGGATGGGCGCGCGCCTGGCGCCGAGCTCGCCGGCGCCCTCGCGGTGCGGTCGGCGAGGAAGTCCCGGTCGGCCGCCCCTCCTCGAAGATCACGTTGAGCATCGAGAGCAACAGCCAGCGCGTCGGCGTCGGGGCGGACGGAAGGTGCTCGAACTGGCGCGCGGTCTCGGTGCGGCGCGGGTCGACCACACGACCGGCCGCCGCGCGCTCGATGTCGAGCAGCTGCTCGCGCACGCGCGGGGCGCTGACAGCACCGAGCCGTGCGAGACGAGCGGGTTGGCGCCCACCATGAGCAGGAAGCGCGGTGCGCGTGCAGGTCGGGGATCGGCACGAGCAGCGGCGTGCCGTAGAGCAGCGCGCTGGCGGCGAAGCGGTTGTTCACGTCCTGCGAGCCGGCCGTGTAGTAGTGCGGCGAGCCGATCGCGTCGAGGAAGCCCTTGACCCAGAGGGTGTGGGAGTAGGAGAAGGCGCCGGGGTTGCCCATGTACCAGGCCACCGCTCCGGCCGCGCTCGTCGAGCACCGTCTTCAGCCGCCGGCCGATGTCGTCCAGCGCCTCGTCCCAGCGCGACGCGCTCGAACTCCACCGGCGGCTTGCGCCTGCAGCGGATGGAGCACCCGGTCCGGGTCGTTCTGCACCTCCGCCATCGCGATCCCCTTGGGGCAGGCGTAGCCGCGCGACAGCGGGTTGTCGGGGTCGGGCCGCAGCTTCGTGACGCTGCCCTCCTCGACCGTGGCGACCATGCCGCAGAGCGGCTCGCAGATCCGGCAGAACGTCACCTTCTCCACGGGTCCAGTCTACGCCCGGGTTTGGTCGGGGTGCGGTGCAGTTGCGGTGCAGTCGGCCGGCGCCGCCGACCTGGCGAGCGAGGAACGCGTCGAAGAGCCCGGCGGCCTCGTCCTCGGCGCCGGGCATTAGATGGCCGTAGTGGTCGGTGTGATCGTGATGGTGGCGTGGCCCATGAACGCCGAGAGCGCCTTGGGTTGACCCCGGCCGCGATCATCAGCAGGCGTAGCCATGGCGGCAGTCGTGGAGCGTGAGTGCCGAGCCGCGGCTTCGGGCGCGGTGGCCGCGGTCCATCGTAGGCGAGGGGGACGTGGCGGGGAAGATAGCGGCCGCTCCGGGGCCTCAATCCGGTGTTCCACCAGCCGGTCCCGCAATGCGGCGGGGACCGGCACGTGGCGGCGGCGGTGGTTGACTTCGGCGGCGACCTCCCCCTCGCTCGGTCCCAGCGCGACAGAACGCGGATGAGCCCGGAAGCCAGGTCGACGTGTTCGCGGTGGAGCCCGGTAGTTCGCCGCGGCGCAGCCCGGCGTAGAGGGCGGTTGCCCACAACGCACGATCCTTCGCGGCCGTGAGCCTGGAGCGCGGCCTCGGCCTCGGCAGGGGACAGGATGCGGCGGGGGTATCTGGCCGGCGCGGGCAGCGCCAGCCCGCGGGTCGGGTTGCCCTTGACCTCGCCGGTCTGGTTGGCACGCCGGTAGATGGCACGGACGGGGGCGAGCGTGCCGCCGATCGTCTGGGCGGCGAGCCCGTCTGGGCGAGCCGGTCGACGAAGCGCTGCAGCTGGGGCAGGTCGATCTCACCGAGCCGGTGGTGCCCGAGCGCGGGCAGGACCCGTAGCCGTAGGTGCTGTTCGTAGGCGCGGAGGTGCTGGCCTTGAACGGTTCGCCGGAGGGGGTGCGGGCGATCTTGGTGCGGGCGGCTGCCAGCCAGGTGTCGGCGGCCTCTTGAGGGTGGGGCCGGTGTCAAGCACGAGGTCGCCGCGGCGGAGGTCGACGATCGCGTCCTGGCGCCAGCGTCTGGCGGCGGCCAGTGTCGGGAACGATCTCGTGGGCCGTTTGCCGGTGGCGGCGTCGTACACCTGGGCCTGGAAGCTGGGGCGCAGGTGCAGGGTGCTTGCGGCAGCCGCGGGCGTGGCGCAGGGTGATGCCTTGCTCGGTACGGTCACGGGTGCTCATGACGCTCCATTCGTCGTGGGCCAAGGGCCGGGACGTTTGCGCGTCGCCGGCCCGCTCTACGTCCAGCATAGGTGGAATCACACGGTTCTCCTAGCGTTCTCGTCACACCAGCGCTCCAGCTCTCGCGCCGGGACGAGCACATGCGGCCGAGCCGCACGAGCCGGATCGTGGGCTGGACGTGGCGCTCGAAGCTGTCCAGGCTCATGCCGAGCGCTGCGGCGGCCTGGTCGCGGGTGAGTGCGACCGGGGCACTGGTGCAATGAGCCACGCGCGCCTCATGCGGGCGTCCCGTTGCCCTCGGGGACGTAGCCCGGCTCCTTGAAGTCGCTCCAGCGCTTCGCGATCTGCGCATGCGCGACGAGCTGCTCGATCCGGCCCATGCCGCGCGCGAGCGCTCGCTCGAGGAGCCCGGCCACGCGATCGGCGCGATCTTCCGGACTTCGGCGACGACCTCGTCGTGGACGAGCAGCACCATCGGCACGCCGGCCTCGTGCAGCTCGATCAGCGCCGCCTTGAAGATCTCGGCGCAGGAGCCGGAGACCAGGCGGTTGAGCATCATGTGGTTCGGCTGCTCGAAGTAGTGGCGGCGGCCGCCGGCGGAGCGGATGTAGCCGCGCTGCCGGACCGCGCGCGCGAGCTGCCACTTCAGCCTGCCGACCTCCGGGTAGAGCGCGTACCAGCGGTCGAGGATCTCCTTCGCCTGCTCCACCTCGATCTCGAGCGTCTTCGCGATCCTCGGCGCGCCGGCGCCGTAGAGCGTCGCGTAGTTGAGCGTCTTGCCGACGTCGCGCGCGACGCCGAGCTCGTCGGCGGTGCGCTGGTGAAGGTCGACTCCCTCGGCGAAGGCGCGCTCGAGCTCTCCGCCGGGCGCGTAGGCCGGCGAGCACGCGCAGCTCGACGTTGTCCTGGTCGGCGTCGACGAGCACGTGTCCCTCGCGCGCGCGGATCACGTAGCGGACACGCAGGTCCGACTTCGGGATGTTCTGCAGGTTCGGGCTCGAGGAGCTCATCCGCCCCGTCTCGGTGCCGAGCTGGCGGAAGTGGCCGTAGAGCCGGTCGCCGTGCGTGTGCTTGAAGAGGCCGGCCACGTAGTCGGCGAGCTTCTTCTCCTCGCGGTAGGCGAGCAGCGCGCGCGCGAGCTCGTCGTCGAGCGTGGGCAGCGTCTGTGCCGTGAACATCGGCAGGCCCGCCTTCGGCGGTGCGCGGGACGCTCGAGATGTCCGCGCCGCGCTCCTCGAGCGCACGCTCGATCTGGCGCGCGGAGTTGACGTTGAACGGGTGGCCGGCGAGCTCGAACAGGCGAGCTGCGGAGATCCTCGACGTGCACGCGCGTGCGATCGCGCAGCTCGCGAGCGGCGTCGAGGTCGATCGGGCACGCCGCGCTGCTCGGCGGCGTAGACGGCGGCGAGGCAGCGGCGCTCGAGATCGAGCACGTCGGTGCTGGCCGTTGATGCGCGCGGCGAAGTGCGTCGTACACCGCGCGCGTGGAGATCACGTCGGCTTCAGGTAGGGCTCGAGCAGGTGCGGCGGCGCATCGCCGAGCTGCGGGCTCGGCGAGCCCTGCTTGTTCGCCTCTCGGCGCGCGCGCCGCAGCCACTGCTTGATCTCGTCCTCGGGCGCGAGCGCGCTCCTCCGCGAGCAGCGCCTTCCTCGATCAGCTTCTGGGTGAGCCGGCGCAGCTGGAGCATGCCCGGGCTTGCGCTCGCCCGCGACGTGCGCGACCAGCTGCGTGTCCTGCCAGCGCTCCGGCGGCGGGATCCGGTAGCCGCGCGTGCTCGAGGAAGGCCATGTCGAAGCCGATGTTGTGGCCGACGAAGCGCGTCTCGGCCTCGAGCACGCGCTGGATCAGGTCGCGGTCTTGGTCGTGGCGGAGAATGAGCGGCTCGCCCTCGCGACCCGCGATGCCGACCAGCACGAGACGATCCGCGCGCGGATCGAGGCCGGTGGTCTCGGTGTCGAGGAAGATCACGGCATCGCCGTCCTCGCGCGCCGTCGTCCAGGAGCGGCGACCTTCGCCTCGAGCTCCTTCTCGGCCACTCCGTCGGAGGCCGGCTCATCCGCAGGTCGGCTCGAGGTCGGCTCATTACGCATTGCCGTGATCGTGACCTCGACTTCGAGAATGCCGATTTTTGGCTCTGCAAGCGGGGTCTCTGAGGTCGGATCACGTACGGCAATGGGATATGATCCGACCTCAGACTGTGAGCCGACTGATTGAGCTGCCATTCAGTCGATCTGCGAGCGCCTCCTTGCCCCGGACCTTGCCTTCTCGTGCACGAGCGACGTCTCGCCGCGATCGATCAGCCGCTTCGCCGCGCGCTCGACCGTGGGCTCGCTGACGCCGAGCTCCTCGATCACCGCGGTCTTCACCTCGCGCGACGGGTGGGGCTCGCCGTCGTCGAGCGGCTCGAGGATCGCTTCCTCGCAGTCCTCGCCGCGATCGTCGCGGGCACGAGCGCCGAAGGCGTCGCGCGGCGCATCTGGTCGGTCTCGCCGCGATAGAATCAGCCGCGACGTCTCGATCCACTCGTCGTCGAGCTCGAGCCCGACCGTCTCGAGCTCGAACAGCTGCGTCGGAGCGAGCGCTCCCCAGTTGCTCGCGAGGTGGCCGAGCAGGCGCCGGCTTCCGCGATCGTCGTCAGGGTCCTCGGGATCGCGGCCGAAGGCGAGCACCGAGCGCGCCGCGCCGACCTGGCCGATCGAGCCGCCGATCCGGTAGAGCGGGTCGCCGCCGCGCTGCTTGTTCAAGTGGACGATCACGAGCACCGCGCAGCCGAGCTCCTCCGCCATGCGCGCCAGCGGAGCGAGCGCCCGCCTGATCCCGTGGTCCTTCCAGCAGTCGATCTCGCCGGACAGGAAGGCGTTCAGCGGGTCGATGATCACGAGCGCGCCGCCGGTGCTCCGCCACCGCGCTCCTCGAGCAGCGCCACGTCCTCGGGGAGATCCGGATAGCGGGCGCCATCGCTCGTCGATCGACCTCGAACTTGCCGAGCCGGCCGAGATCGGCGGCGACGGCTGCCGCGCGCGGCTTGATCACGCGCGCGAACAGTCCTCGGCGGAGATGATCAGCACGGTGGCCGGCTCGTCTCCGAACTTGCCGAGCGTGACGCCGGCGGCGTAGTGCAGGCGAAGCGTGCTCTTCCCCAGTTTCGGATCGCCTGCCAGCAAGCGTGACTGCGCCGAGCGGGATACGTCCCGGGACGAGCCAGCGCACCGGCTCCGCTCTTCGCGCACCGCGGTGGCGAAGGTCACGAGCCGCGGGCCGGCTCGCGCTTCGGGTAGAGCGCCTCCCTGCGAGAGGCCGAGCGCCTCGAGCACGGCGCTGCTCGCCAGCAGGTCGCGCTCCAACACCGGATCGAGACGTGGCCGTTCAGGTCACGTTGCACGACCATGCGATCCTCGCCGCCGCAGGCGACGCAGTCGCCGCGCCAGCGGTTCGTCGCCGCTCTCGCGCAGGTCGACGCCGGCACTCGCTACGTGCTCGAGGACGAGCTCGAGAGCGGGCGCGCTCACGGGGCCATGTCGCGGCCGCAGAGCACGCAGCGGACCCAGCCGGCGACCCATTCGTCGGGCGCGCCGATCGGGTGGTCGCAGCGGCACGGCCGAGAGCGGGTGGGCGCCTGCCGACGCAGCCTCTCGGGGCGCCTGAGCTCGTCGAGCAGCTTCTCGACGTCGACGGGAGTGAAGGCGCCCTCGGCGGGCACCTCCGTGGTCGTAACGGCCATCAGAAGGGGCACTCCTCCTTCACCGGGGCGATCCGGCGCCGGCGCGCGAGCTCCGCCAGCCTGCGCGCGCGCTCCCGGTCGGCCTCGCACTCGTCACACATCGCGTGGCCGGTCATGCCGTCCTCGTCGCGATAGACGCCCCTGCCGGCGCTGTTGCCGCCCTCCTCGACGAACGCGTCGACGCCACAGTCGGGGTAGCCGAAATAGAACCCGAATGCGCGCCAGGACCAGTGGCGACCGCCGCCCCAGTCCTCCGGGTCCTGGTCTGCGATCCACAGGTCGTGGTCGCTAGGCAACTCCTCCTTCTTCTTCGCGACGAGGTGCTCGGCGGCGATCGCGAGCAGCCGCTCGATCTGGAGCAGCATCTCGCGTTGGGTGCGGACGAGATCGCCGACGTCGAGCGCGAGGTCGTGGACAGGGTCGCTCATGTCGCCTCCTCCCCGTCGATGAGCTCCCGGAACTCGTCAGGCAGCCACGGGTCGCACCACCAGTGCGTCGTCAGCCAGCGGCTGTCACAGCGCCGGGCCGGGCCTTTCGGTGTGCCGCGGAGGTCGACGCCCTCGCGGATGCCCTCGCCGGTGCGGTATCTCCGGTGAGCCTCGGGGTCGGTGTAGCTCATCGCCCGGGCTCCTCTCCCGCGCCAGGCGTGTTCGCGGCGATCGTGCCCGCCAGGTCCTGCAGCACGGCGAGCACGGCCTCCGGGATCTGGTCGCCGCAATGCTCGTAACAGCGCTGGCCGATCCCCGAGGCGATCCGGGTCGGTTCTTCCACCCCGGCGGCAACGAGCGTCGCGACAAGCGCAACCCCGACGGCCTTGATGTTCCCGGGCAGAGCCCAGTCGGGCAGCTGCGCCGGCTCGGCGGCCTCCGCGTCGATCTCCTCCGCCGCGGTGGGCGAATGGCCGGCGAGCGTCATCACGAACCCGAGCGGCCCGCGGAGCGCCCGGCTCGTCGCCCGCGTCTGCGCCATCGCGCGGATCGCGAAGTCGTCGCGGCTGGCCCAGTTGCGCTCCGAGCGCGTGCACATCGCCTCGGCCGCGCCGACGACTCGGCCGTCGAGGGTGCGCGCCTCCGCGCGCGCCTCCCAGCCGTTCTCGAGCGGGCGGCTCCAGGCGACACGGGGATGATCCCGATCATCGACCCGAGCGTCTGCCAGCCCTCGACCAGCACGTGCTCGCGGCCGCCGATGCGGCTGACCATGTCGCCCGCCTCCAGCTCGGCCTTCAGCGTCGTCGGCGATGCGCTTGATCTCGCCGATCACCTCGACCGGGTCGCTGACGCCGAACAGGGTGCGGTCACTGACGGGTTCGAGCTCGACGCCGGTCGTGTCGACCGCCTCGACTCTTCCTCGGCGGCCATCAGAACCCGAGCACCTCCGGTCGTCGAGACCGGCGGCCTCAGCGAACCCGCCGCCATCGTCAGCCGCGGCGGTCGCGAGCCCTCCGGTGTCGGCCGGGATCTCGGGCCCGTACACGGGCGTCCACTCCCGGACCTTCATCCGCGTCTTGCCCTGGTACTCGTCCTCGAAGACCTCGACGTGCACGCGCCTGTCGACGAGGTCGCCCTCGTCGATCTCGCCGCCCTTGCTCGGGCCAGTCGAGACCGGCGGCGCGCCAGAGCTCCTCGACCTTCCACAGCGCTGCCGGGGTGATCGTCACCCACTCGGCGAGCTCGCGTCCCTGGCTGTCCTCGAGCTCGACCCGGACGTTGGGGTTGCCGCTGCGGCTCTCGCCGGCGACGGCGCCGGTGATCCGACGTCGTGGTGGCCGGCGGGGAGCTCGTCGCCGCCGGCCGTCGGGGTCGATCGTGAACGGGCTCATGCCGCCCTCCTCGGGCTCGAGGACCCGCACCCGCTCGGTGTAGCCCCCGCGGCGGCCGCCGTAGTCGAAGTGGACGACCAGGAGCCCAGTCTGGTCGGTCGGCCGTGACGACGGGGACGCACACGTAGGGCCGCTTCTTGACCGGGTAGCTGTAGCCGGTCTCCGCGTCGAACGGACAGTCGTCGTCGAGGCTGACGCGGATCGCGACGAAGTGCATAGCCGGGGACGAGTCGCGCCGCGACTGGGGCAAGGCCCTCGAGCGTGCCGTTACGCGCCCAGCCTGCGCTGCTGCCCTGCACGCTGCGGCGGACGCGCTGGCCGCGGTGAGAGTTGACCCACTCACGGATCTCCGCGAGGTAGTCCTGCCCGCCCTCGTCTGTCACGATGGACGGCGAGTTGGTTGGTGGTGGCCGTCATATGGCCTCCTCCCTTTGAGGCGGGGCCCCAGTGATCCAGTCGCCCGGGCCCCGGGCCTCGGTCGTGATTGAGGGAACACGATCCACTCGCCCAGGTCGCCCGAGAAACGAATGGGCGACTTTCTTTCGCGGCGCGGGTTTTTTGACTCTACGACTGGGTTTCGCGGCGCGGGATGACGATTCGTTGCCCTGCTCGCCCGGTATCGCCCGGGTTTTTTAGGCGCCCGGCCTGCGCGTCCGGACCAGCCATCCGGCGTCGAGGGCGGCCACCAGGTACTCGACCATGCGCTTGCTCAGCAGCTCGGGGTCATCGGCCTGCTTGACCCTGTCGGGGTTGTAACGCGTCCATACGCGGTACGGCTTGAGCCCACGGTTCGAGACGTAGATCTTGGCCGCCTTGCTCGCCTGGTTCTCGACACGTCCTTCGGGGCCGGCCCACGCTTGCCCCGCGGCGCCGGCGCGGCCGGAGCCTTATCGCCCTCGAGCCGTCGAGCGGCCGCAGCTTGCGGTCCGGCCAGGGCAAGGGCGGCGTGCGGTGCTTCGCATGTCCTCCTCGGGGAGGAACCTCCACTCGTAAACCGACTTCCCCGGAGGCAGCCCGGCGCTCCGCTCAGTCGGCTGGGGAGTGCTCGAGGAAATACTGGATGGCGAGCTGCTGGAGCCTCCTCACGCTGTCGCCGGTAGCGGTGGAGCAGGTCGGCCAGCTCCGGGTCGTGTTTGGCAGCGTCCTGGGCATCTAGGACCAAGTCGTCCAGCTTGATCTTGTACCTGGCGAGCGCGAACGCCCACCGCGCCAGCGAGGCCTCCGAGGGGAGCACCTACGAATAGCGGGCCAAGGATCTGAGCACGCCCGGCAGCGTACCGACGAAACGGGGCTCCCCCGGAGGAGACCCGCTGGCTGGAAAGTCGTGCTCAGACCAGCTCGCCGGAAAGCGTAGCCGTCACAGCTGCCTTCTCTCTGAGGGCTCGGCTCGAACTCCGCGCGCCTGGCCGGACTGTCCCGGGCGGTGACGCCCACACTTCAGGCACCTCGACTCGCCTGGCTCGAGCCTCCACGGCAGCCCAGGCCGGCGCCCAGGTAGGTAGGCTGGTCTGGCCCCGGCTTCTGGCCATCCGTCGGTGTTGCGCGGACTCGCCCTGCGACCCCGGGCCAGAGCAGAGGGATGGACGTGACAACGCATCGCCGGTCATCCAGTCCCCGCGTACAGAGACGTCTCGCCCACGCTCCAAGCAGGGGGTGACGAGTGCGACGCCTGCTCGGGCGTTGGCGTTCGAGCTGCTCGAGTCGAAGCTGCGCCCGCCGCAGGGTCGCGGCGGGACGGTGTCCCGCGCGAAGCTGATCGAGCTGTTGGAGAGCTCGCGCGCGGCTCCGGTCGTATTCCTGTCCGCCGGTCCCGGCTGGGGGAAGACGACGCTGCTCGCTCAGTGGGCCGCCGGCTCGCAGCGCCCGTTCGCGTGGGTGAACGTCGACGAGAAGGACAACGATCCGATCGTTCTGCTGACCTACGTCGCGGTCGCGCTCGACCGGGTCGCGCCGCTCGACCCGCGGCGTGTTCGACGCGCTGGCGTCACCGGGCGTTTCGGTCGAGGCGACGGTCGTTCCGCGTCTGGGGGCGGCTCTGGCGACGATTGACCAGCCGGTCGTCCTGGTCCTGGATGACCTGCACCTGCTCGACGACCCGGCGGCCTCGACGCGATCGCGGCGCTCGCGAGACACGTTCCCGAAGGCTCGCAGATGGCGCTCTCGGCGCGAGGCGAGCCAGCAATCCCGCTGGGAGCACTGCGGGCGCGGGGCCTGGCGATGGAGATCGGGCCGGACGAGCTCCGCATGGACGAAGCGGAGGCGGGCCAGCTGCTGAGCGCGGCCGGCGTCGACCTGCCGGACGAGCAGGTCAGCCGAGCTGACCGAGCACACCGAGGGCTGGTCCGCGGGTCTCTACCTCGCCGCGCTGTCGATCAGGGCCCGCGGGGCCACGGCCGAAGGCGCGGCTACGTTCTCCGGGAGCGATCGTCTGGTGTCCGACTACCTGCAGTCGGAGTTGCTCGCGCACCTGTCCCCGGACGAGCTTCGCTTCCTGACGCGGACCGCGGTTCTCGAGCGGATGTCGGGGCCGCTCTGCGACGCGGTGCTCGAGGAGAGCGGCTCCGCGGAGACTCTGGAGTCGCTGGCGCGCTCCAACCTGTTCCTGGTGCCGCTGGACGGTGATGGCGAGTGGTACCGCTACCACCATCTATTCCAGGAGCTGCTGCGATCGGAGCTGACCCGAGCCGAGCCGGACCTCGTGCCTCGCCTCCTCGCTCGCGCAACCGACTGGTGCGAGGCGAACGGGCAGCCGGAGGCGGCGATCGGGTACGCGCAGCAGGCCGGGGACGTCGACCGCGTGGCGCGGCTGGTCGAGCGTTGGGGCTCAACCGGTGTACCAGAGCGGTCGCGTCGCGACCGTCGAGCGCTGGCTCGACTGGCTGGAGCGGCATGGAGCGCTCGAGCGGAACGCGGCGGTCGCCGTGCTCGGCGCGCTCATCGCCGCCGTTCAGGGCCGGCCGGCGGAGGCGGAGCGTTGGGCCGAGGTGGCCGAACGCGCGAGCTACGACGGCATGCTGCATGACGGCAGCGCTTCGATCGACTCGTGGCTGGCCCTCCTCCGTGCGATGCGTTGCCGAAGAGGAGTGGCCAGGATGCGCGCAGACGCGGAGCTCGCGGTCCGGACGCTCGCCCGCGGGAGCCCGTTCTGGCCGACCGCTCTGCTGCTGCTCGCGATCTCGCAGCGGCTGGCAGGCGAGCTCGACCAGGCCGACGACCTGCTCGCCGACGTCGCCGAGGAGGGCCTCGAGCTGGGGGCGCCCGAGCCGGTGGTGGTGGCGCTCGGCGAGCGCGCCGCGCTCGCGATCGGGCGCGGGGCGTGGGTCCAGGCCGAGGAGCTCGCGGAGCGGGCGGCTCGTGGTCATCCGCCGTTCGCGGATGGAGGCGTACCCCACCAGCGCGTTCGTCTATGCGGTCGCGGCCCGCGTCGCGCTCCATCGCGGGGAGGCCGAGCGCGCCCAGGAGCTGCTCGCCCAGGCGCAGCGCCTGCGGCCGCGGCTCACCTACGCGCTGCCGCACCTCGCGGTCCAGACCCGCTTGGAGCTCGCCCTCGCCTACCTGACGATCGCCGACGCCGGCGGAGCAGGGACGATGCTGCGCGAGATCGACGCGATCCTGCGGCGACGACCAGATCTCGGCACGCTCTCGGCCCAGGTGGAGGAGCTGCGCTCCAGCCTGAAGACGATGCGCGCCGAGGCGCCCGGGGCCTCGACCCTGACGACGGCGGAGCTGCGCGTGATCCCGTACCTGGGCACGCACCTCTCCTTCCGGGAGATCGGCGAGCGGCTGTTCATCTCGCGCCACACGGTGAAGTCACACGCGATGGCCATCTACCGCAAGCTCAACGTCACCTCTCGCAACGGCGCCGTCGAGCGCGCCCGCGAGCTCGGCCTGCTCTGAACAGTCCGGCCAGGGAATGGCCTTCCCGGCGACGTTCATCCCTATCGGACGATGTGCGGCCGGCGTCGGTGTTCGAAGATCAAGGCGGCCCTGATCGAAGGAGAGGAAAGATGGCGATTGGACCCGTTCAGCTGATCGTGCTGGGCTTCGAGCACCCCGAGTTCCACGGCGAGATCATCGCCGAGCTGGAGCGGCTGCGCGAGAGCGACACGGTGCGCGTGATCGACGCGCTGGCCGTCTACAAGGACGCCGACGGCGAGTTCGAGGTCGAGCACCTCAGCAACCTGACCGAGCAGGAGGCGATCGAGCTCGGCAGCAAGGTCGGCGCCCTGGTCGGGCTCGGCATCGAGGGCGAGGAGGGCTTCGAGGCCGGCGCCCAGGCGGGCGCCGAGGCGGCCGCCGACGGCGTCCAGGTCTTCTCCGACGAGGAGGCCTGGGACGTGCTCGAGGAGATCCCGAACGACTCGGCCGCCGCGCTCCTCCTGCTCGAGCACCACTGGGCGGTGCCGCTGCGCGACGCGGTCGCGCGCGCGGGCGGCTTCCGCATCAGCGACGGCTTCATCAGCCCGCTCGACCTGGTCGAGATCGGCCTGGTCTCGGCCGAGGAGGCCGAGCAGCTGCACGCCCAGGAGACCGCCGCCGCCGGCAGCGCGAGCTGACCGCCGGCCACACACACTGAGTCAGGAGACACGAGATGTTCGGAACACGCAGAGTCGCACGACGCACCGGCCGCCGCACCGCACGACGCGTCTCACGACGCCGCCGCTGAACGCGGGGAGGTCACCTGATGAGCCCGCTTGATCGCAGCAAGCTTCCTATCCGCCGGGAGCCGTTCCAGGGTGTGGCCAACCGGACGCTCGACGGGTCGCAGCCGGACTGGGCGTCGATCGGACACGTGGATGCTCCCGATGGGGCGCCGAACGTCCTGGTGGTGCTGATCGACGATGCCGGGTTCGGCAATCCCGCGACGTTCGGCGGCCCGATCAACACGCCGAACTACACGCGCCTCGCCGAGGGCGGGCTGCGGTACAACCGCTTCCATGTGACCGCGCTGTGCTCGCCCACGCGGGCGGCGCTGCTGACCGGCCGCAACAGCCACGCCGTCGGCTTCGGCTCGGTGGGCGAGTTCTCGACCGGCTTCCCGGGCTATACGGCGTTCGTCCCCGACGACTGCGTTCCGTTCCCGAGGATTCTGCGGGACAACGGGTACAGCACCGCGGCGTTCGGCAAGTGGCATCTGACGCCGGACGGCCAGCAGGGGCCGGCCGGGCCGTTCGACCGCTGGCCGGTCGGCTGGGGATTCGACTACTTCTACGGGTTCCTCGGCGGAGGCTCGGGGCAGTGGGATCCCTGCCTGGCCGAGAACCAGAAGATCATCGGGACTCCCGCGGCCTTCTACGAGGCTGACGAGTCCTACTACCTGCCGGACGACATGGCCGACAAGACGATCGAGTGGCTGCACGGCATCCGGGCACAGGACGCAGGGAAGCCGTTCTTCGGCTACTTCTCCACGGGTTGCAGCCATGCGCCGCATCACGTGTCCGAAGCGTGGGCGGAGAAGTACAAGGGCAAGTTCGACCAGGGCTGGGACAGGCTGCGCGAGGAGACGTTCGCCAGGCAGCAGGCGCTCGGAGTGATTCCCGCCGACGCGGAGCTCACGCCGCGCGACGAGGCGTTCCCCGCCTGGGACGACGTCCCGGAGAAGCTGAAGGCGTACTACGCGCGCCAGATGGAGGTGTACGCGGGCTATTCCGAAAACGCGGACTACAACGTCGGCCGCGTGCTCGATGCGATCGAGGAGCTCGGCGAGCTCGACAACACGCTCGTGCTCTGGATCTGGGGCGACAACGGCGCCAGCATGGAGGGCACGATCACCGGCTCGTTCAACGAGCTGACGATGCAGAACGGCATCCCGCTGACCGACGAGATGCAGCTGCAGCTCGCCGAGCGCTACGGCGGCGTCGAGGCGTGGGGCAACCAGATGATGGCGCCCCACTACTCGGCGGCCTGGGCGTGGGCGGGCAACACGCCATTCAAGTGGGGCAAGCAGGTGGGCTCGCACCTGGGCGGGACGCGCAACCCGCTTGTCGTGCACTGGCCCGAGCGGATCAGCGAGCAGGGCGCGCTGCGCTCGCAGTTCACGCACGTGATCGACATCGGCCCGACGATCCTCGACATCGCAGGCATCCCGATGCCGACGCACATCGACGGGATCGAGCAGCAGCCGATGCACGGCGTCACGTTCGCCGACTCGTTCAGCGACGGCGGAGCCCCCGAGCGCCACACCCAGCAGTACTTCGAGACGATCGGCAACCGCGCGATGTACAAGGACGGCTGGTGGCTGGCCGTGAAGACCGAGCGGATCCCCTGGGTCATCACGCCCGACGCGCTGAAGCCATACACGCCGGGTGTGTGGGACCCGGATGACGATCCCGTCGAGCTCTACTACCTACCGGACGACTTCAGCCAGGCGCACGACCTCGCCGCCGAGCATCCCGAGAAGGTCGAGGAGCTCAAGAAGCTGTTCTGGGAGGAGGCCGAGAAGTACAACGTGCTGCCGCTGCTGGCCACGCTCGCGCCGTTCTTCGGCATCGTGCCGCCGCTTCCCGAGGTCGCCAAGTACGAGTTCCGCGGCGATGTCCAGAACGTCCTGTCGGGCATGATCCCGCGGGTCTACAACCACTCGTACACGATCAGCGCCGAGCTCGTGATCCCGCCGGGCGGCGCCGAGGGCGTGATCGTCGCCGAGGCCGACCACCTGGGCGGCTTCTCGCTGTTCGTCGACGACGGCAAGCTGACGCACACCTACTCGATGATGGGCGTCTTCGTCTTCCGCCAGGAGGCGGAGGAGCCACTGCCCGAGGGCGAGGTGAACGTGCGCATGGAGTTCGCGGCCGACGCCGCCAAGCCGGCCACCGGCGGCGAGGTGACGCTCTTCATCGATGATCGGCCTGTCGGCGGCGGCCGCATGGACCACACGGTCCCGATCCGCTTCTCGGGCTACGCGGGAATGGACATCGGCCGCGACAACGGCGGCGTCGTCGATCTGAGCTACGAGAGCAGAAAGCCGTTCGCGTTCACGGGCACCATCAGGAAGGTCGTGTTCGACGTCAATCCGCATCCGTCGGCGGAGGAGGCGCACGAGCTCCACACGGTTGTCCAACACGGGCACACGGCGCACGCGATCACGGCGTGAGGCAGAGGCCGACGCGAGGAGGACCCGATGAAGCTGCACGACACAATCGACGTCCTGATCGGCGGCTACCTCTCGAAGGACGCCGCCGAGGAGGACTACAACGCCGTCCTCGACTCCGGCGGCCACCTGCAGGGCGCCGTGGTCGTCAGCAAGGACCTCGAGGGCAACCTGACGGTCGAGCAGACCGACCACATGGTCCGCGAGGGCGCCGAGGGACTCGGCGCCGTCGGGCTCGCCGTCGGCCTGTTCGCGCCGCCGCTGCTCGCCACGACCGCGATCGGCGCGGCGCTGGGCGCAGGGGCCGGCAAACTCCTGCACCACAAGACCAGCGAGAAGCTCGGCGAGCAGGCGGGCGAAACGATCCCGCTCGGCGGCGCCGGACTGATCGTCGTCTATTCGAAGTCCGAAGCGGCGACGGTCGAGCCCGCCGTGACGCGCGCCGTGCAGCAAGGCGATCGGCGAGGCCGAGGGTCGGCACGTCGAGGCCGTGAAGGGCGCGCTGGCCGACGCGCAGCAGAAGATGGCCGACGGCGGGACTGACCACGCCGGGCCGACCACAGGAAGAGTCCGATGAGCATCGAAGCGAAGCGGAAGTCTTCGGCGAACTCCAACCCCAGCCCTTCGGCGGCGTCGAAGTCTTTGGTTCGCTCGAACGCGAGCCAGAAGTCCTCGATGCTGTCGAGGTGATTGCGGACCAGCTCCCAGAGACCTTCACGCTGGTCGAGGTCGATGGTGATGCTATTCGCGGGCAAGGGCGCCTCCCGTTGGTGAGGCGGCGAAGAGATGCCAGGATGCCGCCCCTCAGAGGGCAGCGGCGAGTACCGTCTCAGTCGCATCGAAGCGTGGCTTCGGTGCCGGCACCGGGGCGTTCGAGCGCCGCCGGGGCACTTTCGTTTTGCGATTTCGGGGGCGAAGGTAGGTGGACCGAGGGCGCCTCTCAAGGGTCTGGGACGACATCGCTCCGGAACCTCACTTGCCCCAGGGCTGCCCACAGCCCATTTTTGCACCCTGTTGTCTGCGACCCTAGAAAGACGAAAACCCCGCACATAGCGGGCCGTCTAGAAGAGGTCGATCCGAACTGCCGCCGTCCGATTCTTCGGCGCTATTTCCAGCTTGCGCCCGGAGCTCGCGTATCGCTTTCCATGCATAGCGATACTCCTGTCGCGGGGCGGTGGCGTCCCAAAGCTGCTGTAACTTCGCCGCGGCTTCGGTTCCCTTGCGGTCAGTCTAAGCGGCTGCCACCTCCTCTCGTTCGGCCTCTGATTCGCCCGGCTCGTGGCGAAGCCGGTAGAGCTTTTGGCGGTCGATCTCGGAGAGCTTGACTCCGTTGCAGGCGTTGTTGATCTGCAGGTCGAGGACGGCCCAGACGAGCGAGAGGCAGCTCTCCTCGCCGGGGAACCTTCCGATCACCTTCGTCCTTCGCTTCACCTCGCCGAGCGTCCGCTCGAGCAGGTTGGTCGAGCGCCAGCGCTTGCGGTGGCGGAGCGGGTAGCGCAGGTGGACGACGAGCGCGTCGAGGTCGTCGCCGAGGCATCGAGCGGCCGAGGTGAAGCCGGCGCGCTCGAGCTCTGCGACCAGGGCCCCGAGCCGCTCCTTTGCGTCGCGCTCGTCCTTGGCCTCGTCGAGCGCCTGCCAGTAGGCCCTGCGCACCCGCTCGCGATCTGCCTCGGGCAGCTTCGCGATCAGGTTGCGGGCCCGGTGAACGGAGCAGTGCTGGCGGTCTGAGGCCGGCCAGCACTGCTCGACCGCCTTGATCAGGCCCGGGGCGCCGTCGGCGACGATCAGCATCGGCGCCCCGAGGCCGCGGGCGATCAGGTCCCTTGCGAGGCCGAGCCAGTCCTCGTGCGACTCGCGCATCCCGAGCGAGACCCCGACCAGGACCCGCTCGCCCTCCTCGGTGAAGCCCCAGGCGCAGAGGACGCCCTCCTTCGGGCCCTTGGGCCTGACGTTGAGGAAGATCGCGTCGAGGAACAGCGCCACCAGCCTCAGCTGGTAGAGGTCGCGGCGCTTGAAGGCCTCGAAGCGCTCGCGCAGCTCGCGCAGATCCTCGAGGCGGTCGACTTCGAGAGCTTGCCGAGCCCGGCCTCCTCGCAGAGCGACTCGACGTCTCGCATCGAGAGCCCGCGGACGAAGGCGCCGACGACCATCGCCTCCAGCGGCCGGGTGCGAAGCAGCTTCGTCGAGTGCGGGAACAGCGCCGAGACGAACGGCTCGGCGGCCTCGCGCACCTGCGGGATCTCGACCGAAAGCTCGCCCTCTGCGGTCTGCAGCCGGCGCGGGCGATAGCCGTTTCGCAGTCCCGAGTCGAAGTTGCGAAGCCCGCGCTGGTAGTCGGGCCGGCGCTCATAGCGGGCCCTGCCGAGCCAGGCGTCGAACTCGTCCTCGACCGCGCGCTGGATGATCAGCCGCGCGCCGAGCTTCGCCAGCTCAGAGAGCGACTCGCTGGGGTTCTCGCCGACTCCGACGGCGAGCAGCTGGTCGATCTGGTCCTCTATCTCCGCCGACGGCGGTAGCGTTCTCTTCACGGCGTAGGTCTCCCTTCTTGGTCTTGTCGGACTTGGGGAACCTACGCCGTGTCCTTGACGGCTCTTCGGCGATTTACAGCAGATGGGGGACGCGACCCGCGGGGCCGGCCCGCTCGCGCCCGCCACGGCAAGAATGAGCCGCTGCCGGGTGAAGGGAAGCCGGCGAGGAAGTTCGCCCCCGTCCTGAGCACGCCTGGTCTCAGGTTTGTGATCCGTTTGTGATCCGTTGCCGCCGCCGCCACATCTCCCTGAAACGCGCAAACCCGCTCTAGGAGCGGGTCTGCGTGAGTAGCGGGGGCGGGATTCGAACCCGCGACCTTCGGGTTATGAGCCCGACGAGCTACCTGACTGCTCCACCCCGCGACGTGGACGTACGAGGGTACCAATCGTGAACCGGGCGTCAACAGCCCCGGCCCGGTAGCGTCGCTGCGTATGCGCAAGGAGCGGGGTTGACGATGAGGGTCGCCGTGGTCGACCAGGGCACGAACACCACGCGGCTGCTGGTGGCGGACGTGGACGACGGGGCCGTGACCGAGGTCGAGCGCCGGACGATCATCACCAAGCTCGGCCAGGGAGTGGACGCAACGGGTCGCCTGGCCGACGAGGCCATGGACCGGGTCCGCGAGGCCCTCGGCGGCTATCGCGAGGTGATCGAGAGCACCGGCGCGGAGAAGACGATCGGCGTGGCCACCAGCGCCATGCGGGACGCGGAGAACGGCCCCGCCTTCAGGGACGAGATCAACGAGAGCTTCGGCATCGACGCACGCACGATCTCCGGCGACGAGGAAGCACGCCTGACCTTCCTCGGAGTGACGACGGGTCGGCCGGCCAGGGAGCAGACCGGTCCCGTGGTGGTGATCGACATCGGTGGCGGCTCCACGGAGTACGTGGTCGGCGATCCGGGTCGTCCGCCCAGTTTCAACATCTCGACCCAGATGGGCTCCGTGCGCCACACCGAACGCTTCCTTCAGTCCGATCCCCCGGAGCACGAGCAGCTCGAGCGGCTGGCGGCCGACGTCCGGCGAATCATCGAAGACGGCGTTCCGGCCGACCGGCGCGAGGCGACCACGCTGGCGATTGCGGTGGCCGGCACCGCCACGACCCTGGCCGCGATCGACCAGGAGCTCGATCCCTACGACGCCGAGAGGGTGCACGGCTACCGCGTCACGCTGGCCGCGGCCGAGCGGATCCAGGCGATGCTCGCCGCCCTGCCGCTGGAGGAGCGCCGCGGCGTTACCGGCCTCCATCCCGACCGGGCGCCCACGATCGTCGCCGGCGTGACGATCCTGGTCGAGTCGATACGGGCCTTCGGCCTGGACGAGGTGGAGGTGAGCGAGTCGGACATCCTCCACGGGGCCGCTCTGACGGCGGCTCAGCAGGCCGGGGCCGGCGGCGCCTGAAAAAGAACCGCCCGCATCATGCGGGCGGCTCTCGAAACAGCCCCATCAGGACGGGCAGGGGTACGTGCCATGAAGGGGCCTTGCGGTTCGGACGGCGGGAGGCGCCGATACGATGCGGCTTCGCCCGAACCTATGAACCAGATCGAGCTCCCGACGGCGTTTATTCCGCACGGTTGCTCAGTCCGGCGGCGACATCATAAACCAGAATCGATGTTGGTGGAAGTGCGCCAACTCGGGCCCGCCGATCTGCGTTTACGCAAGGTTCGCCTTGCGGGGGTAGACCACGGAGGGATCGGTGAGCACGTTGACGAGCGCTGGCCGCCCCGAGGCGAAGGCGCGCTCGAGCGCCGGCCGCAGTTCGTCCGGCCGCTCGACCAGCTCGCCGTGCCCTCCGAGCGCCTTCACCACCTCGTCGTAGCGCAGTCCCGGCTGGAGGTCGGCCGCCACCGAATAGCCGTACAGGAACTCCATCGGGTGCTTCTCGAGAGCCCAGATTCCGTTGTTGCCCATCACGCCCACCACGGGCACGCCGTGACGCACGAAGGTGTCGAACTCCATGCCCGCAAAGCCGAATGCGCCGTCGCCGAGGAGCAGGCAGACCTGGCGGCCGGGGTTGGCGATCTTCGCGGCGAGGGCGAAGCCCGGCCCGGCCCCGAGGCAGCCGTAGGGCCCGGGGTCCATCCAACATCCGGGCTCGTAGGTCTCGATCATGCGTCCGGCGAAGGAGACGAAGTCGCCGCCGTCGCCGATCACCACCGCGTTGCGGTCGAGCACCTGGCCGAGCTCGTGGTAGACGCGCATCGGATGGAGCGGGGCGCGATCGTCGCTCAGGTCGTCCTGCTCGGCCGCGCGCTTCTCGCTCTCGGTCGCGCGCAGCGTCTTCACCCAGCTGGACGTGTCCGCGCCACCCGCCGCGCTCGAGCGCAGCGCGTCGAGGCTCGCCCCCACGCTGCCGTACAGCTCAGCGTCCACCGCGCGGGGATGGGGCCGTTCCGGCGGGGAGGACCCGATGACGATCAGCTTCGTGTCGTCGCCGAACGAGCCTCCAAAACCGAGCCGGAAATCCATGGGCACGCCCACCACGAGCGCTACGTCCGCCCCCTTCAGCCCCGTGCTGCGCGCGCGGGAGAAGAACAAGGGATCGTCGGCGGCCACGCAGCCCCGGGCCAAGCCGTTCAGGAACACCGGCACCTGGAGCTCACGGCAGAGCGCCTGCAGCTCCGACTCGGCATGGGCCCAGTAGAGGCCGGTGCCGGCCATCACCACGGGCCGCTCGGCGCCGCGGAGCAGGTCGGCCGCGCGCTCCAGCGCATCGCCGTCGGGGAGGCGGGCCGGGTCAGGCAGCGACGCGGGCGCGTCCGCGTCCACGTCTGACTCCATGAACACCTGGTCGAGCGGGAAGTCGACGAACGTTGGCCCGCTCGGGGGCGCGAGCGACGCCCGCAGTGCCTCGTCGACGAGGGCGGGAATCTCTGCCGTGGAGGCGGCCGTTCGTGCGAGCTTCGTGACCGGGGCGACGAAGGGCACATGATCAATCTCCTGAAGGGAGCCCATACCCCAGCGCAGCGCGGGGGCCCGGCCCCCGAGCGCCACCAGCGGCGAGCCGTTCATCAGCGCCGAGGCCATCCCGCTCATCCCGTTGGTCACGCCCGGTCCCGCCGTGAGCGCGCAGACCCCGGGCTCACGCGTGGCCTTGGCCCAGCCCTCCGCCGCAAACGCCGCCGACTGCTCGTGGCGCACGTCCACGATGTCGATGCCCTCTTCGCGGCAGCCGTCGTAGATCGAAAACAGGTGGCCGCCCGAGAGCGTGAAGAGCTTGGTCACGCCGTGTGCCTTGAGACGCTTGGCCACGAGCCGGCCGCCGTGGAGGGCGGTCCCCTGCTCTGTTTCAGCGCCGGTGGACACGGGCACGCGAGCCTAACCGATCGGTTATAAGCCCGACGCCATGGTGGAAGCGCTCGACGGTGACTTCAGAGGGACCTTCCCCTTCAAGGGGCGGTTCCTGCGCGCCGGCGACATCGGAGCTCCATTACGTCGACGAAGGGCCGCGTGACGCCGCGCCATTCCTGTTCGTGCACGGCAACCCGACCTGGAGCTACATGTGGCGGCGCCCGATCGCCGAGCTCAGCGCGGGCGGCCGCCGCTGCGTCGCCTTCGACCACATGGGCTTCGGGCGGTCCGACAAGCCGCCGTATGTGTCGGGCTACCCGCTGCAGAGCCACATCGACAACGCCCTCGCGGTGATCGATCAGCTCGACCTGCGCGACATCACGCTGGTGGTTCACGACTGGGGCGGCCCGATCGGGCTGGGCGCCATCCTCGAGCGCACGGACAGGTTGCGCTCCCTCGTTCTCATCAACACCTGGGCATGGGAGCTGCCGAGCTTCCTGCCCCCCTTCCTCCGGGAGTTCCGCACCGAGGGCCTCGGCGAGATCCTGGCGATGGGCGGGAACCTGTTCGTGGAGTCCATGCCCGGCGGGATGGCCAAGCGCGAGGTCGATCCGCTGGTAATGGAGGCCTACCGGGCGCCCTTCCCCGACTACTGGTCACGAGTGGGCACGCTCGCGTTCCAGCGCGAGATCCCGCTGACCGAGCACGACCGGAGCTCTCGCCTGATGGGCTCGATCCACGAGCGGCTCGACACCCTGACCGTGCCAGTCCGGCTGATCTGGGCCATGCGCGACCGGGTCTTCCAGCCCGTCTTCCTCGAGCAGTGGCTCGAGATCTATCCGAACGCCGAGGTGATCCGGATCGTCGACGCCGGGCACTTCGTCCTCGAGGACGATCCTGACGCGGTGATCAGGGCGCTGCCGAGCTGAGGCTGAGGTTAAGTCGCAGTCGAGGCGCGGCGGGACGCGGCCTCGATCGACTCGACGTTCCGGGGAAGCACCTCGACACGCAGCCGGTTTCCGAACACGACGTGAAGGATCACGCCGCCGAAGCGGTCGGCCAGCGAGCCAGCGTCGTTGAGCGCCGTCTCGATCTCATCGGTGGCCACACCGCAGGCCGCCAGGAAGCGGGCCGCGAGCGGGCTGTCGAGTTCCCGCGAGGTCAGCTCGAGCTGCTCGGTGCGGAACAGCCCGGCTGTGGTCTCGCCGGTGGGCTGGATCACCACGGCGGCGATGTCGTCCGAGAGCACGCGGGCCTCGGAGCGCACGCTGTCGATCAGCGCGGCAGCTGTGGCCTCCGGGCCGAGGTCTGCGAGCAGTTGCTGGAGCTTGTCGCGGCCAAGCATGCCGCCGTCCACGCGGGCCTCCATCAGGCCGTCCGTGAACAGTGAGGCGACCGAGCCGGGGACGAGAGGGACCGTCGTCTGGCGCACGCCCGTGCGCAGGCCGACGCCGATCGGCGGCGAGGACCCTGCCGTGACGGGCTCGTGCACCTGCGGTCCGACCAAGATCGGCGCGGGGTGTCCGGCCGTGGCGTAGGTGAGCGCGCCCGTGTCCGGGTCGTGCACCGCCAGGAGAACCGTGGCGAAGTCGCCGCCGAGATTCTCGTCGATGACGCGTCCCGCCACCTGCAGCGCCACGCGCGGCTCCAGGCCGGCCTCGAGGTAGGCCCGCAGCGTGTAGCGCATGAAGGCGGTGCGGGCGAGCGCGCCACGGCCGTGGCCGGAGACGTCACCGAGAATGAAGCCCACGCGGCCACCGGCCAGCGGGAGGACGTCGTAGAAGTCCCCGCCCGCGCCGGGGCCGTCGGCCGGACGGTAGGCCACGGACGTGCGCAGCGTGCCGACCCGCTCGGGAACGGGCGGCAGCAGCGCGGTCTGGAGAAGGCCGACCTCCTGAAGGAGCTCGCCGCGCTGACGGGTCAGGCGGCGGTTGCGAAGTGCGGAGAGGAGATAGCCGAGGCCGAGGAGCAGCACCAGGGCGGCGAGAGTGACCAAGACGATCTTCATCCAGGTGGGCACGAACTCGGCAAAGCCGGCCAGGTCGCCGAACACCGGCGCGCCGAAGGGGGCGATGCGCTCGCCATCGTTAGCGGCTGAGTCCTCATCGCCGCCCTCGCCGCTGTTACCGCCGGCGGAACCGTCGCCACCGCCCTCGCCCGCCGTCGAGTCGGCGGTCAGCGTCGCGGGGGTGAGCCCGCTGGTGAGCGCCTCGGCGCCGAGGACGCCGCCGGAGCCCGTGCCGGTGCCCGACACGCCCGGGCCGGCGATGCCGAAGGAGCCGCCGCCGTTACCGGTCGTCGGCTCGCCACCGAGCTGGATGTCGTTGGGCTCGCTCTGATCGCCAAGCGGCTCGCTCGGCAGCCCGGCGGGGATGAATGGATTGCCGGCTTGAGGCGCGCTGTTGCTCGTTCCCGTGCCCGACCCGTTCTCGCCCTGGGGCGCCGCCTCCGGGTCGATCACGGCATCCTCGGTGACGTCCGCGGGATGCTTGCCAGCGCCTCCGGAGAGACCTGGGTCCTCTTCGCCGCCGAGTCCCGGCCTGCCGGTCCCGAGGTCGTCGCCGGGAGGCGCCGCGCCGGGGTCCTCGCCGGGACCGGGCTCGGGCGTTGAGTGGCGGCTCCTCGGGCAGGAGCGGGTCGGTGGGATCCTCCTTGCCGCCACCGCCGCCGGGAGTCTCGGACGGAGGGTCGAGCGGGGGAGCGGGCTCGCCGGGAGGAGCCTCGGGCGGAACGGTTGGATCGACAGGCTCGGTCGGCTCGGTCGGATCGACAGGAGGCGCCGGGTCGACCGGTGGCGCGGGATCGACCGGAGGTGCCGGGTCGACGGGAGGAGCCGGGTCGGCCGGAGGTGCGGGATCGAGCGGTTCGGGCGCGAAGGTCGGTGGGCGCGGGGGCCGGATCGACGGGAGCTGCCGGTTCGGCCGCGGGAGGGGCGGGGATCGGATCGCCTGGGGCAGCGGTGGCCACCGCCCCAAGGGGACCCGCAAGCGCGCAGAAAACCGCGACACTCGAAAACGAGCGGGTCAGGAGCACCCGCGCATTCGCGCGCAGGGGAGAAAAGGACGCCACGTTCACTTCTTCGGCATTTCCGGCGTGAGCTTGAGCCCGGATTCGAGATCGCATCGAACATCCGTCCACAGGCCGGCGTCCGGGCTCGTCGATGCCGGACGGCCTCGTGGCTCTCCCCTCCGCGGGCAACGCCGCCCCTCCATAGGCAGAATCACAGTTCCAGTATGCCTGCGATTTGCGTCTACGCGAGCCTTTGCGTGGACTCCACCCATGATGGAGGGTGGGTGCGCCCACCCCGCATTGGGACTGGGTTCGGCGCAAATGAGGGTGCCGAACTGGCCGAATCCCATACCCGGCCTGCCGCGCGCCACGGCCGGGGGTTGCGTATACGCGCGCTATTCCGGCTCTGGGCGCTCTTCACCGGGCCAGGACGCCTGTGGTCCGGTAGAAGGCGGCCCGGCTGCCGTGATCGGTCGCCTCCTTGACCATCCGGAACACCGCGCCCTGGATCGCTCCAGCCAGGAGGAGGCGGCTCCAGCGAATGTCGCGATGCTTGGAGTCGGGCGGCTCCTCGTGGTCGATAACCCCCCAGATCTGGTCGAAGACCTTCCTGGAGATGAAGCCCGCCGCCAGGCTGGCGCCGATCGAGATGGGGAGGAACAGGAGCTTGGCCATGTGGGTTGTATACCCGACGAGGACGGGCCCAGTCGGCCTGCGGGCAAGCGGGCCGAACGTACGCTTTCTAGGATCCAGCTGCCCGGGTAGGCGAACTGGTACAGCCGGCGCCCTTAAAAGGCGCTGCTCTCAGGAGCATTGTGGGTTCGAGTCCCACCCCGGGCACTGCACGGTTCGCTCCCGAACCGATGTGTGGTCAGCTGCCGCGGCCGATCTGGTCGCGCCCTCCCGAACCGAGCTGAGCCCGATCCGCGGCGCCGATGAAGAGCGCCGCGGCAACGATGCCGACGATCGTGCCAAGGAAGTTCAGCTCGAAGATGTCGCCCGTTCCGATCACGCTGGCCACGATGCCGCCCACGAGCGCGCCGCCGATGCCGAGTAGCACCGTCATACCCGCGCTGATGTGCTGCTTTCCGGGCAGCACGAGCCGCGCGAGCACGCCGATGACGATGCCGATGATTATGAGACCGAGAATCTGCACGCTTTCCTTCTCCCGCCCGTTGGGGCCGCGAAAGGTAGTGCAGTGATGGGGGGCGCGCAACTCCGGCATTGCTACGGTGTTTCCCGGGCTGGGTACCCCCCTTTCACAGGGTTCTTTTCGTTTTGGAAGCTTCAGCACTCAGGCAATCAGCCGGATTGCCCGCGCTCGCCGGGCGCTCTCCGCTACTCCGTTTGCAGAGCGACGAGCGCCTGGTGGCTCTCATCAGGCGCGGGCACCACGGCGCGTTCGAGGCGCTCGTCCAGCGCTATCAGCCGCGGCTGCTCGCCTTCTGCCGCCACATGCTCGGGTCCCAGGAGGACGCGGAGGACGTACTGCAGGAGGTGTTCGCCGCCTCGTTCAACGCGATCTGCGCGGATGAGCGGCCGATCAACGCCCGTCCCTGGCTGTACAGGATTGCCCGCAACCGCTGCCTGAATCACCTGCGCCGCCCCCAGCCCGCAGGCCAGGACTCGATGGACATCTTCGAGCGCGACGGCGGCACCACCACTGCGGACACGGTCCACAAGCGTGAGGAGTTCCGCCGCATCGTCGCCGACGTCCAGGAGCTGCCGGAGACCCAGCGGACCGCCCTGCTGCTGCGCGAGATCGACGCGCTGTCCTACGACCAGATCGCCGAGGCGATGGACACCACGGTGCCGAGCGTCAAGTCCCTGCTCGTGCGCGCGCGCGTTGCCCTGGCCGAGGCCTCGGAGGCGCGTCTGTTGACCTGCGAGGAGGTGCGCCTGGAACTCGGTCAGGTCGCCGAGGGCCTGCTCAAGTCCACGCCCCCGGTCAGGCGCCATCTCAAGAGCTGCGACCGCTGCCGCACCTTCAAGGGCGAGCTGCGCACCACGACCAAGGCGCTGGCGGCGATCTACCCCGTTGCGCCGCTGCTGTTCCTGAAGAAGCTGTGGGTGGCGAAGGTCGGGCTCGGAGGAGTGGCCGGAGGGGCAGCCGCCTCGAGCAGCGGCGCCGGAGCGGGCCTCGCCACCACCGGCATGGCCGGTGCGGCCGCCACCGCTGCGGGCGGGATCACCGCCGGCGGCGCCGTGTCGGCCGGGATCGGCACGCTCGCCTCAAAGACCGCCGCCGGCATGGCCGCGGCGGTGATCGTGACGGCCGGCGCCGTCGAGGTGAAGCACGTGACCGATCCGAAGCCCGCGGCACCCCCGGCCGTGGTGGCCACGCAGTGTGCCGGACGTGCCGCTCACCGCCCCGGTCACACCGCCCGCCGCCGCGGTCCGGCGCGAGAAGCCGAAGGTCAAGCCGGCCGTGGCAAAGGCGGAGCCCAAGCCCGAGCCCGTCGAGGTGGCGCCGGCCCCCGAGGCCGCGCCGGTCCCGCCCCCGCGCCTGCGCCTGCCCCGGTCCCGTCCGCCGCCGGCGCCCGTACAGGAGGAGAGCTCCACCGTGGTGCTCCCGCCGCGCCCGGTGGAGGAGCCCCCGGCTACGGCCGAGCCTCCGCCCGGCGAGCCCGTCGACCCCGCGCTGCCTCCGGCCAATCCGGCCGATCCGGTCGACCCGACCCTCACGCCGCCGCCGGCTCCGCCCGCCGGTGAGCCGGGAGCACCCCCGGTCGCGCCGCCCGTGCCGCCCACTCCCTGAGCCGGGCGCACTAGTCTGCCGTCGTCGTGATCGACTACGACGACTTCATGAAGGTCGACATCCGCGTGGGGCGGGTCACGCGCGTGGAGGACTTCCCGGAGGCTCGCAAGCCCGCCTGGAAGCTCTACATCGACTTCGGGCCGGAGCTCGGCGAGAAGCGCTCGTCGGCGCAGATCAAGAACTACTCCCAGGAAGAGCTCGAGGGCAGCCTGGTGGTCGCCGTGGTGAACTTCCCGCCACGCCAGATCGGCCCGTTCATGTCGGAGGTGCTGACCCTCGGCGTGCCCGACGAGGACGGCCAGGTGATCCTGCTGCGCCCGACCGCCGACGTGCCCGTCGGCGGTCGTATGTTCTAGAGCGCCACCACAGCGCCCGGCCTCTCCCGCGATCAGCCTCGGGCGCCGAGGAAGACGGAGAGAGGCCGAGCCGACCGGCGCCAGCCCGATCACCTTCAGCCGGCGCTCCAGCGCCTTCATGGCGAACGCGCGGGTCTCCTCCAACGACGCGCCCAGTACCTCGGTCTCGCCCTCCACGTACCACTTGGGCTGGAGCACGCCGTCGGCGATCGGCGCCACCTCGGTCAGGGTGCGGGTCATGGCATCGGCGTACTTCGGGTCGGCCTGGGCCATCTCGCGCAGGAAGCGCGCGCCGAAGGCCACGTGCCGGTGCTCGTCGCGGGCGATGTTGTTGAAGCCCTCGCAGAAGCCCGGCAGCGTGCCGACCTCCTCGTTGTACTGGAGGATGAAGTGCTGGCCGGTGAGCGCGAGCATGCCCTCGATGACCATGTGGTAGAGCGTGACCGCCTCCACCAGCAGCTCGAGGTCCTCGGGCCTGCGCGCCAGGCCGTCGACGCGGCTCTTCAGCATCTCGTCGAAGAGCTCGTTGAACTCGGGGTTGACGTGGTCGCTCGTCTCCTCGAGCCGGCCCTGGAGCGTAGTCGGCCTCCAGGATGTCGACCTCCTCGTAGAAGCGGTTGAAGAAGCGCACGTGCCGGGCCTCGTCGGCGATCTGCGTACAGAGGAAGATGCGCATCTCCTCGGTGGGTGCGGCGCGCATCATCGGCCCGAGCTCCTCGGCGACCTTCTGCTCCCCGATGAAGAACGACGACAGGCCGTACATGCGCTGGAAGCGCTCCTCCTCGGGAATGCGCTCGTGCCAGTCGATCCGGTCCTGGGTGAAGTCGAGGTCCTGGGTGGCCCACTGCTGGCGCTCCCAGAGGTCGTAGAGCTGCGCGTAGCTCAAGAGGTTGACCTCGCCCCGGTCCGCGGACTCCAGAACGGCCGGGTCGCTGGTGGCCTGGAAGTCCTCGCGCTCGGTCCGCCGGATTACGGATTCGCTCACGGCTGTCTCTCCTCGATGACTGGTGGGCGGCGTCGCCGGTCAGCGTAGCGAATGGTTGGCTGGCCAGCCAGTTGGCCGGGCAAGGGCCTGAAGGCAGCGAGCGGGGGACAGCTGTCGAGTTGCTCCCGCTATGGAGGAACAAATCGACAATGACCTGCAGCGGGAGTGCAGGAGCGCAGCGGAGCGGCCTACGGACCCGGCTCGGCCGTCGCCTCGATACGCACCCGGCCCCTGGCCCCTTGCGCGCGGCCCACGATCGCCTCGCCGGGGCGCAGGCCGTCGAAGGTGGTCGAGGCCGAGGCCAGCCCGTCGCTGACCTGGATCGTCTTGCCGGGGAACCGAGGCCGTAGGAGTTGCCGTCGCGGGCGCGCAACTCGACGCGAATCGAGATGAACGACGGCACTCTGATCACGCGGGGCGTGATGCGCCCCCCGGAGCCGGTGAAGAGCGCCAGCGTGCGCGCCGGCTCCTCGTCGCCGGCGCCTCCCGGCTGGTCCTCGGGCGAAGTGGCTTCGTCGGTCTCGGCTCGGTCTCGGTCGGCTCCTCTTCCTCGGTCTCAACCTCGGTCTCCGCCGTCTCCGTCTCAGGCTCCGCCTCGGTAGCCGTCTCCTCCTGCGTGGCGGGGGGCGAAGTGGCCTGGGTTTCCCCATTCTCGTCATCAGAGCCGCACGCCGCGAGAGCGAGCGCCGCTGCCACGACCAGGACTCCTACGAAAAGACGACTGGACGGGCCGAGAAATGCGGCGATCATGGTTTGTGCGGAAGGCAACGATGACCGGGAGGCCATGGACACACGGTAATCGCCTGATCGGCGTAGATCCGATGCGCAAGCGGCTCTGGATCGGCGGTCAGCGCGTGCACCACGGCGCCACGGGAGTGGCGCTCACGCTGCTGGGGGCGGCGCTGGTGGCGCACGACTGGAAGGACCGTCCGATCTGGTTTCAGCGCGGGGCTCAGAGCGCGTCGCAGGGCCTCAGAGGCTGAAGGACGCGCCCGGCTCGAGGATCTCGACGGTCGCCTGGCGCCGCCCCTCCCCGGAGGTGCGTTGCTCGACGTCGGCCTTGAACGCCTGAGCGTCGGTCTCGATCGGCGGGAAGGTTCCGTAGTGGCACGGGATCACGGTGCGGGCGCCGATCAGCTCGCAGGCAACGACGGCGTCGTGGCGGTCCATCGTGTAGTGGCCGCCGATGCACACGAGCGCCGCATCGAGCTCGTCGCGCTCGCCCACGAGGCGCAGGTCGGAGAACAGGGCCGTGTCGCCCAGGTGGTAGACGGTCTTGCCTCCCAGGTTGATCACGAGACCGGCAGGCGTGTTCACCGTGCCGCCCGGCGTGGTGGACGTGTGCCAGGCGGGTACCAGGCGGACCCAGCCGCCGTCGAACTCCACCGTTCCGCCCAGGTTGGGATCGAGCACGTTCTCGATCCCGTGGTCTGAGAGCTCGCCGGCCAACTCGACGATCGCCACGCACTGGGCTCCCGTGCGCTTGGCGATGTCGACCACGTCGCCCCAGTGGTCGCCGTGGCCGTGGGTGAGGAAGATGTGCGTCGGGTCCACCTCGGACGGCTCGACGGCAGCCTTGGGGTTGCCGGTGAGGAACGGGTCGACCAGCACTCGCGTGTCGCCCTCGCTCAGCTCGAAGCAGGCATGGCCCAGGAAGCGGATATCCACGGTCAGTTCCCTCCGGAAGGTTCGGATTCGTCGTCAGGGTCGTTCTTTCCCAGTTCACGATGGAGCTCCCAGCCGACGGCCACGCCGATCAGCATCCCCATGCGAGTCTCCTCGGCGATCAGCGCCTCGATGCGGGCGGCGCGCTGGGACTCGTCGGCGTCGGCAGCGGCGGCCCGCACCTGCGATGCGTGCGCCTCGCCGAACCAGCCGCCCTCGTTGAGCGCCTCGCCAAGGATGCGCTGCAGCTGCGGCGCGGCGGCCGCAACGAGGCGCTCCGCGCCCTCGAAACGTGCGGGGTCGGACAGCGCGCGGACGGCTGCCTCCAACTGCTCGTCCGTGAACACCGGCCGGATACTAAGGACCTGCTCAGTAGGCGCTCTTGCGCGTGAACACGGGCAGCAGCAGGCCGAGCAGCGCGCCAACGGCCGCGCCGCCCACCGCAACGCCGATGTTGGCCGCCTCGGTGGTGGCCGACAGCAGCACCAGCACCACGGCAATCACGTAGACGCCGAGCAGGTCGTTGTCGCGCTCCTCGCCTCGGCGGGCGGCCATGCGGTCGTCCACGAGCCACGCGCAGAGCATGCCGAGTGCCGCGCCGTTGGCTCCGAAGATCGAGTAGATCGCCGGATCCTCGAAGAGAGGCGGCACTTCCAGCGTGACCGCGAGCCCGGCGCCCGGCGGCGCCGCAGAGCACGAACAGAAGCACCGGCACGAGCGGCCCGAAGCGGCGTTCGAGCAGCGTTCCGAAGATCCCCACCGGCACCAGCGCCACGAACGCATAGCCAAGTTCGTCGGTGTGCAGGAAGGGTGAGATGAACCAGCGCCAGACGTCGTCCTGCGGCGGGACGATGAGATAGCCGATGTCGCAGCAGCGGGTCGATCGCCCAGATCACCAGGCCCGCCACGCACAGGAGCAGCAGGGAGAAGGTCGCGTAGGGCCGCGTGTCGGGCGCAATGCCGGCGATCTCCTCCGAGCGCAGGCGGGGCAGCCTGGCCCGGCCGCGGCGCTTGGGCTGCGGCTCGCCCCCGGAGCGGTCGAGCTTCGGGGCCCGCTTTCGGATCCGCTGCCCACAGTAAGGGCATTCGGTGATGTACGGGCTCACCTCTGACCCGCAGTTCTTGCAGACGACGAAGAGGTCGGGCTGCGACACGCCCTTTCAGAGTACCCGGCGGAGTGCTTCAGTCGCCGGGGGTTCCCGCCGGTTTGGGCACCGTCGCGTCGAGGATTTCGCGCACAACCTCGCGTAGATCGTGGTTTGCCTCGTACACCACGACCTGGCGCGACGCTCCGTTGCCGTTCTCGAGGATGTCATCGAGGTGGTCGAACTCGGCGCCCGAGCCGAGCTCCTCGGCATGTGGGTGCAGCCGGTCGATCACCCGGCGGGCCAGCTCCGGGGCCGGCACCCTTTCGGTGCTTGGCAGGTCGATGAGGTGGCCTTCCAGGCCGTGCCGCGCGGCGAGCCACTTGTTCTCGTCCAGCATCTCGTACGGATAGCGGGAGAGCTCCTTGCCGGCGTCGTAGTGCTCGGCCAGCTCCTTGACCATGGCCTGAATCAGGGCGGTCAGGCCCAGCGTGTGCTCCACCCTGGTCTGCGAGTCCATGCAGCGGATCTCCACCGTCCCGAAGTTGGGGTGCGGCCGGACGTCGTACCAGAGGTAGGTGTAGTCGCCGATCACCTTCGAGCTCATCATGAACTGGATCCGCCTGGCCCAGTCCTCGAAGTCGTCGTAGCGGGGCGGGATGCCGTTGCGAGGGAAGGCTCTGAAGATCGGCGTCCGGGTGGAGTCGAGCCCGGTGCTGTCGCCGCGCCAGAACGGCGAGTTGGCAGACAGGGCGAGCAGCAGCGGCACATGAACCCTCATGCCGTTCGTCACGTGGATGGCCTTGTCGGGGTCGTCGATCCCCACGTGCACGTGGATGCCGAAGATGATCTCCTGGCGCGCCACGAACTGGAGCCCGGAGATCAGGTCGCGGTAGCGCGACCGGGCCACGATGCGCTGGTCCTCCCAGAGCGCGAACGGATGCGTGCCCGCCGAGCCGATCGCGATGCCGCGGCGCCGGGCGATCTCCTGGACGGCGCGCCGAAGGTCACGCAGCTGCCTTCCCGCCTCCGCCGTGTTCGTCGTCGGCGTGGTGGCGATCTCGCACACCGACTCCATCAGCTCGGGCTTGACCTCGCCCTCGAGCTCGGCGTCCTCGGCATCCTCGAGCAGGCCCTCGATCGAATTGGTCAGATCGAGGGTCTCGTCATCGACCAACATGAGCTCCTCCTCGATCCCGAGGGTGTAGGAGGGCCCGGTGAACCGGTGCTCCACGGGGCCATCGTATCCGGCGCGGTCGGGCGGAAACGGGGTATAACCCGTGTGCACTCGGTAAGGAGATCCAATGGCACTCGGCTACGACGGCATGCTCTACATCCTGGCTTTCGACCATCGCGGGTCGTTCCAGAAGAAGATGTTCGGAATCGAAGGCGACCCCACGCCCGATGCAGACCGACCAGATCGCGGACGCGAAGCACCTGATCTTCGAAGGCATGCTCAAGGCCACGGAGCAGGGCCTCGAGCCGGGCACGAGCGGGGTTCTGGTGGACGAGCAGTTCGGCGCGCCCGACCGGCCTGCCCGGGCAGGCCAAGGAGCGCGGGCTGCTGCTGTCGATGCCGGTGGAGAAGTCGGGACAGGATGAGTTCGACTTCCAGTACGGCGACGAGTTCGGCGAGCACATCGAGCAGTTCGACCCCGAGTTCTCGAAGGTGCTCGTGCGCTACAACCCCGAGGGCGACGCCGAAATGAACGCGCGCCAGCGCGAGCGCCTCAAGCGCCTTGGCGACTGGCTGCACGAGCACGACCGCAAGTACCTGTTCGAGCTGCTGGTGCCGGCCGAGCCCGCCCAGCTCGAAGCGGCCGGCGGCGACACGGACCGCTATGACGCCGAGAGTCAGGCCCGAGTTGATGCGCCGGACCATCGTCGAGTTCCAGGAGGCCGGCGTGGAACCGGACATCTGGAAGATCGAGGGCGTGGACAGCCGCGAGGACTGCGAGACGATCTCGGAGACCGCCCGCCGCGACGGCCGCGATGGCGTCGTGTGCGTCGTGCTCGGGCGCGGAGCCGACGACGCGAAGGTCGACCACTGGCTGCGCCAGGGCGCGGCGGTGAAGGGCTACGCGGGCTTTGCGATCGGCCGCAGCATCTGGTGGGACGCCCTCAAGGGCTTCCTCGACGGCGACCTCGAGCGCGAGGAGGCGGCTCAGCAGATCGCCGACAACTACCTGCGCTTCGTGCGCGTGTACCAGGACGCGGCGAGGGAGCCCGCCACGGCGTGAGCCTGAGGGTCCGACAGCGCGCTTGGGGGCCGAATGCCGCTGGTAGCCTTCCGCCGGCAATGCGGATGAGGCAGTCAATAGCCCAGTTCGAGGAGGCCTTTCGCGAAGAGGCGGCCGAATCGATCGAGCGCAGGGAGCACCTGCGCAAGCGCTCGGCCCACCGGGCCCGGGTGCGCCGTGTGCACCGCTCGCGCAAGGCGGGCAAGCTGCGCTTCGCGCTGCTCGCGCTGACGCTGATCGCCACGGCCGTGATCGTGACGATCGTCATGTTCGAGACTCTCGCGATGCTCGCCGGCTAGATCGCTTGTGCGACCGGCGCCAGGCTAGTGCGAGTTCAGCTCGTCCAGCGCCTCTTCTTCTTCGTTGCGCTTGATGTCGACGTAGACCTCGTGCCGATAGACCGGCACCGATCGCGGAGCCTCGATGCCGATCCTCACCTTCTCGCCCATGACTGCGAGCACCGAGATCTCGATGTCGTCACCGATCATGATGCTCTGATTGGATTTGCGCGTGAGGACCAGCACGCCGACTTTCCCCCCTGCCCGGAACGGAATCTGCTCTTCCAGTAGAGCACCGTTCACATCTGGGCGCAATGGGGAACCCGTTGGTAGTGTCCGGCTCCCTTTGGCACGCCGATCTCTAAAGCCCCAGCTCAACCAGATCCGGACCTGGGTCCGGCAGGGCAGAACCGACGCCTGGATCGCCCATCAGCTCGAGGTATCCGTGGCGGATATTCGCTCGTTCAAGCGCGAGCACGAGCTCTCCCCCGCCGACGCGGCCGAGTCCGAGGGCACGGGCTCGGCAGCCGCCGTTGCGGAGGCCGAGGAGCAGGATCTGCGGGCCGAGGACGACGCCCTGGTGGCGGCCGCGCTCGAGGCCGAGCGGCAGGCCGAGGAGGCGCCCGACGACGAGGACGAGGCGACGAGGACGAAGGCTCCGAGGACGTCACGGATGAGGACAAGCCCCGAAGGCGTCGCCGCGGGCGCCGTGGGGGGCGCGGGCGCAGACGCCGTCCGAAGGCCCTCGAGGGAACGTTTGACCACGGCGAGGAGGGCTACGGCCTGTGGCTCGACCCCGCGATCCAGGACGACCCGGTGTACGCCGAGCACTGGGCCGGGCACCGGCCTGTGGCGGTGTCGGTCGAGCCCGACCGGATCGTCATCCTGCGCGCCGGCGAGGATTCCGGCGACGACGCGGACGACGACTAGTCCCGGCGCTACACGTTTCCGCGACGGTGGCTGGCTACGCGGTAGAGAACGCCCTGTACCAGTGGCGCGACGGTGAGCAGCGGCTCGCCTCCACGCCCGAGCCCGCGCGCACGCGGACCTCGACCGGGCGGCCGACGCGGTGATCGAGGAGCTGCGCCGCCGGCTGGGCTCGACGTTCGTGCTCGACGAGCTGGCCGATCTCTACGCCGGCGGGACCGACTGGGCGACCCAGATCGCGTGGCGGCACGGCGCGGGGAGCGACACTGTCGCCGTGGTCGACGCGGCGTTCAACCGCTATGCGCGCGAGGCATCGAACTTCGCCGGCGGGCGCCCACGCGAGAAGCACGAGCGTCCCTGAGGCGGGCTCGCTCGCTCAGAAGCTCATTTCGGCAGGTTCTCGATCACGTAGGAGCGCTCGCCCTGGCGGACCATCCCCAGGCGCCGCGCCTCGCGCTCCGAGGCGCCCGGATCGCTCAGCGCCGACACGCGCCGCTTGAGCGTGCGGTTCTCGTCACGGAGATCGTGAAGCTCATCCGCCTGGTGGCCCGCCGTCCGCGACTGCTGGATCCAGTGCTTGGCCGGTGAGATGTAGAGCACGAGGATGAAGAGCAGCGTGCCGAGCAGCGCGAGCCGGCCCAGGCGGTCCCAGCGGATACTGCCGCGGCGACGGCTCGGGAAAACGGCGGCGGCACGTCCCATTCCGGACGACCTTCGCCGTCCGCTGCGCCGCTCCTGCCCCGGAGCCGGCATGTCCGTGGAGTGCGGTGCGAAAAGTCGCGCCGGCGCGACTTGACCGTCCCCATGGGGGTCAAGTCGAGCAGGCGCGGGACCAGACGAGCGCCGCGGCTACCGGCGGAAGGCCCTACCGCCCAGGTACGAGGCGTCCTCTCCGAGCGCCTCCTCGATGCGCAGCAGCTGGTTGTACTTGGCCGTGCGATCCGAGCGGGACGGCGCGCCGGTCTTGATCTGGCCGCAGCCCGTGGCCACCGCGAGGTCGGCGATCGTGGTGTCCTCGGTTTCGCCGGAGCGGTGGGACATCACGGCCGTGTAGCCCGCGTCCTGTGCCGTCTTGACCGCGTCGAGGGTCTCCGTGAGGGTGCCGATCTGGTTTACCTTCACGAGGATCGAGTTGGCCACGCCCAGCTCGATCCCGCGCTTGAGCCGCTCGGTGTTGGTCACGAAGAGGTCGTCGCCCACGAGCTGGACGCTGTCGCCCAAGGCGTCGGTCAGGGCCTTCCAGCCGTCCCAGTCCTCTTCGTCCATCCCGTCCTCGATCGACACGATCGGATAGCGGCCGGCCATCTCGGCCCAGTACGCGGCCAGCTCCTCGGCCGAGAGGGTGCGCCCCTCGTGCTCGAGCACATACGCGCCGTCGCGGTAGATCTCGCTCGTGGCAGGGTCGAGCGCGATGGCCAGGTCCTCGCCGGGGCGGTAGCCGGCGGCCTCGATGCCCTCGATCAGGGCCTCCAGGGCCGCCTCGTTGGAGTCGAGGTCGGGCGCGAAGCCACCCTCGTCGCCTACGGCCGTGGAGAGCCCGCGCTCGTGCAGCGTCCTCTTGAGCGCGTGGAAGACCTCCACGCCCAGCCGCAGGCCCTCGCTGTAGGTCGGGACGCCCACCGGCACCACCATGAACTCCTGGAAGTCGACCTTGTTGTCCGCATGCGCCCCGCCGTTGAGCACGTTCATCATCGGCACAGGGAGCACGTGCGCGGCCTCGCCGCCGAGGTAGCGCCACAGCGGCAGTCCCGCCTCCGCGGCCGCGGCCTTCGCGCCGGCCAGGGACACCCCCAGGATGGCGTTCGCTCCCAGCCTCCCCTTGTTGGGCGTGCCGTCCAGGTCGATCATCGACTGGTCGAGCTCGGCCTGGGCCGCGGGGTCGAGTCCCGTCACCCTCGCCGCGAGCTCACCGTTCACGTTGGCCACGGCCCGGGTCACGCCCTTGCCGTTCCACTCGCTGCCCGGGTCGCGCAGCTCCACCGCCTCGAACTCCCCGGTCGACGCCCCCGACGGCACCGCCGCGCGGCCGGCTGCGCCCGAGCGCAGCACCACGTCGACCTCCACGGTGGGGTTGCCACGGCTGTCAAGAATCTGCCGCGCGTGAACGTGCTCGATCTCGCTCAATCTGCCTCCACCTGTTCCTTGAAGCGGTCCGCCGCGCGCCGCAGGGCGAGCTCGGGATCGACGCCTGCGTCGACAGCATCGCGCACGGCCGCCAGCAGGCGTTCCCCGGGGTCGTCTCCCTCGTCGCCGAAGGAGTGTCCGGCTCCCTCGGCGCGCTTGAGCACCTTCTTGGCGTAGAGCGTCGACGGGAGCGTCTGCGGCAGCTCGCCGAAGATCTCGCCGCCGCGCTCGTCATCGCGCTTGATCTGGTTCCAGTTGCGGATCACGTCGCCGGCGCTGTCGGCCTCGCGGTCGCCGAACACGTGTGGATGCCGTCGGATCAGCTTCTCGCGCACATGGTCCGCCACCTGCGCCAGCGAGCCCTGCCTGCGCTCCTCGAGGAGCAGCGACAGGAAGTAGACCTGGAACAGCACGTCGCCGAGCTCGTCCAGAAGCTTGGCGTCGTCACCGGTGTGGGCGGCGTCCGCCAGCTCGTAGGCCTCCTCCACCGTGTGCGGGACGATCGAGCGCTCGTCCTGCTCGCGGTCCCACGGGCATTCCACGCGCAGCCGGCGCGTGATCTCGTCGAGGCGCCGCAGCGCACTCGAGAGGTCCGACTCAGGCATGCAGTCGGCTAGGGCTGCTCTGAGGGATCCGTCGGCGTCGGAGTCGGCGCCGGGGCCTGCTGACCGCCCGGGTTGCCGCCCGAGGCGGGACCGGTGTCGGTCTTCTCCTTCGGTGCGTTCTTGCACTCGGCGACCCGGAAGTCCTCGGCGCAGTCGGTCTGATCCTTGTACTCCTCGCGGAAGTCCTTGATGAACTTGTCGAGAGCCTTCTGCTGCCCCTGGGAGCGCAGGAGGTTGCGGATCGTCTCCTTGGACTGCTCGAGCGACTGCTGCGAGGCCTCGGTGACCTTCTGCACCTGGAACACGGTCCAGCCGAACTGGCTCTTGACCGGCCCGGAGACCTCACCCTTCTCGGCCTCGAAGTAGGCGGCGTCGAGCGCCTTCTCCTGCTGGCCCTTGGAGACGGCGGGCAGCTTCCCGCCCTGCGCCTTGGAGGCCTCGTCGATGGAGTACTTCTTGACCACGGCCTTCCAGCTCTGACCGTCCTCGAGCGCCTTCTTGGCCTGCCTCGGCCTGTGCCTCGGTCTTGGTAAGCACGACGAGCAGGTCGCGGCGCTCCGGCTGGGCGAAGCGCTTCTTGTTCTTGTCGTAGTAGGCCTGGACCTCGTCGTCGGAGACCTTCTTCGACTCCTCGGTGACCTTCTGGGTCAGCTTCTGCTGCAGCTGGTCGAGCTTGACGCGGAAGAGGATGTCCTCCTCCGACATACCCGAGCTCTTGAGGAACTCGTTGTAGGCCTTGTCGGTCGGGAACGCCTGCTTCTTCTGGTCCTCGAACGACTGCTTGATCTCCTTGTCGGAGACCTTGATGTCCTGCTTCTCAGCCTCCTGCTGGACCCACGCCGCCTGGATGAGGAACTGCATGACCTGAGTCCGCAGAGCGTCGTACTCGCTCTCGCACTGCTTCTTGAGCGTGGCCTTGCTCGGCTTCTCCTGCCCCTGCGGCGCCGGCTGCTTCTGCTTGGCCGCGACGCACTTGGTGTAGTCGGGCGGGTCGGGGACCGACGTGGCGCCCCCTTCGGCACCCTGGCCCATGGCCGCAGTGTTGAGCCACTTGTCGAAGTCGTCCTGGGTGATCGTGTCGTCGCCGACCTTGGCGACCGCACCCGTGGGCACGTCGTCGCCGCCGCAGGCGGCCACGGTCAGAGCCGCGACGGCGGCGAGGGCGAATGCGAGCAGCGGCTTGATTGAAGCGTGTTTCATCTCGGCCATGTCTACTTCGGGGACGTAAAGGTGGTTTAAGGCTGAATCGGAGGCTCCGGCGACAGGACTGGCCGGAAGCGGCTGCGAAGGGTAGCGAAGCCCGATGGGCGCGCCAGGAATCAATCCGATTCGGACGGCTCGGTGGCCACCTCCAGGATCGCCTCGGCGGCCTCGACCACCGCGCGAAAGCGCTCGGAGGGCTCGTCGGGCAGGCGCACGCGCACGGTCTCGCGCCCGGATTCGTAAAGCGCCTCGGGGACCTTCGCCCGCAGCGCCTTCGCACCGGTCGAATCGAGCTCGATCGGGGTGACCGCCATGCGGCCGCCGGTGAAGTCGACCGAGCGCGCGCCCGCCCTGCCCAGCTTGATGCGCGCGTCCTGCAGGCGGATCAGGTTGTCGAGCTCCTCGGGAATGGGTCCGAAACGGTCGGCCAGCTCCTCTCGGAGCATGATCAGCTGGGCGACCTCGCGCGCGCCGGCGACGCGGCGATGGATCTCGATCTTGGCCGCCTCGTAGGGCACGTAGTCGCCGGGCACATAGGCGTTCACCGGCAGGTCCATGCGGACCGGCTCCTCGCCGTCGTCGGCGGAGTCGCCCGCCAGCAGCCTCACCGCCTCGTCGATCATCCCGACGTAGAGCTCGAAGCCGACCGCGGCCACGTGGCCCGACTGCTCGTCGCCCAGAAGGTTGCCCGCGCCCCGGATCTCGAGGTCGCGCATCGCGATCTTGAAGCCGGACCCGAGCTCGGTGTAGTCGGAGAGGGTGGCCAGACGGGCTCCAGCCTCGTCGGAAAGGGCGCCGGCGCTGGGATAGAGCAGGTAGGCGTAGGCGCGCTCCCGAGAGCGGCCGACGCGGCCGCGGATCTGGTAGAGCTGGGCCAGGCCGAGCTCCTCCGCGCGCTCGACGATCAGCGTGTTGGCGCTCGAGATGTCGAGACCGGACTCGACGATCGTGGTGCACACGAGCACGTCCGCCTCGCCGCGCAGGAACTTGAGCATGATGCTCTCGAGGTCGCCCTCGGCCATCTGGCCGTGCGCGACCGCCACGCGGGCGTCGGGCACCAGCGCCCGTACGCGCTCGGCGGTCTCGTCGATCGTCTCGACCCGGTTGTGGAGGAAGAAGGCCTGTCCGCCGCGCGCCAGCTCGCGCCGGATCGCCTTGGCAACCAGCTCCTCGTCGTACTCGCCGACGTAGGTCTTGACCGGGCGCCGGCCCTCCGGAGGAGTCTCGATCACGGAGATGTCGCGCAGCCCGGCCAGCGACATCTGCAGGCGTGCGCGGGATCGGCGTGGCCGAGAGCGACAGCACGTCGACCTTGAGCCGGAGCTGGCGCATCAGCTCCTTCTGTTTGACGCCGAAACGCTGCTCCTCGTCCACGATCAGCAGGCCGAGGTTCTTCGGGCGCACGTCGCGCGAGAGCAGGCGGTGGGTCCCGATCAGCATGTCCACCCTGCCCTCGCCGAAGTCCGCCGAGCGACCGGCGCACGCTCGCCGGCCGAACGGAAGCGCGACGCCATGTCGATCCGGAACGGGTAGTCGCGCAGGCGCTCGGAGAAGGTGCCGAAGTGCTGTTGGGCGAGAACGGTCGTCGGCACGAGGAACATCACCTGCTTGCCGTCCTCCGCGGCCTTGAATGCGGCCCGCAGGGCGACCTCGGTCTTGCCGTAGCCGACGTCGCCGCAGATCAGCCGGTCCATCGGCCGTGCCTCCTCCATGTCCGCGCGCACGGCTTCGATCGCCTCGAGCTGATCCGGAGTCTCGCGGTAAGGGAAGGCGTTCTCGAAGTCGAGCTGCCACTCGCTGTCGGTCGGGAAGGCGTGGCCGGCGCGGCGCTTGCGCTCGGCATAGAGGTTGATCAGCTCGCCCGCCAGCGCCTGGGCGGCCCGGCGCGCCCTGCAGCTTCATCTGCTCCCACTGCTTGCCGCCGAGCTTCGACAGCGGGGGGTCGCCGGCGTCGGCGCCAACGTAGCGGCTGATCTTGTGGAGCTGGTCGCTCGGCACGAAGACGCGGTCCCCGTCTCGGTACTCGAGCTCCAGGTAGTCGCGCGTCACGCCGCCCACCGACTTGGTCTCGAAGCCGGTGAAGAGCGCGATGCCGTGATCCTCGTGCACCACCGGCGAGCCGGCGCGCAGGTCGCTGAACGAGGCCACGGTGCCGGCGACCGGTCCGGCCGGCCGCTCAGACCGGCGGCGGCGCAGCAGCCGGTGCTCCGGAAGGATCGCGAGCTTGAGCTGCGGAGCGATGAAGCCGTCGCGCAAGCTGGCGTGGGCGAACGTCACCGACGCCTCATCGGGCGCGGGGCGGCCGTCCAGGAAGGCGGCCTGGACCCGGGCGAGGTTGAGCTGCGCGCGCTCGGCCTCGCCCCGCCTGGCCCACGCCACGAACGTGCGGTAGCCGGAGCGCACCAGCTTCTCGAGCTCCGGCTCGGCGTCGCTTCAGCGAGCGCGCCGCGCTGTCGGCGGCCTGCGCGCGGAACTCGTGCGGCTGGTCCTGGGAGATGCTCGACAGGCGCAGCGCGGCGCGCCGGTCGAGCGCGGCGTCGAGGGCCTCCGGCTTCACGTAGAGGTGATGCGCGTCGTCGTCGTGGAAGCTCGTGGTCACGTCCTCCCAGTAGTCACGCAGCGCCGGGGCGAGCTCCTCCTCGGCCGCCACGGCCACCAGGGCGTCCTCGGGCACGAGGTCGAGCAGCTCGCGGAAGCGCTCGACCGGGAGCACGTCGGCAACGTCGGGTCGCTCGGACTCCTCACTCTCGGCGGCGATCTCGGCCAGCTCGCGGTGCTCGGGGGCGAGCTCGGCCGCGGGGGCGATCTCCACCCGCTCGGCCTCCTCGAGGGAACGCTGAGTGAAGGTCGAGAACCAGGTCAGGCGCTCGACCTCGATGTCGAACAGCTCGCAGCGGACCGCGCGCTCCTCGGTGGCGGGATAGACGTCGAGGATGTCGCCACGAATCGCGAACTGGCCGCGATCCTCCACCTGCTCCACCCGCTCGTAGCCGCAGGCCACCAGCTGCCCGGCCACCTCGTCCAGGTCGACCAGGCCGCCCTTCTCGATCGTGAATCCGTGCGGGCCGCAGCTCGGGGTCGGGCAGCTTCTCGGCCAGGGCCACGGCGCTGGTGACCAGCACGGCGGGCTCGTCGCCCAGCAACGCGTCCAGCGCGGCCACGCGCAGGCCGACGAGATGCGGCGGCGGCGCGAGGTGCGGACTCATAGCGCATCCCTCGCGCGGGATAGAAGCGGACGGGCCGCGGGCTCAGGAACGCCTTGAGGTCGGCGGCCAGGTCGCGCGGCGGCGCGGTCGTCACCGGCCACCACCAGCGCGGGCCGCTCGGCGTCGGCGTCGATCAGCGACGCCAGCAGGTACGGGCGCAGGCTGGACGAGACGAAGGCGCGCTGCGGTTCATCGCGGGCGGCCTCGGCAAGGGCCGCGACCGACTCGTCGTGCTGTGCGTATTTGAGAAGGCTTCTGAGCATGCGCTGCGGCCGCCCGGCTACCCGCGCGGCCTACCGTGTTCGATTCTAGGCGCCGCCGCGGCGTCCCGCGCTGAGGTCTGGCGCAATTGCGCTTGCAGGTATTGGCCAGTCGCAGACGGCTGGATATAAGCCCCGGCGCCCATGCCACGGACGGCCCGGACTCTTCTCCTCGCGCTGACAGTGTCGGCCGTGCTGTCGCCCGCCGCCGAGGCGTCCGAGTGCCCCGCGGACGCCCGGGCATCCGACGTGCGCATCCAGCTCTGGAAGGAGCGCGGCTGCTCCGGGCCCTGGATCGAGGTGCCGTTCGGCGAGGACGGCGACCGGCCCGACTTCCGTCGCTTTCGGCACTCCGACGGCGAGGAGTACGACGTGGACGACAACCGCGAGTCGGCGGCGGTTGCGCCCGGCACCTGCGTGCGCTTCTTCACCGGCGCCGGCTACGGCGGGCACGCGACGGGGCTGCGCTGCGCGCCGCGCGGGGACGACCTGGGGCTGTCGCTCCCGGAAGGCATCTCCTCGATGCGCGCCTGCCCGAGCAGCGAGCCGAGCCTGTGCCGCCGCCGCACGCGGCGGATTGGGGGTCAGACCCGGGGGCGAGTTTTCGTCGAGCGGTTTGCGTTTGACCGGCCGGGTGCCTACCCCGAGGCCTGCACCGGTCGCGCGCTGCCGGGGATCAGGCTGCTGGCTCAGCTGATCCGCGAGCGCTGGCGGACCGGCAGCACACGCCTCGGCTACGCCTGTGTCGAGTCCGGAGGCGGCACGGTGGATGTCCACGGTGAGGGGCGGGCCATCGACTGGGCCCTGAACGCGCGCTCTCCCCACGACCGCGCCATCGGCAACGCGATCGTGGGCTGGCTGCTGGCGGACGATCGCTTCGGGAACCGTCACGCCCGTGCCCGCCGGATGGGCGTGCAGGAGATCGCCTGGAACGGGCGCCGCTGGATCGCTCCGCGCTGGCAAGCCGGTATGCGCCCGATCCGCAGCGGCGACCGGCGCCGGCGCTGGATCCACATCGCGCTGACCCGCTCCGGCGCGCGCATGCAGACCAGCTACTGGCGTTGATCGACCCCGCACCGGTGTGGTCTCCCGCGCCAAACGGGGTAGGAGGCAGCGGTGAGCGCGATCGAGGTCCACGACCTGACCAAGCGCTTCGGCGCGATCACGGCCGTGGACGGGGTGAGCTTCGAGGTCCAGCCCGGGGTGGTCACCGGATTCCTCGGGCCGAACGGCGCGGGCAAGACCACCACGCTGCGCATGGTCCTCGGCCTCGCGCACCCCACCAGCGGCACCGCGCTGGTCGAGGGCTCGCGCTACGCGGACCTCGGCGAACCGATCCGCGCCGTGGGAGCCGTGCTCGAGCGCTCAGGGTTCCACCCTGGCCGTCGCGCCCGTGATCACCTCCGCACTGTGGCCCGCGCCGCACGCCTGCCCGAGGAGCGCGCCGACGAGGTGCTCGAGGCGGTGGCGCTCACCGACGCGGGAGGCAGGCGCGCCGGGCAGTACTCGCTCGGCATGCGCCAGCGGCTGGCGCTCGCCACCGCGCTGCTGGGCGAGCCCCGCATCCTGATTCTCGACGAGCCCGCCAACGGTCTCGACCCGCAGGGCATCCGCTGGCTGCGCGACTACATGCGCTGGTACGCCGCTCAGGGACGGACCGTGCTCGTGTCGAGCCATGTCCTGGCCGAGATGTCCCAGACCGCCGACGCCGTGATCGTGATCGCGCGCGGCAAGGTGGTGGCGCAAGGGCCGCTCGAGCAGGTCGTGGCCGGCGCCTCCGGGGGCGCGGTGCAGGTGCGGAGCCCGAGCGCCGACAAGCTGGCCGACGCGCTCCGTCGCGAGGGCCACGGGGTCGAAGCCGGCGGCGACGGCGGGCTCATCGTGACCGGCACGGAGGCCGCAGCAGTGGGCGACCTGGCGTTCCGCGAAGGCGTGCCCGTCCACGAGCTGCGCGAGCGCCAGGCGTCGCTCGAGGACGTCTTCTTCGAGCTCACCGGCGAGGAGTCGAGGCCGTCGTGAGCGCGCTGGTCAGCTCCGAGCTGCTCAAGCTGCGCACCACGCGGACAGCCCTCGGCTTCCTGGTTGCGATCGTGCTGCTCACGCTGGGTGCCGGGGCGGCCACGTTCGCCACGCTCGACCCCTTCGACAAGCAGGATCTGACGGACGCGCTGTCGGGCGCCGGAGTGGTCTCGGCCCTTCTGCTCGTGCTCGGTAGCGTCGCCGCCACGGGCGAGTACCGCCACGGGACCATCACCTCCTCCCTGCTCGTCTCGCCCGACCGGGCGCGCTTGCTCGGGGCCAAGCTTCTCGCCTACGCGCTCACCGGAGCCGTACTCGGCCTGATCGCGATCTTCGTCACGTTCGCCGTCGGCGTGCCCTGGCTCTCCGCGCGCGACATCTCGCTCGACGCTCTAGACGCCGGCGACTATCTCTCGATCGGCGTCCAGGGTGTGGCGCTCGCCGCGCTCTGCGGGGCCTTCGGGGTGGCGGTCGGCGACCTCATCCGCAACCAGGTGGCCGCCGTGGTGGGACTGCTCGTGTACCTGTTCGTCCTCGACCCGCTGCTGTCGCTGGTGTCCGAGGACATCGCCAAGTACTCCCCCGCCGGCGCGCTTAGCGGCCTCGGCGGCAACGCCCCGGACTACGTGCTCGATCCGCTGCCCGCGGGCCTCGTGTTCCTGGGCTGGACGTTGCTGTTCGGGGCCGCCGCGGTGTTCGCCGATCGGCGCCGCGACGTCTTCTAGCCCGGCTCAGGCGCGTAGACCACCCGGTCGAGCTCGTCCGCGGCCCGTTCCACGAGCTCGCGCACGGCGTCGGAGGACTCCGAGAAGCGACCCAGCACGTGGGCGGAGACGAGCTCCGGGTCCGTGGTGTCGGGCCGGCCCACACCCACGCGGACGCGTCGGAAGTCACCGCTGCCGAGCCCACGCTTCAGGGACTTGAGGCCGTTGTGGCCGGCCAGCCCGCCGCCCAGGCGAGACTCCACGCGGCCGAACGGGAGGTCGATCTCGTCGTGCACGACCAGGACATGGTCCAGATCCACGCCGAGCGCCCCGCGAGCGGGTCCGACCGCATCGCCGGAGTCGTTCATGTAGGTCTGCGGCAACAGGACCCCAACGCGTGGCCCGCCGGGCCCCGTACGGCCGTCGCTGTAGAGCCCGGCGTAGCGCTTCTTGGCCTTGGGCAGGCCCCAGCGCTCGGCAGCCAGAGCGGCCACCTCGAAGCCGACGTTGTGCCGGGTCCGGGCGTACCGGTCCCCGGGGTTGCCCAGCCCGACGACCAGCCAGTCGACCTTCCCGCCGCCGCCGTGGCGGCGGAAGAGGCTCAGGACTCCTCGCTCTCCTCGGCGGACTCGCCCGCCTCGGCTGCCTCGCCTTCTTCGCCCTCGACCTCTTCGCCCTCGACCTCTTCGCCGATCAGCTCGGTCTCCTCTTCGATCTCTGGCTCCTCGACCTCCGTGGGCACCACCACGGTGGCGATCACAGTCTCGTCGGGATCGTCGAGGAAGGTCACGCCCTCGGGGGCCGTGACCGAGGAGAGCGAGAGCGTGCCCGCGATCTCCATGCCGGACACATCGACCGACACGAAGTCGGGAATGGCGGTGGGCAGCGCCTCGATGTTGAGCTGGTGGGTCACGTGCTCGAGCACGCCGCCCTCCTTGATGCCGGGCGCCTCCTCGGCCCCCTCGAGGTGCACGCCGACGACGGTCTGGATCGTCTCGTCGAGCCGAACCTCGAGCAGATCGATGTGCATGACCTCGTCGCGAACGGGGTGCAGCTGCTGGTCCTTCACGATCACGGGCAGCGTCTTGCCGGCCACCTCGAGATCGATCAGCGCCGACCCGTCCACGAGCACCTTGCGAAGGGCCAGGGCGTCCACCGAGAAGACCGTGGTGTCACCGTTGCCACCGCCGTAGACCACGCCTGGAACGAGGCCTTCGCGGCGCAGACGCTTGATCGCGCGGGTACCGCGCTCGGAGCGCTCGGCCGCGGTGAGAGTGGGTCGCTGTGAGGAGGCCATGACGGCAGGCCAGTGTAGCGATGGGCACGAGGCCCGGCCGGCGCCCCGACCTGCGAGCCGGCGGTGCCGGCGAGCATTGGCCTTACCCTGGGCGCCGGCCGGTGGGGGAGCTAGGTGCTGGAGCCGGCGGGCCGCATCCCGTGGGCCAGGGCCTCGCCCTCGATGTCCACGTCCGGCACGACACGCTCGAGCCTCCGCGGCAGCGCCCAGGCGCGGCGCCCGAGCAGTGCCATCACGGCGGGCACGAGCGTGAGCCGGACGATGAACGCGTCCGCGACGACACCGAACGCCAGCGACAGCCCGATCGACTTGATCACCGGATCGGGATCCAGAAGGAACGCGGCGAAGACGCCGGTCATGATCACGGCGGCCGCCGTTACCACGCGCCCGCTCTGGCCGTAGCCGGTCACGATCGACTTCCGCGCGTCGCCGGAGCGAACGTAGGCCTCGCGCATGCGAGACACGAGGAACACCTCGTAGTCCATCGCGAGTCCGAACAGGATGCCGATCAGCAGCACCGGGAGGAAGCTGACGATCGGGCCGGCCTGGGCGACTCCGAAGAAGTCGGCCAGATTGCCGTCCTGGAACACCCACACCACCAGGCCCATCGAAGCGGCGATGCTGAGCAGGAAGCCGGCGGCGGCCTTGATCGGGACGAGGATCGACCGGAACACGACCAGGAGCAGCAGCAGCGCCAGCCCGACCACCACGACGATGTACTTGGGCAGCGCCGCGGCCAGCTGGTCGGCGGTGTCGATGTTGAGCGCCGTCGTGCCGGTCACGTAGGCCTCGATGCCGTAGCGATCCGGGATCGCGTCGGCCTGCGCCCGCATGTAGTCGACCAGGTCCCTCGTCTGGTCGGACGCCGGCCCGCTGGTGGGGGTCACGTTCACGATCGTCACGTCGCCGCGCTCGTTCTGAGCCGGAGGCGAGACGGCCGCCACGTGCGGGAACGTCGAGATCTCCCTCGCCACCCGAATGGCCAGCCGCTTCTGCTGCTCACGCGGCAGGTCCGGCGCGTCGACCACGGCCGTGAGCACGCCGTTGAAGCCTGGGCCGAAGCCCTCCGTGAGCAGGTCGTAGGCGCGGCGCTCGGTGTTGTCGGTCGGCTTCGAGCCACCGTCGGGGAGCCCGAGCTTCATGTGCATCGCCGGGAGGGCGATCACGATCAGCACCACCAGGCCGACGGCCAGCACGGGCCAGGGCCGACGGGTCACGAAGCGGGCGTAGCGCACACTCGCCGTGTCGGCGTCCGGGCGGCGCCGCCAGGGACGCCACGTGAGCGGCCGGCTCACGCGCGTGGCTCGCTTGCCCAGCATCCCGAGAAGCGCCGGCAGGAGCGTGATCGCGATCAGTACTGCGACTACCACCGCGGCTGCGGCGGCCAGCCCCATCACCGTCAGGAACGGGATGTTCACGACTGTCAGGCCCACGAGCGCGATCACGACGGTCGCTCCCGCGAACACCACGGCACTGCCCGCCGTGCCCGCGGCCTGGGCCGCGGCGTCGCGCGACTCCAGCCCACCGTCGACGTTCTGGCGGTAGCGGCTGAGGATGAACAGCGCGTAGTCGATCCCGACCGCCAGGCCGAGCATCGTCGCGAGCGTCGGCGCGGTCTCGGTGAGCTCGAGCGTGCCGGTCAGCGCGGTGACCGTGCCCACCGAGATCGCAACGCCGATCAGCGCGGTGAGCAGCGGCAGCCCCGCCGCCACCAGCGATCCGAGCGTGATGGCGAGGACGAGGAAGCCGATCAGGATGCCGGCGCTCTCCGAGCCGGCCTCGGACTCGTCGGTGACGAGGCCCCCGCCGAACTCGACCTGCAGGCCGGCGGCCGTGGCCGCCTCGGCGCTGTGCTCGAGCTCGTCGCGCGCGGCGTCGCTCGACCTCGTCTGCGGGCATCGGATAGATCACGTCCGCGTAGCCGATGCGCCCGTCCTCGCTGACCGCCTTTGCCTTGTAGGGATCGATCGCGAACGACACACCCTCGGCCTTGCCGGCGGCTGCCACCGACTCCATCACGGCGGCCCGGTTCGCCGCATCGGTGAGCCGTTCCCCTTCAGGAGCGGCGAACACCACGCGCGCCGAGGCGCCGCCGGCGCCCGGGTACTTCTCGTGCAGCAGGTCCTGGGCTCGCTGCGACTCGGTCCCCGGTACCTCGAACTTGGTCGGAGAACTGCCCGCTGAACGCGCTGGCACAGGCGATCACCACTGCCAGCAGCCCCAGCCAGGCGAAGAACACCGTGCGGCGATGGTCGAAAGCCCAGCCGCCGAGTCGATAGAGATACGTGGCCATGTCGGTCCTCCTGAGTCGGGATCGACGCGACCGTACGGCCGGTGCTGCCCTGGTCGACTCGGGCGATTCCCTAGTCGGGACCCTCAACCGCCAGGGCGGCGGGGGCCTCCCCCAGGGGCATCCTTGCCAGCTCTATCCGGGAGCTCACGCTCAGCTTCACGAACACCTTGCGCAGGTGGTACTCCACGGTCTTCGGGCTCACGTAGAGCTGCGCGGCCGCGTCGCGGTTGGTGGCCCCGGCGGCCACGAGTTGCGCGATCCGCAGCTCCTGGGGGGTCAGGTCGTCGAGCGTGGAAACGTCGCGCTTGCGGGCCTTCTCTCCGGTCGCGTTCAGCTCCGTCCGCGCCCGTTCGGCCCACAGGCGGTTGCCGAGGCCCTCGAAGGTGTCGAGCGCCGTGCGAAGCTGGGTGCGGGCCTCGACCCTGCGCCGCGCGCGGCGCAGGCGCTCGCCGTAGGCCAGCTGCGAGCGAGCGCGCTCGTAGATCGGGGCGCCGTCGGAGTGCCTGTCGACCGCCTCCTGGAAGAGCGCCTCCGCGTCGTCGTCGTCCTCGGCCAGCACCGCCCGGCAGCGGGCCAGCAGGCCGGTGACGAGTGGGGTATCGCTCACCGGCGCCCATGCCTCGAAGCGGGCCAGCGCGGCCCGCGCGCGCTCGGGCTCACCCACGCGGAGGGCGGCATCGATCAGGTCCGGCGTGGCGAGCAGAGCCAGCGGCGGCAGCGGGAGCGGATCGAGTTGGTCCAGATGCTCGAGGGCCTCGTGGGGATTGCCGAGGGCGAGCTCCAGCTCCGCGTAGGCCAGGCGCGCCTGCTCGGTGGCCCAGCCGAGCCCCGAGGCCAGGCTGCGCTGCATCGCGATCTCGGCGAGCCGGCGGCATTCCTCCTCCTGTCCTCGCTGAGCCGCGATGCGCGCCTCGATCGAGATCAGGCCGGTCTCGTCGTTGTCGGCGCCCAGCCGGCGAGCCAGGTCCAACCCCTCCGAGATCGTGGCTGCGGCACGCGCGAGCCGGCCCTCGCCCAGCTCTCCCAGGGCCACGAGCGGGAAGGCCCCGACCACAGCCGGGAGCGAGCCCGTCTGACGGGCGAGCTCTATCGAGTCCTCGCTGGCCTTTCGCGAACCCGGATAGTCCCCGCGCATAGCCCCGATGAAGGCGTTCAGCCCCATGGTGCGGGGCCCGTCGAAGCCCCTGCCGATCGCCATCGCACGCGCGAAGTCAGGCTGCGCCCGCGCGGCGTCCCCGGATTGCACCGCGATCATCCCGCTCACCGCAAGCCGGGTGAACTCGATCAGCGGAGCGTCACCCTCGATCCTCGGGAGGATCTTCGAAGCCTCGGCCAGCGCGAGCTCGATCCGCCTGGTCGCCAGCGACATGAACACCGACCACAGCAGGAACTCGGCCGCCGCCTCCGGCACGACGCCGGCCAGCCCCTCGGCCGCGTCCTTCATCAGGTCCTGGCACTCCGCGGGCGATCCGCGCCGGCCGGCATCGGTGGCCCGGATCGACACCAGATCGAGCGAGTCGAGCGGGTCGAGGCTGAACGACTGCGCGCGCTCCCCAGGGCCAGCGCGGCGTCGGGCTGGCCGGCAGCGTGCGAGGCCTGGGCAGCGGCGACCAAGCGGTGACCGCGGCGTGCGTCGTCTTCGGTCAACTCGGCCGCACGCTCGAAGGCGGCCGCCGCGGTGGCCTGCGCCCCTCGGTTGGCCGCCTGGACGCCGGCGGCCTCGAGTTCGGCCGCGATGCCCTCGTCGGCCCGGTCGGCGAAGAGAGCGCGGTGCCAGGCGCTGCGAGCCGGATCGGCCACGGCCGCCGCGAGCGCCTCGTGAGCGGCACGGCGCTCGTCGCGAGCCGCGCCGCGGTAGATGGCCGAGCGCACGAGCGGATGGCGGAAGGTCACGCCGCCGTCGACCCGCACCAGACCTCCTCGCTCGGCCTCGGCGAGCTCCGAGCCGCCCACGCCCATGCGACTGGCCGCGTCGAGGATCTCGCCCAATTCGCCCCCATCGTCGGCGGCCGCCACCAGCAGCAGCCGGCGGGTGCCGTCGGAAAGGGCGGCCACGCGGGCGCGGAAGGCGTCCTCCACCGCGGGCCGGACGGGTGGAGGTCCGAGGATCGGCTCCACTCCCTCCAGCTGCTCGGGAGTCAGCGCGGCGGGGAGCTCGAGCAGCGCGAGCGGGTTGCCCTGGGCGCTGTCGAGGAGCGTGTTGAGCACCTCGCCCGAGGGGCCGCGGTCCAGGCGAGCGGTGATGAGCTCGCGGGCGTCCGTGTCGCTCAGCGGCTCGAGCCCGAGCTCGGGAACGCCGGGCAGGTCGATGCTCTGAACGTCGCCCTCGCGGACGGCGAAGACCATCGCGATCCGCTCGGCTTCCAAGCGGCGGGCGGCGAAGGCCAGCGCCTCGGCCGAGGGGATGTCGAGCCACTGGGCGTCGTCGATGCAGCACAGGAGCGGGGTCTCCTCGCCGGCCTCGGCGAGCAGACTCAGTGTGCCGAGCGACACCAGGAAGCGGTCGTCTACGCCGTCCGAGGAGAGGCCCAGGGCGCTCCCGAGCGCCGACGACTGCGGGTCGGGCAGGCGGTCGATCAGGTCCATGCAGGGCCGGACCAGCCGGTGCAGGCCGGCGAACGGCATCTCGTACTCGGCCTCGACTCCGACGCAGCGCAGCACCCGCATGCCGGACGCATGGTCCTCCGCGTGCTCGAGCAGCGCCGTCTTGCCGATACCGGCCTCGCCCCGCAGGACCAGCGCACCGCTGCGCTCCCCGCGTGCGTTCTCCAACAACGTTTCGAGCTCGCGTTGCTCAGCCAGTCGGCCCACGAGCATCTGTTGATCCTAATCCGGCCCTGGGCTGGGGACTAGGGGTTTGCCGGATTCGAGCGCTTTCGCGCCGCCGTAGCTTCGGCGCCATGAACCACATGCCCTCCACCAACGGCAGGCGGCAGGCGCGAGTGGCCCGCGGCGGCACCCTCGTTCTCGGCGGCGGCTTCGCCGGAAGCTACGTGGCCCGCCAGCTGGGCGACAGCGGCGCAACGATCGTCAATCCCACCAACTTCATGCTCTACACGCCGCTGCTGCCCGAGGCGGCGGCAGGCAGCGTGGAGCCCCGGCACGTGACCGTCCCCCTTCGGACCATGTGCCCGCACGCCGATCTGGTGCTCGGCTCGGTCGCCGAGCTCGATAGCCGCCGCCGCTTGGTCGTGGTGGATTCGGAGGCCGGCCGCATCGAGATCGCGTATGCCGACCTGGTGGTCGCGCTCGGCTCCGTCACCCGTGTGCCGGACCTGCCCGGTCTGCGCGAGCACGCCCTCGGACTCAAGGATCTCCCCGACGCCATCCGCCTGCGCAATCACGTGCTGCGGCAGATCGAGCTGGCCGATGCGGACCCGGAGTCCGCGGGGCGGCGCCTCACCTTCGTGCTCGCCGGAGCGGGCTTCGCCGGCGTCGAGGGCGTGGCCGAGCTCAACGAGCTCGTTACCGACGCGCTGCGGCGGCACCGGCGCCTGGACGGAGTGCGCGCCCGCTGGCTGCTCGTGGACGGCGGCCAGCGAATCTTGGGCCAAACCCCCGAGCGCCTCGCGAGCTTTGCGGCACGCGTGCTTGGAGAACGCGGCATCGAGATCCTCACCGAGACGACCCTCACGTCGATCGAGGCGCATGCGGTGACACTTTCGGACGGGCGCCGGATCGACACCGAGACGCTTGTCTGGACCGCTGGAGTCACGCCCAATCCCCTGATCCGGCAGCTCGGGCTGCCCGTGGACGAGCGCGGGCGCGTTCCCGTCGACGAAACCCTCCGGGTGGTGGGCGCCCCGCGGATCTGGGCGCTCGGCGACTGTGCCGCGGTGCCGAACGAGGCCACCCCGGGAAAGACCGATCCGGCCACGTGTCAGCATGCGCTCCGGCAGGCGCGCCGGCTGGCCGAGAACCTGCGCGGGACCCCGCGCCCGTACCGCTACCGCACACGCGGCCAGATGGCCACCCTCGGCAGCCGCCACGGCATCGCCCTCATGGGCGGCGTGCGGGTCCGCGGGCTGCTCGGCTGGTTCGCCGCCCGTGGCTACCACGTCTTCCAGCTGCCGTTCGCCTCACGCCGTCTGCGTGTGCTCGCGGATTGGACCGCCGCGGCCCTGTTCCGGCGGGACGTCGCCGAGCTTTCGAGTCTCCAACCAACGAGGAGGAAAGCATGAGGGACCAGACCACATCGAGCGGCGGACACCGCCGACCGCCCGCGGCGGCGATCCTGCTTGTACCTGTGGTGGTTGCAGCCGTGCTGACGCTGTTCGCGTGGCCCAATGCGAGGCTCGAGCCGCGCGACCTGCCGATCGGCGTGGCAGGCCCGGCGTCCGCGGCGGGACCGATCGAGCAGAAGCTCCAGGGGAGCAACGACTCGTTCGACATCCATCGCTACGCGAGCGAGCCCGAGGCGCGCGCCGCCATCGAGGACCGTGAGGTGTACGGGTCGTTCGTGGCCACCCCCGAGGGGCCCACGGTGCTCACGTCGTCGGCCGCCAGCCCGGCCGTGGCCCAGATCCTCGGCCATGCGGCGAGCGACGTGGGCGCGCCCACGGAGGACGTGGTGTCCGCGTCGCGCGGCTCGGCGCTCGCCTCCGCCGTACTGCCGATGGTCATCGCGGGCCTGCTCACCGGCGTCGCTGCCGCGCTGCTCACCACGAGCGCGCTCGGCCGGGTCGGGCTGCTGCTCGCGGGATCCGTCCTCTCGGGCCTGGCTTCGGCGGCCATCGTGCAGAGCTGGCTCGACATCGTGGCCGGCGACTGGGCAGCCAACGCCGCCGTGTTGAGCCTCACGGTGCTGGCCATCGCCGCCACGATCACGGGGCTCTACGCATGGCTCGGTGAACGCGGCGCGCTGCTCGGAGCCCTGACCATGATCCTCATCGGCAACCCGTTCTCGGCGGCAGCCACGGCGCCCGAGCTGCTGCCCGAGCCCGTGGGCGGCCTGGGCCAGCTCATGCCTCCCGGAGCGGGTGCCAACCTGCTCCGCAGCACGGGCTTCTTCGATGGCGCCGCGGCCGGCCAGCACGTGGCTGTCCTCGTGGCGTGGGCTCTCGGCGGCATGGCCCTGGTGGGTCTGGCGGCGGCGCGGCGGACTCGCACCGCCTCGAGCCCCGCACCGGTGCCCACCACGTAGCTCCCTCGCCCCGCCTACTCTGGGGCGGAGTGGCGCCCGACGACGACAACTCGATCCCCACCGGCCGTATCCGCCGCACCGCCCAGGTGGGCACGGTCGTGGGGACCGAGGGCGCGCGCCTGGCAGGCACGCGTGCGGCCAACATCGTCCGCTCGCCCGAGGGGGCGTCCCAGGCTCTCGAGCAGCGCCACCTCGAAGCCGCCGAGCGGATGGTCGAGACGCTCGGGCGCATGAAGGGCGCGGCCATGAAAATCGGCCAGCTCGCCTCGTTCATCGACACCGAGTTCCTGCCCCCGGAATACCGCGAGCTCTACCAGGACCAGCTCGCCTCGCTGCGCGCCACCGCCCCGGCGATGCCCTGGAAGAAGGTGCGCTCCGTCCTCGACGAGGAGTGGGACGAACGGGTGGAGGAGCTGTTCGAGGACTTCGACCACGAGGCCGCCGCTGCGGCCTCGATCGGGCAGGTGCACCGCGCCGTCCTGCCGGACGGCCGTACCGTCGCGGTGAAGATCCAGTACCCCGGTGTGGCCTCGGCCATAGCCGCGGACATGCAGAACGCGGGCATGATCATGCGCATGGCCAAGGCGCTGGCCCCGGGCCTCGACGCCGGCGCCGCCGCCGCCGAGCTCAAGGAGCGGGTGATGGAGGAGCTCGACTACGAGCTGGAGGCCCAGTCGCAGCGAGCCTTCGCTCGCGGCTACCGCGGTCATCCCTTCGTCCACGTGCCGGACGTGATCACGCGGTTGTCCACGGAGCGCGTGCTGGTGAGCGAGTGGGTCGACGGCGCGAGTTTCGAGGAGGTGCAGGCCGGCTCACAGGAGGAGCGCGACCGCTTCGGCGAGATCGTCTTCCGCTTCTGCTTCGGCTCGATCTACCACCTGCAGCACTTCAACGCGGACGCCCACCCGGGCAACTACCTGCAGATGCCCGACGGGCGTGTGGCCTTTCTCGACTTCGGCATGACCAAGCACCTCGACGACGACCAGATCGAGCTCGAGATCGCCGCCCTCGAGGCCGTGTTCGAAGACGACCCCGAGGAGCTGCGGGTGGCGCTCCACGACCTCGGCTTCCTGCGCGGCCCGCGCAAGGTGGACGCCGAGCTCCTGATGGAGCACGTGCGGGCGGTGGGCGGCTGGTATATGGAGGACCGCGAGGTCACCATCGACTCGAACCGGGTGATGGAGGCCATCGCCGCGGTGTCCGACCCGCGCTCCTCGTTCTACCGGCTGATGCGGCGCGAGAACCTGCCCGCCAACGAGCTGATGGGCCGGCGCATGGAGTCCGGGGTGCTCGCGGTGCTCGGACAGCTGAACGCCACGCGCAACTGGTATCGAATCGGCCGGGAGTGGTGGTTCGGCGACCCGCCGGCGACCGACCTGGGCGAGCAGGAGCGAGCCTGGGCGCAGAGCGGCTCAGGCCGCTCGCGCCCGTTCAGGCGCCGGGCTTGACGGCCATGTCCACGACCACCGCCAACAGGATCGTCACTTCGATCGCGTTGACCATCAGAAGGCGGTTGATGCTCTGCCGCGCCGCCGGTGCGCCCGGGCCTCCCTCGGCCGCCGCCGCCTCGATCCGCCGCCCCTCGCGCGGGTAGAACGCCACCCCGAGCACGAGGCTGAACACCCAGGCCAGCATCGCCAGGCTGATCCAGAGGTCGCTGTACTCGTACCCCACCTCGTCAACCAGCAGGATGCCGGCCACGAGCAGGACGATGGCCAGCGGCGCGTAGAAACGCACGGAGATCTTCAGAGCGTCGCGGATGAACTCGAGCAGCCGCTCGTCGTCACCGGTCTTCGCGACCCAGCGGCCGAGTACGTGCACGGACACGCCGCCGCCCACCCAGAGCACCGCGCAGACGAGATGGAGCGCGAGATAGAACTCGTACACGGCGGGGCTGGCTACCCAGTCTCAGAACAGCTGATTCTCGCCCGCGAAGATCTCGGACACGGAATCGTCGATGAAGATGCGGCGGATCGAGTCCTCGAGGATGTCGGCGCAGCTGAGCTGGGTGATGAGTTCCGGGGCCCCGTCGCGCAGGGGCACCGTATCTGTGACCACGATGCCCGCCAGCGGGCCCTCTTGGAGAACCTCGAACGCGTTGCCGGAGAACAACCCGTGGGTGGCTACCGCGAAGACCTCGTTGGCGCCGGCGTCGAGCACGGTCTGCGCCGCGGCGCTGAGCGTGCTACCGGTGCCGATGATGTCGTCGACGATCACAGCCGTGCGGTTGGTCACGTCGCCGATCACGTAGCCGATCTCGGCTACCTGGTGGGCCGGCCGCTCCTTCTCCATGAGTGCATAGGGAGCGGCAACCTTCTGCGCGAACTTCTGCACCAGCTTCACCCGGCCGGCATCCGGCGCGATGATCACCAGGTCGCGGCCGCCCAGGCGGTCGGTCACGAACTGCGTGAGGATCGGCATGGCGGTCATGTGGTCGACCGGCTTGGAGAAGAAGCCCTGCAGCTGGCCGGCGTGGAGGTCCATCGCCACCAGGCGGTCGGCGCCCGCGGTCTCGAGCACCTCGGCCACCAGCCTCGCGGAGATCGGCTCGCGCGGCGCGGACTTCTTGTCCTGGCGCGAGTACCCGTACCAGGGAGTGACCGCCACGATCCGGTGCGCCGAGGCGTGCTTGGCGGCGTGGATCATGAGCAGCAGCTCCCACAGCGCGTCGTTGACCGTCAGGCCCTCGGGCTCCGAGCCGCAGATCGACTGGACGATGAAGAGGTCGGCGCCGCGGATCGACTCGGCGTAGCGGCAGTAGACCTCGCCGTCCGCGAACGTCTTGAGGCCGGCGTCGGTGAGCGCCACCCCAAGCTTCCCCGAGATCTTTCCGGCCAGCTCGAGGCTTGCTCGCCCGGATGCGATCATCAGCCGCTTCTCGTAGCCTGCCGGCAGGCTCGACGGCAGCACCGGCGCAGGTGCCGTATCGAGGAGCTTGCTCATTGCGGGTCCTCCTCCACGCGGTCCGCGTATCCCTCTACGTTTTCTTGCTTTTTCCGGGCGATTCCGAGCGCCCCCTCGGGTACGTCGCCGGTGATCACCGAACCGGCCCCAGTGTACGCGCGATCACCGACGTCAACAGGTGCGACCAGGGACGTGTGAACACCGGTCTTCGCGCTTTTTCCGACCTTCGTGCGGTGCTTCTTGCGGCCGTCGTAGTTGGCCGTGATGGTGCTGGCTCCGAGGTTGGCGCCCTCGCCCACATCGGCGTCCCCGATGTAGGAGAGATGGGGCACCTTGGCACCCTCGCCGATGTCCGAGTTCTTGACCTCCACGTAGGTGCCGACCTTGGCGCCCTCGCGGAGCACCGTGCCCGGCCGCAGGTAGGCGAACGGGCCGACCGTCGCGCGGTCGCCGATCTCCGCCTCCACCGCCACGGTGTGGAGGACGACGGCGCCGTCGCCGACCCGGGTGTCGGTGAGGGTGGCGTGCGGCCCGATCTCGCTCCCTTCGCCGACGCTCGTCTGGCCCAGCAGACTCACGCCGGGACCGATCGTGCTGTCCTCGCCGATCGTGACCCCGGCGTCCACGCACGTGCCGGCGGGCTGCAGGAACGTGACGCCCGCCAAGGCGTGCGCCTCGAGGATGCGTCGCTGAGCGGCGGTCTCGGCGTGCATGAGGCCCGCCCGGTCGTTCACCCCGAACGCGATGTCGGAGTCGTCGGTGGTGTGCGTCGTGACGGTGCCACCCCTCGAGGCGATCACGGGAAAGGCGCCGGTCAGGTAGAGCTCGCCGTCCTCCAGGCCCACCTGGTCGAGCGCTGCGTAGAGCTCGGCGGCGTCGAACACGTAGGTGCCGAGGTTGATCTCGCGGATCTCGAGAAGCTCGGGTGCCAGCCCCTCCGTGTACTTGGTCTCGACGATGCGCTCGAAGCGCCCGTCGGCGTCGCGGACGATGCGCCCGTAGCCGGACGGGTCGAGCTCCTCGCTCGTGAGGATCGTGGCGGCGGCCCGCTCGTCGGAGTGTTGGGCGTACAGGCCGGCGATCTGCTCGGCGGTCACGAGCGGGTGGTCTCCGGACAGGATCACCATGTGCCCGCTCGGCAGGGTCTCGCGAGCCGCCAGGACCGCGGCCGCGGTGCCCTCCCCCTCGACCTGCTCGACGGCCTCGGCCCCCTCGGACAGCTCTGAGCCCACGCCGTCACCGGGCCGGACCACGCACACCACTCGCTCCGCCCCGGCGTCTCGGGCGGCATCGATGATCCACTCGATCATCGGCTTGCCGCACACCGGATGGAGCACCTTGGGCGTGCGCGATCGCATCCGCGTGCCATGGCCGGCGGCCATGACGAGGACCGAGAAGGGGGCGGCCATGGGCCCGGCAGGGTATCGGAGCCCGGGCGCTCAGCGGGCGCACGGGCCGGCACCGGAACTCAGCTGGGGAGGGGGGATTCGAACCCAATCCGCTTGATCATCCAAAGTGACCCGTGCTGCCAATTACACCACTCCCCAGTGGCGTGTCGCGAAGGTACCAGCCGCGGTGAAGGCCCTAGATGACTGATTCCACGGCCGCGTGTGCGCGGAGGCGCACGGGACCAAGCCGGGCGGGGGAAGCAGGGCGAAGCCGATACCCGAAGGTATCGGCGAGCCCGATGACCCCGATCCGGCGACGGTAACCCATCGTGCGCAGCCGGCCACGCCGGCTGCTTCGCCCACAACCGTGCGTCATCCGCGTGCGCGGGGTCGTGGAATCAGCCATCTAACGGTCCTTGTGCTGGCTCGGCACGCGGCCGGCCTCTGAGCCCTTCTCGTGCGCCGGGCCCCCGGGCGGCATGATGCCCAGCACCCTCATCGCCTTCAGGCCCAGCGAGAGCCGCTCGCGCCCGTCGGTCGAGGAGACGTCCAGACCGGTCAGCTCCTTCACCCGCTCCAGGCGGTAGCGGATCGTGTGACGGTGGGTGTAGAGCTTCTCGGCCGTCTTGGCCACGTTGCCGTCGGCGTCCAGGAACGACTCGAGCGTTCGGACGAGGTCGGTCTCGTACTGCTCGTCGTAGCCGACGATCGGCGCGACTGTCTCGTCGAAGAATCCCTGCAGCTCGCCCGGGTCCTCGCTCATCGCGGGGAGCAGCAGGCGATACGCGCCCGTCTCCTCGAAGGACAGCTCGGCGAGCGCACGGGCCTCGGCCACGTTGGCGGCGAGAAGGGCTTCCGCGCCCGCCCGGTGCAGATCGGCCGGGTCGGTCGTATGGCGCGACCGGGCCACGGTGAGCGCGAAGCCCGGCAGGTTGGCCTCGAGCTCGCGCAGCACGGCGGCGCCGGCGCGGCGGCCGCTCGCGGCGTCGGGGCCGGGCACGAAGATCACGAGCTCACGCTCGTCACGCAGATCGGCGAGGGCCGCCAGGGTGCCGCGCTCGATTGCCCGCGCGCCGCGCTCGGCCAGCGTGACCACGCGGGCACGCCAGTCGCCTTCCTCCGGGTGGTAGGGACGGGCTCGCACCACGAGCGCCGTCGCTCCCCCGCCGAGCTCACAGCCCAGCTCGCCCGCCCGGGCGACGATGTTCTCGCGATCGGTGATGCGACGGGCCAGGAGGTCCGCGAGGAAGTCGCCGACGGCCTCCTCGCTGGCGCGCTCGGGCGCCCGCGAGCGTTCCAGCTCGAGGCCCATCAGGTTGCCCACCAGCCGCAGAAGGGCAGCGGGCGGCGGCTCGGCGCGTGGCCGGTAGCGCAGCTCCCCCACGGTCGCCTCGGCCACACGCAGCGCCACGCTCTCGGTGTCGCCCTCGCGCGCCATCACTGCGCGCTCGTCCTCGGGCGACGCACAGGCCACGGCCAGCACGCTGCTCGAGGCGTCGAGCACGATCACGCTCGCCCCGAGCGCGCGTCCGGCCGCCCGCGCCACCGACGGGAGGCCGGCACCTGCCTCGACGGCCTCGGAGACCTCGTCAAGCGCCTCCAGGAAGGAGCGCGAATCGGCGGCCGCGATGGCCCTCTGACGGCCGGCGGCCATCAGCGGATCGTACCGACGCCGCAGCGCCACTGAGCCGGACTTTGAGTCAAACAGCGCGCAGCTAGCGGGCTCAGCCGCTCTTTCTCTAGGCGTATTGGTCGTAGGACCAGACGACCGCGAACCCGATGCCGGCCCCGGCTCCGAGCAGCGTGGCGAGGATGAACAGCGTCAGGAAGCTCGCTGCGATCTTCTCCCACATCCGCCCGTAGCAACGCCACGCGGGCATCAGGATCAGAAAGACGTAACAGACACCGACCAGGCCGGCCGCCAGGCCGATCGTCAACTCTGTGCTGGTGAGATCGCTCATTGCTCCGGCTGCGCGACCGGGGGTCGAGGCGGGCCCTGCTCGCGCTCGCGCCCATTCTGGCGCATGTACTCGACGACAAGGATGATCGCGGTCAGCGCCGCGAAGATCCCGCAGCCGAGTCCCCATCCCGCCGCGACATCCGACCAATAGTGAACGCGCAGGTATATGCGCGACAGGCCCACGACGGCGGCGATCGCGACCGCGACGATCAGCACCGCCACGTTGGTGATCAGGTCGAGACGCCTGGTGAGCACGAGGGCTACCGCGATCCAGGCGGTCGAGTACGCCGCATGGCCGCTCGGGAACGACGAGTAGGAGGTATTCACCAGCGGGTCGGCCGGACGCGGGCGGTCGAGTGCTCCCTTCGTCACGTGTACGCACACGTAAGTGAGCGCCAGGCCGCCGACAAGCACACCGATCTCCGCCCAGCGGCGCCGGGTGGCGAGGAGTATCGAGGTGCCGAGCACGAGGATCCCGACCGTCGGCAAGGCACCCAGCTGCGTGACCACCTCGACCACGTCGACCGCCGTCTCGTTGTAGAGGCGATCCGCCAGGTCGAGCATCTCCGTGTCGAGCGGAGTCGGATTGAGGCTCTCCGACAGGTCGAACACGTAGAGGAAGAACACGAACAGCCCCACCCCGGCGACCGCCAGCGTGGTCGTGAGCTCGAGGCCGAGATCGCCGGGGGTGACCCGGTTCCAGAGAAAGCGCACCTGGGGCGCGAGCCGCTGCCAGAGCGGGCCGATCACGCGGCGATGGACCGGTCGCCCGATCATGAACAGCGGTCGGACCAGCGGCTCGTCCTGGTGCGCCAGCAGCCACTGCTTGATCTCGCCCCGGCGCCGGTAGATCACAACCACGCCCACGATCACGGCCACCGTGATCCCGAAGCCGAACACCGCCTGGCCGGCCAGCTTCGCCACCCGGTCGAACGAGCGCCAGAAGATGAAGCCGAGCACGCAGAAGATCGACGCCCACAGCCCGGTACCCACAATGCTGTAGGGGATGAAGCGCCTGTAGGCGAGACCGGACGAGCCGGCGATGAAGGGGGCCAGGGCGCGCACGAGACCGATGAAGCGGCCGATCAGGATGGTCTTGCCGCCGTGGCGGTCGAAGTAGCCCTCCACCTGCTCGAGCCGCTCGTGGGTGATCTTCACCCGCGGCCCGTGCTTCTCGAGAAAGTCGCGGCCGAGCCGGCGGCCGATGAAGAAGCTCGTCGTGTCGCCGAGGATCGCGCAGATCCACACCAGCCCGATCAGCGGCAGCAGCTCGATCTCGCCCTGACCCGCGATCACGCCGCCGGCGATGACGACGGTCTCACCGGGGGCTACGAGGCCCACGAACGCACCCGTCTCGAGGAACGCCATCACGCCGACGAGCGCGTAGGTCCAGGGGCCCAGCGCGACGGCGATGTCCTCGATCACCTTCTTCGGATCGGGCAGCTCGGAGAGCACGCCCGTGGCGTAGACGCCCAGCGCCAGCGCGATCAGGATCCCGATCGCCTTGCGCTCGAGGGAGAGACGCCGCCACCGCCACACCACAAAGGCGGCCACCAGGACGGCGACGGCGGCCGCGAGGATCTGGGTGGCGGACATCGCGGGTGAAGGTAGCCGAGCCCTGACGCGGGCTACGCGGCCTCGGAGGGTTGGCGTAAACGCGCCACGATCGACCCGGGGATCGCGGCCGCGGCTTCAGCGGCGGCCGCCTGTTCGCTGAACAGGGCGAAGCAGGTGGGACCCGAGCCGGTCACGGCCGCCCCCAGAGCGCCCGCGGCGCTGAGCCGCTCGAGCGAGCGGGCCAGCTCCGGCCGCAGTGAGAGCGCCGCAGGCTGAAGGTCGTTCTGCAGCGCGTTCGCGAGGCGGTCGGGACTGCCCACGGCCTGGCGGGCGAGCTCCCGGATGGGCTCGGGGTCGAGACGCTCGCGCCCGCCCCCGAGACGATCGAACTCGGCGTACACGGCGGCGGTGGAGAGCCCCTGCGCATCGGGCACGAGCACGGCCGGGAGCGGCGGCAGCGAGACGGCCTCGACGATCTCGCCGACGCCCTGCACGAGCGCGTGGCCGGGGTGGATCTGGCTGGGGACGTCCGAGCCGAGGGAGGCCGCCATCTCACGCAGGGCGGCGGCGTCGGCGGGGTCGCCCGCGACGCGGTTGGCAATACGCAGCACCGCGGCGGCGTCGGCGCTTCCCCCGCCGAGGCCGGCGGCGACAGGGATGCGCTTGTCGATGCGGACGGCCAGGGGCGGCAACGCCGGCGCGGCGCGGCGGCGGAACTCCTCGATGGCGTCGGTTGCGAGATTCCTGCCCTCCACGCCCGGGCAGTCCACGCTGTCCGCGGCGCCGTCGGCCACCTCCGCCTCCACCGCGTCGGCGAGGTCGATCGACGCGAACAGCGAGCACAGCGGGTGCAGGCCGTCGGGCCGCGGGCGGCCAACGTGCAGGACAAGGTTGAGCTTCGCGGGAGCCTGCTCGTGGAGGAGCACCGCGCGGAGGCTACGCGGGCCGAGCCGGCACGAGCTCAGCGCGGCCGCAGCAGCGCGAGCCGCTCGCGGCCCATCGCCTCGCCCAGCCGGCGCCAGTCCTCCGGCGCCAGGCGCTCGGCCCGGGCGTCAGCAGGGTGGCCGATTTCCTCCAGGGCGGCCCGAGTGGCGTCCCGGATGTCGGGCGCGGCGCCGGGTGCGAGCGCGAGCGACCCGGGCAGTGTCTTGCGGCGGTGAGCGAATCCGGCATGAATGAGCGCGCCGAGCTCCGGCGGCGGGACGGGGCCGGTCCGGCGGATTCGTAGGAGCGCGGACTCCACGTTCGGCTGGGGGTGGAAGACCGTCCGTGGGGATCGAACGCAGGAAGCGCACCTCAGCCGCCAGCTGGGCGAGCACCGACGTGGCCCCGTAGCTCTTGTTACCGGGCGCCGCCGCCAGGCGTTCGCCGACCTCGCGCTGCACCATCGCGACCAACAGCCCGGCTCCGGGAAGCTCGGCGATCGACTTGAGGATCACGGTGGCGGCCACCCCGTAGGGCAGGTTGGCCACCACCTTTCCGGGCGCAGGGTCCAGAGCGCCGAAATCGATCTTCACCGCGTCGCCCAGGTGCAGCTCGGCGTTGGGATGGGAGCCGAGCGCGTCACGTAGCGCGGGCTCGAGCGAGACGTCGATCTCGATCACGTGCAGGTGGGCCACGCGCTGAGCCAGGTACTCGGACAGGACGCCCAGACCCCCTCCCACCTCCAGCACGACGTCGGCGGCGTCGAGCTCCGCAGCCCGGCCGATCACGCCGAGGATGTTGTCGTCGATCAGGAAGTTCTGGCCGAGCTCGCGGTTGGGGCGAACATCGAATTCGCGTAGCCGCCGAAGGCTCGCCTGACGGGGCGCGTCAGCCATCGGCTCGCGCCCCGCTGTGCGTCACGAGCCCAGTATCCGCTCCGCGTTCGCGTCCACCGTGCGCTCGAGCGCCTCGTAGCTCACGTTCCGAAGCTCGGCCACGAAGCGGGCGGTGTGGGTGACGTTCGCGGGCTCGTTGGGCTTGCCGCGCAGCGGCTGCGGCGCGAGGTAAGGAGAGTCCGTCTCGACGAGCAGCAGCTCGGCGGGCAGCTCCCGGGCGGCCGCCTGCAGATCCGTCGCCTTCGGGTAGGTGACGTTGCCGGCGAACGAGCAGAGATAGCCCCGCTCGATGCACTCGTCGAGTCGCTCGGGAGCCGAGAAGCAATGCATGATGACCGCGGGGAGGGCGGGAGCGTGCTCGCGCAGGACCGCGAAGGTGTCGTCCTCCGCGGCGCGCGTGTGGATCACCACGGGGAGGCTCACGCGAGCGGCGAGCCCGAGCTGCGCCTCGAAGGCCCGAAGCTGGTCGGCACGCGGGGCGTAGTCGCGGAAGTAGTCGAGGCCGGTCTCGCCTATGGCACGTGCCCGCGGATGGGCGGCCGCGGACTCGACCTCCTCCAGGTCACCAGCGCCGAACCGCTCGGTCTCGTGCGGATGCCGGCCCACTATCGCCACGACCTCGTTGTGGGCGTCCGCCGCATCGAGCGCCCGCGCGATCGAGGCGCGATCCGTGCCCACCGTGGCCAGGCGGGCGACGCCCGCGGCCCGGGCGCGGTCCACAAGCTCGGCGTCCGGCGGATCGCAGGCGTCGAGGTGACAGTGGCTGTCGACCACTGTGGCCCGCCTATGCGGCCGAGGCCTCGGGGGGCTCGACCCGCGGGAAGAGCTGACCCAGCTCGCCGATGCTCGCCCCACCGCCGACCGCTCCGAACCGCGCCTGCTCGAGCGACAGCTCCGGCCGGCCGAGCGCGTCGAGCAGCCGCTCCGCCGACTCGGGCAGGAACGGGTGCACGAGAACCGACACGACGCGCAGACCCTCGGCCAGTGCATAGAGCACCTGATCAAGGTGGGCGGCCTCGCCCTCGTCCTTGGCCAGCTGCCAGGGCTGTTCCTGAGTGACGTAGCGGTTCAGGAACTTGATCCGCCTCCAGATCTCGTCGAGCGCCGGGGTCAGCTCGACCTGGTCGAGCCTCGCCCGAACGGCCTCGGTCAACCCGTCGAACTCGTCCACGAGCGCGGGGGCGGGTTCGGCGTCGGGCACCACGCCGTCGCGGTAGCGCTCGATCATCGCCAGGGTGCGGCTGGCGAGATTGCCGTACTCGTTGGCCAGCTCGCTGTTGTAGCGGCCCTCGAACCCCTCGGGGGATACCTCGCCGTCGGAGCCGAAGCCCACCTCGCGCAGGAGATAGAAGCGCAGGGCGTCGGCGCCGTAGAGCTCGACCACCCGGAACGGCTCGATGACGTTGCCCAGCGACTTGGACATCTTGTGCTCGCCGAGCAGCAGGAAGCCGTGGATGGCCACGTGCTCGGGCACCTCGAGGTCCGCCGCCATCAGCAGCGCGGGCCAGATGATCGCGTGGAACTTGAGGATGTCCTTGCCGACGAGGTGGACCGTCGCGGGCCAGAAGCGCTCAGTGAGGTCTTCGCCGGGGCGGGCGTAGGAGAGTGCCGTGTAGTAGTTGAGGAGGGCGTCGATCCAGACGTAGATGACCTGCGACGAGTCCCAGGGAACCTCCACCCCCCACTTGAGCCGCTGACGGCTCAGCGAGAAGTCGACGCAGGCCACGCTGGATGAAGGCCAGCGCCTCGTTGTAGCGCTCCTGCGGGATGACGAAGTCGGAGCGCTCGGCGTAGAGGCGCTCGAGCGGCTCCTGAAAGGCCGATAGCCGGAAGAACCAGTTGTCCTCCTTCTCCTTCTCGAGCACGATCTTGTGGATCGCGCAACGGTTGCCTTCCTCGAGCTCGGACTCGGTCTTGAAGTCCGCGCAGCGCGGGCAGTACCAGCCCTCGTACACGCCCGCGTAGACATGGCCGTTGTCGTGGATCCGCCGCACCACCTCCGCGACCTTCGCCATGTGCTCGGGTCGGTGGTCCTGATGAAGAAGTCGTTGGTGACGTTGAGCTCGGCGGCGAGCTCCTTGAACCGGACCGCGTTACGGTCGCCCAATTCGCGAGGAGTGATGCCGAGCGACTCGGCGACCTGCGTGACGGGTTCGCCGTGCTCGTCGGTGCCGGTCAGGAAGAAGACGTCCTCGCCCCGCTGGCGCCGGTGCCGAGCCAGGACATCGGCGGCAATCGTCGTGTAGGCATGCCCGAGGTGAGGCTCGCCGTTCACGTAGTAGATGGGCGTGGTGACGTAGTAGGACATGCATGTTCGATGCTACGCGAACCTCAGCCACGCCCGGCGAGGGGCCGGAGCAGGGTCGACAGCTTCCCGGCACCCCGGCGCGCCGTCTCGCGGCCCTCGCTGGTGAGTCCCAGCAGGGCCGCCGCTGCCAGTAGGCCGAGGCAGGCGAGCGCCCAGCCGACGTCGGGTCCGGAGGCGCCTTCAGGACGGGGCACGAACGAGGAGCCCGGGCGACCGCGACGCGGCCGGGCCGGGCTGCGCCCCATCTGCGCCGGTCGCGTGAGCAGCGGCTTGTCGCGGACCCGCCTCGACGGGCGCGGGGCGGGGCGCCCGGTCCACGCGCCCGTGCTCCCGCGGCGTGCCCGGATCAGGCGCGGGCGCCGGCCGGACGTTGCGCTGCGGCAGCCGCGAAGGAGCGGGAGTAGCCGCAGGCGAGGGGTCGGCTGCCGTCACGCCACCGTGGGCGGGCACCCTGCGCGCGGCCGGCGCGCCGCGACCGGCAGGTACCCGGCGCCCGGCCGGGATGCGCCGTCGGACGGGCGCCCGGCGCGGCTCGAACGATCGGCTCGGGAGAAGTCAGCGGACTCGGCGCCGGAACCGGCGCGGGCTCGGGCCCCACGCGCACCGGGCGTCCGCCGGCGCCGGTGCGGGCAGCGGATGCTCCGGGGTGGCCACAGGAGGCGGTGGCAGTAGCGACAGCGGGTCGCGGTAGTCGTGGCGGCTGCCCGACTCGCGCACCCCGAAGTGGAGATGCGGCGCGTCGGCCGAGCGGCGGCCGCTGGTGCCGACCGCTCCCACCCGGTCCCCCGCGCTCACCCGCTGGCCCTTTCGCACCGCCACCGACGACAGGTGCAGGTAGGACGTGTCGAGCCCCTGCGCCCGTCCGGATGCTCACCGTGACTCCCGACGATCCCGCCGTGCCCGCGAACAGGACCTCCCCCGCTGCAGCCGCGACCACGGCAGTACCGACGGCACCGGCGATGTCCACCCCCCGGTGCTGACCCCCGGCGTACGGGTCGGCGCCGTTTCTATAGGGAGTGATCACCTCGCCGGCGAGCGGCCAGGTCCACGCTGCCAGCGCAGGCGGGGCGCCGGCGAGCAGGACAAGGACGACAACCGCGAGGGCGAGAAGGAGTCGGAGAGGTCGCATGCGGCGACCGTACGACGCAATCGCGGGTGGTCAGCGCGGGTTTGGCGGTCCTGTGCGTGTTTGTAACAGTGCTGTGGGATTGAGGGGCTCGTTGTGACGGTGCCGTTTCTTCGCCGCGGCGGGTGAAGGAGGCGGTGACGAACGACGGCGATGAGGGGTAGTCCGAGCGGGGCCGATCCGCCTGGCGGCGGGGTCGGAGGGGCGCTACCACAGAGACGGTGTTCGAGACCGTCGACTTGTGGTCTCGTGAAGGACCGCTGAGCGGGCGAAGCGGGTGCTGAGCGGAGCGCAGCGCCCCCGGACGCAAGAGCAGATCCTCAGTCGTCAGCCACCAACGCCTCGTACAACGCGTTGGCGCTCCCACCCGTCAGCTCCGCAACGACCGACGCCGCGCGGCGGGGGTGGGCGCCGGCGTCCACGAGCCTGCGCAGAGCGTCGAGACCGGCGGGCTCGCCGCCTTCCGGGCCACCCTCCTCGCCCGGGCCGATCACCAGCACGATCTCGCCCTTCGGCGGCTGCGTCGGCGTAGCGCGCCGCCAGCTCCGCCGCCGTCCCGCGCACGATCTCCTCGTGCACCTTGGTGAGCTCGCGGCAGACCGCCACGTCGCGAGCAGGGTCGATTTCCGCCAGCAGGGCCAGCGTCGCCGGGCACCCGGCGCGGCGACTCGAAGGCCACCAGGGTTCCTCCGGGCTCCGACAGCTCGCGGCGCAGCTCGCCCTTCTTGCGTGGCAGGAAGCCGTGGAAGCGCCACTCGTCAGCGGGCAGGCCGGAGGCCACCAGCGCGGTGATCGCCGCCGAGGGGCCGGGCAGGACCTCCACCGGAAGCCCGGCGGCCACGCAGCCGCGGACCAGCAGATAGCCGGGATCGGACACGAGCGGCATTCCGGCGTCGGAAACCAGCGCCACGACGGCGCCGTCCCGCATCCGTCCGACGAGCTCGGCTGCGCGGGCCTTCTCGTTGTGCTCGTGGTACGAGAGCAGCTTTGCCTTGACCCCATAGCGGTCGAGCAGGACGCGGGTCCGGCGGGTGTCCTCACAGGCCACGACGTCCGCCTCGCGCAGCGCCGCGAGCACGCGCAGCGTAATGTCCTCCAGGTTCCCGATCGGGGTCGGGCAGACGACGAGGCGTCCCGTCACGCCCCGCCTCCGTGTCCGAGAGCCAGCAATGCGGCGCCGATCATCCCCGCCTCGTCTCCGAAGTGCGCAGGCACGATGGATACAGCAGCGCGCGGCGGTGGCAGCGCGCGCTGGGCCACCACCGCGCGGGCGGGCTCCAGGAGGAGGTCGCCGGCGCGCACGGCGCCGCCGCCGATCACGATCACCTGCGGGTTGAAGAGATTGACCACTCCGACGAGCCCATAGCCGAGCCTGCGCCCGATGTTCTCGAGCGCCGAGCGCGAGGCGGGATCCCCGCCGTGGGCCAGCTCGGTGACGAGCCCACCACTGATCTCGACGCCTTCGGCCAGGCGCCGGCCGAGCTCCGAGTCCGGCAGCTCGCGCGCCAGTCGCTCGCCCTCGCGGCCGATCGCCATCCCGGACACGAGCGTCTCGAAGCAGCCTCGCCCGGGGCAGGCACCCGGACAGTCGGCGCCGTCGAGCTCGAGCACGGTGTGGCCCAGCTCGCTGCCGAGCCCGGAAGCGCCCCGGTAGACCGCGCCGTTCAAGTACAGCCCGGTGCCGATCCCGGTCCCGAGCGAGACCATCACCACGTGCTCGCAGCCCTGCGCAGCGCCTGCGCGCGCCTCCGCCAGCACCGACGCGTTGCCGTCGTTGTCCACCACCACCGGCAGGCCGAGGCGCTCGCTCATCAGGTCGCGGAAAGGGACTTCGCCGAGCGGGAGGTGGTTGCTCCAGGTCGAGACGCCGGTCTCGCCAGTCCACCAGCGAAGGAATCCCGAAGCCCACCGATTCCACATCGGGAGCGACCGCCCGCACCTCCTCCACGGCACCCGTGAAGATGTCCAGGGTCTCCTGCCGATCCGCTCCACGCCAGGTCCGGCGCACCCGGTGGTGGACGACCAGCGCCTCGTCCACGACCCCCCCGAGCAGCTTCGTTCCCCCCGCGTCAATCCCGATAACCCGCCTTGGCGGCATGGCGGGTAGATATACAGAGGGGGGTGACAAATCCGACTTCCGGCCCTCCGGACCCCCCGGAGTACAACGTTTACCGCGCGCGCAGGAAGCCCCTGGCTCGCGCGGCGATCTGGACTCCCTCAAGCGGCGCCTCTCGCGCAGCCGAGGTGACGACGAGCCCCGCCCGCCGCGCGACCAGCAGCGGCGCATCACTCCCGGGCGCGTGTTCAAGTGGGTGGCGATCGCCGTGCTCGCATGGCTGGCGCTGTCGCTCGCTCTGTTCCTGATCAGCGCGGGCACGCAGGAGGGCGTTTCGCCCGAGGCCGAGAAGGCGCTCTCGTCCGGGGGCAACATGCTCACCGGCAGCAACATCCTCGTCCTCGGCTCCGACGCCAGGACCGGGGACTCAATCGACGAGTCGCTCCAGGGCCCCGGGCGCTCGGACACGATCATGATCGTCCACGCCGCGCTCGGCAGCGTGCGCAAGCTCTCGATCCCCGCGACGTGGAGGTCGAGATCCCGGGTCACGGGGTCAACAAGATCAACGCCGCCTACGCGATCGGCGGGCCCGCGCTCACGATCGAGACCGTCGAGTCATTCCTCGGCAACGGGCTGGAGATCAACCATCTGGTGGAGGTGGACTTCGAGGACTTCCCCGAGTTCATCGACTCGCTCGGCGGGATCACGGTCAACTCGAAGTCGAAGGTCTGCTCACCTCCGTTCGACAACTTCTGGAAGGGCATCCGCTTCAAGAAGGGCGAGAACGAGCTGGACGGCCGGCGCGCGCTCGGCTTCGCCCGGGTGCGCAAGAACGACTGTGCGCCGGCCGAGGACGACCGCGACCGCGCCGCTCGCCAGCAGGAGGTGCTGCGTGCGATCGGCAGCCAGGTCAAGTCACCGACCACGTTCTTCCGCCTCCCGCTGGTCAGCTGGAAGGCACCCAAGACACTCAAGACGGACATGGGCGGCTTCCAGCTGATGGCCCTGTTCGCGGACATGGCCACCGGAAACTCGTCGGACACCGCGGTGCTCGAGGCCACATGCTGCAACGGCAGCAACCTGTTCGTCACCGACGGCGCCAAGGCAGACGCGGTCAAGAAGCTGGTGGACGGGAGCTAGCGGCTTCGTCGAAGAGGGACTCGAGGACGAATTGGCGCTGCGCTTCGAAGAGAGCGCTCGAGCGGTCCTTCTTGAGGAGGAGCTCCGCTCTCGAGATCGCCCTTGCCCGAAGACGAGTCACCGCTCAGCCTATCCGCCCTCGGAGGCGGCCCGCGCTCTTCTTCTTCTTCCCGTAGTCGGTGTTGTAGAAGCCCGAGCCCTTGAAATGCACCGCCACCGGGTGAAAGACACGCTGAACGGGGGCGCCGCAGGTGGAGCAGGTCTCCAGCGGGTCGTCCACCATGCGCTGCATTACCTCGAAGAGGTGACCCCGGTCGCAGCGGTACTCGTAGATGGGCATGGCACTCCCAGTATAGGAGTGCCAAGAACGGCCTCAGCCAGCGGGCGGCTGCGGCTCCTCGAGGTCCTTGAACAGCGAAACCCGGGTGCTCTGCCAGACGAGCCATGCGGCCAGATGTCCGATCGGGCGAAGGGCCGAGGTGACCATGCCGGGCAACCTACCCCCAGATCGGCGCTGTCGACACGCCAGAGCTCGACGCTGAGGCGCGGAAATACCGGGATTCGCGGCGGTGGGTAGGGTCAGCGGCCGTGACCGGCATGGACAAGATCGTCGCGCTCTCCAAGCGCCGTGGCTTCATCTTCCCCGCCTCGGAGATCTACGGTGGCATCGCCAATACCTACGACTACGGCCATTACGGCGTTCTTCTGAAGAACAACGTGATCGGCGAGTGGTGGAAGGCCATGATCCAGGAGCGCGACGACGTGGTCGCCCTCGACTCGGCGATCATCCAGCACCCACGAACCTGGGAGGCGTCGGGCCATCTCGAGGGGTTCACCGACCCGCTGTCGACTGCCGCGCCTGCCAGCAGCGGTTCCGAGCCGACCACCTGCAGGAGGAGCTCGACGGGCGTCGGCAACAACCCCGAGATCCGCTGCGGGCACGCTCCCTCGAAGCTGCCCGGGCAGCACAAGGACTGCGACCTCACCGAGGCGCGCGAGTTCAACCTCATGTTCGAGACCAGTGATCGGCCCGGTGAAGGACGCCGGATCCACGGTCTTCCTGCGCCCCGAGACCGCCCAGGGCATATTCCTCAACTTCAAGAACACGCTCCAGTACGCCCGCCGCAAGCCGCCGTTCGGGATCGCCCAGGTGGGCAAGTCGTTCCGCAACGAGATCACGCCGGGCAACTTCGTCTTTCGCACGCTCGAGTTCGAGCAGATGGAGATGGAGTTCTTCGTGCCCCCGGACGAGGCCGAGCAGTGGCACCGGCACTGGATGGAGGCTCGGATGAGCTGGTACGTCGCGCTGGGGCTCGACCGCGAGAGGCTCCGCCTGCGCGAGCACGGGCCCGACGAGCTGTCGCACTACTCCTCGGCCACGAGCGACATCGAGTACCTCTACCCGATCGGCTGGTCTGAGCTCGAGGGCATCGCCAACCGCGGCGACTTCGATCTCACCCAGCACGCCGAGTTCTCAGGGGAGAAGCTCGAGTACGTGGACACGGCGACCGGCGAGCGCTACGTCCCGCACGTGATCGAGCCCGCCGGCGGGGTCGGGCCGGACGATGCTCGCGCTGATGTGCGACGCGTACCGAGAAGAGGAGATCGAGGGGCGCCAGCGCGTGGTACTCGGCCTGCATCCGAAGGTGGCGCCGGTCAAGGTCGCGGTGCTGCCGCTGGTCAACCGCGACGGGATGCCCGAGCTGGCACGCGAGCTCTACGAGGACCTGCGAACCCGGTTGCCCGCCGAATACGACGCCGGCGGCTCGATCGGCAAGCGCTACCGGCGCCAGGACGAGATCGGCACGCCCTGGGGGGTGACGGTCGACGGCCAGACGCTCGAGGACGAAACGGTCACCCTCCGCGACCGCGACTCCCTGGAGCAGGTGCGGCTGCCGGTCGCCGAGCTGGGCGACGAGCTCGAAGGGAGACTGAAGGCCGCATGACCAACATCCGCCGCATCGTCCCGTACCTGGAGGGCCCCGACTTCGACGCGCTCACGGACTTCTACACGGGCGTGCTGGGGCTCGACGCCGCCATGGAGAGCGAGGACTTCCTGGGGCTGGCCTCCCGCCAGAACTCAAACGCGCAGATCGTGGCCGCGGCGCCGGGCGTGGAGCCGAAGCTGCCCCGCATGGGGATCGACGTGGGTGACCCGGCCGCAGTCGACGCGGTACACGAGGAGTGCGTGCGGCGCGGTCTGGAGATCGTCTACCCGATCACCGACGAGCCCTGGGGGATCCATCGCTTCTTCGTGCGCGACCCGGGTGGCAACGTGATCAGCGTGCTCGCGCATTCGGCCTGAGGGCGTGCTAGCCGGCGCCCAGCAACGACCGCGCGGTGCCCACGCCCAGCTCGAAAGCCGCGTCCTGATCCCAGTCGGGATCGGACAGCACCTGGATGCCGAACCCGTCGGCAAGGGCGAACAGGATCGAGGCCACGGCCTCCGGCTCGGCCTGCAGCCGGATCACGCCGTCGCGCTCCTTCACTCGCAGCCAGCCCGCCAGCCGCTCGCGCCACTGCCGGTAGAGCTCGGCGAGCCCGGCGCGGATCTCCTCCGAGTGGCGTGACGCGGAGAGCATCTCGTAGATCACGGCCTGCCCGCCGCGGTCGTCCTCGAGGAACTCGTTGAGGCCGACGACGAGGGCGTCCAGGATCTCGTCGATCGTGTTCGCCTGCGCGAGCCGCTCGTCCATGTTGCGGATGCGGACCTCGCAGTCGTGGCGGACGACCTCGACCAGCAGGCGCTCCTTCGAGCCGAAGTAGTAGTGAAGAAGGCCGCGCGAGACCCCGGCCTCACGGGCGACGTGGTCGAAGGTGGAGGCCGCGGCGCCGCGGCGGCCCACGCTGGAGCGCATGGCCGCGATGATGCGCTGGGCCTTGTCCCCCTCGAGCCTGCGGGGTGCGTCAGTGGTTGCGGCTTCCATCCCTCCGCGCGGCATCGTAGCTGGCTGGCCAGCCAGAAGAGGCACGACCCGAGAGCGAAGCAGCCGGCCGCTGAACTGAAGAGAGAGGCGCCCGCAGGCGCCTCTCTTGAAACTGCTGCGTCGCCGGGACGCTCTAGCTGGTGCCTACGGGCTCGCTCGAGCTGGGCGCCGGCTCCGGTGTGGTGCTGGCGGTGTACTCGAACTCCTCCTCGGCGCCGAACAGCGCGTCGAGAACCTTCTTTCGCAGGCCCTCGCTGGCCACGAGCGCAACTCCAGCGCCGACGATGGCGAGCAGAAGGATGCGGCCCTTGCGGCTCTTCTTCTTCTTCCGCCCGCGCAGGGCGTCCGCCGCATCCTTGAGCGAAGCGGTGGCGTCCTTGAGCTCGCGCTGGACCTTCTTGTCGTCGAGCGCCTTGGCGGGACCCTTGCCGTTGATGCGTGAATAGGCCTTCTTGGCCGAGACGGCGGCGTTGCGCAGGTTCTCGCGCAACTCCGGGTCCTCCATAAGTCTTTGGATGTACTGGTTGTTCCGGACCGCCGCGCCCGCGGCGACCGCTCCGGCTCCGGCCTTGGCGGCCTTGTTCTTACCTGCCATTGCTCTCCTCGATCCGCCTGCGGTCGGGACACTCTACCCGGGATTCGCCCCTCGTACCGGGACTTTCTCCTGTCAGCGCCTGGCTCGCTTCTCGAGCGCGGCGGCGAGAACCTCGTCAACGTCGTCCACCAGCGTGAACTTCAGGCGCTTGCGCAGCTGCGCCGGGATGTCCTCGATGTCCGGCTCGTTGCGACGCGGAATGATCACCCGTTTGATGCCCGCGCGCTGCGCGGCCAGCGCCTTCTCCTTCAGCCCGCCGATCGGGAGCACCTTGCCCGTGAGCGTGATCTCGCCGGTCATAGCCGTGTCCGACCGGACGGCACGGCCGCTGACCTGAGAGGCGATCGCCGTGGCCATCGTGATGCCGGCGCTCGGTCCGTCCTTGGGGATCGCCCCCGCCGGCACGTGGACGTGCAGATCGTGTGTGCGAAACCAGTCGTCACCGACATTCCCGTCGATCGAGCCGTGCCGGGTCTTCACGTATGAGAGCGCGGCCGCCGCCGACTCCTTCATCACATCGCCCAGCTGGCCGGTGATCTGCAGCTTGCCGTCGCCCGGGTAGGCGGTGGCCTCGACGAAAAGCACATCGCCTCCGACGGGAGTCCAGGCCAGGCCGGTGGCCACTCCCGGCTCGTTGGTGCGCCGCTCGACGTCAGGCTGGAAGCGAGGCTTGCCGAGCAGCTCCGTGACGATGGCAGGGCGGATCGTCCGCTTGGAGTGACGCGTTTCCTCGGCGAACTCTCGGGCGACCTTGCGGCAGACCGAACCGATCTCCCGCTCGAGGTTGCGGACACCCGCCTCGCGCGTGTAGCCGTCGATGATCAGATCGAGCGCCTCGTCCGTGAAGGCGATCTTGGAGCGGCCCACCCCGTTCTCCTCCATCTGGCGTGGCACCAGGTAGCGCTTGGCGATCTCGCGCTTCTCCTCGTGGGTGTAGCCCGAGAGCGCGATCGTCTCCATGCGGTCCTGCAGTGCGGGCGCTATCGGCTCGAGCTGATTCGCGGTGCAGATGAAGAAGCAGCGCGAAAGATCGAAGGGGAGGTCGATGTAGTGGTCGCGGAAGCTCGAGTTCTGCTCCGGGTCGAGCACCTCGAGCATGGCGCTAGCCGGGTCGCCTCGGAAGTCCGTGCCCATCTTGTCGATCTCGTCGATCATGAAGACGGGGTTGTTCGTCTCGGCGTCTCGCAGCGCGCGGATGATCGTGCCGGGCAGCGCCCCGATGTAGGTGCGGCGGTGGCCGCGGATCTCCGACTCGTCGCGGACGCCACCGACGGAGATGCGCTCGAAGGCCCGGCCCATGGCCTCGGCCACCGAGCGCCCGAGCGAGGTCTTGCCGACGCCCGGCGGGCCGACAAAGCACAGGATCGACGAGCGGGCGTCGGGCTTGAGCTTGCGCACCGCCAGGAACTCGAGGATCCGGTCCTTGACCCGCTCGATGTCGTAGTGGTCGCGGTCGAGGACCTCGCGGGCGTGGCCCAGGTCGAGGTTGTCGTCGCTCGACTTCGACCAGGGCAGGCTGGCCAGCCACTCCAGGTAGGTGCGAATCACCCCGTGCTCGGCGGACTGCGGAGGGAGGTGCTCGAAGCGCGACAGCTCGCGCTCGGCCTGTTTCATGGCGTGCTCGGGCAGGGCCGCCTCCTCGAGCTGGCGGCGCAGCTCCTGGGCCTCGATCTCCTGCTCGTCGTGTTCCCCGAGCTCGTCCTGGATGGCCTTGAGCTGCTGGCGTAGGAAGTACTCGCGCTGCCCCTTGTCCATCTCGGACTGCACCTGTGTCTGGATGCGCGAGCCGATCTCCACCAGCTCGAGCTCGCGGGCGAGGACCTCGGAGAGCATTCGCAGCCGCTTGGTCACGTCACGCTCCTCCAGGAGCGCCTGCCTCTCCTCGGTCTTGATGCGCAGCGCGCCCGCGATCATGTGCGCGAGCTCGGCGGGATCATCGAGGTTCGCCACCGCCACGAGCAGCTCCTCGGGCAGATAGGGCAGCTCCTCGATGATTTGCGAGAACGTGCCCTGCACGTTGCGGTGAAGCGCTTCGAGCTCGGCCGAGGGACGCACGATGTCCGGCGCCTCCTCGAGCCGCGCCACCAGGTAGGGCTCGGTGGCGACGAACTCCTTGATCTCGACTCGCTGCGCACCGTGGACCAGGATCCGCAGGGTGCCGTCGGGCACCTTGAGCATGCGCGCCACCACGCCGGCAACGCCCACCCGGTAGAGGTCGTCGGGGCCGGGCTCCTCCACGTCCGGGGTTTTCGAGGCGACCATCACGAGCATCCGGCTGCCGGCCAGCACGTCGTTGATCAGGCCGACCGAGCGCTCCTGGCCCACCGCCAGCGGTATGAGGGCCTCGGGGAACGGCACCGACTCGCGAAGCGGGAGCACCGGCAGCTCGTTGGGAAGGCTGGACTTCACCTCCGCGGTGACGGCCTCCCCCTCGCTTGCGGGTATGTGGATGCTCATCCCTCTTCGATCGGTACGCGGCGGACGTTCTGCTCCTGACGCGCGAGCGGGATCTCGACCTCGAGCATCCCGTCCTCGTACGAGGCGCGCGCCGCTTCGGCCACCACCTCCGCGCCGAGCTCCACCACCCGGCGAAACGGGCCGTGCTCGATCTCGATCTGCTGGTAGAGGCGCCCGGCGACCTCGGCCGGCCGCCGCTCTCCGGAGATCAGCAGCTGGCGCCCGCGGATCTCGAGCGCGACATCGGAGATGTCGATCCCGGACAGCTCGGCCTTGACCACGGCCCGCGGCGGGTTGTCTGTGTAGTAGACGTCCACCGAGGGCGAGAAGCCCCGCCCCCTGAGGCCGGTCTGCCGCTCGAACACGTCGCCGAACAGCTCGTCGATCTCACGTCGCATGCGATCGAAGTTGGTGAACAGGTCACGCTGTGAGCTCACGGATGCCGAGAATAGACCGCCGGGCCCTTAACACCCCCGTGACGTGCTTTTCGCCGAACGGGGAATGCTCCGGACATGAACCTGCGCTGCGTGCTCACCGCCCTCGTCGCCCTGCTGCTCCTCCCCGCCGCGGCCTCGCCAAGCCGCGCGAGGTGGAGGTGCAGCTCCTGGGCCTCAACGACTTCCACGGCCATCTCGAGCCGACCACTCCCGGGACCATCGCGCCGACTCCCTCGGAGCCGCGCGTGCCCGCCGGCGGGGCCGAGTACCTGGCCACCCACATCCGCAACCTGGAGGGCGACGAGCGCAACTCGCTGGTGGTGTCGGCGGGCGACCTCATCGGCGCCTCGCCGCTGCTGTCCGCGTTGTTCCACGACGAGCCCACGATCGAGGCGATGAACCGCATCGGGCTCGACCTGAACGCCGTGGGCAACCACGAGTTCGACGAGGGCGCGGCCGAGCTCAAGCGCATGCAGCGCGGCGGCTGTCACCCGGTCGACGGCTGCCAGGACGGCACGGGCTTCGGGGGTGCGAAGTTCGACTTCCTGGCCGCGAACGTGGTCAAGGAGCGCAGCGGCCGCACGCTCTTCCGGCCCTATGAGATCCGCAGGTTCGGAGGCGTGAAGGTCGGCTTCATCGGCATGACGCTCGAGGGCACGCCCGACATCGTGTCGCCCTCCGGCGTGGCCGGGCTCGACTTCCTCGACGAGGCCGAGACGGCCAACCGCTATGCGCGCGAGCTTCGCAAGCGCGGCGTGCGGGCGATCGTGGTGCTGCTCCACGAGGGCGGCGTTCAGTCGCAGCCGGGCGGCATCAACGACTGCAACGGGATCTCCGGCAGCATCGTGGACATCGTCGGGCGTACCACCAAGGCGGTCGACCTGTTCGTCACGGGCCACACCCACTCGGCCTACAACTGCGTGATCGACGGCCGCCCGGTCACGAGCGCCAGCTCCTTCGGGCGCCTCGTGACGGACATCGACCTCACGCTGGACCGGCGCTCGCGCGACGTGGTCGAGGTGTCGGCCAACAACATGATCGTGACCCAGAACGTGTTCAAGGCGGGCGACATCACCCAGCTGATCGAGCGCTACAACACGATCGCCGCGCCACTGCGCGACCGGGTGATCGGGCGAATCTCGGCCGACATCACGCGCACGCCGGACGACTCAGGTGAGAACGCGGCCGGCAACCTGATCGCCGATGCCCAGCTGGCCGCCACCGCGGAGGCCGGCACCGGCGCCGCGGTGGCCGCGTTCATGAATCCGGGCGGCGTGCGCTCGGACTTCACCTTCGCGCAGAGCGGCACCGAGGGCGACGGCAACGTGACCTACGGCGAGGCCTTCACCGTCCAGCCGTTCGGAAACTCGCTCGTCACGATGACGCTCACCGGCGCGCAGGTGCTGGAGATGCTCAAGCAGCAGTGGTGCGGGCAGAGCTCGCCGCGCGTGCTGTTGCCCTCGGCGAGCGTCGCCTACTCGTACAGCCCGAGCGCAGCGACCGCCCTGGTCGGGCAGCCGTGCGCCGGTGCGGGCAATCCTGTGACCGGGCTGACGATCGGCGGCACCGCGGTGGATCCGGCCGCGAGCTACCGCATCACGGTCAACTCGTTCCTGGCCGACGGCGGCGACCTGTTCAGCGTGCTTCGCGAGGGCACCGATCGCCTGGGCGGCGAGGTGGACACCGACGCCCTGGAGACATACATCGCGCCCTCGCTCACCGGCGCGCCGATCGCGCCGCCGGCGCTCGACCGGATCGACGTGACCCCCTAGGGATGCAGCCGTGCTGCAGACCAACCGATCCGCCAGCCCTCGCGCGTTCATGTGCGCGAGGGCCTCGATCGTGACCATCGGGTTCACGCCGGTGGCCGTCGGGAAGGCCGAGCCGTCGAACACATAGAGGTCGCGCACCGCCCACGTCTGGCCGGTCGGGTCGCAGACCGAGTCGCGCTCCGACGCGCCCATGCGGGCGCTCCCCATGATGTGGAAGGACACGGGCTGCGTCTGGCCCGGTCCCCATCCGCAGGCGTCGGCGTCGCGCATGAAGCTCGCCCGGTCGCCGCTGCGGCCGGGCTGGTAGGCCACCCAGCCCGCGTGGGAGGAGTAGATGAGCTTCGCGCCCATCGCCTCCACCAGCTCGGCCCCGCCCGCGATCCCGGTGCGCAGGTGCTCGATGTCGCGGTCGGTGAACGCGTAGCGCACGATCGGCTCCCCGTCGCGGCCGATCCGCACCTCCCCCACACCGTGGTCGCGCAACAGCACCCCGATCCCCGTGGTGAAGGGCAGCGCCTGCATCAGCTCCTGGTGAGCCCGCCCGCCGCGCCAGGGCGAGAAGCTCAGGAGGATGCTCGGCGGAGTGGCCACGTGCTCGTACTTGACCCCGTAGCCGTCGTGCATGTCCGCGTGCTGGTCGGAGAAGGTGGCCGAGAGCATTCCCTCCCACGGCCGCACCTCCTCGTCCATCTGCCCCCACACCACCATCACCGGGTGCAGGCGCAGGTTCTTGCCGAGCGCGTTCGACTGCACTCCCGAGCGCAGCAGCAGGGCCGGAGTCTGCAGGGCGCCGGCGGCGCTGACGACCGCGCGGGCTCGCACGGTCACACGGTGCCCGTCGCTCGTGCGGGCCTCGATTCCACGGGCCGCGCCGTTCTCCACGATCACGCGGTCGGCCCGGGTGTTCACGAGCATGCGGGTGCCTGCTTCGTGAGCGTCCTGTAGCCACGTCTTGAGCGTCGATTGCTTGGCCCCGAGCTGGCAGCCGTAGTGGCACAGCCGGCACACCTCCGCCTTGCAGCCCCGCACGTTGCGCTTCATCACCTGCGAGTCCCAGCCGAGGCGGTCGAGGCCCCGGCGTATCACCTCGTCGCGGCCGCTCGGGACGCTGTGCTCCTCGTTGACCGAGATGCGCTGCCAGACCGCGTCGAGGCTGTCGTCGAAGGCCTGGCCGTCCACGGCGGGCAGGCCCATCGACGCCCACTCGCGCCGCACGACCTCCGGGGTGCGGAAGGAGAACGTGTAGTTGACCACCGTCCCGCCGCCCAGGCAGCTGCCGGCCAGGAGGCCGATGCTGCCGTCGTGTGAAGCCATGCCGCCCGCGTTCGCGTATAGGCGCTTGAAGCCCGACAGCTCGGCCCCGTCGAAGTCCTTCTCGGTGTAGTAGCCGCCCGCCTCGATCACCACCACGTCGAGCCCGGCCGCGGCGAGCACGGCGGCCGCGGTGCCCCCGCCGGCGCCCGAACCCACGACCACCACGTCGCAGGCCAGGTCGGTGTCGGAGTCGATCTCGAGCGGCTCGATCCCCGGCCGCGGCGGGTCCGCCGGCGCTCCCAGCGGGCCGGGATAGCCCATCGCCTCGAGCACCGGGTTGCCGCCGTCGAGCCCGTAGTAGGCGAGCAGCGAGCCCTTGCGCAGCGCCTGGAACGCGGCACGGCGCTGGCTGGCGCGGCTGTCGGCCCAGGACAGGAGCACCTTCTCGCGCTCACCCTGGGAGAGGCCCGAGAAGTGGCGCAGTCCGCCGCGGCCCACCGCCGTCAGCAGACGGGTGTCCCAGAGCCCGAGCAGCTGGCCGACCTGCTTTCGCTCCGACGCGCGGGGATTACGCGCCACCAGCTCCAGGAGGGCGTCGGGCACGCCCAGCTCGGTCGCCGACGGCAGACCGGCTCCGCCCGGGGCGAACGTGTCGCAGATGCTTTCGAGCGCCCGCCGGGCGCGGGGACTGAGCTGGGCCGTGGCGCTCATGGCCCAACTATCCACCACCGGCGCCGTCAGCGCTTATCGACGCGCGTGATCCAGTACTCGGTTTCCGGAGTCGGCGGCGTCGTGAAGCGTGCGTTCGGGAGGTAGAGGCTCCCGCGCTTCTTCGCCACCGTCGTCGGGACATCGAAATCGGGGTCGCTGATGGTGCGCTCGACGCGACCCGATTCGTAGTCCCTGTCGAGCTTGACCACGGCGATCTGGTTCAGGCGGTTCTGCACGACGAGCAGCGTCCGCTTTCCGGAGAGCAGGAGGCCGTCACCGTTGGTCAGCGTGGCGCCGCCCAGGTCGACCGCGGCGTACGAGCCCGTCCGGGGATCGATCCGCCACAGCGTTCCCGTCGGAGTCTGGATCGCCAGCAGGACGCGGCCGCCGCGGGCCGCCTCGATGCCGTTGAGGTTGAAGCCCTCGACGAGCGGGAAGCCCTCGAGCTCGATCGGCTTGACGCCCGACAGGTCCGACTTGACCGCGTAGATCACCGGCTGCTGGGAGTCCGTGAAGTACGCGGCACGGTGCGTGACCACCACGTCGTTGATGAACGTCGGCGATCCGGCCGGGGTCAGCTGGAACTCCGCGAGATCGCCACCGTCGCGCGCGTCGTAGACGAACGCCTTGCCGGTCGGGCCTCCGCTCACGAACAGCCGCTTCTTGTGCCCGTCGTACTTGAGGCCGATCGCCGCGCGACCCTCCCGCGCCGGCACCGCCTCCTCCGACTCGCCGGTCTTGGTGTCGATCTCGAGCACCCGGCCCGTGGGGATCGACCCTACGTAGACGCTCCTGCCCTTGCCGGCCGCAATGCCCTCCGGCCTGAAGCCGTCCGGCAACTCGATCCGGTCCGGCCCTCTTCCCGCGACCGCCACGGCCGTGATCACCAGGGCGAGCACGAAGACGGTCCCGAGCAGGGCAAGAAGTCGCTTCATGGACAGGGAACTTCCTCGTATGGCGCCGGGCTAAACGGCGACGTGGCGGAGGTAGACCACGCGAGAGCCAAAAACCCGCTCCTCGACGAGATTCAACTCGATCATCCGGTCCAGAGCGGGAAAATATGGCGTGCCGCCACCCACCATCACCGGGTAGACGAACTGCCGGAACTCGTCGACAAGACCCTGCTCGATGAACGTGGCGGCCAGGCCGGCGCCGCCGACGATGAGGTCGCCATCCACCTCTTTCCTCAGGCGACCGAGCTCCTCGGCCGGGCTGTCAGTCGCAAGCCTGGCCTTGCCCTCGACGCTGTCGAGGGTGCGGGAGAACACGACCTTCGGGATCTCCCGCCAGATGCGGGCGAACTCGAGCTCGGGCTTCCCGAGCGTCGGGTGCTGGTCCGCCGTCTCCCAGTAGCTCATCTCGTCGTACAGACGCCGGCCGAGGATGACGGCCCCGAGTTCCTGCGTCCGTTGGGTGTGGAATCTGAACAGCTCCTCGTCCGGTGCCGTCCAGTCGAAAGTACCGTCGGCCGAGGCGATGAACCCGTCGAGCGACACACCCATCGAGTAGATCAGGTTGCTCAGGGCTACACCTCGTAGACCGCGCCCTCACGGGCCACTTCGACGGGGCCGCCGAACGCGGCGGCGGCCTCATCGCGGGCCCAGTCCCAGTCGAGCTCGTCCGATATGTGAACGAGCACGACGCGCCGTACGCCCGCCGCGCGGGCGAGCTCGCCGGCCTCTGCGGGAGTCAGGTGGCCGCGCATGCCGGAGCGCTCCGGGCGCGGCAGCGTCGCCTCGATCAACAGCAGCTCCGCCTCGTGAGCGAACTCGCTGAGCGCGTCCGTCGGGCTCGAATCGGCGCCGTAGACGATCCGGCTCCCGCCGTTGCCGGAGAAGCTCATCGCGAAGGTCTCGGTGTAGTGCGGCACGCGCTGGAAGCTGACGCTCACCGGCCCGATCTCGATGCGCTCGGACGGGTCGTACTCGCGCATTGCGAACGCATTCTCGATCAGCTCCTCGGGTCCCCACGTGCCCGCGAGCCGTCGGAAGGTGGCCTGCCCTCCCGGAGGGACGTGCAGGACCGGCCGCGCCGGATTGTCGGTGCCCGGCCAGCGGTCGACCGGCACGGGCTGCTGCCTCGGCGCGTACGTGAGCGCGTACGAGAAGGGGACGAGATCGAGGAAGTGGTCGGCGTGCAGGTGGGACAGCACGACGGCGTCCACGTCGACGTAGTCGATGCGCTCGCGCAGCTTGCCGAAGACCCCGTTGCCGCAATCGATCAGCACCGAGGTCCCGCCCTCCTCGAGCAGGTATCCCGAGCAAGCCCCTCCGGCGTCCTGCCAGGCTGGCGACTTGCCGAGCACCGTGAGCCGCATCGGGCGACTGTACCCGGGCGCGGCAGTACTGTTCACGCCGGGCACGCCGCAATTGAGATGGATGAGCTCACTGGCCTCGTAGGACGCACGGAGGAGTTGGCCGCGATCGAGCGGATGATCGGGGCACGCGACTCGTCGGCCGCATGCCGGCCGCACTGCCGCGGGCTTCGGCCACGGCGGCCTACTGGTTCCTGGGCGAGACGCGCGGCCTCCTGGTACCCGAGCTCGCGCCCGTGCGCATACAGGGGGTGGCGTCCATCGCGATGATCGAGCACCTGCTCGGCCGTCACGGCGAGGCCACCGCTCTCCACCGCGGCGCCGCGGCGCACGAGGATCGCCCCCTCCGGGCCGCGGCTGCGGGGGCGCTGGCCCTGGCCGAGTACAGCGTCGGCCACATCGGCGCCGCCGAGACTGCCTTCGCCGAGGCGGCCGGCCTGGTCGACTCGCTGAGCGACGCGGAGCTCGGCGGCCGGGTCGATGCCCTGCTGTACCTGGGCTGGGTGTGCCAGAGCCTCGAGCGCCACGACGATGGCATCCGCCACCTGCAGCGTGGGCTCGGGGTCTCGCGGGCGACGGGCCAGGGTCACCTGCTGGTGCCGCTCTCGATTGGCGCGGCGATCTGCATGACCTGGCTGGGGCGGCTCGACAACGCTGCCGCCCTTGCGGACGAGACGATCGAGTCGGCACGGCTGGCCCTCAACGATCGGTCACTGGCGTGGTCGTTGACGCTGCGCTGCTGGATCGCCACGCTGGCCGGCGACCTCCGGCTGGCCGAGCGCTGTGGGGAGGAGGCCCTGGGCGTGACTGGCGAGAGCGTCCGCGACAACTACTTCTCCGCGCTGACGGCGTGCTACGTGGCGGAGACGAGGCTCGAGGCGGGCGACCCGGCCCGCGCCCGGCGCGAGCTGATGGCCGGCGGCCGGGGCGCCGGCCTCCCGGTGATCGAGGTGAGCTACCGGTCGCACTTCTACGAGATCCTCACCCGCAGCGCGCTGGCGCAGGGTGAGCGAGACGAGGCTCGCGACTGGGCCGCCCGCGCCGAGGAGTGCTGTCGCGACAGCCCTCTCGGCGGGCGGGTGGCCGAGGCGCTGATGGCTCGCGCCGCCGTCCAGCTGGCCGACGGCGCCCCAGGGGACGCCGCGAACAGCGCTCTCGCGGCCGCGGCGGAGGCGGAGCGCCCCGGCGACCGAATCCTGGTGGGAAGAGCGCGGACGCTGGCCGGCCATGCTCTCGTGCGCACTCGCGACCGGCACCGGGGTACCGCGGAACTCGAGCGGGCGCTGGGGATCCTCCAGGCCTGCGGGGCGCGCCGCTACGCCGACGAGGCGGCGCGCGAGCTGCGTAAGCAGGGCAAGCGGGTGGCACGGCCCACCCCGCGCGGCCGGGCGGGCGACGGGATCGCCGCCCTCAGCCCGCGCGAGCTCGAGGTCGCCGAGCTGGTGGCCGAGGGTCGCACGAACCGGCAGGTCGCCGAGGCCCTTTCCCTCAGCGAGAAGACCATCGAGAACCACCTGGGGCGGATCTTCGCCAAGGTCGGCGTGTCCTCACGGACGGCGCTCGCGGGTACCTTCGCCGGGCGCCGCAGCGAGCGCTAGAACGCCCGCTCAGGCGTTCGGCTGAGGGAACGCGTACGCCGCGGTGGTCCGCTCGGAGCGGAACACGAACGCGAGCTGGCGCTCCGGGGCGAGGTCGCGCTCAGCGGGACGGAAGGTGGTGCACGGCTTGCCGAGGTTCAGGGCACACAGCTTGTTCTGGTGGAAGAAGCAGTCCTCACACGCGGCTTTCTTCCCCTTCGGCACGGGCGGCATCGTGCAACACCGGGCGCCCGGATTCCAGTCACCGATTGCCGCACTTTGCAGGGTGCCTCGGAGAACGCCCGCTCGGAGCGCGTTTTTCAGGGGGGCGAACTTCGGCAAGTACTCTCGCCCGCGTGGAGCTGATTGCCGGAGCGAGCGGATATGTGGGGAGCAGATTGGCCCGTCGGCTCGCGGCCGAGGGCCGGCCACTCCGGGCGCTGGCGCGCCGGCCCGAGCGGGTCGAGCCCATCGACGGCGTGGAGCCGGTGAAGGGCGACCTGCTCACCGGTGCAGGCCTCGAGCCGGCCTTGTCCGGTTGCTCTGTGGCCTACTACCTGGTCCACTCGATGGAGGCGTCCGCCGATCACGACTTCGCCGTGCGTGACCGCCTGGCAGCCGAGACGTTCGCAGCTGCGGCCGTGGAGGCGGGAGTCGAGCGAATCGTCTACCTCGGCGGCATCGCCCCCGCGGGGCCTCCTTCTCCCCACCTGCGCTCGCGTCTCGAGGTGGAGAGCATCCTGCTCGACGCCGTCCCGGGCTCCACCGCGCTGCGGGCATCCATCGTGATCGGGGCGGGCTCGGCCTCGTTTCGGGTCCTGGTCCGCCTGGTCGAGCGCCTGCGGGTGCTGCCGATGCCCGCCTGGCGCACCAACCGGACCCAGCCGATCGACGAGCGCGACGTGATCGAGTATCTCGCGCGGACGCCGTCTCAGCCCGCCGCCGCAGGACGTTCACTGGACGTATGCGGCCCCGACGTGGTCAGCTACGGCGAGATGGTCGAGCGAATCGCCGAGCTGATGGGCGTGGGCCGCATGCCGATCGGGTTCGGCGCATCACTCACTCCGCCCGCAAGCGCCGTCGTGGCCGCGGTGACCGGACAGCCGCTGGAGCTCGTACGTCCTTTGATGGAGAGCCTCGAGGCCGAGATCCTGCCGCGCGATCCCACGGAGGCCGCCCGCCTGTACGGGCTGCGTACGCGCAGCTTCGACCGGGCGGTGGAGCACGCCCTTCACGAGTGGGAGGGCCGGGAGGTGCTCGCGGCGCGGTGATGGTGGAGCGGACGATCCAGATCGCCGCAGCGCCCGAGACCATCTACGACGTGGTGATGGATCCCACCCGGCTCGAGGACTGGGTGACAATCCATCAGGGGCTCGAGAAGGCCCCGAACGGAAGGCTCCGGAAGGGTTCACAACTCGTCCAGTCACTCAAGCTCGCCGGGCGAAAATTCAAGGTGAACTGGACCGTGGTGGAGAACGAGCCACGCCGGAAGGTGGTGTGGGAAGGTCGCGGGCCCGTGGCCTCCCGTGCCCGGGTCGAGTATTCCTTTGCGGCTAACGGGACCGGCACCCGCTTCTCCTACCTGAACGAATACGAGCTTCCCGGAGGGCCGCTGGGCAGATTCGCAGGCCGTGCGGTGGCGAAGGTGACGGAAAAGGAACTGGAAGGTTCGCTGCGCCGGCTGAAGTCCCTGGTCGAATAACGGTTACAGTTAGCGATCCTATGGCCGACTTCCTGGATGAGAAGCGCAAGGAGATAGACGCACGGCTGCGTGAGCTGCGTCCTCTCGTAGACGAGTATCACCGCCTGGAGAAGGCGCAGGAAGCGCTCTCCGGTGTGGGCGTCGCAGGCCGCCAGTCACGTCGGCGCAGCGCCGCGCCGGGGCGGGGCCGCGGCCGGCGCGGACGCCCGCGCGGCAGCGGCACCCGGGCCAAGGAAGCGCTGCAGTTGGTGCGCACACGCCCCGGCATCACCATCGCTGAGATGGCCGACTCCATGGGGATCAAGGCCAACTACCTGTACCGCGTGATGCCCACCCTCGAGTCGGAGGGTCAGGTAGTCAAGCGCGACAAGGGCTGGCACCCGGCCTAGATCAGCCCGAGCTCCTCAACGGCCTTGCGCTCGTCGTCGAGCTCCTTCACGGTGGCGTCGATCTTCGCCTGCGCGAAGTCGCCGACCTCGAGGCCCTGCTCAATCGAGTAGGCCCCGCCCTGGAGCCTCACCGGGAAGCTCGAGATCACGCCCTCCTGTACCCCGTAGGAACCGTCGGAGGGAACAGCCATCGACTGGAGCCCGTCCGCGCCCAGCACCCAGTCGCGCATGTGGTCGACCGCGGCGTTGGCGGCGCTCGCGGCTGACGACGCTCCGCGGGCCTCGATGATCTCCGCGCCCCGCTTGCCCACCCGCGGGATGTACTCGTTCTCGTACCAGTCCATTTCCACCTGATCCGCCGCAGCGCTCGCCGTTCACCTTGGCGTTGAACAGGTCCGGGAACATCGTGGGTGAGTGGTTTCCCCACACCACCAGGTCCTGCACGGCGTTCACCGTCACGCCGAGCTTGTCCGCGAGCTGTCCGACGGCGCGGTTCTGGTCCAGACGCGTCATCGCGGTGAAGCGCTCGCCCGGGATGTCCGGGGCGTTCGACTTCGCGATGAGGGCGTTGGTGTTGGCCGGATTGCCCACCACGAGGATCCGTACGCCATCGGCTGCCCCGGCATTGAGAGCCTCGCCCTGTGGCTTGAAGATCTGGCCGTTGGCCTCGAGCAGGTCAGCCCGCTCCATGCCCTTGGTGCGCGGTCGCGCCCCCACGAGCAGCGCCACGTCGACCCCGTCGAAGGCCTTGCACCGGATCGTCGTGGATATCGGTCGACTGCAGCAGTGGAAAGGCGCAGTCCTCGAGCTCGAGCGCGGTGCCCTCGGCGGCCCTGACGGCGTCGGGAATCTCCAGCAGGCGCAGCTCGATCTTCTCGTCGGGCCCCAGCATCTGGCCGGAGGCGATCCTGAACAGCAGCGCGTAGCCGATCTGGCCCGCGGCGCCGGTAACGGTGACCTTCATCAAAGCTCCTCTATGACAGCGTCGGCAAACTCACTCGTACCCACTGCGGACGGATCGTCACGCGTGGGCTTGAGGTCGTAGGTGACCTTGTCGCCCTTTCGGATCACCTCGGCGATGCCGTGCTCCATGCGGTCGGCGGCCTCGGTTTCATTCAGGTGACGCAGCATGAGCACGCCGGACAGGAGCAGCGCGGTGGGATTCACCTTGTTCTGCCCCTTGTACTTGGGCGCCGAGCCGTGCGTGGCCTCGAAGATCGCGCCGTCGGTGCCGATGTTGGCTCCGGGAGCCAGGCCCAGGCCACCGATCATCCCCGCGCCCAGGTCGGAGACGATGTCGCCGTAGAGGTTCGGGAGGACGATCACGTCGTACTCCTCGGGCCGTGACACGAGCTGGTTGCAGAGGTTGTCGATGATGCGGTCCTCGAACTCGATGTCGGGATGGCGCTCGGCCACCTGGCGCGCGACCTCGAGGAAGAGCCCGTCGGAGAACTTCATGATGTTGGCCTTGTGCGCCGCGGTCACCTTGCCGCGGCCGTTCTCCTCGGCGTACCTGAACGCCGACTCGACGATGCGATCAGAGCCGAACACCGAGATCGGCTTGATCGAGATCCCGGAGTCGTCGCGGGTGGGCGAGTCGAGCTCGTCCGCGAGGAAGTGGCGCAGCTTCTCGACCTCGTCCGAGCCCTTCTCGAACTCGATGCCGGCGTAGAGATCCTCGGTGTTCTCGCGCACGATCACGAGGTCGGTCTCCGGGAATCGCGTGCGCACTCCCTCGTAGGCCTTGCAGGGGCGGATGCAGGAGTAGAGGTCGAACTCCTTGCGGAGCGCCACGTTGATCGAGCGGAAGCCCGAGCCCACCGGGGTGGTGGTGGGGCCCTTGATGGCCACGCCGCGATCGCGGATGGAGTCGAGGGTCCGCTCGGGCAGCGGATGGCCCTCCGCCTCGTACACGTCCACCCCTGCGTCCTGGAAGTCCCAGTCGAAACCGACGCCGGTGGCTTCGAGCACGCGGCGGGTTGCCTCCGCCAGCTCGGGCCCGGTGCCGTCGCCCGGGATGAAGGTGACTCGATGAGTCAAAACGGTCCTTTCAAGCTCTGGTTCTCGTCAAGAGGCCGGTGATTATGGCGGCGAGCCACATATCGCCTCGTGCCGCCTGCCACCCTTTCGTTGTCATGTTCGGCGGCAGCTCCATCCAGCTCGGTCGCATATTCGGGATCCGAATAGGCGTGGACATCAGCTGGTTCATCGTGCTGTTCCTGATCATCATCCAGCTGTCGAGCTACTACGAGGACGTCGCGCCGGGCTCCAACGCGTTCCTGCTCGCCGCGATCAGCGCACTGCTGTTCTTCCTCTCGATCCTGCTTCACGAGCTCGGCCACGCTGTGGTGGCGATCCGTAACGGCATTCCGATCGAGGGCATCGACCTGTGGATGTTCGGAGGCGTTGCGAGGCTCGGCCGCGACACCGATTCCGCCGGCGTCGAGTTCCGCGTGGCGGTGGCCGGGCCGCTCGTGACCCTGGCGATCGCTGCGATCTGTCTCGGCCTCGGCGCCCTGATCTCGAGCCCGAGCGAGGTGGTCGAGAGCTCCCAGTTCGGCAGCGACGTGGGCGGTGCCAGCACCGCTGTGCTCGGCTACCTGGCCACGATCAACATCATCGTGCTGGTCTTCAACCTGATTCCGGGGTTCCCGCTGGACGGTGGGCGCATCGCGCGGGCCATCGCCTGGAAGATCACCGGGAAACCGGAACAAGGCCACGCGCTTCGCGGGCACCCTGGGACGCGGGATTCGGCTACCTGATGGTCGGCGTCGGTGTGCTGATCCTGGTGGCGACCCGCGATTGGATCCTCGGCATCTGGCTGGGGTTCATCGGCTTCTTCCTCGCACAGGCGGCAGCGTCTGCCGTGGCCCAGGCCCGCTTCTCGGACCGCATCGGCGACATCCGGGTTTCCGACGTGATGGACGCCGAGCCGGTGGCCATCCCCGACCATGAGGCCCTCGTCCAGGCCGAGAACGACTTCTTCCTGCGCTACGGCTGGCCCTGGTTCCCGGTGGTGGACAGCACGGGCAAGCTGGTGGGCGTGGTGTCCCGCGAGGCGGTGGCCAGCGTCCCGGAGTCCGAGCGCGCCACGCGCACGGTGGCCTCGGTGATGGCTCGCGACGATGGTGACAGCGGCCTGCGCGCACGTCTGGAGGATCCGCTCGAGGAGCTGCTCGGACAGGACGGCCTGGCGCGCCTGGGAGCGGTGATGGCGGTGGACGACACCGGCGTGCTGCGCGGGATCGTCACGGCCGACGCGGTGCGGCGGGCGCTGCGGGGCGTGGTCGCGGTCTAGCGAGGAGGCGCCGTTTGCCCGTCGTTTGGCTCCGACCCGCTGGGCCACCTCGGGGACAAGGACGTAACTCAAATAGAATCGCCCTCGCCTCATGCCCCAGCACGACGTCCTCGTAATCGGAGCCGGCCTCGCCGGCCAGCGCGCCGCCCTCGCGGCGGCCGAGAAGGGCGCTTCTGTGGGGATCATCTCCAAGGTCCACCCCGTTCGTTCTCACTCGAATGCCGCCCAGGGCGGGATCAACGCGGCGCTCGACCCGCAGGACTCCTGGGAGTCGCACGCGTTCGACACCGTCAAGGGCTCGGACTACCTGGGCGACCAGGACGCCATCGAGATCATGTGCCGCGAGGCCCCCGAGGAGCTCCTCACACTCGAGCACCTGGGCGTGACCTTCCACCGCAACGAGGAGGGTCGCCTCGGCAAGCGCGCCTTCGGCGGCGCCAGCGCGGCCCGCACCTACTACGTGGCCGACATCACCGGCCAGGCGATCCTGCACGTGCTCTACGAGCAGCTGATGAAGTTCGACGAGGTGTACCGCTACGAGGAATGGTTCACCACCGCGCTCGTCCAAGACGATGACGGCCGCATCGCCGGGGCCGTGACCCGCAACATCCGCGACGGCTCCATGGAGCTGTTCGCCGCCAAGGCCGTGATCCTCGCCACCGGCGGCAACGGGCAGATCTACGACCCCACCACGAATGCCCTGATCTGCACCGGGGACGGGATCGCCATGGCCTACCGGATCGGCGCCCCGCTGATGGACATGGAGATGATCCAGTACCACCCCACCACGCTGGCCGGGCTGGGGCTGCTGATCACCGAAGGGGCCCGCGGCGAGGGAGCTCAGCTCTACAACGCCGAGGGTGAGCGCTTCATGGAGAAGTACGCGCCCAACAAGATGGAGCTGGCCTCGCGCGACGTCGTCTCGCGAGCCGAGCAGACCGAGATCAACGAGGGCCGCGGCTTCCCCGACGGCACCGTGGCGCTCGACATCACGGTCGTGCCGCGCAAGCGCATCCACGAGGCGCTGCGGGAGATCGTCAACGTCGGCCGCGACTTCGCCGGCGTCGACATCACGCGCGAGCCGATCCACATCAAGCCGGGCAACCACTACGTGATGGGCGGCATCAAGACCGACATCTACGGCCAGACGCCCATCCTCGGCCTCTACGCCGCCGGCGAGTGCGCCTGCGTCTCGGTACATGGCGGCAACCGGCTGGGCGCCAACTCGCTGCTCGACACGCTCGTGTTCGGCCGCCGCTCCGGCGCCCATGCCGCGGAGACCTTCGACGCCACGCCGATGCCCATCGCCGTCGCGGGCCGCACTCGACGACGAGAGCGACATGATCGACACGCTCATCCGCCGCGACGGAGGCGGCCGCCGGGTCTCCGAGATCAAGGCCGAGCTGGGCAAGGTCATGGACAGGTACGTGGCCGTGTTCCGCGACGAGGAGGGGCTCGCCAAGGCGCTCGACGACGTGCGCACGCTCAAGGAGGAAGCCCAGAACGTCGCGATCGACGACAAGGGCACCGTCTTCAACCAGGACGCCCTCGGCGCGCTCGAACTGCAATTCATGCTCGACAACTCAGAGGCGATCGTGGTGTCCGCGATCGAGCGCAAGGAGAGCCGCGGAGCGCAGTACCGCACCGACTTCCCCGACCGCAACGACGACGACTGGCTCAAGCACATCAACGTCGCGGCCAACGGGGCCGGACCCGAGATCTCCTACTCCGAGGTCACGATGACCCAGTGGGAGCCGCAGGAAAGAACCTATTGATGGCTGACTACACCCTGAAGATCCGTCGCTTCGACCCCGAATCCGGGGAGTCCGCCTACTGGCGCGACTACCAGGCCGACCTGCCGCCCGAGCGCTCGGTGCTCGACGCCATTCTCCAGATCAAGGACCGCGAGGACGGCTCGATAGGCATCCGCTGCTCCTGCCGCGCGGCGATCTGCGGCTCCTGCGGGGTCAAGATCAACGGGCGCTCGGCGCTCGCCTGCAACACGCGCATCGGCGACGCGGCCGAGAAGGCCACCGACGGGGCCGTGGTGGTGGAGCCGATGGGCAACATGCCCGTGCTCAAGGACCTGATCGTGGACATGGAGGCGGTCCACTGGAAGAAGGTTCGCCGCGTGGTGCCCTGGCTGATCCCGGCCGAGGAGCCGCCAGAGGAGCAGGAGTACATCGTCCCCGCCGAGGCGATGCTCGACGTGACCCAGGCGATGGCCTGTATCCACTGCGGCGTCTGCGTCTCCTCCTGCCTTTCCATGGAGGTCGACCCAGAGTTCGTGGGCCCGGCCGCGCTGGCGAAGGCGTACCGCTTCGTGGGCGACCCGCGCGACGGCGAGCACGAGGCCCGGCTCAAGGACCTGGCCGAGGATCCGCACGGGATCTACGACTGCACTCACTGCTTCGCCTGCGTGGAGGTGTGCCCCAAGGACGTGGCGCCGATGGACCAGATCATGCGCCTGCGCCGCCGCGCCACCGGCGACTTCGAGATCAAGGACTCGAACAACGGCTACGGCCACGAGAAGGCGTTCATGAACATCATCGAGAAGTGGGGCACCCTCTTCGAGGCCCAGCTGCTGCCCCGCTCGTTCGGCGACGGATCACTCGTCAAGGGCCAGCTGCGCCCGAGCGGCGCCAAGCAGCTGACCGAGAGTCTCCCGACGGTGCTGAGCGGTCTGCGCTCGGGCAAGGTGAGCCCGATGAAGGCGCTCCACCACCCCAAGCTGCCGGACCAGAAGCAGGTCCGCCGCATCATCCACGAGATCGAATCGCAGGACGAGCGAATCGAGCTGAACCTCTACATCATCGGCGAGATGGCGGATGAGGAGACCGAGATCGGCGCGTTCGCCGAGGACACGGAGGAGTCGTGAAGCTGGCCTACTGGCCCGGGTGCGTATCCCGGGGATTCACCCCCGAGCTGCACGGCTCTGTCGCCAAGGTGGCGCCGCTGCTCGACCTCGAGCTGGTCGAGCTCGACCGCGCCAACTGCTGCGGCGCCGGCGTGGTCGCCGAGCACAACCAAGAGCTGGTGGACACGCTGAACGCCAGGACCTTCGCGCTGGCCCAGGGCGTCGAGGGCGCCGCGGGAATGATGAACATCTGCTCGACCTGCCAGGGCGCGCAGTCCGAGTGCCAGGAGCGCCTGGACGCCAGCGGTGCCTACCGCGACGAGGTCAACCGCCACCTCCAGCCCGAGAGCCTCTCCTACGAGCCCGGCGGCGGCTGGTGGAACAAGAACTTCCTGTGGATCCTCGTCGAGGAGATCGGCCTCGACACACTCCGTGAGAAGGTCCAGCGCCCCCTGTCCGGCCTGCGGCTGGCGCCCTTCTACGGGTGCTACATCGTGCGTCCGTCGCGGCGCCTCGGGTTCGCCGACAACCCCGACCGCGACATGTACCTGCACTGGGTGATCGAGGCCCTCGGCGGCGAGGCCGTGGAGTACGCCGGCGCACGCAAGTGCTGCGGCTTCCCGGTGATCACGATGAACCGCACGACCTCACTGCGCCAGGCCGGCCGGCATCTCGCCGACGCCATCGACGCCGGCGCCGACGCCCTCGTCACGCCATGTCCGCTCTGCCACCTCAACCTGGACCTGCAGCAGCCGGCGGCGGCCAACTTCGTGGAGCGTGACCTCGGCATTCCCGTGCTGCACCTGCCCCAGGCCGTGGGCCTGGCCCTGGGCCTCGAGCCCAAGGAGCTGGGCATGGGCAAGCACGTGGTGTCGACCAAGGACGTGGCGCGCAAGGTCTCCGCGCTCGCGGCGGCGTAGGGCGAGCCAGCCTCGCCCGCGCGCCTCCTCGCAACCCGGTCCACCAATCAGAGAATTTCGTTCGTCGACTGATCAGTTGACAAACGAGTGCTCGTGGGGACGATGCGCCGTAAGGGGCCGGTCGCACGCGGGGTTCAGGCCGGCTTAGGCCGATCTAGGCGGCCGACGCCGCGCGCAGCAGCCCGCGCACGTTCAGCAGCTCGGCCACCTGCACCGCGTTGGTGGCCGCTCCCTTGCGCAGGTTGTTGCCTACGATCCAGAGGTTGAGGCAGCGCTCGTGCGACGGGTCGCGGCGTATGCGGCCCACCAGGACGTCGTCGCGGCCCGCCGCGTCCAGGGCCGTCGGGTACAGGCCGTTGGCCGGGTCGTCGATCACGATCAGGCCCGGCGCGCGCCGCCAGCAGCTCGCGGCATTCCTCGGGTTCGACAGCGGCGAGCGTGTCTGCACGTTGGCCGACACCGAGTGGCCGGTGAATACCGGCACCCGCGCGCAGGTGGCCGACACGCCCACGTCGTCGGCTCCGAGGATCTTGCGAGTCTCGCGCATGCACTTGCGCTCCTCGGTGGTGTAGTCGTCTCCGTCCTTGAAGGTCTCGACCTGCGGAAGGACGTTGAAGGCGATCTGGTGCGGATACACCGTGGGCGCAGGCAACTCCTTGGCCGCGATCACGGCCTCGGCCTGGCCTTGCAGCTCCTCGACGGCCTTCTGGCCCGTGCCGGACACTGCCTGGTAGCTCGACATCACCACCCGCTCGATGCCCACCTCACGGAGGATCGGCCCGAGGGCCACGACGGTCTGCATCGTTGTGCAGTTGGGGTTGGCCACGATCCCCTGGTGGCCGTCCAGCGCGTCGGGGTTGACCTCGGAGACCACCAGCGGCACGTGCTCCTCCATGCGCCACTGAGACGAGTTGTCGACCACCACGGCACCGGCATCGGCAAAGCGAGGCGCCCACTCGGCGCTCACGCCGGAGCCGGCCGAGAACAGGGCGATGTCGAAGTCGCGGATCGAGTCGTCGCTCAGCGCGACGACGGTGAGGCTCTCGTCGCCCCACGGGATCGAGCGCCCGGCCGACCGCTCGGACGCGAACGGCACGACCTCGTCAGCCGGGAACGAACGCTCGCGCAGAACGTCGAGCATCGTGGTGCCCACGGCGCCGGTGGCGCCCACGACGGCGACGCGCATGACCTAAGCCACCTTCGGGCGATGCACGCCCGTCACGTCTTCGGGCAGCACCGCGTCCGCACCCAGCCCGAACGCGGTGTGAAGGCGGCGCACCGCCTCGTCCACGTGCTCCTCCCTGACGACACAGGAGATCTTGATCGGTGACGTGGAGATCATCTCGATGTTCACGTCGGCCTCGCCCAGCACGGTGAAGGTCTTGGCCGCGACGCCGGGATGACTCTTCATGCCGGCCCCCACCACGGACACCTTGCCCATGCGCGGGTCGGTCGCGATCGCCCCGAAGCCGAGCTCGTCCTTGAGCGCTTCGAGGGAGCCGCGCGCCACCTCGAGGTCGTCGCGCGGGACGGTGAACGACATGTCGGCCCCGTGGCCCTCCGACTCCGGCTCGTTCTGGATGATCATGTCGACGTTGATGTTCGCCTCGGCGAGCGTGGTGAGCACGCGGCCGGCGATTCCGGGCACGTCGGGCAGCCCGGTGAGGGTGATCCGCGCCTCGGCGGTGGAGTGAGTCACGGCTGTCACGAGCGGTCGTTCCACGGTCTGCTCCTCGTCCTGAATCACGGTACCGGGTCCGTCCTCGAAGCTCGATCGGCAGTGGATCGTGACGCCGTGGTTACGCGCGTACTCGACCGAGCGCAGCTGCAGCACGCCGGCGCCGCTCGCCGACATCTCGAGCATCTCCTCGAAGGTCAGCACCGGCAGCTTGCGCGCGCCCGGCACCAGCCGCGGATCGGCGCTGAACACGCCCGCGACGTCGGTGTAGATCTCACACACGTGCGCGCCGAGGGCCGCGGCGAGGGCCACCGCGGTGGTGTCCGAGCCGCCGCGCCCGAGCGTGGTCACGTCGAGCGATTCCTGCGACACGCCCTGGAAGCCCGCCACCAGCACGATCTTGCCGCTGACGAGCGCCTCGCGAATCCGGTGCGCCTTGACCTCGAGGATGCGCGCCTTGGTATGCCCGGAGTCGGTGACGATGCCGGCCTGAGAGCCCGTGAGCGAGATCGCCTCGTGGCCGAGGTCGTTGATGACCATCGCCGCCAGGGCGCACGACACGCGCTCGCCGGTGGAGAGCAGCATGTCCATCTCGCGGGGGTGGGGTCGCGGAGAGACCTCGTGCGCAAGCGAGACCAACTCGTCCGTGTGCTTGCCGCGCGCGGACAGGACGGCGACCACGCTGTTGCCTTCCTCGGCGCTCGTCACGATGCGCCGGGCCGCGCGCTGGATCCGCTCGGCATCCGCCACGGACGTGCCGCCGAACTTCATGACCACGGTGTCGGCCGCCGGGGAGGGCATGGCGACGAAAGATAGCCGCGGCTATTACCGTTCCGGCCGTGCTCGCGGACCCGCGGTGGCGAAACCTTGCGCTGGCTGCGCTCGCGCTGCTGGCCCTCGGCGCCGGCGCGCTCGGCGTGGTGCTCGGCTCAGGTCAGGGCGACGAAGTCGCTCCGGCCGCGGACACCAGACGAGCCGGACGAGCCGAGCCTCAGAACCGGGTCTCCTTCCTCGCCCGCATCATCCCGCCCGCCGCCGGTGCCGCCGCCTCTTCATCGGACGTTCCCCGAGGAGTGTCCGCGCGACTCGCCCGACTGTCGCTTCGGCGCAAGGTCGGTCAGCTGTTCCTGTACGGGTTCACAGGACGGGACTCGAGCGCCGAGGCCTTCCGGAGCCGCGGAGCGCCTCAGCCCGGGCGGCTTCGTCGTCGCCGGGCCCAACTACGCCGGCGCCGACGCCCTGCGCGCGCTGGCCGGCGAGCTGAGAGCGGTGGGCCGGGGCGGCGTGCCTCCCTTCGTGATGACGATCCAAGAGGGAGGCGAGTTCAACTCTCTCCCCGACATCCCGCCGGCGGAGGCGCCCGCCGACCTGCCCTCGCCCCGCGAGGCGGCCCGGCAGACCCTCCAGTCGGCGCGCACCCTGCGCGGGCTCAACCTGACCGGGGTACTCGGACCCACGCTCGACGTGGGCCTCGAGAGCGGCTCCGCCCTCGGCGCGCGCGTCTACTCCGACGACGCCGAGGAGGTGGCCGCCTACGCCAGGGCCACAGTGCGCGCCTACGAGAGCGCGCGCATGTTCAGCGCGGCCAAGCACCTGCCGGGGCTGGGCTCGGCCGACCAGTCGACCCAGGACGGGCCCGCCAGCGTGGGCCTGGGCCTCCCGGAGCTCCGCGAGCGGGACCTGATCCCGTTCAAGGCCGCCATCGACGCGGGCGTCCCGGGCGTGGTGCTGAGCAACGCGCTGTACCCGTTCAGCGACTTCACCGTGCCCGCTTCGCTCTCCCCGAAGGTGGCGAAGGACCTGCTGCGGGACGAGCTCGGCTTCGACGGCGTGGCCATCAGCGACGACCTGAGCGACCCCGCCATCACCGCGTTGACATCCGTGCCCGCCGCGGCGGTGGAGGCCGTGAGGGCGGGCACGGACATGGTGTTCATCTCGGGGCCCGCCGGCGACCAGCGGGCCGCGTACGCCGCGGTTCTGCGCGCCGTCCGCAGCGGGCGCATCTCACGCGCTCGACTCGACCGCGCCGTGGAGCGCATCCTGATCGCCAAGCGCGACTACCGGGTGATCCGCTGAACGTCTACCAGCGCTTCGGCCTCCACGCGGTTGTCGTTGAAGGTCGGCGCGTGTGCCGTCTCGGTGAGAACCTGCGACGTCGTGGCCTGCGCGCTGCGGCCCCCTCGGTAGTCGCCGTTCCACCAGCCCATCGGGGCCACCAGCACGCCAGGCGTGGCGTCGTCGGAGACGCGCGCGGTGCAGGAGAAGGAGCCACGCTCGTTCCACACCCGCACCTCGCCGCCGTCCGCGATCCCGCGCGGCGCGGCGTCGGCGGGATGGACCACCAGCTCCGGCTCTGGCTGGGCGGCGTGCTGGCGCTGTTGGTTGGCGAAGGTCGAGTTGAGGAAGAGGTGGGTCTTGGGCGTGATCAGCGCGAGCGGGAAGCGCTCGGCCAGTTCGGTGTCCGTCACCTCGGCCGGAGGCTCGTAGACGGCGTGCAGCGTGACCTTGCCCGATTGCGTTCCGAAGCCTCCGTCGGCGTGGGGCACGGGCCCCTGGCCGAGGTCGATCTTCTGCCAGCCGCGCTCGCGCAGGCCGTCCTCCTCGAAGCCCTGGAGCAGCTGATCGACGAGCTCCTCGTCGGTGTCGGTGAAGCACGGTTCCGTGAGCCCCAGCCGTTCCGCGATCAGGCGGAAGGTCTCGGTGTTCGGCTTGGCCTCCCCGAGCGGCTCGATCGCGGGCTCTGACCAGGTGAGGTAGTGGTGGCCCCACGAGCCGATCACGTCGAGATGCTCGAGCTGGGTGGTGGCCGGCAGCACCACGTCGGCGTAGGCGGCGGTGTCGGTCATGAACTGCTCGAGCACCACCGTGAACAGGTCGTCACGCGCCAGCCCGGCGAGCACCTGCTCCTGATCGGGCGCGATCGCCGCGGGGTTGGAGTTCCAGCACACGAACGCCTTCACCGGCGGGTCGAGCTCCGGGTCGGTGAGCGCCCGGCCCACCTGGGCCATGTTGATCCTGCGCACGGGCTGCGGCCGCAGATCCTGTCGCCTGAGCGGCGCCGAGCTAACGCGCGCCATCCGTGGCGGTGGGGATGTAGGAGCAGCCGCCGCCGCGGTCGCGCCAAGCTCCGGTGAGGGCGGGCAGCGATGCAAGCGTCGCGTAGGCGACGGGCGCGCCGAGGTGGCGCTGGGCACCGACCCCCAGCCGCAGCAGCGCTGGCCGGGTCTCGGCGAACTCGCGTCCCACCCGGGCGATCGTCTCGGCGTCGACCCCCGTTATCGCAGCTGCCCGCTCCACCGGGAAGCCGCCAAGCTCGCCCAGCAGCTCGTCGTAGCCCTCGGCATGACGGCGGCACCACTCCTCGTCCTGGAGGCCGGCGTCGACGATCGCGCGCATCATCCCCATGGCCAGCGCGGCGTCCGTGCCGGGCAAGGGACGAAGGTGCTCGTCGGCGACGCGCGCCGTGCGGCTGCGGAACGGGTCGACCACAACGAGCTTCGCCCCCGCCTTGCGGGCGTCCAAGAGCTTGCGCCACAGGTGCGGCGCCGTGGACATCGGGTTCCAGCCCCAGACGATCACGTAGCGGGCGCTGGGCCACTCCTCGGGATCGACCTCGGGCGAGAAGCCATGGGCCATCGTCGTTCCCGCGAGCCCGGCGCTGGCGCAGATCGTGCGCTCGAGGTCGGTCGCCCCGAGGGCGTTCATCACACGTGCGCTCATCGTGTTGCCCTGGATCAGGCCCTGGGTGCCCGCGTACGAGTAGGGCAGGATCGACTCGCCGCCGTGCCGGTCGTGCGCCGCGCGCAGACCCTCCGCCACGCGGTCGAGCGCCTCGTCCCAGCTCGCCCGCCGAAAGCTCTCCCCTCGCCCCCTCACGGACGAGCGGGTGCAGGATGCGCTCGTTTGAGTAGACGCGATCGAGGTAGTTCGAGACCTTGCCGCACAGGAAGCCCACCGTGATCGGGTGATCGGGGTCGCCGGCGACCTTGGTGGCGCGCCCGTCCTCCACGGTCACGTGCATCGCGCACGTGTCCGGGCAGTCGTGCGGACAGGCGGCGCGGACCAGGCGAGTGGCCATGCGGCCGATCCTACGCCTGGCTACAGCGCTTGGCGACCGCGCAACGCGCGGCCGAGGGTGATCTCGTCCGCGTACTCGAGGTCCGAGCCCACCGGCAGCCCGCTGGCCAGCCGGGTCACGACGACGTCGGGCGAGCGCTCACGCAGCGCGTCGGCAAGATAGAGGGCCGTGGCCTCACCGGTGGTGGTGGCGTTGGTGGCGATCACCACCTCCCGTACCCCCGCGCCGTTGTCCACGCGCCCGAGCAGCTCGGCCACGTGCAGATCCTCGGGGTCGATCCCGTCGATCGGCGAGAGCGCCCCGCCGAGCACGTGGTAGCGACCGCCCCACTCGCCCGAGCGCTCGAGCGGGATCACGTCGCTCGGCTGCTCGACCACGCAGATGGTGGTTGCCTCCCGGCGCTCGTCCTGGCAGATGCGGCAGGTGGCCTCGGTGGCGAGGTTGAAGCAGACCTCGCAATGGCCGACGGTGGCCTTGACCTCCCGGATCGAATCGGCCAGCGCGAGCGCCTCCTCCTCCGACGCGCTCAGGATGTGAAAGGCCAGGCGCTGGGCAGTGCGCTGGCCGATGCCCGGCAGGCGGGCCAGCTCGGTGATCAGGCGATTGACAGGAGCCGCGAACAAGGGTCGTCAAGGGTAGCTCCGGGCGCGGTCGGGCCTGGGTCGCACGGGCTACGAGCAACACGCTCTGAACCAGTGGTACCGAGGCGGTACCATCACGCGATGGCCATGAATCTGCGTCTGAGCGACAGCGAAGCCGACGCGCTGCGCCGGAAGGCAGCGGAGGAGGGGCGCTCCATGCAGGAGGTCGCCCGTTCGGCAATCGCCGAGTACGTCACGGCCCGTCCCGAGCGGCTGAGCGCCGCCATTGAGAAGGTTCGCAGCGAGGATGCGGAGCTCCTCGACCGGCTCGGCCGGTGACTGACGGCGAGCCGCGAGTCGAGTACCTGAGCGTCGCGGATCTCCTCGAGATCGCCAGCGCCGTGATCGGAGGCCAGGTGGTCGTGCGTGACCGGGGACTCCTGGCCTCGGCAGCAGCACGGCCCCAGAGCACCGTCCTCGGCGAGCCCGCCTATCCGACCTTCGCGGAGCAAGCTGCGGCGCTGATGCATTCGCTCGCCCGCAATCACGCCCTGGCGGACGGCAACAAGCGGCTTGCCTGGTCCGCCACCCGCGTGTTCTGCCTGCTGAACGGCCGCGACCTGGCCTACACCCTCGACGAGGCGGAGCGTCTCGTCGTGGCCGTGGCGGCCGGCGAGCTCGAGGTGGCGGAGATCGCCGCGTCGCTCACACGGCACGTCATCGAGAGCTAGAGGCCGGGCAGCCCCAGGCCTCCCAGCCCGCCGGCGCCGCCCAGGCCTCCCGTGGCGGCATTCATCTTCGAGGCGGCCAGCTCCTGAGCGGCGCGGATGCCCTCGTTGACGGCGGCCTGGACCATGTCCTGGAGCATGTCGACGTCCTCGGGGTCGACCGCCTCGGGGTCGATCGTCAGCTCCTTGAGCTGCAGGTCGCCGCTGATCTTGACCGTGACCATGCCTCCGCCGGCGCTCGCCTCCACCACCTCATTGGCGAGCTCCTCCTGGGCCTTGGCCATGTCGGCCTGCATCTTCTGGACCTGCTTCATCATCTGGTTGAGGTTGGGCTGACCCATGGCTATCGGTCCTTCTCCTCGTCGGGATCATCGAAGACCTCCTCCGCGGCGAACTCCGCGCGCAGGCGTGCGATGAGCTGGTCTTGGTCGAGCGTGGCCGGCCCGGGCGGGGCGGCTTCGTCTGACAGCTCGAAGGCAAGCGCTAGCGAGTGGCCGGTGAGCCCGCGCACGGCGGCGATCACCAGGTCGCGGTTGGCCTCAGCCTTCTTCTTGACGAAAGCGGCGTCGGTGGGGAAGGCGATTGTCAGGCGGTCGGCCTCCACCGCGATCGGCGCAGCAGCGCCGATGGCGGCGCCGAGCATCCCGTTGTCGCGGGTCACGGCCTCGGCCACCGCCGGCCACAGGGCCTTGAGCTGGTCGAGCTCCACGGCGCCCACGGCCTGGGGCGCCTGTTCGGCCTGCGGCTCGATCGCCACTGCGGCCGAGGGGCCGGCGGCGGCCCGCGGCGCCGCGGTCGTGGCCGGTGCCTGCGGGGGCTCCTGCTCGTGCCTTGCCGGCGCGGGCGCGGCACCCTCCATCCGCCCCTCGAGCTGCTCGATCCTGTAGATCAGAGCCTGGAGGGAGAGGTCGGCCTGCGGCTGGGTGGCCTTGAGCAGGGCCATCTCGAGCTGGATGCGCGGCTCCGAGCCGTCCTTGACCGCCGCGATGGCGGCCGCCAGGAAGTCGATCGCGCGCAGGATCTCCCCCTGCGAGAAGCGCTCTGCCTGCGACGCCAGACGGTCGGTGTGCTCGGCCGTGACCGAGAAGGAGTCCGGCACCTCGCCCAGGGTCTGGATCACGAACAGGTGGCGCAGGTGCGCGGAGAGGTCGCGCATGAATTGGGTGTAGTCCCGACCCGAGTCCGACAGCTTCTGAACGCCCAGGAGCGCCGCCTTGGGGTCGTGGGTAGCGAGCGCATCGGCGATCTCCAGCACGAGCTCGGCATCGGCCACACCGAGGATGTCGAGAACGTCCTCGAGCTTGACCTCGCTGCCGCCGTAGGTGACGAGCTGCTCGAGGGTTCCCAGCGCGTCGCGGAATGAGCCGGTTGCCGCCCGGGCGAGCATCCCCACGGCCGGGTCGGGAATCTCGATGTCCTCCTCGGCGGCCACCCGGCGCAGCACACCGGCGATCTGCTCGAGGGAGGGGCGCTGGAAGTCGAAGCGGTGGCAGCGGTCCACGATCGTGGCCGGCACCTTGTGCGCCTCGGTGGTGGCCAGCACGAAGACCACGTGCGCGGGCGGCTCCTCGAGCGTCTTGAGGAAGGCGTTCCAGGCCGCGCTGGACAGCATGTGCGCCTCGTCGAGGATGTACACGCGCCGGTGACCCTGCATCGGCGCCAGCGCGACGTTCTCGCGCAGCTCGCGGATGTCGTCCACCGAGTTGTTGGAGGCGGCGTCCATCTCGACCACGTCGAGCGAGGTGCCGGCGAGGATTGCCCGGGACTCGTCGGTCTGCGGATCGAAGTCCGCGCTCGGGCCGCCCTGGGCGTTGAGGGCGCAGGCCAGCAGCTTGGCCATGGAGGTCTTGCCGGTGCCGCGCGACCCGACGAACAGGTAGGCGTGGTGCACCTTGTCCAGCTCGATCGCGTTGCGCAACGTCCTGACGATGTGCTCCTGGCCGACCACCGAGTCGAAGGTGCGCGGGCGGTGACGGCGGTACAGGGAGAGCATCGGTCGCCCCATGCTAGATGACTGATCCGCCGGTCCCGCGAAGGCCTCTAGCGACAGGCTGCGGTGGCACGCGGAGCGCCTCACCGTTCGCATCTGCGCGGGGCTCGACCTCGCTGCAGGAGCTGCCGCGCCACGCGCCCTTCGTCCCAGGACAGGAAGAGGCCGGTCAGGACGCCGATGTCGCTGTACAGGCCACAGGCGGCGCTGTCGCGAGCGCTGACCACCAGGAGGCGGCGTCCGCGTTTCAGCCGCGCCTTGCCCTTGTACACGCGCCCGGTGCGGTAGATGTAGCGCGGACGCGTCGAGAACAGCCCTCGCGGCCTGCACCTCTCAGGAGCCGAGCGACCACCACGCCGTCGGCCATGCGGAGCTTCTTCCTCGGCGGCTCGTAGACGCAGCTGCACGCTGACGCGGCGTCCGTAACCGCCAGAACCAGAAGCATCGCCAGGCCCGCGAGCACCGGTAAGCGCATCACGCTGCGGACACTACGCCCGGTACGGGATACTCGGCCGCATGATCTCCACAGTGGCGGTGGGCACCGACGGCTCTTCGACTGCGAGCGAGGCCGTCAAGGCGGCCGCCGATCTGGCTCTGCGCTACGAGGCCAGGCTCGTCCTCCTGAGTGCGTACAGCGAGTCGGGCGCGCCGCCTCGCGACCTGAGCGGGTCCTCGCGCGAGATCCAATGGAGCTTCAGCCCGGTGGCGCGGTTGACCGAGCAACTCACGCAGGCAGCGGAGGAGCTGCGCCGCGACGGGCTCGACTGCACGACCCTCATGGAGGAGGGCGACCCGGCTGACGTACTGGTCCGCCTTGCCGAGCGCTGCAGGGCCGACGTGCTGGTGATCGGCAACAAGGGGATGCAGCGCCGGGTGCTCGGAAGCGTCCCGAACAGCGTGACCCACAAGGCGGGCTGCTCGGTCTTCGTGGTCAAGACGACCTAGTGCCCTAGAGCAGGTCCAGCGCCGCGCCGATCACAGTCTCGGCGTCGATCTCGTGGTGGCGGTACACGTCCTCGAGATCGCCTGATTGGCCGAACTGCGTGACCCCGAGCGGCGTGAGCGCGTACGGCGTTGACCGAGGCAAGGAATGCCAGGGCGTTGGGATCGCCATCGAGCACGGTGACCATCGGCGCAGCGCGTTCGGACGGCAGCAGCTCGTCGAGGATCGTCGCGGGATGGTCGCCCAGTCCGGCTCGCCCACGGAACGCGCGGAACAGCAGATCGGCGCTGGTCACGCAGATCACGTCGACGTCTCCGTCCAGTGCATCAGCGGCCTCGAGCACCTCGGGGATCACCGCGCCCATGCCGACGAGCGTCAGCCGGGGCCGGCCGTGAGCGCGGCGGAGCGGATAGCCGCCCGCCACCACCAGGTCGCGGTCGACCGCCCCGCTCAGGGCCTGGTCGATCGGACGTGTCGAAAGCCGGAAGTAGGCCGACTCGCCTCCCGGGCGCCCAAGACGGGAAAGCGCGTGCAGCAGCGTCCACTCGAGGTCCTGCCCGAAGGCCGGCTCCCAGAACGTGCAGCCGGGCTGGCCGATTCCGATCGAGGGCGTGACGATCGACTGGTGCGCCCCGCCCTCGGGCGCCAGCGTGACCCCGCTCGGCGTGCCCACCAGGATCGACTGGCCGCCCGCGTAGATCCCGAAGGACCACGGCTCCAGGGCACGGCCCACGAACGGGTCGTAGATCGTTCCGATCGGGAGCAACGGCTGTCCGTGGCGGCTCCACGTCGCGCCCAGCTCGCCGAGGAGCCCCACGAGGTTGGTCTCCGCAATACCCAGCTCAATGTGGCGCCCGGCGGTGGTCTCGTGCCAGTGGACGAGCGTTTGCGGGTCATCGGCGAACCAGTCCCTGCGCTCGCCCACCGACCAGATGCCCGACTTGTTGATCCACCCGCCGAGGTTGGTGGAGCTCGCCACGTCCGGGCTGACGGTGACCACCCGCTCCGCCACCTCGGGGGCCTCATGGCCAAGGTCGACGAAGAAGCGCCCAAAGGCCTGCTGTGTGGAGGCCGCGCCGCGGTGGGTCCGACCCAGGCTCGGCGGCACCGCCACGGGCCCGTGTGGCGGCGGCTCCTCACGGGCCAGCGCACCGGCCGCGGCGGCGCACAGCTCTGCCTCCTCGGTAGAGGGATCGAAGCGCTCCCACGGACTCGCTTGGTTCGCCCCCAGGTGCCCGGCCAGCTCGGCGTACTGCTCGTGGGTCAGGAGCGCCGAGTGGTTCTCCGGGTGCCCCTCGATCGGCAGCGACCAGCCCTTGATCGTGTACGCGAACACCACCGTCGGCCGGTCGTGCTCGACGGCGCGATAGGCCTCGATCAGCTTCCCGAGATCGTGCCCCCCGAGGTCGCGAAAGCCCGCGCGCAGCTCGTCGTCGTCGAGCTCGGCCACCAGCCGCGCGAGTCGGTGCCCGCCGCCCGGCAGCCGCTCGCGCAGCTCCGCCGGCTCGGCGCGCAGCAGGCGTTGGTACTCCTCGTTGGGCATCTCGTCGATACGCCGGCGCAGCTCGTCGCCCCCGGCGCGCCCGAACAGCCCCTCCAGCCGCTCGCCGTACTTGACCGTGATGACCTGCCAGCCGGCTGCCTCGAACATCCCGGCCAGGCGGCCGAACGCGATGTCTGGCACCACCCGGTCGAGCGACTGGCGATTGAGATCCACCACCCACAGGACCTCACCCAAACGCGCCACCCACGGGTCGGCGATCGCCTCCCACACCGCGCCCTCGTCCAGCTCGGCATCGCCGAGCAGGGCGATCTGACGCCCCATCGGCGGGGCCTCGAAGCGGTGCGCCTCCAGATACCGGCGCGCGATCGCCCCCCACACCGGCGCGGTGGCGCCGATGCCCACCGAGCCGGTCGAGTAGTCCACCGGATCGGGGTCCTTGGTCCGCGACGGATAGCTCTGCAGCCCCCCGAAGTCGCGCAGGGTCTCCAGGTAGCGCTCGTCGAGGCGGCCAAGCAGGTAGTTGATCGCGTGCAGCACCGGCGAGGCGTGCGGCTTGACCGACACCCGGTCCTCCGCGCGCAGCTCGGAGAACCACAGCGCGGTCATCAGCGACACCATCGAAGCCGACGAAGCCTGATGGCCCCCGACCTTCACTCCCGAGCGGTTCTCACGCACGCGATTGGCGTGGTGGACGATCGCGGTCGCGAGCCAGAGAACGCGCCGCTCGACAGACCGCAGGGCGTCCAGGTCAGCGTTCGAGCGCGGCGGCGACGGCCTCGGTGTGGTCTGTGAACCACTCAAGGGTGGCGATCTTCCCACCTCGAAGCGTCAGCAGGATTACGAACGGCATACGCCCCTCGACCCCACTCGCGCGCCCGCGCGTGAGCCAGGCCCCGCTGGCCACCACCCGGTCGCCGTACGCCTCGACGCGCTCGGCTTCGATCTCGCTCGAGTCCCAGACGCCCTGCCACTGCTCGATGTTGGCTCGCACACCGTCATGGCCGTGGAACTCCGCCTGGTCCGGCCAATCTGGCCCGGCGATCATCGTCGCGTCCTCGGTGTAGAGCTCGACGACGCGCTCAACGTCGCCGGCGTTCCAGCGCTCCATGAGGGTGCGGGCCAGCCGTAGATTTTCAGCCTCGGCCATTGGGAAAGTGGACCGTGCACCCTTCCTCGAAACCGGTTCTCGGGCGTGCCCGCCGATCTTCGGCTCCGGCCAGGCGGATCCGCGGCGCACGGACGGTATCGCTTAAGGCTGCTTCCTCCCGGATCTGACCTGGTTCGCGAGCGTCCGCCGCGCGGGACCCGGCCATCAACGCCTCAGTCCGGCGTACTGACCCCGAGAGCCGAAGTCCCTCGGTTGGGAATTCAGCCCCGCTAGAGCGGCTTGCGGGTGACAGGGCACCGCTACCTCCCCGCCTAGCACGGTCCACCACCAAGGCTAGCGGCTATCGGCTTGGCCACGCCACCAGCTCAGCCTCCGAGCTCGGGGCGGTTGAGCGTCTGGGTGAGCGGCACTCCCTCGGCCACTTCCTTCTCGCGCTCGATCTCGGCATTGAGCTCGGCGCCGATCAGGAGCGCGACGTTGGTCAGCCACAGCCAGAGGAGGAGCACGATGGCAGCGGTGAAAGTGCCGTACACGGCGCCCGCGTCGCCGATCCGCGACACGTAGGTCGAGAGGCCGTACGAGGCGAGCAGCCAGATCACGACCCCCACGACGGCACCCGGCGTCAGCCAGCGGAAGGAGCGCTGCTTGAGGTCGGGGGTCACGTAGTACACGAGCGCGAAGACGAGCATCGCCATCGCCACCGCCGCCGGCCAGCGAACGAGGCTCCAGATCTGGGCGGCTGTTTCGCCGAGGCCGATGAAGCCGAAGATGTCGTCGGCGAAGCCGCCGCCGACGAAGGTGAAGATCAGCGTGGCGATCACAAGGATCATCAGCACCACCGTGGAGACGATGTCCACCGCCTTGCGATGAAAGAAGCCGCGCCCGTTCTCGACCTCGAACACGACGTTGAGCGCCCGCCGCGCCGCCTCGAGTGCACCGGTGGTGCCGTAGAACGCGACGATCACGCTGATGACGAGCGTGGTGGTGGCCGTGCCCCTGTTCTGGAGCGCAGTACGCAGCGAGTCGTCGAGTGGCCCCACCACCGACGCCGGCGCCACTTCCTCCAGGTAGTTGATGATCGCGTTGTAGGTCTCGGGGTACTGGCCGAGCAGGCCGAGCAGGGACAGACCCAGCAGGGCGGTGGGAAACAACGACATCAGCGAGTAGTAGGTGAGTGCCGCCGCGTGCTGCGTCATCTGGTCGTCGTAGAACGAGATGAGCGTGCGCTTGATGACCGTGAACGTGCGAGTCACATGCGTTGTCTACCTGGCCGTCCAGCCCAGGTCCATCGGCAGAGCCGCCCCGGTGAAGGCCTTTCCCTCCGGGCCGGCGACGAACGCGACCAGCGCGGCCACCTCTTCGGGCTCGATCAGACGCTTGATCGCGTGCGGGGCGAGGATCACGTCTTCGAGCACGCGCTCCTCCGGCATGTCGTTGGCGCGCGCCTGACCGGCCATCTGGTTCTCCACAAGAGGAGTACGCACGAACCCCGGGCAGACGGCGGTGGTGGTGATCCCGCGCTCGGCGCCCTCGAGTGCAAGTGTCTTGACCAGGCCCAGCACTCCGTGCTTTGCCGCCACGTAGGCCGCCTTGTGAGGAGACGCGACCAGCCCATGGGCGGAGGCCACCACCACGTAGGCCCCGGTGCCGCTCTCGGCGAGCGCGGGCCAGGCGTACTTGGCGAGGAGGAACGGGCTGGTGAGCAGCAGCGCGATGAGCTGGTTCCAGCGCTCCTCGGGGAACTCCTCGATGGGGGCGACGTGCTGGACGCCGGCGTTGGGCACCACCACATCGAGGCGGCCGAACTCGTCGAGCGCGGCCTGCACCGCCGCGCGGTTGCCCTGGGCGGTGGTCAGGTCACACGCCACAGGAAGCCCCGGCGCGGTGTCGTCCGGCTCCAGGTCAGCGGCCACCACGTTGAACCCATCGCGTTCCAGGCGCGCGCCGATCGCGCGGCCGATCCCTCCGGCAGCGCCGGTCACCAGGGCACACCTGCTGTCGTCTCCCGAGGACACTGAGAGCGGCGTTACCCGGGTTTCGGACACGCCACGCGACTAGTCTGGCGCTCCCACCCGACGAGAGGAGCAACGATGGCCCTGCGCACGCCGGTATCCACCGACCAAGCCCCCGCGGCGATCGGCCCGTACAGCCAGGCGATCCGGACCGGTTCGCTCCTGTTCTGCTCGGGCCAGATTCCGCTCGACCCCTCGACCGGAGAGATCGTCAAGAGCGACGTGGAGGGCCAGGCCCGGCGCTGCCTGGAGAACCTCTCGGCCGTGTGCGAAGCCGCCGGAGCCTCCCTCAGCCAGGCGGTGCGCTGCACCGTCTACCTCACCGACATGGGCGACTTCGCCCGCGTGAACGAGGTCTACGCGACGTTCTTCGAAGGCGACGACCCGCCCGCCCGGGTGGCCGTGGGCGTGGCCGCGCTGCCCAAGGGCGCCGACGTGGAGATCGACGCGATCATCGCTCTCTAGGTGACCCTGCGGCGGGTGCTGCTCACGTCGCGGTGGCGCCCGCTCTCGACCAGGCCTCGCACCCGGTCGAGCGCGTCGTGCACATCGACGAAGCGGGTGTAGAGCGGCGGCAGCCCAAGCCGCAGCGAGTCCGGCCCGCGAAAGTCGGGGATGACCTTCTCGACGTCGATCAGCGCACGGCAGATCGGCCAGGCCTCGGGGTGGCGGAGGCTCACGTGGCCGCCGCGGCGTCCGGAGTCGCGTGGGCTGCCGAGCTCAAACCCCAGCGGTTGCAGCCAGTCGTCATGAAGATCGACCAGATAGCCGGTGAGCCTCTCGGCCTTCGCGCGCAGGCGGTCGATCCCGGCCTCGTCGGTCAGCAGAGCGCCCTCCTCGATCGCCACCAGCGCGGGGATGTTCGGGGTACCGGTGACGAAGCCCTGGACCCCCGGGAGAGGGTCGTAGTCGCGCTCCATGTCGAACTGGTCCCTCTGACCGAACCAGCCCTGGACGGGAGCGCGCAGGCCGGGCTGCAGGTCCTCGCGCACGTATAGGAAGGAGGGCGACCCCGGGCCGCCGTTCAGGTACTTGTAGGTGCACCCCACCGCGAACCCGATCCCGCCGGGCCGGGCGACGCCGGCGGAATGGCTCAGGTCCCAGATCACGGGGGCGGTTACGGCCTCCTCGACCGCGGAAGTGTCGGCGAGAGCACCCGAGCGGTAGTGCACGTGCGACAGGACGACGACTGCCACCTCGCCGGCCTCCGCGCAGGCCCGTTCCACGTCGCCGGCCAGCGGGCCCTCCACCGGATCGGAGTCGAACTGGTGGAGCTCGCGCCCCGTTGTTCGCGCGAGGCCATCGAGCACATAGCGGTCGGTCGGGAAATCTCCACGCGGCACGAGGATCGCCCCCGGGCGGGACTCGGCAAGCGCTCCGGCGAGCTTGTAGAGATTGACGGTCGTGGAGTCCGAGATGATCGTCTCGCCCGGCTGGGCCCCGAGCACCGCACGGCCGACGAGGTCCCCCACCCGCTGCGGCAGCTCGATCCACTCCTCCCAGGCGCCCACCAGCTCGGAGCCCCACTGTTCGACCAGCGTTGCGAGCCGCTCCCGGGTGGCGATCGGAAGCCGGCCGAGCGAGTTGCCGTCCAGGTAGATCGTGTCGGGGTCGGCCACCACGAAGCGCTCGCGGAAGCCGGCGAGCGGGTCCTCGGCGTCGAGCCGCTCGGCCTCGCCGCGATCGGTCATCGCTGGTCCTCCAGCCATTTCGTAACCGGAGCCCAGGCCTTCGAGGTCGGATCGAGATGCTCCATGTGCCCCACTCCGGGCAGCATGACGAGCTCGCACGGATCGCCCGCCTCCAACGCCCGCTGGTGGTAGCGCTGGGCAATCGCGGGCGGCACGATGTCGTCGGCCTCGCCGTGAACCAGCAGCTGCGGCACCCTGAGCGGCAAGCGCTCGATCGGAGACGCGGCGTCGTAGCGCTGCGGGAGCTTTCCCGGTGGTCCGCCCATCAAAGCGCGCGCGGCGTCGCGCGAGAGGTGAAGCCGGTGGGCCTCGCGCAGGTCGACGACGCCCGCCTGCGCCACGGCGCCTGCCAGCCGGATGCTCGGCTCGGCGCCCGGGGTCCCGGCGGGCAGGCCGCGCCGCGCGGCGGCCCAGAAAGCCAGATGGCCGCCCGCCGAGTGGCCGACCCCGTAGATCCGCGCGGTGTCCAACGCCTCGTCGAGTCGGCCGAGCCGGTCGATGCCGGCCGCCACATCCTCGAACGTGGCGGGCCAGCCGCCCTTGCTGCGAAAGCCGAGGCGGCGGTACTCGAGGTTCCAGACAGCCCAGCCCCGGTCGGCCAGATCGGCCACGAGCGCGTCCTGGAGACGCAGGTCGTAGCGAGCCCTCCAGAAGCCGCCGTGGAGCAGCACGACAACGGGGAACGGCCCGCTTCCCGCGGGAAGCGTGAGCTCGCCGAACTGGTCGCGCTGCTCACCGTAGGAGTACCGCCTCGCCTCGATGCCGGGCAGTATCGCCACCCCGCGACCCGAAGCTAGACTCACCTCCTCTCCCGGGCGCGTAGCTCAGTGGGAGAGCGCTCGCTTCACACGCGAGAGGTCGGTGGTTCGAAACCACCCGCGCCCATCGGAAGAAGCCCCGCTACCGCGGGGTTTTCTCGTGGCGGTCGTGCGGCTCGGGCGATCGTCTTTGCGGCTCTGCGAGCGATTTGTGCCCATTTGTGCCGAATCAGCGCCCTCGACGAGGGCCCTCAGGGCGGCCTTCTCGTCGTCGCCGCGGCGCATCGCCTGGGCGTAGATGCGCAGCGCCAGCTTGGGGTCGGTGTGGCCCATCTGCTGCATCACGCAGACAGTGTCGTGCCCGAGTGCGTAGAGCAGCGAGGCGAACGTCCGTCGTAGCGACCGCGGGGTCAGGCCGGCGCCGATCGGGGTCTCATCCCGTTCGGCGAGCAGCTCGTGGGCCGCATTGAGCGAGCGCGCCATCGTGCGGCTGCGGACGTTGCTCGGGCTGTGGGGCTCGCCGCTGGCGCTGGGGAAGACCAGCTGGTCGGGCGCCGGGCTGCCGGCGTTGGCGCGATGAACCGTGAGCTCCTCGGGCAGCGCGGGCACGAGCTCGACCCAGCGCACGCCGGCGTCGGTCTAATTAAGGTCCCGAATCGAAGCACTACATCGGGTCAGTTGTGCTTTCGCGTGGAAGGAGCGATGCCGCAGCTCCCCGGCTGCGCCATGCAGCGGAACAAATAGGGGTTGGGTCCCGGCTCCTCAAATGCCCGAAACCGGGCACTACTCCGGTGGGATCTAGTTCATGGCGCGGGCCCAAGCAAGAGAACAGAGACGGTCAAGAGACCTTCTGCTGGAAAGTGGGCACCGGCTGTGATTCTGGGGAAGGTTTCTCGTTCGTGACCCGGATGGGCTCGTGCTTTTTCTTCAACGGCTCGTCTCCTGGCAGCGGTTCCGTCTGCGCCGACTCATCCCAATCCTGCTTCGCTTGCGTGTAAGTCGCTAGCCAGAAGGACCGCCACGTGAGAAGCGTCAATATGGCGGCAATGACTAGGACGACTATGTGCCAGGTGCCATTCGTGATCTCCCACCCGAGAAGCGTGAGAGCACCGATCTCGCCGGTTACGGCGACGGCTGTGACCACGTAGCTCAAGAGAAGGATGGGCTTGCGTCCCCAGACCCCCTTCTCTTCCATGTCGCCGAGCTCTACCTCGTCGGGTGGCGTTCGCCGACGCAAGGCGTAAAAGATGAACGGACCCACAGCCAGCATGCCGACAAAGATGAGGTTCATCTGAGTAAGCGTGCTCTTGCTGACTTCCCGGGGAATGGCGGGGAGAGTAATCTCGCCGAGTACGACGGCCAGAAGCCCGCTCAGTGCCGCGAGCCTTCCGCCCCAACCGTCCCAAGTCCAATCAGGGCCGGGTGCGGAAGCCCTCAGAGCCTTGTCCCGGCCAGGCGCATGTGCAACCAATGTGATGAGCGACGCCACGGCCAGCGCGACAAACAGTCCCGCCCCAACCCAAAAGAACAGCTCTGGCCAGTTAGCCGATGGCTGCGATGCGGGGGTAATGGAGACCGATCGAGCGCCCAACACGTCTCCGCTCTTGCTGTAAAGAATCAACTGCCCGTCGACCGGTTCGTTCGTCAACTGTTTGAGCCCTGCCAGGATCACGACGAGCCGCGTCGCCCCCGCGGGGAGCGGCCCGTCAGGCCTGAAATCGTCCACCCGAACCCCCGCGTCACGGACCACTGGTGAGGACGCGCCCGGTATCCAGCTCGCCGCTTCGAAAGTAATACTTCCAATCTGGACGGGCGCTGGACCCTGGTTAACCACGATGAGCGGAACACTCGCTTCATCCTCGTTGGGGACCGCATTCACCGAGAGGGTGGCTTCTCCAAGCACGCTGACTGTGGGCTCCGGAACCTGCCCTCGAGCGTCGTTAACCGCTATCAGCGACCAAAGCAGGAGCACCGCTGCTAGGACCGTCGAGGCGAGCCAGCTCGCTCTGAGAATTCGGCGCCGCCGCTCGGCAATTGCTGCCATCTCGACTACTCCCTCTCGCGACATCAACCCGCGGGCTCGTCTTCGGGCTTCACGTATGCCGCTTTGACCTCACCAACCTCCTTCAGCGCGTCCACGAGCCGCTCCGCCGACGCTCGATCCGCTATCTGCGCGATGAACGAGCGCTCGGTGACGGCCTCGTGGGCGCCCATGTACTGTGGAACCAGCGTGGAGCCGGCGTCGTGGACGATCGCCTCGGCCGCGTCGGGCGCCTCGATACCTCGATCGTCACAATCACCTGCACTGACAGGGCTCAGCCCGAAACGACGAGCCCGACGATCGTTGCACCGTCGTACCAGACCCGGACCGTGCTCCCCGTGCCGAGAAAGGCGCGCTGGACCATGTCGCGAGTCGTGGCCGCGGCGTTATCGTGCGCCCGCCAGGCGCTGTCCACGAACAGCCACAGGCTGGCCGTGCTGCCGGCGGGAAGCGGGAGACACTCGTCCCAGTACTGGGTAGCGACCCCGGACTGGACTGCCGCGATCGTCTCGGCTCCGGGCAGCCCAGCCGAGAAGCCGGCGGCTCCTGGGCTGGTAGGCCGCTCAGCGGTCGTACCCGGCGCCCCCCCTCCGTTGCCCGTCGGCGGTGAGGTGATGGTGGTCATCTGTTCGCTCCTCTTGTTGGTGACATGAGGGTCCGCTCAGGAGCCCTCGACGACCAGCCCGGCGACCACGTCGCCGGCGTACCAGACCCGGACCTGCGATCCGCTTCCGAGGAAGGCGCGCTGGACGAGGTCGAGGGACGCCCTGTCGGGGGTGTCGAAGTGCCGCCAGGCGTTGTCGACGAACAGCCATAGGCTCGCGGTGTCGCCCGGCGGATACGCCAGACACTCGTTCCAGTACTGCGTGGCGATGCCGGACGAAATTACGACGGCGCCAATGCCGCGAGGGCCGCGCGTATGTCCGGCCGGTTCCCGATCCGTTGCGTGGCCGGTCGCCCGGGGCGTCCATCTGCGGCGAGCCGGTCGCGCGCAGCAGCTCGAGATCGCCTGGCCGGGCATCAGCTTGGCCATGCCTCGGCGCCGCGAGGATGCCCTGGATGCATGCCGAGCGCGCCGACGACGATCGGCGAGGCGCTCGACGTGCCGCTGAACGGTCGGTGTACCAGAGGTCCTCATCTGACGCCGCCCTGGAGGTCGCCGTAGCCGCACGTGGTCGTGACCTCGCGGCCCCAACCCTGCGCGTCGACGCAGCGGCCGTAGTTCGAAAAGTCCAGCCGCGACCGGTCCGGGCCGTGGTCTCGGCCGTGAGTACCCGGCGGCGGGGCGCCGGCGCCGACGACGACCGCGCCGGAATTCGGGTTGGCGACGTTGAAGGGGTTGCGCCAGTCGGCCGGGAAGCCCGGCCGGCGGCGTGTCGTAGACGGGCGTCGTCCAGGTCCTCGGCGCCGTTGCCGGCGGCCTCGACCACGATCACGCCGCGACTGATCGCGTAGCGGATCGCCGCGAAGTCGTCCGGCCACCACTCGATGGCGATGAAGCCGCGCTGGTCGGCGCGACCGGAAGTTGTGCCGCGGGCCGGGCGGTGGAGCTCGATCAGGATGATGTCGCCGGGCCGCAGGCGGTCGGCCGCCGCGCCGGATCGGCGCCGGCCAGAGCCGCACGCCTCCGAAGATCGAGACGCCGCGGACGTCGCGTCGGGGGCAGATGCCGAGCGATCCCGAACGCATTGCGGTCGCCGCCGAACTCCCCGAAGACAGCGGTGCCGTGGTTTCGCCAGCCGAGGTCTGGGGTCGGCGTGCCGGCGATGACCCCCGAATGATTCTGGAGCAGATCCTCGTGGGAGAGCTGCCAGGCGCCCTCGACGTCGATGATGCTGACGCCGGCACCGCTGCCGCCAGCCTGCGTGTGGGCCCAGACCGCGTCGACTCCCGCGGTGGCGGGGCCGAGGTAGCCCTGTCGGGCCGTGAAGTCCGCGGTAGCCGGCGCCTCGATGCCCGCCGCGCTGGGGTCGGCTACTGCTGTCGCCGCTGCAGGCTCGGGCCCCGGCTTCACGTAAGCGCTCGCCACGAAGGGGAGTTCCTCGATCTTCGGGGCAAGCTCGTCAAGGTGCTTGTCGTCGGCGCGGACGCGGTAGAAGACCGACAAATCGGGGGCGCCCGGTAGCGCCGCCCTATCCGCGTCCCGGCTTAGACGGTCTTCGCTCACTCCGAACAGGGGCTCGACGCGTAGCTGCGTCGCTCAGCAGGGCGGCCAGCGGTTCGATGTCGGTGCCGGTGACGGAGCTGACACCCTCGTCTCCGCCACGGAGGCCGGCGTCCGGCGCGGCGATCACCACGAGTTCGCGGTCGGCTGCTGAGTAGGTCACCTTGGTCGGCGACTTGTCGTCGTCGCCGCCGTTACGTCCTGCGCTTCTGCGGGTCTTCGCCATATCGGGTCTCCGGGGGTCGAGTCTCGACGAATGCGATCGTCTCACTGCGGCGTCACCCCACCGTCACCGTGGCGCGACGGGACACCTCGCTGTCAATGCACAGTGCTGCTCGTCCGCCTGCGGGCTTGTTGGCGGCTTACCCGCCGGCCGGCGGGGTTTCGTGGGCGTCGTCGTTCTCGGGTAACGCTTTAGGCTGTTTGTGGCGTAGTCCGAGTGATGACACGTGGAGGCGGAAGCCGCTCAGGCGTTGCCACCGGCTCGGTTTCGCGACGGCGCAGCCCGACCACTCCCCGATCGCAGGGCCTTTCACCTTCAGACCGTTTGGGCACAAGCCTCGATCTGTGCCCAAGAAACGGACTCATACATACGAATCGCCGGTGATGCTGAGGCGAGGAAAGCGGCGGTTTTCAGGCATCTCGCCGATCACCCCTCCTCCTCGTCCTCCTTCACACGCGAGAGGTCGGTGGTTCGAAACCACCCGCGCCCATAGCCGAGGTCGCCTTCACCTCATGACGCCGCGCCCGGTCCGGGGAGCAACTCGACGTCATGGGCGTGCATCGGCTGTCCGCAGTGTGCGCAGCGTAGGTCGACATGGCTGATCTGGCCGCATGTGTGGTGGCGGTACAGCACCGGCGGGCCGGCCTCCCCCGCCAGCCACTTGTCGCCCCAGCCGACCATGACCATGAGCAGGTCGACGAGCTCGGCGCCCTTGTCGGTCAGGACGTACTCGAACCGTGGTCGACTGTCGTAGGGCCTACGCTCGAGCACTCCGCGCTCGACGAGGTGGTTCAGCCGCTCGGTGAGGACCTTGCGCGAGATGCCGAGGTCGGCCTGAAGATGCTCGAACCGGTTGACACCGGCCCACACGTCACGCAGAACCAGCGGCGACCAGGGTTCGCCGATGACATCAAGAGTGCGGGCGATCGAGCACGCCATCTCGCCGAAGTTCGTGCGCTGCATGAGGTCAACCTAACACTTCGGGGTTCCCTAACGGAACTCTAAGTGCTACGGTCGGGCGTCTCTTGAAGGAACCCATGGAAGGAAGCGAACATGAGCAAGGTCTTGAGCGCGTTGTCGGTGTCGGTCGACGGGTACATCACCGGGCGCGATCCCGGCGCCGGGCGCGGTCTCGGTGACGGGGGAGTGCTGTTCGACTGGTACTCCGACGGGGACGCCCCCAGCAACGTGTTCGACGGGTTCCGGCTGAGCGAGCCCAGCGCCCGTGTCTTTGACGCTCTCGCCGCACGGGTGGGAGCAAGCCTGGCCGGACGCAACACCTACGACGACTCCGGATGGGGGCAGGGTGGCGCCCCGCACCCGACGGCCCCGCTGGTCGTGCTCAGCCATCGACCGGCGCCGCAGGTCAATGAGCGGCAGACTTTCGTCAGCACCGGTATCGAGGACGCGGTCGCCGCTGCACGCGCGGTCGCCGGCGACAAGGACGTCGCCCTCATGGGTGGGGGCGTCGTGACCGAGGCGCTGAAGGCCGGGCTCGTCGACGAGCTGGTGCTGCACCAGGTGCCGATCCTGCTCGGCGCCGGCCGGCCCTTCTTCCAGTCCCTGCCCGGGCACGTGCAGCTGCGCCTGCTGGAGGCGGTCCCGGCACCGGGCGTGACTCACCTGCACTACGAGGTGGCCCGATGATCCTGGTCACCGGTGGGCTGGGCATGATCGGTGCCCACACCGCCAGCGCCCTGGTCGACCTCGGACACGAGGTCGTCGTCACCACGCACCGCCGGAGCCACCTCCCGTCGTTCCTCGCCGCGCCGGGTCACCGTCGAACCCCTCGACGTCACCAACCGGGACGCCTTCCTCGCCCTCGGCGACCGGCACGCCATCAGCGACATCGTCCACCTCGCCGGCAGCATCCCCGCCACTGACAACAGTGACCCGGTCGGGTTCTTCCGCACCGACACCACCGGCCTGCTCAACGCGCTCGACGCCGCCCGCAACTGGGGGGTCCGCAGGTTCGCCGTCGCCAGCAGCCTCGGGGTGTACATCGGCCGGTCCGAGACCACCTTGGCACGAGGAGCTCGCGCTGCCCACCGCGAACCTGCCGCACGTCATCGTCGCCTTCAAGAAGGCCGTCGAGCCGCTCACGACTCACGCCCTGCAGGGCAGTGGCGTCCAGCCGGTCGTGCTGCGGATCGGGAGCACCTGGGGACCGCTCATGGACCCCGAGTCACCGTTCAACTACATCCCGCCATACATCAGCGCCGTGCTCCGCGGGGAGAATCAACCGCAGCCGCTGCACGCCGACGACGGCGGCGACACGCTGCTACGCCCCCGACGCCGGACGCGCGATCGCCCTCCTGACGACCGCTGAGACCCTGCGGCACGACACCTACAACGTCTCCAGCGGCCGGCCGTTCACCAACCGCGAGCTCGCCGACGCCCTGCAGACGACCATCCCCGCGGCCCGCGGCTCGACCTGATCCCCGGACGGCAGGACGGTGCCGGCGACAACCCGTACCTCGACATCACCCGGCTCACCCACGACACCGGCTTCACGCCGGCCTTCGACGTTCCCGCGGCGGTGGCCGACTACGTCGCCTGGCGCGCCGACAACCCCCGCTGAAGGAGCGCTCCCCATGTCTCGCGCTGCAACGCCGACAATTAGCCTTGCCGGCGTGATGGACCTGACCCGCGCCGCGGATCGCACCGCAAGATTGCCGTGAGCACCATCCCGGCGCCCGACGAGCGCACCCGCTACTCCTCCCAACGGTCCGACCCCGTCGAAGATCAGATGTGGCCCGAGTTCGGCGAGGAATGCCGGAGACTGTTGGAGTCCGTCGGTCACGTCATCCATCCCGAGCCCGGTGAGGCATTGTGGGATGGGGGCGACCTCTACGACCTGTACCTCGTGCTTGCCGGTGGAGTCGGTCTGCTGGATCAACGAGGCAACCGGGTGGTGTTCGTGGTTGAAGCCGGCGATTTCGTCGGGGAACTCGGCATGCTGATGGGGCAGCCGGCCTTTCTCGCCGGCGTTGCGATGGAAAACAGCATGCTGTTGCGGGTGCCGGTCGAAGACCTGCGTCGGCTCGTGGCGACTTCCGCCGAGCTCGGTGACGTGTTGCTCTCCGCATTCGATGCGCGACGACGCCTGCTGACCCGCTGGGGCGTGGGTGGCCTTGTCCTCGCCGGCGACGACGACGATCGTGACCTGCACCGGCTGCAGGAGTTCGCCGAGCGAAATCACATCCCCTACCGGACGGTGCTGCGCTCGGACCGGGCCGACTGGGCAGAGATAGGGGCGACGTGTGCGCTCCCCGAGACGGGGACGGCCGTGGTGACCGGGGGCCGACGGGTCCTGACCGAACCCACGACTCGCGATCTGGCTACCGCCGTCGGTCTCGACCTGTGCGGACTGTCAGACCAGGCGCGTTGCGATCTGCTGATAGTTGGTGCTGGACCAGCCGGCCTGGCCGCCGCCGTCTACGGAGCCTCCGAAGGACTCGACGTTGCCATCGTCGAAGATGTCGCCCTGGGTGGGCAGGCCGGCACTTCGTCGCGGATCGAAAACTACCTCGGCTTCCCCCGCGGAGTCGCCGGCAGCGAACTGGCCCGGCTCGCGATGTTGCAGGCGGTCAAGTTCGGGGCACGGCTGGTCTCTCCTCGAACCGTGACGGAGTTGTCGCAGAGCCCAGACGGGTTCCTGGTGCGACTCGATGACCAGCGCGACGTCGTGGCCCGGGCCGTGGTCATCGCCAGTGGCGTGCGGTACCGACGACTGGAGACAGTCCCGGATATCGCCGCGTTCGAAGGTCGCGGCGTCTACTACGCCGCGACCGAAGTCGAAGCGCGAGCCTGTGTCGGCCAAAATGCGGTGGTGGTGGGAGGTGCCAATTCCGCGGGGCAAGCAGCCCTGTTCCTCGCCGAGAAGGTCAACCAGGTGCACGTCCTCATCCGCCGAGACAACATGTCCGAGACGATGTCGAGCTACCTCGCGCAAAGGCTCGCCCATCATGAACGGATCACCGTCCATCCCAGGTCGCAGCTGACATCCGTCGCGGGCGACGACCGTCTCACCGGACTCACTTGGCGAGACCAGCGCCGGCAACAAGACGTCCGACTCGAGGCGGGTGGACTGTTCGTGATGATTGGCGCGGCGCCGCGGACCGTATGGCTTCACGACGTGGGCGTCGAACTCGACGACAAAGGATTCGTGACAACCCGAGAAGGCTTCGGAACCTCGGTAGCAGGGCTGTTCGCCGTCGGAGACGTCCGTGCCGGCTCCGTGAAGCGGGTGGCCTCCGCCGTCGGAGAAGGATCAGTGGTGGTGTCTGCCGTGCACCACTACCTCAGAGGAGTGCACTGACCAACTACATCCGCAAAGGCGGTTCATGCCGGGCGGTCAGCGGCGACCACCAGCTGCGGAATCGCCGACCCGCGCTGGCGGCGGGGACGATCTTGGCTCCGTAGGCCCCGGCAACCACCGCATCTCGGGCGGAGCCGGCCGAAACCGCACAGTTACCCCGGGCGGCTGCAACGTCTTCGACCCCTACTGCAGCGGGACGGCTCAAGTACCCGCCGCCGCCCGATCCTCGCCATAGACGAGGAGCCCGTGGACGACGTAGACGCAGAGCGCGAAGAGCGCGAGTGACCACCACGGGTAGGCGCCCCCGATCGACAGCAGGGCGCTGATCGCACCAAGGCTGCCGCCGATGATCCCGATCACGCGGCCGTAGGTGTTGCCGGCCAACAGGGAAAAACCTCCCGTCAGCTGGATCACACCGAGGATGATCAGGACCCAGCCGAGGGTGCTGAGGTTCGTGAGGATGAACCTCGTGTCGTTGACGAAGATGTTCGCGTTGTCGAGCGCCCCGATGCCGTAGACGATGTTGAGCGTGCCGGCAATCAACAGCAACACCGCTGCGAACACTGCTCTGCCTTGACCTCGCATTTTCCGTTCCTCCTCGAGTTGATGTCGGCCGCTCTTGCGCGACCTCCGCGATCAAACCGCGACTCCCGATCGGGCGTCTTCACCCCGATCGCATGAAATCCTCTACGGCGGCCCGTCCTCGGCGGGCGGCTCGCCGCGCCGGCGGGCCTTCATACGCGCCCGGGGGCCGCCGCTTTCGGCCTTCTGCCTCATGTACTGCTGAGCCACCGAGGTCAGCAGCGCGACGAGCACCCCGAAGCCGGTGAGGATGTAGATGATCGTGAAGATCTGCGTCCCGGCCGTGGTGGGGGCGAGGTCTCCGTAGCCGACGGTCGTCAGCGTCACGACACAGAAGTAGAGCGCCTCGATGATGGTCCAGTCCTCGAAGCGCCAGTAGAAGAGCGTCCCCGTGAGGATCAGGGCGCCGGCGACGAGGGGTAGCGCCCTGGTCTCGGGGTCGCGCCAAACGGCGCCGAGAGCGTGCGCAAGGCCCCGGAAGGCGAGGAGAAGCGGGACCACCGGCTACTTCGCGTCCGCTCTTGCCGCCGCCTCGATCTCACGCTCGAGCTCGTCGGCGTCGGCCTCGACCTGCTTCTCGATCAGCTTGTTCGCGCGCTTCAGCGCCTTCTCGAGCTGCTCCTCGATCTTCGACTCGCCGAGCACGATGACGGCCGCGGTACCCGCGTCGAGCTCGTCGCCCAGCTCCTTGAGATCGCCGCGCGAGATCCCCTTCGAGAGGTGGCCGACCAAGCCGCCCGCGCCGGCGCCGACGATCGCGCTGCCGATGATCGCGGGCGGGAACAGGATGCCCACCAGCGCGCCGACCCCGGCCCCGGTCCAGGCGCCGTGCTGCGTCGGCTTCTCGGTTTTCGTGACCCGGACCTTGCCGTCGGGCTCCTTCCGGATCACGGCCGAGTCAAAGGTTCCGATCGCGCCCGCGGCGTGTAGATCGAACACGGCCTCGTAGTCAGCCTCGGCGTCCGCGATCTCGTCGTAGACGGCGGCATACAGAAAGACGGGCCTGTCGGACATGCGAGTTCCTCTCGTTCGACGCGTTACGAGCGCAGTATCCGCGCGGCTGAGCCGCTCTTCCTCACCCCGATGGCATGAAATGAGCGTGCTAGGCCTGGAGCGACTGGCGCCAGCCCGTGAGGATGCCGTGCACGCCGGCCGCGCCGAGAATGGGTCCGGGCGGTACCTCGAGGTGGGCCGGGTGGAGGATGAACGGACGGGTCTGGTCGCCGCCGATGCCTCCATGGAAGGAGATCAGCTCCTCGAAGGCGCAGCCCTCGTCCCCAGCGCGGTCATAGAAGCTGCCGACCATGATGTCCGCGACGTGCTCGAAGCCGTCGGTGCGCAGCAGGTGCCGTGGTGCGTTGGGCGAGAACGGGGCGAGCGGGTCTTCGCCTTCGACGCGGCCGTCGGCGAGGTAGTGGGCGCCGCGGGCGCCGAGCGCGACCGCTCCATGCTCGGACGAGCGGACGAGCAGCCAGCCGACGTGGGGATGCTCGCGGAGGGCGGGCACGAGCTGCGGATGGCGCGTCTCGATCTCCTCGAGAGTCATCCGGCGGCGCTCCTCCATCAGGTACACGAGACCGAGGTTGCCCGAGCCGAGCACCACGACCTCTCGGTCGGAGACGTCGTTCTTCGGCCGCTTGACCTTCTTGCCCGTGGCCTCGCTGAAGGCGTGGCCGACCATGGAGCTCTGCTCGTCCCCGCCGGCGATTCCCGTCGCATCGCTGCGCGTGAGGGAGCGGTCGACGAGCTCATCGAGGCCGTAGCCATTGCGTTGCTTGAAGGTGGCGCCCTGAGTCTGCCCGTGGTCGGAGAGAACGACGATCTCGTAGGGGCGTGGGGTGTAGCGGCGCGCTCGCTCGATCTGCGCGAAGTGCTCGTCGAGCTTGCGCAGAGCCTCGAGCGTGTCGGGACGCTCGAGGCCCGAGTGGTGCGCCACCTCGTCGTAGCCCGAGAACGTGGCGTAGACGGCGGGTCGCCCGCGCATCATGTCCGTGAGCACGCCGGACACGATCAGGTCGCGCACGAAGATGCAGAGTGCCGCCCTCATCAACGGGTAGATGCCGCCGCGATGGCCGCGGGGCCGGGAGTCGCGGCGGATCGCCTTGAGGGCCGCGGTCCACTCGAGTACGACCTCCCACCCGAAGAGGACGAGCGTGCGCGTCACGTTGTCGCCGTTGGCGAGGAACGCCCTGTAGCCGGGATTGGATCTCTTCTCCTCCTCCATCCGGCTGACGGTGAGGATCACCTCCTCGGCCTCCCCGGAGAGAAGGTTGCCCCGGCTCGCACCGCCGTCGATGAGGAGCCCGACCCCCGTCGCCCGGCGCCGCTCGATCTCCGCGCAGTCCGCCGGCGCGGAGCATGTCATCAGTGTCCCGGTCTCCTTCTCCACCCAGCGGAATGCCGGGATGTCCTCGTTGGAGCCGAGCAGGATCCCCGCCTGGCTCGCGCCCGTCTGAGAGGAGAGGTCGGTCTCCCACTCGGTCAGACGGTGCGTGTCGCCGGCCAGCCAGCGCGCCATCGTCGGGGCGTTGCCGTCGCGCATCGCCCGGCGCAGGATGGGTAGCGCGAGGCCGTCGATCTCGAGGAAGAGGATCCCGGGGACGTCGGTTTCGCCGATGATGCCCTGCCGGCGCGCGATTCGTTGCGCAAGGCGAACCGACCACGTGTCATCCGAGCCGATCACGACGGCGAGCAGGAGGCTCACGGCTGCGGCGACGAGCGAGGTGAGCAGCGCCCAGCCGAAGCCGTCGACCCTGAGCACCCCATCGGTCAGGTAGTCGGCCAGGAGAAGGATGCCGGCGTCCGCCAGCAGCACGAGCAGGAAGCCGAGGAGGAGCGTCAGCGGCAGGCGCAGCGCAGCGATCGCCGGGGGGATGATCGCGTTCAGCGCTGCGGCAATCGCCGCGACGAGCAGCGCGCCCCAGAAGCTGTCGATGCTGACGCCGGGCAGGACCCCGGCGGCCACCATCAGGGAGATGCCCGAGGCAAGCCACGAGCTGAGAAGGTGGACCAGCCGCCAGCGGGGACGCTCGGTGCGCGCTGTCACGGGCTCAGCCTAAGCGTGAGCCGGGACGTTCTCCTAATGCTGATGGCATGAATTAGGATCCGCCCGGCGATGGCCCTCGCGGAAGTTCCCTTTGACCTCGCGCAGGTCAAGCTCGCTGAGCCCGCGGCCCGTCCGGGGACCGTGGCGAAGGAGCACGTGATCGCGCGCCTATGCGGATCGACGTCGCCACTTGTGACCGTTGTCGCACCCGCCGGGTACGGCAAGACGACCCTGCTCGCTTGCTGGGCGGAGGCCGATCCCCGTCCGTTCGCCTGGGTCGCGCTCGATGGGCGCGACGACGACGCCGTGCTGTTTATGCGCTATATCGCGGCCGCGCTCCACGGAGTGGAGCCACTCCCGGTCGAGGTGTTCGGCGCGTTGTCGGGCCCAGGTGGGTCAAGCTGGGCGTTGCGCGTCCCCCGCGTCGGCAGCGCACTGGCGGCGCTCGAGCGCCCACTCGTGCTTGCGCTCGACGATCTCCACGCTGTCGCCAATCCGGCATGTCTGGACGTGCTCGCAGAGTTGCTGCGCTACGTGCCGACCGGTTCGCAGATCGCGATCGCGAGCCGGGAAGAGCCGCCGCTGCCGCTTGCCCGCTGGCGGGCGCAGGGATCGGTGCACGAGATCGGGGTGTCGGATCTCCGCCTGGACGATCGGGAGGCCGGGTCGCTGTTGGAAGGGGCCGGAGTCGGGCTCGACGCTGCCGAGCTCGCCGAGCTGAATGAGCGGACGGAGGGCTGGCCTGCCGGCCTGTACCTGACGGCGCTGTCCCTGCAGGCGGGGGCTCCCAGCTCGGTGGGCCCCGCGAGCCTCAACGGCGGCGACCGCTTCGTCTCGGACTATTTCCGGCTCGAGCTCCTGTCGCGGCTGCCGGCTGCCGAGGCGCAGTTCCTCAAGTACACGTCGGTGCTGGACCGGATGTCCGGGGGACTGTGCGACGCCGTGCTCGAGTCGACGCGCTCGGCTCACACGCTTGAGACACTCGAGCGTACGAACTGCTTCGTCGTGCCGCTCGAGCGGCGAACCGGCTGGTACCGCTACCACCACCTCTTCGGCGCCCTGCTGCGCACCGAGCTGGAGCGAACCGAGCCCGACCTCGTGCCCGAACTCAACCGCCGGGCGATGGACTGGTGCGTCGCCAACGACCTTCCGGAGGCCGCGGTCGTCTACGGGCACGCAGCCGGCGAGACGGACACGGTCGCCGGCTTGATCGACGCCTTGGCGCTGCCGCTCCACTACGACGGCCGGATCGAGACATTGGAGGAGTGGCTCGGCTGGTTCGGCGACGACGAGCTGCGACGGTACCCGGCGCTCGCCGTCGTTGGAGCATGGGTTCGCGCGCTGACGGGTCGGCCCGCAGATGCCGAGCGATGGCTGGCTCTCGCCGACGGGGGAATCTCGACCATCCCGCTCGCCGATGGCAGCGCCACGATCGAGGCCTGGGTTGCGACCCTGCGGGCGCACATGATGCCGAACGGTGTCGGGGGGGCGCTCGCCGACAGCGATCTGGCGCTCGATCAGCTCCCACCCGAGAGTGAGTGGGTCCCGGTGGCACTCCTGGCGCGAGGCGTCGCGCATGCGCTGCTCGGCGCACCCGATCGTGCGACGGAAGATCTGACTGCGACCGTCGAGAGGGGCCTTGCGATGGGCTCGGTCGAGGAGGTCTACCTTGCCCAGGCACAGCTCGCGCTCCTCGCGGCCAAGCGGGGAGGCTGGGCGGAGGCGGGACGACGAGCGGCTGCGGCACTGGCGGTCGTCGACGATGCCGGCCTCGGCGACTACTCGTCGAGCGCGCTGGCGCACGTGGCGGCGGCGCGCGTCGCACTTCACGAGGCTCGACAGGAGGATGCACGTGTCGCGCTGACGCACGCGCACCGTCTGCGACCCATGCTCGACCACGGGATTCCGTGGGTGACGATCCAGGTGGGGCTCGAGCTCACGCGCGCCCACCTGGCGCTCGCCGAGCCCGCCGCCGCACGCACGGTTCTCACCGAGACCGAGCAGGTGCTCGAGCTCCGTCCCGAGATGGGCAGGCTGGTCGACGACACCGGGGAGATGCGCGAGCGCGTGGCAGCGACCTCGGGCCCGAGCGGTGCCTGGGCGATGAGCCTTACCGGTGCGGAGCTGCGCCTCCTCCCCTACCTCGCCACCCATCTCATGTTTCCGGAGATCGCCAGCCGGCTGTTCATTTCGCGCAACACGGTCAAGAGCGAGGCAGTCGCGATCTACCGCAAGCTCGGTGTCTCTTCGCGCAGCGAGGCGATCGAGCGCGCGGTCGAGGTAGGGCTGTTGGAGAGTTCGGTCTTTCCGCCGCCGGCAAATCTCACCCCGGAGGGATGACGCGCCGCCGGCCGGCAGCAGGTTGGATGAGCCCGGCGGCATGGACGAGTACAAAGAGCACCTGCGGCGGCTCGCGATGCACGACGATGCGTTCGTCGAGCTGATCCTCTCCGAGGAGAACGCCCTCACCGAGTCGGTCCTGGATGAGAGGACCGCGGCACTCGTGCGGGTCGCAGCGACGATCGCGGTCGACGCCGCGCCTTCCTCGTTTCAGCATGCTGTGGCGCTTGCCCTCGCCGCGGGGGTGACGAGCAGTCAGATCGTCGCTACGCTCGAGGCAGTCACGCCGGTGACTGGCGCTCCGCGGGTCGTCCAATGCGCCCCGAAGGTCGCGCTCGCGCTCGGCTACGACGTGGACGCCGCGCTCGAGCGCCGCGACCCGTAACGCTGCGCATCGATGCAGGAGCGATCAAGATGAGCGTCAGCCTCACCCCCACCGCGGAGCGCGCCACCTCAAAGCACCTAACGCCCTCACGCCCATTTCATGCCACGGGGTGATGTCTGTGTGCGCCCAGGCTCCGATGATCGCCGACCATGGAATCCGAGCGCACCCCTCAATTCACAGCTCCCGCGTGGCTCAGGAACGTGGGTTTCTCCTCGTGGCTGCTGACCGGCTTCGTGCTGATCATGCTCGGGCTCATCTGGGTGCTCGACCAGACGTCGACGATCGTCATGCCGGTCATCGCCGCCGCGGTGCTCGGCGCGGTCGCCGGGCCGGCGGTGGACTGGCTGGAGCGCCACCGCGTTCCGCGCATCGGCGGCGCGGTCCTCGTGCTGCTCGGGCTCGTGGCCATCGGCGCGCTCATCTTCTGCCTTGTCTTCGGCGGCATCTCCGCCAACTCGAGCGAGATCTCCGCGAAGATGAACCAGGCGCTGGACAAGATCCAGGGCTGGCTGAGCGACCTCGGCATTGACAATGCGCAGAACGCCAAGGAAGGCGTACAGAAGGCGGCGCCAGAGGTCCGCACGACGTTGCTGAGCGGGGTTACTGAGGGCATCGCGGGCCTGAAGTCGTTGGTCTTCTTTCTTGCCTTCGCAACGCTCAGCACCCTGTTCGTGCTCAAGGACGGTCCGGTGATGCGCGCCTTCATCAACCGCCACATGGGCGTGCCCCAACGCGACGCCGAGGTCGTCACCGGCAACGTCGCCAAGTCGCTGCGCAGCTACTTCCTGGGTGTGACGATCATCGCCGCGTTCAATGGTCTCGTGATCGGACTCGCGGCGTGGATCGTCGGGGTGCCGCTCGCCGGGACCATCGCGGTGGTGACCTTCGTAGCCGCCTACGTGCCGTTCGTCGGCGCGTGGGTCGCCGGCGCCTTCGCCGTGCTGATCGCACTCGGCACGGTGGGCACGGACGCCGCGATCGTCATGGCGGTCGTCTCGTTGCTGGCGAACAGCGTGCTTCAGCAGGTGATCCAGCCGTTCGTGATGGGAGCGACACTGAGCCTCAACCCGCTCGTGGTACTCGTCGTCACCATCGGCGCCGGAGCCCTGTTCGGGATGGTCGGGCTCACGCTCGCCGCCCCGCTGACCTCAGCGGCCGTGCACATCGCCAACGAACTGCAGGCCCGGAGCGACGGCTCGTCGAGAGGCGAACCAGCGCCGGCGCCGTCGGGCTGATAGAGACCTCGACCGACTGAGCGATCAGGGGACGGTCTCGGCCTTGAGACAGCCGGACAAAACCGCGTCCCCAACGTGGCGCGCCGCAGCGAGCCACCTACCCGTCAGTCGCAGTCGATCTGCGCGAAGGTCTGCTGGTAGGAGCTTGCCAGCTGCTTGCCTGCGGTCTCCAGCTTGGCCTGTGCGCCACTGAGAGAGAGGTCCGAAGTGAGGCCGGTTGCGACTGCCTCAACTTCGGAGGTGAACTGCTGGGTGGCCGACTCGACCTCCTGCCTTCTCTCCTCGTTGAGGTCGCCCTGTGCGTCCCTGATCTGGTTGAGGTCCTCCTCGATGGCGCTCAGATCCTCTTGCACGCCGTCGACCGTCGCGGTCGCAGGGGTGAGCGCGGCCAGGTCGTCGACCTGCGTCTTCAGGTCATCGCGGGCGTCGCAGACCTGTGTCTGCGCCTTCTCCTCGTCCGACTCTCCACATCCGACCGCCGCTCCCGCGATCAGCAGTAACCCGGCCGCGAGCAAAGCGAGGCACCGTGCTCGCCTGCCCGGAGAAGACGCCTCTTGGGAAGCGGGTTTGCAACTCACGCAGCACATCCCATCGTCCGGTCCCATTCGGCGCATCATCCCGACGGGGTGAAATTGTCGAACGGCGGGTGGCAGGTGCATGGCAGCAGCTCAGGTCCTCGCCGCCGCGTCGTCCTCGTTGAGCGCGTGCACGCGCAGTCGACGAACTCGAGCGTGCCGAGCCGGCTGTCGAGCTGTTCAGGAGTCGAAATCGAGTTGAGGATGTCGCTGGAGACGCTCATTGCCGGGAGTCTGGTCTCGGCCGGCCCCCGTCGTCCTCATACCGACGGGGTGAAAATGACCCTCGGCACGTGCCTCCCCCGAGCTCGTCGCCACCCTCGAGGCGGTCATGCCGGCGACGGGCGCGGCGCGACCCATAGTGCGCGCCGTCCGGCCCGGATCTCATGCTGTCGCGCCATGGCGTCCGAGCGCGATAGTCAGTTCTCAGCCCCGGTCTGGCTCAGGGACGTGGGGTTTTCGTCGTGGCTGCTGGCCGGCTTCGTGCTGGTCATGCTCGGGCTCGTGTGGGTGCTCGACCAGACGTCGACGATCGTCATGCCGGTCATCACCGCGGCGGTGCTCGGCGCGGTCGCCGGGCCGGCGGTGGACTGGCTGGAGCGCCACCGGGTTCCGCGTATCGGCGGCGCGGTCCTCGTGCTGCTCGGGCTCGTGGCCATCGCCGTGCTCATCTTCTGCCTCGTCTTCGGTGGCATCTCCGCCAACTCGAGTGAGATCTCCGCGAAGATGAACCAGGCGCTGGACAAGATCCAGGGCTGGTTGCAGGACGTCGGCATCGACAATGCCCAGAGCGCCAAGGAGAGCGTGCAGAAGGCCGCGCCCGACATTCGCACGACGCTCTTGAGCGGAGTCTCGAAGGGCGTCGACGGACTGACGTCGATCCTCTTCTTTCTTGGCTTCGCGCTGCTCAGCACGCTGTTCGTGCTGAAGGACGGCCCGGTCATGCGCCGCTTCATCAACCGGCATATGGGCGTGCCCGTACCGACCGCCGACGTCGTGACCTCCAACATCGCAAAGTCGCTACGCAGCTACTTCCTGGGCGTGACGATCATCGCCGGGTTCAACGCCGTGGTTGTCGGAGTCGCGGCATGGGTCGTCGGCGTGCCGCTCGCCGGGACGATCGCGGTCGTGACGTTCGTGGGGGCCTACGTGCCCTTCCTCGGCGCGTGGGTCGCCGGCGGCTTCGCGGTGCTGATCGCACTCGGAACCACCGGCGCAGACGCCGCGGTGGTCATGGCGGTTGTATCCCTGCTGGCGAACAGTGTGCTCCAGCAGCTGATCCAGCCGTTCGTCATGGGAGCGACGTTGGGACTGAACCCTCTCGTGGTGCTGGTCGTAACGATCGGGGCGGGCAGCCTCTTCGGCATGGTCGGGCTCACGCTCGCCGCGCCGCTCACCTCTGCGGCCGTCCACATCGCCAACGAGCTGGGTGCCCGTGGCGGCGAGTCGGCGCGCGGTGACCCGGCGCCGGCGCCGTCCGGCTAATTCAGAGACCGGTCTCGGCCGCGACGCGACCCGACGAAACGGCCTCTTGCAACGCAAGATAGTCGCACTCGTTCTGGTCGGCGTAGGCCTCTGCAAAGGAGGCGAGCGATCGATCGAAGCGATCGCCCGCGCCGAGGTAGCTCGCCATCGCGATCGCGTCCCCGGAGCGGGCGTGCGCCTTCGCGAGCGCCTGCCCGCAGAGCTGCGCATACAGCGTCATGGTTCGCTCGTCCATCGCCTCGACGAGCGCCGAGCCCTTGCCGTCCCACAGCTGACGCAGGTAGAAGTCCCGGCTCACGCCGTCGATGCCCTCGACCCGGATCCAGCCGAGCAAGATGTCGCTCGCGGCCTGCATCAGTCGCTGGCCCTCGACGACCCGCTGGCCGTGCTTGGCGAACGTGCTCTTGCCGAGGAAGGGCTCGAGCACCGATGCCTGGGCCTCCTTGAGCTGCAGGAACAGCGGATCGTGCTCGTCGCGGCCGAGCATCAGCACCACCCATGCACGGGTGCCGACACTGCCCACACCGACAACCTTGCGAGCTGCGTGGACGTAGCGAAAGCGCTCGAGCAGCCGCCGGCGGTCGGCGGTCAGGGTGCGGCGGTACGAGCGGATCACGTCCCGTACGAACTCCTCGACCTGATCCGACTCCACGCCGGGCGCCACCTCCTCGATCGGAACGATGAGCGGCGGGTCGCTCGCGATTCTGGGCTCGCCGTCGACGACCGTCGTGAGCTTTGCAAAGGCCCTCACGCTGTCCTTGGATCGCGCCTTCGCCAGGTTCCGATTGAACCGCTTCAGCTGCTTTCGGTCCACCTCCTGAGCCGCCAGCACGGCGAGTTCGTCCACGTCGATACGGGCGTACCAGAGATCGAGGTTCGACATCCCCGCGAACTCCCCCATCGCCTCGCGGTACGAACGCGTGACCGCTCGATTGATGGACCGACGCTGTTTGGGGTCGAAGCCGCGGTCCCGGCCCGCCACGGCGAAACTCGCCACCAGCCGCTTCACGTCCCACTCGAATGGCCCCGGCAACGTCTCGTCGAAGTCGTTGAGGCTGAACACCAGCCGCCGGTCGGGTCCGGCGAAAACACCGAAGTTCGAGAGATGCGCATCGCCACAGAGCTGAACATCCAACCCGGTTCGCGGTGAGCCCGCGAGGTCGGCCGCCATCAGGTAGGCGGCGCCCCGGAAGAACGTGAACGGCGACACCAGCATCCGCCCGTAGCGGATCGGCACGAGCTCCTGCACCCGGGAGGCGGCCTGCTCCTCCAGCAGCTCGACCGGATCCCGCCGATCAGACGCAGGCTCCCATTCGCCCTGCCCCGAGCGCGGCGCCACTTCCCTGGCCGCCTTGCCCCGTGCCGAGCGCTCCCCTGTGCTGTGGTGAGAAATCACCTTCGGCTTGGGTTGCCTCCTGGAGCGCTCGCCTGTGGTCATTGTCAGGTCCACCTCGTCGTCAGGACCGTGTTCAGCCGGGTCAACGTCTGCCATGAGTGCGGTCCATGCAACAGCCGAGCGGCCGGGACGGCATCACCCCGATGGAATGAAATCGCCGCCGGGCGCCCCGATTTCATCCGATCAGGGCGATGCCCACTCGCTCGCGGCCATAGAGGATGTTCGCATGAACGAGTCCTACGGCACGCGCCGGTATCAGGCCCCGTGACCGGGTCGGCGGCCGGCCAGCGCGTGTGTCGTGAGCTGCGCTGTTGCCGTGCCCATCAGGGCACCGGCCAGGACATCTGCGGGGTAATGCACACCCGTATGGACGCGCGAGTAGGCGACCAGCGCGGCGAGCGCGTGCAACGGGGCCGCGGCCGTCGGCGACACCCGACCGATGCCGGTGGCGAAGGCAAAGGCGGTGGCGGAATGCCCAGACGGAAACGAGCGCGAGCTCGGCATTCGCACATGGCGCGCGACCGGGACGTCCCCAGCCAGACGATCGGGGCGCCGGCGTCGGGCGAGCGGCTTGACGATGACGTTGACCACGGCCGCGGTCACCCCGAGCGAGGCGAGACCCTGAACGGCCGCCCGGCGTCCGGTCGTCCCCCCCGCGACCGCGATCAGCCCGGCGGAGGCCAGGGAGAGGCGCGAGTAGTTTGCGCTCTGGGAGAGGCGGCTCATTGCGACGTCGAGCGCCGGAGTCGGGGTGCGCGCGATGGCGGCGTAGATCGCGAGATCCAGGCGCTCAGCCTCCTCGATCCAGCGCGGCCGGGGTCTCGCGGATTCGCCGTGGGCGCTCAAGGAGAATGCATCCTATGAGGCGGCTGGCCGCGACACTGGCGCTGGTGGTGGGGATCGCCACGCTCGCCCTCGCCGTCGCCATTGCCGTGACGGAGTTTCCGCGCGGCCTGGGGGTACTCGGCTGCGTGGTGGTGGCGGCCGCAGCCGCCTGGTACGGGGTGCTGCGGCGGGGGGTCGCGCGGGTGGCGGGACTGGTCATCGCCGGCCTCGCACTCGCCGGCGCGGTGGTGCTGCTCCTCACCGGCGGTTCGCTGCTCGCCCAATTGCTGGTCGTCGCGGGGCTCCTGGTGACCCTGGCGGCCGCACGCACCGCCATCGTGAGCCCCGTCGTTCTGCCAAGTGCGTCGGCTCCGAACAGGCCGGTGCTCTTCTTCAACCCCAAGTCGGGCGGCGGCAAGGCGGAGCGCTTCAAGCTCGCCGACGAGGCGCGCGCACGCGGGATCGAACCGATCGAGCTCGGCCCGCCGTGGGACCTCGAGGCGCTCGTCCGCGGGGCCCTCGATCGCGGCGCTGACGCGCTCGCGATGGCCGGTGGCGACGGCTCGCAGGCGATCGTCGCGGCGATCGCCGCCGAGCACGCGCTGCCCTACGCGTGCATACCCGCCGGCACCCGGAACCACTTCGCGCTCGACCTCGGCGTCGACCGTGAGGACGTCGTCGGCGCCCTCGACGCGTTCGTCGACGGCGGCGAGCGGACCGTGGACCTGGCCGAGGTCAATGGGCGCGTGTTCGTGAACAACGTCTCGCTCGGGCTCTACGCCGAGGCTGTCCAGAAGGAGGGCTATCGCGACGCCAAGTTGCGCACGCTGCTCGACACCGTGCCGGACGTCGTCGGCCCGGCTGGCAGTGGAATCGACATGCGCTGGACCGGCCCGGGAGGCCATGCGCACGACGCCGGTGCGGCCATCCTCGTGTCCAACAACCGCTACCGGCTCGGTCGCGCCGTCGGCTCGGGCACACGGCCGCGAATCGACGACGGCCTACTCGGGATCACGGTCTTTGGCGCGGCCTCGGGCCGCGGCGAGGGCGGCCGGTCGGTGCAGCGGCCGTGGCGCGAGTGGTCCGCGACCGCCTTCGAGGTCGAATCCGATTCCCCCGTGCCCGCCGGAATCGACGGCGAGGCGCTCGTGCTCGATCCGCCGCTGCGTTTCAACATGCGGCCGGGCGTCCTGCACGTTCGGATCGCGCGCAAGCACCCAGGCGCGTCGCCTTCGGCGATGGCTCCCGAGGGCGTGTGGGACGGTGTTGTCGCGCTGGCGCGAATCGCCGGCGGCCGCGCCCAGCAACCGTGACGTCAACAACAAGGAGGCCCGAATGGACCTGATGGAAATCAGTGAGAAGGAACGGCTCAGCCGCAAGGACGCCGCCGCCCGCCTGCGCGCCCTCGCCAACGCGCTCGCCAAGGACAACGAGATCAAGTTCGATCGGGGTGGCCTGCACTTCAAGGTGTTCGTGCCCGACGAGGTCGACTTCAAGCTCGAGATCGAGATCGAGGAGAAGGAGAGGGAGCTCGAGATCGAGCTCAAATGGTGAGCCGCGGGCGCGTCGGATCGGCCGGGGCGCTCTCCATCGGAGGGGCGTTGTCGCGGGGGTGCTGCTCGTACCAGCGCGCGTAGCGGCCCGCAAGAGGGGCCGCGGTCAGGCCGTGGGCGAGGACCGAGAGGCCGACGGTCAGGTAGATCGCGAGCACAATGAGGTTCTCGTGGGGCAGGTTGGACTCCTCGATCACGATCACCGCGAACACGATCGAGGCCAGGCCGCGGGGGCCGAACCAGCCGAGGAAGCCGAGCGTTGGCGGTCGGGCGCGTGAGCCCAGCATCGCGATCGCAACCGGCAGCATCCGCACGACGGTCAGGCTGAGAGCCGCGTACAGCGCAACCTCACCGAGCGCGGGGCCGAGCAGAATGGCTCCGAAGAACACGACGGTGACGCCGTTGAGCACGTTCCCCACCTGCTCGCTGAGCTCGTTGAGCCTCTCGGGGTCGCGCCCGAGCACCAGCCGGAACGTGATGCCCGCCGCGAACGCGGCGATGAAGCCCGATCCGCCGAGGGCGGCGGCGGTCCCATAGGCAAGCGCCGCACCGGCGCCCGGGATCACCTGCCGCCATTCGCTCGCGATCAGGTTTCGGCGGCCGGCATGGATGACGATGGCAGCCACGACGACCCCGCCCACAACTCCGAAGCCGATCTCCTCGAGCAGGAGGGTGGCGGCGTTGCGCCCCTCCGCGATCTCCGATTCCACGTCGGCCACCGCTACTGCCGCGAACAGCAGCGGAACACAGATGCCGTCGTTGAGCCCGCTCTCGACGTTGAGCCCTTGGCGGATCCTGGCCGGGACGCGGGGCTCGGTTACCACCGCCTGCCCCAGTGCGGCGTCGGTCGGCGCCAGGATCACCCCCAGGATCACCGCCTCCTCGACGGTGAGCTGGTCGAAGATGACAGCCGCCCAGAGCGCGCCGAGCGCGATCGTCAGCGGCAGTCCGATCCCGAGAAGGCGCAGCGGCACCCCGGCCTCGCGTCGCAGCAGCCGCAGGTCGATGCGCGATGCGTCGCAGAACAGCACCAGGGCGAGCGTCGCCTCCGCCAGCGCTCGGACGGTCCCGCTCGAGCTGCCGAGATCGATCCCGTCGAGCACCTCCGGGCCCACCAACAACCCGACCGCAACGAAGACGATCGCCGGCGTGACCGGCGTCCCGGACAGCAGGCGTGAGATCGCCGCGACGCCCAGCAGCGTGAGCGCCACGATCGCGAGTGACCACTCCATTCAGAGCCGACGCTCGCCGATCGCGATTGCTCACGCATCATCCGGGCGGGTGATTCTCGCTCGCCGCGAAGCGCCCGGCGAGCTCGGGCCTGGCCCACGCCTTACTCGTCGAACACCGCTGCCCCGTTGAGGACGATGTCGTGGTCCGTGAGCCCTATTCCGAGCGAAACCGCGATATTGGCCTCCCATGAACGAACCGAGCGGTGACTGGACCCTCAATCCGCCGGCCATACCGAGTGCGATCGCCGACTGCGAGCGAGTGATCGGCATCCGGCTTCCCGATGACCTTCGCGAACTTCTGGCTCGCGGAGACGGTGGGGAGCGCTGGTTCCTGGAGGGACGTGAGGAGCCCTGGTTCTTCCTGGCTCTGCTCCCGGTCGCGGATATCGCCGGGCTGTACAACGCGCGCCGAGAGTTCTCCGACGATCTCGTACCTCATCCCGTTCGCAAGCGACGGGGCCAGCGAGTACTTCTACGTCGACCACTCGACGGGCTCGATCCTGATGATCCCCACGACCGGCACGCGCGACAACGCCGCTCACTGCGGTGGCAGCGTGACCGAGTTCCTGAGTCGCCTGACGGCTGGATGGGACCCGTTCGAACAGCTCACGGACTAACTTTGGCCCGGTGCGGATAGCCACCTGGAACGTCAACTCGGTAAAGCAGCGCGTGCCGCGGCTGCTGCCCTGGTTGGATGAGCGGCGCCCCGACGTGGTCTGCCTACAGGAGACCAAGCTCGCCGACGACGCGTTCATGGAGCTCCTCGGAAAAGAGCTCGACGAGCGCGGCTACTTGGTCGCCCTTCACGGCGAGGCCACCTGGAACGGGGTCGCGATCCTCTCGCGAGTGGGGCTGGACGATGTGGTGGCGGGGCTGCCGGGCGGCCCGGGCTTCCCGGATCCGGAGGCGCGGGCGGTCTCCGCCACGTGCGGCGGTATCCGGGTGGTCTCGGTCTACGTGCCGAACGGGCGCGAGCCGGACTCCGAGCACTACCACTACAAGCTCGCCTGGCTCGCGTCGCTGCGGGAGATGGTCGCCGCCGGCCCCGACGACACGGTCGTCTGCGGCGACATGAACATCGCGCCGACCGATGACGACGTATTCGATCCCGAGGCCTACATCGGGCAGACCCACGTGACGCCGGCCGAGCGGGCGGCCCTGGCCGAGCTTCAGTCACTCGGCCTGCATGACGTGGTGCGCGACCGCTGGCCGAACGAGCGCGTGTTCAGCTACTGGGACTACCGGGCGGGCATGTTCCACCAGGACCTCGGGATGCGGATCGACCTGATTCTGGCCGGCGGGAGTGTCGCCGGCCGCGCCAAGGCGGCGTGGGTGGACCGGCAGGCCCGCAAGGGCAGCGGGCCCAGCGACCACGCCCCGGTGATCGTCGACCTGGACGAGGCGCCGGACGGGGACATCGGGCCGGTCGTGCCGCCGCCCTCCGCGCCGGTGACCAAGCGCGGCGCGAAGAAGCTGCCCCAGGGCTAGTCAGTCCTTCTTGCGGTCCCGGTCGCGCGAGGGCTGCACGCGCTTCGGCTCCCCGGGCATCTTCGGGTAGTCGGGTGGGTAGGGCATGTCCCCCTCCCCCTCGGCCTCGTCGCGCTCGTAGATGTCCAGCAGAGGCTGCAGCGAATGGGCGACCTCGTCGATCGCGGCGTGGCGGTCGCCCACGTCGGCGAAGCGCTCGGGCATCGTCGCGACCGTGAAGTCCTCGGGCTCGACCTCGGGAAGCTCGTCCCAGAGCAGCGGTGCCGAGACCGGCGCTCCGGGCTTGGGCCGGATGCTGTAGGCCGAGGCGATCGTGCGGTCGCGCGCGTTCTGGTTGTAGTCGATGAAGATGCGCTCGCCGCGCTCCTCCTTCCACCACTTCGTGGTCACCTGGCCCGGCAGACGGCGCTCGAGCTCACGCCCGAAGGCGATCGCGGCGTGACGGACGTCGGTGAACGTCCAGCGCGGCTCGATCCTCACGTAGATGTGAACCCCGCGGCCGCCCGAGGTCTTTGGGAAGCCGACATAGCCGAGGTCGTCCAGGAGCACGCGCGCCTCGGCGGCCACGCGGACGGCGTCGTCGAAGTCCGTGCCGGGCTGCGGATCCAGGTCGAGCCGCAGCTCGTCCGGGTGGTCGACGTCCTCACGGCGAACCGGCCAGGGGTGGAACGTGATCGTGCCCATCTGGGCCGCCCAGCCGACTACGGCCACCTCGGTGGGACAGATCTCGTCCGCGTGACGGCCCGACGGGAACTCGATCCGTGCGGTCTCCAGGTAGTCGGGCGCTCCCTTGGGCACGCGCTTCTGGAAGAAGGCGTCGCCCCCGCCCTTCTCGCGGGTCGAGACGACGATGCCCGGGTGCACGCCCTTCGGCCAGCGTTCGAGCGTGGTCGGCCGCCGGCCGAGAGCACGCATGATCCCGTCCTCGACCGCGAGGTAGTACTGGACAACCTCCAGCTTGGTGATCGCGGGCGAACGCTCGGTCTCCGGGAAGATCACGCGATCGGCGCTGGAGACGCGCAGGTCGCGCCCGCCCGCGTCGAGGATCACCGCGTCCGACTTGGCCATGCCCGGAGTTCTACGGCAACGACGCCCGGCGCACCGCGCTGCCCCGACCGAGGCGGCGGTCGAGCCACACCGCCCCGCGCGCGAGCGCGTAGAACAGCACCCCGACCAGCGCGATGTTCAGGGCCACCTGCGCGTAGCCGTGCTCGTTGACGTCGACGAACGGGTAGGGGTAGAAGTCGATCAGCTCGCCGCGCACGAGCGTGAACACCACCCAGGCGGCCGGGCCCGCAAGCGCCCAGAGCGCCACCCGCTCGTCGGCCTGGCCGCGCGGTCCCACGACGAGCCACGTGACCACCGCCAGGATCGGCGCGAGCGTGTGCACCAGCTGGTTCGCGATCTCCGCCCAGCCCTCCAGTTCGACGAGATTGCTGAGTGTCGTGTGGAAGACCACGAAGGTCACGACGATCGCCACCACGCCGGTCAGCCTGAGCGCGCGAAACGCGAGCGACTCCCGGTGGGGCCGAAGCAGCAGCATGATGCTCGTGACCGCCACCAGCAGGTTCGCCTGGACCGTGAAGTAACAGAACACGTTGAACACCCGGCCCGTGGCGGTTCCGAACAAGCCATCGTCATCGGTGATCGCGAGAACGACGTTGATCGCGATGCCGAGCAGCGAGGCGCCCGCGGTCGCGGCCAGCAGTGCTCGTCCACGAGCGCGCGTCAGGGCGGCACAGTACTGGAGGGCGCGGGTGGCCCGGCCGAGCGGTTTGCTGGACAATCGAGAGCATGGGCGACACCATTCACAGGCGCGTCACGGCCGAGATCGAGGGTCCCTTCGTGGTCTTCCTCATCGGCATGCGGATCAACAAATCCTGGAAGGTGTGGAAGTGGATGCCCGTCTTCCGTGCGATGCCGCGGATGATCCGAGAGCTGACGCAGAGACCCGAGTCCGGATTCCTCGGTGCCGGCCAATACTTCGGAAGCCCGCGGCGACCGATGCTCGTTCAGTACTGGCGCTCCTTTGAGCACCTGGAGAGCTACGCGCGGAGCCGAGACGCCGGCCATTGGCCCGCGTGGGTCGACTTCAACAAGCGCGTTGGGTCGAGTGGCGACGTCGGCATCTGGCACGAGACCTACCTCGTGCCTGCCGGCGGCTACGAATGCGTCTACAACAACATGCCGCCCACGGGTCTGGGCGCGGTCACGAAGCTCGCCCCCGCCGCCGGCCGTAAGGCGACAGCCGCAAGCCGTGCCGGGGTTCGTGAAGAGGCGTACCCCGAGGGTGTCCCCACACACAGGATCGAAGTCTGAGTTCGGAGCCCTGGCGTTCGCGCGCAAGCGCTGACGTGGGCCCACCCGCTACGGCTGCCTGACGACGAGCCCGTTCTCGTAGGCGAAGATCACCGCCTGGACGCGGTCGCGGGCGTCGACCTTGGCGAGGATTCGCTTGACGTGGGTCTTCACGGTCGACTCCTCGATGACGAGGCGAGCGGTGCCAGCGCGGCGCGCTGGACAAACGCCGGCGGAAACGGCGCCTTGACCTCGTCGCGGAACTCGCGCGTGAACAGGGCCAGGTCGAGCGGCTTGGGCATGCCCTTGCTGGTGGTGCGGCCATCCTCGGCGAGCTCGGCGGCGGTCTCGAGCAGGCGCTCCATCTCGAGCGCGGGCCTGACCTCGACCTTCGCCACCGCAGGTTCGTCTCCCGCGTTGACGAACTTGTGCGCGATGCCGGGCTCCACCACGACGACGTCGCCGGGTTCGGCCACGACCGTGCGCAGACCCTGCCGGAAGCGCATCCGCCCGGCGACGACCTCGAAGCGCTCCTCCTGGCTCGGGTGGACGTGCATGCCGGGCACGTGCCCGTCGGCGCTGAGCTCGAGCTGGAACGCGAGCAGCTCGCCGTCCGTGTCCGCCGCGGTGCGCTCGAAAGTGATGCGCTCCCCGCTGACGGGGTTCTCGATGATCTGTCCTGCGTAGGCCATTTGTCTCTCCAGTGAGTCGGGCTTGCGATTGCCCGAGAGATGTTCGGTGCGAATGGCCACGCCGCCATCGGGCCACGGGGCGATCTCGAGGTCCTCCGCCTGAGGGGGTCGGCGTACCCCGCTGGAGGAACGCGCCGCCGACCGACGCGTCGGAAATCTTCAAGACGGGCGCTGCACCGTGCGGCAGGCTGTGGCCATGATCGACGTCACGAATGCTTTCGAGTTCATGGACAGCAACGCGAGGCTGATCGAGCGCCGTCGCTCTGAGCTGCTCCTCGGCGAGGGCGGACCCTGAGTCCACGGTCGCCGCCTTGGCGGGCTTTGCCAACGACGACGGTGGCTTCGGCTGGGCTCTCCATCCCGACCTGCGCAGCAGGAGCAGCCAGCCCGTGGCCGCCATCCATGCGTTCGATGTCCTCGAGGAGATCGCGCCTCAAACGAGCCCGCTGGCCATAGCCCTGTGCGACTGGCTCGGCCGGGCGTCGCTTGCGAGCGGAGCGCTGCCTTTCGCGTTGCCGCATGCAGACACGGCCGGGTCCGCGCCGATGTGGGCGGAAACCGACCCCTCCGAGCCGTCGCTGCTGATCACGGGCGCCGTGTGCGGGATCGCCCACCGGGTCGCGCGCCACGACCCGGCCGTGGCCAGACACCCTTGGCTCTCCCGGGCGACCGACTACTGCATGGGAGAGATCGCGGCGATGGACGAGCCCGGCATGGCGATCCAGTTCCGGTTCGTGCTTCAGCTCCTCGACGCGCTGCACGGCAAGGACCCGAGCGCAGCTGAGCACCTCAGCCGCCTGGGCGGCTTCCTCCCGGAATCAGGCACGATGGCCGTGGCCGGCGGGGCGGAGGACGAGAAGCTGAGGCCTCTGGATTTCTCGCCCGAGCCCGACCGGCCGCTGCGGGCGCTGCTCGCCGCGGACACAATCGCGGGCGACCTGGACCGCCTCGCGGCGGACCAGGCGACGGACGGGGGATGGGACGTCGACTGGGCGGTCTACTCCTCCGCGGCGGCCATCGAGTGGCGCGGCGACGCAACGGTCCGCGCTCTGAAGACCCTGGAAGCGAACGGGCGGCTCGACATCCGGGCGGAGACGGTCAGGCCCGGCTGAACTGCTCGAGCTGAACGGGCGTCAGCCCGGAGAGCTCCCGGCTCTCGCGAGTCAGATGAGCCTGATCGGCGTATCCGGTGGACGCGGCGATTCCGGCAAGTCCGCCGACCCCGTTTCGAGCTCTTCCCAGCTCGGCGACGAAGCGCCGGAAACGCAGCACCCGCTGCAGCGTCTTGGGCCCGTATCCGACCGCCTCGCGAAAGCGCCGCTGGAGCTGCCTCTCGCTAAGGGCGATCTCCCCGGCGACGTCGCCGACGGTCGTCTGCGACTCGTCGAGCAGATGGGTGGCCCGCCGCACCAGAGGGTCCAGGTCGTCGGTCTCGGCCGCGAGTTTGGCGACGGCTCGACCGAGCGCGCCGACAGCCTGCTTCGGGATCGGACAAGGCCGCAAGCTGATCGGCCAGCCGCGCGGCGCGGCGGGTGTCGACGGCCTCGATCGGGACATGAGTGTCCACGACTTCGTGTGCCGGCAGGCCGAACAGCGAGGAGGCGACACCCGGATGGAAGCGGACACCGACCGCGACGAACGGCGGCTGGAGCGGACGCGTCACGAACCGCGTCTGGGGGCCGGCGAGCAGCGTCTGCCCGTCAGCGGTCCAGACCACGTCGACGCGTCCGTCGGGGAGGATCACCCCGATATCGGCCGGATCAGGCTCCGACCGCTCGTGTCGCCAGAAGCACTCGACGAAAGGCGCGAGCTCTGAAGGAGGCCGATACTCCCGGTACATCCACGAGATGTTCGCAGGGGCAAACGATTCTGGAGGACCTCGAGGATTCTGCGCTTCTGGAGAGGATGGACCACCCCTGACGACGCCGGCGCCTATGAGCGGATCGTGAGCGACGAGGTGCTGCCCGGCATCGCGGCGCTCAATGTCACCGGCTACCAGGGGGCCTACCTCGCCCGCCGCGCACTCGGTGAGGAGGTCGAGTTCGCCACGACCATGATCTTCGACTCGATCGACTCCGTCCGCGCGTTCGCGGGCGACGACCATGAAGCGGCGTACGTCCCTCCTCGGGCTCGCGCCGTGCTCGCTCGCTTCGACGAGCGCTCGGCCCACTTCGAGACGCTGCTGACCCCCGAGCAGACCCGGTAGCTCTCAGCCCGAGGCGAGTATCGCGCCTCCGCCCGAGCCACCATCCTGGATTGCACTGCTCCTGCCAGTACAAAGCAGGACGATGACGGGATGCGCGTCCCCAAACGCCGCCGGGCGCAGCTCAGGACTCGCCGGCCAGCCATTCGTCGAAGGTGGTGGGCGCGAGCCGCGCGTCCGGGCCCGGCAGCAGCACCTCACCGGCCATCTCGGTGCCGAACGGGCCGTCGCTCCAGCTCGGCACGAGACGGAGCTCTTCTCCGCGCGCAGCCAGCGTGCGCCGAGCCATGTCCACGAGATCCTGGAGCTCCGGTCCGGCCAAATCCGGAGCGCCGCCCTGTGGTGGGCCGGTGGCGGTCTCCGCCAGCACGCGGCCCACATCCGATGCGGCGACCAGCTGCATCAGCAGTGGCGGCACGACCGCGGTGTCGCCGTCCCGGGTCCAGCCCACGACCATGCCCGCGAACTCGTGGAACTGCGTGGCCGGGACGGATCGTGAACGGGACCGGCCCGGCTTGGACGAGCTCCTCCTGGAGCTGCTTGCCGGCGTAGTGCGCGTTGCCCTCCACGCGGTGGACCCCCGCGATCGACAAGAGCACGTGATGGCGCACGCCCGCCCGCTGCTCGGCCGCCAGCAGCCGCTCGGTGGCGGCTCCAAAGAACGCCCGCGCGCCCGCTGCGTCCGCCGCCGGACTGTTGGTGACGTCCACGACCGCCTCGACGCCGGTCAAGGCCTCGTCGAGACCTTCGCCGGTGGTGACGTCCACGCCTTGGAGCGCGCCACCACGACCGGGTCATGCCGAGCGGACTCGAGCGCGTGCATCGTAAATCGGCCGACCAGCCCCGTTCCACCAACCACCGCTACGCGCATCGCGTTCCCCGCGCCGCCTTAAACGATCTTCCCGGGGTTGAGGTTCTGCCCTGGGTCGATGCCGTCGAAGAGCGCCTGCACCATCCGGACGCCCGGAGCCGAGATGTCCTCCTCCAGCCACTGCGAGTGCTCGGTGCCGACGGCATGGTGGTGCGACAGCGTCGCCCCGGAGTCGATGAAGGTCTGCTGGATCGCCGACTTGACTCGGTCGTACTGCTCCAGCGGCTCGGCCCGCCCCGAGGGCTTGAACGCGAACGTGAAGTAGAGGCACGCTCCCGCGTGGTAGGAGTGCGAGAGGTGGCACATGATGTACCCGGGCACGCCTAGCTCACCGAACGCCTCGCGCGCCGCGGCCATCACGTTGTCGTAGAGCCCGGGCAGGCCGCTCCAGGGCGCGGACGTCTCCGATACGTCGGCCAGCGCGCCCCTGTCGAGCAGGTAGTCACGGATGTACGGCGTGTCGAACTTCTTCTGGTCGTAGAGAGCCCCGGGCCCGGTGCCGATGCACAAGCCGCCGTGGCGGCTGACGATCTTCCCCACGAGCTTGCGCTGCGCGGCCACGTGGTCCTTGGTCCCCTCGTAGCCGAGGAACGACAGGCACATGGCCTCGAGGTCGTAGTTCTTGCGCCGCTCGAGGAACACCTGGAGCGCCTTCGACTTGAGCTCGGTCGAGCGGCGAGTCCTTCGTCTTGGTGGAGAACGAGAACTGCGTCTCGTAGGCGTCGGACACGCGCGTGACCGACGGGGAGGCCTCGTCGGCGGCGATCTCGCGCATCGCGGCCAGCCCCTCCGCCCAGGTCGGAAACAGGTAGCCGAGGATCGTGCGACGCTCCGGCAGCCGGTGAACGTGGACAGTGGCCTCGGTGATGATCCCGAGCCGTCCCTCGCTGCCCAGCACCATCTCGCGCACGCTGGGACCGGTCGACGTGCTGGGCACCGGCCGCGTGACCAGCATGCCCGCGGGCGTGGCCACCCGCACGGCACGGGTCAGGTCGGCCACGTCGCCGTACCGGTCTGACTGCATGCCCGACGAGCGGGTGGCCACCCACCCGCCGAGCGTGGAGTGGGTGAAGCTGTCGGGGAAATGGCCGAGAGTCCAACCGCGACCGTTCAGCTGCTCCTCGAGGTGCGGGCCGAGCACGCCGCTCTGCACCCGGGCCAGGCGCGAGTCGTCGTCGATCGCCAGCACGCGGTTGAGCCTGCCGAGGTCGACGGAGATGATCGTGCGCGACTCGCCCGGCGGCGCCTCGAGGCTGCCGGAGATGTTCGTGCCCCCGCCGAACGGAATCAGGACGGCGTCGGCGTCCATGCCCGCACGCAGCACCGCCGCCACGGCCTGCTCGTCGTCCGGGCGGACCACGGCATCGGGTATCCGCCCGATGTCGCCGCTGCGATGGCGGACGAGATCACGGAGGCTCTTGCCGCGCGCGTGGACGACCCGATCGTGGGGATCGGTCGAAACGCCGTCGGTTCCCGCGGCTCGCTCGAGCGCCGACCGCAGCTCGTCCCGAGAGCGCCGGCTCGGGAATGCTGAGCTGGTCGAAGGCGATCGGACTGGTGCCGGGCCGTTCGACGTCGATCTCGAGGTGGCGCTGGATGAACGGGCCGAGAGCCGGCTTGCCTCGATGCGAGAACGACACGCCCTCGTCTCCCCAGCCCCACCACTTCATCCGTGGTAACCATACGCGCGGCATGGAGAACGCCGCCGTCAGCCAGTCTCGATCCGCACCATCCGGTGTTGCGAGTGCTGGGCGAGCGCGCCCAAAACGGCTCGGCGCCGCGGGTCGCGCACCGATCCCCATCGCGTCGCGCTCGTGATCGAGGGTGGGGGCATGCGCGGGGTGGTTTCGGCCGGCATGACCTGCGCCCTCGAGCGGCTCGGCCTGACCGAGTGCTTTCGACCTCGTCGTCGGCGCGTCCGCCGGAGCGTTCAACGGTGCGGCGTTGATCGCCGGGCTGGCGAGCCACGGTCCGGTCACGTACGCCGGGCCGCTGGCATCGCGCGCGTTCGTGAACCCGGCACGCATCCTGCGCGGCCGGCCGGTTATCGACGTGGAGTACGCGCTCAACTACAGCTCGCCCGACATCGACGCGGCACGGCACGAGCGCGTGCTGAACAGCCCGATCCCCCTACATTGCATCGCGGTCGACGTCGAGACGGCGCGGCCGGCCGACCTATCCGGCATGCGCACGAGGCGCGAGCTCTGGGACGCCCTGCTGGCATCGAGCCGGACACCGTGGGCGGGGGGGCCGCCGGTGGAGATCGCCCGACGGCGCTACATCGACGGGAGCATGGGCGCGGCGATTCCCGTGGCAGAGGCCCTGGCGGCGGGCGCCACGCACGTGCTCGTGCTCCAGACGCGGCCGCTCGGCGTGCCGCGCAAGAGCGTGTCGCGCATCGCGGACGTCCTGATCGAGCGCCAGCTTCGGCGGCTCAATCCTGCCCTGGTGGCCCTCTACCGTGAGCGGCTGCCCTGGTACGAGCGCACCGTGGACGACATAGCCCGGCGTTCGCGCGACGCCGCCGCGGGCCCCCCACACGTGCTGGGCATGCGGCCGCCGGCCGGATCGCCGGTGGTGGGTCAGTTGGAGCGGCGCAAGCCGATCTTGGCGAAGGCGGCCGCCGACGCGGAGCGGCTCGTGGAGCAGACGCTGCGCGCGATCAGCGGCGGCCGGGGGGCCACCGCTGCCTGACGGGTCGCTCAGCGTTCGAGCAGCGGCAGCACCTGGTCGACGGCCTCGTCGCCGACCTCGACGATCACGAGGACGGCGCCGTCGTGAAGGGTCCCGAGGTCACGCTTGGCCGTGGCCTCATCCAGGCCGATATCGGTCAGAAGCCGAGTGATGCGGCGGTGGCCGGTGATCTGCATCCGCTCCACGCCGTCCGGATAGCTCGTGATGACCTCGCTGTCGGTGTCGCCAAAGCTGCCGCCGCGGCCTCCCTCACCGGCGAAGGTGCCGGTCGTGGTCCCCTGGGGAACGGAGCCTCCCGCGAACTCGCCCACCGGAGCCCCAGGCTCGGTGGTGCCGGCGAAGTCGCCGACCTGGCTCTTGGCGCGCATCACGCGCCGGCTCGCCAGACAGGACCAACACGTCCTCACCGGGAACGCCGGAACCGAGCACGGCATTCACCGCCTCCAGCGCCTCGCCGTGCGAGGCGTATGAACGGCATAGGGCAGCCAACGCTCCTCCTTGGTCGGGAACCTTTTCCGACCATACCGTCTCGGGAGTGGGCTCTGCGTTACTTCGAGTCGGGGCCGCGCTCGATGCCCTCGCTGAAGCGGCGCTCGATCTTCTTCTCGGGGGAGTCCGGGGCCTCCTCGATGCCCTCGCTGAAGCGGCCGGGCTCTCCCGGCTCGCCATGGCGCAGGCCGCGCGCGTAGTCGGGCTCGAGGTTCTCCTCGGGCGTATCTGGCTTGTGGTCCAACCCCTTCTCGAAGCTGTCCTTCTGCTCCGGCCGGGCCGGCTTGGATCGATCTTCCATAGGACCCTGCTACCCGTTCAGGGCCGGGATACTCAGGGGCTCTTCACGAGCCCCTCGCGGCGCGCCCACTCGATCGTGCGCGTGAACGTCTCCTCCACCGGCGTGTAGCGCAGCCCGAGCTCCCGCTCCGCGCGAGAGCCGTCGTAACGATGCCCGTGCAGGAGGGTGCGCACCATCTCGCGGCACACGGGTGGGTGCTTGCCGCGCACGCGGAAGGCTGCGCCGATCAGCCCGCCGGCAACCGAGGCCGCGCTCGGCGGGAGAAAGCGCACGTTGTGCTGGACCCCGGACAGCTCTCCCACGATCTCGAGCGCCTCCCGCGAGCTCATCGTGATCCCGTTGAGCACGTAGCGCTCGCCGGGCACGCCGCGCTCCGCTCCGAGCAGGTGCCCCTCCACGCAGTCGGCGATGTCGACGATGCTGATGTTCGTCTCCACGAAGGCCCGCAGGCGCCCGTTGAGGTAGGCGATCATGATCCGCCCCGTGCCGCCAACGCGGCCGGGCCCCTGGACCGACGAGGGGTTGATCGACACCAGCTCGACACCCACACGCCGAGCCGTCTCGAGGGCCGCAGCCTCGCCCTCGTGCTTGGAGCGTTCGTAGACCGACAGGTAGGTGCCGCGGTGGGGCGAATCCTCGTTGCCCACGGTGCCGGCGGCCTCGCCGAGCGAAGCGGCCGAGGACGTGAGCACCACCCTGGGCACCCCGGCACGGGCCGCGGCGCGCACCGCCGTCTCCGCGCCTCGAACGTTCACATGGAACAGCAGCGCCGGATCGGTGGGGCACATCGTGTTGACGCCGGCCACGTGGTACACCAGCTCGCAGCCGGCCATGCCCGCGGCGAGCGCGTCCTCGTCGAGCGTGTCGCCTCGCACGACCCGTGCCCCCTTCGCCGCCAGGGCGCGCTCGGCCTCGTCGGAGCGCGCCAGGGCCACGACCTCGTCGCCGCGCTCGATCAGCCGGGTTGCCAGCGCGCCGCCGATCAGGCCACTGCCGCCCGTGAGGAAGACGGGACTCACGTTTGGCGGTCTTCGCGCGCCACCGCCGGGAGCACGCGAATGAGGTAGTCGGCCGCCGACACCACCGTGATGGCCGCGGCGGCCAGCATGGCCCACTCGTCGATGAAAAGGCCGGCGATCGGCTCGCCGGGCCGGAGGATCGCGAGCGCGATGGCGAGGAACTGGATGCTCGTCTTGAGCTTGCCGAGCATCGACGGCGCCATCACCTCACCCTCCGACGCCACCACGCCGCGCAGGCCCATCACCACCAGCTCGCGGCCGATGATCACAGCGACGATCCAGGTGGACGCACGGCCCGCCGCCAGCAGCGCGATCAGCACGCCCGACACGAGCAGCTTGTCCGCGGTGGTGTCGAGGAACGAGCCGAGCTTGCTGGTGACACCCCAGCGGCGTGCGAGCCGTCCGTCGACCCAGTCGGTGGCGGCCGCCACGCAGAACAGCACGGCGGCGGCCACCTCGGCTCCCTCGCCGTCGCCGTACAGCACCAGCCACATCACCACCGGGGTGAGCAGGATGCGCGTGGCCGAGCCCGCGGCGATCACGCGGGCCGAGCGGATCCTGCTCCCGGTCACGAAGGGCGTTGCCACGAGGCGCGCGCTGACTCTACCGGCGCTCGACCCGCCGGCAGCGCCCGGCTTGCGGCGGCCGCTGCGGTCTCGAAGTCGCTCTCGCGCAGCGCCGCCTTCACGGCCGGGATGCGGCTCGCGGCCATGCTGAGCTCGCTGACGCCGAGCCCGGCCAGCATTACGGCCGCCTCGGGCCGGCCCGCCAGCTCACCGCACACCCCGACCCAGCGCCCGAGCGCATCGGCGGCGCGGACCACCTCGGCGATCAGCGCCAGTACCGGGGCCAGCGAGTCCTCCAGCAGGCCCGCCAACGCCGCGTTGCCGCGCTCGGCGGCCATCGTGTACTGGGCGAGATCGTTGGTCCCAACCGAGAAGAAGTCCACCTCGGCCGCGAACTCCTCCGCCTGAAGGGCGAGCCCTGGCACCTCGACCATCACGCCCACCTCGAGCTCCGCCTGGCTGCCGAGGCCGGAGCGCGCTTCGTCGAGGAGCTCACGAGCTACCCGCAGCTCCTCGAGCGTGGCCACCATCGGGAACATGACCTTCAGCGGATGCTCCTCGGCCACGCGCGCGATGGCGCGCAGCTGGGTTCGGAACAGATCCGGCTCCGCCAGCGACAGCCTGATGCCGCGGCGGCCCAGGAAGGGGTTGTCCTCCGGCTCCTGGCGCAGGAAGGGAAGGGGCTTGTCGGCACCGGCGTCGAGGGTTCGCACCACCACCGGCCGGCCGGCCATGGCGCGCGCGATCTCGGTCAGGACCGCCACCTGCTCCTCCTCATCCGGCGGTGTCGCCCGGTCGAGAAACAGGAATTCGGTGCGCAACAGGCCCACGCCCTCGGCGCCCTGCTCGACCGCGCGGGCGGCCTCAGCGGCGCTGCCGATGTTCGCGAACACCTCCACCCGCCGCCCATCCGCGAGGACGCCCGGCTCCGCAGCGCGGGCCAGAAGCGCGCGACGCTCCTCCTCTGCGGCCTCCTGGCCGGCGCGCTGTTGCGCGATCACCTCGTCACCGGGGTCGACGTCCAGCTCACCGGCCTCGCCGTCGAGCACCAGTTGAGTTCCCTCCGGGATGCCGAGCAGACCCTCCCCCAGGCCGACCACAGCCGGGATTCCGAGCGCGCGCGCGAGGATCGCCGCGTGGGCGGTGGCGCCGCCGCGAGCGGTGGCGATGGCCCAGGCGTCGTCGGGATCGAGGCCGGCCGCCTCGCCCGGGGTCAGCTCGTCGGCCAGGACTATCCCGGGACCCTCAAGCGCGGCCGCCCCGGACGCGGCGCCGAGATGGATGAGCACCCGCCGCGACACGTCCTCCACGTCGACGGCTCGCTCGCGCAGGTAGGGGTCGTCGAGCGCCCGGAACGCCGCAGCCGCCTGGTCGCTCGCCTCTTGCCACGCGCGTGCCGCACCGGCGCCTTCGCCGACCAGCCGCTCGGCCGGCTCGGTGATGGCGGCGTCGTCCAGCAGCAGCGCATGTGCGCTGAAGATGTCGGCCGCCTCGGCGCCCGCGCGGGCCATCACCTCCGCGTGCGTCGTCTCGAGCTCGTGGCGGGCCGCGGCGCGAGCCTCGTCCAGGCGCGCGCGCTCGTCCTCGGGAGTACCGGCGGGCTCGTCGTCCATGACCACCGGCGCCTGCGCCTGCAGCCGGCGCGCGGGACCGATCGCGATGCCCGGCGAGGCGGGCACGCCCGTCAGACGGGCCCCGGCGGCCGGCGCCTCAGCACGCGTACGGGGCACGGCCGCCTCGGGCGACGCCGCCGTCGCCGGCGTCGGCGCCATCCTCGTCGGCGTCCCCGAAGTTGTCCGCCGCGAGCACGCGAAGCGCGTCGAGCGCCTGCTCGGCCTCGGGCCCAGTCGCGCGCACGAGGATCTCGTCCCCGCGGCCGACCGCCAAAGTGGCCAGGCCGACGAGGCTGCGGCCGTCCGCCGGGCCGCGCGAGCGGGTGACGTTCGAGACCTGCACGCCGGCGTCGAGGCCGCCGACCACGCCCACGAAGCGCGCCGCCGGCCGGGCATGCAGCCCCAGCCGGTTCTCAACCGTCAAGCGCAGCTGGTGCCCGGGCCCGTCGTCGTCGCCCCCGCTCGGAGGCTCCTCGGCGCTCTCCTCCTCCACCTCCAGCTGCTCGGCCTTCATCCGCAGCGCGCCGCGGGCCTCACGGGCCACCTCGTCGAGCGCCGCACCCGCCCCCGCCAGCGCCGCCGCGGCAACCGCGCCCTCCACGAGCGGGGCCTCGGACAGCCGGATCGGCCCGCCGTCCGGATCGAGCATCTCGGTGGCCATCTCGGCGCTCATCAGAGCGCTCCCGAGGTCCATCAGGACCAGCACGCCGTCGGGCGAGCGGACCCGCTCCACGGCGGCGCGCACGCGCTCGGCGTCCGTTCCGACCGAGCCGTCCTCCATCCCTCCCGCGGCCTCGATGGCCACCTCGCCGCCGCCCATCTCCCGGGCGAGCTCCGACACGCCGTCTGCCAGGGCCGCGCTGTGGGAGACGATGACGAGGCCGACCACGGGGGATCGACCGTCTACAAGCCCGAAGCCCGGTGCAGCATCTCGACCGGGTGCACGGAGCCCACGCCGGTGGCCGACGCGATCTGCCAGCGGCAGGTCTCGGAGTCGCAGACGGTCTCGTCGGAGCCGTTCTCCGCTATCTCGGCGAAGAGCCCCGCGCCGACCTTCTGGGCGATGTCGTACTTCTCGCGCTTGAGCCCGTACGTGCCGGCGACCCCGCAGCAGGAGGCGCGCGACTCGACCGTGCGCAGCTCCGGAATCAGCGCGAGCAGATCCATCGCGGGCTTGCCCACGCCATGGCCCTGCTGCTGGCAGGGAGCGTGGTAGGTGACCGTTTCCGCGATTGGCTTGAAGTCGGTCTTGAGCTCGCCGCGGTCATGCATCGCGAGCAGGTACTCGCAGATGTCGAAGACCCGCCCGGACACGACCTGGAGATCCGGGTCGTCATACATGCCGAGAATCTCGAGCGCCTCGCGCTTGAGCATCAGCGTGCAGCTCGTGGAGGTGCCGACGATGTCGATCCCCTGGCGGGCATAGGGAGCGAGGCGGGCCGCCAGCCGGTGGACATACCCCCGGGCGTCGTCGAACAGCCCGTTCGATTGGAGCGGCAGGCCGCAGCAGTCCTGCTTGGGGACCTCGACCGCCAGGCCGTTGTGCTCGAGCAACTCGACCGTCATCTCGCCGAGCCTTGGCTCGTAGTAGTTGGTCCCGCAGCCGTGGAAGAAGGCCACGCGCCGCGGGCTCGCCGGGACGGCATGACGACGCGCCCAGCGCTGGAAGGTGCGCCCGGCGTAGCTCGGCACCGGCGCCTTGTGGTGAATCCCGATGGCCTTCTCAATGAGCAGCCGCAGCAGCGGGTTGCTGAGGCTCCAGTTGGCCAGCGGCGCCACCGGCGTCCCCAGTCTGCCGGCGAGCGTCGGGCGCGCGAGCACCCGGTCCCGCACCTTGACTCCCTGGGTCTGCTTGAGCCGTGCGCGGGCCTGGCTGTTGATCTCGGCGATGTGCACGCCCTGCGGGCAGACCTGCGTGCAGATGCCGCAGCCGGAGCAGTAGTCCACCGAAGCGTCGGGCGAGGGCTCGTCGTCGATCCGGAAGCGCTCCGACTGAGGCCCGGCGTACTTGGGCCCCGGGAACAGCGGCGTCACGTTCGAGACCGGGCAGTAGGTCTCGCAGATGGTGCACTTGACGCAGTGGTCCAGCGTTCCGCGCATGAGGTCGCCGAGCACGTCATTGTGGCTGGCTTGCGTGGCCATCGTGTTCAGCCCTCCGCCACCCCGGCCGCCGATCCGGCGGGGGCCGACGCCGCGAGCACGAGCCCGGCCGCGCGGTAACCGGTCGACAGGCTCAGGCCGTCGCCGCTCTTCTCGCGCCAGGGCTCGGCGCCGGCAAGCGTCGCCCCGGCCACCAGCACGTTCTCGTAGAGGCGCTCCCCACCAGAGTCGACGGGCCGCATCTCCCGGTCAACGGCCACGCCGGCCCGGGCTATCGGGTGGTCCTCGAAGTAGCCCGGGCGGAAGCGCTCGTCGCCCGGCTCGGGAACGCCGCTCACCGGCAGGCCGAGAGCGGTTTCGTGCGCCCTCCAGTGCGAGTCGAGCTCGAGTCCGCGCGACGCGAACCCGCCGGTGGCGAGGATCACCCAGTCGGCAGCGCGGCTCTCCTCGCGCAGCCCGACCCGCACGCGCAGCGCACCGACGCGTCCACCCTCGTGCTCGGCGCCCGTTACCACGGCGTTCAGGATCACCCGGCCACCGGCGCTTCGCAGCGTCTCGTGCAGGGTCTTGTGAACCCGCATGCCCGGCACCGACGGCGGCAGCGTGGGAATCTCGAACACCGCGCGGCCGAGCCTTTGCTCCAGCTCGCTCCAAACGCCGTGTGGATCGGCGTGCCCCAGCACGGCGGGGAACGCGGCGCGCTCATCGACCCTGAGCTGCCGGACCACCTGTCCCGTGACCTCTCCCCGGAACGATGAGTCCTCGAAGGCGCGGGCAAACCCGAGCGCGTTCACGTCGACGCGGCCTTCGGGCACAAGGTCGAACTCGATCGCGCGTGCCTCCACCCCAGCCCGCCTCAGGTTGTCGGCAGCCAGCTCCGGGTGAAAGTCCTTCAGGACCCGGAAGCCGACCACGCAGATCGGTGTGTCGCGGCTCAGGTCACCTCGCGACATCGTCTCGGGCACCACCGCCGACGGGCGCGCCACGCCGACCGCGGTGGGCAGCAGCAGGTTCTCGTCGAGGCCCCCGGTGTACTCGTAGGGCGCAAGCGGGCCGGCGGCCATTCGCTCCTTGAACCAGTCGATGGCGGCGGCCACCCCGTCGGCGCCGACGAGCGCGTAGGGATGCTCGGGCCGGGACTCGACGAGAGCGCCGATCGCCTCGCCCGGCCGATCAACCCGTTCGGGCGTGTAGCCGAGCACGTCGATCGTGCCCGCGCTCAGATGCGTCGCCCCAACTCCCCTGGCCAGCACCAGCACGCGCGCACCGCCCTCCGCCAGGCGCACCGCCGCGGTGAGCCCGGCGAGGCCGGTGCCGACCACTATGACGTCGTGGTGGCTCACGCGGCCGGCTTTCCGTTGGGGAGGTGCTCGACGTCGAGCAGGCCCTGGAATATCCAGTCGTCGAGGCGGGCCTGCCTCAGCTGGTCGCCGTAGAGAATCGGCCAGACACCCTTCCAGCGCTCCTGCAGGAAGTCCGTGAGCGACTCGGCGGCCTCGGAGCCGTCGAGATGCCCGACACCGTGCAGGATCCCGGTGGCCCGGTAGATGCAGAAGCCGCCCTGGCAAGGGCCCATGCCCAGGCGCATGGCGCGCCGGATGTCATCGAGGTTGGTCGTCCCGCGCCGGCGCATGGCCGCCTCGAGACCGGAGCGGCCGATCATCTCGCACTCACAGATCAGCTGCTCCTCCTGGAGGCTCTGCTCCCGCTTGCGCAGCCGCGAGCCGAGGCTGTAGCCCTCGCCGTCCTCGTTGCCGGGAGGACGCACCTCCTGTGTCGTGCAGGGCCGCTTGACGCCGAGCTGGTCGCACATCGCATCGACGATGTCCTGCGCCATCAGCCGGTACGTCGTGAGCTTGCCTCCGGACATCGTGAGCAGGCCCTTGACGCCGTCGCGCTCGAGGTGGTCGACCACCGCGTGGGTGCGGCTGACATCGCGCGTGTCGGCCACCTCGCCGGCCTTCTCGTCCTGGAAGAGGGGGCGCGCGCCGGCCCACACCCGCAGGGCGCGGGCATCGCGGAAGCCCGGAACCAGCCGCTCGCCGTCGTCCATCATCTGCTCGACCTCTTCTTGGGTGACCGGCAGCTCGTCGGGGTCGGCGGCGCGAATGTCGGTCGTTCCGATCACGCTGACCGTCCGGATCGGCACGAGGATGTCGCCGTCCGCGGGCATCGTGCAGCGGTTGATCACCGTGTTCACGAGCCGGTGGTTCATGGCGATCATGATCCCCTTGCCGGGGATCACCCCAACGCCCTCGATGCCCGCCATGTGGGCGATCTGTGCGGCCCAGGCGCCCGAGGCGCTGATCGTGAAGCCGGCCTCGATGTCGAACTCCTCGCCGGTCAGCTCGTTGCGGACGCGCGCGCCGGTCACGGCGTCACTCTCCCGGTGCAGGTCGATCGCGCTGTGGTAGGGCAGAACGCGCGCGCCATGCTCGGACGCTCCGCGCGCCAGCGACCAGACGGTCTTCCACGCGTCGATCGATGCGTCGGGCACGGCGAATGCCCGCTGGATGCCGGGGTTGAGGCGCGGCTCGCGGCGGAGAGCCTCGGCAACGGGGATCTCCTCGACCGGCATCTCCGCGACGCGCGCCCCCTCCAGGAACGGTCGCCGTAGGCAGGATCGTCGTCGGGCGTGGTCACGAAGAGCCCGCCGGTGTCCTCGATGCAGTCGGGGATGACGTCGCGCAGGATCGCGTTCTCAGCGACGCATTCCTCGGCAGCCAACGGATCCTTGACGACGTAGCGGCCGCCCGAATGGAGCAGGCCGTGGAAGCGCCCGCTCGTTCCCTCGGCCAGATCCGCGCGATCGATGAGAATGACGTCGAACCCGCGCAGCGCGGCGTCCCAGGCAACACCGGCGCCCGTGGCGCCGCCGCCGATCACCAGCAGCTCGGCCTGAAGCGTTGGCACCGCGTGAATCCTACTGCCGCGTCTTAGTCTTCGCTCATGCCTGGCGCGAAGATCGGGTTGGGGCTGGCCGCGCTCGGGCGGCCCGGCTACATCAACGTCCGCCACGGCGAGGACATCTCCGACCGCAGCGTCGAGGGCATGGAGCGGCGGGCGCACGAGGTGCTCGACGCGGCCCACGACGGTGGCGTGCGCTGGTTCGACGCGGCCCGCTCCTACGGCCGGGCGGAGGAGTTCCTGGCGTCCTGGCTCGCGCTCCGCGGGCTCGAGCCGGGTGACGTGACCGTGAGCTCCAAGTGGGGCTACCGCTACACGGCCGGCTGGCGCGTCGACGTCGCCGAGCACGAGGTCAAGGACCTGTCGGTCGAGCACCTCCGAAAGCAATGGCGCGAGACGCGCGAGATTCTCGGAGACCACGTCGAGCGTCTACCAGATCCACTCAGCCACGCTCGACAGCGGCGTGCTCGACGACCGGGCCGTGCGCGACGAGCTCGACGAGCTCCGCGCCGAGGGCGTCCGCGTGGGCTTCACCGTCACGGGCCCGCAGCAGGCGGCCACGATCGATCACGCGCTGGCCACCGGCGGGTTCGACACCGTGCAGGCCACCTGGAACCTCTACGAGCGCTCGGCCGAGGGCGCACTGGAGCGTGCGCACGAGGCCGGCCTCGTGGTCTTGATCAAGGAGGCGCTGGCGAACGGACGGCTCGTCGAGGTGGGCGCCGCGGAGGCCTTCGCGGCGGCACTCGCCCGCCCCTGGGCCGATGTGGTGCTCAGCGGAGCGTCGACGGTAGAGCAGCTCGAAGGCAACCTGGCCGCGCGCGAGCTCGTCTGGAACGACGAGCTCGAACGGCGCTTCAGCGGCCTGGCAGAGGAGCCGGCGGCGTACTGGACGACGCGCGCCGAGCTCCCCTGGACCTAAGGGTCCGGTACGAAATCGGGCCAGGATCCTGGATTTACCCCGCGGGCGGGGGCAAAGTCAGGATCCTGACAGGACGGTGGCGCGACACTGGGCGGCACCGGCAACCGCGCAGACCCGAACGGAGCGCCACCGCCGAGGTGACGGTGGCGCCGATTCCGAACGGTACGTTCGGCCGGGTGTACTGCCCGACTAACTCTCGTCTGCGTCGAACCAGTCGAAGGTCCGGGTGACGGCCCTCTTCCAGTACTTGTAGTACTCGTCGCGCTTGGCCGGGTCCATCGTCGGCTCCCAGCGCTTGTCCTCGACCCAGTTCTCGCGCAGGTCCTCGATCTCGTTCCAGAAGCCGGTGGCCAGCCCCGCCGCGTAGGCGGCGCCGAGCGACGTGGTCTCGGGCACCTTCGGCCGGATCACCGGCACGCCCAGCAGGTCGGCCTGGAACTGCATCAGCAGGTCGTTGGCCACCATGCCGCCGTCGACCTTGAGCGACTCGAGGTCGACTCCCGAGTCCGAGTTCATCGCCTCGACGACCTCGCGGCTCTGGTAGGCGGTCGCCTCGAGCGTCGCCCGGGCGATGTGCCCGGCGTTGACGAAGCGGGTGAGCCCCGCCACCACGCCGCGCGCGTTCGACTTCCAGTACGGCGCGAACAGGCCCGAGAAGGCGGGGACGATGTAACAGCCGCCGTTGTCGTCGACCGACTTCGCCAGGTCCTCGACCTCGGGAGCGGCCTGGATCATCTTCAGGTTGTCGCGCAGCCACTGGACGAGAGCGCCGGTGATGGCGATCGAGCCCTCCAGGCAGTACACGGCATCCTGGTCGCCGATCTTGTAGCCGACGGTGGTGAGCAGGCCGTTCTTCGACGCCACCGGCTCCGTGCCGGTGTTGAGCAGCAGGAAGTTGCCCGTGCCGTACGTGTTCTTGGCCTCGCCGACCGCGAAGCAGGTCTGGCCGAACGTGGCGGCCTGCTGGTCGCCGAGGTCGCCCGCCAGCGGCACGCCCTGCAGCGCTCCGCCGGCCTTGACCTCGCCGTAGACCTCGCTCGACGCCTTGATCTCGGGCAGCATCGAGGTCGGTACGCCCATGATGCCCGCGATCTCCTCGTCCCAGGAGAGCGTCTTGAGATCCATGAGCATCGTGCGGCTGGCGTTGGTCACGTCCGTGATGTGCATGGCCGCCGTCCGTGCCGCCGGTGAGGTTCCAGATCACCCACGTGTCCATGTTGCCGAACACCAGGTCGCCGGCCTCGGCCTTCTCCCGGGCGCCGTCGACGTTGTCGAGGATCCAGCGGATCTTCGGGCCGGAGAAGTACGTGGCCAGCGGCAGCCCGACCCTCGACTGGAAGCGGTCCTGGCCGCCGTCCTTCGAGAACTCGTCCACCAGCTTGTCGGTGCGGGTGTCCTGCCACACGAGCGCGTTGTGCACCGGCTCGCCCGTGTTGCGGTCCCACACCAGCGTCGTCTCACGCTGGTTGGTGATGCCGACGCCGGCGATGTCGTCGGCGCTCGCGCCCGCCTCCGACATCGCCGCGTCGACTACCTCCTGGGTGCGCGACCAGACCTCGTTCGCGTCGTGCTCCACCCAGCCGGGCTTGGGGTAGATCTGCTCGTGCTCCTTCTGGTTGACGCTGACCACGTTGCCGCCGTGGTCGAAGACCATGCAGCGCGTGCTGGTCGTCCCTTGGTCGATTGCTGCTGCGTACTTAGCCATCACGCACCTCTCGGTCTAGGTCTTCGGTAGTTCGGCTTCTCAGACTGGAATCAGCCGGGGTACCACCAGTCGAAGCAGAGGGCCCCGAGGACGCCGCCGATGAGCGGGGCGACCACGGGAATCCAGGAGTAGCCCCAGTCCGAGGGACCCTTGCCCGCGATCGGAAGGATCGCGTGCATGATCCGTCGGGCCGAGGTCTCTGGCCGGGTTGATGGCGTAGCCGGTTGGCCCTCCCAGGGAGAGCCCGATTCCGAACACCAGCAAGCCCACAAGGAGCGGGCCGAGCCCGGTGGCCGCCGTGTCGGGATTCGCGAAGAACGCCAGGATGCCGAACACCAGGATGAACGTCCCGATGATCTCGCAGATGACGTTGGCCACCGGGTTGCGGATCGCGGGCGCCGTGCTGAAGCAGGCCAGCTTGAGCCCGGGATCCTCGGTCGCCGCCCCAGTGGGGCAGGTAGGCCAGCCACACCAGCGTCGCGCCGACGAACGCGCCGACGAACTCACCGGCGAGGTACTTGGGCACATCGCTCCCAGTCCGTGTCACCGATCACGGCGAAGCCAAGCGTCACGGCGGGGTTGAGGTGCGCGCCGCTGAACTGCCCGACGGCGAAGACGGCCACCATGACGCCCATGCCCCAACCGAACGTGATGACGATCCAGCCCGCGTTCTCGGCCTTGGAGTGGCTTAGCAAGCACCCCGGCCACGACCCCGTTACCCAGCAGGATCAGGATCGCGGTCCCGATCACCTCAGCTCCGAAGATGCTCAAGAGCCTCTCCTCCCTCTCCGTGGAATTGCCGGAAGCGGCGCCGAGCCTATTCCTGTGCTTCCGCGCCTGTCAATGGCGGGTGGAAATTGCCCACCGGTTGACGAAAAATCAGATCTCACCCTCTGTTGTTGAAAGTGGTGGCCGCGACCTCGAGCAGAAGCTGCGAGGAGGTGGCGCCCGGGTCTTGGTGGCCGACGCTGCGCGGACCCAGATAGCTCGCCCGCCCCTTGCGTGCCTCGAGCGGAATCGTCGCCCGCATTCCCTCGGCGGCGGCGTCGGCGGAGCGGCGCAGCGCGTCCGGAAGATCCGCCCCGTCGCCCGCCGCGGCGCGGAGCGCGTCGAGCGCGGGCAGCAGCGCGTCGATCATCGTCTTGTCGCCGGGCTCCGCCTTGCCGCGCGCCTGGACGCCCTGGACCCCGGCTTCGAGCATCTCGGTCCAGCCGGCCAGGTCGACCTCCTCACGGTCGCCCGCCGCCGAGCCCATCTGCAGGAACAGCGTCCCGTAGAGCGGGCCCGCGGCGCCTCCGACGCTCGACACCAGGGCCATGCCCACCCCCTTGAGCAGCGCACCGATGTCGCCGCCCTCCATCCCGTCGAGCTTTTCGACGGCCTTCTTCATGCCGCGATCCATGTTGGTGCCGTGGTCGCCGTCGCCGATCGCCGTGTCGAGCTTCACCAGCTCGGCACGGTGCTCGGCCACCTCGGCGGCGTAGGCCTGGATCCAGGCACGGACGTCTGTGGACGAGATGCTCAAGGCCGCCCTCAGCAGACGTGCAGCGCGGGCGTGTCCGCCGGGGCGTCCCACAGCCGCGTCAGCTCGTCGTCGAGCTTGAGCAGCGTGATCGAGCAGCCCGCCATCTCCAGCGAGGTGATGTAGTCGCCGATCAGGTTCCGCTCGATGGTGATGCCCCTCCCCTGAAGGAAGTTGTTGAGCTCGCGGTAGACGATGTAGAGCTCGATCAGCGGCGTGCCGCCCATGCCGTTGACGAACGCGAGCACCTTGTCGCCGGACTCGTACGGCAGGTCCTCGACGATCGCGGTCGCCAGGCGCTCGACCACCTTCGCGGCCGGCTCCATGGGCTCCCGGTAGCGGCCGGGCTCGCCGTGGATCCCGATGCCGATCTCCATCTCGTCCTCGCCGAGCTCGAAGCTCGGCTCGCCCGAGCCGGGCGTGATGCATGGCGTCAGAGCCATGCCCATGCTGCGGCCCTGGCCGTTGACCGTCCGGCAGATCTCGGCCACCTCGGCGAGCGACTTGCCCTCCTCGGCCGCCGCGCCGCAGATCTTCTCCGCGATCACCGTGATGCCGACCCCGCGCCGGCCCGCGGTGTAGAGGGAGTCCTGGACGGCCACGTCGTCGTTGGTGACTACGGCCTCGACCTCGATCCCCTCGCCCTTCGCCAGGTCGGCCGCCATCTCGAAGTTGAGGACGTCGCCGGTGTAGTTCTTGACGATGTGCAGGACGCCCGCCCCGCCGTTGACCGCCTTGGTCGCCTCGAGCATCTGGTCGGGAGTCGGCGAGGTGAAGACCTCACCGGGACAGGCAGCGTCGAGCATCCCGGGGCCGACGAAGCCGCCGTGCATCGGCTCGTGACCCGAGCCGCCGCCGGAGATGATGCCCACCTTGCCCTGGACCGGCGCGTCCGCCCGCACGATCACGTAGGGGTCATAGGAGACCCGCAGCCGATCGCCATGTGCGGCCTCGACTCCCTCGAGCGCCTCTCGTACCACGGCGTCCGGGTCGTTGATGAGCTTCTTCACTCTTCCTCCTCCACTCGGTGACGGCGCTGTGCGGCCGTGAGTGGGGGGAACGTATTACGCGGCGCCCCCTGCCTGCAATGTCGGCTTGCGTGCCGCGGCGCGCGAGTCAGGCAACGGGCGTGCCCGAGCGCTCGGCCACGGGCTCCGGCGAGCGCTCGCGTGATGCGATCGGGCGGCGCTGGACCAGGACGACCGGCTCCTGCCTCGGGCTCGCTCACGGGCGGCGCGGCGGGGAGGCCCTTGCGGTCCCAGAAGCCGCGCACCTCGTCCATGACCTCGCGGGGAGTCCTGTCCCCGCGGGTCGCGATCGGCTCACCGAAGCGCACCTCCACGTCATGGCGCTTCGGCAGGACCGGGCCGGGCTTGCGCTTGGGCCAGTTGCGGCCCGGCGGCATCGCCTCGTGCGTTCCGCCGAGATAGATCGGAACGATGTCGATCCCATGCTGCTGCGCGATCACGGCCGCGCCGGAATGGACCTTTCCGACCTCGCCGTCACGTGAGCGGGTGCCCTCGGGGAACATGACCAGGTTCCAGCGGTCGTTGAGAAGACGGTCGACGTGGTCGGTCGCGCCGTTGCCGAGTCCGCCGCCCGTGCGGCCGAGCGGCACGGTGTTGAACATGAGGGCGACGCCGTTCGCCTTCCAGCGCTTGTCGTAGAAGTAGTCGGCTGCCGCTGCCACGGCCGTGCGGTTGCGCCACTTGGCCGGCAGCGCGCGCAGGATCGTCGGAGTGTCGAGGTGGCTCGAATGGTTGGCGACGAACACGACGGGATGGGTGAGCGTGTCGAAGACCTCACTGCCCACGACGCGGTTGCGAACGTAGAAGTCGATCATCGGGCCGAGCCCGAGGGTGAGCAGCCCCGCGCGCGCCGCCTTGGCGTAGCTGCAGCGGGCCCAGGAGACGTCCATCTTCGAGTACTGGCGCGCGAGCTCGCTTCCCCTGCTGCGCAGCTCACTGCCGCGCTGCTTGACCCCGTCGGGCAGCTCGGGCACCCGCTCGCGCAGCTCCGGAACGCGCTCGCGCAGCTCCGGTACGCGGCTCTTGATCTCCGTGGTGCGCGCTTTTCCGTGCTGGATGGCGCGGTTGACTCTTCCGTCCCCCATGTCCCCAAGTACTCCACTGCCGGGGGACGGTTTCTCGGTTTGGCGCCCTTACTTCGACTCGACGGTTATCTCACCCGTCCTGCCCTTGAGCACCCGCTCGCCCGGAGGGTCGGTGGCGAACGTCAGTCCAGCGATCACGAGCAGCGCGACCACGACCACGGCGGCAGCAAGCCGCACGAGATCGGACCGCAGGCGGTCGCGCCGAGCCCGGCGCCACTTCTCCGTGGTCCCCGGCCCGAGCAGGTCTGTGACAGTGGCCTCCTCGAGCCCGATCCCCCGGTCGCGGCAGAAGGCGACGATGTCTGCAGGTCCGGCAGCCTCCACGACCTCGGCGCCGTACACCTCCGCGAGGCGGTGCACGAGAGGAGCATTGCCGCCAGGGCGCAGAAACAGCGCATACGGCCGTGCCCGCTCCGCGCGAAAGCCCTCCTCGTGGACCTCCGTGGCGCCATGCGCCTCGACGATCCCGGGGATCACGCTCCGACTCGCGAGCACGCGCTGGGCCCCCCGCAGAGAGGGATGCCAGGCGTGCACGCCGCACCCGCAGCCCGGGCTCGGCGGCCGATGATCCTCGGACTTGGCGCAGGAAGCCTCGAGCCAGTCACCGCCCGCCGGCCACGAGGCGTGCTGCTGCAGGCCGGCCAGACGCTCGTCCCCCTTCGGCCCGACAACGGTCCAAGACCTCAGGCCGTACAGCGGAGCGGGCACGAGGGGGGTGTCGCTCCTGTTCATTGCCCTCTACATGATGGCGGATGCGCGCGGCTAAACCGCGCGCATGTGGGGCAGGTCGGGCAGCCGGAAGCGGCGCCGGTACTCGCCGGGCGTCGCGCCGGTGATGCGCTTGAAGAGGCGACGGAACGATGCTGCGTCCTCGTAGCCCACAGTCCAGCTGATCTCCTCGATCGGGGCGCTGCTGGTCTCGAGCGCGCGCTTGGCGCGTTCGACCCGGATCCGCTGGACGTAGGAGATCGTCGTCTCGCCGGTGGCGAGCCTGAAGCGACGCTTGAAGGTGCGTGTGCTGAGCCCCGAGCGCCGCACCATCTCAGCCACCGGCGCCGCGACTGCGTAGTTCTCGGCTATCCAGCGCTGCGAGGCGAGCACGGCCGCGTCCCCGTGCTCGGTCTCCGGGTTGAAGACCTGGAAGGCGACCTGGCCACCCCGATGCCACTCGAGCAGGTAGAAGCGCGCCAGGGCATGGGCCGTGGCAGGCCCGACGTGGCGCGCGACCAGATAGAGGGCGAGGTCGTGCCAGGCGGTCGCGGCACCCGAAGTGATCAGCCGGCCACCGTCGCCCGTGACGACGAGCGTTTCGTCGAGGCGCAGCAGCACCTCGGGGTGACGCTCGCGGAAGTAGTCCTCGATCACCCAGTGGATCGTCGCTTCATGCCCGTCGAGGAGACCGGTCTCCGCGGTCAGCATTCCCCCGGTGCAGGCCGAGCACACCGTCGCGCCGCGCTCGTGCATCGCCTTGATCCAGGCGACCGTCGCCGGATAGCGGCCGGGGACCCATTCGATCTCTTCGCCGATCGCCATCGAGGGCACGATCACCACGTCGGTCCGGTCGATCTCGCCAACCGCCCGCACCGTGCCGAGCGTCAGGCCGCTCGGTCCCGCCACCGGCCCGCCCCGCTCGCCGACGATCTCGGTTTCGAAGGGAGCACCGGAGCGGTTGCGGCGGTCCTCCGGAGCGGCCATCGAGCCGGCCGCCCTGAGCGTCTCGAACAGCCCGCTGACCGGCGAGACCATGGCGTCGGGGATCGCCACGATGCTGACGTGGATGGGGTTGCTGGTGTCGACGGCCGGCGTCTCCTTGGCACGAATGGACCGGGCCTGATCAATATCCCACTGTTCAGCCGGTCTCGGCCAGCGCATGCTCGAACCGACCCAATCAAAGGAGCACGCGATGACCACCACGATCGACCTGAACGAAGCCAAGCTGCAAGCCTTCCTCGACCGCGCCTTCACCGACCTGGCCGCCTGCTATGGCGGAGTGATGGTGAGCCTGGGTGACAGGCTCGGGCTTTACCGGGCCCTCGCGGGGGCCGGTCCGCTGACGTCGGCTGAGCTCGCGGAGCGCGCCGGTTGTACCGAGCGCTACGTCCGTGAATGGCTCGGCAGCCAGGTCGCGGCCGCCTACGTCGACTACGACCCCGAGTCCGAGACCTACGAGCTGCCGGCCGAGCACGCAGCGGTGCTCGCGAACCCCGACAGCCCGACGCTGATCACCCCCGCATTCAACGTCCCGGCGTCGATGTGGAGTGACGAGGAGCAGGCGGCAAGGGCGTTCCGCACCGGCGAGGGAGTCCCATGGGGAGCGCATGCCGACCGCCTCTTCTGCGGAGTCGCGGCGTTCTTCAAGAACGCCTACAGCGGCGCGCTCGTACCGCAGTGGCTGCCCGCCCTCGACGGGGTGGTGGAGCGCCTCGAGCAGGGCGCGCGTGTGGCCGACATCGGCTGTGGTCACGGCCACTCGACCGTGCTGATGGCCGAGGCTTTCCCGAACTCGACGTTCCTCGGCATCGATCCGCACGAGGCCTCGATCGCGGCCGCGAACGAAAACGCCGCGGCGGCCGGTGTCTCGGATCGGGTCAGCTTCTCGGTGGGGACGGCGGCCGACCACGAGGGGCAGGGCTTCGACCTGATCTGCTTCTTCGACGCGCTGCACGACATGGGCGATCCCGTCGGCGCGGCCCGGCACGCCCGCTCGGTGCTCGCCGAGGGCGGCACGGTCATGCTGGTCGAGCCGTACGCCGCGGATCGCGTCGAGGACAACCAGGGCCCGATCGGCCGGCTCTACTACTCGGCGTCCACCACGCTCTGCTGCGCCCACGCGCGCTCGGAGGGCGGCGACGACGTGCTCGGGGCGCAGGCCGGCGAGGCCCGGCTCGCGGAGGTCTTCGAGCAGGCCGGCTTCAGCCATTGGCGCGTCGCCGACCAGAGCCCGTTCAACCTGGTCCTGGAGGCGCGAGCCTGAGGCGATCGGGTCTAGTTGGCGAACCTGCATGAGTTCGCCTGCTGCAGCGGCTGCTGGCACACCGCGGGAGCGACCTGGAGGTGGACGGCTCGTTCGGTCCTGACACCGAGAAGGCCCTCAAGGCGTTTCAGGCCGCGAACGGGCTCGACGCCGACGGGGTGGCCGGCACCAAGACCTGGTCCAAGCTCGTGGTTCCTGTCCGCAGCGGGCAGCGCGGCGAGCCGGTGCTCGCGGTTCAGGAATTGCTCGGCGTGAGCGCTGACGGCACGTTCGGACCCGACACCGAGAAGGCGACGCGCCGCTTCCAGAAGAAGGTGCACCTCGCGGTGGACGGGATCGTCGGCCCGCACACCTGGCAGCTGCTGATCGTCGAGAGTTAGGTCAGTCTCGCGTCGTCAGCGAGTCGATGGCGACAGTGATCGCGAGGATGAGTGCGGCGTCCTCCCCCGCTGCGATGTCGACACCGTAGGAGTCGCGCACGCGAAACCACTTCTTGGAGATCTTCGCGACGGTGTCGCCGTCACGCTCGATCTCGTACTCGTGGTCGACGACATTTCCGTGCGCCTTCATGTCGCTGCCGTTCTCGACGTCGATCGCAAAGCGAGCTCGGATCCCGACCAGCGCCTTGTGGACGGTCGCGGCGGTGTGGCCATAGCGTTGGATCGCGATCTTGTCGCGGATGCTGAGCTTGCGCTCCTGCATCCTGGCCACCTCGTCTCCCGAGGCGTTCTCGAGAACGAAGGTGTCGCGTAGCCGAATCGCCTTGCCGTTGACCTTGTAGGCGCGCTCGCCACGGGCGTTCTCGATCCAGAAGTCATCGCCGATGGCGAGCAGCTTCTCGCGCATGAGAAACCGCTCGCCCTCGGGCTCGTCGTTGCCGCGCCGCAGGAAACCCATCTGTCGACCCTACGGCGACTTGTCGGCCCCCGCATCGCCCGAATCAGGTGAAGCCGGGGGCGGGCCACGGCGGTCAGCTCGGGATCTGGATCTCCTGAACCGCCCAGCCGTTGCCGTCGGGATCGCTGAAGTAGACGAAGTTGCCCCAGTCCTGGCGGTCGATCTCCGAGACCTCGACGCCACCCTCCACCAGCTTGGCGCGGGCCTCGTCGATGTCCGCGACCACCATCTGCATGCCCTTCACGGAGCCCGGCTCGGCCGGCGTGATGCCCTCGCCGATGCAGATGGAGCAACCCGAACCGGCGGGCGTGAGCTGCACGAAGCGGAGGTTCTCGTTCACGCGATGGTCGTGATCGGCGTTGAAGCCGGCGGCCTCGTAGAACGCCTTGGCCCGGTCGACGTCGGTCACCGGAATCGCGACCAGCTCGATCTTGAAGTCCATTGGCGAGTTGCCCTTTCGGTCGTGGTTGACGGAGACGATCCTAGGTTCAATTGCGGTCAGTTTCCGTCCTAATTGGTGAAGCCGAGAATCAGCTGAGCCGCCTCGGTCGGGACGTCGAGCTGGGGGCAGTGGCCGACACCCTCGAGCTCGGCCCAGTCCGCATGGGGCAGCCACTCGTTGCGAAAGCGAGCGGCCGCGGAGGGCCAGGGCAGGAGCCGGTCGTCGGTGCCCCACACGACTCGCACCGGACAGGCGATCTTCTCCGCGTCGAGGTCGAAGCCCTCGCGGCGCGCATACTCGATGAGGGGAAGCGCCGCCGGGCAGCCGGCCACGCCGAGCAGCTGATGGACGAGCAGCTCGGTGGGGATGTGCTCGTAGTTGGCGGTGATGAGCCGAGTCGCTCGCCGCCGGGCCTCCGGAGACGCCAACGCGGCATCGGCGTGGGGTGCGGCGATCTTGGCGAACTCCACCATGACCGTCTGAAGCCGGAGCAGGCCTCGTACGACTCGTCGCCTGCGGCCCAACCGCCCGCAGGCGCGAGCGCGACCACCGTTCGCGCGCGCCCGCGCGCGGCAAGCTGGAGCGCCACGTAGCCGCCCAGCGAGTTGCCCGCGAGGTGCGCGGTCTCGAAGCCCGCCTCATCCATCGCCCGCTCAACTGCGTCCGCGAGCACGGCGTCGCTGACCTCGCCGTCGACCGGCGGTCCGCCCGCGTGGCCGGCGAGCGTCAGCGCGAGAACGTCGTGACGGCGCTCGAGCGCGGGCAGCACGAGCTCCCAGGTGCGCCAGGTGTCGGCAAAGCCGTGGAGGCAAACGAGTGGGGGCCCGGAGCCGCCGCGGTGGGATGGCGTGAAGGTGACGTCCAGGGGCGGGACGCTACGTGACGCCCTCCTCGGCAATTCTGATGAGGTCGGCCATCTCGAACCTGCCGCCGGTGTTGAGCTCCGTGGGCCGCCACTCGGGCTCTCGGCGTACGAAGGAGGTCGGGTCGCCCTGGAGCAGACCAGCGAGCACCTCGGCGACGATCCGGCCGCCAACGGGGCCGAGGTGGACGCCTTCGCTGCAATGCGCGGCCTCGCACAGGAGGTAGTACCAGAGGGGCGTGTCGCCCAGCAGGCGATCGTGCACGTCCCGAGGGATCTGGTCGTCGAGAAGCAGCGCGTCATCCGGAAGCTTGTGCTTGCGCATGTCCATCTTCTCCACAACCTGTTGGCCGGAGAGCAACTCGAGGCGGACCCCCGTCTTGAGGTTTCGTTCCGGCAGCGCACCCCTGCCGTCGGGCAGGTTTAGCAGCGGACGCGCGATCGCGGTGTCGATTGTGAAGCTCGCCTGAGGCGGGTTCTCGACCTCGGGGATCTTGAAGAAGCGGTCCCAGTCGATGACCAAATCGTCGCTGAGCCAGTCAAGGCCCATGAGGTCCGGAACGAGGTTCCTACCCCGTCGCCGCAAGGCTTTCTCCTGGCCCTTCACCCTGCCCTTACGACTGCTTTTGATGCGGTACTGGTTGCGGACCATGCTGTGACCGAAGCGGTAGGCGGCGCCGGAGAACTCCACTGGGATGAACGGCTCGCGCCGCCACTTGAAGTGCCCGAGGTGAACCCTTTGTGGCTGGCCGTCGGGGGGAAGGGGGAACACCTCCTCCGCCACCTTGTTTCCGACCACCAGTGGCAGGAACTCGTGCCCCACGATCCACTGGTAGTGCCAGCGGACGAGCTTCTGGGCTTCGGAGAAGAGGTCGTCGTCCGACTCGCCCTGGCGCCGGCGCTCGAGCTCGTCTACGACGGCGTTGTGGAAGCGAATGAAGAGCAAGTGGAGCTGCGAGACGATGACGTTCTCGTCGTTGCGGGCATCCCCTATGAGCGCGCGTCCCTGCTGGTTGCGCGGCAGGTCGATGGTCCCGTCGACCGCGTTGCGCCCGACAAGCAGCCTCGCACCCGCGGGTTCCGACTCCTTCCAGTCGTATAGGAACGGATGCACGGCTCGATCGGCGCCATAGAGGCTGTCGAGGTCGAGCCGGGGCGTGCGGAAGTTCACGAGGCGCCGCACCGGGTCGTGCGCGCCGTCAACGCGGGCCTTTTCCGCTAGGGGCGGGTCCGGCTTCCCGCCCGGGTCGAAGGTGATGTCGTGGTCGATGAACTGACCGAGATAGGTGAATCCCGCGGGGATGCGGACATTGTTCGTCGGACTCGGAGACCGATCACGGCTCTTCATGAGCTTTACGAGCTCGTCAATTGCCGCATCGTCGCCGGGCTGCTTCTTGCGACGGTCGAACATTCGACCGAAGTTCCCCTTAGGAGGATCACGCCGCCGGATGAAACGCGCGACAGGCCCTGGCTCGCGGTAGACGTCGGAGTCGACCCGCTGGCCGAACGGCTCGAGAAGACCGTGGCGTTCCCGCTGCTCCAGCTCGTGGCGCCTGGTGGCCATTAGCCCGCTCCTACTTGATCATCAGTGGCTGCACCCAAGTGATCGTCTTGCTGTTGGTTACCCGATATTCGATGGCCATGGCGACCGCCGCGCCGACCTGAAAGTCATCACCCTTCCCTTCCGGGTCCGTCACGTCCACGAACGCCTCCCATGGGTTGGTCACGGTGTCGATGGTGGCGCTCGCAACCCGGTTGCCTTGGGTAAGCGTGACCCGCACGTCGATCAGATCGTCGATATCGGCGACGTTGTCACCAGGCGACTCGCCGGCAACCCTCACCTTGCCGTTGTCGATCGTCGCGCTGGTGAATGCGTTCCTGGGGGGCATCTATGTACCTCCTTGTGATTGCAACCGCGCCCGCGCCCGGGCGGCGGCGACGTCGTTGCCCTTGAGTTCGTACAAAGCAAGTCCATTCCGGGTTTGGCGATCCGCCTCTTCCGGGCGGGCGCAGATCCGGTGTACTTCGGCCAAGTCGAGCATCGCATCAGCGCGTTGCAAGAGCAAGTCCGTCGCGTCGAGAAGCGCCACCGCCTCCCGCGCGAGCGCCTCCGCCTCCTCGCAGCGGCCTCGTCGAGCGAACAGCTTTGCCTGGACACCGCGGCGGATCACCTGGGTCCAGACATCGTCGGCGCCGGCGATCGCATCGGTCATTTCACACAGCTCATCCGCTTCATCGAACCGCCCCTGGGCGAAGACGGCCTGGGCCAGAAGGGCTGTGGTCGTCGCCAGCGTCCCTCCGCCGCCGTCGGCCATCGACGAGAGCGTCTCGACATCCTCACGCAGCGACGCCTCGGCGAGCTCCGGGCGGCCGGCGAGCAAGCTGGTCCATGCTTCGAGGTGGGACACACCCGTGCCGAGCCCGCCGAGCTCGCACAAGATCTTGTTCGCTTGGTCGAGCAGGTCTTCGGCGATCTCGAATCGTCCCTTCATCGCGTGTAGGAAGGCCAGCGGCTTCAGCGTGAATCCCGTAGCGAGCGGACTCCCACTGACGACCTCGCGAAATGCCTCGCAGCGGGTGATCGCCTCGTCGACGGGGGTCGGGCCGAGAGCAGCTGCGAAAGCGCGCCAGCCGATCACGTCGAACAGCTCGCGCTGCTGGCCTGCCCGGCTCGCGCACTCGGCGGCCTGGCGCCAAGCTTCGTCGGCGTCATGGACGCGGCCCGTGTTGAATGCGAGCTCGCCGCGCAGGAGCCAAACCCTGCTCTGGGCGTACTCGTCGCCGTCGCCCTCCAAAACGGGCATCACCTCGGCCGCCACACCGCGCGCGTGCTCGACTCCAACGCTCGTCTCGATCTCCAGCCGCACGAGCTCGCGCTCGACCTGCGCCCAGGCCCGCAGGCGTGGCTCGGGCGCCTCGGCGATCGCGCGATCGAGGACGTCCGCAGCCTCCGTCATCTGGCCGGCTTCGAAGAGTGCGGCTCCGAGTGTCGGCAGCAGCTCCGCCCGAGCGACCTCGTCGGACTCGAGCAGAGACTCGGCGCGTTCGAGGAGCCGCGCACCGGCGGGGTGGTCGCCCCGCAACAGCGCGCTCTCCGCGGCAGACGTCAACCTCTCCACCGCGGCGGCGGCCAGGGCGCGCTCGCGTTCGCCCGCGCGGCCGAGCTCCGTGAGCAGGCGGTGGGCCTCTCCGAGGTGGTAGCCGATCGTCTCGGCCTGCGCGTCGGGCCACCCATCGAGCCAGTTGGCCACGTGCTCGTGCAGCTTCGCTCGCCACTCCTTCGGCAGCCCCTGGTACGCCGTCTCCCGCAGGAGGGCGTGGGCGAATCGAAAGGCATCCTCCCCGGGAAGGTCCGACCGGTCGCGGCGGATCAGCTGCCGCTGCACGAGCGAGACGAGGTGGGTGGCGATGTCCGCCCGATCCTCTTCGGGCATGAACTCGGTGATCGCGCCGACGTAGAAGGCCTGGCCCTGGACCGAGCCGTGCTCGAGCGCGGCGCGCGCGCCCGGTTCGAGGTGGTCGATGCGCGCGGCGAGCACGGTCTGGATGGTCGAGGGCAACGAGGAGCGGCCGTTCTCGGCTCCGACGGCGACGAGCTGTTCCAGGAAGAGCGGATTGCCCTCGGCCATCTCGACAATGCTCTCGGCGCTGTGCGAGCCAAGCTCGTCGGCACCCGCTTGCTCCACGAGCGCCTGGGCCTCGGCGTCCGACAGAGGCTCAAGGTGCAGCAGCGACCGGTTGGAGAGCGGGGCGACCCATCCCGGCCGCGTTTCGAGGAACTCGGGCCGTGCCAGGCAGACGAGCAGGATCGGATGCCCGCTCGAGAAGGCCACCAGGTAGTCGAGCAGGTCGAGCAGCGTGGGCTCGGCCCAGTGCACGTCCTCGACAACCACCACGAGCGGGGACTCGGCGGCCACTCGCTCGAGCAGACGGCGGACCGCCCAGAACGTCTCCTCGGCCTGGGCCGGCGCCTGGGAAAGGCCGATCGCCCCGAGCACCAGGCGCGACGCGCGCTCATCATCCCCGAGAAGCTCGTCGACCCGCTCGCGCGGATCGGGCCCGCCGAACTGCCGGACGATCTCGGCAAGGGGCCGGTACGTCACGCCGTCGCCGTAGGACGGACAGCGGCCGATCACGACCGTTGCCCTCTCCTCCAGCTCGGCCACGACCTCCTGCACGAGCCGTGACTTGCCGATGCCCGGCGGTCCCACGACCGTGACGGCCCGGCAGTCGCGCCTCTCGCCGACCTGGGCGAAGGCCCCCCGAAGCTCCTCCAGCTCACGCTCGCGGCCCACAAACGACGGCCCGGAAGAGACGAGACCGGCCGGATCGTCTGCCTTCAGCTCGAGCAGTCGCCAGGCCTGGACCTTGGCCTCCCGCCCCCGCAGCTCCAGTGGCTCCAGTCGCTCCGCCGTCACGACGTCGCAAACCAGTTCGTAGGCGTTCTCACCGAGCAGGATCTGGCCCTCGGACGCGCTTCCCTCGAGGCGGGAGGCGACGTTGAACGCGTCTCCAGCCGCAAACGGTGAACGGCGCGCGCCGGCGCTGACGAACACCTCGCCCGACTCGACTCCGAGCTTCATCGCGATCTCCACGCCCCGCTCTCGATCGAGCTCCGCACTCAGCGCTCGCCCGGCTTCGCGCAGCTCGATGGCCGCCCGCACCGCCCGCAGCGCGTCGTCCTCGTGCAGCTCGGCCATGCCGAAGACCCCCACCACCGCGTCGCCGATGAAGCCCTCCACCGTCCCGCCGTGGTGCTCGATCACCGCGCTGCAGGCCTCGAAGTAGCGGTCGAGCAGGTTGTGCATCGACTCCGGGTCGATCCGCTCGGCCAGCCCTGTGGAACCCACGAGGTCGGCGAACACGATGCTGACGAGTCTGCGTGCGGCGCGCGGCGCGTCCTCCTCGGGTCGAGCCGGCTCCGGCGCGGGCTCCGCGGGCCGAACGCCCTGATCGGGTTCGGGGGCGGCCACGGCCAGCGCGAGGTCCGGATCCTGGGCGAGCACCGCCCGCTCGAGCTCGCGCAGTCGCTCGCCGGGCTCGATGCCCAGCTCCTCCACCAGCTTGACGCGGGCGTCCTGAAAAGCCTGCAGCGCGTCCGCCTGGCGGTCGGAGCGGTAGAGCGCGAGCATCAGATGGGCTCTCAGCCGCTCGCGATAGGGGTTCTCGCTGATGAGCGCCTCGATCTGCCCGACCAGCTCGGCATGGCCGCCGAGGGCCAGCTTGGCCTCGATCAGCAGCTCCTGGGAGGCCACCCGGAGCTCGTCCAGGCGGGCGACCTCCTGTTGAGCGAACACCTCGTAGGCAAGGTCGCCGAGGCAGGGGCCGCGCCACAGCGCGAGCGCCTCCTCGAGGGCAGCCTCGGCCTGCTCCGGGCGGCCCGCCGCCAGCTCGCTGCGCCCCTCGGCCGAGAGCCGCTCGAAGCGGTGCGAGTCGAGGCGCTCGGGGTCGAGCCGCAGCTCGTAGCCGCGCTCGCGCGTGAGGATCTGTTCCTCCAGCTCGCCGCCGGTCTCCGCGGCCAGGGCCTTGCGCAGACGCGAGATGTGAACCTGGATGCTCTTCGCCCCGGTGGCGGGCGGCGCTTCGCCCCACAGTTCGTCGATGAGCCGGTCAATGCCGACGCTCTCGTTCACATGCAGCAGGAGCAGAGCCAGCAGGGCACGCTGGCGGCCGCCCCCGAGCGCCACGGCGCGGCCCTCGTGGAGGGCTTCCAGCGGGCCAAGGATGCGAAAGTCCATTTCGGGGAGAGGGAGCCAGAACCGTCAACGCGAACGTACCGCAGGCCCGTTCGCTCGGCCAGCCGCCAGCGCCCTGATGGCCCAGTCGGCCGCCCGCCCGCCCGGCCCGCGCCGGCAGGGTGCGGCGGGTTGGCCCTGGCCCGCCCGGGTATCGTCTACTCATGGCACCAAACAGGCTCAGAGAGATCGAAGCCCAGGGCCAATCGGTCTGGATCGACAACCTCAACCGCGCGCTGATCGAGGACGGGACGCTGAGCGCGCTGATCGAGGAGGACGGCATCTCCGGGGTCACTTCGAACCCCACCATCTTCGAGAAGGGGATGGGGCATTCCGACCGCTACGACGATGCGATCCGGGAGGTTCTCCAGGAGACCGGCGATCCGCAGGAACTGTTCGAGCGCGTCGCCTATCGCGACGTTCGCGACGCCGCCGACGTGCTCCTGCCGGTCTTCGAGCGCAGCGACGGCCAGGACGGCTTCGTGTCGTTCGAGCTGCCCGCCGCGCTGGCCCACGACACCGAAGGGTCGATCGAGGCCGCACACCGCCACCGCGACGCCATCGACAGGCCCAATCTGCTGATCAAGGTCCCGGGCACCGAGGCGGGCGTGCACGCCTTCGAGGAGCTCACCGCCGCCGGCCTGAACGTGAACGTCACGTTGCTGTTCGCCGTATCGCGCTACGAGGAGATCGCGAACGCCTACGTGTCCGGACTCGAGCGGCGCCTGGGGGCGGGCGAGCCGCTCGAGGCGGCCGCCTCGGTCGCGAGCTTCTTCGTCTCCCGCGTGGACACCAAGGTCGACAACGCCCTCGAAGCGCTGGGCCGCGAAGAGCTCCGCGGACGTGCCGCCGTCGCCAACGCGAAGATCGCCTACGAGTCCTTCCAGCGCATCTTCTCCGGCGAGCGCTGGCAACGTCTCGCGCGCGCGGGCGCGCACGTCCAGCGCCCGCTGTGGGGCTCGACCTCAACCAAGAACCCGGACTACCCGGACACGCTCTACGTGGACGAGCTGATCGGCCCCGACACGGTCAACACGATGCCCGACGCCACCATCGAGGCGTCCCGCGACCACGCCACGGCTGCCCGCACCGTCGACCGGGACGTGGAGGCCGCACACGCGGTCATGCGCGAGATCCGGGACGCCGGTGTGGACGTCGACGAGATCGTCCTGGGCGAGCTGGTCGTCGAAGGCGTGCAGGCCTTCTCCGACTCCTACGATTCGCTGCTCGACACGCTCGAGCGAAAGAGCCAAGAGCTCGCGTCCGCTGCGCGCTGATGGAACGGAGCGACGACGAGCTTCAGCGGCACGCCGACGAGCGCCGGCGTGTGGAGGACGACCGCGAATCGATCACTCCAGACGAGGACGAGCCGACGGAAGGCCCCACTGAGGATGCGGTCCGCGACGCACAGAGGCGCCTGAACGACGAGCCGGAGCAGGCCGGCTGATCGCTCACCAGAAGCGCACCACCACTGCGTCACCTCGCCGGACCGGAATGGCGTACTGGCCGTTCACCGGCTCGATGCGCCGCCAGGGCCACGCCGGGACGTTGCCGTTCCCGTCCACCCTTACCCAGCGGCCGCTCATCGGGTTGCCTAGGAACGCGTTCTTGCTGCTGAGTCCACTGTCTCCGCGCAGCCAGATCGCGTAGCAGTCGCGCACCGGCGCGTCGGGAGCGAGTTGAATCACGTCGTCGTCGGGGTCCGCGCCGGGCGCCGCATCCTTGTTCACGAGGAACACGGTGTTGGTCCCGCCACTGTGGGCCCGCCAACCCTTGATGGTCGTGGGCGGACCGCCTGCGCTGAGCCGCTCACCCGGCCGCCCTCCTTGCAGCGGCTCGATGCGGGCGTGAGTCTGACCGGCGGCCGTCCCGGTGGCGAACTGCCCAAACAGCAACATCGAGTAGTAGAGCGGTCTGGCGTCGATCGTTCCGTCGGCAAGCCCGATCGGGTTGTAGGGAGCGAATCCGGCGCCGCCGGGGCGAAGCAGGGGTTGGCCGTTCCACTGGTCCGCGTGCTGGAGGTTCACCTCCCTCACGCCCTGGCTCGCCATGGTGAACATCCAGTCCAGTCCCCAGAGAGCGTTCACCATCGTGTCGCTGACTCCGGCGGAGCCGCGCTTGGAGACGCTGTTGGACTCCACGGCTAGGACGCCCCTGCCGTTGGCCGTTTCCACGGCGTGTCGCACCAGCCCCGCGAGCCGCTTGAGCGGCTGCTCGGCGAGCAGGAACTCGGCGCGCTTGTCCGAGCCGGCTCCGTCTGCGGACTTGGCCCAGCACTTGGCTTTGCTGAGCGGCGACGTGGTCAGGTCTTCGATGCAGCCTCGCTTTCCCTGCGCCTGGTAGACGCTCTGGGTCACGAATCGGTACCCGCCGGCGCGGATCATCTGCCCAAGCCTGGTCCGCCAGGCCGAATATGTGGGCAGGCCGGGGCCGGCCATGATCTTGCCGGCCCAGCGGTAGTGGCGGGCGCGGCCGCTACCCCGGTTGAGAAACCGGCGCGCAGCCAGGCGATAGCGCTGATTCGTGCCGAATCTCCCGTTCGCGCGCCGGCGCTCGCGGACCGCTTTCTTGGTGCGCTTCGGCCCCTGCCCGGCACGACGACCACGGCGGCGGTCGGAGCGCCGCAGGGCACGAAGCCCGCGATAGTCGCGCGTCGTGAGGGCGTTGGGCTCGTGCCCTACAGCGATCGCCTGGATCAGCCGCCGGTTGTCATCTCCCACCGGGCCCGGAAAGCGGCTTCCGGTGAAGCCGGGATTGATCCCCTTCAGAACCGTCTTGCGAATGCTCGCGTTGCCATCCGCCAGCGGGACCCCCAGGGTGACCTTCCAGCTTCGGCCCCTCGCCTCGAGGTCGAGCAGGAAGTCCTTGATCAGCTCGTAGTGACGCGTTCGTATCCGCGAGCGAAACGAGCACCCTCTGCCGAAAGGCTGATCGAAGTAACACATCTGCTCCTGTGCCGTGCCTCCCACCCGCAACGTGCCGTCGCCGAGCGCCGCGAGCATGGTGAGCACCTTTTGGTTACGCAGCGCGGGTGGAGCCGGCCCGGGCCGCGCAAAGCGGCGGTGGGCGTCGACGTTCAGCGGCCGAGTAGGACAGCATCGACGGTATGAGGTAATAGGGAATCGCGACTCCCACAAAGTCGCGACGGACCACCGCCGAGTCCCGGCCAGGGTGTCCCATGCCGACACCGATGGTGACCTCCGCCGCCCGCGCCTCGGCCACGATGAGAGGCGCCCCCAAGGCGAGGGCACACACTGCGATCAGGGTACGTCGGGCCAGGTAACCGGTCACACGCCTCCCCGCGATGGTGCCCGATGAAGGGCGAGGGCGCAATAGACTCGTGGCTTGGCCCTCACCCGTCGCGCGTTCATACACTCGGCAGGCGCGGCCGCGGCCGGCGTGGCGGTGGCCTCCGGCGGGCGTCTCCTGGGTGGCGCGAGGAGCGCCGCCGACGGACCGAACATCGTGGTGATCATGGTCGACTCGCTGCGCGTCGACCACGCCTACGGTGACCGCGCCCGGACGCCCAATCTGGACGTTCTGCTGGAGAACGGCCTGCGCTTCACCCGGGCCTTTCCCGAGGCCATGCCCACCGTGCCCGCCCGCAACTCAATGCTCACCGGGCGCCGGATGTTCCCGTTTCGCGGCTGGCACGACTATCGCGGCCTTCCGATGGGGCCGGGGTGGGCGCCCGTCCCCAGCGTCGCCGAGACGTTCACCAGCCGCCTGAGGGCCGCCGGCTACTGGACCGGCTACGTCACCGACAACCCGTTCCTCGGCTTCTCCCAGCCCTACGAGCGGCTGCGGCGCAGCTTCGACCTCTTCACTCGCCACGGTGGTCAGATCGGGGGCCGCTCGCCCTCCAGTGTTCCCGAGCGGGAACTCAGGCACTGGCTGCATCCGGCAATCGACAACGCGGGAATCCGCGAGCGCGTGGGCAGGTACATCGCCAACGGCGGGTACTCCGAGGACGAGTCGCGCTCGTTCGCGGCGCGGGTCTTCGGCTCGGGTGTCGGCGCGCTCGAGCGCGCGGCCGGCCGGCGACCGTTCGCGCTGATCGTCGACACGTACGAGCCGCACGAGCCCTGGACTCCGCCTCGCCATTACATCCGTAGATACGGCGATCCCGGCTACCGCGGTCCGGAGCCGGCCATGCCGCGCTACAAGCGCGTGAACAAATGGCTGAACGGACGCAACCGCGACCTCGTGCTCAGCCGGCTGCGCGCGCTCTACGCCGCCGAGGTGACCATGACCGACCGCTGGCTCGGCGTCTTCCTCGATCGCCTGTACGAGCTCGGCCTCGAGCGGGACACCGTGATCGTGCTCGTAGCCGACCACGGGATCCAGCTCGGCGAGCACGGCTGGACCGGCAAGATCTCGGTGGCCCTCCACCCCGTCCTGATCCGCGTGCCGTTCGTGATCGTCGACCCCGGGCGGCGCCGGGCGGGCGAGTCCAGCGACTACTTCGCGTCGCTTCACGACCTCGGGCCGACGCTGCTGTCCATGGCCGGCGTGCCGACGCCGGAACGCATGAGCGGCGTCGATCTCTCCGTGCTGCTCGGCGGAGCCCGACCGCCCGCACGGCCGTTTGCCTACGGCGGCTACGGGGACAGCCACTTCGCACGCACGGATCGCTGGGCCTACATCTCCGACAACCGCATGCGCCACCCGCGCCTCTACGACCTCAGGCGCGATCCCGGCGAGAGCAGGAACGTGGCCCGGCGCCACCCGGGTGTGCTGAGAGAGATGAGGCAGACGGTGATCGAGCGCGCCGGCGGCCGGCCGCCGTTCTACGGGACCTAGTGTGCCCCAGCGTGACGCACGTCACAGTTGGAGGGACCCGGTCGCGGGACGCTGTCAGTCCGCCCCCGGATCGATCGGTAGACACTCATGGAGATCCTGATCTTTTGTGTCGTCATGTTGATTGGCGTCATCTACGGCTACTACACGGTGGCCGGCAGCGGGATCGCCGAGCACCCCTACCACAACACCCACGGCGACGCTCCGGGCGCCTTCATTCCCGCCAGCGCGTCCGGCCGGGACGAGAGCATCACCATCCGAGACTGGTCGCGCGGCGCGCGCTAGTAGCGCCGCCGCTCGAGGCCTCGGACCAGCACACGCACGACGCTTCCGAGACGTTCCCGGAACTGAACTGTCGTGGCCGCCGACGGCTCCTCGCCCTTGGCGCCGTGTGCGCAGTCAAACAGCGCCTCGGCGACACGTGCGGGACCGAGGCCGATCCGATCGAGATCGATCTCGCCGGTGGCCGACGCCTCGCGAAGCATTCGCGCGAGCAGCCGCTCCGAGCGTTCCTGAGACGCCCGTGCCACGTCGCCGCACAGGCGTCCGTGCTGGTCGTACAGCTCCGCCGCGTGTGGGGAGGCGGAGGTGAGCTCCACGAAACGCAGGAAGCGAGCTTCGAGCAGCGCTAGGAGCCGCTCCTCCAGACCCGCGTCGGCATGGCCGAGCGCCGCCTCCATGGCCTCGAGGTGCTCATCATGCAGTCGCTCGACCAGCGCACGAAAGAGATCCGCCTTGCTCTTCCAGTGCGTGTAGAGCGTGGCGCGTGAAACACCGGCCCGCCCGGCCACGCTCTCCATCGACGATCGGCGATAGCCGAACCCTGAGAACTCCTCGAGCGCGGCGTCGAGAAGAGCGGCGCGGGTGTTCTCTGCGCGACTCGACGGGGAGGCGGTGGCCATCGCGCGTATTCTGTACGAACTTGACAAGTTCTGCAAGTTTTGTCTAGTTTGTACCCATGACGAACGACCGCCAGACCTCCCGGGCCGTCCTGATCACCGGCTGCTCGACCGGCATCGGCCGCGCCGCCGCCGAGCACCTCGCTCGCAACGGGCACACCGTGTACGCGTCGGCTCGCCGGGCCGAGTCGATCGCCGATCTGGAGTCGGCCGGCTGCCGAACGCTCGCTCTCGACGTGACCGACGAGGCCTCGATGCAGGCCGCGGTGGACCATGTGGTCGGTGAGCAGGGGGCGGTGGGAGCGCTGGTCAACAACGCGGGCTATTCCCAATCGGGAGCCATCGAGACCGTGCCCATGGACGACGTCCGCCGTCAATTCGAGACCAACGTGTTCGGCCTCATGAGGATGTGTCAACTGGTGATGCCGGGGATGCGCGACCAGGGCTTCGGCCGAATCGTGAACATCAGCTCGATGGGAGCCAACTTCACCTTCCCGGGCGGCGGCATCTACCACGCCACCAAGTACGCGGTCGAGGCGATCAGCGACGCCCTGCGCTTCGAGGTCAAGGGCTTCGGCGTGGACGTCGTGCTCATCCAGCCGGGCTTGATCCGGACCGAGTTCGGCAACACTGCGGCCGCCGAGGTGCGCGCGGACGACGGCGGTCCCTACGCGGAGTTCAACGCGTCGGTCGCGCGGTCGACCAAGGAGGTCTACGAGAAGGGGCCGGTGGCACGGCTCGGCGGCGGTCCCGAAACCGTGGCCAAGGCGATCGAGCGCGCGATCACCGCCAACCTCGCCGAAGATCCGCTACCGCGTCACCCCGTCCGCGCATCTGCTCATCCGGCAGCGAAGCCTGATGACCGACGGCATGTGGGACCGCTTCGTGGCCACCCAGTTCACCCGGCCCGGCAAGGCCTGAACATGCCGGCCACGGTGCGCTGGCCGCCCGGCCACGAGCCGGCGGGCGCCGCCGTGCACGGGGTCAACGTCTGCACTTCGACCGCCGCTCCCGAGGCGATCTGGGCCTGGCTCGTGCGCCCCGACCGCTGGCGCGAGTTCTACGGCAACGCGCTTCGGGTGCGGCACATCGACGGCCCGTGGCCCGGATTGGAGCTGGGAACCCGTTTCTCGTGGATCACCTTCGGAGCGCCCGTGACCACCCAGGTCACCGAGTTCGACCCTCCCCACCGGCTGGCGTGGACCGGCAGCGGACTCGGGGCGGTGGGCCATCACGCCTGGGTCCTGACCCCCGGCTCCGACGGCTGCGAGATCCTCACCGAGGAGACCCAGCGCGGGCGGGCGGTCTCCCTGCTCGCTCCCGTGCTGCGCCCGGCCATGCGCCACTTCCACCAGCGCTGGGTGGAGGGCGCGGCGCGCATCGCCGAGTCCCGGCGGCGCCCGTGATCCTCGCGTGACCGGTCTCACGGAAATAGAAGCCGGGCCGCGCCGGTCTGGTTGGGCATGGCCACTCTGCTCGGCCAGCGCGCGGGACCTCACCGGCTGAGCGGTCTGGACGACCGACGGCTCGCCGCGCTTGTTCACGACGGGGACGAGACGGCGTTCGAGGAGCTCTACGCCCGCCATCACCGTTCGCTCCTGCCCTTCTGCCGCCACATGCTGGGCGACCGCCTGGACGCGGAGGACGTGCTGCAGCAGACCTTCCTGCGCGCCCACCGCGCGCTCGAGGCCGGCCGGCTGCCCGATGCGGTCCGGCCGTGGCTGTTCACGATCGCCCGCAACCGGTGCCTGACCCTGCTCGCGGCGAGGCGAGAGGCGGCGGTGCCCCCGGAGGGCATGGACCCGGCCTGCGACGCGCTGGCCGACGACCTGCGGCGACGCGCGGATCTGGGCGAGCTGATCGGGGACCTCGGCGCCCTCCCTGCGGATCAGCGCGAGGCGCTCGTCCAGTTCGTCCTCGGCGGCCGCAGCCAGGCCGACGTGGCCTCGGTGCTCGGTTGCGCACCCGGCAAGGTGAAGGCCCTCGTGTTCCAGGCGCGTGAGGCGCTGGTGGCCGACCGCAACGCCCGCGCCACTCCCTGCGAGGAGATTCGGGGCCTGCTCGACGCCGGGCAGGGCGGGGTGCTGCGACGCGCTCCGCTGCGGCGCCACCTGCGCCAGTGCGACCCCTGCCGAAGCTACGGGCTCGCGACTCGCGGCCTCAAATGACCAACCTTTGCCGCCGCGCGGGGTCATACCCACCGTGAACCCACCCCGCACAGCCCAGGTCCTGGCCATCGCGCTCTCGCTCGCGCTGGCGCTCGCTCTCGCCCTGGCTCTTGCCGCCGGTCCGGCGAGGGCTCAGGAGGCGCCGCCCGAGGAGTGCAACCACCAGGGCCCCGCCGGCAGCTCTTACGCCGTCGGCGTCAACTGCCGCGTGGTGGAGGTGGATGGCCACCCCCGCGAGTTCATCGTCTACGTGCCCGACCGGGCGCCCGAGACCGGCGAAAGAGCGCCGCTGGTGTTCATGTTCCACGGGAGCACGGGCACGGGTCTGCAGTTCCTGCGGATCTCGGGCTGGCGCGAGCAGGCCGACGCCACCGGGCTCGTGGCGGTCTTTCCTCAGGGGCTGCGCTACCGCATGCTCGACAACGGCCGGCTGAGCACGAAATGGAACAGCTTCGGACTGGCCTCCGCCGTCGACCTCAGCGAACGTCCACGCGGGTACCCCGAGGCTGCGCCCTGGCCCGCCGACGACGTGGGCTTCGTCGACTCGATCGTGGCCGATCTGCGCTCGCAACTGCCGATCGACCGGCGCAGGATCTACGCCTCGGGCTTCTCGAACGGCGCTGAGTTCACCGCGCGCCTGGCGGTCGAGCGCTCCAGCGAGCTCGCGGCGGCGGCCTACTCGGCGGGCAGCCTGGACAGCGTCCAGTCCCCCGCCAGGCCGATCCCGCTGTACACGACGCTCGGAACCCTCGATGACCGAGTCCTCGCGCGAACCGGACCACCGCCCCTGACCGAGCTGCCCCTGAGCCCGTTCGCGGCGCTGTCCGAGCCGGTCATCGCATCCCTCCTGACAACGCACGTAAACACGCTCGGGCTCGACCCCGGGGACTTCGGCGTGGACACCCGCCCTCACTCCACGTCGTTCCGCTGGCCCGCGACCGGCTCGGGCCCCGGCGGCGCCCAGTACCGCTTCGCGCTGCTCGAGGGACTGGAACACAAGTACCCCAACGGCGGCAACAATCCGGCCGGCTTCGCGGCGGCCCCGGAGTTCTGGGAGTTCTTTAGGGACCACCCCCTCCCCTGAGCCGGCGGCCCTCGGGCCGGTACGCTGGCTCTGCGGGCCGTACCGCACCGGACTTCGATGGGCAGCCAGACAACCGCTGGTCGCGACTTGCTCGAGCGAGAGCGCGAACTCGATGCGCTCGGCGCTGCCCTGGAGCGTGCGCGCGACGGGGCCGGCCGGGTCGTGCTGATCGAAGGACCCGCGGGGGTCGGGAAGAGCCGGCTGCTGGCGAGCGCTCGCGCGTCCGCGCGTGAGGCCGGCATGCAGGTGGTAGAGGCCCGCGGCGCGGTGCTCGAGCAGCAGTTCGCCTTCGGCGTGGCGCGCCAGCTCTTCGAGCAGGTGGCGCTGGCCGCGCAGGGCACCGAGGCCGACCGGCTCTTCGCGGGGGCCGCCGGGCTCGCGGCCCGGCTGGTAGGAGACATCGCCCCCGGCGCGGCCCCGAGCGACGGCGATATGGACTTCGGCTCGCTGCACGGCCTCTACTGGCTCACGGTCAACCTCGCCGACGCGGGTCCGCTGGTGCTTGCGGTCGACGACGCCCAGTGGGCGGACCCCTCTTCGCTGCGCTTCCTGGGCTACCTCTCGCGCCGCATCGAGGGTCTGCCCGTCGCGCTGCTGGTGGCCGGGCGTGCGTCGGACCCAGAGGGGACGGGCGTCTGGCGCGAGCTCGCGGACGACCCCGCAGCCGACATCCTGCGGCCGCGAGCGCTGAGCGAGGAGGCGGCCGCCGCCGTCGTGCGAGACCGCCTCGGGCACGAGGCAGGACGAGCGCTCTGCGAAGCGTGCCATCGCGCCACCGGCGGGAATCCTCTCTTCCTGCGCGAGCTGGTCGCCGCTCTGTCGGACGAGGAGGCCGCGCCTGCGAGCGTCGCCGCCGCGGACGTGAGCGAAGTGGGGCCACCGGCGGTGAGCCGCTTCGTGCTGCGCCGCCTCGAACGGCTGGGGCAGGCGGCGACGGCGCTTGCGCGAGCACTCGCGGTGCTCGGCGAAGAGTCCGACATCGCCCTTATCGCGCACGCCTCCGGGCTCGGTACGGCCGAGGCGCGAACCGCTGCGGATCTCCTGATCCAAGCCGACGTGCTGGCCAACGAGCCTCGCCTGAGGTTCGCTCACCCGATCGTGCGCGCCGCCGTGTACGAGGAGATGCTCCCGGGCGAACGCTCGGACCGCCACCTGGCCGTCGCCCGTCTCCTGGACGAGAGCGGGGCGCCCGCGGAGCGCGTCGCCACTCACCTGCTCCGCGGCTCGCCGGCGGGTGATGTCCGTTGGGTGGAGGTTCTGCGCGCCGCGGCCGACCGCGCCGAGCACCGCGGCGCCCCCGCCACGGCGGTCGCCTATCTGCGGCGGGCTCTCGACGAGCCGCCGCCGGAGGCACTGCGCGCCGAGCTCCTGTGCGAGCTCGGGCGCTGGGAGCTCAACGGAGCGGAGGTCGAGCGCGCCGAGGAGCATCTCCTGGAGTCGCTCGGCGCACCCGGCGACGCCGAGGTTCACGCTCGCGCCGCGATCTGGCTGGCACGCGGCGCGATCGCCTACGGCGGGGTTGAGTCAGCGGTCACGGCACTCACGGCGATAACCGCTGTCACCGAAGAATTGGACGACGAGTCCGCGCTCGAGCTGGAGGCGGAGGCGCTGACCCTCACCCGGCTGGAGCTCCCGCTCCGCGACGAGGTGCCGGCACGGCTGTCCAGTTTCGAGCGACGCTCGGAAGGGAGCGCCCGCTTCGAGCCGATCGCCCGGATACACGCCGCCTGCGAGCGAATGATCCATGGTGATCCGGCCGACGGCGTGGCTGACGCGATAGAGGACGCGCTGGCGGCCGGCCCGCCGACTAGTCCGTTTGCGATCGGCATGGCAATCGACGCCCTGGTCACGACCGAGCGCCACCACGCGGCCGCGCACTGGCTCGACCTGGCGCTGGAGGCCTCACGCGCCCAGGGCCTGGGTCCCCGTCTGGCCAGCCTGCACGCGCAGCGAGCGATGCTCGGCCTCGGCACGGGGGCGGTCGGCGAGGCCGAGCTGGACGTCGAAACCGCGCTGAACCTCGCCGAAGCGCCGAACTTCGTGCTTCCGAGGATCGCCGGGGTGGCGATCCAGGTGTTCATCGAGCGCGGCCGTCTCGACGACGCTGCATCGCTGGCGCAGCGAAGCGGCGAAGACCTCGCGCGCGAGCGAGTTTTCGCCGACGAGTACCTCGCCGCCCGCGCCAGGCTGCGCGTGGCACGCGGTGATGTCCGCGAGGGCGTCGTGGATCTGCTCCGCTGCGGCGAGCTGCTCGGGAAGTATCAGGTGGAGCGCCCGTCGCCCTGGCGCTCCGACGCCGCGGCGGCCCTGGCCGAGTTCGGCGATGACGAACAGGCCGAGCGCCTGGCGCGACAGGCCGTCGCACAGGCGCGGGACTTCGGCGCTCCGCGGCGCCTCGCCCATGCGCTGCGCGTGGGCGGCCGCGTGATCGGCGCCGACGAAGGGCTGGCGCTCCTGGAGGAGGCGGTTGCGGTCTCCGGGCCGTCGCCGGCGCGCCTGGAGAGCGCCTACGCGCTGGCCGACCTGGGTGTCGAACTGATGAAGCGACGCCGCAAGCGGGAGGGTCGGGAGGCGCTACGGCTGGCCCTCGAGCAGGCGCTCAAGTGCGGCGCCAGCGCTCTCGCCGAACGCGTTCGCGGCGATCTCGGCGCGGGCGGCGGGCGCCCGCCGCGGCTGGAACTGACCGGCGTGGACGCCCTCACCCCCGCCGAACGCAGAGTCGTGCGACCTCGCCGCACGCGAGCTCACCAACCGCGAGGTCGCTCAAACCCTGTTCGTAACCGAGAAGACCGTCGAGCTGCACCTCACGAACGCGTACCGAAAGCTCGGAATCCGCTCGCGCTTCCAGCTGGCCGCGGTGATGCCCGCGCCGCCCACAGCGGGCTGACCCGCCCAAACCTTGGGGCAAACCCTGGGGTCTCTCCCATTGTGGGGGACCGAAGCCGGCCTGCAGGCTGAGTGCATGACTGGTCCGCTCTATCGCATAGGTGGTTTGTGCTCCAAGCACTACAAGCTGGTGATGGCCGCTTGGGTGGTGGTCGCGCTCGGGCTGGCGCTGGCAGGCCGGGCCGTGGGAGATCGCACGAGCGACAACCTGACCCTTCCGGGCACCGGCTCCACGCAGGCGACGGACCTGCTCCAGGCTCACCTCCCCGACCAGGCGAACGGCACGAACCCGCTCGTGATCCAGTCGAGCAGCGGCAAGCTGACCGACAAGAAGAACGAGAAGGCGGTCAACGAGACAGTCGACAAGGTTCGCAATACGCCGCATGTGACGAGGGCGATCAATCCCCTCGGCGATCACGGCAAGGACTTCTTGTCGAAGGACAAGGAGACCGCGTACATCCCGGTCAGTCTCGACGTCGGCCAGGGCGACCTCTCAGAGGATGAGGCTCAGGCGATTCTCGATGCCGGCCAGCCGGCCGTCGACGCGGGACTCGACGTCTCGCTGGGGGGCTATGCCGGCCAGCAGCTCTCCAAGCCCAGCACGCACGAGAGCGAGCTGATCGGCCTCACGGCGGCCGTCGTGATCCTGCTGTTCGCCTTCGGGACGGCGACGGCGATGGCCCTTCCCATCGTCACCGCGCTGATCGGCCTCGTGAGCGCTCTGGCGCTGATCCGGATCGTGGGACTCGCGACCGACGTGCCGACGGTGGCCCCCACGCTCGCCACCATGATCGGCCTGGGCGTGGGCATCGACTACGCCCTCTTCATCGTCACCCGCCACAAGCTCCAGCTGCGCGACGGCATGGAGATGGGCGAATCGGTCGCGCGGGCCACCGCGACCGCGGGAGGGGCGGTGCTGTTCGCGGGGACCACGGTGGTCATCGCGCTCTGCTCGCTGTTCTTCGCCGGGATCCCGCTGGTGACCACGCTCGGCTTCACGGCCGCGATTGCGGTGGTCGTGGCGGTGCTCACGGCCGTGACCCTGCTGCCGGCGCTGCTCGGGGCGCTCGGGCCACGGATCCATTCGCTGCGGGTGAAGCTGGGGCGCACCCATCCCGACGACCACCGCCCGCACGGGTGGGCGCGCTGGGCGCGCGGGGTCGCGAAGCGGCCATGGCGCTCGGTCGCGGCGAGCACCGCCGTGCTGCTGATCCTGGCCCTGCCACTGCTCGACCTGCACCTCGGCCAGTCGGACACGGGCGCGCTGCCCACGTCCACGACCGCGCGGCAGGCCTACGACGCCATCGGTGAAGGCTTCGGCGAGGGCACCAACGGACCGCTGCTGGTGGCGGCCGAACTCGGCAAGCCGGCCAAGCCCGACCAGAACAACCTCGACAAGATCAACAAACAGCAGAAGCAGCTCGACCAGCAGCAGCAGCAGATCGAGCAGCAGGCGCTGCTTGCCGGGGCGACCCAGCAACAGGCCGAGAACGAGGCAAAGCAGCAGACGCAGAGCCAATCCGACGAGCTGGCCGACAAGAAGAAGCAGGCGGAGTCACCGGCCACCGATCCGCGGCTGACGAAGCTCTCGGATGACATGGCGAAGGCCCCGGACGTGAAGTCCGTGTCGCCGCCGACCGTGGACAAGAGCGGCACGGCCGCCGTCTACACGGTGGTCTCCGATTCGGCTCCGTCGTCCCAGAAGACCGAGGACCTCGTCAACCACCTGCGCTCGACGACGATCCCCGAGGCCACCAAGGGCACCGACATGACCGCGACCGTCGGCGGTCAGACCGCCGGATACATCGACCTCGCCGAGCCAGATCTCGAGCAAGCTGCCCGCGATGATCGCCATCGTCGTCGGCCTCAGCTTCGTGGTGCTCACGCTCGCCTTCCGGTCCCTCGTGGTGCCGGCCAAGGCCGCGATCATGAACCTGCTGTCGGTGGCCGCCGCGTACGGCGTGGTCACCTTCGTCTTCCAGGAGGGCCACGGCGCCTCGCTCATCGGGCTGGAGGGCGGGATCCCGATCGTGAGCTTCGTGCCGCTCCTGATGTTCGCGATCCTGTTCGGCCTCTCGATGGACTACGAGGTGTTCCTGCTGAGCCAGATTCAGGAGCACTACCGCGAGTCGCAGCGTCCGACCCGAGCGGTGATCGAGGGCCTGGCCAACACCGGCCGCGTGATCACCTCGGCCGCCCTGATCATGGTCTGCGTGTTCACGAGCTTCGTGCTCAACGGAGACCCGGTGGTCAAGCAATTCGGCGTGGGACTGGCGGTGGCGATCGCGATCGACGCCACGCTCGTGCGCTGCCTGCTGGTGCCCGCGGTGATGACGTTGCTCGGCAAGGCAAGCTGGTGGATGCCGTCCTGGCTCGGCCGGCTTCTGCCGCGGATCAGCATCGAGGGCGAGGACTACTTCGAAGAGCCTGCGCCGCGACCGTCGCGGCCGGCCGTGGAGGGAGCACGATGACCGAGGTGTTTCGCACTCCGGACGAGCGGTTCGACGAACTGCCGGGGTATCCGTTCGAGCCGCACTACGTGGAGGTCGACGGCCTGCGGCTGCATCACGTCGACGAGGGCAGCGGCCCACCGGTGGTCTGTTTCCACGGCGAGCCGACGTGGAGCTACCTGTATCGCCACGTGATCTACGGCCTCGTGGCGGTCGGGCGGCGGGTGATCTGCCCGGACCTGGTGGGCTTCGGGCGCTCCGACAAGCCCACCGACCCGCGCTGGTACAGCTACGACGGTCACGTCGAGGTGGTCGGCAGGCATCTCGACCAGCTCGACCTGCACGACGTGACGGTGGTGGTTCAGGACTGGGGCGGCCCGATCGGGCTGCGCTGGGCGGTCGAGAACGCGGAGCGCGTCGCGCGTCTCGTGATCCTCAACACCGGCCTCTACGTCGGCAGGGTGAGCGACGGCTTCATGCAGTGGCGCGAGTTCGCCGAGCGCAATCCCGACCTCCCCATCGGGATGATCGTTCAGGGCGGCTCCCGCACCCAGCTCCCGGTGCAAGTGGTTGCCGCCTACGACGCTCCCTTCCCTACACCCGAGTCGAAGGCCGGGGCCGCGCGCTTTCCGCTGCTCGTACCGCTCGGTGACGAGGACCCGGGCGCCGCCGAGATGAGCGCCGTGCGCGCGGAGCTCGCCCGCTGGGACAAGCCCGCACTCGTCTGCTTCTCCGACGGCGACCCGATCTTCCCCTACCCGGTGGCGGGCGAGCTCTTCACCCAGCTGATCCCCGGGGCGGGCGAGCAGGTCCGCCTCGACGGGGCGGCCCACTTCGTGCAGGAGGACGCCGCTCCGCGGATCGTTGAGGCGATGATCTGACCACATGCGTCGACTAATCGCAATTTCTCTGGCCGTCCTCGCCGTGCCCGCGGCCGTCGCCGAAGCCCGCCCTGCTGGCGCGGGCGAGGACAACCGCCCAAACATCCTCGTCGTGATGACCGACGACCAGGCAGCGGCGGACGTGGCGAAGATGCCGAACGTCAAGCGGCTGCTCGCACGGCAGGGGACCACCTTCTCGAACACCATCGACTCGTTCCCGCTCTGCTGCCCCGCGCGGGCGACCTTCATCACCGGCCAGTACGCGCACAACCACCGCGTGAAAGGGAACTTCCATCCATTCGGGTGGTACGGGATGAAGGGGCGTGCCAACACCCTCCCGGCGTGGCTCCAGGACGCCGGCTACCGCACCGCGCTGATCGGCAAGTGGCTCAACGGCTACGGCGCGCGCGATGCTCACGGCGAGGTTCCCAAGGGCTTCGACATCTGGCGCGGCCTGCTCGACGTCTCCGCCTACGACTACTACAACTTCGTGATGAACGTGAACGGCCGCCTCAAGACCTGGGGCGACCGCGAGTTCGCCCGCAAGCTGGTGCGAGTTTGCCGAGATCGAGGTGAGGCCCGATCCCGGCGGGGTCGGCGGGCGTGCTGCGCGAGCTGGGGGAAGTCTTCGGGCCGGGTCCGTACAGCTATTGGGGTACCGAGGATCCCGAGGACTACTCGACCGACGTGACCGGCAGGGTCACCGAGCGGCTGGTCCGAAAGGAGGCTCGGTCGAAGAAGCCGTTCTTCATCTGGTGGTCCGCCGCGGCACCGCACCGGGAGGACGTGGCGGTCACGCTGATGGGCCGGCCGGGTCCCGACCCGCGGCCCGCACCGCGCTACGCCGAGGAGGCATCACGCCTGCGGATGCCCAGGCCACCGAGCTTCAACGAGGCGGACCTGAGCGACAAGCCCTCCAACATGCGCAACCGGGCGACCGCGCTCACCGCCGAGCAGATCGCCCAGCTCGAGCTCGACTATCAGGGCCGGATCGGGTCGCTGAGGGCGGTTGACGATCACGTCGGCCGGCTCGTCAGGACCCTGCGCAGTACCGGCCAACTCGAACAACACTCTGATCATGTTCGTGTCGGACAACGGCTGGATCCATGGCCAGCACCGCATCACGGGCGACAAGTACCTGCCCTACGAGGAGTCGATTCGCGTGCCCTTCATCCTGCGCGGCCCCGGGGTGCCGCAGGGCCGGACCGTCGCGCGGCCAGGTCTCGAACATCGACTTTGCCCCCACACTGCTCGACTTCGCCGGGGCCCGGGCCGGACGCACCATGGACGGCGTGTCGCTGCGGCCGCGCGATCAAGGACCCGCGCCGGCGTCCCGACCGCACCATTCAGCTCGAGGCGCCGGAGCCGCTGTTCGCGGGGAACATCCCGATTAACGGCTGGGACCGGCCGTACAGCGGCGTGCGTACCGACCGCTACACCTACGTCGTCTACAGGAGACGGGCGAGAAGGAGCTGTACGACCGCGCGCAGGGACCGCTACCAGCTGAACAACGTCGCCGGCGACCCGGCGTACGCGAGGATCGAGGCCGTGCTCGCGCGGAGGCTCGAGCGGCTGCGGCGCTGCCGTGGCCGTTCCTGCAGTGTTCCCGGCTGACGGGAACACGTGTTCGCGATCCCTAGAATGGAGTCCATGGGAAAGACGTGGGTGCTCGACACCGAAACGAAGGGAACCGGGGCCAACATGGTGCCCCTGGAGAAGGTGCTGGAGAAGCCGTCGAAGGACGAGGACGCGGCTGCAAAGCAACGTAGGAAGCGGGCCTCGAGGCCGGCAGGCAACGAGGCGGCACCCAAGCGGCGCAACAGGCCAAGCCGGTGCAGACCAGCGCAACGCCGCTTCCGCCCGGCCACGTGCGAAAGAAGGCAACAGGCGAGATCGGCAAGGTTCAGGCGGTGGACTCTCAGGCCGGCACGGCCACGGTGAGATGGCTCAAGCGGGGCGCCACCTCGACCGTGCCGCTGTCCTCTGTCGCCCGGCGCTAGGCGGATGCCCTGGCGGGCGTGAGCGTCCTGCTCTGGTACCCGAACTGAGAGAGGTCCAGGATCGGGCGTATCTCGATCGAGCCCGAGTTCATCGGGACCTTGTGCGCCCACTCGAGCGCCTCTTCACGGCTTTCGCACTCCAGCAGGGCGAAGCCGCCGAGCTGCTCCTTCGACTCCGCGAACGGGCCGTCCGACACGACCCGCTCACCACCGTCGTTGAGGTGAATCGTGGTGGCGGCCGAACTGGCCTCGAGCGGCTCGCAGGCGATCAGCACGCCCGCCTTGGTCGCCTCGTCGTCGAAGGCGTTCCATAGCTCCATCGCCTCGCTCATCTCCTCCGGGGACGAGTTCTCGACACCGCCCTCCTCGACCACGAACGACAGCAGGTACTTCATCGTCTCTCCCTTCGTTCGGCGCGGCACGCTCCCGCCGCTTCATCGTAAGGACGAACGGAGTGTGGGCGAGATCGACACCCGACCTCAGCCGCCGCGCTCGTTGAGGGCGTCCGCGACCTCGACCACCCCGCTGCGCTCGTGGAAGTCGACAGCGACCATGTTCGGCACCAGCCCGCGGCGGCGCTCGCAGAGGTTGAGCCGGCGGCGCAGGAAGCGCCCGCCGATGCGCTCGTTCTTCCGGACCGAGGGAGGGAACGGGGGGATCCAGTGGTTGACCAGATAGAGCGGGCTGTCGGCGTCGCCGCGGTTGCGGCGGCAGCGCAGCTGGCTCGGCTGGGTCGCGCCGAGAGGCGTGTCCTGGGTGAACGAGAAGCCGTCGAGGTACCAGGGCCGCGCCCCGCCGCCCTCCTCGCTGAAGACGATGAGGCGGGTGCCGTCGCGGATCAGCTGACCCAGGGTGGGGAGCGGCTGGTCGCGGCTGAGCTCGGCGGCCTGTTCGAGGAGACCGGTGCGCGAGAGCGCGCGCTCGATGTCGCCCACGGGCACGTAGGGCTCGATGAACAGGATGACCACCTCGTTGGGATTGGACGCCAGAAAACGGCGAAACAGCTCGAACTGCTCGTCGAGCGGCTCGGAGCCGATTTCGCAGAGGGTGTGGCAGAGATAGGGCCTCAGCTCACCGACGGGGCGTCCGACACCGGCCCTTCCCACCAGCCGCTCGGCGGTGCGCAGCGCCTCCGGGCTCAGCTCCTGTCTCACCTTGTTGCGCGAAGAGCCCTCGCCCTCGAGGTCGGTGCGAACCACGCCGGTCTTCGGATCCGGGGCTCCGAGGTGGATGTCGATCAGAAAGGCTCGGATGCCATCCCGCAGCTGCCGCGCGATCCCGTAGCGCTGATTGGCGAAGAACCAGCCGGGCTCGTCGGCCGCGGCATAGGAGTTGTGGGTGGCGGGAAAGACCACCTCGTTCAGGCGCTTGTCGCAGTTCTCTTGCGAGCCGTTGCAGCCGGCACGCGGCCGCTCGCTGTCGACGCTGGCGAGCGGAGGCGGAGGCAGCACCAGGGCCACGGCAACCACCGCCAATGCCAGAACCACGGCCACCGCCGCCGTCACCACCAGTGCGGTCCGGGTCCCGGCCGCGTCCGTCTCACGTTCGCGCGGCGCCCGCCCCGCAAACTCGGCGACCCCCACCAGGATGAGCACGACGCCGGCGGCCGCGAGCAGTACTCGGACGGTCAGGCCCGGCTCGAGCAGGAGGCCCGCCCCCAGCACGACGAGGACGACGGCACGACCCACACGGGCCGCGCGGGCGTTGGATCGGGCCAGCCGTCTGGCGTCCACGGCCACGCTCGTTAGCCGCTCGATGGTCAGCCCGCCGGACGCGAGCGCGGCCACCACCACGCCGGCCAGGGCCAAGAGCAGCCCGCTCGTGCTCAGGTCGCCAAGGAGCGCATCCCACAGCGCCGCGACCGCGCTGCGGTCCGACTCCTCATCCAGCCCGGCCGCGTTGGCCGCCGTCGAGACGACGAACAGGCCGAGTGCGGTGACCAGGGCGGCCACCAGCAGGCCGGCCACCGCGGCCGCCGCTCCCAGGAGGGTGATCGCCCGCCGCGCACCTCCGGCAAGGACGGCACAGGCAACGCCACTCAGGAGCGTGGCGACCAGCAGGGGCCACCACCAGTCGGCCAGCCGCCGGCTCGCACGCGCGGCCCGGACCACGAAGTTGCGCGGGCGCAGCTCGATCACCTTCAGCTCGACGGTGGGCGGGATCGCGTCGGCGGCCCGGGGAGAGACGCTGCGGATCGCCTCGCGCACTGCGCCCTGCTCACCGATGTCGAGGTCCAGCACGAAGCGCGACTGCCCGGACACGAGCGAGCCATGTGCCTCGCTCACGACGCGCGCGAAGAGCCGCCGGAAGGCGGGCGTGCTCGCCACAGCTCCGACGGCGGAGCTCAGCAGTGGACGGACAGCCAGCACCTCGGGGCTCACGTTCTCCGCCAACCCGTCGACGATGCGATCGCCCACCACGGCGCGGACGTCCTCGTCCTCGAGCGCCGCGGCGACCCGTTTTCCGAACGCGTCCGGCTCGACCAGCTCGGCTCGCGCGTATCCGGTGATTGCCGTCGCGGCCGCCAGGACCGCGGTGAGACCGGCAAGGACAGCGCTCACCCGGTGGGTCATTGGCGGCTGGGCTCAGCCGTAGCTGTAGAGCCCGCGGCCCGTCTTTCGCCCGAGCAGGCCGGCGGCAACCAGGCGCTGCAGGAGCGGCGGCGGCGCAAACAGCTGCTCTCGATGCTCTGCGTAGAGGGTCTCGGACACGCTCAGGACGGTGTCGAGGCCGATCAGGTCCGAGAGGGCCAGCGGCCCCATCGGGTGCGCGCAGCCCTTGACCATGCCGGCGTCGATGTCCTCGGCCGAGGCCAGGCCCTGCTCGAACATGCGGATCGCCGACAGCAGGTATGGGACCAGCAGTGCGTTGACGGTGAAGCCGGCCCGGTCCGGCGCGATGATCGCCTCCTTGCCGAGGCGCTCCTCGCTGAAGCGCCGTGCCTGCTCGGTCGTCTCCGGCGAGGTGAGCAGCGAGGGAATCACCTCCACCAGCGCCATCACGGGCACCGGGTTGAAGAAGTGCATGCCGAGCACCCGCCCGCCGCGCGATCCCGCGACGGCCGCGAGCTCGACGATAGGGATCGAGGAGGTGTTGGAGGCGAGGATCGCCTGCTGGTCTTCCACCACCTCGGCGAGCTTCGTGAAGACGCCCAGCTTGACCTCCTTGTTCTCGGCCACCGCCTCGACGACCAGCTCGCGGTCGGCCACCCGATCCAGCTCGGAGGCGGTGGTTATGCGCGCGAGCGCGGCCTCGCCCTCATCGGGTTCGAGCTTGCCCCGCTCGACCCCGCGCTCGACCGACGCCTTGATGCGCGCGCGGGCGCGCTCGGCGGCGTCGTCGTCGGCTTCCACCACGACCACGTCCATGCCCGCGCGGGCGCAGATCTCTGCGATCCCCGACCCCATCGTGCCGCCGCCGATGACACCCACGCGTTCGATGGCGTGCTCTGGCCCCGTGCTCATCGAAAGGCCTGGATGCCGGTAAGTGCCGAGCCGATGACGAGCGAGTGGATGTCCGCCGTGCCCTCGTAGGTCACGACCGACTCGAGATTGTTCATGTGCCGGATCACCGGATACTCGAGCGTGACGCCGTTGGCGCCGAGCACCTGCCGCGCAGTGCGCGCGACGTCCAGCGCGGCGTTGACGTTGCCGAGCTTGCCCATGCTCACGTGCTCGGGCCGAAGCGTCCCGGCGTCCTTCATGCGCCCGAGGTGCAGGGCGAGCAGGGTGGAGCGGTTGACGTCGAGCGCCATCGTGGCCAGCTTCTGCTGCACGAGCTGGAAGGACGCGATAGGGCGATCGAATTGGATGCGCTCGCCCGCGTAGGAGAGAGCGGCGGTGAAGCAGGCACGGGCAGCGCCGGCGGCTCCCCAGACGATGCCGTAGCGCGCCTCGTTCAAGCACGACAGCGGGCCGCGCAACGAGTTCGCCTCGGGCAGCAGGGCGCCTGCCGGGAGGCGCACGTCGTCGAGCAGCAGCTCAGAGGTCACCGAGGCGCGCAGGGACAACTTGCCGTGGATGTCCTGGGTGGTGAAGCCCGGGGTGTCGCGCGGCACGAGGAAGCCGCGTACGCCGTCGTCGGTGGTGGCCCAGACCACGGCGATGTCGGCCACCGAGCCGTTTGTGATCCACATCTTCTGGCCGTTGAGGATCCAGTCATCGTCCCCGCGGGTATCTCGTCGCGCGTGGGTGCGCATCGAGCCCGGATCGGAACCGGAGTCGGGCTCGGTGAGACCGAAGCAACCGATCGCCTCGCCGGTCGCCATGGGAGGCAGCCACTGTTGCTTCTGTTCCTCGGAGCCCCAGCGATGGATCGCATACATCGCGAGTGAGCCCTGGACGGAGACCAGGCTCCTCACTCCACTGTCACCTGCCTCGAGCTCCATGCAAGCGAGGCCGTAGGCCGTGGCACTCGCGCCGGCGCAGCCGTAGCCCTCGAGGTGCATCCCGAGCAGCCCGAGGCCGCCGAGCTCGCGAGCGAGCTCGCGGGGCAGCCGCCCCTCCTCGAACCACTCGGCCACGTTGGGCGTCACCCGATCGGCCACGAAGGCCCGCACAGTGTCGCGGATCAGCTTCTCCTCGTCGTCCAGAAGAGCGTCTATGGCGAGGAAGTCCTCGGGCCGGGTCTTGGGGGCTGGGGCGGCGGTCACCAACATTGCTGTCTCCTTCAAATCGATCTGCGCTCGATAAGACTAGGTTGTGGGCATGGCGGCCGGTGCTCATCTGGTCGGTGGACTGAAGGCGCCCGATGCGGAGGCCGCAATGCGCTCGGCGGCGGGCATCCTCGGCCGGCACCTGTGGGCGGTCACGGATGGCGAGACGGGTGAGCGCGATCAGTGGATCGGCTGGCAGCTGGGCAAGCTCACCAGCATCGACGGCATCGAGGTCGTCGGGATGAAGGACAGCTCGGCCCCGGACAACGAGGAGTACTCCGGGTTCCCGGCCGTCGGCGTGGAACCCTCGGTTACCGAGCTGCCGCGGCGGGCGCTGGGTTACGCAGACGCGGCGGAGGCCTCGTACCCGGTCTTCCTGCGGCTCCGAGCGGAGGGCGTCATCCCGGAGGACGTGAAGTTCCAGGTCTCCGTGCCCACGGCCTACGCGAGTGTGGTCGCGTGGATCCGTGAGGAGGACCAGGAGCGGTTCTTCGATGCCTATGAGCGCGCGATGGCGGCTGAGGTCGAGGAGATCACCGCCGCGATCCCATCGAATGACCTGGTGATCCAGTGGGACGTGGCGGTGGAGATCGGCGCGCTGACCGGCGCCTTCGTCGCCTCAGGCGAGCTCGCGGAGAAGCCTTTCGTGATCGATGCGTTGCGGCGTGCGTTGGATGTGCCGGCCGACGGGGTCGAGCGCGGCATCCACCTCTGTTACGGGGACTACAAGCACCGCCACTTCACGGTGCCCGACGACCTGTCCCTGTGCGTCGAGATCGCGAACGCGGTTGGCGACGCGACCGACTTCGTCCACATGCCTGCCGACCGCGACACCGGCCGAAACCCCGGCTACTACGAGCCGCTGCGCGAGCTGCGTGACGGGCGCCTCGCCCTCGGAGTGATCGACTACGAGGGCGACGAGGGGCGCACCCGCGAGCTCATCGAGGCGGCGGCTCAGGGGAGTGGCGGCCGGGAGTTCGCTGTCGCGACTGAGTGCGGCATGGCTCGTATCGACGAGCGCCGGCCGGGCATGCCGTCGCTCGAGCAGCTGCTCGAGCTGCACGCGGGCAACGCGGATCCGATTCGCTAGCTAGGCCCCGGCGCGGCGCAGCGCAAGCCCGGCGGCGCCATCCATCGCGGTGAGGCCCACGAGCAGGGCGGCGCCGGCGTTCAACAGCGCCGGCGACTTGGACTTGGGCGCCACGCTCGCGAGGTAGGCGGCGTCCACGACGTTCAGCGCCGCGCGCCCGAGGGCCCACGGCCAACGCGGGTTACCCAACAGCAGGCCGGGCACGAGCGCGAGGTCGGAGGCGCCGATCGCGCGCATGGCCGGCTCCTGGCCCTCGAGGCCCAGGGGCCCGGTCACCCGTTCGGGCGCGGCGAGCAGCAGGGCGCCGATGGCGAGCGTGACCCAGCCGGCGACCAGCGGCACGTTCTCGGGAGTCCCCGGCATGCGCGGCATACTGGCATGCGGCCCACAGCGGCGGCTCGGGTGAGCCGACCCCCTAAGGCAGGATGCGTTCGTTCGTGAGGGTTCGGGCGACCAGTTTTGCGGCGATTGCGGCTCCTTCGTCGGAGAGGTGGATTCCGTCGGCCTGGCGCACGCCGACTTCGCGGTCTCCGACTCGGATCCACTTGCGGTAGCGGCGGCCAGGGGAGAAGACCTTCCCGAGATCGAGGATGCGCACGTCCCGCCGCATCGTTGCGGCCGCCCGGCGCACCGCGTTGTTGACCGCCGGGAAGCTGCGACGGGCAAAGCCCTCGCGGGGTGTCGGCAGCAGTAGCCACACGATCCGCGCTCGCCCGCCGCGCGCGTAGGCGGACATCATGCTGCGGGCGCGGCGCGCGTACTCGGCCCTCCATGCCTTGCCGCAGCAGCCCGCTCCGTTCATGGGAAACGAGTCGGCCGCGCCTATGAACATCACGACCACGTCCGGCTGGCTGGCGGCGGCGCGTCGCGCCTGGGCGACCCAGTCGAGCGCAGACGGCTTCGAGATCCCGGTGGCGGGGTGAGCGTCGCTTCGGACGCGCACGCCGCGAGGCCGCAGCCGGCGAGCCAGCGCACGGTCCAGACGCTGGATCATCGAATCGCCGGTGGTGAGCACTCTCAAGCGTCCGGCTGGGGGCCGGACGCGCACGCCGGCCACGGTCCGGCCCCAGCGCGTTCGGGCGTTAACCCGCCAGCCGCCGGGCCGCAGCGCACGGAAGCGCGAACCGCGGCTGCGCTCGCCCTCGCCGAGGCCGAGCCGGCGGCAGCGCGCCGGTCCGCCGGGGGGCTCGACACAGACCCGGGCACTGAAGCCGCCGACCGCCCAGCGGTCCACCAGCCGCAGCTCCACCTCCCCCACCGCCCGCGAGCTCGAGGGCAGGACGAGCGCGAGCCGGCGCCGGCAGGATGGCGTTCGCACGGCGGCCGAGGCGGTCTGCCCGTCGGCACCGCTGGCCACGAAGCGTCTCCGCCGGCGGTCGCAGCGCCAGCGGGCCGCCCGCCGGAGCTTCGTCGTTCCGGACCTGGTCCGCAGGCGAGCCACCCGCCCGCTCCCGACTTCCTCGATAGCCACGACTGTGCCCGGAGCCGAGTGCAGGCGCAGTCCGATGTAGCCCCGCTCGCGCGCGTCCGCCCTGAGCGTCAGCTGCTCCTGCGAGCCAATCGCGTCGCCGGGCCACGTGGCCAGCCCAGCCGCCAGCAGCGCCGCGGCAATCGAGCGCCGGCCTGCCGGACGGGTTGTGCATCGGGCCCTGACGGATGGAACCTACGGGAACGGCACCCGCAGAGCGGGTGCCGTTCCGCCCAGCGTCAGCGATCCCCGTGGCCGCCGCCGTCCAGCTGCGCCCTGATCTCACCGCCCGGGTACAACGAGCTGTGCACGTTCGCATAGGTCGCGCCCGCGCGGATCGCCGCCACCAGCTCGTTGAACTCCCCGGCCGCGATTCCCTGTCCGGCCGGGCCGATCACGTCGTCCGCTTCGAGCGTGCCAGTCACCGTCGCCGGAGCCTGTGGGCAGGCCTGTGTTCCCACGGGCCCGTTGCCGAGATTCGAGCACAGGAAGACGGAGATTCCGCCGCTCTGGGCTCGCCCACCGAAGTGGATGTGCGCCTGGGTCACGGTGCCCTCGAGGTCGGAGTAGCGAAGCTTGTAGAAGATCTTCCCCTCGGACCTCGAGATCTTGGCGTCGAAGGTGCCCCGGCCGGTGGTGGACAGGGCCTGCGGATCCTCCTCGTAGCCGGTGAGCTGTTCACGGATGTCGCGGTCACCGCCTGCGATCGCCGTGGTCCCCACCACGGCGGCGCCCGCGACGACGGCCACCAGGACACTGAGCTTGAGACGCCCCTTCATTCCCCTCACCTCCGGTCGCAATGCCCTGCCCGAAGGCACTACGCGCGGAAACCCCGGGAGGTTCGAAACTCAGGCGGGAAGGCGCGACGCGTGCTCGAACAGCAGCTCGCCCGTGGGCATCCGCTCGGGGGACTCGCCGCCGTCCACCGAGGTCGCCTCCATCGCGCGCATGAGGTCGATCGCCGTGGACCGGACCCCCACCACGATCTCCGCGACCGCCAGATCGCGGTCGGTCTCGTAGCTCTCTGCGGCCCGCGCTGCCGCACGGGCGGCCAGCCGCCGCGCCTCGGCACCGTCGGGCTCGGGATGGTCGAGCTCGGCCGCCAGCGCCCAGACGGCCCGGCCCACGTCGTGCACCGCCTCGCCCAGTCCTTCGGGGGCCGAGCCCCCGTTGCGCACGAAACGCAGAACGTGGCGGGTCAGCATGCGGGCGTTGCGCACGGCCAGGTCGATGTGCGGAGCGGCGCCCTCGTAGCGGTCCAGTTCGCCGAGCGACGAGCGCCGTCCCGGCGAGAAGCGCGCGGTCTCCCGACCCAGGACGAGCGCGTCGTCGAGCGCCACCATGTACGAGTCGAGCTCACGGGCGCCCTCGAGCGCCTCCAGTGCACGCACCTCGTCGTGCTCGTCCAGGGCAGATGCAACCTGCTCGAGCGTGCGCCCCAGACGGCCGAAGACGTCGTGCACCGACCGGCTCACCAGCAGCACGGGGTTGAGCGGGAACGCGAGCGCGCTGATCGCGAGCGCCACCCCGCCTCCCACCAGGGCTTCGATGAGGCGCGTGGGCGGGAAGACCGCTCCACTGGGCTCGAGCACCACGAGCAGGATGGCCGAGACACCCGCCTCGGTCGTGAGCACCGCGCCGCCACCCAGAACCACAGCGACCGACATCGCGAGGATCACGAGTAGTCCGAGCTGCAGCGGCCCGGAGCCGATGGCAACCACGAGCAGGTCGGCGAGACCGATGCCCAGCACGACGCCGCCGATGAGCTCGAGCGCGCGCTCACGGCGCTGCCCGTAGGTCGCCCCGATGGCGATGATCGCCGCGATCGACGCGAACACCGGCCGCTCGCCGGGCAGGATCAGCTTGGCCAGGTACCACGCGGCGACGACCGCGATCGCGGTCTGCAGAATCGGCCAGGCGCGTGCGCGCAGGCGCAGCAGCGCGTGCCGAGGACGCGGGTTGCGAAGTGAGATCTTGGCCATGGAGAAGTTCATTTCGGACGTACTGGTCCGGTCCGGATAACCCCGACACCGTCCGCTCACCTGCGATGGCGCCCTCCCTCAGTGCGCCCGTGCGGCCGGTCCCTCTCCAATGTAGCTAGGCCGGCGCAACTAGTTACAGCTAGGCAACAGCCGCTTCACCGGACCCGCCGGCCGGCTCGGCGGCCTCCTCCACCAGACCGCGCGGCATGCCCACCAGTGCGACCACGAATGCCGCCAGCAACAGACCCGCCATCACGTAGACGACGACCTGCATCGCAGACGCGAAATCAGCCTGCACGGCCGCGAACAGCTCCTGAGCCCGCGAGCCGGCCCGCTCGCTGAAGCCCGAGCCCCCGCCGCCGTGGTTGAGGGCGTCGGCGATCTGGTCGGCACGTGCCTTCGGAACACCGAGAGCCCCCAGCGACGACTCGATGTTGGCCTTCTCGCGCAGGATCAGGATCGTGCCGAGCACGGCCAGACCGAGACTCGCTCCGAAGTTGCGGCTGGTCTGGGTGATTCCGGTGACCTCGCCGTAGCTCGTGCGGGGCGCCCGGTTGACGGCGTCGGTGGATGCGGGACCGAGCATCAGCCCCATCCCCGCCCCCGCGAGGACGATGAAGTACCACTGGTTGTCGAGGTCGAGGTCCGGCAGCCGCCAGCCCCACAGCGCGAACCCGGCCGCGGCGATGAGACAGCCGGGAACGACGGCGACGCGCGCGCCCCGCTGGTCTAGGAGTCGTCCGCCGAACTGCGACGCCGTGGCGAAGCCGGCAAAGAAGATCAGCAGGTACAGCCCCGCCTCAGACGCGCTCTGCTCCAGCCCGATCTGTGCGTACAGGCTCGCGAAGAAGAAGAACGGGATGAAGACCGCCGACATCAGGAAGAGCACCATGTTGTCCACGGCAAAACCGCGGTCGCTGAAGATGCCGGACGTTGATCAGCGGCTCCTCGGCGCGCAGTTCGTAGAGCACGAACAGAACCAGCAGCGCCAGCCCGCCGGCGATGCACAGCCACGTGACCGGATCGCCCCAGCCCCACACGCTCGACTGCTGAAGGCCCAGCACCACCAGGCCCATGCCGCCCGAGATCAATATGGCGCCGCGCAGGTCGAGCCGCGCGGGCTGCGCGACGTTCGCCGGCTTGGAGATGAGCGTGAGAACCACGGCGATGATCGCCACGGGGATGTTGACCCAGAAGATCGCCCGCCAGGTGATCTCAGTGAGATAACCGCCGGCGATCGGCCCGACCGCCGTCAGGCCCCCGGTGACACCGAAGAAGATCGCCATCGCCTTGCCGCGCTCCCGCAGCGGGAAGGCGCTGACAACGATCGCGAGGGCCGCCGGGAACATCAGCGCCGCGCCCACCCCTTGGATGACCCGGAAGGTGACGATCCAGGCCTCGGCGGCGGACCCGGTGGGGGTGGCGCCACAGAGCGCCGAGGCCGCGGCGAACACGACGACGCCGACCAGCACCATCGTTCGGTGGCCCACCATGTCGGCCAGCCGGCCGCCCAGGGCGAACAGCGCGGACAGCGCCAGCAGGTAGCCGTTGACGATCCACTGCACCCCGGTTGACGACAGCGAGAGGTCCTTCTGCAGCTCCGGGACCGCGATCGAGACGATCGTCTGATCGATGAACGTCATCGCGACGGCGAAGATCATCGCGACGAGCACGAGCCGCTTGTTCTGTGCCGGGGCCATCGGCGAGCGGCGCGATTATAGGGCTCCCGCGCGGATGCTCAGGAGGTCAGGCGGGCCGGTGGCGCAGCTGGCCCGCGAGCCCCATCAGCACCTGCGGCAGGTCGCCGCGGGCATGCTCGTAAGCCTCGTCGAGCGCGGTCGCCGCACGCTCGCCGTGCAGGCCGCCGCCGTGGCCCATCAGCAGGTGCCCGGGCCGATAGCCGCGCAGACTCCCCGGCGGGAAGGCCCGCAGAAAGATGTGCAAACCGACAGGGCGCGCGCCACCGCTGAAGACCGAAGCCGAGCCCACCACCTCGGCCACCACCAGCGCCTCGTGCTCGGGCCACCACAGGGCGGTCTCCTGCCAGAGCGGAAGGCGCACGACGGGAATCGTCTCGAAGGGCGACCCCGGCACCACGTCCGGGACCTTCACGTGGAGCACGCCAAGCCGCTCGGCCAGCGCGGCGCAGTCGCGGTTGTGGCGGTCGAGCAGCTGCAGAACGCCCGCGGGCTCGCCGAGGGCGGTCGCGCGGTCGATCGCCTCCGGCACGTCGACGGGATCGATAAGCCAGACGCGCCCATCGGCGGCGAGCGCGTGCGAGGTGCGCTCAGCGGGCTCGTCCATTACCCACGAGAGGCCGAACTCGTACTCGTCGTACGTCTTGACCGGCACGAGCGAGATGCTAGGCGGCGGCGACCAGATCCGGCACTGTGACGAAGCTGTAGCCCTGAGCCGTGAAGTGCTCGAGTGCCTCCTGGGTGGCGTCGATCGAGCGTGAGCGGTCGGCCGCCGGCTCCAGGTGCGAGCCGTCGTGAAGCAGGATCACGTCGCCCTCACCGGCCTTGAGAGCGTGCTTGGCGATCTGCTTCTCGCTCCACCACGAGGCCTTGCGCCAGTCGTAACACGTGATCGACCAGGTAACCGGCACGTAGCCCTCGGCCCGCATGGTTCGCAGCGTGCCCGGCCGGCGGCGGCCGTACGGGGGCCGCATCAGCGCCTGCCCGTCGACCTCGCTGAAGCTGACTCCCGACGCCTCCACGGCCGCCCGGCAGCGGGCCAGCTCCTCGCGCACCCCGCCCGAGCTGAGCAGGGCATGCTCGGATGCGTGAAGGTGTGGTTGCCGACGGCGTGGCCCGCGGCGTGCAGCTCGCGGATCAGACCCGGCTCGCGCTCGGCCCAGCGACCGATCAGGAAGAACGTGGCGTGCGCGTTGAAGCGCTCGAGCAGAGCCATCAGCTGCGGCGTCGCTCGGGGTTGGGGCCGTCGTCGTAGGTGAGCGCGATCTTCTTCCCGGCGCCCGGCACGCGACAGATCGTGGCTCCGTAGAGCTGCGAGGTCGGTACCTGCACGTGGTAGTAGGCAAAGCCGGCGCCGGCCACCCCCAGGCCGGCTCCCACTTCTGCGGCTCGTTTCACTCGGATCCCCTCCTGCGCGCCTTGCGCCTCAGCCGCCTTCGCGTGCGCCGGTCCTGGCTGGCCGCCGTGAGCGCGGTCTCCTCGATTGTCTGCAGGGTGGCCGTGTTGCCCTCCTGCTCGTACTCGCCCAAGGCCTCGTCGAACTCGTCGAGGCGGCCGAGGAACTGCGACAGCAGTTCGGGCGTCACCTCCGTCGCGCACATGCCGAAGCGCTCGCGCTCGAGGTAGCGGGCGTTCATCAGCTGCTCGAACTGGCCATGCAGCGGCACGGCCAGCGTCGGCTTGCCCAGGTAGACCGCCTCGCTCAGCAGCGAGAAGCCGCCGCCGGCCACCACCGCGCGGGCGGTGCGCAGGTCATGCACGAAGCCTTCGTTGGAGCGCGGCCGGAACTCGAGGTTGCCGTCCACGGTGTCCTCCTCGGGCCCGCCGCGCATGCCGTAGACGAGGCAGCGCATGCCGCTCGATTGGAGCGCCTCGAGCAGCTGCGGGTCCCCGCTCGAGTAGACCACCAGGTGATCGCCGTCCTCGGCCCCGGCGGCCTCGATCTCGGGCCGCACGATCGGTGAGATCAGCGTGGTCTGGCCACGCAGGATCGGGGCGTCGAAGAACGTCAGGACGAGGTAGTCGCCGGCGGTGGGCACCATCGCGCGCGTGACCGCCCGGGCGATCGACGAAGTCGCCGTGCTCGGCGCCGATGATCTCCTTGTCGTGCTTGCAGCGGTCGATCATGTGGATGTTGTCCACGCAGATGAGCGGGGTCTTGCTGAGGCGGGCGTACACGCCGGCCAGTGGCTCGAAGTCGGTGATCACGACCTCGGGCTGCCACTCATCCACCGTCGACGAGCCAGTGCCTGACGGTTTCGGGCAACTCCTTCGGGCCGAGAGTGAGGTTCTGCCGCACCGTCGCCCAGCGGCGGATCTCGCCGTCCTCCATCGCGAAGCTCGGGCCCATGATCTCGTCCACACGCGGCAGACGGTCCTTGAGGTAGGCGGAAGGCGGCTCCGGAGGCGACGACGCGCACGTCGTGCTCCCTGGTCAGGAGGGAGTCGATCACCACCTGCGAGCGAGTGGCGTGGCCCATGCCCTCGCCGTTGACCCCGTAGAGCACGCGCATGGGCGCAGGCTATCCGGCGAGGGCAAGCTGGCGCGACTGTGCGAGGAGCCGCCCGTCGCGCCCGAAGAGCTCGCAGTCCTCCTCGAGGAAGCCGTCGCGGGCGAGCCGGGTCGCAATAGCGGCCGAGCACCCAGTCGTGTGGCAGCGGCAGCGGCGCGCGCACGTGCACGGTCAGCTCGAGGGTGGGAACCGCCAGCGGGCCGTCGGATGACGGCGAACACCGCCGGGAACCACGAGTCGCACAGCGCCACCAGAGCCGCGGCGTCGAGAGGGCGCTCGTCGCGGAAGCGCAGCCAGCCACCCGTGAGCGCCTCGTCCGCGCCGACGAACGCTCGTGCTGCCGATCGCCGGGCGAAAGTCGAACTCGCGGCCGAACGGCGGGGCCGTCCGCGCGGTCGGGCAGCTGCTCGATCTCCTCGGGCGCCGCAACCGCGGGAGGCCGGGCGTGGTCGAGCTCGAGGCCGCCGCGGTCGCGCGCGAACACGGCCACCGCGCGTGGCGTAGCGTGCGGTCGCCCTGCGACAGGGCCGAACGCAGGAAGCTCACCGAGCGGCCCTGCACGTTCGACCGCCACGTCGACCCGGCCGTGACCGGCCTCTGGCGCGCGCTGGTAGTGGACCGTGAGCGAGCGCAGTGGGCGCCCCTCGGCGGCCGGGGTCGCGCTCATCGCGCGCACCAGGATCGCGGCGATGTAGCCCCCGTTGGGTCCGGCCACGACCCACCAGTCCGGCCTGATGTCGCAGCTGAAGCTCCCGTTGGCGGCCGCACGGACTGCCGTGTCCTGTTCGAAGTCGCCCATCGGGGCCGGCAACACTAGCCGCGCCGCCCAGCGGCAATACTCCTCCGCCATGGAGGCGACCACCGCTCGCGGACCGCGGCGCGCAACCGTCATGCGCACGGGCGATCGCGTCTCGCCCCTCGAGCTGTTCTTCGATCTGGTCTTCGTGCTGGCCCTCACCCAGTGCACGGCGCTGATGGCCGACAACCCCACCTGGGAGGGGCTGGCCCAGGGCCTTCTGATCCTCGGCGTGATGTGGTGGGCGTGGGTGGGCTATTCGTGGCTGACGAGCGTGGTCGACCCCGAGGAGGGCATCGTCCGCTTCGCGATCCTCGCCGCGATGGCGGCGGCGCTGGTGGTGTCGCTGTGCATTCCCGAGGCGTTCGGCGACCTGGGGCTCCTGTTCGCCGGCGCGTACGCGGTGGTCCGCGGCTCGCACATCGTCCTGTTCATCGTGGCCAGCCGTGACGACCCGGCGTTCCGTCGCTCGGTCACGCGGCCTGGCCATCGGCACGGCCATTGGCGTGGGCCTGCTGGTGGGAGCCTCGTTCGCGGACGGCTGGCTGCAGGGAGGCCTGTGGGCCCTGGCGCTGCTGCTCGACGTGGGCGAGCCGTACGTGTTCGGCTCCGAGGGGTGGAAGCTCTCGCCCGGGCACTTCGCCGAGCGTCACGGGCTGATCGTGATCATCGCGCTGGGCGAATCGATCGTCGCGATCGGCATCGGAGCGGAGGCCGGCGTCGACACCGGCGTGGTGGTCGCGGCCGTGCTCGGCACCGTGGTCGCGTTCGGGCTCTGGCGGCTCTACTTCGACGTGGTCGCGATGGTGGCCGAACGCCGGCTCGAGAACGCCAAGAAGGGCAAGGAGCGCAACGAGATCGCGCGCGACTCGTTCTCGTACCTGCACTTCCCGATGGTGGCCGGGATCGTGCTGGTGGCGCTCGGCCTCAAGAAGACGCTCGAGCACGTGGACGACCCGCTCAAGCTCGTGCCCGCTGTGGCCCTGCTGGGAGGCGTGGCGCTGTACCTGCTGGCGCACGTGGCCTTTCGCTGGCGCAACGTCCACCGCTTCAGCCGCGAGCGCGTGCTCGCAGCCGTGGTCCTGCTCGCGGTGATTCCGGTGGCGGTGGAGATCCCGGCGCTGGTGACGCTCGCGCTCGTGACCGTGGTGCTCGCCGTGTTGATCGCCTACGAAACCGTCAAGTACGCCGAGCTGCGCACGCGGCTGCGCAGCCGGCTTCTCCAGGAGGAGGCATCACGTTGAAGGCTGTGCGGGTTGGCCTGGCGTTCGCCCTTGCCCTGACAACCGCCGCTCGGAGCGGCCGCACCGGCTGCTGCCAAGACGGTCTGGCTCTGCAAACCCGGCCTGCGCGACAACCCGTGCACGCCGAGCCTGCGCACCACGGTCCTGTCCACGGACGAGAAGAAGATCGCGACGCTCAACGTCAAGCGCCGGCAGAGCCCGCGCTACGACTGCTTCTACGTCTACCCGACGGTGAGCAACCAGCCGGGCGTGCAGGCCACCAAGGCGATCGACCCCGAGCTGCGCTCGATCGCGCTTTACCAGGCCGCGCGCTATTCCCGCGATTGCCGCGTCTACGCCCCCGTCTACCGGCAGTACACCCTCGCCGCCCTGAGCAACTCGGCCGTCACGGACGCGGTTCGCGGGCGCGCCTACGCGGACGTGCGCGAGGCATGGCGCACCTACCTGCGAAGGCACAACAGGGGCCGCGGGGTGGTCCTGCTGAGCCACTCGCAGGGCACGCTCATGCTGCGCGAGTTGGTCAAGCGTGAGATCGACCGCGCACCCAAGGTCCGCAGGCGCCTGATCTCGGCCGTGCTGCTGGGCGGTGGCGTAACCGTGAAGAAGGGCCGTGACTCCGGCGGTGACTTCCGAAACGTCAGGGCCTGCCGCTCGCCGAGGCAACTCGGCTGCGTGGTCCACTTCTCGGCCTTCGACGGGCCCGTGCCCGCCGAACTCCCGCTTCGGGCGGGCGCCGAACGACGAGCTCGAGGTGCTCTGCACCAACCCGGCCGCGCTGGCCGGCGGCTCGGGCCGCGTCGAGCTCGTGTACCCCACCGCGCCGTTCGCGCCCGGCGCGATCGGCTCGCTCATCGATGTGGTGTCGGGCGGTCCGCTGCCCCGGGCAGGCACGCCCTGGATCTCCGTTCCGGGTGCGGCGCGGAGCGCGCTGCTCCACGGCCGGCGGGGCCAGCGTGCTGCAGGTGACCGCGGCGCTCGAAGCGCCGGACGCTCACCGCCGTGCCCGACGCCACCTGGGGCCTGCACCTGATCGACGGCAACATCGCGCTCGGCACGCTCACGAGACTCGTGAGCCGTCAGGCGCGCGCGCTGGCTCGCGCGAGAGGGGCGCTAGAGCCAGTCGCGCGTGCCGGCTCCGAGGCCCAGGGGATCCGGGGTTCGGGCGATGGCGAGCTCGCGCGGGTCGGGGAACTCGCGCTCCACGGCCGCGTCGAGCAGCGCCAGCTGCTCGGCCAGCTGAGGCCGCCGGATCTCCGGCGCCGCCCGCTCGAGGCTCTGGAGCAGGGCGCGCATGCGCCGCACCACCTGCGGCGCGCCGGCTCCGTAGTGGCGGATCTCGGTGAGAGCGAGCGCCGAGCAGGTCGTCCCAGTTCGCCGTGGGCATCAGCAGTCGAACCGTCCCGTCCTCGTCCACCAGTGCCGAGCCCTCCAGCCGCCGCTCGGCGAGGTGCAGCAGCACACCCTCCTGGCCGTCGAGGCACTCGACCGCGGTGGTGGGGTCGTTGACCGCGGGTGAGAGCGCGCGGCACGCCACGTCGACCATGGCCCTGAGCGCGAAGGCGGGGTCCTGGGTGATCGTGCGGCCGTCGGCGAATACGGCACATTCCCGCAGGGCGGGTTCGTCGACCGTGCCGTCGCCGTGCACGAGGAAGAGCGGCCCCCCTTCGGGGACGTGGCCCCCAACCGGCATCGCCACCTCCACGACCACTCCGGCAGCCGCCGCCACCCGCACCGCGCGTGCCCGGTCGATCGCCGCGAGCACCGCTGCGGGCTGCGCGTGGCCCACGATCGACCTGACCGGCTCGGTCGGGACGGCCACCTCCTGGACGTCCGCGTCGAGAGCAAACGGATAGACGTCCTCGATGGCCACGAGCGCCCGGGTCGCCAGCTGTGCGTAGATCCGGCGCGGCCGGAGCAGATCGAGGAGCCGTGCGATGAAGCGAAACAGCGCGAGCAAGCGCCGCCGCCATCAGGACCAGCGCGACGATCACCGTGAGGTCGGGCCGAACCGATCCCTCGTCGCCACCGATCGAGGCGACGGCGACCAGCGCGTAGAGACCGGGCGCCACGAACAGGCCCAGAGCGTTCTTGACCACCGGGTCGCGGCGGAATACGAGCACCAGCCGTGGCGAATACTGTCCCGCGCCGAACTGGATCACGAGCACCGCGATCGACACCACCAGGCCCGCGAACGTGATCATCGCGGTGGCGACCGCCTCGAGAATCGAGCGGGCGCTGTCGGGGTCGAGGTCGAGGAAGGTGTTCGTCCGCGCGAGCGGTCGAGCTCGGGTACGAGGATCCCGAGGATGGCCGCGCCGAGCAGGTAGCAGCGCGGGAATCAGCACGAGGCTGCGCTCCACGCCCTCGCGCAGGCGCAGGTGCTGTCGCCAGCGCGCCGACTGCTCGCGGGCGGAGAGCCGCCGGACGATGACGCGACCACGGGAAGACCGGACCTCGCGATCCATCGGGGCGGCAGCCTACGGCCGGCGCCGGATACGGTCGTGGAACGTCGATCCGCCGCTGATGCCGGCGCGTGGAGACATTTCTGGAGCGATTGCCTGAGCGGGTTAGGATCAGCGGCATGGATCTGGCCGGCGTCAAGGGAATCCCGTTGTTCGAGTCGCTCTCGTCGAAGGAGCTGAAAGAGGTGGCGCAGCGCGCCGACGAGATCGACCTCTGCCGAGGGCGCCGAGCTGGTGCGCCAGGGAGAGTTCGCCTACGAGTTCTTCGTTCTCCTGGAGGGCACGGCCGAGGTGGTGCGCGACGGTGAGTGCATCGCCGTGCTCGGTCCCGGGCGACTTCCTCGGCGAGATGGGCATCGTGTCCGGCGCCACTCGCAACGCACCGTCAACGCCACCTCGCCGGCGCGCGTGCTCGTGATGTCCGAGCAGGAGTTCCGCAGCATCGCCGCCTCGATGCCCGAGCGTGGCCGAGCGCATCCGCGCGGCCTGCGACAGGCGCGCCAAGACGCTCGAAGCCCCTCCGGCCGGCTGAGCTCATGGGCCGCCGCTCGCGGCGGCGCGAGAAGCAGGGGCACTCGAAGCCGGTCCCGCCCGCCGCCACCACCGATTACACCGACGCCGAGGGCAACGTGCTCACGCTGCGTGACGAGCTGAGCGAGGGCACCCAGCGGCAGCTGGACGCACTGGAGGCGCGGCCGGCGGCCTCGTCGGAGGACCGCTGGCAGCGCCGCGTGGAGTTCCTGTTCGAGCGCCTGGCGGTCCGCTGGGAGCTGGCCGGCCTGCCGCTCGAGGGTCAGAAGGAGCTGCTCGGCCGCTATCGGATGGCGAGCTCCGAGGAGCGGCGCTGGGTGCGCGAGACGCTCGACCGGCACCTGAGGCGCGGTCTAGCGCTCGCCGAGCACCGGCTCGGGCGGTGCCAGGCCTGCGGCCTGACGGGCGTCGCCCGTGGCGGCCTCGACCAGCTCCACCGCGTGCCGTACCGCCGACCCGATCGCCATGAGCGCGCCAGGCGGCTCCACGCTGAGCCCGGGCTCCGGGGCCGGCCGGGGCTCCGGCTCGGGCTCGGGAGGAGGCGCGGCGGGCGCCACGCCGTCGCCGCGCGGTGCCGGAATGCCGGTCACCGCGCTCGGCCGCGCCGCCGCACGCCCGGACGGCGTCGGCCAGCAGGCGGCCGCGCAGCGCATACCCCTCCGGACGCGCGTGCACGCCGTCGTCGTAGAGGATCCCTGGCGTGCTGGTGGCGATCCCGTACCAGTCGACGACCTGGACGCCCGGGTTGGCGAGAGCGAAGCGCTGGACCGCGGCGTTCATGCCCTCGACCGTCGCGCCGTTGTAGGGCGGACGCAGGATCGTCGCCACGACGAGGCAGCGGTCGCCGGTCTCCTGGCGAGCGGCGCTCATCGCCGAGTAGAGCGCGTCCGGATTGCTCGGGTCGTCGTTGGTGCCCAGATCGAAGATGACCACGCTGTGGTCGGGGCGGAGCCGCGAACGCAGGGCCGCGAGACCCTCCGGGCTGCGGCGGCTCTGGCGGCTGTCGATCTCGACGGACGCGGTACGCAGCTCCTGCTCGAGGTAGGGGCCCGTTCCCACCTGCAGGCTGTCCCCCACCACGAGAACGCTCTGCGGGGCGGCCAGAGCGCCGGATGGGAGCCCGAAGCCCGCGAGCACGGCCGCCGCGCAAGACAGAATCAAGCCAGTGAGTTTCCCCACAATCGAGTTCGCGGCCTTCTTCGTGGTCGTGTTCATCATCAACTGGGCGCTCATGCCTCACCCGAGAGCATGGCGACCTTTCATCCTGGTCGCGTCCTACTTCTTCTACGGCTGGGTGGACTGGCGCTGGGTTCTGCTCCTGATCGCCTCGAGCGTCGTCAACACCTTCGCGGCCCGCGTGATCGCGACTTCGCCCTCGCCAGGTCACGCGCAAGCGGGCGCTCATCGCGGCGATCGTCTTCGACCTCGGGCTGCTCGGCACCTTCAAGTACTTCGGCTTCTTCATCGACGAGAGCAACGCGTTCCTTGACTCGCTCGGGCTCGGCTCGCCGCTTCCGATCGTCCAGATCGTGCTCCCGATCGGGATCTCGTTCTTCACCTTCCAGGCGATCTCGTATGTCGTCGACGTGTATCGGGGAGAAACCCGCGCCGCGTCGCTCGGCGACGTGGCCATCCTGCAGGCGTTCTTCCCTCACCTCGTGGCCGGGCCGATCGTGCGGGCCAACGAGCTCCTGCCCCAGCTGCGCGTGCCGCGCGACCCGCGCGCGGTGCTCGCGGGGCCGGGACTGTTCCTGGTCGCCGGCGGGCTGATCAAGAAGACGGTGGTGGCCGACGAGCTGGCCCGCAACGTCGTCGACCCGGTCTACAACGACCCGTCGGTGCATTCGGGCGGCGAGATTCTCCTTGCCTTCTATGCCTTTGCCGCCCAGATCTACTGCGACTTCTCGGGCTACACCGACATGGCGATCGGCCTCGCGCTGCTGCTTGGGCTATCAGCTGCCCCAGAACTTCAACCGTCCCTACATGGCGCTCTCGCTGCAGGACTTCTGGCGGCGCTGGCACATCACGCTCTCGCGGTGGCTGCGTGACTACCTGTACATCCCCCTGGGCGGCAACCGCAAGGGCGAGGCCAAGACCTATCGCAACCTGATGATCACCATGCTCATCGGCGGCTTCTGGCACGGGGCGTCGTGGACCTTCCTGATCTGGGGCGGCATCCACGGCGGGCGCCCTGTCGATCGAGCGCTGGGGCCGTGAGAACCTCGAGAGCTTCCGCATGCCCGCGCCGGTGGCGTGGTTCATCACCTTCAACGTGGTCTGCATCGCCTGGGTCTTCTTTCGCGCGCCCAACCTCGACCGTGGCCTTCGACATCCTGGGCGGGATCGGCTTCTCCGGGCCCTCGCCGCTCGTCACCTTCTCTATGGTTTTCCTGGTCGTGGCCGCGATCGCGGTTCAGGCGTTGCCGGAGGGATGGTGGCGCCGGGCTGAAGCCTGGGTCGTCGCGCGACCGGTGGCCGCTCAGGGAATCGCCTTCGGGGCGCTGATCGTTGCCGCGGACGCCGCGGTGGGCCAGCAGGGCGTGGCGCCATTCATCTACTTCCAGTTCTGACCATGGAGCCAAAGCGAGACAGGGACCTCATGATGCCGGCGGGCCGGGTCCTCGCCGTGCTTCTGATCGCGCTCGGCATCGCCACGATCTTCAACTCGGAGGCCATCGTTCGCGCCGGCGAGGGCATGAAGCCGGGCACCACGCGCGACATCGTGCTGTCGGTGGGGCGGCCCATCGATGACGTGGCGGGCTTCGTGGGCCTGCACCTGCCGCGCGAGGGGCTCGACGTCGCGTTCGGCCAGGAGGACAAGACCGCGTCGGGCACCGAGCTCGAGACCGGCTCAACCGCGATCCTCGAGCGGCGCAAGAACGCGGCCGAGGCCGAGCTGAGCTTCCGGCAGCCGCAGCCCGGCCAGCCGATCGAGGTGCTGGTCACCGGCGACTCGGAGGCGCAGTTCCTCGGTGAGCGGATCACCGACCAGGCGCCCTCCGGCCTGCTCGAGGTCGAGACCGTGCCCCAGAACTCCACGTCGCTCACCAACCCCGGCTTCTTCAACTGGGAGCTGAACGCCGCGCAGGAGGTCGCCGCCCGCGACCCGGACGCCGTCGTGATGGCCATCGGCGGCAACGACGGGTTCAACGTGGAGGTCGACGGCCAGCTCTATGGACCCGGCACCCCCGAGTGGCAGACCGAGTTCGCCCGCCGCGTGGCGGTGGTGCCAAGGCGTTCGGGGGCGACCGAGAGCGCCCGGTGTACTGGGTGCCGCCACCCACCGCACAGGGACTCCGAGCAGAACGGCATCTATGCGAGCCAGAACCGCGCGGTCGAGGAGGCGGAGGCCGCGGTGGCCGGCCTGCGCTACGTGGACGTGTTCTCGACGCTCGGAGGCGGCAAGTACTCGGACGACCTGAAGATCGACGGCCGCCGGGTGCTCGCGCGCCAGCCGGACGGCATCCACTTCTCGCGTGACGGCGCGATCGCTCCCGCCCGTCTCGTGCTCGAGGAGATGGCCGAGGACTATCCCGCTCTCGAGGACAAGGACGGCCCGTGACCGCCAGGTACACGCGGGTGAAGCTGATCGCGGTCGCGTGCGCGCTCGCGCTCGGCGCTTCTCGCGCCCGGCCGCGCCGGCCGACGACCGGCGCGCCGGCGCCTCCCTCTCCCGCAGCCTGCTCGTGAACGGCGACTCGCTCGCCGTGGGCACGGCGCCCTACATACCCAGGGCGCTGCGGCGCTGGCGCGTCACCCAGTCCACCGCGGTCAGCCGCCATGCGTTCGAGGGCGCGTCGGTGATGCGCTCCTACGGCCGCGGTCTCCCGCGCGTGATCCACGTGAGCCTGGGCACCAACGACGACCCGCGCAGCCTCTCGGGCTTCCGCTCGGCCATCCGCTCGGTGATGGCGACGGCCGGGCCGCGCCGCTGCGTCGTGTGGACCAACATCGTCCGGCCGCCGGTGGCCGGCGCGTCGCTACTCCGGCTACAACCGCGTGCTCGCGCAGGAATCCAGGCCGCGCAGCAACCTGCGCGTGGTCAACTGGGCGAGGATGGTGCGCCAGAACCCCGGCTGGCTCGCCGGCGACGGCGTGCACGTGTCCGCCACCGGCTACGCCGCGCGCGCCCAAGCGCGTGGCGCGATCGGTGCGGCGCTGCCGCGGCTAGACGCTGTCGGTGACCAACCGGCTGTACGTGATCCCGCTGTCGACATCGTCGGCCACGGCGCGCGCTCTGCTGGCCCACAAGCGCATTTCCCACCGGGTGATCACCCTCCCGCCGGGCCTGCACGGCGAGCTGCTCCGGGTTGCCGGCTTCGACGGGCCGCACAGTGCCGGCAGCCGAAATCGAGGGCCGGCGCCTGCAGGGCACCCGGGCCCTGTCGCGAGCCCTGGAGGAGCTGAGACCCGATCCTCGGCTCTTCCCCGCTGCCCCGGCCGAGCGCGAGCGTGTCGAGCGCGCCGAGCTGTGGGGCGAAGAAGAGCTCCAGCCCGTTCCGCGCAGGATCTTCCGCTACTGCCTGACTCAGGACAGGCGGGCTGCGGCGCTGGGTGGGCGCCAACGTCATGGGACTGCCGGCGCCCGGCGCTGGCGGGGGAGCTGGCGCGCCCGTTCATCAATCGGCTCGCTGAACATTCGGGCGCGGACCGCGACGCGGCGCGCGCGGACCTGGCCGCGCTCCCGGGCTGCTGGACCACGCGGACGAGCTGATCGCCGAGGGCACGATCGGAGGCGAGGCGCAAACGCGGCGGACCTCCAGATCTTCGCCAGTATCCGCGTGCTGCTCGAGATCGGAGGGTCTCGCGGAGATGGCTCGGGGTCGGCCCTGCGCCGCGGCGGCGCGGCGGGTCTATCCCGACTGGCTCGGCCCCATACCCCGCAGCCCGGCGCTCGACCGAGCTCAGTTGAGCGACGGATCGCTCGGCATGGTGGACAGCAGGCGGTAGCTGCCGCCCTTGCGGCCCACCGCCGACGACCACAGATCGCCGTCCTCGAACGGGTCGTCGACCGTCGCCGTCACCACGATCCACGCGTCCTGTTCGAGCTCGCCGTCGAGCTGTCCGGGCCCCCAGCCCGCATGGCCGGCGTAGACGCGCAACCGGCGCAGCGATTCGTTGGGCGCGTCCGGATCGAGCGTGCCCAGCGTGCCGAGCACCGTGGTGCCCGCCTCCTCGGTGCGCTCGAAGTCGCCCAGGGCGACCACGGACTCCGGGGCCACCGGCCCGCCCAGCCTCACCGGCTGGTCCGAATCGGGCAGATCGGCCAGCGCCGGCACCACGTCGGCCACGCGCACCTCGGCCGCGCGGTTGAGCACCACGCCCATCGCGCCCTCCCGCGTGTGCTCGAGCACGAGAAGGACCGTGCGCCTGAAGTAATCATGGAGCGAAGGTGCCGCGATCAGGAGCTGTCCGCGCATGCTGTCCGACACGGGAGTAGATTCTCCCCCATGATCGAGAAGCTCGACGTGGGAAGGGTCCTATCCCGCACGTTCGGGATGTACAGGGATCAGTTCACCCTGCTCATCCCGGCGGCGCTGGTGCTGTTCGTGCCGGTGGGCCTGATCAACGGCTTCCTCTACAGCGAGGGAGGGGTGCTGCTCTCACTGGCGGCCTCCGCGCTGGCCGATGATCGCCACGTTCTGGTACCAGGGCATGGTCGTCGAGGCGGCGCGGGACATCCTCGACGGCCGCCGCGACCAGACGATCGGGCAGCCTCTTCTCCTCGGTCACGCCCGTACTGGGCGCGCTGATCGGCGCCGGCATCCTGGCCGGCATCGGGATCGCGATCGGGTTCGTGCTGCTGATCGTCCCGGGCCTGTTCCTGCTCACGATCTGGGCCGTGCTCGCGCCGGTGATCGTGCTCGAGCGCACCGGCGTATTCGAGTGCCTTCGGGCGCAGCCGCCAGCTGGTCAAGGGCCACGGCTGGCAGGTGTTCGGCGTGATGGTCGTGCTGTTCCTGCTCTTCTTCGTGATCAGGATCCTCGTCATCGGCGCGATCATCGGCGGGATCGCCGACTCCTTCCTCGGCTTCGCGCATCGCGGACATCGTCGTCAACCTGCTGACGGTCCCGATCAGCGCCCTCGCCGCGTCGGTCATCTACTTCGAGCTCAAGCGGCTCCACGGCGAGCCGATACCGGGCGCCGAGCCCGGGGGCGAGCTCGAGGCCGCGGCCGTCGGGACCCCCGCGGCCGGCGCCGGCCCGGAAGCGCCGACCGCGCGGCTCCTCGATGCCGCCGCCCGCCGCCCGGTTCGGGGCCGGCTCCGCCGCCGGAGCCCGGCTCGCCACCGCCGCCGGCGCCGCCGCCCGGTGGGTCCCCACCCGCGGGCGGCGACCCGCAGCCGCCGTCGGGCGGGCCGCAGGCGCCGCCCAACGCCTGACCCACGGCGCTCCGCTCAGCTCCGCGCCGCCGCCAGGAAGCGCTCGGCCAGCTCGCGGCCCAGCTCGTTCTGGGCGGCGATGCGCTGCCTCGCTCTCGGCCCTGAGCTGCTCGGGATCCTGGCCGGTGGCCACCGCGTCGGGGTCCTCTGCCGAGCTCGTCGAGCCACGAGCCGAGATCGCGCAGCGTGACCTCGGCGTGGAACTGGAGACCCCACGCGGGCAGGCCGTCGACGCGGAAGGCCTGCAGGCACACGGGGGTGTGCGCGAGCGCCACGCCGCCGGGCGGAAGCGGCGCCTCGTAGGAGTGCCACTCGAACACCTCGAAGGCGGGAGCGAGCGGACCCATCAGCGGGTCGATCCGGCCCTCGGCGGTGACCTCCACCCGCCGCCAGCCGATCTCCGGCTCGCGGGCGCCGCGGCGTCGGGCGCCCCGGCCGCCTCGGCCAGCAGCTGGCTGCCCAGGCACACGCCGAGAGCTCGGCACCCGCCGGGCCGAGCAGCTCACGCAGGAAGGCCTTCTCGGTGCGCAGCCAGGGGTGCTCGTCCTCCTGGTCGGCGTTCATCGCGCCGCCGAACACCATCACCGCGTCGAAGCCGTCGAGCTCAGGCGCCGGGCCGCCTTCCGCCGGGCTGCCACTCCCGGCCTCTCCGACGGCCGTCGCCGAACACGCCGGCGGCGGCGTTGTCGTGATGGACGATCGAGAGGACTTTCACTGGGTCAGTCGTAGGGCGTTCGCGGAGGCGACCAGAACACCACGACCGCCAGGTCCTCCTCGATGGAGTGGAAGCGGTGCTCCACGCCCGCCGCCACGTAGACCACCGAGCCCGCCTGCACCGGACGATCGTCGTCGGCCACCCTGATCCGCCCGCGCCCCGAGGCCACGTAGTAGACCTCGTCCTCGGCGTGCGGCTCCTGGGGATCCTCGCCTCCGGCGGGCCAGAACGCGATCGTCATCGACAGCGTGTCGCTCGGGGCGCGGAAGAACTCCGCGAAGTCGTGGCCGGACGTGTCCAGCCGCGACACGAGCTCGTCGACCTCGAAGGCGTCCATCACTCCGGGGTGAGGTAGGCGCCCGCGAGCCCGCCGTCGACCATGAAGGTCGTGGCGTTCACGTAGGTCGACTCGTCGCTGGCCAGGAAGAGCGCGCCGTTGGCGATCTCCCTCGGCTCGGCGAAGCGGCCCGGCGGCAGGTGGACCAGGCGCCGCTGTGCCTTCACGGGATCGTTGGCGTACAGCTCCTGCAGCAGCGGAGTGTTCACCGGGCCCGGGCAGAGCGCGTTCACGCGCACGCCCTGGCGCGCGAACTCGACCCCCATCTCCCTCGACATCGCCAGCACGCCGCCCTTGGCGGCCGTGTAGGAGATCTGGGACACGGCGGCGCCCATCACGGCCACGAACGAGGCGGTGTTGATCACCGAGCCTCCCCCGCCCTCGATCAGGTGCGGGATGCCGTGCTTGCAGCAGAAGAACACCGACTTGAGGTTCACGTCCTGGACCCGCTGCCAGGCCTCATAGTCGGTGTCGAGAACCGAGCGGTCGTCCTCGGGGGAGATGCCCGCGTTGTTGAAGAGCACGTCGACCCGGCCGAACTCCTCCTTCGTGCGCGCGTAGATCCCGCGCACCTGGTCCTCGTCGGTCACGTCGGCCTGGATCGCCAGATCGCCCGCCGCGTCCGGGCTCAGGTCGACGCCCACCGACCTTCGCGCCCTCGGCGGAGAACAGCTCGGCCGACTCGCGGCCGATGCCGCTGGCCGTCCCCGTGATGACGCAGACTTTCCCGGCCAGCCTTCCGGCCACTCAGTTCCCCTCCGTCGCGTAGTAGACGTTCTTGACCTCGGTGTAGTGCTCGAGCGCGTGGGGCCCGAGCTCGCGGCCGAAGCCGGACTGCTTGAAGCCCCCGAACGGCGTGCTCACGCGCACCGACGTGTTCGAGTTGATCGACAGCACCCCGCTGTCGAGGGCCCGCGCAACGCGCAGGGCCTTGGCGCCGTCGCGGGTCCAGATCGAGCCCGACAGCCCGTAGATGGTGTCGTTGGCCAGGCGCACGGCCTCGGCCTCGTCGCGGAAGGGGATCACGCAGGCCACCGGCCCGAAGATCTCCTCGCGCGCCGCGCGATCGTCGTTGCTCACCGGCGCCAGCACGGTGGGCGGGAACCAGTAGCCGCGGCCTTCGGGTGCGCTGCCGCGGATCGCCACCGGGGCGTCGTCGTCGACGAACGAGGCGACGGTCTCGCGCTGGTCCTCGGAGACCAGGGGGCCCATCTCGGTCGCGTCGTCCAGCGGGTCGCCCACCCGGATCGCCTCCACCGCCTCCTCGAGCGCCTCCATGAAGCGGTCCAGCGCCGATGCCTCCACCAGGATGCGCGAGCGGGCACAGCAGTCCTGGCCCGCGTTGCCGAACACGGCGGAGGGCGCCGAGCGCGCGGCCTTCTCGAGATCCGCGTCAGCGAAGATCACGTTGGCCGACTTGCCGCCCAGCTCGAGCGTGACCCGCTTGATCGTCCCGGCGGCGAGCGCCTGGATGCGGCGTCCCACCTCGGTGGAGCCCGTGAAGGCGATCTTGGCCACGTCCGGGTGCTCGGTGATCCGCTCGCCGACGGTGCGGCCCGGGCCGACCACCACGTTGAGGACACCCTCCGGCAGGCCCGCCTCGAGGGCGATCCGCTCGAGCTCCACCGCCGTCAGCGGCGTCAACGCGGCGGGCTTGAGCACCACCGTGTTGCCGGCCGCCAACGCGGGACCGAGCTTCCACGATGCGATGGCCAGCGGGAAGTTCCAGGGAGTGATGAGGCCCACCACCCCGAGCGGCTCGCGAAAGGTGAAGTCCACGCCGCCGGCCACGGGAATCGTGTCGCCCAGCAGGCGCTCGGGCGCCCCGGCGTAATAGGCGAAGACGTCGGCCACCATGCCCACCTCGCCGCGAGCGTCGGAGATCGGCTTGCCCACCTGGCGGGCCTCCAGGTGGGCCAGCTCCTCGGCGTGGTCGCGCACCGCGACGGAGAGGCGGCGCAGAAGCTCGGCGCGGTCGGCGGGCGTAACGGCGCGCCAGGCCGGGAAGGCCGCCTTGGCGCGGGCCACCGCGGCGTCGGCCTCGTCGGTGCCCGCCTGTGGGAGCTCGGCCATCACCTCCTCCGTGGCCGGCTCGACGACCTTCAGCACATCAAAATGGCATGGTCGCAAGACCTTTACATTGGGGGGAGCGCAGTGTCAAGCTCGCGCGCCTTGCTCGAACCGTCGAACACCCGTCCGCAATCCGGCTCCGCGCCGGTGATCGGGATCTGCGCCGTGCGCGAGCGAGCACGCTGGGCGTTCTGGGATCAGACGGCGCATCTGGTGGCGGACACGTACGTGGAGGCCATGCGTTCCAGCGGGGCCCTCACGGTGCTGCTGCCCGTTGACCCGCGCGCTCCCGAGGGCCTCCTCGACCGCATCGACGGCCTGCTGCTGATCGGCGGCGCCGATCTCGACCCGCGCTGCTACGGCGCCGAGCCGGCTGAGGCGGTGGAGGCCGTCTACTGCGAGCGCGACGACTTCGAGATCGCGCTCACGCGCGCGGCCGCTGGCGCGCCGGATGCCCTACCTGGGCATCTGCCGCGGGATGCAGCTGCTCAACGTCGCCCTGGGCGGGACGCTGGTGCAGGACCTGGTGGACGAGCGCGGCGAGAACACCCACCGCCGCATCGTCGGCACCTTCGAGGGCAACGAGCACGAGATCGAGCTCGAGGAAGGATCGCTCGCGGCCCGTGCCTTCGGCGAGACGGTTCACATCGGCCGCTGCCACCACCACCAGGCGGTCGACCGCATCGGCGACGGTCTGCGGGTCACCGGCCGCTCGCGGCCCGACGGGGTGCCCGAGGCGATCGAGACCGAGGACGGCAGCTGGGTCCTGGGGGTGCAGTGGCACCCGGAGGCGTCGGACAAGCGGGCGCTGTTCGAGGCGTTTGCCGAGGCGGCGGCGCGTCCGGTCGACCTCGCGCCTTCACGCCGCGGCACGCTCTAGCAAGCGCCGGAGGTCGCGCTCGAGCGCAGGCCCTGTCCACCTCGAGATCGGACCAGGTGACGCGCACCACGCGCAGGCCGGCCGCCGCCAGGAGGCGGTCCTTGCGGCGGTCGCGGACGAAGGCCTGCGGCGTTCCGTGAGTCTCGAAGCCGTCGAGCTCGACCATGATGCGCTCGGCCCGCCACATCGATCTGAGCGCTCGCAGCCAAACGAATCCCCACAGATCCGCCGCCGAACGGTGGCTGATCACGGCGCCCGGGCCGGCGCTCAGGACAGCAGCCGTCAAGCGACCCTCCCGCTGCAGCCGGGTGTGGCCGAAGCTTGGAATAGGTGCCCGGAAGCTGCGGGTGCAGCCGCCGACGCTTGACCCGGTGGGCGATGGCCCCTCTGCCGACGCCCAGCTCGTTCAATTGCCGATGGGCCACCACCGCGTGCTGGCGGTCGGCGAGAAGCGCGATTGCCGCGTCCACCCAAGCGTCCGAACGGCGGCTGGGCATCCGCCCATGGTGCCGCCGCCGGCGTTACACGTGGCGCACGAAGCGTTACGACTCTGTGCGCGGCTCGGAAACGCGGGCCCGCGCCTCCTCCACCAGCGCCCCGATCACCCGCGACGCCTCGTCCTCCTCGGGGTGCCAGAGCACGCCCAGGGCGAAGCTGCGCTCCGGCAGCTCGATCGCCTCGATCACGCCGTCGTCGGACCAGCCGCTGGCCTCGCACTCCCTTCGCCGAGCTCGTCCACGCCCTGGTGGTGGTGCGACTTCACGGCGGTCTGCTCCGAGCCCACCACGCGGCGGGCCAGCGAGTCCTCTGACGAGGCGCACCGAATGGTCGGCGAACACGCCCGGGCGTGTGGCGGTGGTTCTCGTGGCCGACGCGGTCGGGCAGGTGCTGGTCGAGCGTGCCGCCGGCGGTGACGTTCAGCATCTGCATCCCGCGGCAGATGCCCAGGAAGGGGATGTCGCGCTCGAGCGCGCGGTGGCCGAGGGCGAGCTCGAAGCGGTCGCGCTCGGGCCAGGTCACGGCGGTCTCGGGATGCGGCCGGGCGCCGTAGGAGCCCGCGTCCACGTCGGCGCCGCCGGCCAGGATCAGGCCGTCGAGCAGGTCGAGCAGCTCGTCGGGCGACTCCGCGCTCACGTCGTCGGGCGGCAGGATCAGCGGGATGCCGCCGGCCCGTGCCACCGCCAGCGAGTAGCTGCGCGGCGAGACGTTGGCGACCACGTCCCATGCGCCCCAGCGCGCCTGCTCGGTGGCCGCGCAGATCCCTATGACCGGGCGGCCGCCGGCCATCAGAGGCGTTCGAAGCCTCGGAACTTCTCCCAGTCGGTGACCGCCGCTTCGAATGCGTCGAGCTCGATGTGCGCCCGGTTCAGGTAGTGGTCGACCACGTCCTGGCCGAAGGCCTCGCGGGCCACCTCGGACTCGGCGAACAGGTCGCGCGCGTGCGTAGAGCGTGTGCGGCACGCGCGGCTTGTCGGAGTCGTAGGCGTTGCCCTCGAACGCCGGCTCGAGCTCGAGCTCGTTGTCGATCCCGTGCAGCCCGGCCGCGATCATCGCCGCGAGCGCGAGGTAGGGGTTCACGTCGGCGCCCGGCAGCCGGTTCTCCACGCGCAGGCCCTGGCCGTGGCCCGACGACCCGCATCGAGCAGGTGCGGTTGTCCTTGCCCCAGGCCACCGCGGTGGGGGCGAACGAGCCGTGCACGAAGCGCTTGTAGGAGTTGACGTGGGGCGCGAAGAACAGCGTCAGGTCCCGCAGGCAGGCGAGCTGCCCGGCCACGAAGCGGTCGAACAGAGCCTGATCGTCGGCGAACACGTTGCCGCCGCCCTCCTTGGCCAGCGAGCAGTGGATGTGACACGAGTTGCCCTCGCGCTCGTCGTACTTGGCCATGAAGGAGATCGACACGCCCTCCTGCGCGGCGATCTCCTTGGCGCCGGTCTTGTAGATCACGTGGTCGTCGGCGGTGCTCAGCGCGTCGTTGTAGTGGAAGTTGATCTCGTGCTGGCCGAAGTTGCACTCGCCCTTGGAGTTCTCGACCTTCATGCCGGCGCCCTCCATCGAGTTGCGGATGCGCCGGATCAGCGGCTCCACGCGGGCGGTGCCGAGCATGGAGTAGTCGACGTTGTAGAGGTTGGCCGGATCGAGGTCGCGGTAGCCCTTGCGCCAGGCCTCCTCGTAGCTGTCGTTGAAGATGATGAACTCGAGCTCGGTGCCCGCCGTGGCAATCCAACCGCGCTCGGCCAGGCGCGCGAGCTGACGGCGCAGGATCTGCCGCGGCGAGGCCACCACGTCCGAGCCGTCCTCCCAACCCAGGTCGGCCATCAGCAGGACGGTGCCGTCGTGCCACGGCACCGGCCGCAGCGTGTCCATGTCAGGCGTCATCACGAAGTCGCCGTAGCCGCGCTCCCAGCTCGACATCGCGTAGCCGTCGACCGTGTTCATGTCGACGTCCACGGCGAGCAGGTAGTTGCAGCCCTCGGCGCCGTGCTCGGCCACCTCGTCCAGGAAGTGCCCGGTGGTCAGGCGCTTGCCCTGCAACCGTGCCCTCCATGTCGGCGATCACGAGCAGGACGGTGTCGATGTCGCCTCCGTCGGCGGCCTTGCGCAGCTCGTCTAGCTTCATTTCCCCTCGCAAATAAGGTTGGTCGACCGGGCCTTTCGCGTGAGCCTAACCGCAACGCCCCGTGGCGCTCAAGCACAGGTGTGGTAGGAAACGCAGGTGCTGCTGCTCGGCATCGACGAGGGAACCACGGGGGTCAAGGCAGCGCTGTTCGACGAGCAGCTGCGGCCGGTGGGCGAGGCCCGGCGCGACAAGGTCAACCGCCATCCCCAGCCCGGCTGGGTCGAGCAGGACGGCGAGGAGGTGCTGACCGCTGTCGTGGAGGCCGTCGCCGAGCTGCTCGAAAACGCGCCGGACGAGGTCGTGGCCTGCGGGCTCGATCACCAGGGCGAATCGGTGCTCGCCTGGGATGCCGAGAGCGGCAAGCCACTCAGCCCCATCGTCGTGTGGCAGGACAAGCGCTCCCAGCAGGTGTTGGATCGGATGGCCGAGCACGAGCCCGAGATCCAGGAGCTGAGCGGCCTTCCGTTCGACCCCTACTTCTCCGCGGCAAAGCTCGCCTGGCTGCTGGAGAACGACGAGATCGGTGAAGACGCGCCCGCGAGGGCGGGGACGCTGCGCATGGGAACCGTGGACTCGTTCCTCTGCGACCGCCTCGGAGCCGGCTTCGCCACCGAGGCCTCAACCGCGTCGCGCACGCAACTGCACGCCCTGGGCCAGCCGGGCTTCAGCGAGCGGCTGTGCGAGCTCTTCGGAGTGCCGCCCGAGGTGCTCCCCGAGGTGCGCGACACCATCGGCGAACTGGGCACCCTGCGCCACGACTCGTGGCCGGTGGAACTGCCGCTGCGCGGCACAGGTGGTGGACCAGCAGGCGGCGCTGGCCGGGGCGGGCTGCGTGGTGCCCGGGCCGGGTCAAGGCCACCTACGGCACCGGCGTGTTCGTGCTGGGCCACGCCGGTGACGAGGTGCCGCGGCCGGCCGGCGGACTGCTGCCGACCGTGGCCTGGAGCGTCGACGGGCGCACCGAGTACGCGATCGACGGCGGCGTGTTCGCGGCCGGCGCGATGCTCGAGTGGATGTGCCGCGAGCTCGGCATGGCCGAGCGGCCGGCCGCGCTGGCCGAGCTCGCGCGCGAGGCCGAGCGACAGCGGCGGCGCCCGGGTGCTGCCCGGACTGGCCGGCATCGGCGCCCCCTGGTGGAAGCCCGACGCCCGAGCCGTGCTGGCCGGGATCCACGGCGGCACGGAACGAGCCGCAGGTGGCCCGAGCCGCACTCGAAGGCATCGCCTGGCGCGTGGCGGACGTGGTGGCGGCCATGCGCGAGAGCGTGGAGGTGCGCTCGCTGCGCGTCGACGGCGGCCTCACCAACGAGCCGCTGCTGCTGCAGCTTCAGGCCGACACGATCGGCGCGCCGGTGGAGGCGGCGGGCGCCGACGCGACCGTGCTCGGCGCGGCGGTGCTGGCGGGTGTGGGCGCCGGCGTGTTCGGCACACTGGCCGAAGCGGCCGAGCTGCTGCCGGTCGACCGCACGGTCGAGCCCGAGCGCGACGACGCTTGGCGCTCGTCCGAGCACGAGGCCTGGCGGGCTTTCGTGACGGCCGCCGCCGAGCTGCGCTGAGCGCCTCAGTCGCGCGTGACCTCGTCCTCCTCCAGCGTCCGCACGGGGCCCTGGTAGTGGTCCTTGGCGGAGATCAGAGTACCAGAGGCCGAAGATGAGCGGAACAGAGGATGGCGAGCGGGGTGTAGTTCACGACGCTCGTGTCGAAGTCGGAGTTCCATGGCAGGCCGGTGGGCGTGTAGGGCAGGTTGAGGGCGAACACCACGAGGACGACGAAGATGATCGCCAGGACGTTCACCAGCTTGTAGCGCCCGCCCAGGTTCCAGGGCCCGGGCTGGAAGTCGTCGCCCTTCCGCAGTCTCAGGTACACGGGAATGATGTACGCGAGGTAGAGACCGACCGTGCAGATCCCCGTGATCGCGAAGAACGCGAACGGGATGTTGTTCTTGCCGAACAGCGCCGGGATGGCGATGATCAGCGAGAAGAACGAGACCCCCAGCACGGCGTTGAACGGGACCCTGTCGCGGTTGACCGCTCTGGAAGATCGCCCAGCCCGGCATGCCCCGGTCACGTGAGAACGCGTACCAGGTGCGCGAAGCAGCTGGTCAGCCCGGCGGCTCCGCAGAAGATCTGGCCGACGGTGGCGATTATCAGGACCAGCTTCGCCGCCCATGAGTCGAGCGCGCTGGTGAAGATCGCGCCCACGAAGCCCGCGCCGTCGTTGACCGCCTGCGACGTCGTTGGCCGCGAAGAGGAAGGCGAGCAGGACGAACCAGCCGATGAGAGCGGAGAAGAAGACCGAGCGCCACACGCCCTGAGCGGCGGTGATGGCCGCGCCCTTGGTCTCCTCGGCGGTGTGCGCGGAGGCGTCGTAGCCGGTCTGCGGTATACATCGTCAGCAGGAACCCGATCGGCAGGACCAGGAGCCAGAAGCCGAGGCTGCTCGTCGAGCCGTCGTGCAGGCCCGAGTTGTTGATGCGCTCTCCGAAGACGAAGCTCGCGCTCTGGTGGTCGTCGGGCACGAAGATCAGCAGCCCGATGATCACCGCGACCCCGATGATGTGCCAGCCGACCGAGATGTTGTTGAAGAGCGCCAAGAACTGGTCGGCGAAGATGTTCACAGCCGTGTAGAACGCGAGGATCAGGAAGAAGAGCAGCCAGGTCTCGCTGAGGATGTGCCGCGTCGTCTGCGAAGTTGATGCTGAAGATGTCGACGCCGTAGAGGCGAGCACAGCGTTGAGGAAAATGGCCGCGCCGTATCCACCGAGGCGACGATCCCCGATCAGGCCCGACGATGTTGAACCAGCCCGTCATCCAGCTCCAGCCCTTGCCGCCAAGGTCATGCGCCCACCAGTAGGGGCCGCCGGCGGTGGGGTACCTCGACGTCAGCTCGGCCATCGAGAAGGCGACCATGAGCACGAACGCGCACAGGACCGGCCATCCGATCGAGGCGGCAATCGGGCCGCCGTTCTGCCAGGCGACGCGAACGTCGTGAAGGTCCCCGCGAGGACCGAGATGATCGTGAACGAGATGGCGAAGTTGGTGAAGCCCGACCACGCACGCGACAGCTCCTGCTTGTAGCCGAGCTCGTGCAGCCGCTGCTCGTCCGAGGTGAGATCCGTGGCTCCCGCGTTCCTCGTCGGGGACGAGGGTGCCCTCGGTAGTTGCCATCGCAACCTCCCTCGCTCAGCTCGCCCAAAACCCAGTGGTGTGCTCACCCGACCAAAGCCGAGCCTGGCGACCATAAAGCCGCCCACGGACGGAGTCAACCGCTAAAGCGGAGCTAGCAGGATGGTCGCGCCACGGGCGCGCGCCCGCAATGATGCGGCCCCCCGATGAGTGACGAGCGGTTCATCCTGGTCGGCGGCCTGCTGCTCTCGGCCGGCCTGATCGCCTCGCTGTTCGCAGGCCGCGTGCGGCTGCCCGGCCTGTGCTGTTCCTCGGGCTGGGGATGCTGCGTGGGCTCCGACGGCCTGGGCTGGATCCGTACGGTTCGAGGGACGACTATGAGCTGGCCGAGATGATCGGCGTGATCTCGCTGCGCTGATCCTGTTCGAGGGCGGGCTCACGGCCGGCTTCCGGGAGATCCGGCCGGTGCTGCGGCCGGCGCTGTCGCTCGCGATCGTCGGCACCTGATCACCGCGGCGGTCGGTGGCCTGGTCGCGGTGTGGCTGTTCGACTTCTGGACTGCTGGAGGGCCTGCTGCTCGGCTCGATCATCGCCTCAACCGACGGCGCAGCGATCTTTGCCGTGCTGCGCACCTCTTCGCTGAGCAAGCGCCTGGCCCGGACGCTCGAAGGCAGAGGCGGGTTTCAACGATCCCGTCGCGGTGCTGCTGGTGCTCGGCTTCATCGAGTGGATCAAGCAGCCCGACTACGGGCTGCTGGACATGCTCTGGCTGTTCGTCGCCAGCTGGGCATCGGCGCCGCGGTCGGCGTGGGGGTGGGCTGGCTCGCGGTTCAGGGGTTCAAGCGCGCGCGGCTCGACACGCCGGGGCTCTACCCGGTGGCCTCGCTGGCCGCCGCCGCGGTGTGCTACGGCGCCGCGGCGAGCATCGAGGGGTCAGGCTTCCTCGCCGTCTACCTCGTCGGCCTTGCACTCGGCAGCGCGAACATCCCGGCCAAGCAGACCATCACGAGCTTCCACGTGGGCCTCGCCTGGGTCGCGCAGCTCGACGATGTTCCTCGCGCTCGGCCTGCTCATCTTCCCGCGCCAGCTGGCCAACGTCGCCCTCAAGGGCACGATGCTGGCCCTCGTCGTCGCGTTCGTGGCCCGGCCGGTCGCGACGTTCGTCGCCACCGCGTTCGACCGCTTCAGCTTCGCGGAGCGCCTGGTGCTGGGCTGGGCGGGGCTGCGCGGAGCGGTGCCGATCGTGCTCGCCATGTTCCCGGTGATCGCCGCCGTGCCGCGGGAATCTCGAGCTCCTCAACATCGTCTTCTTCGCCGTGGTGGTCTCGACGCTGCTCCAGGCCACGACCTTCGAGGCGTTCGCGCGGCGGCTGGGAGTGACCGACGACCAGCCGGCCCTGCCAAGCCCGCTCGCGGAAACCGGAACCATCCGGCGGTTGGGCGCCGAGGTGATCGAGTACCCGGTTCACGAAGACGACGCCATCGTCGGCCTGCAGGACGCGCGAGCTCGAGTCTTCCCCGAGAGGCGCTCGTGAACGTGATCGTCCGGGACGGCGAGGCGATTCCACCACGCGGCTCCACTCGAGTCGAGGGCCGAGACCGTCTCCATTTGCTGGTCCGCCAGGAGGTCGCCCAGGAGGTACGCGACCTGCTCGACCGCTGGCGCACCGGTCCGATCGGCCCCGGCGCCGTGGAACGACCACGCCTGGCCGGCGTCGTCGCGCGTGTTCCACACGCGCCGTTGGAGCGAGGAGGACGGCGACGCCGAGCGCCCCGCCGAGGTGGCCGGCCTGCGCGTGATCGACCGGATCAGGTCCCGCCGCGACGTGCCCGGCGCGCTCGTGCTGCTCGAGGACGGCCGTTACGCGATAACCGGGCCGGTGCTCGCCCTCGGCTCGCGTCAGGCACTGAGCGACTGGGTCCGGCGGCGGATCCGCTCGGGCGCCAGCGACACCGAGCGCGTCTGGTGGGAGGAGGTTCTGGGCGCCCTGGCGTTGTGAGCGACGCCTCGCGGGCTTAGTGTCCGCTCATGCACGAGGAGGTCACCATCCCTGAGCTGACCGAGGTGGTGGCGCGCCTGTCCGCTCTCCTGGGTTCCCGCCAGGGCCCGGTCGAGCCGCTCGACGGCGGGATCACCAACCGCAACTTCCGGGTCAAGTTCGGGGGCACTGACTACGTGGTCCGCCTGCCGGGCAAGCGCACCGAGCTGCTGGGCATCGACCGCGAGGCCGAGCGCGTGGCCTCCAGGTCCGCCGCCGCGCTGGGGATCGGGCCGGGAGTGGCGGCGACCCTGGATTCGCCCGGCCTGTCTCGTGACCCGTTTCGTCTCCGGGCGTGCGATGACGGCCGAGGAGGTCGCCGAGCCCCCCGAGCTGGCCGAGGTGGCCCGCGCGCTGCGGGCCTTCCACGACTCCGGCACCGAGCTGCCGACCCTCTTTGACTCCTTCGAGCTGGTCGACCGGTACGCCGGGCTCGCCCGCGAGAACGGCGTCGAGGTACCCGAGAGGTTCGACGCGGCGCGGGCCAACGCCGAGCGGATCAAGACGGCGATCGCCGGCCATGGCGAGCACGATCCGGTGCCCTGCCACGACGACCTGCTCACGGCCAATTTCCTGCACGACGGGCAGAGGGTCCAGATCATCGACTGGGAGTACGCGGGGATGGGCGACCGCTACTTCGACCTCGGCAATCTGGCCGTGAACAACGAGTTCGGCGATCAGCAGGAGTCCGCGCTGCTCGAGGCCTACTTCGGTGAGCCGCCGGACGAGCGCCGGCGAGCCACGCTCAAGCTGTTCCGGTTCATGTCCGACTTCCGCGAGGCCATGTGGGGCGTGGTCCAGATGGGCATCTCGGAGCTCGACTTCGACTTTCGCGAGTACGCGAGGAAGCACTTCGACCGGCTTCAGAAGACCGGTTCGGACCCGAACTTCGAGGCCTGGCTCACGCAGGCCCGGGCTTGAGCGCGCGGGGGGAGCTTCCCGGCGCCGCCCGCTGCGTGATCGTCGGCGGCGGCGTGGGCGGCACGTCGATCGCCTATCACCTGGCCGGGCTCGGATGGGACGACGTGGTCCTGGTCGAGCGCAACCAACTCACCTCCGGCTCGACCTTCCATTCGGCCGGCCTCGTGGGCCAGCTGCGCGGCTCGGTCTCGCTGACGAAGATGATGATGTACTCGGTGGAGCTCTACCGCCGGCTTGAGGCGGAGTCGGAGTTCGATCCGGGCTGGACCGAGTGCGGTGGCATCCGGCTGGCGTCCTCGGAGGAGCGCATGGAGGAGCTGCGGCGCCAGGCGGGCTGGGCCAAGACGTTCGGCCTGCCGCTGGAGCTGATCTCCGCGAGCGAGGCGAAGCAGCGCTTCCCACTGATGTCCACCGACGGCGTGCTCGGAGCGGCACTGCTGCCCACCGACGGCTACCTCGACCCGTCCCAGCTCACCTTCGCTCTGGCCGACGGTGCGCGCCGCGGCGGAGCAGAGATCTTCACCAACACGCGGGTCACGGGAATCGACTCCGACCGCGGCCGGGTCACGCGCGTGCGTACCGAGCGCGGCGACATCGAGGCCGAGGTGGTGGTGATCGCGGCCGGCATGTTCTCCGCGGAGGTCGGCCGAATGGCGGGGGTGCGTATCCCGGTGGTGCCGATGTCGCACGAGTACCTCGTCACCCAGCCCTTCCGCGAGCGCGATCCGGAGAACCCCCTGCCGACCCTCCGCGACCCCGATCTCCTCATCTACTTCCGCGAGGAGGGCGGCGGTCTCGTGATGGGCGGCTACGAGCGCCGCTCCGCGCCGGCCTTCCTCCCCGGGGAGAGCGCGATTTCGAGGAGATCCCCTTCGACTTCAATGGGCGCCTGCTGGAGGACGACTGGGACCGCTTCGAGGAGATCGTCGAGAACTCACGGCGGCGCGTTCCGCAGATGGAGGACGTGAAGGTCACGCGCATGATCAACGGCCCTGAGGCGTTCACCCCGGACAACGAGTTCTGCCTTGGCGAGACCGAGATCGGCGGCCTGTTCGTGGCGGCCGGCTTCTGCGCCCACGGGCTCGCGGGCGCGGGTGGGATCGGCAAGGTGATGGCGGAGTGGATCGCCGAGCGGCGAGCCGTCGCTCGATCTCTGGCAGATGGACATCCGGCGCTTTGGCCGGCAGTACCGCTCGCCCGCCTACACGCTCAAGCGCGTGCGCGAGACGTACGAGACCTACTACGACATTCGCTACCCCCACCACGAGCGCGAGTCGGGGCGCCCGCTGCGGGTGTCGCCGGCCAACCTCTGGCACCGCGAGCACCGCGCGGCCTTCGGCGAGAAGTCCGGCTGGGAGCGGGTCAACTGGTACGAGGCGAACGCCGCCGCCGGTATCGAGGACCTGCGGCCGCGCGGCTGGGCCGGCCGCCACTGGTCGCCCGCCATCGGGGCGGAGCATCACGCCTGCCGGGAGAGCGCGGCGCTGTTCGACGAGAGCTCGTTCGCAAAGCTCGAGGTCTCCGGGCCGGGTGCCGCCGAGCTCATGGAGCGGCTCTGCGACAACCGGGTGGTGCGCGACGTGGGACGCATCACCTACACCCAGATGCTCAACTCACGGGGCGGGATCGAATGCGACTTCACGGTCGCCCGGCTGGCCGACGACCGCTTCGGGATCGTCACCGGCACCGCGTTCGGCAACCACGACCGCGAATGGATCCGCCGCCATCTCCCCGAGGATGGGTCCGTCCAGGTGCATGACGTCACGTCCGCGTCGGCCTGCTTCGGGATCTGGGGCCCGCGCGCGCGGGACGTGCTCGCACCCCTCACCCCGCAGTCGCTGGCCGACGAGGACTTCCCCTACATGAGCCTGCGCGAGATCACCGTCGGCGACGTGCCCGTGCGGGCGCTTCGCGTGACCTACGTGGGCGAGCTCGGCTGGGAGCTCTATTGCCCGACCGAGTACGGGCTGGGGCTGTGGCGCGCCATCTGGGAGGAGGGCCGGCCGCACGGCCTGGTCGCGGGGGGCTACCGGGCCATCGACTCGCTGCGCCTCGAGAAGGGCTACCGCGTCTGGGGCGCCGACATCACGCCCGACGAGACTCCCTACGAGGGCGGCCTCGGCTTCTGCGTAAAGCTCGACAAGGAGGGTGGCTTCATCGGCCGCGAAGCGCTGGTGGAGGCGGCCGAACGGGGGCCGCGCGCGAGCCTCTGCTGCCTGACTCTCGAGGACCCGCGCTCGGTGGCACTGGGCAACGAGCCCGTGCGAATCGGCGGCGCGGTTGCCGGGCGGGTGACCACCGGGGGCTACGGATACACGGTCGAGCGCTCCATTGCGTACGCCTACCTGCCTCCGGAGCAGGCCACAGCGGGGACCCACGCCGAGGTGGAGATCTTCGGGCGCTGGATCGCCGGCGAGGTGGTGGCGGAGCCGCTCCTCGACCCCGCTGGGGAGCGAATTCGGGTCTAGTCGTCGGCCGGCTCGGGCATCAGCCCGGCGAGGATGTGCTCGGTGCCCTCGATGTGGTCGCGCATCAGCCGGACCGCGCGGCCGGTGTCGCCCTTTCGAAGCAGGCCCACCAGGCGCTGGTGCTGGGCGTTCGAGCTGGTGAGCACCTCATCGGGATGCGCAATACGGGAGATCAGGTCGCTCATCTGCCCCTGGACCTCGGTCATGGCGGCCACGAGACGCGGGGAATGCGAGGCCTCCGCGAGGCCGATGTGAAAGCGCACGTCGGCCCGCCGGTACTCCTCGAACGGTCCGGTGGTGGCCCTCATTCGCTCGGTGAGCGCGTCGAGGTTGTCGAGGTCGGCTGCCGTGGCCCGCTCGGAGGCCAGAACCGTGGCGCCCGTCTCCACCGCTACCCGGTAGTCGAGGGCAGCGCGCGCTCCCTCGCCCAGCTCGACACCGCCGCCGGTCTGGCCCATCGGAGGCGCGTCGGCCACGAACGTGCCCCCGGCGCGTCCGCGCAGCGAGATCAGGTGCCCGCTCTGGACGAGCGTGGTCAGCGCCTGCCGCAGGGTGGACCGCGAGATCCTCAGCTGATCCGCCAGGTCGCGCTCGGAGGGGAGGCGGGCACCCGGGCTGAGGAGGCCGAGCCGAATCGCGGTGCCGAGCCGCTCGACGGTTTCCTCGAAGGTGGTCGGGGGCTGAACGGGCTTGAAGACTCCGTCCAGGGCGGGCCCCTGCTCCGAGGTGATCACGGGTTCCACGCGGCTAAAGGTACATGGGCCGTCCCTTTGGCGCTCCAGTAGATTGCCGCGCCGTGGAGAAACGTCAGGAGCGAGTGGTCGTGGAAACGGATCGCTATCGCGTGGAGGGCATGATGACGCTGCCGCGCGAGGGCTATCGCAGCCGCGTCTCCGACCACGTGAACCGGCGTGACCAGGAGTTCTTCACGATCCTGGACGCCGAGCTCGTCGCCCTGGAAGGCTCGGGCGAGGCCTGGAAGGCCCCGGTGCTGATGCTGGCTCGCCGCCACATCCGCCTGATAGTTCCCGTCTCCGAGAACGGCTAGGTTCCGCCCCCGCCCGCCAGCCGGCGCCCGACCGTGAGCAGGCAGTGAGCGTCGCGGTCGCGGGCCGCCTCGGTGGGCGCGCCAAGCACCGCCGTGAAGATGCGCCCGCCGCGGCCGGTGGAGGTGGCGACCATGCTCCACCGGTCTGCGACGTGCCCCGTCTTGAGGCCGTCCACGCCGGGGACGCGTCCCAGCAGCGTGTTGGTCGCGGCCAGGCGCCCGCCGCCGCCCGGAGCGCGTACGGCGCGCATGCGGGCGATGCGGCGAACACGCGGGTCGTCCGCCAGCATGCGGGCGAGTCGCACGCTGTCGCGCGCGCTGGAACGCTGGCCGGGCGCGGGCATGCCCGAGGGGTTCACGTAGTGAGTGTCCTCGAGACCCAGGCGGCGGGCCGCGCGATTCATCGCCCGCACGAAGCCACTGCGACCGACAGCACTCGTTGACGCCAGTGTCTCAGCAGCGTCGTTGGCGCTCGGCACCAGCAGCAGGCGCAGCAGCGCCCGGCGGTCCAGTCGCTCGCCGGGCACCAGCCCGGCCCGCGACTCGTCGGGCTGAAGCCGCAGATTCGGAACCGTCACCGTCTCGTCGAGGCCGCCGGCGCGCAGCACGAGGTGGGCGGTCATGAGCTTGGTGATGCTGCCCACCACGCGGGGCCGGTCCGCATTCAGGCGCGCCAGGGTTCGGCCGCGGCCGTCCGAGATCAGGAAGGCCGAGCTCTGGATGCGGCGGTCGCAGTCCCGCGCCGGCGGCGCGAGCGGCATCAGGGCGTGCGGAGCGCGGTCGGCCTCAGGACCGTCGCCGCCAGCGGACCAGGTGGTCGCCAGCGCTGCCGAACAGCAGATCAGGACGAGCGCCATCAGCAGGCCCAGCCAGGCCGCGCGCTGCCCTGTCCGTGAGTGTGCGCGGGGTGAGGCCACCAGCCACCCAAGACCCAGGGCCGGATCGCCCTATTCCAACCGTGTGACCAGGCTCACCCTCCGCTCTCAGGAGCCTCTCAGCTGACCGGCGTTAGCTGGCGGCATGAACATCAAGAGCAACACATGGCGGGCCGGCGGTGCGGGGATGGCGGCAGCGGGGATGGTGGTCCTCGCCCTGACGGGTGTGGCGAGCGCCGGACAGTCCGGGCTGCCGCAGGGTTCCGAGCCGGTGAAGCTCGACCCGGCGGACTTCACCACCAGGATCGACAATCCGTACTGGCCGATGCGTCCCGGTAACCGCTGGATCTACCGGGAGACCGATGCCGAGGGCGCCAGGCAGCGTGTGGTGGTCACGGTCACCAAGCGGACCAAGCTCATCGCCAATGGCGTGACTGCACGGGTGGTCCGCGACGTCGTCACCGAGCAGGGCAGGCCGGTGGAGAAGACCGACGACTGGTACGCCCAGGACAAGGCGGGAAACATCTGGTACCTGGGCGAGTTCACGACGGAGTATGAGAATGGAAGGGCCGTTTCCACGCAGGGCTCCTTCGAGGCCGGCGTGGACGGCGCCCAGGCGGGCATCATCATGCCGGCCAAGCCGCGCGTCGGGCTCAGCTACCGGCAGGAGTACTACAAGGGCGAGGCAGAGGACAAGGGCTCGATCGTCAGCCTCAACGAGCGCGCCGAGGTCCCGTTCCGCTACTTCCCGAAGGTCCTGATGACCAGGGATGAGAACCCACTCAGCCCGAAGATCCTCGAGTACAAGTTCTTCGCACGCGGAGTGGGACCGGTGCTCGCGGTGAGCGTGTCGGGGGGCAGCGACCGCGAGGAGCTGGTGAGCTTCAGGCGCGGCCGCTAGCCCGAGTGGTGCTCGGCGATCGTGCCGCTCGAAGCTCAGCGCGAGGCGTGCAACGAGGTCGCTCACCGACCGCTCGCGGGGGCGGAGCAGGTCGAGGATCTGCCGCCGATGGGGTTCGCGGTGCCCCATCGAGGCTCCGTCACTCCTTCAGCGGGACGCCCGAAAGCGGTACCTGGGCGCCGTTGCCTCGGCCGCTCTACCCAACTAGGGTCGCCCGACTACAGGTCCGGCCCAGTGACAGGCGCCCCAACGTCTGTTGGCCGGCCACAAGGGGGAGGCACCATGCTCAACTGGCCCAGAGCTATCGCCGCCGTTTCTTGCTGTGCTCTGCTGCTCGTCCTGCCCGCCGTCGCTCAGGCGATCAAGCCCAAGCCCGGACGCTACGTCATGGATCCAGGCATAGGGGGTGAGGCTGTCATCCAGGTCAACAAGAAGCGCACCGCCTTCGACATCTTGTCGCTCGGCTTCAGTCCGGCCGCCGCCCCCAACTCGAACGCCTGCAGCGGTACCCAGGAAGGAACCGCCAAGAAGAAGGTGGCAATCGCCAAGGACGGCTCCTTCTCGTACGACGGGCGAATGGACTGGTTTGACGTCGAGGCGCAGAAACAGACCGGCGGGACCCTGGTCTTCAAGGGCAAGTTCTCGTCCAAGACCAAGTTCAAGGCCAGTTACCAGCTCAAGCCCAAGGGCTGCAAGACACCGAAGGCCAAGTTCACAGGCAAGTGGTACTCGCCCGCGTTCTAGTTGGGACAGCCTGAGCGGCCAATCTGGAACAACCGCCGGCCCACGCGATCATGTAGGTCATGACCCCCTCCAACATCGAGCGCCTCGCGCAGGCCTTTGCCGGCTGGGGCAGGGACGAGCCCGCCAACATGGCCGACATCCTCCATCGCGACTGCGAGCTCGTCGTGCCGGACTCGATTCCCTACGGCGGCACCTTCCATGGCCCTGACGCGGTGATCGGCTGGTTCACACGGGATCTGTGGCGCTGGTTCGACGAGTTCAAGTCCACGCCCGAGGGCTTCGTCGACGGAGGCGACCAGATCGTGGTCCCGGTACACGTCGAGGCGCAGACCAAGAGCGGCCGGAGGTGGACGTGCACAACGTCTGGGTCTACGAGTTCAGCGAAGGCGAGCTCATCCGCGGACGCGTGTATGCGGACACCGCGGTGCTGCGCGACGCCGTAGAGGGAGTCAGCCGGGACTGACCGGCCGGCGCTCGACCAGCTCGAGCTTGGCCGCGCGCGACAGCCGCTTGATGCGAGCCTCCTCGCGCATCGCCTCCGACCGGCCTACGACCTCGATCCGGAGGGCCAGCTCGACGGGAAGCCGGCTGCGCGTGTAGCGGCTCGCCGTTCCGGCGCGGTGCTCTGCCAGTCGGCGCTCGAGGTCGGTGGTCCAGCCGCAGTAGAGGCTGTCGTCCGCGCAGCGCAGCAGATAGACGAAGGGCACGCGTGCCCGGGATTCAGCCGATCTGCACGTCGACGCGCTCTGGGTCGAAGGCCACGTGGCCCGCGATGCCCGTGGCCTCCGGGCGCGGATAGTCATAGGACAAGGCCGCCTCGTCGACCCCGCCGACCGTCCAGTAGCGGGCCTCGCCCTTGTACGGGCAGACGTGCGCTTCTCGGCGGGTTCGATCGCAGCGCTCACATCCGCTGGGGAACATAGGCCCGCGGGGGGAGCCCGGTCTCGAACAGCAGCTTGGCGCGGTCGGTCGCGGCCAGCGTCTCGCCCTCGGCCGTGATCCGCACGTGGCGGGAGCTCGGCAGAACGTCGATGCGGTGGAAGGGGTCGCGCAGGTGGCCCGCGACCCGCTCGTCCTCGACCCACCACTCGTCGGCGTGCTCGGGATAGAGCGAGGCGTGGCCCTCGAGCCAGGCGGCCTCGGCGAGTCGGAGACTCGTAGGCCCAGACGGCGTTCTCGCGCTCCGTGCCGTTCACGCCAATGGACCAGTACGAGGCATCGCCCTTGAAGGGGCAGTGGGTCGAGTGGCCGGTGCGCGAGAGCACGGCGGGGTCGAAGTCCTCGATCGGCGCATACAACCGCGGCAGGATGCCGGTCTCGTAGAGCAGCTTGGCTCTGACGGTGTCGAGCACGCTGCGCCCGGCGATTGTGGCACGCACGCGCGGGAGGAAGTCCGCGAAGTAGATCCTGTGCGCCGGTGACGCACCCTGAAGGTCGAAGTTGAAGGCGCCCGCGGGGGAGCCGGCGAGCGGTCCGGTACCGAGCGTGAGGGACATGGCTCGACGATATCGACGGGCTCAGGCCAGGCCTTCGTTCAACTCCTCCAACAGCTTGCGGAGCTGGCGCATCTTGGCCTTTCCCAGGCGCCGCGTCCAGTCGTCCTCGATTTCGGCCACCACGTCGCGGGCGATCCTGTAGAGCTGCTTGCCCTTGCGGGTCGTGCGAACCAGCTTGGCGCGGCGGTCGGCGGGATCGGGCACCCGCTCGACGTAGCCGTGGCGCTCCAGATGGGCCACCAGCTCGGCCATCGACTGCTTCGTGATCTGCGCGCGCTGCGCCAGGACGCTCACCCGGGTTCCGCCGTCGTCCAGGTATTGGAAGACGTTTCCGTGCGGGGCGCGGACGTCGGGATGGCCTCGCTCGGCAAAGCGCTGGTGCAGAAGCTCCGAGCCGACCCGGAACGGCTCCCGCAGGAGGATCGCGAGGTTCTCGGGGGAGCGACGGGCGGTGGTGTCGGGAAGGCGGGTGGACATTAGGCAGGCTTCCTGTCTACACTAGCCGAATGAACAAGACAGGAAGCCTGTCCTTAGACGAAACCATCGACGTGGGCGGCGACTCGCTCACATTCCGTGTGACGAGCGAGCGGAGCGCCGGCGCACTCACCGCCGCCGAGGTCCGGATGCGCCCGGGCGGTGGACCGCCGATGCTGCATCGCCACGAACCGTTCGAGGCGTACCGGGTGGAGCACGGCGAGCTCACCTTCTACCTCGAGGACGAGGAGGGCGCGCTGCAACGCTCCGTTGCGGGCGCCGGCGCGCTGGTCGCGATCCCCGGTGGGCGCGAGCACACGATCCGCAACGAGTCTCACGAGGAGGCGAGCGCGTTCGTGATGTTCTCGCCCGGCCGCGAGATGGAACTGTTCGCCCGCGAGGCCGGGGCACTTACCGTGGACGGATCGGCCGGGATGGACGACGTCCTCGCGCTGGCGTCGGCCCACGGCATCGAGATGACCCGCCCGCTGGAGGGGCTCGCCTGATGGCCTATCTCACGATCACCCGAATCAGCGGCGACCCCGACGAGCTCCTCGACGGCTACAGGCAGACCGCCGACACCATGGAGGGGGTGGGCCGCGACCACGGCCTGATCCTCCACACGGCCGCCAGGACGGATGAAGGCCTCGTGATCGTCAACCTGTGGCCGTCCAGGGCAGGTTCGGAGGCGGCGTCCCGGGATCCCCGCAGGGCCGACGTCATCAGACAACACGGCGTTCACCCCGAGCAGATTCGCCCGGAGCATTTCGAGAGCGCCGAATACGTCGTCTTCGACTGACCGTGGTGGGAGCGGGTAGGGGATCAGTGTTCCGTGCCCGCCCCCACCGACATCCGCCCGCCATTCACGCCTGAGTCGGCCCGGGCGAAGGTCCAGGCCGCGGAGGATGCCTGGAACACTCGCGATCCCGAGCGCGTTGCGCTGGCCTACACCGAGGACTCAGAGTGGCGCAACCGGAGCGAGTTCCTGCACGGCCGCGAGGAGATCAAGGCCTTCCTGCGTCGCAAGTGGGATCGCGAGCTCGATTACCGGTTGCGCAAGACGCTCTGGGCCTTCTCCGACGACCGTATTGCGGTGCGCTTCGAGTACGAGAGCCGCGATCGCGACGGCCAGTGGTGGCGCAGCCACGGGAACGAAATGTGGCGCTTCGCGGCCGACGGGCTGATGTCGCACCGTTACGCCTCGATCAACGACGAGCCGATCGAGGAGTCCAGCGCCGGCTGTTCTGAGCGATACTGGACCGCTATGCACGGCGAGAACGTCCAGATCGTCCACCTCGCATGCGATGCCTTCAACCGGGGTGACCTCGAGGGGACACTCTCGTACGTCGCCCCAGAGTTCGAGTACGTCACCGCGGGAACCATTCCCGACCTGAGCGGCACGTTCCGGGGCCTCGACCGGTTCAGGTCGTTCGTGCAGGCGTTCTGGGACCAGTTCGACGAGGCCCGCCTGGACGTCCACGAGGTGATCGAGCAGGACGACTCCGTGATGGTCTCGATGACCATGCGCGGCCGCGGACGGCAGAGCACGGCCGAGACCAGCTGGGACGTGTTTCAGGTCTGGGTCATGCGCGACGGCAAGGCAATCCGGGCGCAGGCGTTCATGAGTGAGGCCGAGGCGCTCGCGGCCCTCCAAGAGAGCGGCGCTCGGCGCGCCTAGCGCGGGCGCAGTCCCCGCGCCTCTCATCGCCCGCTCATCCGCCGCCTCGAGCCTCCGGTCGGTAAGCCACCGGAAGGGCGTCGCCGATGAGCACCGACACACCTGTGCCCGACAGCGCGGACCGGCTCGACCCCGCGCTGCTGAAGCTCGCGGGCATCGTGCTCGTCGGCGCCGCCGCGGTCCAGCTCGACATCACGATCATCAACGTCGCGATCGGCACGCTGGCGCGCGAGCTCCATGCGGGCCTGTCGACGATCCAATGGGTCTCGACCGGCTACCTACTCGCGCTCGCGATGGTGATCCCGCTCACCGGGTGGGCGGTGGACCGCTTCGGGAGTAAGCGAATGTGGATGCTGTCGCTCACGCTGTTTCTCGCCGGCTCCGTCTTGTGTGGCCTTGCCTGGTCGGCCGGGAGCCTGATCGCGTTCCGGGTGGTGCAGGGCATCGGAGGGGGCATGACGTTTCCGCTGCTCCAGACGATCGTGGCCCAGGCGGCCGGGCCGCGTCGGCTGGGCCGCCTCACATCGGCCATCGCCGTGCCCGCGCTCGTCGCCCCGATCGTGGGGCCGGTGGTCGGCGGCCTGATCCTCGACAGCGTCAGCTGGCGCTGGATCTTCTTCGTCAACGTTCCCGTGTGCGCGATCGCCCTGCTGCTGGCCTGGCGTTACATGCCGGCGCCGGAGGAGCGCGGCGACCATCCGCTCGACGTGCTCGGATTGGCGCTGCTGTCGCCGGGCTGGCCGCGGTGGTCTACGGCCTGTCCGAGGCCGGGGCGCAGGGAGGGTTCGGACACGTCCAGGTCATCGCTCCGGTGGCGATCGGCGCGGCGCTCCTCGTCGGCTTTGCGGTGCACGCGCTTCGCACGCGAATCGAGCCGCTCATCGACCTCCGCCTCTTCCGGTCGCGCTCCTTCACGGCCTCGGCCGGTCTCATGTTCCTCGCCGGGCTCTCGCTCTTCGGCGCGCTGCTTCTCCTCCCGCTCTACTACCAGCAGGTGCGCGGCCAGAGCCCTCTCGACGCCGGACTCCTGCTCGCGCCGCAGGGCCTCGGGATGATGATCGCCCTCCCGATCGTCGGCACGCTCGTGGACAGGGTCAGTCCGAGGCCGATCGTGCTCGTGGGCATGGCGCTGGCCACGCTGGGAACGATCCCCTACGCCCAGGTCGGCGCCGGCACGAGTGAGCTTGCGCTCGGCGCCGCGCTGGTGATCCGAGGTGCCGGCCTGGGCGCGGTGTTCGTCCCGGCGATGACCGTTGCCTATCGGGGACTTCGCCGCGATGCGATTCCCCGAGCGACCAGTGCGGTGCGGATCTTCCAGCAGATCGGCGCCTCGTTCGGGACCGCGGTGCTCGCCGTGATCCTTCAGCAACAAAGCACGGCGCACGCCGCAGGCGGCAGCGCCGGGTTGGCCACGGCGTTCGGCAACACCTTCTGGTGGGCCGTCGGGTTCACCGCGCTCGCGTTCGTCCCGGCGCTGCTCATGCCCACGGAGAGCGCACGCGCTATAGCCGACCCCGAGCCCCAAGTAGCGGTCGGGCGGTGATCGTCCTGAGCGGCGTGAGCGAAACGGCTGCCATCGTCGCGCTCAGGAGCGGCGGCGCGGACGCACTGGTCGGGGCCCTCGTGGTGGTGGCCCTGCTGGCGCTCGCGCGGAAGGCAATTCGGCTGGCCGCCGGGCGGGAGCCCGATGAGCGCGACCGTCCACCGGCCTCCCCGAGCTAGCCGGCGCTCGGCCCAGGGCGCGCATATGGTGTGATCGCTGCATGCGGAGGGTCGCCAGGATGCTGGCGCGGGTGCCGATTCGCGTGCGGCTCACGCTGGCGTTCACCGGGGTCATCGCCCTGCTCCTGCTCGTGGCCGGCCTCTTCCTCGCGCGTGAGTTCGAACGCGATCTCGACCGCTCGATCGCCGATGCTCAACGCGCGCAGGCACAGGACATCGCGGCTCTGGTCCAGACCGGTTCGGGTGCGGACGCGGTCCTGGCAAGCGGGGAACGCTACGCCCAGGTCTACGCCGCCGGCGGCCGGCTGCTCGCGTCGACCGGCGCCGCGCGCCGCACCCGGCTGCTCGAGCCCGCCGAGCGGCAGCAGGCCCTCCGGCAGCCGCTGACCGTCGAACGCCGGTCTCTCAACGGAACCGATGTGCGCCTGCGGGCCGTGCCTGCCCGCTTGGAGGACAACGAACGCGCGGTGGTGGTCATCGGCGACTCTCTGAAGGAGCGAGACGACAGCATCGCCTCTCTGGAGCGGCTGCTCCTGATCGCCCTACCGCTCGCTTTGCTGGTGGCGGCCTTCGCCGGCTACGAGGTGGCCGGGGCGGCGCTGCGGCCGGTGGAGCACATGCGAAGCCGTGCGGAGGCGATCAGTGAGAGCAACCAATCCGAACGACTCCCGGTACCCGAGGCGCGCGACGAGATCGGTGCTCTCGGCCGAACGCTGAACGAGATGCTCGACCGGCTCGAGGCCGGCTTCGCGCGCGAGCGCCGGCTGGTGAGCGATGCGAGCCACGAGCTGCGCACTCCGCTGACCACGATGCGGGCCGAGCTCGAGCTGGCGCTGCGCGGCGAGCGCGACGCGGGCGAGCTGCGCGCGGCGATCGCCTCCGCCCACGAGGAGACCCGGCGCATGTCGCGCCTTGCCGATGACCTGCTCGTGCTTGCCCGCGCCGATCAGGGCCGGCTGCCGCTGAAGCCTGTGCCCACCGCGGCGAGAGAACTGCTCACCGCCGCGGCCCAGCGCGGCGAGGCCGCGTTCACGCAAGCGGGCCGCTGATCGCCGCACCCGAAAGCGACGCCGCGGCCACGCTGACCCTGGCCGACCCGGATCGCGTGGCGCAGGCTCTCGACAACCTGATCGCCAACTCGCTGGCGTACGGCGCGGGCCCCGTGGAGCTCACCAGCGTCCGCACCGGGGAGATGGTGGAGCTGCACGTCCTGGATCGCGGCGCGGGCTTCAGCGACGAGTTCATCGATCGCGCCTTCGAGCGCTTCAGCCGCGACGCGGGCGGCGAGGGCTCCCAGGGCACGGGCCTCGGCCTGGCCATCGTCGCTGCCATCGCCCGTGCCCACGGTGGCAGAGTCGCCGCGCGCAACCGGCCGGGTGGCGGCGCGGAAGTGTGGCTGACGCTGCCCCGAGCCTGACGCGCGAGCCGGTCAGTCCGGCATCCGCAGCCGGTAGCCGGCGCCGCGAACGGTGTCGAAGCTCTCGACACCGAACGGCCGATCGATCTTCTCGCGCAGGTAGCGCACGTAGACATCGACCACGTTGGAGCGGTGCTCGTAGTCCATGTCCCACGCTCCCTCGATCAGCTGGTAGCGGGAGAGCACCTCCCCCGGCCTGCGCATGAACATCTCGAGGAGCTGGAACTCCTTCGTCGACAGTTCGATCGGCGTTCCTGCGCGGCGCACCTCCCGGCTGGCAGGGTCGAGCACCAGGTCGCCGACCTCGAGCACCGTCTCACGCTCTACCGGCCCACGCCTGTCGAGAGCCCGAAGCCGCGCCAGCAACTCGTCGAAATCGAAGGGCTTGACGAGGTAATCGTCGGCACCCGTGTCGAGGCCCGTCACGCGGTCGGCCACGCCGTCGCGGGCCGTGAGCATGAGGATCGGCGTTCGTAGCCCGCCCTCACGCAGCCGGCGGCAGGTCTCGAAGCCGTCGATCTTCGGCAGGTTGACGTCGAGCACGATCACGTCGTAGCCGTTGGCGGGCGCCATCCAGAGCGCGTCCTCGCCGGTGACGGCGACGTCGGCCAGAAGGCCGCTTTCGCGGAGCCCCTGACGGATCAGCTTGGCCAGCTTCACCTCGTCTTCCACTACGAGGACGCGCATGCGGCTAAGGATGGCGAGGCGAAGCCGCCGCTGCAACGCGCTCATCGTCCTCTCACGCGCCTGTCGTGCAATCACCCTGTGACTGTCACGCAAAGGGAGAGTCCATGAATCAGGCGCTGATCGGGGTTCGGCAACACGCCGACATCAGGCCGCCCGCCATTGCGGGCGCCTACGACGGCGTGCCGATGATCGTTCTGGCGCCCATGGCGCCGGTGGCCGCTGTACTGGTGCGCCGGGTCCGGCTATTGCCTCCCTGGCTGGGGTGGACCGCCGTCCTGCTCGCCGTGGCGCTGATCACGTCGGGGGTGGGCTACCTGCTCCTGAACAGTGCGCTGGCCACCGGCGCATGGGTGTCGCTGCTTCTCGCTGGGAGCTCGTCATGACCTCCTCCGCCTCGATCGAGCTGTGGGGCCTGGCCAAGTCATTTCACGACAAGAATGGGCCGGTACCCGCTGTGCGCGGGGTCGACCTGACGGTCGGGCGCGGCGAGACGGTCGCTCTGCTCGGGCCCAACGGGGCCGGCAAGTCGACCACGCTGGACATGCTGCTCGGCCTGACGAAGCCGGACGCCGGCAGGGTGTCGATCTTCGGGAAGGACACTCAGACGGCCATCGCGGCCGGTGAGGTCGGCGCGATGCTGCAGACGGGCGGCCTGATCGGCGACCTGTCGGTGCGCGAGCTCGTGTCGATGATGGCCTCGCTCTATCCCCGCCCGCTCGATGTCGGCGACGTGCTCGAGCTCACCGGCACCCTCACCTTCGCCGAACAACGCACCCAGAAGTTGTCCGGCGGGCAGACCCAGCGCGTGCGGCTGGCCCTTGCGCTTGTCTGCGACCCCGAGCTGCTCGTGCTCGACGAGCCCACCGTGGCCCTCGACGTAGAGGGCCGGCGTGCCTTCTGGGCCGCCATGCGGTCGTTCGCGGCGGGCGGAAAGACCGTAATCTTCGCGACCCACTACCTGGAGGAGGCCGACGCCTACGCCGACCGCGTGGTCCTGATGGCGCACGGCGAGGTGGTGGCCGACGGGCCGACCACGGAGATCAAGGCGCGAGTCGGCGCGCGGACGATCCGCGCCACGCTGCCGGACGTGGACGATGCGGCCCTCGCCGCCCTGCCGGGGGTGAGCAGGGCCGAGCGGCACGGCGAGACGGTGATCCTCACCGGCCCGGACTCCGATGCCGCCGTTCGTGCGCTGCTGGAGCGTTATGAGGACGCGCGCGACATCGAGATCACGGGCGCGGGGCTGGAGCAGGCCTTCCTGGCGCTGACCAGCGACGAATCGGATCACCCGGTCGAGGAGGAGGTGCTCGCATGAGCTACGCCGTCTACACCCGATATGAGCTGATGCGGGCCGTCCGCAATCGCCGCGTGGTGATCTTCGCGCTCGCCTTCCCGGTGATCCTCTACCTGGCGATCGCCGGGCCCAGCCAGGATGTGAGCAACTTCTCGGACACCGGCATCTCGCTGCCGCTCTACTTCATGGTCGGCCTGGCCGCGTTCGCGACGATGAACGCGATGCTGGCCAGCGGCGGCCGGATCGCCGCGGACCGGGCCGCGGGATGGAACCGCCAGCTGCGCGTGAGCCCGCTCTCGCCATATGCCTACCTGGGGACGAAGATCCTGACCGGCTACCTACTGGCCGGCCTCAGCATTCTCGTTCTGTACGCCTGCGGCGCCGCGTTCGGCGTGAGCCTGTCGGCGGGCCGCTGGCTGGCCATGACCGGGCTCCTGCTGGTCGGGCTGGTCCCTTCGCGGCGCTGGGGATCGCGCTCGGGCACCTGCTGAGCTCCGATTCGATCGGTCCTGCGGTGGGCGGGCTGGTGGGCGTCCTGGCGCTGCTCGGCGGAAGCTGGTTTCCGATCAGCGGGCACGGCTTCGTGCACGACCTGGCGCAGGCGCTGCCCTCCTACTGGCTCGTCCAGGCGAGCCACGTGGGTCTCGGCGACGGGGGCTGGGGCCTGCACGGCTGGGTCGTGATGGCCGCCTGGACGGTGGCCCTCGTGGCCCTTGCCATCCGCGCCTACCGCAGGGACACCGGCCGGGTGGCCTGACTCATCGTCCTCTCACGCGCCGGGCCTTGAATCGAAGGCAGTCGTCGATTCCGTCCAAGGAGGAAGCCATGAATCGGGTGCGGGTCGCAGGTGGCCCACTGGGGGTCGCGCGTGTGGATCGCAGACGCGGCCAGTGGCAGCGGGAGGCCCGCGCGGCGCCAAGCCGGGCGCGGTTGCCGCGCCCAGCCATGCGGCGAAGGGGGCGGCGATGAAGGCATTCGTAGCCGGCGGTAGCGGCGTGGTCGGGCAGCACTTGTTGCCGCACCTGGTCGCAGCCGGGCACGACGTCGTCGCCACCACGCGGTCCCCGCAGAAGACCGACGCCGTGAGGTCGGCCGGCGCCGAGCCCGTGGTGGTCGACGGCCTCGACGAGAGCGGGATGGTGGAAGCGGTCAGCCGTGCGGAGCCTGAGGTGGTCATCCACGAGATGACGGCGCTCGCGGGCCCGAGCAACCCGCGGCGCTGGGACCGTTGGTTCGCGACCACCAACGAGCTGCGCACGAAGGGCACGGCGAACCTGATCCGAGCGGCGCAGGTCGGCGGCGCCCGGCGCCTGATCGCGCAGAGCTACACGGGTTGGCCGAACATTCGGGCGGGCGCAGCGGTCAAGACGGAGACCGACCCACTCGATCCGACGCACCGGCGCCGATGCGTCAGACGCTGAAGGCGATTCGCTACCTGGAGAGCGAGGTCAGCCGCGCCGAGGGCCTCGAGGGCATCGTGCTGCGCTACGGCAGCCTCTACGGCGCCGAGGCGATGGACGGCTATTCAGAGTGGAAAGCGGAAGCTGCCGATCGTCGGCGATGGCGCGGGTGTCTGGTCGTTCCTCCACACCGATGACGCGGCCGCGGCGACGCTCGCTGCCATCGACCACGGCCGACCGGGCACCTTCAACGTCGTCGATGACGACCCGGCCGCGGCCTCCGAATGGATCCCCCACCTCGCCGGTCTCGTCGGGGCCAGGCCCCCGCGCCGGGTCCCGGTCTGGCTGGCGCGGATCGCCGCGGGCGAGGTGGCGGTCTCGATGATGACCCAGATCCGCGGCTCATCCAACCAGAAGGCCAAGCGCGAGCTGGCCTGGGAACCCCGCTACGGGACCTGGCGCGACGGATTCCGCGCGGCACTCGGCGACGCTAGTGCGGCGCCGGCAGCGCCCCCGCCCCGTCGTCCGACTCCGTCGCCGGCGCGCCGCGGGTCTGGATGACGATCGCGACGATCACGATGGCGCCGCCCACCAGCGTGGCCGTGCTCGGCCGCTCGTCCAGCGCGAGCCACACCCACAGCGGCCCCAGCACGACCTCGAGCAGCGTGATCAGTCCGACCTGGGCGGCGGGGATCAGCCGCGCCCCGACCGTCAGCAGCGCGAAGCCGAGTCCGATCTGGCCGATCCCGAGTAGCGCGAGCCACATGACGTCGTCACCGGCGATCTCCCCGGGACTCGCGAACGGGAGGAACGCCACAACGAGGATCACCTGTGACATGCAGGTCGCGGGCGCCATGGAGACGTCGTGGCGCCAACGCGTGATGACGATCATCAGGGCGAACGCGAAAGCGGCTACGAATGAGAGCCCGTCGCCCGTCAGGTTGCCCTCGCCCGGCGCGCCGAGCATGAGCGCGACTCCGGCCAGAGCCAGCGCCATCGCCACTACGGTGCGCCGCGTGATCGGCTCGCCCAGCAGCACCCGGGCGAGCAGAGCGGCGAGCACCGGAGCCACGGCGAGGATGAACAGCACGCGCGCGACGCTCGTGTGGTTCAGCGCTGCGATGAAGGAGGCCGAGGCGGTGGCCACGCAGAGCGCCACCGCGATCCCGGCGAGCCCCACCGAGCGGAACGCCTCCACGACCCGGCCGCGTTCGACGACCGCCACGTAGACGAGGAGGGCGACGGCCGCGAAAGCGGCGCGGCCGGCAACCTGGGTCGGGGTGTCGAGCGTGAGCTGGCGCTGCAGGACCCCGGCGGTCGACCAGGCGACCGCGGCAAGGGCGACGTACAACTGCCCGCGCCGTTGGCGCTGCGACTCGTTCAGCGCCACCGCCGCCGCCGTCACCGCTCAAGTCATAGCGGATGGGCGGCGCGTGCCCGCGGGGCCCGACCAGGTCACCTCTCCCGTAGGCCGGCCAGGTAGTCGTAGCTCCGTTCGGTCGTCGCGAACGAGCCCGCCGGGTTCGCCACCGGGTCCGGGGCCGTGTCGCGTTCGACCAGGTAGTGGTGGTCGTCCGTATCCAGCCCGCAGAAGAACGGCTCGAACGGGATGTCGCCGTCCCCGACGTCGGTCATCGTCCACCCGAACGCCGGCCCGCCGTTGAACAGGCCGTCCTTCACGTGGAAGAGCGGGAAGCGCTTCGGCTCGTACCACGGGTACTCGTGCGGCCTGAAGCCTGGGAAGCGGGACTGGCCGACGTAGGCCCAGAAGATGTCCAGCTCAAAGAAGACGAGCCTGGGATCGGTCTCCTCCAACAGGACGTCGTAGAGCCGCGTGCCGTCCTCGACCGCGAACTCCTCGGAATGGTTGTGCTGGTAGAAGCGCAGCCCGCGCTCCCTGGCGGCCGCGCCGAAGGTGTTGAAGTCCTCGGCGGCGCGCCGGTATCCGTCGACGGTCTCGCCATAGCGCTGGCCGGACTGCTGGCGGTACCGATGTAGTCGATCCCGATCTCGGCCGCGTCGTCCAGCACCTGCTCGAGCTGCGTCACGAACGAATATGCCGTCGGGTCCGGCCGAGTAGTAGTTGACGTGGCTGCCGACGGCGTTCAGGCGGTAGCGCCGGAGCAGAGCGCGAAGCTCCTCATTGGTCCATCTGCGGCCTTGCGCGTTGTAGCCGGCGAACTCGATCTCGCTGTAGCCCTGTCGGCTCAGCTCGGCGAAGACCTTCTCGAAGCCGAGGCTCGCGACCTGATCGCGGACCGTGAAGAGCTGCACACCGATGAGGTCCCGCGGCAGAAGCCGGCTACGCCGGTGCCGCCGATGCCTCGCGCCGGCCGCGGGGGCCCAGGGCCCCATCGACGCAGCCGCCGCAGTGCCCGCAGCCGCCCCGACGAACCCGCGACGACTAAACCTGCCCCGCTCACCCATATTGGACTCCTTCCCCAGAGAGCCTGCCCACGGGGAGTGTCCCCAGGGTCGGCGGAGACCAATCGTCGCTCAGCCGCGCGGTGCGCGGGCACCGACGGCAGTGAAGGCAATCGTCTGCGTCCACCATCCCGGATCGGCACAGCGGCCGAGGAACGCGTCCACCGACCGGTCGTCGAGCTCCCCGGATGCGACCAGCCGGCCGCGCAACTCGACGACCGTCCGTGTCCAGTACTCGGCCCACAGGGAGCCACCGTTGTAGAGCGCTGTCTCGGCGGTTGCCTCGACGCTCTCCACGCCCAGCGCTGCCAGATTCGCGGGAAGCCGGCGACCGATCATGTAGTCGATCCCCTCCCGGCGCGACCACGCCAGCCACCCCTCCCAGAACGCTCGGACGTCACCCGGCTCAGCGACGCTCACCGGCAGGAAATCGGGCTCGATCAACAGGATCGCTCCACCCGGTCGGACGCTGGCGACGAGGTTTGCAACGGCAGTCTCCGAGTTCGCCACGTGGTGAAGCACTGCGCGCGCCGTCACCAGATCGAAGTCTCTCGGATCGACCGGCCCGGCGACGATGTCTGCCTCGCGAAGCTCGAGGTCCGGCATTTCCACGTCGACCAGCGACAGATCGAGATCCACGGCCACGGCTCGCCCGCCCGGGGCGACGCGCTCCGCGAGCCAGGCAGAGATGGAGCCGTTGCCACACCCGACCTCAAGCGTCCGAGCCCCAGGTCCGATGCCGAGCTGCTCGATGTGGCGGCGGTGCATCGGGTCGAGCAGCCGCGACATCAGATCCAGCCGCTCGCGCTCTCCCTCCTGGTGATGACCGAGGACGTACTCAGACCCAGGTTTCTCGTCAGAGCCCGGCAAACTGCCCGAGTCTAAACCGGCGCGGGGAGGCGGCTTCTGCAGGACAATTTCACCCCGTCGGGATGATGCGCCGAATGGGACCGGACGATGGAGTGTGGCGCGTGAGTCGCAAACCCGCTTCCCAAGAGGCGTCTTCTCCGGGCAGGAGGGCGCTGTGGCTTGCTTTGCTCGCGGCGGGGTGACTGCTGATCGCGGTCGCGGCGGTCGGCTGCGGGGAGTCGGACGAGGAGAAGGCGCAGACACAGGTCTGCGACGCCCGCGATGACCTGAAGACGCAGGTCGACGACCTGGCCGCGCTCACCCCTGCGACCGCGACGGTCGACGGCGTGCAAGAGGACCTGGACGCCATCGAGGAGGACCTCAACCAGATCAAGGACGCACAGGGCGACCTCAACGAGGACAGAAGGCAGGAGGTCGAGTCGGCCACCCAGCAGTTCAGCTCCGAAGTCGAGGCAGTCGCAAACGGCCTCACATCGGACCTCTCACTCAGTGGCGCACAGGCCAAGCTGGAAACCGCAGCCAAGCAGCTGGCAAGCTCCTACCAGCAGACCTTCGCGCAGATCGACTGCGACTGACGCGCAGGAGAGCCAGGCTCTGCGGCGTGCCGAGCGCTCAGGCCGAGCCGGTCGTCACAGCCAGCGGCTAGCGATTGCGCACCGCCGTCGTGACGTCCATATTGACCGGCTGCCAGGCCTCGACGGGGACGGCTAGCGGGGCGACCTGGTCGTGCACCCGTGTGCACACCTTCCCGTCTGAGCGGAGAGGGTGGGTTCGAACCCGTGCGCAAACCGCATCAGGAAGCCCCCCCGCGGCGGCGAGTGGCAGCCGGGTGGCGGTCTTTGCCGCGGTCCCGAGCCGCAGCCGCTCGAGCGCGCCCTGGCGGCCTGGCCGTAGCTCTGCAGGATTTGCGACCCGTCCCTGCGGCCCAGCTGCTGGCCCGCCTCGTCGCGGGAGCGCTCGCGGTGATGGCGGTAGGGTGGTGCCAACGTCACCGAAACTACCCGGAGGACGTGCCATGCGCACCGCCCTACTCCTTGTGACCCTCGGCCTGACCGTGGCGATCTCCGCCTGCGGCGACGATGACGACGACGGAGGGGGAGGCGGTGGGGGCGGCGAGGCCGACGTGCCCACGATCGTGAGGCTCACGGCAAGCGGCTCGGGCAAGGAGTCCAAGATCACCATCCCGAAGTCGGTGCAGGGCGGACTGGTGGATCTGCAGTTCAAGAACTCCGCCAAGGGCCCCATCGGAGTGCAGTTCATTCGCGCGACGGACGGGCACACCGCGGAGGAGGCGCTCGAGGCCGGCTCCGCGTGGGGCGAGAACGGCGAGGGCTTGCCCCCCTGGGTGAAGCTCGAGGGAGGCACACCCGACACGAAGCCCGGTACCACGAGCTCCACCATCCAGGTGCTGCCGGCCGGCGAGTACATTGCGGTCGACATCGACTCGAACGTCAACGCAACGTTCACAGTGCTGACAGGCGGGGGCACCGCCAAGGTCCCGGCCGCGGATTCGACCGTTGACGCGTCCGAGTACAAATTCGTGGCCAGCGGGCTCAAGACGGGGTCAAACAAGGTCAAGTTCGCCAACGTCGGCAAGGAGCCGCACTTCATGCTGGCGGCGCCGATCAAGGGCAACGTCAGCGTCCAGACGATCATCAAGGCCTTCCAGAGCGAGGGTGACTCGGGCGGGCCACCCCCGCTCGACGAGAAGAACGCCGTCTCGACCTCGGTCCTGGACGGTGGCGGCAGCCAGGTGATCGACCTCGACTTCGCCAAGAAGGGGCGCTACGCGGCGATCTGCTTCGTTCCCGACCGCGCGGGCGGCCCGCCGCACATCGTGAAGGGGATGGTCTCTGAGCTCGAGGTCGAGTAGAGAGTCAGCGGCCGCCGGACGCCTACGGCGCGACCTGGATCGAGTCGCTCGGGTACTCCGAGCTTGAAACGAGCGGCCCGACTACGGGCGCAGCAAGCGCGCGACACAGTGCTGCTTTCCATGCGAGGAAGCGCTCGGACCTCGAGTTGCGCTTTGCGCGAGAGCCAGGTGCAGTGCCTGCCTGGCGCAGCCGCAACAGGGTCTCGCCAAGCCGGGCGGGGGATGATCCCGCGCCAGCCAATGAATGAGGAGGAGCGCATGTACGCACGTGTCGTCAGATTCACCAACGTGACCGCTGAAAGGATCTCGGAGGTCATTGCCCGGGTCGAGGAGTCCGAGGGACCTCCGCCGGGCGTCGACGCAACCGGACTCGAGCTGTTTGTCGACGAATCACAGGGAACGGCCGTCTTCGTCGGGTACTTCGAGACGGAGCAACAGATGCGAACCGCGAGCGCGGTCTTCGAACAGATGGACCCGTCGGAGACGCCCGGCACGCGAGCCTCCGTTGACCTCTGCGAGGTCAAGCTACAACGCCGAATGTCCTGAGGGGTCCACAACCGTAAGGAGGTCAGTGCGCTCGTCAGCAGCTTTCGCTACAGGTGAAGTCCCGACGCGCCGCCTCAAGATCGACGCTGCCAGGCCACTGCCCCTTTCCATGCGAGGGAGCAGTCCGGCGGCGACTAGGACCAGCGAATCGGCTTGCGCCCGCGCGTGGCTACGTGGTCCCGCCCGATGCGGATAGTTCGCGGAGTTGCTGAGCGGGGGTGAAGAAGTTCCGGTAGGCGAGGAGCACGGAGGTCAGCGCCCCGAGGGCCACGCTTCCTAGGAGGATGTAGAGCAGGATCAGTTGGAGGCGGACTGCGTCGACCGGGGCCGCTCCGGCGAGCAGCATGCCGACCATCGTGCCGGGGAAGAAGATCAGCCCGGTGGTCTTTGTCGAATCGATCAAGGGGATCATCCCGGACCGCAAGCTACGCCGCACTATGGGGCGGATGGCTTGCGTGGAGGTCGCGCCGAGCGCGAGCGTGGCTTCGATCTGGTTGGTCGAGTCAGCCACGTCGTCGCCGAGGCGGTTGAGCGCGACGGCCGCGGCGGTCATCGCGTTGCCGATCACCATCCCGCCGACAGGCACCAGGTAGCGGGCCTCAGGGTCGAACACCCCCAGGACCAGGACGAGCCCGAGCGTGGTTGCGCCGGCCACGGCGAGCGCGGTCAGAAGTGGCCAGAAGGCGTGAGGGACCTTGCGGGCCCGCGAGCGCGCCGTGAAGGCACCGAACAGCACCATCGCGGCCAGCAGCGCGAAGACGAACGCCAGGTTGTCCTGTTCGAAGATCACGTCGATCACGTAGCCGATCGCCGTGAGCTGGATGAAGGACCGGATCACGGCGATCCCGATGTCACGCTCCAAGTCGGCGCGCTGCCAGACCGAGACCGCTACGGCTATGCCCACCAGGGCGAGCGTGGCTGCCACCTGCCCGAGCGTGATCTGGATCGCGGCGATCACGAGGGCACCGTCGCCGGGCCCCGACTCAGTCGGCCGCCTTCCAGCCAAACGATGCGGTCCGCCAGCCGTTCTGCTTGCGCCCGTTCGTGGGTGACGAAGACGACCGACAGCGACAAACGCGCGCGCAGGTCGAGCAGGGTCCGCTCGACTGCGCCCTTGGAGCGCTCGTCCAGGGCGGCGGTCGGCTCGTCGAGCAGCAGCACGTTGGGCTGGAGCGCCAGGGCCCGGGCGAGCATCACCCGTTGCTGCTCGCCGACTGACAGCCGGCCGGCTGGCCTATCAGCGAACGCTTCATCGAGCCCGGCCAGGCGCAGGGCAATGGGTACGTCGGCCGCTTCTCCGGCGAGCCGCGCACCGAAGCTCACGTTCATCGCCACCGTCCCGTCAAGCAGCGCGGGGAGCTGAGGCACGAGGCCCACCTCGCGCCGCAGCGCCAGCACGTCGTAGTCCCGCACATCGCGACCGCGATATCGCACCGTACCCCCGGCAGGATCGGCCAGGCGGTTGAAGAGCCGTAACAGCGTCGACTTCCCTGCGCCCGAGGGTCCAGCGATACAGGTGGTGCCTTCGCTGACGCCGAATGTCAGCTCCTCAAGCACTACCGCGCCGCCGCGACGGAAGCTGACGTGATCACACTCGAACAGCACGCGGACATGATCGCCCCCACGCGCGCGCGACGTTCCGCCCACCGAGGTCGCGTCGGCCGTCGTTCCCCTCCATGCCAAGCGGCGGCGGCGCGCGACTGCCGCTACGCATGGAAGGGAGAAGCGCGCGCAAGCGTCGCAACGCTGCTGCCTTTCGTGCAAAGCAGCGAGCCGCCCCCCGTTGGAGTTGCCCCGGTTTCGACGACACTTGGACGCTTCCGGTCGTAAGCCGGGGAAAGTGAGGTTCAGGTGCCGAGAACGAGGCCGCCGTATCCGGAGGAGTTCCGTCGGGAGGCGATCAGGCTCGCCTTGCTGGGCGACAAGCCGCAGCGTCAGCTGGCCAAGGATCTGGGGATCTCCGAGGTCACGTTGCGCAACTGGCTCAAGCAGGAGCGGGCCGAGCGCGGTGAGCGCCCCGGCGGCCTGAGCCAGGACGAGCGCGAGGAGCTCAGGCGGCTGCGTGACGAGAACGCGAGGCTGCGGATGGAGCGGGAGATCCTCTCAAAGGCGGCCGTCTTCTTCGCGAAGGAGAGCGACGGGCGATAGGCGAGGTGTTCTCGTTCATCGCCGCGGAGAAGACCAACTATCCCGTCGCTGTGATGTGCCGCGTGTTCGGCGTGAACCGCACCGGCTTCCAAACTGGGAGCGCCGGGCGCCGTCCGATCGCGCGCTCGAGGATGCTTGGCTGACGGAGAGGATCAAGCAGATCCACGCCGCCAGCCGCGGCGTCTACGGGGCGCCGCGGATCCACGCCGAGCTGCGCCTCGAGCACAGGATCCGGGTCGGGCGCAAGCGCGTCGCCCGGTTGATGAAAGCCGCCGGTATCGCGGGCGTCAGGCCCCGAAAGCGCTGGAAGACGACGATCCGGGTCCCGGGCGTCGAGCCCGCCACCGACCTCGTCGAGCGCCAATTCCGGCCCGCCTTCACCGAACGTGCTGTGGGTCGCCGACATCACCTACCTGCGGACCGGGGAGGGCTGGCTCTACCTCGCCGCGGTGCAGGACGCCTACTCGCGCGCAGATCGTCGGCTGGTCGATGGCCACCCACATGCGCGCGACGCTGGTCGTCGACGCGCTCAAGATGGCGCTCGGCCGCCGGCGCCCCGGGCCCGGGCTGATCCATCACTCCGACCAGGGCTCGCAGTACGTGAGCCTCGCCTTCGGCCGCGCCGCACGGCAGGCCGGGATCGCGGTCTCGATGGGCTCCCGCGGCGACGCCTACGACAACGCGGTCGCCGAGACGTTCTTCGCCACGCTCAAGAAGGAGCTCGTCAACCGCCGCAGCTGGCCGTCGCGGCTCGAGCTCCAGTCCGCGGTGTTCGAGTACATCGAGGCGTTCTACAACCGCCGGCGCCGCCACTCCACGCTCGGCATGGTCTCCCCGGCTGAGTACGAGCAGACCCAGACAACGGCCAAATCCATGAAAATCAAACAACCAACGACCTAAACAACCCGTGTCGTCCGAAGCGGGGCAGGTCCACGTCGCCGGGCTCGGTGTTGCTGTCACGCGAAAGCGGAACTTTCGCAAGGGCTCGACGCTTCCTGCTTTCGGCGCCGCTGGCCGAGCTCTCGAGCCAGCGGGATCGACCGCGACTTCCGCAAGGCCAGAAGCGCTCGGTTCACGCGCCGCTGTTGGCGGAGCCGCCGGGCTAGCTCGAAACGAAGCTCTCCGCCGGGTACATCTCCGGCGGATCCGTGATGCCGACCTCTTCGAGGATCGGTCCCAGGTGCTGGCCGAACGCGTCGCACGCGTCCTGGGACTCCCAGACGTCGACGACGCGGAATCCACTCGGGCTTTCACCGGCTGAGTGGAAAAGGATGCCCCCGACCGGCCAGTCCGACACTGACTCCAACTTGTCCTTGCCCGCGAGCTTCTGGACGGTGGCGCGGTAGTTCTCCGCGGTGACCGTCGGACCCTGGTGGATCAGTACGACCGGCATTGCGAGCTCCTCGTTCGAGTTGGCCGACCCTACCTCGCCCACCAACTGGTAGCCAACGATCAGGTGGAGTGGTTCAGCCGGATCAATGGCAACGCCTAGGCGAGCGCAGCAACATCCATTGGCACCGAGTAGCCGCAAACATGTGGATGGCGCCCATGCTTCGCGCGACGAGCAGGAGTCTCATATACGGTGCTCGCGGAGCGGCCCTACGCAGGCCAAGCCAACCCGGCCGGTGGTGCCTTAGAAGAACTCGCCTCGGCCGCAGGCCTTCCGACCGCCCCAACCGCGCCATCGCATCTTGCGCAGCGGGACCTGGCGGGCGTGTGCCTCGTCGCCGTTGAAAAAACGCCGTGCAAGGCGTCGATCCGCTGGGGCCGCGGCGTTAGCGGGGAAAACCCTGGTCGTGCTCCCATGTGCACACCTCCCCGTCTGAGCGGAGAGGGTGGGATTCGAACCCACGAGGCAGTTTGACCCGCCCACACGATTTCCAGTCGTGCACCTTAAGCCGCTCGGTCACCTCTCCGGAGCGGTCCTAGCCTAGCCGCCGCCGAAGCTCGGAGACCCGGCTGGCGGACGCCGGGCCCGGCACTGCGATCCAGTGTCTGACCCCCCTAGAGGCCCAGTTCGCGGACCCCGGGCTCGTTCCAGCCGAGGTGGTGGGCCAGCTCGTGGCGGAGGGTCCGCACGACCTGGGCGCCGGAGCAGGTCGCGGTCCCAGCCGAAGTCGCGCTCGAGGGTGTCCTGGTAGAGCACGATGCGGTCGGGATAGTTGTCGCGGGCGACGGTGTCGCCGAAGTAGTGGCCGTAGGCGCGGTTCTCCGCCCCGCGCCGGGAAACCACCACCGGAACGTCGTCGAGCACCCGCTGGAAGTCGAGCGGAAGCTCATCGATCGCGTCCGCCACCAGCAGGTCGAACTCGGTGGTCTCCGAGCGCAGCTCCGGACTGGCGGCCAGCTCCTCGCTGCGCCGGACGAGCCGCTCGAACTCATACTCGGTCATCGAGTCGCGTCCCGGTGAGCGCCACCGTTGCCCAGGCGGTGAAGAGCAGCAGGAGCAGCCCGCCGCCGATGAACACCGCGAGTCCCTCGGCGCCCGAGAGCGAGGGCGGGTCGAGGAGCAGCAGGAGCACCCCGACCGCGAACAGCGCGGCGGCGCCTGCCTTGACCGGTCCTGAGAGGGCTTCCTTCACCCCTACGAGAGTAGGGGTGCCGGCTCTATTCGTCCGCGCCGGCGGCGTTCGGATTGCCGGTGGCGGTGCCCTCGTCATCTGCGCCGCCGGGGAGTCCTCGGCCTTCGGCCGGGCGGCCTGCGAGGTGTCGTCGGGAACCTGCTCGGCCGGTGCCTCCTCGGGCAGCTGGCCGGACTCCTCGAGCTCGGGCCGCGCCCCCGGCACCGACGGGTCGTCCTCCTTGGCCTCCCAGTCGCGACGCGTTCCCTCGATGCGATCGCCGAGGTCCTCGGAGCGCTTCTCCATGTCCTCGGCCTCCCGCTCCAGGCGCTCGGCCTGCTCGTCGTGCTCCATGTGCCCCTGTTACCCGGGCGCGCGAGGCCCGCAAACCGACACCGTGAGCGGCCCGCCCGCGGGATCCGCGTCCGCGGTCCAGCCGTGTGGCAGCCGAAGCGAACGGCCCGGGACCATGCGCGCCACCCGCCCGCTCCAGAGCCGGCGGCCGTCCTGCACAACCTCGAGCCGCGGTCTCGACAGGAACTCATGCGAGCGCAGCAGGAAGCGGCCCCGGGGAGGCGGTGGGGCGGGTTCCTCTCCTTGGAGCGTGACCGCGTTGGGAGAGATCCAGGCCAGCGGCGTGCGACACTCGATCGCCAGGCGCGCGCTCGGGCCAGGCCCGGGCGCCGCCCAGCCAGCGCGCAGCCGCCGCTCGCCGCATGCCGTCCCGAGAGCGCGGCCACGTCGGCCGTCTCGGCGCCGTGGAGCAGGTTGCCCGCGGCGAAGACACCCGGACGAGAGGTGCGCAGGGCAGCGTCGACGACCGGACCGCGCGTGCCCGGGTCGAGCTCGAGCCCGCCCAGCAGCGCCAGCTCGTTGTCCGGGATCCAGTCGGCCGTGAAGATCACGCTGTCGCAGCGGATCGAACGCACCCGGCCGCTGTCGAGATCGGTCAGCTCCACCTCCTCCACGCGCGGGCGCCCGTGGATGGCGGTCACCGCCGTGCGTGTCCACAGCGGCGCCCGGTAGCGGGCACGCGCGCCGGCACGGAAGAGCGCGAACGACTGGTGCTTCGGCAGCTCGGTGGTCATGCCGACCGCCCGCGCGCCTCCGTGGTCGAGCGTCATCAGCGCGGAGAAGCTCACGTGCTCGGCGCCCACCACGAGCGCGCGGCCGCCCAGCCGCCGCTTCTTCAGATAGACGAGCTGCTGCAGCGTCCCGGTGGTCATCACGCCGTCGGGGCGCGAGCCGGGCACGAGCCGCGCCGAGCGCGGGCGCTCGCGGCAGCCGGTGGCGAGGATCACCGCGTCGGCGGGTCGAGCTTGGTGCGGCCCGCGCGGACCGGTGAGCTCGAGCGGTCCGCCGGGCGACCAGCCCGTGACCATCGTCTCGCTCATCAGGCTCGACCGCGCGGCTGGCAAGGGCCAGCCCGCGCAGGCGACGCGGCGTAGCCGGGCCCCGGCAGCGGGCGGTGCAGGTCGCGAAGCCCGAAGCCCTGGTGCTGCGCGTGACGCGGGATGCCGCCGGCCTCCAGTCTCGCGCTCGATCACCAGCACGTCGCGCACGCCCGGCACGGCCCAGCTCGGCGCGCCGCGGCCAGTCCCGCCGGGTCCGCCGCCCACGATCACCACCTCGGGCGCTCGGCTCACGCCGGCCGCTCCCGCGCGAGCAGGTCCTCCAGCTCGGCGCGGCAGAAGAAGCCCTGGCAGCGGCCCAGGTGTGCCCGCGTGCGCCGGCGCAGGCCGTCGAGATCGACCGGCGGGATCGGCGAGCCGAGGGCGTCGCGGATCTCTCCGCGCGTCACGCGCTCGCAGAAGCAGACGATCCGGCCGTAATCGGGGTCGTGCTCGACGAGCTCCTCCTGCTGGTAGGGGCGCGGGAAGCGCTCGCCGATGTTCGGCATGCGGATCTCGGGCGGCTCGCCCGGACGCGGCTCCAGCCGGAGCCCGGCGGCCTCGAGCTCGTCGCGCACGTGCTCGGCGAGGGCCATCGACGACGACAGGCCGGTCGAGCGGATCCCGCCAACGCAGCCGTAGCCCTCGTCGGCGTGGATGCTCACCTGGTAGTCGCCGTGCTCGGTGGCCGCGCGCAGCCCCACATAGACCGCCGTGACCTCGTGCTCGAGCAGCGACGGCATGATGCGGCGCGCCCTCCGCGCGCAGGTAGGAGAGGCCCGCCGCCGTGGAGGAGGTGTCGTCCTTTCGCTCGACGTCCTCGGCGGTGGGCCCGAGCATCACGTTGCCGAACACGGTCGGAGCGATCAGCACTCCCTTGGTGATCTTCGTGGGCACCGCGAGGATCACGTGCTCGACGAGCCCGCGCGAGAGCTTGTCGAACACGATCAGCTCGCCGCGCCGCGGCGTGACCGTGAAGCCGTCGTGGCCGAGCATGCGGTCGAGCTCGTCCGAGCGCAGGCCCGCGGCGTTGACGAGAAAGCGCGTGGTCCAGGCTCCCCGGCCCGCGCTGGTCACGCGCAGGCCTCCCCCGTCCAGCCTCTCGACCGCGTCCACCGGCGTGCCGCGCCGCAGCTCGCAGCCGGCCGCGACCGCCTCGGTGGCGAAGGCCAGCGGCGTGGTGAACGGGCAGATGATCCCCTCGTCGGGGACCTCCAGGGCGCCTCGTGCGCCGGGGCCGAGGTGAGGCTCGCGCCGGTAGAGCTCCTCCACTCCCAGCTCGCGGATCGGCTCGTAGCCGTTGGCCCGCGAGCGCTCGACGATCCCCGGGAACTCGGCGAGCTGCTCCTCGTTCCAGGCCACCAGCAGCGCCCCGGTGGGCTCGACCGGTATCCCGACTCGCTCCGCGTAGCGGCCGAGCAGCTCGTAGCCGCGCACCACCAGCCGCGACTCGAGCGTGCCCGGCTTGGCGTCGAACCCGGTGTGCAGCAACGCCGTGTTGGCCTTGCTGGTGCCGGCGCCCACGTCCGGGCCCGCCTCGAGCAGCATCACGCGCAGGTCGAAGCGCGTGAGCTCGCGCGCGATCGCGCAGCCCACCACTCCCGCCCCCGCGATCAGGACATCGGTGTCGAACCCGCGCTCCACGCGCGGGAGTATCGCCGCCCGAGCGCTCAGGCGCTGACGGCGCCCGCGCGGGCGCGCATCTCGTCGATCGACTCGTCGGTGCAGGAGGCGAAGAAGCCGCCGACCACCTCGCGCACCTCGTCGAGTGACTCGGCCCGGTAGAGCACCGGCTGGTAGTGCGTGATGTCGTAGTCCGCGGTGCCCATCTCGGTCAGGTCGATCGGCCGCAGCTCCATCGCGCGGAACTCGTCGATCTCACCGTAGGAGGAGAGGATGCCGGCGCCGTAGGCGCGCAGCTCGCCGTCCTCCATCACCACGCCGAACTCGACGGTGAACCAGAAGACCCTCGACAGGAAGCGCAGGTTCTCCTCGTCGCGCAGCCGGTGGGTGGCCTCGCCGGTCAGCCGGTGGAGCTCCGAGAAGGTCGGCGTGGCCAGCAGGTGGCCGTGCCCGATGACCTCGTGGATGATGTCCGGCTCCGGGCGTGTAGAGCGGCTGCGCGGGGTGGCGCACGTACTGGGTCGAGTGGAAGCTGCGCTCGGACAGCGAGCCGTAGAACTCGCGCAGCGGCACCAGCCCGGCGGCCGGGACATAGCGGAAGCCGGTGATCGGCTCGAGCCGCTCGCTCACCAGGTCGAGGCTGGGCACGCCGTCGCCCGGCAGGTCGAGTGCCGCCTTGGCGTCGAGGAACTCGCGGAAGGCCAGCTGCTCGTGCTTGGGGCCGAGCTCCCGGCAGACCGTTCGCCACACCTCCTGCTCGGCCTCGCGTGTAGTCCACGGCAGGGGCCGGCTCGCCCGGGCTCCACGCCGAGCGCGAGGGCGGCGATCTCGTTGCGGCGCTCGCGGTACTCGGGATCGTTGGCGCCGGGGTGGTCGTCGCTCAGGTGAACGGTGACCCCGTCTCCGTCGCTCGTGACCGGCGAGTAGAGCTGTGCTTCCTCGAACATGCCTCCAGTGCAGCACCAAGTGGGCAGACTTGCAAGTGTGCCCAGAAAGACTGGTCAATCTGCCCAGTTTCGTCCTCCGATCGCGCTAGAGTCTGGTCACTTTGACCAGTCCGATCGACGAGCTCGACTCACGGCTGATCGCCGAGCTGCGCGACAACCCGCGGCTCGGGCTGCTCGAGATCTCGCGCCGGCTCGGCGTGGCGCGGGGCACCGTTCAGGCCCGCCTGGCCAAGCTCGAGGCGCGCGGCGTGATCACCGGCTTCGGCCCCGAGGTCGATCCGGTCGAGCTGGGCCACCGGCTCGAGGCGTTCGTGCTCCTCGAGCTAACCCAGGGCCGGCTGGCCGAGGCGGTGGAGGCGCTGGAGGTCACGCCCGAGGTGCTGGAGGCCGACGCGGTCAGCGGTCCGCAGGACCTGATCTGCCGGGTCGCGGCGCGCGACACCGAGCACCTGCAGGAGATCGTCAACCGCCTGCTGGCCACCACCGCCATCAACCGCTCCACCAGCTACGTAGTGCTGTCGCGCCCGATTCGCCCGCGAGTGCAGCCGCTGGTGGACTCCGTGGGCCGAGAGTGAGAGGGTCGGCGCACCACGCCACCGCCACGGAAGGGGACCGCCATGTCCGATGCCGGTGATCGCTCGCTGGACCGCGGAGACGGGATCAGCCGTCGCGACTTCCTCGACGGAGTGGCGATCACCGCTGCCGGGCTCGCGGCCGCGGCCGCCGCTCCTCATCTGACCGGAGCCGAGGCCGCCGCCGTCGCGGCGAGCGAGCGCGGGCTTCCGCGCGGCTACTACCCGCCGACGGAGACCGGCCTCAAGGGCCAGCGCGACGGCGTGGTCCGCCAGTTCATGAAGATCGACGGTCCGCCCAACCCCCGCGACGTGCACAGCACGCGGGGCGGTCCCGGCATCCGCGTGCGGCGGGTGGTCGACTGCCACGAGACCTACGACTGCGTCATCGTCGGTGCGGGCGCCAGCGGGCTCGCCTCCGCCAAGTACTACCGCGACCGCTACGGCGAGGACTCGAAGATCCTGATCCTCGATCCGCTGCCGGACTACGGCGGGCACTCGATCCGCAACGAGTTCCACGTGCCCAACGCGGCGGCCGGCGGCGTCCGACCTGACGCTCCTCCGCAACGGCGGCACGGTCAACCTCGACAGCGTCGGGCACCTGGAATCAGCCGGCCGGGGCGCTGCTCGACATCCCCGGTTCCTACGGCCAGCCCGCGGTCGACCTGCTCGCCTACCTGGGCGTCAGACCCGGACAACTTCCCCGAGCTCACCAACAACTCGATCCCGGCCAGCTACGGGCTGCGCCAGATGCTGCTGTTCCCGTCGGAGGACTGGGGCTCGGACACGGTGCTGCAGAACCGCACCACGACAGGCGTGGCCGGACTTCCTCGCTCAGACACCGTTCTCCGCCGAGGCCCAGGCCGGCATCGCCCGGATCCAGACCGACGAGACCAGCGATTGGATCGCGCTCAAGGACGGTCCGAAGACCGATCAGGAGAAGAAGGCGATCCTCTCCCGGATCACGCAGAAGCAGTACTACATGGACTACGTGGGGGTGCCGGAGGAGTCGATCGTCTGGTACCAGCGCAACGGCCACAGCCTGCTCGGCGCCGGCGCGCAGGCGGTCTCGGCGGGTGACATGTGGGCGCTGGGCTCGGCCGGCTACGAGGGTCTCGGGCTCAACTTCGACAGCTTCCCCGGCATCGGGCGGACGCCCCAGTTCGGACTGCTCGAGGACCTCGGCGAGTCGCCGACGTGGCCCGACGGCAACTCCTCGCTGCTGCGGCTGCTGGTCAACCGGCTGATCCCGGGCGCGGTGTCGGACGTCGACGGCGGCGAGCCCAACCAGGAGAACATCGTCAAGGCGGTGACCGACTACCGCAAGCTCGACCAGCCGCGCAACGACGTGCGCATCCGGCTGAAGAGCCTGGTCTTCCGGGTCGAGCCGGGCGGCCGCAAGCGCGGCCAGCGACGGGCCTGGCCGAGGTCGACTACCTCCCCGAAGGCTCGAAGACCGGCCGCCGCGTGCGCGCCCGGCACGTGGTCATGGCCTGCTGGAACCGCGTGACCGCGCAGGTCGTCGAAGGACTGCCGGACGATCAGGTCGAGGGCCTCTGCTACGCCCGCAAGGTCCCGCTCATCTACGCCCGCGCGGCGCTGAAGAACTGGCGCGCGTTCGCCGATTCCCGCATCGCGAGCATCAGCCCGCGCGGCAACAGCCTGTTCTGGGACACCACGGCGATCGCCGCCGGCGCGCAGTTCGGATCGGCCTACGGGCCCACCCCGGCCGAGCCGCCGGAGGTGCCGGCGATCCTGAACTTCACGGTCGTGCCGTCGGACCCGGAGGCGACCCCCCAGCTGGCCGCCTACGAGCGCGGCAAGCAGAAGCTCCTGCAGATGAGCTTCCGCGAGCTCGAGGACGCGGTCTGGGACGTGCTCGACCGCACGGTCAATCGCGAGGGCGGGGACTTCGATCCGCAGCGCGACGTCGACTCGATCATGGTCAACCGCTGGAACTACGGCTACGCGCACGAGCTCACCTCGGTCTGGGACCCGTCGCTGTACGGGCCGGTGGCCGACCAGCCCCAGGTGGCCGGACGCCGGCCGTTCCGCAACATCGCGATCGCCAACAGCGACTCGGGCGCCTTCGCCTACACCCACAGCGCGATCAACGAGGGCTACAGGGCGGTGCAGGACCTGCCGTAAACGCCTGCGCGAGGGGTCAGAGCGCCCCGGAGATGAGGATCACGACCAGCGCGACCAGGAGCGCGAGCGCCACCAGCGCCGCAAGCCGGGGCGCCCATGTGCGAGCGGCCGGGCGGCGCGGTCCTGCCAGGGGGTCGTGCGCCGACGGGAAGGGCTCGATGGGGGACCTGGGCAGAACGTGCGTATCCGGGTCGTCGGAGATGACGCGCACTGGCCTGGGGCGCTCCGTGCGGGGGCGGGCCGCTCCTGCTCGGGCGCCGGGAGGTCGCGCACGGGCGCGGGCCGCTCACGTTCGGGCGCGGGCCGCTCGCGCGCGCCGCCGCCCGCTCGCGCGCAGCGGCAATCCGGGTACGCACGGCGGCATCTCGCTCACGCACCGCTGCGTCGCGTTCACCCACAGCTGCCTCGCGCTCGCGCACGGCGGCCTCACGCTTTCGCGCCGCGGCGTCGCGCTCCCGCTGCGCGCCGTCTCGTTCCGTCTCCATCTGATCACGAGCGGCCAGCGCGGCATCCCGCTCGGCCACGATCGCGTCCCGGCCTGCGGTGGCCACTCGCGCCCGCGACATCCAGGCGTTGCGTTCCTGGCGCGCTGTGTCGCGAGCCGTCTCGGCCTCCTCACGCCGGTGCTCGAGCAGCGCGCGTTCACGCAGCGCACGGTCGCGCTCCTGGGCCACCCGTTCCGTGCCGGCCACGGCGGCGTCGCGCGCTGCGCTCGCCGCCTCGAGCTCGGCGCGGAGGCCCTCAATGGTGGCTGCCGCCGCCGCGATCTCGGTCGCGGGCCTGCTCGAGCTCCTCGGCCACTCCGCGCCGGGCCGCTTCCTCCGCCGCCATGCGCCGGTGCAGGTTGTCCAGTGCCGCGGCGTGGGCGGCACGCGCGCGATCGAGCTCTTCGGCTACCCGTTCGGCTTCTGCCTCGGCGGCGGCGCGGCCCTCCAGCAGGGCGGCCCGCGTCGGCGCCGCCACGCGCCGCTGCTCGTGCGCCGGCGCGGCGCCTGCTGCGCTGCGCGGCGCGACTCTTCTTCGCCCCCGCGGCGGTGCCCGGCGCCGGCAGCTCGACGGAGAGGTCGGGGGCCACCACGAGGTCCGCCTCGAGCAGCTCGATCGGCTCGTCGTTCCACGTGAACGCGGCGATCCACTCCGAGCCCTCGTCCGGCGCCCACGGCTTGTGCTCGAGCAGCGCCAGCATTCGCCGAGCCTGCCCGTCGACCTCGATGTCGAGCGTGGGCCGAAGGAAGCGCCGTCCGCGAACGCCGTACCAGCGGCCGGCAACCTCGAGCCGGTCGGCCGCGATCCATTCGAACCGCTCCAGCTCGAAGCTCACGGCGGTGCCCGTGCTCTTCTCGGGTGCTGCGAGGTTGCCTGGTGCCGACATGGTCCGCTCTACGGTCCCAGGAAAGCTAGCTCGCTGCGCCTGAAAGCGCTGCAAGTGCGGCACCACGGCCGGTGCGCACCGCGCCCTCCATGTAGCCGCACACCCATTGGTCGGAGCCACATACGTAGAACGGCGGCTCGTGGGTGCCGTGCAAGGGTCCCACCGCCATCACGTCGCCGGGCCGCCACGAGGTGATGTAGCCCTCGGTCCAGGGATCGACCGCCCAGCGCCGGAAGTAGACGCCGAGCGGGGCCCGGGCCCGCTCGCCGAAGGCCTGCGCCATCTCCTCGATCATCTCGTGCTCGATCTGCGCCGGCGAGGTGGCGAGGAAGGCCGCCAGCCGCTCGGGCGGCACCAGCGCCGAGATGATGCCCTCGCGCTGAACCCAGGTGCCGCCGAGCACGCCGGTCTCCCAGTAGGCGTCGCCGTTCTGGCCCTGCTCCTCCCAGAACGAGCTCTCGTAGGCGAACACGACCTTCACCGCCAGCGCATGGCGCTGGCGGTCGAGCGACGCCCGGCGCTCGTCGGACACGCCCTCGATCGCGATGCGCCGCAGAGGTCCCACAGGGACCGCGCACACCACGGCCTCGGCCTCGAAGCGCTCACCGGTCGCGGTGGTCACCACACAGCCGCCGCTGCTGACCTTCACGTGGGTGACCGGCGTGGCGTAGCGGATCCGCGAGCCGAGCTCCTCGGCCATCCTCAGCGCGACCGTGGCCGACCCCTCGGCCACGCGCTCGCACTCCCAGACGTCGTAGGAGTAGAAGCCCGGAGCGCCGGCGGCCGCCTCCTTGCGCAGGTCCGACAGCAGTGACGTGCGCTCGACCGACTCGGCCGACAGAGCGAGCATCGCGAGGTCGCGGGCGCGCACGACGTCGGGCCCGGCGCCGCGGTCGCGCAGCCAGTCGCCCACCGACAGGCGGTCGAGCCGCTCGGCGTCGGGGTGCGACCAGGGATCGTCGGCGTCGACCGTGGCCGCGAGCTCGGCGAACTCGCGGTCGAGCCGCGCGTACGTCTCGCGGTCCGGCCTCGCTCATCCAGGGGTGGCCCTCGCCAACGTCGCGACGGCCGGCGAGCACCCAGGTCTCCTCGCCCGGCAGGTCGGGAAAGGCGGGCACGCAGCGTGAGGCCCAGCTCCTCCACCAGGCCGTAGTAGGCGTGCTGGTGCGGGCCCACCACCTCGCCGCCGAGCTGCACGATCCGCCCGTCGGCCAGGGTCGTCTGCTCCACCCGCCCACCGGGACGGTTGCGCGCCTCCAGCACCACCACGTCGGCGCCGCCGGCGGCGAGGTCGCGGGCGGCCGACAGCCCGGCGAGCCCGGCCCCCATCACCACGACGTCGTGCTTCACCGCCGGCGCTCGAGGTAGGCCGCCGATTGGCGCTCGACCAGCCGAACGAGGTTGCCGAGAGCGAGGTTCACGTCGTAGTTGTGGAGACCCCATGGGAGGCCGAGGTTCTCGGTCAGCTTCGGGCGCGGATCGGAGGGTCCGGCCACGTCGGTGACCTGCAGCCAGGACGCTCCGTTCGCCCGCGTGCAGCGCCCGCTGTAGAGACCGGTGTAGCGCCGCCAGCCGCCGGACGCGGTCAGCTCGAGCAGCAGCTCGCCGCTTCCGCCCGCCAGCGCGGCCGGGTTTACGCAGAGCACCTCGAGCTCCGCAGCATTGGGCCGGGGCAGGAACAGGCTCCCCGCCCGGCCGAAGAACGCGCCCGGTCCGGGCGGTGTGAGGAAGCTGTTGTAGGCGATGACGCAACCCGTCTGACGGGCGTGCGCGGCACGCGCGAACGCGCTTGAAGTCACCGCCGCGGTCGCTGCCCCTGCGCACGGTCACGTCGCCGCCGATCAGCAGCGCGGAGACCAGCATGCCGGCGCTGCTCGCGCTCGGGGTCGATCTCCTCCTTGACGAGGCGCGTGAGCATCCCGGTTCCCTGCGAATGCCCGATCAGGACCACGCCGCGGCCACGGTTGTGCCTGCGCAGGTAGGAGCGCCAGGCCGCGCGCACGTCGCGATAGCCGATCGAGAGGCGCTCCTGGCTCAGCCCGCCGCTGAACAGCCCGCTCACGGTGACCTGCCGGTAGACCGGCGCGAAGATGCGACAGCTGCCCGAGAAGCGGGACGCCTGGATGCGCGCGACCGACCGCTGCTCCTCTCCGATGCGGCGGTCCGCGTTGAGCGTCGTCTGGCCGCTGACGGTGGGGTAGACGTAGAAGCAGTCGACCGGCGGCCGGCCTCCGCGGGCGCCCTCGGTCCTCGAGGTCGAGCCGCCCGGGCCCACCTCGGTGGTGTCGAGATCGCCGCGGCACGGATTGCGCTCTAGTCCCGGCTTGCAGAGCCAGACGGTGCTCTTCGGCGAGCCGGCCGCCGCTGCGGCGGGAGCAGCCGCGAGCAGCCCGGCCAGCACCAGGCAGACGGCCACCACTGCTGAGCTCCCCCTCATCGGCGCGGAAGCCTATCCCGCGGGGCGAGAGGGCCCGAGAACGCACGACGGCGCGTCTCCCCTCGCCTCAACGACCGGTCCTTGGACGGGGAGCCGCACCGCCGCATTTCCTCTGATGCCCGGGAATCAGGCGAGTCAAGCCAATTCGTTCGAGCTCAGACCGCGAGCAGCGCCCCCTCGAGCGCCAGCAGGTCGCGCTTGGTTTCCAACCCGCCGCCGTAGCCCACCAGCTTGCCGTCGGCGCCGATCACCCGGTGACACGGCACCACGATCGCGATCGGATTGCGCGCGTTGGCGGAGCCGACCTTGCGCGCTCCGCCGACCGACCCGATCGCCGCGGCCAGCTCTCCGTAGGTCGTGGTGGTGCCGTACGGGATGTCCCGAAGCGCGTCCCAGACCTGACGCTGGAACGGCGTCCCCTCGAGCCGCAGCCGGAGCTCGAACGCGGTCCGCTCGCCGGCGAAGTACTCGTCCAGCTGCCCACGCTCCGGCGCGAAGCGCCCGTCGTCCGGGCGCCAGCCCTCGGCCACGCTCTCGCCGAAGCCGAGACCGGTGAGCGCCTCGTCGTCCCCGCTGAGCGTGAGCGGGCCCACGGGTGAGTCGTAGACGCTGTAGAGCCGCTCCGATCGGCTCTGCTTCCAGGCGGCGTACTCGTCGGGCAGGCAGTTCGCACAGGGGCGGTACCCCGCGGCGATCGCGGTGGCCTCGTCGGCGAAGAACACCCGCTGGGACACGTAGTGGCCGCGTTCGATCCAGCGCAGTGCGCCTGCGCAGTCGAGGCGGCCGTATACGCGGTTGCCGCGATGACCTCCGAGGCTGCCGGGCCGCTCGCTCTCGTACGGCCCGGCCGCCAGCATCGATGAGGGTGTAGGTCATGACCGGTTAACGCGACGGGAATCCAGACTGTGAGACGAGCTGGGCTACTCCTGGATCACCGACAGCACGTTGCCCGCCGGGTCCTTGAACCAGGCGATCAGCGGGCCCGCGTTGCGCGCGATGCCCCGCTCGTCTTGCTCGAAGCCCTCATAGCGCTCGAACTCCACGCCTCGGGCCGTCAGCCCGTCGACGATCTGCTCGATGTCGTCGACCGGGAAGTTGAGGATCGTGTACTCCGCCGGGGTGTGGCCGGGCCTGGCGTACACGAGCGTTGCCCGGTCGCCGGGGAGATCGAGGCTGAGCAGGCCGCCCTGCCCGTCGATGTCGGTCACCGTCAACCCCAGCGTTTCGCCATAGAAACGGCGCGCCTCATCCACATCGTCGACGCCGAAGCCGCTGTAGGCCTTGCTGTTGGAGAGCATGATCCGATCCTTTGTTTTCGAGGGTGTCTCCTAGAGACCGCCCGGGCGGCGAGAACTCACCGCTCAGTCCAGCCGGGTGGGCAGGCCGAGGCTCTCGAAGACCGCGGCGACGCTTACCGGATCCGGGGGCTCGTCCGGGTAGTTGGCGACTGCCTCGGCGTCCAGGCCCTCAGTGCCACGCACGATGAACGAGCAGATCTCGCCGACCCCGTCCCGGTTCAGGGTCAGGACGTCGAGAGCAAACGGGCGAAAGCTCTCATCCGCGGCGCGCCACGTGTAGGACCCGATGGCCGGCTGGCCGTTCGCCCGAGTCGGCAGGTGGCGCCAGCGCCACTTACCCGAGAGCGGCCCGACCTCGAGGAACTCCCTGATGGCCGGCAGGCCCGCGTACCACGTTGCCAGCGGCGGCATCGACCACGCCGCCTCGTCGGACAGCATCGAGACCACCCGGTCCACGTCGCCTCGCTCCATCGCGCACATGTAGTCCTGGACGACCTGGTTGATGCGCTCGTCGCCGAGCGCCCGCAGGGTTGCCTGCTGACTCTCCTCGGGCAGGCGCTCGTCGACGGTGCTCCGCGCGCGCTGAAGCGCGCTGTTCACGGAAGCCACGCTCGTGTCGAGTGCATCGGCCGCCTCCTGGGCGGAGAAGCCGAGCACCTCGCGCAGGATCAGCGCGGCGCGCTGGCGAGCGGGCAGATGCTGGAGGGCCGCCACGAAGGCCAGCTCCACGGCTTCGCGCTGTTCGTAGCGCGCCTCAGGGGCGGTCTCGACGTCCTCGAGTCCAAACCGCTCGTCCGGATAGGGCTCGACCCAGACCGACTCCACAAGGGGCCGACCGGGGACCTCGTGAGGGTCGGCGGCCGGACCGTAGTCCATGGGCAGCACGCGTTTGGGGCGGCGAGCGATCTGGTTCAGCGAGGTGTTGGTGGCGATCGTGTAGAGCCACGAGCGCAGTGAACTACGGCCCTCGAAGCGCGCGAGTCCGCGCCACGCGCGCAGGGAGGCCTCCTGGAGAGCGTCCTCGGCGTCGTGAACCGAGCCGAGCATCCGGTAGCAGTGGGCGTGCAGCTCGCCGCGATAGGGCTCCAGCAGTTCCGCGAACGCGCCCTCGTCGCCACCGCGAGCCGCCTCTAACAAGCCTGCCGAAGAAGTACTCATGCCTGGCCAGATTAGACCTCGCCCGAGGGCCGATCTCATCGCGGCGATTAGTTTCCGCGCGCGCTCTGGTCAAAGCGGCACAGGGCATGAGGCACGAGCTCTCGAAACCCGTAGTCCACCTGGAGCTGCATACCGGCGACCTCGACGGCGCGCGTGCGTTCTACGCGGCGCTCTGCGGATGGCGCAGCGAATCCATCCACTGCCAGCAACGGCTCCTACGAGGCGCTGCAGATGGGCGGTTCCGTCGGCGGAGGGATGGTGGAATGCAGCACCGAGCGGGCGCTCTGGATCCCCTACGTGGAGGTGCCGGATGTGTCGGCGGCAACCGAACGCGCCCGCCGCTCTGAGGCCAAGGTGCTGCTCGAGCCTCGCGAGGGACCGGCCGGCTGGCGCAGCGTGGTGTCGGCCCCGGCGGCCGGCGAGCTCGCCCTATGGCAGCCCAAGCGCTGAGCTGAGAACCGCAGCAGGGTCACGAGCCGCTCGTTGCCCGCACGCAGGCGTTTGGCCCACGAGGACCGCGACGCCTTCACCTCGGCCGCCGTCGCGGGACGGGCCTCGATAACGACCAGACCGTGGCGCCGGTAGATCTCGCGCAGCTCTGCGGTCGGCGGGATCGGCGGCATGCGGTCACGAGGCATCACCGAGGTGAGCACGGTCGCGTTCGCGCCGGGCGCGAGCAGCTTCGCGACGCCGGCGAGCACGTCGTCGTCGTGGCCGAGCAGGCCGCGGAGCAGCGATCCCCACGGGAAGTTGATCGTCATCGAGTCGACCCGGCCGTGGAGCGGCGCCGGCGGCTGCTCGGCCGCGGCCACGACGAACAGCGCGTTGGGCAGAGCGCGACGGCGAGCGGCGCGCCGTGACGCTTCGGCCATCGCCGGCGCGCTCGCGTCGACACCGATCACGAGCGTGTCGGGGCGCTCGGCGGCGGCCGCGAGAACGGCGCGCCCGTCACCGGTGCCGAGATCGAGAGCCACGCGCTCGTAGCTCCCGGTGAGACGTTCGGCTTAGCCGACGTCTACGTCCTGGATCTTCTTGCCTTGAACCACGCGGAGCATGACCGTCAGTGTCGCAAGGCGTCCGAGAATTACGCTGTGCGCATGAGCGCCAGGACATCGCCCGCGGTCAACTACTCGTCCTACCTGCACCTGGACGAGCTGCTCGCGACCCAGCATCCGCGCTCCGAGGAGCACGACGAGCTGCTGTTCATCGTGATCCATCAGGTCTACGAGTTGTGGTTCAAGCAGCTCTTGCACGAGCTTGGTGCGCTTCAGGAGAGGCTCGAAGCGAATCGCGGCCCGGGTGCCCTGCACACGATGCGCCGTGTGCTCGCGATCCTGAAGACCGTGGTCGCCCAGATCGACGTGCTCGAGACCATGAGCCCGCGCGAGTTCGCCGGCTTCCGCGGGCGCCTCGAGTCGGGTAGCGGCTTCCAGTCGGCGCAGTTCCGCGAGCTCGAGACGGTGCTCGGGCGGCGCGACCCGCGCGTGATGGAGCACCATTCCCACGACCCGGCGGCACACGAGCGGATCGCCGCGGCGATGGAGCGCCGGCCGCTGTTCGACTCCCTGCTCGTGTACCTCGCGGCCCGCGGCTACCCGATACCCGCCGCCGAGACCGAGCGCGACGTGACGCGGGCGAGGGAGCCGTCGGAGGGCGTTCAGGACGTGCTCCTGGCCGTCTACGCCGACGACGGCGAGGAGGCCCAGGTCTGCGAGCGCTTCGTCGACCTCGACGAGGGCTTTCAGGAGTGGCGCTACCGCCACGTGAAGATGGTCGAGCGAACGATCGGCGACAAGGTCGGCACGGGCGGCTCGCCCGGGGCGGCCTACCTGCGCACCACGCTGTTCCAGCCCGCGTTCCCCGACCTGTGGGCGATTCGCAGCCGGGTGTGACTCAGGCTCCCTGAATCACGCCGATCATGTGGCCCTCGGGATCGGTCAGCTGGCCTATCACGACGCCCGCGCCCGGGACCTCGTCGGGCCCCATGATGCGCGAGCCGCCCAGCTCCTCGGCCTTGGCGAGGGCCGCCTCCACGTCGGGGACCTGCACGTAGAACGTGACGTGCCCGTCGTAGCCCTCGGGTGCGCCGGCGACGCCGCCTCCGATCCCCATGCCCTCAGCTGACAGGTTCTGCTCCCTGTCCACCGTGCCGTACTTCATCGGGTTGTCGGCATTGATCTCCCAATCGAACAGCTCCGCGTAGTAGCGCCTCAGGTTGTCGCCGTCCTTGCCGATCACTTCGAAATGAACGACCGGTTGTCCCATGCGCTGCTCCTTTGCCCGGGGTGCGATGCACGGTTGATGGTTGCGAAAAGGACGCGTTCGGGGTCAAGGTGGACGTCCGTGCGTCGCCTCCTCCTCGCCGCGCTGCTCTGCGCGGGCCTTCTCGTGCTCCCGGGCGCCGCGGCAGGCCGCGCCCTACACGGCGCCTGGCGGAAAGGTGCTCTGGGGCGGGCAGGGGGGCTACCGCGCCGGCAACATCGCCGACTTCGAGCGCCAGTCCGGCAAGCACCCCGCGGTCTTCAACTACTTCATCTCCTGGCGGGCCACGAGCTCCGACATGCACTGGCTCTCGATCCGCCTCGGCGAGGCCACCCGCATGCGCTCGCGCGCGATGCTGTCGGTGTCCACCGACGGCACCGGCCTCAGCCCCGCCGAGCTGGCGCGCGGCAAGGGCGACGGCTTCCTCGTCGAGCTCTGCCGGCTGCTCGGCGAGCACGGCGGGGTCACATACCTGCGGCCCCTCTCCGAGATGAACAACGGCAACAACCCGTACTCGCCCTACGACCTGTCGGGGCGCTCGCGCGGCAAGGCGTTCTCCACAGGGCAGTTCAAGAAGGCCTGGCGGCGGCTCGCCCTGATCGTCCGCGGCGGTGAGGTGGCCGCCATCGATGCGAGGCTACGCCGGCTCAAGCTCCCGCCGGTGCGCACGGGCGCGGCAGACCTGCCGCAGCCGAAGGTCGCGTTGATGTGGGTGCCGCTGTCGTTCGGCAACCCTGAGATCCCGAAGAACCATCCGAAGTACTTCTGGCCGGGCGGCGCGTACGTCGATTGGGTCGGCACCACCTGGTACTCGCCGTATCGCAACTCGAGGGCGATGAACAGCCTCTACAGCTATCCCAAGTGGCGCTCGAAGCCGTTCGCGTTCGCCGAATGGGGAGTCTGGGGAGCGGACGTGCCCGGCTTCGTCGGCCAGTTCTTCGGCTTTCTGAAGAGCCACCCGCGCGTGCGCATGGCCGTCTACTACCAGTCGGCCTCGCTCAAGCCCGAGTTCCGCCTCTCCACCCATCCGGCCTCGCGCGCGGCGCTGCGCCGGGCCGTGAAGTGGACGCGGCTGACGGGCTTCGCGCCCGAGCTGGCGCCCTAGCCCGGCAGAGGCAAACCGGAGCGCTCAGAGCGGTGGCTGTCGATCCGGTCGCGGGCCTCCCCGAGCACGAACTCGGATTGGCGGACGCGGTTGATGAAGTCGTGGGGGAAGCCGAGCTCGATCGCGCTGGCCTCATCGAGGCGGGCCCGCTGATCCTCGCTGAGCTCGACCTCGAGCGCGCCCAGGTTCTCTTTGATCTGAGACGCCTTACGCGAGAGGGTGTACTTGGTCGCGACCACGAACTCGTCGCGGCGGGCGCCCAGCCACTCGCCGACGTAGCGCTCCGAGGTTCCCTGGGAGTAGGCGTCGGCGGTGTCGATGAAGTTGCCGCCGGCCTCCGAAAAGGCGTCGAGAATCCGGCCCGACTCCTCCCTGGTGGCACCTCCGTCGCCACCCAGGACCATCGCCCCGAGACACAGTTCCGACACCCGCAGGCCCGACTTGCCGAGAAGCTTGTAGCGCATCCCTGAATGATGCGACCTCAAGTGCGCTCGAAGTCAAGCAGTCAGGTGTCGTCGAGCAGCCCCGTCAGACCAGCTTCCACTCGTTGCAGCCATACGTCACTGCGTTGCCGTAATACGTGTCTGCGGCCCCCTCATTTCCCCCATCGTGGGCGATCTTGATCTGCGACTTCGCGATCGCGTGTCAAGCGCCGAGCCGAAGACTGACCCTTTCCTGACGGTTGAAGAGTTGACCCCCTGGAGTCGGATAGGGCGCCCGCGGAGCGAAGGCCGTAGGCCGAAGCGGAGCGGGCGTCGACGATCAGTCTCGGGCCGGCGGCGAGCCGAGGTCTTTGTCGCGAAGCCTGTAGCTGTCGCCCTTGAGCGAGAGGATCTCGGCGTGGTGGACGAGCCGGTCGATCATTGCCGTGGCGGTGACTTCGTCGCCGAAGATCTCGCCCCAGGCGCTGAATGGCTTGTTCGAGGTGACGATCATCGAGGCGCGCTCGTAGCGGGCTGAGACCAGGCTGAACATCAGGTTTGCGGCCTCGGGGTCGAACGGGATATAGCCGACCTCGTCGACGACGATCAGGGAGACGAACGAGAGGCGGCGAAGCTCGGCCTCGAGCTCTCCTTGGCGCTTTGCCTCGCCGAGCTTCGCCACCCATTCGGTCGCGGTGGCGAAGGCGACTCGTTGGCCGGCGAGGCAGGCGCGGATCCCGATCGCTGATTGCGAGATGGCTCTTCCCGGTCCCGGGCGGGCCGAGGAGGACGATGTTCTCGCGGGCGTGCAGGAAATCGAGTTGCCCGAGGTGCTCGACGACAGTCTTCTTGATCGAGCGCTGGAAGGTGAAGTCAAACTCTTCGAGCGTCTTTCGGGCCGGGAAGCGCGCCGCCTTGATGCGGTTCTCGCCGCCGTGGGACTGCCGGGAGGCGACCTCGGCCGAGAGCACCGCTTCGAGGAAGCGCTCGTGCGACCACTCCTCCGAACGCGCGCGCTCGGCGAGTTTCGGCGTCGCCCGCGCGGCCGCCGGTGCCTTCAGGCATGCGAAACAGGTGGGTGAGCTCCGAGGTCTTGGTCATGCGGGGATCAGGGCGTCATAGCGGGCGAGCGGCCGGATCTCGACCTCGGGCTCTGGATCGACGTCGCTTGCGCTCGCCGCGCAGCGCATCCAGGGCCCGCTGGTGGGCGGGATCGGTGAAAGACAAGGCCGCCGGCGAAGACGCGGCGGTGGCGGCAGGCGAACTTCGCCGGTGTCGAGCGCGATCGCGCTCAGCTCGCGCTGGCCGGCGCGGACCTCGACCCGGCGGCGACTAGGTGCGGGTCGAGCGAGTAGTCGTTGCGGTCAAAGCGCAGGTAGGGCTGCGCTGGAACCCGCATCACCCAGCGACGGTCTGAGTCGGGCATTCGCTCGGGCAGCGCCCGCATCCGCTGGCGCTCTGAGGCGAGCCGCTCGGAAAACGACTGCGCGCGATGGTGCGGTGCTTGCGGGCGTTCACCCGATCCGACCAGCCGATCGAGCTGGGCCTGGAAGTCGAGCGGGTTGGCGAAGCGCCGCCCGGCCTCGAAGTTGCCGTGCACGAAGCGGTGGTCGCGCTCGAGCGCGCCTTTGGCCTGGCAGTCGCCGGCGATCGAGGATGATCCAACCCAGAGCGAAGCTCACCGCAAAAGGCTGCGAAGGACTCGGTCGGCCGGCCCCTGAGGCGCGACTGCTCCCTCGCGGTCCCAGACCGCCTTCGCAGGCAGCGCACCGAGCCGCGTAAGGCAGCGGCTATGCCCCAGAGCGATGTCTTGTAAACTCCTTCGAGAACACCAGCGCGCCGGCGAGAGGCGCGCGAGTAGGGCGAGCTTGCAGGTGACGACGTAGCCGCGGCGGGTCTGATCCACAACCGACCGGGATCTCGGCGTAGCGGCGCGCAGAGATCGAACTGTGCCAGCTCGCCGGGGCGGTAGACGGTGCGCTGAAAGCTTCGCGGCGGCGGCGAAGTAGCGCGGGCGCAGCTCGCGCAGACGGTCGTCGAGGATCGTCTTGCCGCCTTCATAGCCCAGCTCGGTGATCTCCTCGAGGATCCGAACGCTGCGAGAGCGCCGGCTCATCGTAGCGAGCAGCTCGCAGACCCTGCAGACGAACGGGTCGAGCTTGGAGGGGCGCCTCGGCCGCGGGCCATAGACGTGGCGGCACAGGGCTGCGAAGCGCGGCACGGATCGTGTTGCGCGAGTGGCCCGGTGCGCCTTGCGATCTCCTTGATCGAGAGCCCCTGGACCGTCTGTCATCGCTCTGATCTCGGCCCACTCCTGCACGCAAACCACCCTCTGCCTCCCGGTCTCGATCGCTGATCGAGCCAGGCTCGGCCTCCACTCGGACGCTCCCGCCACCGTCGAGAGGGGTCAGTTTTCGACCGGCGAGAGAGGGTCAGTATTCAACCGGTGCCCACAATCGCGCACAAGGTGTCAGGGTGCAGCTGTATATACGCGTGTGCTTCGTCGGTGCCGGGTGAGGCGAAGGCGAAGCCCAGAGCAAGGGCGGGGACGGCCAGCAGTGCGAAGAATCGCCGCTTCATAGGTTCCTCCTGGTGAATTGACGCCTTGTTCTGCGGCGGATGGTTGTTCGCGGATCAACGTCGTCACGCCAGGCCCTTCCGTCCCGTCCGCGTCCCCGCTTCGCGAACGGGTGACGTCGCCTGGACATCTCTGGTACGTTGCAAACCGCACATGTCGCGACGGATCGCGCAGGTTGTGTCGGTCGTTCTCATCGCTTGCTGTGTGTCCGCAAGCGCTGCGACCGCCGCACCTCTGGAGAGGGTGCTCGTGTTCTCCGAGACGGCCGGCTTCCGCCACGACTCGATCCCGGCCGGCATCACCGCGATCCAGGAGATCGGCGCCGCCAACGGCTTCGCGGTCGACGCCACCGAGGACTCGACCGCGTTCACCGACGCCAACCTCGCCCAGTACCAGGCGGTCATCTGCCTGTCGACGACGGGCGACGTCCTCACGGACGACGAGCAGGCCGCCTTCGAGCGCTTCATCGCGGCGGGCAACGGCTACGTCGGCATCCACGCCGCCGCCGACACCGAGTACGGCTGGGACTGGTACGGCGATCTGGTGGGCGCCTACTTCGCCTCGCATCCGCCCGGCACGCCGGCCGGCGCCATCGACGTCGAGGACGCCGACGATGCCTCGACGACGTCCCTTCCGCTGCGCTGGGCGCGCACCGACGAGTGGTACAACTACAAGCCCCCTGCCGCCGGCGCGGCACGCCGCCGGAGGCGACTACAGCCCGCGCTACGACGTCCACGTGCTGGCGACGCTCGACGAGACGACCTACGACGAGCAGGACGGCAGCGGCGACGGCCGACGACCACCCGATCGCCTGGTGCTCGAACTTCGCCGGCGGCCACTCCTGGTACACGGGCGTGCGGCCACACGACCGCGTCCTACTCCGAGCCGGATTTCCGCGCGCACCTGCTCGGCGGCATCCAGTCGGTGACCGACCTCGCCGGCGCCGGCTGCGGCGCCGAACAAGGTGCCCTCGCCGAGCGCCGCCGACTTCGAGAAGGTCACGCTCGACGACGACACCGAGAACCCGTTCGAGCTCGACATCGCCCCGGACGGGCGCGTCTTCTACATCGAGCGCGACGGCGCGCGTGATGGTCTGGAAGCCGACCACCGAGACCACGGTCCAGATCGGCGCGATCCCGGTCACCCACGAGCCAGGAGAACGGCCTGCTGGGCATCCAGCTCGCGCCCGACTTCATGACGACTGGGCACATCTACCTCGCCTACTCGGCGCTGCCGGACAACTCGAATCAGAACCGGCTGTCGCGCTTCACGGTCGTCGGCGACCAGATTCAGCCCGGGTCGGAGCAGTGTCATCTACACCTGGCAGCACCAGCGCGAGGAGTGCTGCCACACCGGCGGCTCGCTCGCCTTCGGGCTCGACGGCAGCCTCTACATCTCGACCGGCGACAACACGCAACCCGTTCGACTCGAGCGGCTTCACGCCGATCGACGAGCGCCCCGGCCGCGAGGCGTGGGACGCCCAGCGCACGTCGGCGAACTCCAACAACCCGAACGGCAAGATCCTGCGGATCGTGCCGCTGCCCGGACGCCGAGCGGCACGCCGGGCGTCGGAACCACCTACACGATCCCGGCCGGCAACATGTTCGACGAGGCCGCGGACACGCAGAACCAGACGCTGCCCGAGATCTACGCGATGGGCTTCCGCAACCCGTTCCGGATCACCATCGATCCCAAGACGGGCTGGCTGCTGCTCGGCGACTACGGCCCGGACGCGGCTCCACGACGAACCCGAACCGCGGCCCGCAGGGCAGCGTCGAGTTCAACGTGGTCGACCAGCCCGGCTTCTACGGCTGGCCCTACTGCGTCCGCAACAACGTTCCCTACAACGACTACAACTTCGCGACCGGCGTCGCGGGCCCGACAGTTCAACTGCGCGAACCCGGTCAACAACTCGCCCAACAACACCGGCCTGACGAACCTGCCGCCCGCACAGCCGGCCACCACCTGGCACGGCTACACCGAGCGCGACGCGCGCTTCCCGTACTCGGCACCGGCGGCGCGCCGACGGGCGGCCCGCGCTACGACTACGACCCGGCCAACGCGAGCACGACCAAGTTCCCCGAGTTCTACGACGGCAAGTGGTTCATCGGCGAGTGGAACGAGGGCTGGATCAAGACCGCGACGCTCAACGACGACGGCAGCGCACGCGGCGTGGGCGCCTTCGACCTCGAGACGGGCTATCTGCGCCCGATGGACATCGAGTTCGGCCCCGACGGCTCGCTCTACGTGATCGAGTGGGGCTCCGGCTTCGGCGGCAACAACCTCGACTCGGGCATCTACCGGATCGACTACGTCGGCGAGGGCAGGCGGCCGATCGCCCAGGCCACGGCGACGCCGGACTCCGGCCCGGTCGCCGCTCACGGTGGCGTTCTCGAGCGAGGGCTCGAACGACCCCGACGGCACGGCGCTCACGTACGCCTGGGACTTCAACGGCGACGGCACGACCGACTCGACCGAGCCCAACCCGACGCTTCGCATACACAGTCGCCGGCGACTACACCGCGACGCTGCGCGTGACCGACGAGTCCGGTGCCACCGGTGTCGACAACGTGCCGATCACGGTCGGGCAACTCGCGGCCCGAGGTGACGATCGAGATCCCCGAGAACGGCCAGGTCGCCGCCTTCGGCGACACCATCCCGTACGAGATCACCGTCACCGACGCCGAGGACGGCTCGACCACCGACGGCACGATCGACTGCGCCGACGTCACGCTGAACATCTCGCTCGGCCACGACGAGCACGCCCACGAGCTCGACGAGCAGACGGGCTGCGAGGGCACCTTCGAGACGCTGAGCGCGTCCGGCCACGGCGAGGAGGCGAACGTCTTCCCGGTGATCGAGGCGGTCTACACCGACGAGGGCAGCGGCGCGGCGCGGGCGCCTGACCGGCCGCGACGAGGCGATCCTGCAACCCAAGCGCAAGCAGGCCGAGTTCTTCACCACGACCGGCCGTGTGCAGGACAGCGCCGGCCGGCGGTGACCCCGGCGTCCAGACGGAGACGACCCAGGACCCGGAGGGCGGCGGCCTCAACATCGGCTTCATCGAGGACGGCGACTACGTCTCCTACGAGCCGTTCAACCTCGAGGGCATCCGCGGGCTCTCGTTCCGGGTGGCCTCGGGCGGCGTCGGCGGGACGATCCAGCTGCGGCTCGACACGCCCGACGGGCCGCTCGTCGCCGAGACGGCCCCGATCGCCCCGACCGGCGGCTGGCAGGTCTGGACCGACGTCGAGTTGGCGACTTCCAAACCCGCCCGAGGGGACGCACGAGCTGTTCGTGGTCTTCCGCGGCGGCGCGGGCGGCCTGATGAACGTGAACTTCATCGACTTCGTCGGCAAGGGCGCCGCCATCAGCGAGTCGCCCGAGGTCGCGGTCGCTGCCGATCCCGTCACGGGCACCGCTCCGCTGACGGTGACCTTCGACGGTCAGACGAGCGATCCGGACGGCCAGCCGGGCGACACGCTGACCTACCTGTGGGACTTCGGGGTTCCGGGCACCACGACGGACACGTCGACCGAGCTCGACCCGACCTACACCTACGAGCGGCGCCGGCAACTACACGGCGACCCTCACGGTCACCGACCCGACCGGTCAGAAGGGCACGGCCTCGATCGAGATCGAGGTGACCGGGCGATGAGTGTCCGACGGGTCCCGTGCGCTCCGACGAGTTCGACGGCGACGCGCTCGACACGAACCGCTGGACCGTCCTGCGCAGCAACGACACCTTCGAGGTCGCGGACGGCCAGCTGAGACTGCCGATCGACAACGGCTCGATCTACGCGGGCCGGGACGTCGGCGCAGAACATAATCGTGCAGGACACGCCCGTGGGCGCTTGGCAGGCCACGGCCAAGGTCACCGCGGAGCAGCTCACGGAGAACTACCACCAGGCCGGCCTGCGCGTGTACTCCGATGACGACAACTGGGCGTCGGTGCACATGATCTCTGCGGGCGGCCAGCGTGACTTCGAGTTCATCTACGAGTCGGCCGGACAGCCACGCAACGAGGCGGCCGACAAGCTCGGCGGGATACCGGCCGACGCGCCGACCACCTACTACGTGCGCATCCAGTCCGACGGCCAGCAGCTGACGGCGTCCTATTCCTACGACGGAGACACCTTCTTCCCGGTCGGCCGGCCGGCGCCACTCGAGAGCTTCGCCGACCCGCGGATCGGCCCGGTGGCGCTGTCCGACGCCGCCCCGTCGGTGCCCGACGCCTTCTTCGACTGGATCCGCTTCGAGCCGGACGGCTCGGGCGGCGGCGGAGGCGGTAGCGAGGTCGTCGACGACTTCAACGGCACGGCGCTCGAGAGCCCGCCCTGGGCGGTCGTCCGCCAGAATCAGGACTCTGCAGGTGAGCGGCGGCGCGCTGCGCATCCCGGCCGCGCCGGGCGACATCTACGCCGCGGGCGGCAACGCGCCAACAACCTCGTGCTCCGTGACGCACCGGACGGCGCCTGGGAGGCGGTCACGAAGCTGTCGTTCGAGGGCACCGCGCAGTACCACCAGGCCGGGCTGCTCGTCTACGGCGACGACGACAACTTCACGAAGTTCGGCCGCATCGCGCACACCGCAGCGGGCGAGGAGAAATTCGAGTTCATCTACGAGAACGCCGGCACGCCGCGCAACGAGGCGGCCGACTCCACCGCCAACCTGGCGGCGGACTTCCCGCTCGAGTTCTTCCTCCGGATTCGCTCCGACGGCACCAACCTCACCGGCGCCTACTCGACCGACGGGGACGAACTGGACGAACGTCGGCCGGCCGGCGCCGCTGCCGGAGAACGCCAGGATCGGCCTGTTCGCCTTCAACAACGCGGCGGCGACCTCGCCTGAGGCGGCCTTCGACTCGTTCCGGCTCACGACCGGTGGCGGCGGCGGAGGCGGCGCCGGCCGGCCCGAGCCGCGACGACCAGTTCGACGGCTCCACTCTCGACACCACGCGCTGGAACGCGATCGTCCGCGACAACCCGAGCGCCTACACGGTCGGCGGCGGCGAGCTGGCCATCACGACCGAGCCGGGCGACATCTACACGGCCGACACGAATCCGCCGCCGAACAACTTCATCCTGCAGTCCGCCGACCACGCCGGCGCCGACTGGGTGCTCGAGACGAAGCTGTCCGGCACGATCAACGGCGGCTATGGCCAGGGCGGCCTGATCGCCCAGGTGGACGGCGCGAACTACGTCAAGCTCGACGCGATCTCGGACGCCGGCGTGACGCGCATAAACCGGCTCGAGCTGCGCTCCGAGGTCGGTGATGTGGTCCAGGAGCCGCAGCCGAACGTCGACGTGCCGGAGGGCACCACCGATATCTGGCTGCGCCTGGCCAAGACCGGCACGACCTACTCGGGCCAGTACTCGTTCGACGGCCAGACCTGGACGGACATGCCGGCCGCGGTGACCAACGCGATGGCGGCGCCGAGCTTCGGCCTCTTTGCCTTCGGGCCGCAGGCGGAGGGCCAGGGCGACACCGTGTCCTTCGACTACTTCACGCTCGACGGCCAGGACGACGCCTGTGAGTGCGTGGGCTCCGGCGACGGCTTCGACGGCGCCGCGCTCGACAAGACGCGCTGGAACGAGATCGTCCGCGAGGACGAGGCGAACTACGTCGTGGAGAACGGCGGCCTGACGGTCACCACCGTCGGCGGCGACATCTACGAGGCCTCAGACGCGTCCGGGACGCGCAACTTCTTCCTGCAGTCCGCCGACCATGCCGGCGCCGACTACGTGCTCGAGACGAAGCTGTCCGGGACGATCGACGGCGGCTACGCGCAGGGCGGCATCCTCGTCTACACGGACGACGGGCAGTACGTGAAGTTCGACGCCATCTCCGACGAGGGCAACACACGCATCAACCGCATCGAGCTGCGCTCCGAGATCGGCAACGCGGTGCAACAGCCGCAGCCGCAGGCCGACGTTCCCGTTGGCACGACCGACATCTGGCTGCGCCTGACCAAGGCGGGTGAGTCGTACAGCGGCGAGTATTCCTTCGACGGGACCACCTGGACGCGCGCTCGCGGAGGCGGTGACCAATCCGCAGGCGTCGCCGCGGTTCGGCCTCTTCACGCTCGGTGTGAACAACCCCGGCGGCACCGTCACCTTCGACTACCTCAAGGTCGACGGGCAGCTCGGCTGCGAGGAGCCGCCGCCAGAGAACACCCCGCCGGCGATCGAGTCGGTCACGGCCAGCCCGACGAGTGGCTTCGGCCCGCTGCAGGTGGACTTCGGCGTCTCGGCGACGGACGCTGACGGCGACACGCTCACCTACAGCTGGGACTTCGACGGCGACGGCACGGCCGACTCGACGGTTGAGGATCCCTCCCACACCTACACCGAGCCGGGGGTCTACCCGGCCGAGGTGACGGTGTCCGACGGCGAGGCGGAGCGCACGCAGACGGTCACGGTGACGGTCCTCGCGGCCGATGATCCGAGCGCTCGGTTCCGTGTCTTGGTGTTCTCGAAGACGACCGGCTTCCGCCACGACTCGATCGACGAGGGCATCGGGGCGATCCAGGCGCTCGGCCGCGCGAACGAGTTCCAGGTCGACGCCACCGAGGACGCCTCGATCTTCCGCGACTCGGCGCTCGCGCACTACGACACGGTCGTCTTCCTTTCGACCACCGGCGATCCGCTGAACAATGCGCAGCAGGCCGCTTTCGAGCGCTACATCCGGGCCGGCGGCGGCTTCACTGGCGTCCACGCGGCCGCCGACACCGAGTACGACTGGAACTGGTACGGCAAGCTGGTCGGCGGCTACTTCCTCAGCCATCCGCCCGGGACGCCGACCGCGTCGGTGGACGTCGAGGACCGGACCAACCGCTCCACCGGGCATCTGCCGGCGCGCTGGGAGCGGGTTGACGAGTGGTACAACTACCGCTCGCCGGACTTCGCCGATCCCAACGTGCCGGACGGCGACTACAGCCCGCGCGAGGGCGGCGTGCACGTCCTGGCCACCGTCGACGAGACGACCTACGACGAGCAGGACGGGAACACCACCGACGACGACCATCCGATCGCGTGGTGCCAGCCCTACGACGGCGGCCGCTCGTGGTACACCGGCATGGGCCACACGGCCGCGTCCTTCAGCGAGCCCGACTTCGTGGAGCACCTCCTTGGCGGCATCGAGATCACGGCCGGCGCGGCCTCGTCGCCCGAGTGCACCAACGAGGGCCCGAGCGTCCAGGCGGCGGCCGACCCGCAGACCGGCAACGCGCCGCTGACCGTCAGCTTCACCTCGGCCGGCACCGACCCCGAGGGTCAGGCGCTCGTCTACTCCTGGGACTTCGGCGACGGCGGCCGGGCGTTCGGCCAGAACGCAACGCACGTCTACCAGCAGGCGGGCACCTACATGGCGAAGGTCACGGTCACCGACCCGGACGGCGGAACCGGCACAGCCGAGGTGGAGGTCATCGTGATCGACCCGCCCAACCGGCCGCCGACCATCCGAGCGGCGGCCGACCCGGGTTCGGGTGACGCCCCGCTCGACGTCCGCTTCTCCGCTGAGGGCAGCGATCCGGACGGCGACGCACTGCAGTACGAGTGGGACTTCGGCGACGGCGGCAGCGCGTTCGGCGCCCAGGCGACCCACCGCTACACCGCGCCCGGCGACTACGAGGCGACCGTCACGGTCACCGATCCGGACGGTGAAACGGCGACCGCGACCGTCCAGGTGGCCGTGAGCGGCAACCGCGCGCCGTCGGTCACCCTGACCGCGGATCCCGAATCGGGCACGGCGCCGCTGCAAGTGCGCTTCGAGGCGAATGCCACCGACCCGGAGGGCGGCAACGTCCGCTATCGCTATAGCTTCGGCGACGGCAGCCCGTCCGAGAACGGGCGCCGGGCCGCGCATAGGTACAGGCAGCCCGGCACCTACACGGCCACCGTCACGGCGACCGATCGCGAGGGCGCAGCCTCCACCGCCGAGCTCGAGATCACGGTGACCGGAGGAGCCCGTCAACCTGGCACCGACGGTGAATCTGATGGCCACGCCGCAGACCGGGGCCTCGCCGCTGGGGGTGGCGTTCAGCGCCGAGGGGAGCGATCCCGAGGGAGGCGAGCTCGACTACCGGCTCAGGTTCGGAGACCAGAGCGGGGCCGCGGACAGCAGCGAGGCGACTCACGAGTACCGGCGGCGCGGGACCTACACGGCGAGGGTCACGGTGACCGACCGGGAGGGCGCCAGCGGCAGCGCCGAGCTACGGATCACCGTGACCCGGAACGGCGGGAGCTAGTGCTCAGCCGACCGCGCGCCGGATCAGCCCGGTGACCAGGCGGTAGGACGGCGACACGGCGCGCGGGTCGGCCGCGATCAAGCGGCGGGCGGTCGCCCACAGCTCTCGGCTGGCCGCATGGCGGTCGGCTTCGGGCCGCGAGGCGTCGAGCGCGGCGGCAAAGCTCGGAGCGAGGAATCCCTCCAGGAAGCGGGCCTGGGCGGCGGCGTAGGCGTCGGCGTCGCCGCTCTCCTCGAACGCGGCGCGAAACGGGTCGTCCATGCGCACCGAGCGAAGCTCGACCAGCTCGAGCTCCTCGCCGGTCGGGGCTCACGTGGCGGGGCGTGAACGGCGCCCGCAGCTCGTCCAGTGACCGAAACCAGGTCGGATAGACCATGCGGGCGAACTCGTCGGGCCCGATCAGCCCGCGATCCCGGCAGGACACGAGCGCCTCGTTGAGACGGTCGAACAGGGCCTCGGAGCCCATGACGCCGTCGTCGTCCATGGCGACGTCGACGATCACGATCCCGGCGCCGGGCGCCAGCTCCGTCGCCCGGTGGTCGAGGAAGTCTCGCCAGTCCTCGCGCCGACTGGCTCGCGTAGCTGCGGCGCGCGCGTTCGTCGCTCGACAGCTGGACGAAGAAGTGGTCGGCCACCGGCGAGGGGGCCTTCCGCAGCCAGTGGAGCGTCGACGCGCTCCACCCGAAACACAGCTGACCGGCCGGGAAGATCACGTCGTAGAGAGATCTCCCCGCCATGAGCGGCAGCGCGTCGGGATGGTCGCGGTCGTAGCGGTCCGGCGAGGTCTCGAGGGTCTCGCAGAGGGTGTTGAAGTCGTTGCCCGGGATGTCGGTGTGAACCACGAAGGCCGGACGCCGTGGGGCCCGCTCGCGCAGGACGGTGAGGGCGCAGGCGATGGCGTCGAGCGAGTTGTTGCCCTGGGCCGCCCCGAAGTCCGCCAGCAGCAGCGGGGACCCGCTCGCGGGCAGGTCCGCCTGCTCGATCGCGGCCCGGATCAGCGGGAGGCCCGGCCGCGGCCGCCTTGTGCTGGGTGGCGGAGCCCTGCGCGTAGCCGCCGGCCGCCTCCATGACGCCGCTGCGAGGCGGCTCGGCCGGGTGCCTAGCGCCGGGCGCGGCCACCGGAGCGCTCGACCATTCGGGCGACGTCGGCACGAGACGACACGTCGAGCTTGCGGAAGATGTTGCGCAGGTGCGTCTCCACGGTCTTCTCGCTGAGGAAGAGCGCGCCGGCGATCTCGGGGTTGGTGTGACGGTCGACCACGAGCTGCGCCACCTCGAGCTCGCGCCCGGTGAGCGTGTCGAGTCCCTCTCCGTCGGGCCTGCGCGCGAGGCGTGCGCCGCGCGAAGCGGCGCCCTCGCTTGCGCATCTCGTGCTCGGCCTCGTCGCGGTAGCGACGCGCCTCGCATGCTCCGAGCTCGGTCGCCGCCTCTCTCCAGCTCCTGCATGGCGCGGTCATGCTCACCTGCCGCCGCAAGCGCCCGCCCCGCGAGCGTGCGGGCGCGCGCCGCATCCACGCGGGCGCCGATCTCCTCGGCCGCGGCTGCCGCGGCCAGGGCTCTGTCGGTGGCCGTCGCCGGATCCCCCGTCGCGAGCGCCACCGCGGCGGCGGCGCGGTCGGCCATTGCGTGGGCCGCCTTGAGCCCGACCCTTTCCGCCGTGGCGGCGGCCCGGCCGGCCGCGTCCTGCTGCCTCGGCCGGCCGGTCGTGGGCGAGCCACGCGCGTGTCATCAGCTCGAGGTAGTGGGCCCTCCAGGGCTCGGGGATGCGCGGGAGCTCGTCGCCGTCCGCGGCCGACACGAGCAGCTCGATCGCGCGCCCCGCCTCACCCCTTTCGAGCAGGGCGCTCGCGAGCGCCCAGCGGGCGTATGTGGAGACGAGACGGTCGTCGAGGTGGCGCGTCACGTCCACGCTCTCCTGGCTCACGCTCAGGGCCAGTTCGAGATCGCCGGCGGCCACCGCCACATAGCCGCGGCTGAGCAGGTTCCAGCCAAGCGCTTCCGCGTTGCCCGAGAGCCGTGCGCCCTCGATTGCCTCGGTGAGCAGCTCGGCGGCCTCGCCGGACGCGCCCCTTGGTGTGCAGGACCGTGACCAGAACCGGGATCAGGAAGGGCGCAAGGTCGCCCTGTCCCGTCGCGCGGGCGATGGCGAGGCCTCGGCTCGCATGCAGGGCGGCGTCGTCGTAGCGATGCAGGTAGAGGTCAGCGGCGCTGAGATTGGTCACGGCATCGAGACGGCTCGCGAGCTCGTCGTCGGGCAGGGCGTCGACGAGCGCCGCCGCCCGGCTGGACGGGCCTCGGCTTCGGAGATCGGTCCGGTGAACGCCGCCGCCACGGCGAGCACGGCGAGGCTCGCCGCGGCCAGCGGCTCGGCCAGCTCTCTTGCCGGAGCCAGCGCGCGCTCGCCCCAGCGCGCGCATTCCCTCGTAGTCCATCCGGTAGAACTCCCCGGCGGCCAGGTGGAGCATGAGCTCCACCGCCTGCGGCGACGTGGCTTCAGGGAGCTCATCGAGCGCCGCCCTGAGCCGGGCATCCGCCTCCTCGTGGTGCCCGAGCAGCTGCTCCACGCCGGCACAGCTCCCGATCAGCTGGACGCGCAGCGTCGTTTCGCCGCGCGGGCGTCAGGTCGATGCTCTCCAGAAGGGCGGCGCGACTCTCCTCGAAGCGTCCGGTCGCCGCCAATGCGCCGCGGCGAGCGCCATGAGCAGCTCCAGCCGATCGGAGCGGCTCGGTGTTCTCCGGCAACAGCTCGAGGGCGGCCCCGAACCAGCGCGCCGCGCTAGCGGGTGCCCGCCTGGCCGCCGCCTCGCCCGCTTCGCGCAGGACGGCGACGGCGTCCGCATCGCCGTGGCGGGCGGAGTGCTCGACATGGTGGGCGCGCACGGCGGCGGGCGCCCTCGCTCGGCGAGGGCGCTGGCGCTGCGCCGGTGCGCGGCGATCCTGGCGCCCGGCGCGCAGGACTCGTACACGGCGCGCCGGACCAGCGGATGGCGGAAGCGGAACCTCCGGGGCACCTCCGTGGAGCGCACGAGGTCCCGCTCGACCAACTCGTCGAGCGCGTCGAGCGCTTCCGGCTCGGCCATGTCAGCGGCCGCCGCCGTGAGGTCGAGCTCAAACGGGTCGCCGGCCACCGCGGCCGCCTCGGCCAGGCCACGGCCGGGAGGTGAGAGGGCCTCGAGCTCCTCAACGGTCGCGGAGGCCACGGCCGCGGGCACCCCGCCCGTCGCCGCGAGGGGCGGCTCGCCACCGCTTCCCGAACGGGCGAGCTCCAGCAGGTAGAGCGGATTCCCGCCGCTCGCCTCGTACAGGCCTTCGTATTCGGCCTCCCGGCTGTGGTCGACGAGCGCCCGCGCCGCGTCACGCGGCAGCGGACCGAGGTCGACCCGGCGGTCCGCGTCGCCCATGCCTCGCTCGATCGTGGAGAGCAGGGAGCGGTCGATCTGTCCCCGGCGGAACGTCGCGGCCACCATCGTGGCGGCCCTCGGAGGCCTGCGGACCAGGTGCGAAACCAGCTCGAGCGAAGCCCCGTCGGCCCAATGAAGATCGTCGAGCGCCAGCACCACCGGCTGCCCCGCGGCCAGGTGCTCGAACAGGCCGCAGATGGCCCGATGCGCGCGGAACCGCTCGGCGGCCGTACTGGGCTGATCGGATCCCGGGTCGAGCGACCGGAGCGCGGGGAAGACGCCTGCCAGTTCCGTGAGGTCCTCGCTGGCGAGCCGCTGGAACGCTTGAGGGCCGAGCGACTCCAGGTACTCGTCGACGGCGTCGACCACCAGCCCGAACGGAACCTCTCGTTCGTACTCCGCCGCGCTGCCGCGCAGGGCGAGGCAGCCGCGCTCGCCGGCTCCCGCGAGAAGCTCGGCAAGCAGGCGGGTCTTCCCTATGCCGGCCTCCCCTGTCACGAACAGGAAGCGCGCCTCGCCCGCGCATGTCCCCTCGAGCAGCTCCTCGATCAGTTCCAGCTCGCGCTCACGGCCCACGAATGGCCGGGCCAGTTCGGTCATGCGAGTCCCGAGCGAGGATAGCCCGGATCGGCCCCGCACCGCGGCGACAATTCAGGGTGTTCCCCTGATGTCAGGGCGCGATTGGGAGGCGATCCTGTGAGTGGGATGCCTCGCTTCCTGCTGGAGCACCGCCACACCGCCCTCGAATGCGGTGCTGTGTTCGCCGCCTTCAACGCCTTCGAGAGCCCGCTGCGCCACCGGCCGACGAGCGCTTCCTGCCACTTTGGCGGCCACCGGATCTGGTGGGAGGTGGACGCCGCGTCCGAGCGCGATGCGCTCAGCCGTCTTCCCGCCTACGTCGCGCAACGCACGGCCGCCACCCGCGTGCGCGCGACCGACATCCCCTGAGGAACCAATTCCCGAATCTCAGGGGTTTCCCCCGATTACCCATCGCGGCGCACGGGCCAGGCTGGGCCGTATGGCCGCGACCACTATGGGGGAGAAAACGTGAACAGGTCTCGCAACCTCGCCGCACGAGCTGCGCACTGGAGCGCGAACCACCGCAAGACCGCCATCTTCGGCTGGCTCGCCTTCGTGGTGGTCGCCTTCATGGTCGGCAACGCCGTCGGCAAGAACCAGATCCAGGGTGCTGACACGTTCTCGGGCGAGGCGGGTCGCGCTGAGCAGACGCTGTACGACGCGGGCCTGAGGCCGAACACCGAGCACCTCCTGATCCAGAGCAGGACGCTGGAGGCCACTGATCCCGAGTTCACCGCCACGATCGAGGACGCCACCGCACGGCTGTCGCGGACCGAGGACGTCCGCAATGTGACCTCGCCCTTGACCGGCGATGCGCCGGTCTCCGTGGACAAGCACTCCGCACTGGTGACGTTCGAGATATCCGGCGACTCACTCGAGGCCGCAAAGCGGCTCGAGCCGACCAAGGAGGCGGTGACCGCAGTCCAGGACGCGCATCCAGAGCTGCGCGTGGAGCAGTTCGGCAACGTCAGCGCCAACAAGGAGCTCAACGACACCTTTTCCTCCGACCTCGCAAAGGCGGAGCTGCTGTCCTTCCCGCTCACGCTTCTGATCCTGGTGATCGCCTTCGGCGCGCTCGTGGCCGCGCTCGTCCCCCTGCTGCTCGGCATAACCACCGTGATGGCGGCCTTGGGATTGATCGCGCTCCCCAGCCATCTCTCCCCGATCGACGCCAACATCCAGTCGGTCATCCTCCTGATCGGACTGGCCGTGAGCGTGGACTACTCACTCTTCTACCTGCGGCGCGAGCGGGAGGAACGCGCCGCCGGGCGCAGCGAGCGTTCCGCGCTCGAGGTGGCCGCCGCCACGTCGGGGCGCGCCGTGCTCATCTCCGGCCTGACCGTGATCGCGGCAATGGCCGGGATGTTCCTGACGGGCGACAAGACGTTCATCTCGTTCGCCCAGGGCACGATCCTGGTGGTGGCGATCGCGATCGTCTCCTCGCTCACGGTCCTGCCGGCGCTGCTCGCCTGGCTCGGAGACCGCGTCGATAAGGGTCGTATCCCGTTCCTTGGCCGCCACCGGCGCCCCGCGGGCCAATCACGCTTCTGGTCGGCACTGGTGGATCGCGTCATGCGGCGGCCGTGGCTCGCGATCCTGGTCGCCGGCGGCGCCCTGCTGGCCCTGTCGATCCCGGCGTTCAACATGAACCTCGCAGTCACGACAACCGACGATCTGCCGCAGGACCTCGCTGTTGTCAAGACGTTCGACCGGATGCGCGAGGCCTTCCCGGCGGAGGCGGTGACGGTCGACGTGGTCCTCAAGGCAGATGACGTGCGCAGCGGGGCCGCGGCGGCGGCCATCGCGGACCTGCGTGCGCGGGCCGACGGCAGCCTGAACGTGCTCCAAGGGACGGAGGTCGACTACTCAGAGGACGGCACGGTCGCGCTCATCTCCATCCCCACCGAGGGCAGCGGCAACGACGCGCAATCCACTGCCGCCCTCAATGAGATCCGAGGCGAGTTCGTTCCGGCGACGGTCGCAACAGTGGACGGCGCCACCGTGAACGTCAGCGGGAGCGCGGCCCAGTCAAAGGACTTCCGCGACCTCGTGACCAGCCGCCTGCCGCTGATCTTCGCGTTCGTCTTCTCGCTCGCCTTCCTGCTGATGCTGGTCACGTTCCGGTCGATCGTGATCCCGATCAAGGCGATCCTGCTCAACCTGCTCTCGGTGGGCGCCGCGTACGGCGTGCTCGTGCTCGTGTTCCAGGAGGGCTGCGGGGAGAGCCTGCTCGGCTTCACCTCGAACGGGGGCGTCACCTCATGGCTGCCGCTGTTCTTGTTCGTGATCCTGTTCGGGCTGTCCATGGATTACCACATCTTCATCCTGTCCCGGGTCCGCGAGGCCTACCAGGGCGGCATGAGCACGACCGAGGCCATCCGGCACGGGATCTCGACCACAGCCGGGACGGTGACCAGCGCGGCTGTCGTGATGGTGGTCGTGTTCTCGGTCTTCGTGACCCTGAGCTTCCTCGACTTCAAGCAGATGGGGGTCGGTCTCGCCGTCGCCGTGCTGATCGACGCCACGATCGTGCGCGGCGTGCTCCTGCCGGCATCGATGAAGGTGCTGGGGGACTGGAACTGGTACCTGCCGAGCTGGCTCGAGTGGCTGCCTCGCGTGGGTTCCGAGGGCGACGTGGTTTCCCCGGCCGAACCCGAAGCGCCGGAGCAGCGGCAGCCGACTCCGGCCCCCGCGTAGGCGCGGTCGACATGACGTCGACGACAACCCGACGCGCGCCGGCCTTCCCCCCGGAGGCCGGCGCGCAGAGGATCGTCGGCGCCAGCCGAAGCGAGTACCGATACCTGCTCGTCGCCACCGGGGTGATCGCCCTGCACGTCGTCGACGACTCGTTCGTGCAGCCGCAGCCGGGCACGTCCGCGGGTGATCACCTGGTCAGCGGCCTCGTACCCCTGGCCGGGCTCGCGTTGGCGGCGGCGATCTACCCGCGCGTACGCGCCGGAGCTCGCGCGGCGATCGCGCTCGTACTCGGCTTCTTCGGGATCGCTGTAGGTGTCGAGGCCTTGCACTACACGACGAAGGTCGGACCGTCCGGCGACGACTTCACCGGACTCCTGGCCATCCCGGCGGGGATCGCGCTCCTCGGGCTCGGTCTCGTGACGCTCTGGACGACCCGCCGTCTCGACGGCAGCCTGCTGCGACGGTCGCTGCGGAGAATCGCGATCGGCGTCGCGGCCCTGGTCGCCGGTGTCTTCGTGCTGCTGCCGCTCGGGTATCGCCTACGTCGGCACACACGTGGCGCGGCCGCCGGTGGACGACATCGAGCTCGGCAGCGCGACCGTCGAGCAGGTCGAACTGCGCACGAGCGACGGCCTGACGCTTCAGGGGTCGTACGTGCCGTCCGAGAACGGCGCTGCCGTGATCGTCGCCTTCGGGCGCAAGGGCACCCAGCGGCCCGCCCGGATGCTCGCCCGCCACGGCTACGGCGTGCTCATCTTCGACCGCCGGGGCGAGGGCGATAGCGACGGCGACCCGAACCCCTACGCCTGGAACGAGGGCGAGCTCGATCTGCTGGCGGCGATCGACTTCCTCGAGCAGCGGCCCGAGGTCGAGGCGGGGCGCATCGGCGGGTTGGGGCTGTCGGTCGGCGGCGAGACCTTCCTGCAGACGGCGGCGCGCAGCGAGGACATTCGCGCGGTCGTGTCGGAGGGCGCGAGCGCCAGATCCGTCGGCGAGCTGGTGAGCGTGCCGGGGAGTCCTCCGGTACCCGTTGCGATCAACACGGGCATCACCGCCGGAACCGCGCTCTTCTCCGACGCCACCCCGCCGCCACACCTGATCGACCTCGTGGGCCAGATCGCGCCCCGAGCCGTTCTCCTCATCCACGCGCCCGACGTGGGCGGTGGCGAGGAGCGCCGCTTCAACACCGCCTTCTACCGCGCGGCGGGCGAGCCGAAGGCGATCTGGGGTGTTCCCGGCGCAGGCCACGTGGGCGCCCAGGAGGCGCGCCCGCTCGAGTACGAGCGCCGCGTGACCCGCTTCTTCGACCAAGCCCTCGGAAAGGAACAGCTATGAACACGCCCACGTTTCAGCCGTCGTGAACTCGCCTTCATCATCGGCGTGCCCGTGGCCTGGGGGATCCTGCTCCTCTTTCACCCTCTCGGTGACGGCAGCGATTTCTACCCGGTCATCGACGGCAACGTCACCGCCTGGCTCACGGTCCACATCGGGATGGGGATCTTCGTGCCGTTGTTTGCCGGCGTGGTCTATCTGCTCCTGCGCGGCGTGGAGAGTCGGGCGGCCACGATCAGCCGGATCGGACTCGCCGTATTCGCCGTGATCTACGCGGCGTGGGAGCTGCTGCTCGGAGTGGGGACGGGGATCCTCACCGATGAGGTCAACGCCCTGCCCAGCGGCGCAGCAGGCCGTGGGAGTGGACGTGCTCGAGTCGTATGCGGACAGCGGAGTGATCGCCTTCCTCTCGCTCATCGGCAGCCTCGGCCTGGGCGTGGCGATGATCGGGGCCGTTGTCGCCCTACGCGGTGCGTATCGAGTTGGCTGGCCCGCGCTCGTGCTGATGCTGCTGTCGGTGCCCTTGATCGCGGTCCACGAGCCGCCTTTCGGGCCCGTCGGACTCGCGGTGTTCATCGCTTCGGTGATCCTGATCGTGCGCAGGCGCGCGACGGCGCCGGCGACTCGGAGCGCCCCGTCTCTCGATCAGCCGGTTTCCGCCTAGTCGTTGGGTCCGCTCAGCTTCGCCGGCGCGAGGTCTGCCACACCGAAGTCAGCACCAGTAGCGTCGCGCCCGCGAGCAGCAGCGGCCCGCCGGCGCCGGGCCACCAGTCCGGGCCGGCGGTGTCGGCGGCGATCGAGAGCGAGGGCCAGCGCGGCGACGCCGGGCGGCAGCGCCCAGGTCTCCCCCAGCAGCAGCGTGCGCAGCGCGTTCACGTCCACGCCCCGCGCGCCAGCCTGTGGGCTTGGAGCTGCGTGGCGAGCGCGAGTGCCGCGGCGCAGTAGAGCAGCGCGAGGTCGCCGCCCGGCCAGCTCGCGCCCGCCCCCTCCGCCAGGAACACGACGCCGAAGGCCGACAGAACCAGCCCAACTCCGTACTTGAGCTCCGTCTCGGGCAGCCGGGCGAGCGGTTCGCGCAGCCACGCCCCCGCCACCGCGACGGCGACCACCGCGAGCGACGCTCCCACGAGGACCGGGACCCGGGCACCGTCAGCCTGCGCGAGCGCGGTCACGATCAGGATGACCTCGACCCCCTCCAGCAGCACGCCCTTGAAGGCGACCGCCCGAGCGGCCCAGTCGGCCCGCCCGGGGGCCGGCGGGGGCAGCGCCTCGGCCTGCTCGCGTGTTTCGAAGTGCTCGCGCAGCGCGGACGAGCGCGCCTTACGGCCGGCCAGGCGAAGCGTGCCCTTGCGCAGCCATTCCAGCCCGAACAACAGGAGCAGCACCCCGATCGCGATCTCGAGAGGAGCCTCGGGCAGCTGTTGGAGCAGCAGAGGGCCGGCCACGATCGCCACCGTCGCGCAGACCAGAACCGCCGCGCCGGCCCCGATCAGCGCGTCGGACCAGCGCCGGGACAGCCCGACGGCCAGCACGATCGCGGCCGCCTCGAGCAGCTCCAGAGCGACGGCCAGCCCGGCGCCCAAAGCGAGAAGAACCGAATCGAACATGGTGCGTCCGGGAGACTAAAACGACAGGCGGCCCCGAGCGGGGCCGCCTGTCTGAAGCGCGCTGGGTGCTCAGAGGCGAGCGGTCAGTCCTCGTCGCCGCTGTCGTCCTCGCCCTGGTCGCTGTCGCCGGCCTGGCTCAGGACGTTGAAGCCCTTGTCGAGATGCACGTCGACCTGGCTGCCGTCCGCGCGCGTCACCTCGACCTCGTAGGCGCCTTCCTCGTCGCCGACCTCGGTCTCGGTCACCTTGCCACCGCCCGTGTGGTCGAGCGCCGCCGCCTCGGCACGCTCGAGCGCCTGGCCGGTGATCGCCTTGTCGGTCTTGTCGTCGTCGCCACCGCCGGTGGCCCCGCGATCGCCGCTCCGCCCAGGGCCAGCGCCACGATGGCGGCCGCTGCGATCACTGCACCTTTGACCTTGTTCTTCATTTCATTGTCCTCCTCGTATCGGATCGAACCTTCCCTGATCGAGAAGGTACGAAGGCAACCTGAGATGACCCTGAGTAGGCGCGAAGGACCCTACTGCTCCGGCAGCACACCCCGGAGGTCCTCGGATCGGATCCGAAGGTCTTCGTCGGCTCGATCGCAGCCTGGCTCGACGAGCTCGATTACCTGCACGCCACCTGGACGAATGCAACACCACTTATCCGCCGCGCCCGAGGGGGCGGAGATCAGAGAACAACCCCGTGGCAAAGCCGCTCACGATCGTGACGACGCCGATCAACAACGTGACGCTGTCCGCCGACAGCCGCGACTGCGACTCCGTCATTCGACGATCCTAAGCCCAGACCGGGTAGCGTTCTCCGCGGCCTCAACGCGGCACCTGCCCTGGTCCCGTTGGGCGACAAGGACTCGAGCTTGGTAACTCCCGAAGAGATCGGTGACGTCGCGCTGTTCGCGGGTCTCGACCTGCGGCAACGTGAGCATCTCTCGCGGGTGGCGGCGGATGTGAGCCTCGTCGCGGGCGAGTACGCGGCGCACGAGGGGAGCGAGCGCGCACTGTTCGCCGTGCTGGAGGGACGAATCGAGCCGGTCAGGGTCATCGACGGGATCGAGCGCGTCCTGGGCGAACGTGAGTCGGGCGACGTCTTCGGCGAGGTGCCCATCGTGCTCGGGACGGTGTTCCCGGTGGGCTTTCGCGCCGCCGAGGCGTCGCGGGTCATGCGTATCGAGGCTCGCGACTACCACGCGGTCGCGGCTGTGGTGCCGGAGGTGGCAACCGAGGTCGGCCAGCTCGCGGCGCACAGGATGGGTGGATCCCGCGGGCTGCAGGGGATCGCGGCGGAGCCGCCGCCCCCGCGCGCCATCTTGGTGGGGCATCGCTGGGATCCGTCCTGCGCCGAGCTGCGGCGCTTCCTCGACCGCAACCAGATCACGTTCGAGTGGCTCACGCCCGAGTCGGATGATGCCGAGGGCACGTGGGGCGGCCCGCTGCCGCCCGACGCCGACTGGCCGGCGATTCGGGTCGTCGACGGCAAGACCGTGATCCGGCCACAACTCCGCAGGGTCGCCGAACTGCTCGGCCTGGGCACCGAGGCCGACGCCGCGGAGTACGACACGGTGATCGTGGGCGCGGGCCCCGCTGGTCTCGCGGCCGCCGTGTACGGAGCATCGGAGGGTCTGAGGACGATCGTCGTCGAGCGGGAGGCGCCGGGCGGCCAGGCGGGCACGTCGGCCCGGATCGAGAACTACCTCGGCTTCCCGTCCGGGGTGTCGGGAGACGAGCTGGCGAGCCGTGCGCTGCAGCAGGCCCGGAGACTCGGCGCCGAGATCCTCGTCACGCGGTCGATCTCGCGGATCGACCCCGCCACCCGCGAGCTGCATCTGGACGGTGGAGACGTGCTGCGCGCGCGGACGATCATTCTCGCCTGCGGAGTCGCGTGGAGGCAGCTGTCGATCGACGGGTTCGACCGCTTGGCCGGGAAGGGCATTTCCTACGGGGCCGCGCGTAGCGAGGCGCCGAACACCCACGGCCTCGACGTTCACATCATCGGCGCCGGCAACTCGGCAGGGCAGGCCGCGCTGTTCTTCTCAACCCACGCACGCAGCGTGACGATCCTGTGCCGCAGGGACCGTCTGGAGCAGAGCATGTCGCGCTATCTCATCGACCAGCTCACCGTACGGCCGAACATTCGCACGATGTTCCGGACCGAGGTGACAGCCGTCCACGGCGAGCTCTCGCTGGAGGCGATCGACGTCCGCGAGTCCGAGACCGGCGCGACGTCACGCCTCGAGTGCGGCGGGCTGTTCATCTTCATCGGCGCGGATGCCGAGACCGCATGGCTTCCGCCCGAGATCGCGCTCGACCACAACGGCTACGTGCTCACCGGGACCGACATGCGGGCGGCGGGGCGCTGGACGCTCGAGCGCGACCCGTACCTCCTGGAAACGAGCGTCCCCGGCATCTTCGCCTGTGGCGACGTGCGGTTGGGCCCGGTGAAGCGCGTGGCTGCCGCGGTCGGCGAGGGCAGCATGGCCATCGCCTTCATCCACCAGTACCTGAGAGATGCCGGCGCGGCGGAAGCCGAGCCGCTGCCGGGAGCCACCGCCTGAGCGCGGCGGCGCCGCGAGCGGCGCTCGCAGCCGTGCAGTACGTTCAGCAGGTGAGCCGAGTCTGGCCCCTCGCGCGCACCTACTGGCTCGACGTGCTGATCGTCCTCGCAGCGGCCGAAAGCGCGCTCGAGGTCGCTCTGCGGCACGAGCCGTTGGGCGAGCCCGAGACGCCACGCTGGTTCGCGGCACCCGCGATCGCGTTCTTCATGTTGCCCCTGCTCGCGCGCCGGCGCTTCCCGTTCGCGGCGCCTGCGTCGGTCTGGCTGCTGGCCGCGGGGCTCTCGTTCGTGGATGGCCGGCTGGTGCCCTTCACCCCCACCGCAACCGTCGCCGGAGTGGCCGCCGCGTTCTTGCTCGGAAACCTCCGCGACTCGGCTCAGGCGCGGCTCGGCTTGGCGATCGTGGTGAGCGGGGCGGCGATTGTCGCCTACAACGACCCCGAGGGCGCCACCGGCCAGTTGATCTTCACTCCTCTCCTGTTCGTGATCGGTTGGCTGGGCGGGTTCGCACTGCGCGAGCGTGCCGAGCAGGTGGTAGCTGCGGAACTGCGTGCCAGTCTCGCGGAGCGCGAGCGCGAAGCTACGGCGCGTATCGCGGTCGCCGAGGAACGGAGCCGCATCGCGCGCCGTGTCGTGGAGGCTGGCGACGCCGAGCGCCGCCGGCTCGAGCGCGACCTGCATGACGGGGCCCAGTCCCGCCTCGTGATGGCCCTCGCGGTCAAACTGCGGATGGCGCGCGCGAAGGCCGCGTCCGAGCCCGAGGTCTCGAAGCTGCTGGACGAGTCCACCGCCGAGCTGCAGGCGAGCCTCGACGAGCTGCGCGAGCTCGCGCGCGGTATCCATCCAGCGGTGCTGACCGACCGCGGGCTGGTACCGGCACTAAGGGCGCTCGCAAGCCGAGCGCCCATCCCGGTTGACATTGACTACGACGCGCCCGAGCGCCTGCCCGACGCCGTGGCGACGGCCGTCTACTTCGTCGTGTCCGAGGCGCTCACCAACGTCGCCAAGTACGCGCGCGCGGAGCGCGCGACGGTCGCGGTGCGGCGAGTTGGGGACACGATCGTGGTCGAGGTCTCGGATGACGGGGTGGGCGGTGCGGATGCGGTGGAAGGCTCAGGCCTGCGCGGACTGTCGGACCGAGTGTCCGCCCTCGACGGGGACTTGGAGGTGCTCAGTCCGGCCGGCGAGGGCACAGAGGTGCGAGCCGAGATTCCCCTCTCGGCTACGACACCAGCCCGCTGAGGTAGTTCTCCACGGCTCGTGGATCGCCGCTGTCGTCGCGCAGGCCGATGTAGCGGTCGGGGCGTACCGCCAAGACAGTGAGGTCGACGACCCCGAGCTGCGCCGCCACCGACTCGTCGATCCTCCCCACCGGCGCGCCGCCGGGACGGGTGGACAGGCCGACGACCGCGTCGACGACCGGGCCCACGTGCCGCTCGAGCTCGGCCACCAGCTCGCCCACGCGGCCGGGGTCTGCCTGTGGCCCGCCGAGGACGATCAGAGTGTGGCCTGGACGGTGGGTCAGCTCGTGCAGCGGCTGCGGGTCGCCGCGCGCGGGTTCGACCGGCGTCGTATCCGGGAGCAGCATGCCCGGCGCGAGGGGCGAGCCGTCATCGCCCGCCACCGTCCGCGACCTCGGGTACACGCGGTCGATCTCCGAGGCGGCCGCCGCCTCGTGGTGTGCCACGTCTGGATCCGCCATCGCCCGGCGGATCTCGGTGTCGCGTGCGGCTCGCTCGCCCGCGTCGGTCAGCGAGTGGGCGCTCTCGGCGGCTGCGCCCGATGCGACGACCAGTTCGGCCACCGGTCGCCGCTCGGTCTCATAGGTGTCGAGGAGGCCGGCCCCCGCCTCTCCCCGGCACACCATGGCGAGCTTCCAGCCGAGATTGAACGCGTCCTGGAGACCGGTGTTCATCCCGTGGCCCTCCGCCGGGGTGCAGGCGTGCGCCGCGTCGCCCGCGACCAGCACGCGACCCGTCCGGTAGCGGGTGGCAACACGTGAGTGGCAGCGAAACCTGCTCGGGCTCGCTACCTCGTTGAGGCTGACCTTCGGCACGTAACTCGCCAGCACCTCTGCGGCCTCGGCGACGACATCGCTCTCGTCGGACGTCGGCCGCAGGTAGATGCGCCAGCGACGGTGCGGCAAGGGAGTGAGGATCACCGGCGGCTGGTCGAGGTGCGCGAAGACGAGGTCGTAGCCGGAGTTCCACCCCTCGACGGCGGCGTCGAAGACAGCCCACTGACCTTCGATGTCGGTGCCGGGGAACTCGATCCCGGCCGCGTCGCGAACGACGCTGTGCGCCCCATCGCATCCCACGACCCACTGCGTGACCACCTCCTCGCGCCTACCGTCACGTTCGAGGGTCGCGGTCACGGTGTCCTCTCCGGCGACAGCCCGACCAGCTTGGTCGAGCGGGTTACCGAGCCGCCGTGTGCTTCGAGAGACTCGGTGAGCATCGACTCCGTGACCTCCTCGGAGATCCCGAGTTGAAAGCCGTAGCGGCTGGCCGTGAGGTCGAACGGCAGCTCGGCGAGGACTCTCGCCGTCGGAGTGAAAGCGCGCGCCCCGGGTCTTCACGCCCTGGGCGACCAGCCGGTCCGTGAACCCCAGGCCTTCGAAGATCTCCAGCGACCGCTCGTGCACAACCGTCGCGCGGTCCCAGCCTCGGGGGGCGTCGAGCGCATCGATGAGGAGGCACGGCACGTCGCGCCGCGCCAGCTCGACCGCCAACAGCAGCCCGGTGGGGCCGGCGCCCACCACGAGCACCTGGGTGCTCGCACCTTCCATCTGGGCCATTTTCGGAGGCTACCGCCCGGCCCGAGCCGCGAACAAGGCGTACACCGCGGCGCAGCGATTCATGGCGCCCTCGTCGATGAACTCGGCGGGGCCGTGCGACACGTCGAGCCGGCCGCCACCATAGGCGAAGGCCGGAATGCCGAGCTGGGAGTACCAGCGCGTGTCGAGGACCCCTGGGCACATCAGGAAGGTCGGGGCAGTGCCTTCGATCGTCTCGACACTGTCCGCGAGTGACCTGGCAACCGGGTGCGACCGGTCCGTGCTGCCGGAGGGCTGTTTCTGCAAGACGTCGATGGTCACCTCGGCGCCGGCGGCGGCAGCGGCGTCGTCGATCAGGTCCGTCAGGCGGTTCAGCTCCTGTTCGAGGTCCTCTTCGGGATTGAAGCGGCGATCGATCGAGAACCAGGCGGACCCGGGCACGACGTTGAAGTTTGCGCCGGCGCCGGCCTGCCCACCGACCACGAGCATCGACCCTCCCGCCTCCTCGCTCTCGACAGGAAAGCTCGTTCGCTCGTTCAGCAGCTCGTGAGAGAGCGCGGTGAGCGGCTCGGCCAAGCGGATGAGGTGCTCGAACGCGTTGACGCCCTGGTGCACGTGGCCGACGTGCGCCTCGCGCCCGGCGACCTGCACCCGCAGGGTGATCGCGCCTCGGCACGCATGCCAGATCACGCCGCCGGTGGGCTCCGCGGTCAGCATGGCAACCGCCTCCGGGTCGATCAGCCCGGCCGCGCGCAGGTGACCCGACCCCACCGCGCTGCCCGTTTCCTCGTCGCATACGAAATGGAAAACAATCCGGCGTATCGCCGAGCAACCCGAGCTCACGCGCCGCGGCCGCGCCGTAGAGCATGCTGACCAGACCGCCCTTCATGTCCGCGGAGCCGCGCCCGATGATCTGGCCGTCACGGCGCTCGGGGCGAAACTGCGCGGGGCTCTGCGCCGGGACGACGTCGAAGTGCCCGTGAAAGTAGATCGTCCGCGACCCGTCACCGACACCGCCGCGCACGATGCGCGGGTCCTCGAGCTCGCCGCCCTGCTCCGGCTCGATCAGCTCGGGCCCGAAGCCGAGCTCTTCCATGGCGCCGGCCAGGGCCGATGCGCAGCGCCCGAGCCCGCGCCCTGGCGGATTCTCGGTGTTGATCGAGACCAGTTCCTCGAGCAGCGCGGCCATCTCGTCGGCGCGAGCTTCCAGCCACGTCCGGACCTCAGGGACCATTGCGGGATCATTGCGGCTGCGCATGACCGCCACCATGCACGCCACCTTCGTGTTCGCAGACATCGCCGGGTTCACCGCCCTGACGGAGGCTCATGGGGACGAGCAGGCGGCGACACTCGTGGCGAACTTCTCCGAGGCGGTGAGAGGCGAGCTGCCCGCCGGCGCCGCTCACGTCAAGACGATCGGCGACGCCCTCATGCTGCGCGTTCCGGACCCGGGCGAGGCAATCCTGCTCGCGATCGACCTGACGCACGGGCTGATGCGTGGCCACGGCGCCCCGGCCGTGCGGGTCGGCCTCCACCATGGGCCCGCCATCGAGCGCGATGGCGACTACTTCGGAGCGACCGTCAATCTCGCCGCACGCGTATCCGGGCTCGCGAGCGGCGGCGAGGTCCTCGTGACCGGCGGTACCGCCGCGCTGGCGCCTGACCTCGAATGCGTTTTCTACGAGTCGCGCGGGCGCCAGGTGCTGCGCGGCGTCCGGGACCCCGTCGAGATCTTCGCCGCAGTCCGCCAGAACGAGTCCGCACAGGGCCGGCTACCGGTCGACCCCGTCTGTCGAATGGCGGTCGACCCTGACCGCGCGGCCGGCCGGCTCCTCCACGAAGGCACCGCCTACTTCTTCTGCACCCTGACCTGTGCAGGCGAGTTCGCGCGTGAGCCGGAACGCTTCGCCGGCTGAGACGACAGCCGCTCGTCGATCGCGGCGTGCGCCCGGTCGAGCGCGGCGCCGTCACGGAAGAGCAGGTATTGGCCGTTGGCCTCGTGGAGCAGGGCGTTGATCTCGAAGGTGAGCTGCCCGGTGTCGACGTTTTCGCCAGATCACCCTGCCGGCGAGCCTCCCGCACATTGGCCTCCAGCAGATCGGTCCAGCCGGCGAGCACCGCGCGCACGCGGTCGCGTATCGGTCCGCCGCGGGTGTCCCACTCCGCGGCGGTGGAGAGCGAAGAAGCAGCCGCCCGGGAAGATGCCGCGCTTGACGTAGGACAGGTAGCGCTCGCAGAGCGTCTCCAGGCGCGCGAGCCCCTCCGGAACCTCCATCGCGGGCGCGACGACCTCGGCGCTGAACACCTCCTCGGCGGCGCCGACGGTGGCGAGCTGCAGATCCTGCTTGGAGTCGAAATGGGCGTACAGGCCGCCTTGCTCATCCCGATCTCGCCGGCCAGGCGGCCGATGGACAGACCCTCGAGCCCCTCGATGGTGGCGAGCCGGGCGGCGGTATCGAGGATTTTGCGGTAGCTGCGCTCGCCGTCCGCGCGGGTGCGTCGCTTGCGTGCGGGAAAGGTGGCCATCTTCGAGATCTGCCGGGTTCGCTTGACAACTTAGCACGACCGGACGTACTATCAGCGATCTAAGTGCGAACGATCGTGCTTACTAACACCCCCAGATCCAAGGAGCGATTCAGATGACGACCATCGACGAAGCCGGAGTCGACGCCGACAAGCTCGACGAGTTCGTGTTCCGCGCCGTGGACGAGGTGGGCGCCACGCTCAACGCCGCGCTCGTGGTCATGGGCGACCGGCTCGGCCTCTACCGAGCGCTCGCCGGGCGCCGGCGCGCTGACGCCGGCGAGCTGGCCGCGCGGACCGGCACCGCCGAGCGCTACGTCCGCGAGTGGCTCAACGCCCAGGCCGCCGGCGGCTACGTCGACTACGACCCGGCGAGGGCCGCTACAGCCTGCCGCCCGAGCAGGCGGTCGCGCTCACGGACGAGGACAGCCCCGCCTACCTGCCGGGCTTCTTCGAGATCGCGCTCGGTTCGGTGCTCGACTCGCCGCGGATCACCGACGCGTTCCGCACCGGCGCCGGGGTCGGCTGGCACGAGCACAACCACCACGTCTTCGACGGCTGCGAGCGCTTCTTCCGGCCCGGCTACAACGCCAACCTGCTCGACTCATGGCTCCCCGCGCTCGACGGCGTCGTCGAGCGAGCTCGAGCGAGGGCGCCCGCGTCGCCGACGTCGGCTGCGGCCACGGCGCCTCGACGATCCTCATGGCCCGGGCCTTCCCGAACTCGACGTTCGTCGGCTCCGACTACCACGACGGCTCGATCGAGACGGCGCGCCGGCGGGCACGCGAGGCCGGCGTCGAGGACCGCGTGCGCTTCGAGGCCGCCCCGGCGCCGAGTACGCCGGCGAGCGGCTACGACCTCGTGACGATGTTCGACTGCCTGCACGACATGGGCGACCCCGTCGGCGCGGCCCGCCACGTCCGCTCACGCTCGCTCCCGACGGCACCTGGATGATCGTCGAGCCCGCCGCCGGCGACCGCGTCGAGGACAACCTCAACCCGGTCGGCCGCGCCTACTACGGCTTCTCGACGCTGCTGTGCACCCCGGCGTCGCTCTCCCAGGACGTCGGCCTCGCGCTCGGCGCCCAGGCCGGGCCCGCCCGGATCGCCGAGGTCGTGACGCGAGGCCGGCTTCACGCGCTTCCGCCAGCGCCGCCGAAACCCCGTTCAACATGGTCTTCGAGGTGCGCCCGTGACGCGGCGGCGGTTCTCGCAGCGACCGCCGGCCCTAGCCACGTGCCCGAGCCGCGCGGTAGCGTCGTTGCCGTTCTCGCGCCTTGGGCAACTTCGTCGGCCGAATAGGGATGCTTTGGGGCCGGGTGTAGGATGACTGTCCGCTTCGCATCAGCCCCCGGCGAGGCGAATCTTCTCGGCTCCGACCCCCGGCCGGTCTATATCACCCACGCGTTCGTCGACAGACGCCTGTCGGCAACCTCACGCGGGACGAGGTCCTGGACAACATCACGCTCACCTGGTTCACGAACACGGGGACCTCCTCGACGCGGCTCGTGGTCGACCGCAGCGGCCACTTCGCCGCCTGGGAGGAGCCGGAGCTCTTCACCACCGAGGTGCGAGCTGCGTTCAGGTCACTCCGCGAAGCGAGGTCGTGATGAGCAGCACCGTCGACACCGCCGTCGAGATACGCCCATTTCACGTCGACATCCCCGATGAGGCTCTAGACGATCTCCGCCGGCGCATCGAGGCCACGCAGTGGCCCGAGAAGGAGACTGTCCCAGATGACTCGCAGGGCGTGCCGCTGGCGACGATGCAGAAGCTCGCGCGCTACTGGGCGACCGAGTACGACTGGCGCAGGTGTGAGGCGGAGCTGAACGCCGTCCCTCAGTTCATCACCGAGATCGACGGCCTCGACATCCACTTCATCCACGTTCGCTCGCAGCACGACGACGCGCTGCCGCTCGTCGTCAATCACGGATGGCCCGGCTCGATCATCGAGCAGCTGAAGATCATCGATCGGCTGACCGATCCGACGGCGCACGGCGCGAGCGCAGACGACGCCTTCCATGTCGTGATTCCGTCGATGCCGGGCTACGGGTTCTCCGGCAAGCCGACGGGCACCGGCTGGGGCCCGGAGCGCATGGGGCGCGCCTGGGCGGAGCTGATGAAGCGCCTCGGCTACACGCCGCTACGTCGCCCAGGGCGGCGACTGGGGCGCGTTCGTCGTCGATCAGATGGGCGTGCAGGCACCCGAGGGACTGCTCGCGCATCCACACCAACATGCCTGCGACCGTTCCGGCCGACGTGGACAAGGCCTCGCGGCCGGCGACCCGCCGCCATCCGGTCTCTCAGCCGAGGAACGGCGCGCGTACGACCAGCTGATCAGAACGTACGGCCAGGTCGAGTACGCCCACATGATGGCGGCGCGCCCGCAAACCCTGTACGGCATCGCGGATTCGCCGGTCGGGCTGGCTGCGTGGCTTCTTGACCACAACGACGCTGACGCCCAGCCCGCCGCCGCGGTGGTCTCCGCGCTGGAGCGGACCGAGAGCGCGACGGGCGAGCTGACGCGGGACGAGGTCCTCGACAACATCACGCTCTACTGGCTGACGAACACAGGGGTCTCCGCGTCCCGCCTCTACTGGGAATACAAGGGCGGCTTCTTCGACGCCAAGGGCGTGAACATCCCGGTTGCCGTGACGGTCTTCCCCAGCGAGCAGTACCAGGCGCCCCGGAGCTGGGCCGAGCGCGCCTATCCCAAGCTCATCTATTTCAACGAAGTCGACAAGGGCGGTCACTTCGCCGCCTGGGAGCAGCCGGAGCTGTTCTCCGCCGAGCTCCGCGCGGGCTTCAGGTCGCTTCGGTAGATGACCGTCTACGAGCGGCTGCACATGCCCTCGCTCGGCGGGGCGACCGAGTGGCTCAACTCCGAGCCACTCGGTCCCGCCGAGCTGCGCGGCCACGTCGTGCTCGTGAACTTCTGGACGCTGACGTGCATCAACTGGCTGCGCCAGGAGCCGTACGTCCGCGCGTGGTCGCAGGCGTACCGAGACGACGGGCTGGTCGTCATCGGCGTCCACACGCCGGAGTTCTCGTTCGAGCACGAGATCGACCTGCGTGCGGCAGGCGACGAGGGAGCGGGGGATCGACTACCCGGTCGCGGTCGACAACGACTACGAGATCTGGAGCGCCTTCGACCAACCACTACTGGCCGGCGCTCTACTTCGTCGACCGGGACGGCGTCATCCGCGACCAGCACTTCGGCGAGGGACGCTACGAGGAGTCGGAGCGCGTCATCCAGCGGCTGCTCGGCGTCGAGCGCGAGCTCGTCTCCGTCGAAGGGGTCGGCGTCGAGGCGGCGGCCGACTGGGAGCACCTGCGGCACGCCCGAGACGTATCTCGGCTACGGGCGCGGCGAGCGGTTCGCGTCACCGGACGGCGCCGCGCTCGACGAACGCCACGCCTACGAGTTCCCCGGCACCTCTCTCAACCACTGGGCGCTCGCCGGCGAGTGGACGATCGGGCGTGAGAACGTCGTGCTCGACCAGGCCGGCGGCAGCATCGCCTTCCGCTTCCAGGCGCGCGACGCGCATCTCGTGCTGTCTCCCGGCGCGCGAGGGCCGATTCCCTTCCGCGTGCTGCTCGACGGCGAGGCTCCGGGCCCGTCACACGGCGTGGACGTCGACGAGGACGGAAACGGCCTGCTCCAGGACGGCCGCATGTACCAGCTCGTGCGCGAGCACGACGCGGTCCGCGAGCGCACGCTGAAGATCACGTTCCTCGAGCCCGGCGCCGAGGCGTACGCGTTCACGTTCGGGTAAGCGATGGCGACATTCGTAACCAACCATCCAGGAGAACCTCGCCCAGCTCCGCCGTCGCGTGCCCGCCACTCGTTGGCCGGACCGAAAGACCGCGGTCGACGACCGATCGGGGGCGTGCACCCAGAGGATCGCGGCGCTGGTCCGCTGTTAGGGGGTTGATGATGACTCGCGCCGACGACTGGGTCGTGGTTGAGGTCGCGGGTAGCGAGCCCGAGGCCGAGCTGCTCTGCTCGCTTCTGCGCGGCGCCGGCATCGAGTGCGTGCCCCAGTTGACCAACCGCGGGGCCGGGGCAGGTGACGGCCTGGGGACCGTGGGGCCCTACAACATCGTGGTCAGCCCCCGGGACGCGCATGACGCCCGCGAGGTCCTGCACGGACCCCGATGAGCCACACAGAGGACCGGCCGAACGAAACGCACTCATCTCGATGGACCATGCGTCGGCCGTAGAGGGCCTCAAGTGTGCGGACCTCGTCGACGCCATGGGTCGACTGCATCGCCACCGCTGCCACATCCTCGATCTCGTCAGCCCGACGCCGGGTCGGGTCCTGTTCGGCCCCGCGGTGACCATCTCATACTTCCCGAGCTGTTCGGCTTCGCTTGATCCCGAGCGCTACAACCTCGCCAACCTCTTCTACGAGGCGGTTGGCAATGACCCTGCCGGCAAGGTCCTGGTGCTCGCCTCCAACGGTTACACCGATGTGTCGATGGGTGGTGGAACGAAGCTCTCTCGCCTTCAGCGCCATGGTCTCGCAGGTGTGCTCACCGACGGGCGCCTCCGCGACTTCGACGAGCTGGCCGGATATGACTTTGCCACCTATTGCGCGGGCGAGGCGACCCGGTGGGGTGGAGGCGAGGTGACACCGTTTCAGGCGAACGTACCCGTGGTCTTGAGCGGCGTCGGGGTGATCCCGGGCCAGTACGTGTTCGCCGACTCCTCTGGCGCGGTCATGATCCCGCCGGGCGACCTGGAACGTGCCCTGGCCGAGGCGCGCTCGATCAGTGCAAACGACGCGCGGTACCGCGAGGAGATCGCCCGCGAGGACCGCCCGGCGCCCTAGGTGCGCCGCGGATGGCTACTACCAGGACCCAAGTCGGGGGTCGAAGCCGCGCGCCGAAGGAAAGCGTGCCTTCCTGCGGCGGGGGTGCTCGCTTCTGCTTCGCGCGACGACTCTGCGCTACGACGCCTCCTTGACTAATGATGAGCTCGCGGTGGATGCTTCAGGACATCAAGGTCGACCGCGCGCAGCAGTAACCATGGCCGAAAGCCCGCTCCCACGCTCGAGCGAACCGCTCGTCGAGGCGATTGCGAAGCGGCTGCGCCGCGTAGATCTAATCGGTTGGACGCGGATCGCCGCGTGGGCCGAGAAGCTCGAGCTGTCGTTCGAGGACCTGCGTCTGCTCCTCGCGCTGAGCACCAAGGACGGCCCCAGCAGTGTGAGCGACCTCGCCGACATCAGTGGCCTTTCGCTTGACGCGGCATATCCCACGATCCACGCTCTACGCGGGCGTGGGTACTTGCACGAGGAACGACGTCGATACTCGCTCACCGAGCACGGCCGAGAGCTGGTGGCCATCCTGGACGGGGCCCACCGTGAGGGAATCCAAGCCTACGTGGACCAGCTCGATCCGCGCGAGCGACAGCGGCTCGAGGAGGCCTTCGAGATCACCCAGTGATCTTGGCCACCTGCGAGACGGCGTGTTCTTTACCGGCGACGCTGTTGGCCCTGAGGGCTGCCTACTCGCATTCGTAGCCACCGTCCTCGAAGCCGGCCCACCGCTCAAAGAGATTCCAGCACGACCCATGGCCGGTGACTTGCGAGACAGCTTCGTTGGTCCGCTCACCAGGTGAAGGGCCACGAGAGGCGCGGCCCACGACACCAAAGGAGACCCCGATGAGCACTGCCAAACCCGACATCGTTACCCGTGAGCAGTGGCGCGCCGCGCGCGAGGGGCTGCTCGAGCGGGAGAAGGCGCACACCCGCGCGCGTGACGCCCTTGCGGCCGAGCGCCGCCGCATGCCGATGATCCGCGTGGAGAAGGACTATCGCTTCACCGCGCCCGGCGGCGGGGACGCGACGCTGCTCGACTCTTCGACGGCAGCCGCCAGCTCGTCGTGTATCGGTTCTTCATGGATCCGGACATGGACGTCTACCCGGAGCGCGGCTGCCCCGGCTGCTCGATGTACGCCGATCAGTTGAGCAACCTGCTGCACCTGCGCGAGCGCGACACCCGCTTTGTCGGCGTCAGCCGCGGCGAGCAGGAGCACTTGCAGCGCTATCGCGAGCACATGGGCTGGGAGTTCCCCTGGTACACGCTGCGCGACGACTTCGACGCCGACCACGACGTCGCGGAGTGGCACGGCACGAACGTGTTTCTGCGCGACCGGCGACGAGGTCTACCGCACGTACTTCATCGACGCCCGTGGCGACGAGGCGCTGGGTTGACCTGGAGCTTCCTCGACATCACCCTACGGCCGCAGGAGGAGTGGGAGGATCCCCGAGGACTGGCCGCAGACCCCGCCCTACACCTGGGGAGGCTGGCACGACAAGTACGACCACACACTCTGACGTGCTCGCCCACATCGCAGGCATCCCCGTCGAGGAGGCGCTGCTGGCCGCGCCGGCGCTGCTGGCCGGTGTGACCGTGATCGCCGGCTACGTCCGGGCGACCGCCGCGCGCCCGCGCCGCTGAATCCGCCCGCCTCGGCGTGGCACCGCGGGTCCCGTCCATTCAGCAAGCCGGACCGAGGCAACGCCCCGCCGCCGCCGCCCCACGTCCGACGCGTTGCGCAACAGCCTCCGCGCAAAGCGAAACTCAGCGAGCGGCTGGGTCTCGGCGTCGACGTCGGACTGCGCCCGTTCTGGCAGCCTGCCTTCCGTTCAGCCGATGGATTCGAGCAAGTCGCTGCATGCCTGCTCGCAGCGGCTGCACACCTGGGCGCAAATGCGGCAGTGCTCGTGGTGCTCGGCGTGGCGCTCGCACTCTTCGCGACATGCGTGGCATGTCACCACGCAGGCCTCAACCGCTGCGCGGGCCACGCCAACGTCAGATGCGGTCTGGCGGGTCACGATGCGGCCGGTGGATTCGCACAGGTCGGCGCAGTCGAGACAAAGGCGAATGCAGCGCACCAACTCCTGCAGGTCGCTCTCGCCGAGGTCGGCATCGGCGCAGCTCGTACACGTGGCGGCGCAGTCGATACAGGCCTCGATACAGCGCACGACCACATCGCGATCGCGGCTGGCCGGCTGCGGATGCGTCTCGAGCATCTCTCGAATCGTCACTTTCCCTCCTTCAGACAGCGCGGGGGCGAGACAGAGGATGACTGCCGCGTTCAGTCCGGGTACTCGTCCTTGCGCCAGGCGCGGGGCTCCTCAGGCTCCGGCTTCGGCGTGCGCGCGAGCAGGAACGAGTGGTATGGCGCGACGAACGGGTCGGGCGCCGACACTGTGTAGGTGTGGTACACGGTTCCGTTGTCGCGCGCGAAGGCGATGAAGCTCGGGTTCTCGCGCAGGCCGTCCTCGAGCTCGGCGCCGACCTGCCGCCCCCACTCCTGGAGCCACTCGGGCGGATCGGCGAGTATCTCGTTGACCTCGGGGATCTCCCGCGCCTGCTCCGGGGTGAGGGCGAGCCCGAACTCGAACGGAAACTCCGTTCCGTTGGTCGAGACGTACGGGAACTGCCAGCCCATCCGTTGCTTGTAGGCGACGAGGCGGTCAATCGGCGCACGCGAGAAGCAGATCAGCGTCACGTCGCGGTGGGCCAGATGCAGGCGCGCGGCGTCCAGCTCATCGCCGAGGTTCGAGCACCCCGGGCAGGCGCCGAGCTCGTAATCAGGCCCATACATGATGTTGTAGGCGAGTAGCTGCGAGCGCCCGTCGAAGAGCTCAGCGAGCGGCTTCTTCCCGTCCTCGGTGTCGAAGACGTACTCCTTCTCGACCCGAACCCACGGGAGCCGGCGGCGCTGCTCGGTCACCTTGCGGCCGAGCTCGGCGTGCTCGGCCTCGAGCTTCGCGAGTTCGTCGCGAGCCGCCTGCCATTCCTCCCGCGTTCCAGTCTTGGTCTCGGGCATTGTGTGCTCCTTCGGCCGTTGCTCACATCAGCGTAGGCAGCTCTTCGATCGTCGGTCGCCGGCTGTCGACTCCCGTGTGTCAAGACCGGCGCGCCGCGCCAAAATCATCGATGGCCCCACAGTCGTGCGCTTCCGCCCATCGCGCAAAGCGAGAGGCGGTGGCGGCTCGGAGGCGCCGCGTTGCGTGTACCGAGAGCGACGATCTTGGTGGCCGAGTCCGAGCCGCCGCTGCGTGGCGTCGAGGTCCGAGGCTCGGCACAGTTCATCGACGACGGCGTCACCGAAACCACGCGCCGAACCTCGGCGTCACCTCCATCTATCTGCAGGGCATCGACAACGCCGAGATCATCGACACCGTCCATTCACGGCGCGCGCCAATGATCCCAGCCACCACCGGACTCCGGGCTCTAACGCCGGCCGACCACCGGCACCCGCCCCCGCCGCTCCCGCTCGCGTCGAGAAGCAGCACTGTCCACCTTGGCACTTGCCCCTCGTCCAGGGCGGGAGCCGCAAGCGGGCCGGTACGGACGCCTGCTCCGGGTGCCGAGGGGAGAGCCAGAGTGTCTCGTTTGACGCCCCGTGACCGGCACAGATCAACGAACCAGTCTTACGGCACACGTCAATCGGGCACCGACGGATGCCTCCGTTCAGCAGCGGCGGGGTGCCGGGAGGGATTCCCGCTACGCGATGATCTGGGCGTTGAATGTGTGATTCGATGCCGAGAAGGCCCGGCCGGCTCCGCTCACGAGGTGAAGGGGCCTCGACACGCGCGGCCCACGACACCAGGAGACCACGATGCCGAAGTATGGGAAAACCGAGCCGACTCTCGCTCGTCCGCCTGTCGTCAGTCAGAACGAGTGGGACGCGGCGCTGACGGCCCTGCTCGAGCGCGAGCAGACCGTCGCCGCCGCGATGCACGAGCTCGCCGCCGCACGGAAGCGCATGCCGATGGTGCGGGTGGAGCACGACTACGCGTTCGAGGGTCCTGACGGGCGGCGGTCACTGCCCGAGCTGTTCGACGGGCGCAGCCAGCTGATCCTCTACCGGTTCTTCTTCGAGGAGGGTGTCGACGGTTGGCCCGACGCCGGGTGCGTTGGCTGCTCGTCCGTCGCCGACGGCATCCCCGAGCTCGGCCTCCTGCATGCTCGCGACATCACCTTCGCGATGGCATCGCCGGCACCTCAGGCGAACCTCCGCCGCTACGCCGAGCGCATGGGTTGGACGGACGTGCCCTGGTACACGATCCGCAGCGAGCGCTTCTCGGCTGACTTCGGGGTCGACGAGTGGTTCGGCTTCAACGTCTTCCTGCGCGACGGCAACGACGTCTACCGCACCTACTTCCTGCAGCACGGAGCGATGGTCCAATGGATCGGCAGCCTCTGGAGCTTGTGGTCCTTGACGCCCTATGGCGGGCAGTCCGACGACGAGGACTTGCCCGAGGGCTGGCCGCGGGCGCCGGGGTCGTTCTGGTTCCGCCGCCACGACGAGTTCGACGATCCGCCGCCGTCGGCCCGCCGGCGCGTCGACGCGGATGATCGGCCCTAGCGGCTGGAGAACTCCGTCTTGGCCGATCCCTTGCGGGACGTCCGCCCGCTCTAGTCGGCGAGCGGTCGATGGGTTCGCGTCCGGCCCCGGTTGACGTTCGGCGTGCGGGACGAGTGGGCGCTGAGCTATTTCCCGTGGAAGTGAGCCCATCCGCAGGTACTCTGGGTCCCTCACGAGGCGGGGTCCACCCACTCTGCCGAGCACCCTCGCGGCGCCCCGGGGCCGGTGCCACTCGCATATCTCGGATAGGGTCGCCGAATGCGCCGGGCAACCTCGACATCGCTGAGTGCGTGGTACAGCGAGGTGTTCGACATCGGCCTCGACGACCTTTGGAGATACGTCACGGCGCACCACCACGCCAAGCTCGGGGATAGTCCCGGCTACTACGTCGTCTGGCGCGGTGCTGGCGTTCACGTGTCGCTTCCCGACGCCGCTGGGGCGGAGACGACTCGCTGTCTGTCCCGCCAGCCCGCCGGAGTCCTGCGAGGAACCGCGTGAGCGACACGAGCACCGGCACTGGCAAGGTGGTCGTGAACAGGGCGATGTCGCTCGACGGCTTCATCGCCGGTCCCGACCACGCGATGGACTGGATCCTCGACCTCATGAGCGCGGCCGCGTTCCCGGAGGTCATGGCGGCCACGGGCGCCATGCTCATCGGCCGGGGCACCTACGAGGTCGGCAAGCAGATGGCCGACGAGGACACCACCTACGACGGGGGGGCCGAAGTTCGTCCTCACCCACGAGCCGCCGGACGAACCGGACCCCGGGGTCACGTTCCTCACCTGCGACATCGCGGAAGCCGTCGCCACGGCGCGCAACGCTGCAAACGGCAAGAACCTGGAGATCCTCGGCGCCGACGTGGCCAGCCAGTGCCTGCAGCGAGGGCTCGTCGACGAGATCCTGGTGTATGTCCTGCCGGTGCTGCTCGGCGACGGTGTCCGCTTCTCGACCCCAGGCCTCGGCAGGATCGACCTGGAACCGTTCAGCAACACGCAGTCGGGCCCGGTCACCATGCTTCGATTCCGCGTCCGCAAATGATCCCGGCGCTCTCCGTCCCTGACGGCACGAGCACCATCTCAGCTCGTTTGCCAGGCGGGACGTGCGATGGGGCCGCCTGACTGGTTGCACCAAGAGACAGGCGCAACAGCACCGGGTCGCCGTAAGGCGATCCCCTAACGGCACACCCATAGCTTCCGCTGTCGCACGAGACGCGGGCGCTGGATCAGTTCTGCGTCTGTGGAAAGCGGGAGTGATGCCCGCGCTTGTGCAATGCGCGACGAGCGCGAGCGCGGCTGGTGATGCACAAGTGCCCGAGACGGGTGCGTTTCGTCCGGCGGGCGTGCCGAGCGGCCGGACCTGGGCGCTTGCTCCCGCGGGAATGCAGAAGGGAGGGATGTCGATGCGACCGATAGACGGTGCCCACCCCGCCTGCTTTGAGCCGTGTGAAGGCTTCTCGGAGGCGCTCGCTGGAGCGCCGCTGGCCGTCGCGGCGGAGGGCTTGGATACTGTGGCGCGTGACGAGCGAGGCATCCGCCGGCCCGGAGCGCGTGCGCACGGCGGAGGTGGTGGCGGCGTTGTGTCTGGCGACGGACCTCGCCATGGGTTTCCCGTTCGAGCACGGTCTGCACGCGACGCGGATCGCGGTGAGGCTGGGCGAGCGGCTCGGGGATCGACCCGGAGACGGCGTCGGAGACCTATTACGCCTCCCTGCTCTCCTATTGCGGCTGCACCGCGGATGCAGAGATCGCCGCCGAGATCTACGGCGGTGATCTGATGGCGAACTTCGGGCCCGTCTTCTTCGGCTCGCAGCGCGAGTTCCTGGCCGGCGTCGTGCGCGCGCTTCCGGATCCGGAGACCTCGCCGCCGGTGCGAGCGATCCAGATCGCTCGCCGGTTGCCGAAAGCGGCCAAGACCAGCAAGCCGCACATGGCCGCCCTCTGCGAGGTGGGAGAGATGCTCGCCGAGCGGCTCGGCCTCCCGAGCCCGGTGCAGGGCCTCTTCTTCACTCTCACCGAGCGCTGGGACGGCAAGGGCCCGCTCGGCCGCGCCAAGCGGGAGAAGATCCCATTGGCCATCAGGATCGCCAACGTCGCTGGAGACGCCGCCGTCCAGCATCTCCTCGGCGGAGTGGAGCGCGCGGCGGCGGTCGTCCGCGAGCGCGCGGGAGACGCGTTCGACCCGCGGATCGCCGCCTGCCTCGCCGACAACGCGGCGGAGATCCTGGCGCGCGATCGTGAGGCATCGGCTTGGGAGGAGACGCTTGCGTGCGAGCCATATCCGAGGCTAACCCTGGACGGGGAGGCGATCGATCGTGCGCTGGCGGCGATGGGCGCCTTCGCCGACCTCGTCTCGCCCTCCTTCGTCGGCCACTCGGCGGGTGTCGCGGATCTGGCCGAGGCGGCGGCGGAGCGGTGCCGCCTCGGGGCCCCTGAACGCCGCGCGATGCGGCGCGCCGCGCTCGTGCACGACCTGGGGCGGGTCGCGGTCCCCGCTCGCGCGTGGAACCGGCCGGGTCCGCTGTCGGCGGACGAATGGGAGCAGGTGAGGCTTCACCCGTATCACACCGAGCGGGTTCTGTCCCGCTCGAGCTTCCTTGCCGCGCTCGCCCCGATCGCCGGCGCCCACCACGAGCGACTGGACGGCTCCGGCTACCACCGCGGCGCGACCGCCGCGATGCTGACTCCTGGGGCGCGTCTGCTTGCCGCCGCGGACGCCTACCATGCGATGACCGAGCCCAGGCCGCACCGCGAACCGCTCGCGCCGGAGCGTGCCGCGGACGTGCTCGGCGAGGAGGCCCGCGCCGGGCGGCTTGACGCCGACGCCGTGGCTGCGGTACTCGAGGCGGCAGGGCAAGCGGTACCCAGGATCGAGCGCCCGTGCGGGCTAACGGAGCGCGAGGCCGAGGTGATCGGCCTGCTTGCGCGAGGGCTGCAGACCAAGCAGGTAGCTCGCGCGCTGGGCATCTCGGTCAAGACCGCCGACCGCCACATCCAGCACGCTTACGCGAAGATCGGCGTCTCGACGCGGGCGGCGGCGGCGCTGTTTGCGATGGAGCATGGGCTGGCGGCATGGGGAGAACTCCCGATTGCCCACACGGCCAATCGCTCGTAGCTTCGCCCTGTTGGACAAGCGACCGACGGGGCCAGGGTGGGACTCATGGATACCGAGCTGGATCGGGAACTCGCGAAGGCACAGGCCGCGCTGCTCGCTCGGTTCGCTCCCAACGCTCGAGTCCGTCGAATCCGCTGGTCGCAGGGTGAGACACAGCTGCTCGAGCTCGGCGACGGGCCGCCGCTGCTGCTCGTGCATGGCGGAGGAGACGGCGCCTTCGATTGGGTGCCGATCCTGTCAGCGCTCGCCCGGAACAGGCGCGTGCTTGCCGTCGACCGCCCGGGCCACGGGCTGGCGGAGCCGTTCGACTACCGAGGCGTGGACCTGCTCGAGCACGCGCGCATGTTCCTCCGTGACATCCTCGACGCGCTCGACCTCCCAACGGCTGACATCGCGGCCAATTCGATCGGCGGCCTCTGGGCGACCGCCTTCGCGTCGGACACGCCCGAGCGCGTCTCGCGACTCGTGCTCGTTGGCGCACCCGTCGGGCTGGCGCGTGACGCTCCACTCCTGCTTCGCCTGATGAGCCTGCCGCTCCTCGGCCGGTTGCTCGGCCGGCTCCTGATGCGCAACCCGACCCGCGACGGGAACCGGAAGTTCTGGGGGCAAGTCCAGGTCGCACACCCCGAGCGCCTCGAGGACGCGTTCCTCGACGTCGACGTCGCCCACACCCGCCGGAACCTCGACAGCATCCTCAGTCTGATCCGCTGCGTGGGCCGCGGCCTGCGAGCCGGTCACCTCGTCCTGGGCGACCGCTGGCAGACGCTGAAGGTCCCGACCTTGTACCTCGGAGGGGAGCGTGACGTCTTCGTGCGCCCCAAGGTCGAGAAGGCATTGCAGGTGATCGCCGAAGGGAACCCCAACGTTCGCCTTGTCCGCATCCCTGACGCCGGGCACCTGCCTTGGCTCGACGAGCCGGAGCGAGTCGTCGCCGAGATCGAGCGTTTCCTGGCCACACAGGCACGACGCGAAGTGGACGCAGTGGCGTAGTCACCCCCATGATCGACGTCGCCGCTCACGAGGCGACCGCGAACAGCGGCGTCCGACGTAGACGCGCGTCCCTGCGGCACTGCCGATGACGCTCGCAAGGGACGAAGGGCAGGCGGCTCGCATGCCTCCGGCGTCGCTGCCGCAAGTCGCGCAAAGCGGCACTGGGCTCGAGCGCGGGCGCAAGCTGCAGCCTGCGCCCGCTGCTTCCCGCCGTCTCCCTTCGTAACCGTTGGCCGGGTCCATCTTCCGCGCCAGGACATCTCCCGACCCGAGAATTTCGAGAAGGGTGACGCGCTCGCGTTCACCGCGCAGGAGCTGCAGATCGCCGAGCTGGCGGCGGCGGGCCTGTCGAATCGCGAGATCGGCGAGCGGCTTGTTCCTCTCCCACCGCACCATCGGATCCCACCTCTATCGAATCTTCCCGAAGCTCGGGATTTCGGCCAGGGCGCAGTTGTGCGCGGCGCTCGAACCGCGCGAGGGTGCTTAGCCGCGAAACCGGTACGCACCTTCAGCAGCTGGCCGCGTCCATAGCAACCGCACTGAAGTGCCATTCCCAGGTGCTGGTTGCAGACACGTCGTTGTCATTCGGACAACGACCGAACGGAGGGAGAGGGATTCGAACCCTCGGTGCGCCGTAAGACGCACAACGGTTTTCGAGACCGCCCCGTTCAACCACTCCGGCACCCCTCCGGGGACGTCTGAGTGTAGGCGGGGAGAGGAATTCCAGCGGGGTGGATTCGTTGTGACGCTGCGACCACGGCGCAAATGCGCCAGGAATGCGCCAACCCGTGCCCGTCTACTTTCTGGTGGCATCGTCGACGACGGGGGAGTGCGCACCAGAAAATGCGAAGGGCCAGGCAGATTTCTCCACCCGGCCCAAGCTCCTAGTAGCTGTCCGCGTAGAGAGCCGCCGAGCGCGCCCCCTTGCAACTGTCGGTCGCCTTGACCTTCGCGTAGTAGCGCTCCGACGCCCTGACGGCGTAGCCTTCCTTCTCGTAGGCCCAGTAGTAGCCGATCACGCCGGTCACCGGCTTGGTCTTGGTTGAGCCGATCTTCTTGTCGGCACCAGGGCGCACCTTGTAGATCAGAACGGTGCGGCCCTTGGCGCACTTGGTCTTGGGCGAAACGACATCGCCCGACCACATCGACGCGCCATTGGTCAGAAACGCACCGTCGAGGGTGACGGCGGTGTGAGCCGTGGCAGCCGAAGCGGCCGGGGCGAACGCCATGACCGCGATGGCGGCGATGGCGGCAATGCTGAGGAGCTTCCTCATTCCTCTCCTTCGGGTTGGTGAACAAAGTCAAAAGGCCGAACAGATTGCACCGCCCGGCCCCCTCCATCGGGTTTGCGAGCTAACGCCGGGGCTGGCGAAGTGCTTGTCCGCGGCCCCGACGCTCTGCCCGTTTTCCGTCCTACTCGTCGCCGCGCGCGACGCTCATTGACTTGACCGTGAAGCGGGCGCCCGCTTTCGTCGGGCGAGTCGAGCGATGCTGGACTTCACCCGTTGAGCGGCCGATACTGGGCGGGCTATGTCGCAGGAGAACGTTGACGCTGGTCTGCGCATGCTGCAGGCCTTCAACGACGGCGACGTAGAGGCCATCGTGGCGGAGTGCGACCCCGCCGTTGAGTGGGAGGAGCAGTCCATACCTGGGGTTGAGCCCCTCTACCGCGGCCACGATGGAGTGAGACGGTGGGCGGCAGCCGTCCTGGAGGTGAGGGAGGAGTTGGGCCCCCTCCAAGGGCGCTTGGAGGCAGTCAAGGAGACCGACGACATGGTGATCGCCTCGGTGCGCTTCGAGGGCGAGGGAAAGAGCAGCGGGGCGAGGGTCCCGATGCACGTCCACATGGTCGGAACCTTCCGGGACGGCAAGCTCGTGCGACGGCAGGTGTTCCTGACGCTGGCCGAAGCCCTCGAAGCGGCCGGGCTGCGCGAGTAGCCGATGTCGCAGGACAGCGTTGAGGTGGTTCGCAGCATCTATGCCGCTTGCGGTGGAAACCGGGACTCTTCGGGGTCCCCAGAGCTTTCGTCTAATCCGCGATGCCTACGACGACGTAGAGGTCCGCCCAGAGCGCTTCATCGACGCCGGTGATGAGGTGGTGGTGCTTGCCAGGCTGACGGGCACCAGCCGAGGCGCGCGCGTTCCAATCGAGCGAGAACAGGGCTACGTCTGGACCATCCGAGACGGAAAGGCGATCCGGTTTCGCTGGTTCAGCACTGCCTCGGAAGCCCTCGAAGCGGTGGGGCTGTCGGAGTAGCGGGCCGCCCAGGTGGCGGTCGCGGGTACAGCGCGTAGGCAAGCGGTCAGCGTCAGCCGGGCACGACCCAAATCGTACCGGCTGCGCGCAAGCGCCTCCGGGCTATCCGGCGAGCCGCGTCTCCAACATGCCCTCGATCTGCTCGGGCAGCAGCGGCTCCGCGAAGAGGTAGCCCTGGCCCACGGGGCAGCCGAGCGCGCGCAGTTCGTCGGCCTGCTCCTGCGTCTCGATTCCCTCGGCGATGACCTCGACGTGGAGCGCCAGGCCCATCGCGATCACCGCGGCCACCAGGGCGGCATCCGGTGCTCCGGGCTCCAGGCCGCCGATGAAGGAGCGGTCGATCTTGATCACGTCGGCGGGCATCCGGCGCAGTTGGTCGAGGCACGAGTAGCCGGTCCCGAAGTCGTCGATCGCCACGAGCACCCCTTCGCTGCTGAGCTCACGCAGAGCCCGACAGCCTGAGCCGCGGTCCGCGAGCGCGGCGCTCTCGGTGACCTCGATGCACAAGAGCGACGGGTCGATCCCGGAGCGCCGGACGGCGCCGAGGACCATCGGAACGATGTCGGGATGGGTGAGCTCGCGGGCGCTGAGGTTCACCGAAACGGTGATCCGCGGTGCGTCCGGGCGCCGGCTCCAGTCCGCAATGCGGGCACAGGCTTGCTGCACCGTCCATGCGCCGAGCTCCACGATCAACCCGCTCTCCTCGGCCACGTTGAGGAAGGCGCCGGGAGGAAGCAGTCCGCGCTCGGGGTGTTGCCAGCGCACCAGCGCCTCGACCCCGTAGAGAGTCCCGGTCGTTAGCGAGACCTGCGGCTGGTAGAAGAGCCGCATCTCGCCCCGCTCGAGGCCGCGCTGCAGCTCCTGCTCGACGGTCATCGCCTCCACCGCCCGTTCTCGCATCCCGGAGTCGAACAGCTCGGCTCTTGCGCCGCCGCGCTCCTTGGCCCGGTACATCGCGGCGTCGGCATTCTCGATCAGTCGCGCGCCGTCGGGCAGGTCGCCGGGCTCCGCCAGCGCCACTCCGATGCTCGCGCTCAGACGCAGCTCCCCGCCGCCGGCCCGGATCGGGCTCGAGAGCGGCTGCTGCAGACGGTCCGCCACATTCACGGCCTCGAGCACCCCGCCCACGGACTCGCACAGAATCGTGAACTCGTCGCCGCCGAAGCGCGCCACGGTGTCCTCGGGGCGCAGCGCGCTCTTGAGGCGGCGGGCAACCTCGCATAGGACCTCGTCGCCCGCGCCGTGGCCGAGGCTGTCGTTGATCCGCTTGAAGCGGTCGACGTCGAGGAAGTAAACCGCGGTGGTCGTGGAGCGCTCGCGCCGCCCGAGCGCGTGGCGCAGCCTGTCAGTGAAGAGAGCGCGGTTGGGCAGGCCGGTGAGGGGGTCGTAGAGCGCCAGGCGCTCGAGCTCGGATTCCATCCGCTTACGGTCGGTGACGTCGAGCATCACCCCGTAGAAGAGCGGGTCGCGACGCCCGTCGGGGCCGCGCAGGACGGTCATCTCGTCCCGGATCCAGACCCAGCGGCCGTCGGCTGCGCGAAGACGGTACTCCTGCACCAGCGCCTCGCCGGAGCGGGCGCACTGGGCCTCGCTCGCAGTCACGCGCGCGTAGTCGTCGGGATGCACCAGGCGATCCCAGATCGCATAGTCCCCGAGCCACTTCTCGCGCGAGTAACCGAGCACTCTCTCGATCGACGGGCTGACGTAGAGACAGCGACCGTCGAGGCCGGGCTCGTAGATGTACGCGACGGAGGGGAGCTTCTCCGGGAGCGGCCCGTAACGGTCTTCGATGGCACGCAGTGCGCTCTCTCGATCCGGCGACACCTGTTCCTTATCGGCAGCTGGAACGCGAGGGTTAGCGGCGCGAGGAAAAGAACGTGCGAAGCAGCTCCGCGGCCTCCTCGGCGAGCAGGCCTCCGGCCACCTCCGGGCGGTGATTGAGCCGCGGCTCGTCCAGGACGTTCAGGACGCTTCCCGCCGCGCCCGCCTTCGGGTCGGGAGCCGCCCACACGACGCGCGGCACCCGGCCGAGGACAATCGCGCCGGCGCACATCGCGCACGGCTCCAGGGTCACGTACAGCACCGTGTCGAGCAGCCGCCAGCCGCCCATGGCCGCCGACGCCTCGCGCAAGGCGAGAATCTCCGCGTGGGCGGTGGGGTCACCGCGCAGCTCGCGCTCGTTGCGAGCCGCCCCGATCACCTCGCCGCCGAACACCACGACCGCGCCGATCGGCACGTCATCGTGCTCGGGCGCGCGCTCGGCCTCGCGCAGCGCCAACCGCATGAAGTACTCGTCCCGCGGGAAGAAGCTCACGGCGCCACGAGCCTGCGCCCCACGCCGATCCTCGGCACGCCGCAGTCCCCACAGCAGGCCGGTGCGCCCCGCCAGGCGCACCCCGGCGGCGGCCAGTGACAGAGGGGAGGGCCGCCCGGCGCCGAGCCGGCCGCTCTCGATCAGCTCGCGGTACCAGTCGATCGTGTCGGCGAGCGTCCGGTCGAGCGGGCGGGCACGATAACCGAGCTCACGGCGCGCCTTTCGCGACGAGTAGCGCCAGTTCTGGGCCATCAGCACCAGCCCCTCGGCGGGGATCGGCCCGGGAAGACCGATGCGCTCCACTCCCCGGGCGACAGCCGCCGCTTCGGGCGGCAGTACGACGAGTGGGTGGCGCACGCCCGACAGGCGCGCCACCCGCCCAAACAGCTCCACCCAGCTGAGATCGCGCCCGCCCAGCACGTAGCGCTCCCCGGGCGTGCCACGCTCGGCCGCGAGCAGGTGCCCCTTGGCCACATCGCGTACGTCCACGGCGTTGGTCTGCCCGTCGACGATCGCCGGCAGCCGCCCACGCAGGTAATTCCCGATCATGCGCGACGAGGTCTCCCCCGGCATGCTCCGGTCGACCGCCGACCCGAACACATACGAGGGATTCACGACCACCACGTCGATCCCGTGCCGCGCTCCCGCCGCCAGCGCCTCGGCCTCGCCCTCGTGCTTGGCATCCGGATAGGTCAGGCCGAGCCCTCCGCCGCGATAGAAGTCGTCCTCGGTGCCCGGCCGGTCCGCTGGGGCGGGGCCGATCCCGGCCACGCTGGAGGTCACCACCACCCGGCCCACGTCCTCGGCCGCAGCGGCCTCGACGGCCACCCGCGGAGACAGGGCATTCACGCGCCACACCTCCTCCACTGGACGCGACCCGACGTATCCGGCGCAGTGGAATACGGTCTCGCAGCCACGAAACGCCCTGCGCAGGGCGGCGCGGTCGAGAACGTCCGCCCTGACGGTCTCGACGTCCATGCCCCCGAGCCTCCCGAGGCGACTCTCGTTACGGTACGTGCACCTGACGAGGTCCCTGGACTCGGACGCAAGTCGGGCCACGTGCGCGCCGATGAAGCCCGTGGCGCCCGTGACGCAGACCGTCACAACTTCTGCCGCCGACGCTTGTTCGTGCGTTCGTACACTCCGATGGGCACCGTATAGCCAATGCTCACCCGCCTTCTCCTCATCGTCGCTCTGGCCCTAGGCGCGCTGGCCCTGCCGGCGGGCGCTTGGGCGGACGACTACATGCCGGGCGAGGTGATCGTTCGCTACGAGGACGGCACCACGGGCGCCGTCACCGACACGCTCGAGGACAACATCGGCACAGCGGCCGAGCAAGCGCTTCCCGGAGGCTCCGAACAGCTGGCGATCGAGGACGGCGACTCCGTCAGGCAGACCATCGCCGAGCTCGAGCAGGATCCGAACGTGGCCTACGCCGTGCCCAATTGGCGCGCGCACGCCGCGGCCGCTGTGACCAGCGATCCGGGCTCACGCAGGCAGTGGAACCTCTTCGGACCCTTCGGAATCAACCTGCTCGAGGCCTGGACCCTCGCCGAGTCGCGCGGCGCCCCCGGCGGGCGCGGGGCCGTGGTGGCCGTGCTCGACAGCGGCGTGGCGTACGAGAGCCGCGGCCGCTACCGGCGCGCCCCGGACCTGCGCAAGACGACCTTCGTCAAGCCCTACGACTTCATCGACGATGACCGCCACCCCAACGACTCGTTCGGCCACGGAACCCACGTGTCGGGAACGATCGCCCAGACCACCAACAACGGGGTGGCGACGGCCGGCATCGCGCCGGGCGCGAAGATCATGCCCCTGCGCGTGCTGGACGCCTCAGGCACAGGCGACTCCGCCGCCATCGCGCGGGCGATTCGCTACGCCGCCCGCCACGGTGCCGACGTGATCAACCTCTCGCTCGAGTTCCCGTCACAGGTGCGGGCGGCCGAGATCCCGGACGTGATCAGGTCGCTGCGCTACGCGCGCTCGCGTGGCTCGGTGGTGGTTGCGGCCGCGGGCAACCAGGCCGACTACGCCGTGGCCTACCCGGCTCGCGTGGAGTCGGTCATCGCTGTCGGCGCCACGACGATCACGGGCTGCCAGGCCGACTACTCCAATTCGGGCAGCGAACTCGACCTCGTCGCGCCCGGCGGCGGCGCCGATGCGCCCAACGCCGACAGCGTCTGGGACACGCAGCACTGCGACCCCGATTCGTTCGGCAAGCCGATCTTCCAGCAGACGTTCATCCACGAGCGCAACATCCGGCGCTTCGGGCTGCCCGGCGGCTACGAGGGCACGTCGATGGCCGCCCCGCACGTGGCGGCCGTGGCGGCGTTGGTCATCGCCACGAACCGGCTGGGGCCCAACCCGACACAGCGTGAGCTCGAGGCCCACCTCGAGGCCACCGCCAAGCCCACCGATCGTCCCGATCGCTACGGCGCGGGACTGCTCGACGCGGGCGCTGCGCTGCGTTAGGGCCTCGGCGTGCGAGTGCGCGCGAGCCTTTTCTACGTCGTCCTGATGATCATCACGCTGCAGGGAGCGTGATGGGACACCTTGTTCGGCACGCTGCCGAGCAGGAAGCGCTTGGCCCCGGTCATCCCCTTGTTGCCCACCACGATCAGGTCGGCCTCCTGCTCCTCGGCGACGTCGAGGATCGCGTCGGCCGGATCACCCTCGCGCGAATGGACCTCCACAGCGATGCCGCGTGACCGCAGTACACCTGCGGCCTTCTCGAGGGTGAGGCTCACGTCCTCGCGCGGGTTGACCATCCACTGAAGGTCGTCCGGCACCTGCTGGCGCTCCTCTCGAAGCCGCCCCTCGGACACCGGCTCGTAGGCGCTGACGAGGTGCACCTTGGCCCCGAGCTGGTGCGCAAGCTCGGTCGCTTGGCGGACCGCCTCGCCGGCGGTCTCTGATCCGTCGGTGCCTACGACCATCGATGCAAACAAGAGAATCCTCCAGAGCCCGAGTCAAGCAAACCAGGTTGATCATAAGTCCGATGGCCGGATCGCCGGATAGAGGGTATGTTGGAGTCGATGTCCACACCTACGCGGTGTCTGGCCGTGGACGATCACCCGACAGTAAGGCAAGGACTCGCTCTCATGTTCGGGCAGGTGCCCGACCTCGAGCTGATCGGGACGGTCGAGAACGGCGAAGGCGTGATCGACGCCGTCAAATCCCTGCGCCCGAACGTCGTGATCATGGACGTGCGGCTCCCTGGGATCGACGGCATCTCCGCCGTCAAGCGAATCGCGGAGGCCTGCCCGGACGTACATACGGTGATGTTCTCGGCGTACGGCGACAAGCGACTCCTGTCCGACGCGATCGCAGCGGGCGCGCGTGCATACGTGCTCAAGGGCTCGCCGCCGGAGGACCTTCTGCGCGCCGTTCGGACCGTGACCACCGGCAAGCCGTTCGTGGACCCGTCGCTGTCGCCCGCCCTGCTGATGTCCCAGGTGGGCCCGGACGCCCCCCTCTCGGAGCGTGAGCGCGAGATCCTTCAGCTGCTCGCGGAGGGCCTCCACACCGAGGAGGTCGCGCGGCGCATCGGGCTGTCGACGGAGACCGTGAAGTCGGACACCAAGCGCGCGATCCTCAAGCTCGAGGCAGATACACGCGTGCACGCCGTGGCGATTGCGCTTCGCCAGGCGAAGATCGAGTAGGCAGACTCCAGAAAATGGAGATCCCGCGGTTCTGGCTCGTCGTGCAGGTTCTGATCGTGATCTTCGTGCTGATCGGCATGGTGATCGCGATTACGAAGCTGGCCTGAGCGGCGGGGCCTCGGCCTCGTCGGGAGCGCGTTCCGCGGCCAGTTCCTCGGGCAGCTCGATCGGTGGTCTCTGGCGCTCGGCGTCGGCCTGCTCGACCGGCTTGACCCAGAACTCCTCCACCGAGATCACGAGCAGCGACAGGATCGGCACGGCCACGAACAGCCCCACGAAGCCGAACAGCTGGCCCACCACCACCACGCCGATTGCGATCACGGCCGGGTGCATCCGCACCCGTTGGGCCATGACCACCGGGATGGTGATGTTGCTCTCGATCTGCTGCACGAGGATGTAGGCGCCGAGGACGAGCAGGGCCTTCCCGGGCGAGTCGGTGAGGGCGAACAGCGTGGGTGGGATGGCGCCGGCGATCGCGCCGAAGTACGGCACCACCACGAGCAGCGCCGACAGGACCGCGAAGAAGATCGCGAAGTCGAGCCCGATGAGCTCGAGCGCGATCCACAGGAGGAGGAACGTCAGGACCATGTCGATGGCCACGCCCTCCAGCCAGCCGATCCAGGCGCTGCGTATCCGTCCCAGCACGTGACGCACATGGGCGCGCCGCGCCGGCGGAGCGAGCCGCACCAATCCGTTGATCAGCGGGGCGGGGCGCACCGCCATGTAGTAGGCGGTGATGAGAATCAGGACGAACGCCGCCGCCACCCCGGCAACGCTCAACCCGATCGAGGTGATCGGGCCGATCAGTCGATCGGGGTCGTCGGTGTAGCGCTCGGCGAACTGCTGGACCTGGTCGCCGACCTCACCCGCGTCCTGCCCGGTGAGATCGGCGTACATCTCCTCGAGATTGGTCACGATCCCGGGCACGTCGTCCACGAACTCGTTCGTCTGATCGATGAACGGCGGCGTGAGCAGGTAGATCATGAGGGCCAGCGCGCCGATGCCGCACAGCAGCGTGATCAGCGCGCCGACCGCACGTGGGATGCGGAAGCGCTCGAGGCGTGACGCTCCGGCGGCCAGCGGAATCGCCACGACGATCGTGATCAGGATCGCCAGCAGGAGCGTGACCAGCTGGCGAAACAGAAGGCCGAACAGCAGCAGGCCTGCCGCGAGCAGTATCGCGCGGTAGACGACGTTCGGCGAGGCTGTTTGATCCTCAGCCATGCCCGCTGCCTACGGTACCGGCAGCAGGGCCGGATCGTGACCAGGAGCGCTGGACGTCAGGTGCGGCGCTCCAGATCCGCAACCTCGGCCGACTTCTCCTCGACCCTGTCCTGCGCCTCGGCGAGCTTCTCCTTCTCCTCGCCCTTGCGCTCCTCGCGGCGGCCCTGGCCGCGGAGGCTCTCGTCTCCGGTGAGGTCCCCGGCGGCCTTCTTGGCGCGGCCGGTGATCTTGTCGAAAATGCCCATCTGTCCAGCTCCTTGAATCCGGGGGAGTACTGAGCCCGTACCCGGCGGCGCAGGCGAAAAACTCGCCGGTCGGGCGGGTAGCGTGCGCTCGGTGACAAACGAGGAGGCGCACCGCCTCGCGCGCGAGAAGGGAGTCTCACGTCCGCTGTACGCGCTGGTGCGCACGCTGCTGACCCCGTTCATGCGGCTCTACTTCCGCATGCACATCTCCGGGGCGGAGCACATCCCGGGCGAGGGCGCAGCGATCGTGGCGCCCAACCACAAGAGCTTCTTCGACTCGTTCTTCATCGCCGCCTGCACCCGCCGCCCCCTGCGCTTCATGGCAAAGACCGAGCTGATAAACCGCGCTACGGGCGGCTGCTGGTCCGCCTCGGCGCCTTCCCGGTGCGCCGCGGCGAGTCGGACGCCGACGCTCTCGAGACCGCGCTCGCCGTGCTGCATCAAGGTGGCCTGCTGGCGCTGTTTCCGGAGGGCACGCGCGTGCGCGACCCGGAGGGTCTCGGCCCGCCGCGGCGCGGCGCGGGCCGTATCGCGCTCGAAGCGGGCGCCCCGCTCGTGCCCTGCGCGATCACGGGCACCGACCAGCTGTTCTTCGGGCCGTTCCTCAAGCCGCGCCGGGTACAGGTGGCCTTCTCCGAGCCGATTCCCGTCCACCACCTGACCGCCACGCCCGAGGTGGCCGGCGAGCTGGTGGAGGAGTCGCTCTGGCCTCAGGTGGAGGGCGAATACCGTCGCCTGCGGGCCCGGCCGACGCTGATCGCCGGCGCGCTCGCCGCCCTCGGGGTGGGCGCGGGGCTGCTGGTTCGCCGCCGCCGGCACTGACCGGGTTCGCTGCGTCCGAGACCCGGATTAGCTTGGGTCGGGTGCGCCTTATCGTCGCCCGCTGCGAGGTCCACTACACGGGCCGCCTGACCGCGGTGCTGCCCGAGGCCCTGCGGCTGCTCATGATCAAGTCGGATGGCTCGGTGATGGTCCACGCCGACAACGGCGGCTACAAGCCGTCCAACTGGATGACGGCCCCGACGATCATCGAGGAAGAGCCCGGCTCGATGGTCGTCAGGAAGCGCGGCGGCGAGGACCGGCTCGAGATCCGCATCGCCGAGGTGATCTCCGACGTGACGCACGACATGGGTGAGGCCGCCGCCCTGGAGAAGGAGGGCGTGGAGCGCGAGCTGCAGGAGCTCCTGGCCGCCGCGCCCGAGTGGTGCGGCGAGGGCCTTCGGCTGATGAGGCGGGAGTGGCCAACGGACATCGGCCCGGTGGACCTGATGTGCCTCGACGGCGAGGACGAGTACGTGGCCGTGGAGATCAAGCGGGTGGCGACGATCGAGGCGGTGGAGCAGCTCACGCGCTACCTCGAGCGGATCTGCGAGGCGCCCGGGTTCGGGCGCTGCCGTGGGGTGCTCGCCGCTCAGGTGGTCAAGCCGCAGGCCCGCACGCTGGCCGAGTCACGCGGGAACGCGTGCGCGGAGGTGGACCTCGGCGTCCTCAGAGGCGAGCGCGAGCCGGACCTGACGTTGTTCGCGGGCTGATCGCGCCATGCCTCAGCCTGGATCCACCGGAACTGGCGACCGTTTCCGCGCCGGAGGCCGAGCCAGGCGCCGACGGCGAGCGGAGCGAGGGTGCACCCTCGCGAGCGAGCCGGGGGCGCGTGGCGAAGGCAGTCCGGCGCGGAAACGCCGTAGGATCGTCGATCCAGGTTCAGTCCGGAACCGGGAAGTCCGCTCCGCGCATCGCCCGCTCGATCTCGCCGATCATCGTCTCCATCACCTTCACGCGCGCGTAGTGCTTGGACTCGGCCTCCACCAGCTGCCAGCGGGCGGCGCCGTGATCGGTGCGGGCCAGCATGTCCTCGATCGCCTGCAGGTACTGCGGCCGCTTCTCGCGGTTGCGAAAGTCCTCGGGCGTGAGCTTCCAGCTCTTCAGCGGATCCTTCTCACGGTCCTTGAAGCGCCGCAGCTGCTCCTCATCCGATATGTGGAGCCAGAACTTGACGATCAGCGTTCGCTCGGTCGCGAGCATGCGCTCGTGGTCGACGATCTCGCCGTAGGCGCGCTCCCTCTCCTCCGGGGCGGCAAAGCCCTCCACGCGCTCCACCAGCACGCGGCCGTACCAGGTGCGATCGAACACGCCATTCCGCCGGCGCCGGGCAGCCCGGGCCAGAACCGCCGAGGAAGTGATGGCGCTTCTCGTCGGGGGTCGGCGCGCTGAACGCCACCACCCTCACGTGCCGCGGGTCGAGTGGCCCGACGAGCCGCTTGATCGCCCCGCCCTTGCCGGCGGCGTCCCAGCCCTCGAACAGGGCGAGCACCGGCGGTCCGAGCATCTCCTCGTAGCCGGGGAGCTTGCCGCCAAGTGCCAGGCGCAGGGCGGCCAGTCGCTTGCCGAGCTCGTCCAGCCGCTCGGCGGACTCCTTCTTGGACAGCGAGAGGCTCAGGTCGAGCTCGTCGAGCCGGCCCATCAGAGCAGCTCCGCGTATTCGTCGAGCTGGCGCTCGACCGCGTCGGGCTCAGTGGGCGTCAGGTACAGAATCGAGCGGTTGACCCCCACCCCGGCGAGGCGCTCGATCGCGTGGGCCGTGGGCTTTGCGCCGAACACCGACACCGTCACCTCGCGCCCCGCGCGGTCGCGCAGTTCGGTGATGCGCTCACCGAGGTCCTCCGGCGAGCGGACCCGGTTGGGCATCCACTCGTCGCCGAAGGCCAGCACGCGGTCGATCACCTTCTCCCCGAGACCGCCAACCAGCACCGGCGGGTGCGGCTTCTGCACCGGCTTGGGCCACGACCAGATCGGCCCGAAGTCCACGAACTCGCCGTGGTACTCCGCCTCCTCCTGCGTCCAGATCTGCTTCATCGCCTCCACGCGTTCGCGCATCATCGTGAAGCGCCGCCGCGGGTCGGTGCCGTGGTGTTCCATCTCCTCG
>CAVTEX010000014.1:0-272014 GCA_963733655.1 uncultured Thermoleophilaceae bacterium
TCGTGCAGCGAGGCTCCCGCACGCGAGGCGCTCTCCGCATCGGCCAGGACGCCAGCGTGCCTGGCTAGTCGCTAGGCGCTGAGCGGGCAGTACAGGCTGCCTGCAATGCAGAAGGTCGTGTGTTCGAATCCCATCAGCCGCTCTCGCCCCGATTTGGCTTACGCAGCGGTTTGGCGCTTTCCTGAGCGCGCGCTGCCCGCTTGTGGCTACCTCATGACGCGCTGTCCTCGCCCGGCGCGCAGCCAACCGCTTTGTCGCCGGCGACGCGGGGCGCCGCCTCGCGTGCCTCGACCTGATCGCGGAGCCAGCACCACGCCTTCGTGATCGCCACCGACTCCGTCTCGGTCGAGCTCATCAAACCCATCAGGTAGTCCCAAGCTGCGGCCCTCTCCTCGACCGTCGCCCTGTCAGTCCAGATCGTCATCTCGTTTTTCCTCGCTTGTTCAATCCAATCGGTGGACTGGCGGCAACACTGCCGGCGTGACCGGCCCTTTGTTGACGAAATGCTAACAAGCTTGACGGATCGCCAACAACCTTTAGACTCGTTTTATGAACACGGCGCCGAAGTACAGCCGCCTCGCTCCCGCCCAGCGGCGCGAACAGATCCTCGACGCGGCCAACGTGCTGTTCTCAGAGCGCGCCTACGACGAGGTCTCGGTCGAGGACATCGCCAACTCCGCGGGAGTCACCCGCGGGCTCGTGCACCACTACTTCGGCGGCCGCAAAGAGGTCTACATCGCGCTGCTCGAGCGGCTCGGCGCCCAGCGCGAGGAACAACTCCCGCCGCCCGTGGGCCGCAGCGCCCGCGCGCGCCTGGCCGACAGCGTGTCGCGCTGGCTCGACTGGACCGAACAGAACCGCACGATCTGGCTGGCCACGCTCGGGCGCGGCGAGGACATCGCCGACCCCGACGTCAGGGCCGTCGTCCTCGACCTCGTGCGCCGCGCCGTCGCGATAGTCGCCGCCCGGCACGCCGACATCGCCGACGACTCGCCACGGCTGCGCTACGCGCTCGAGTGCTGGACCGGCCTCAACCGCTCCGCCACCCGCCGCTGGCTACAAGGCGACGCCACCCGCGAGCAAACCCACGAACTGATCGCCTCGACACTCGAACACGTCCTACGCACCTTCGGCACCCCAGCCCGGCCGAGCCGGCGCACATCCCCACCCTGAGATCAGAACCGTCGGTCAGGACTGCAAGAAGGCCAGCAGGTCGGCGTTGATCGTCTCGGCCTCGGTGGTCGGCATGCCGTGCGGGAATCCCTCGTACGTCTTCAGCGTCCCGTTCTGCAGGAGCTGCGCGGACAGCGGGCCGGAGTCGGCGTAGGGAACGATCTGGTCGTCGGCGTAGTGGTCCATGTCGTGACCCGTCGCCGGTTTGGGTGGAGCGGCCGTGCCCAGGCCGGTCATGGGCGATGACGCGGTAGCCCTGCTGTAAGAAGAACAGCATCTGGGTGTCCCAGTCGTCGCCCGACAGCGGCCAGCCATGACTGAACACGATCGGCTGGCCCGACCCCCAGTCCTTGCAGACGATTTCCGTGCCATCGATCGTGGGAATCGTGGCCATGATCTGCCTCCGCTGGCCCGGGAGTTGACGCCGAAAATGTGCGCGATCGCCCAGCGTAACCATCCTTCTGTGGGCGAGCCTGCGCCGCCTGAGACCATGCTCGTGCGATGCGGCCGCTCAAGTTCGAATCCACAGCCACCGTCGGGGTGCTGGCCAACCCGTCCGGCGATTGCGCGCCGCAGCTGCTCGCCATCGAGGCCTGGGCGGGCGCGCAGGGGCTGCGGACCGTCGACCTCGGTACGACCGACCGAGCCGCCGAGCTTCCGGAGACGGGCGGGCTCGTGATCGCGCTCGGCGGCGACGGGACGATCCTGCGTGCCCTTCAGCTCGCGATGGTGCACCACACGCCCGTACTCGGCGTCAACTTCGGGCACCTCGGATTCCTGGCCGACGTCGACGGCGACGACCTCGGATCGGCGCTCGACCGCATCGCCCGCGGCGAGGCGCAGATCGACGAACGCACCGCGCTCGTAGCGACCTCCCAGACACCCGTGCCGCAGGCCGTCGTCGCGTTCAACGACCTCGTCATCTCGCGGCACCCCGGTTTCGGGAGCGCCCGACTGCGCGTAGACGTAGGGGGCGAGCCGGTGCTCGACCTCACCGGTGACGGGCTCGTCATCGCGTCGCCGACCGGATCGACCGCGTACACCGTCGGGGCGGGCGGCCCGGCCGTCTCGCCGACACTCGACGCGATCGTGCTCACACCGCTGGCGGCCCAGGGAACCCCGCTGCGGTCGATGGTCCTCGACGGTCAGGATACGATCCGTATCGAGGCGGCCGCACGGAGCGCGCCGCTCGCCCTCGAGGTCGACGGGCGCACGATCCAGGACATGCCCACACCGGCGACCGTCGAAGTCCGCACGGCGGCGGGCAAGGCCCGGCTCGTGCGGACACGCCCGCGCACCTTCTACGGCGACCTCGCCAGACGCTGAAGGGCCTCCGGTGCTTCGGTGTACTGGTGCCAGAGTTTGGTCATGCCCGACTGGACGAAGAAGAACTTCGACGAGCTTCGCGATGTCAGCCCGAACGACGCTCCAATGCAGTGGCGCTTCGCGCGGGAGGCTCTGCGATCGCCCGAGCTCGGCGTCAGCCGCTTCACCTACGACCCGGGGGCGCGCATGCCCTGGGGTCACCGGCATCGTGTGCAGGAGGAGGCCTACGTGGTGGTGGCGGGGTCCGGTCGTGCCAAGCTGGATGACGAGGTCGTCGAGCTGTCGGTGTGGGACGTGCTGCGCGTCGCTCCCGCGGTAATCCGCTCGTTCGAGGCAGGCCCCGAGGGTCTTGACGTGATCTGCATCGGTGGTCGGAAGCCCAATGGAGGCGACAGCGAGCGGTTCGAGGACTTCTGGGCCTGATCAGGGGTCGCTCACACAGCGGAACCCGGTATTGCCGGTGGTCGACTCGGGCTCCAGTGAGTTGCGGGCGGCCACCCGGTAGCGGCGGCAGTAGGAGTGGTGGCAAAGATAGGAGCCGCCGCGCGTCGAGCGGTTCGTGCCTCGCCGCGGGCCCTGCGGGTTCGTGCGTCGGTCGCGTGTGTGGAAGTCGGGGCTGTACCAGTCCGAGCACCACTCCCACACGTTGCCGGTCATGTTGTGCAGTCCGTAGCCATTCGGCGGATATGCCCCGACCGGGGCGGTCCCGTAGAAGCCGTCTGCACAGGTGTTCTCGCTCGGGAAGGCGCCCTGCCACACGTTCATGCGGTGCTCGCCGCCCGGCTCGAGGTCGTCGCCCCAGGGGAACACCATTCCGTCGAGGTCCCCCCGCGCCGCGAACTCCCACTCCGCCTCGGTCGGCAAGTGCTTGCCGGCCCACTCGCAGTACGCCTGTGCGTCGTTCCAGCTCACGTGCAGCACCGGATGGTCCATGCGCCCGTCGAGGTCCGACTGAGGACCCTCCGGACGACGCCAGTCCGCCTCCTCCACCTGGCGCCACCAGGGCGCGTGCGCCACGCCCCGCGTCGGTGGGAAGTCATCGGGCAGCAGGCCGGCGAACACAAACGACCAGCCGAAACGCTCCGCTTCGGTTGTATGCCCGGTCTCCTCGACAAAGGCGCTGAAGTCGGCGTTCGAGAGCGCATGGCGGTCGATCCGGAAGGGATCGACCCGGATCCGCCGGACGGGACCCTCGCCGTCGCCGGGGTACGCCGTGGGGCCTGCGCTGCCCATCACAAACTCGCCCCCGTCGAGCAGCACCATCTCCGCTTGGGAGGACGTGTCAGCCATTCTGGAATGCGGCCGCTCCGCGTCCGCGCGGAGATGCCGTGGCCGCCAGCCTAGCCGCCGCGGCGGCGCGTAACCTGATCCGGTGGCCACACACCTCTTCGCGGGAATCCGCGTCAGCGACTACGAAACGGCCAGGGCGTGGTACAAGCGTCTGCTCGGCGCCGAGCCCACCTTCCTCCCGCACGCCACCGAGGGGGGCTGGGAGCTCGCCGAGCATCGCTACCTGTTCATCAACGAGGACGCCGACGCCGCCGGGCGGGCGCTCCACACGATCTTCGTCGACGACCTCGACGAGGTCGTTGGGGCCATCAGGTCGCGCGGGATCGAGCCGGACGAGTTGGTCACCTACCCCGGCAAGGCGCGCAAGGCGATCTACCGCGATGCCGACGGGAACGAGATCGGCTACGGCGGCGCGTTGGACTGAGGAGAGGAGCGCCGCCGGCCTCACGTGTGCGTGGCGTGGCCGCGCAGCAGCGGGGACTTGCGACCGCCGCCGTGTCCCTGCAGGGGCTTCTCGTAGACCACGAGGTCGCACGGGGTGACCAGCAGCGGCCCGAGGTGCGGATGGGCGTCATCGACTCTGATGGTGCGTACCGGCTGGTAACCGATCCGGCCGTACCACGCCTTGAGGAACTCCTTGCTCGGATGCCGCCAGGCGCGCGGAACGAGCAGCTCGAGCTGGATCGCTCGCAGTCGGCGCTCGCGGCTGTGCTGCTCAGCGAAGGCGACGAGGGCGCGGCCGACGCCCGTGCCGCGTTGATCGGGAGCCGCGACCAGCATTCCGAACTCACTCGCGTCAGCGGCGACGTCGTGTACCCGGATGCTGCCGGCGATCTCGCCGTCCCGGGTGGCGACCGCGATCTGTTCGGCGCGGATCAGCTCGGCCAGCTCGGACGTCGTGGTCCGTGGGGCCCCGTCGCGCCAGAGCCCGCTCTCGGCGGTCGTGTACACGTCGTTGATGAGGCCGGTCAGGTGATCGACGAGGCGCGCATCGTCGCTGACCGCCGCCTCCAGCAGACCGACGGCGATCGGGCGCGGCTCCTGATCGTTCGTGTTCATGGGTCGAGGATGCCCACCGCAATCGAGCGATTCAATAGATAGTTCTCACCGAAGCGATCGTCTTCTACGATCGTTTGCGTGGAACTTCGGCAGCTTCGAAGCGTCGAGGCGGTGGCGCGTCACCGCCACTTCACGCGCGCGGCCGAGGAGCTCCACGTCGCCCAGTCCGCGCTCTCCCACCAGATTCGACGGCTCGAGCAGGAACTCGGCGTGGCGCTTTTCGAACGCACGAGCCGCCGGGTCACCCCAACCGAGGCGGGACAGGCGGTCGCCGCTCGAGCCCGCCGTGTCCTGGCGGAGGTAGACGATGCACGCGCGGAGGTCGACGAGATTCGCGGCGTCCTGCGTGGACGCATCTGGATCGGGCCGCTCGTACCCGCCGGCGAGGTCGACGTCCCGGGACTGCTCGCACGCTTCAGGCAAGCTCACCCGGGCGTGGAGGTCGGCCTCCGCGAGGGCATCGCCGCCGACATGCTGCGCCTGGTCGCCGCCGACGAACTCGACGCTGCCTTCTGCTTGCTGGCAGGCGAGATCCCCGACGAACTCACCGCCGAGCCGCTCAGCCACGACGAGGTGGTTGCGGCCTTCGCCCCCGAACGCGCACCACCCGCCCAACACCTCAACGTGGCCGACCTCGCCCGGCAACAGATCGTCGCGCCGCGCCGCGGCTCGGCCATCACCACCGCATTGGAACAGCGGTTCGCCGACGCCGGCGAGCCACTGCGCCTGGCCCTCGAGAGTGGCGACCCCTTCCTCCTGCGCTCGCTCGCCGCTCGAGGCTTCGCCACCGCGATCATTCCTCGATCGCTCGCGGCACTGGAAGGACCGGCGCTCGAGGTGCGAAGCCTGCACCCCGCCGTCGAGCTACCGGTTGCGCTCGTCTGGCGCCGTGAGCGCAACGCCCCACCCGCCGCACGCGCGTTCATCGAATTCGTCCGCCGCGAAACAACCGTCGCCGGCTAGCGGCGCGAGCGTGGTCGCGCCCCTTGTGGGGCACGCAGTGGCCTCAGGGCGCCCCGGACCCGATCTCGAACCACACCGAGGTCCCGGACGGCACGCGCCGTACTCCCCAGCGATCGGCGATCCTCTCGACCACCACGAGCCCCAACCCGTGACTGCGATCCTCGCCCGGCCGGGGGGCCACGTCAGCGATGGGGCCGGTGCCCGGGTCGCTCACCTCGACTCGCACCCAGTCCGGCCGCCACTCGACCGCGACGCCCACGGTCTCCTCAGCACCGGCCCCCCCGTGGCGTACCGCGTTCGAGACCAGTTCTGTCAGGAGCAGCAAGACGTCCGCACGCAGGGACGGGGGCATCACGCCGTCGCCGTCGCGAACGGCCGCCCTGGCGGCGCCGGCTGCTTCGGGCCCTCCCCGAAGCACCAGCTGCAGGGGGTCGGAGTGCTGGACCCGGACCTCGTCGATCCCTTCGAGGTCCGGACTATTGGCTGGCGCCCCGCTTCCCTTCGAAGGCTGCGACGATGACGGTGGCATGAGCGGCTCCTGGCGGAACGTCTGTGTCGACCGCGGACGGTCGAGTCGTGACCCGGCCGGGTGTCAGAGCCGGTGATGCCACTCGCCAGGTGCCTGGGGCGGAGCGCCGCCACAGGGTAACACCGGACGGAAGATCGCGGTAGAGTGTCTCGCCTCCGAGAACGATGAGCAGTCGCGAGACAGACCATCTGCGCGTGCTGATCGCCAACGAGAGGAAGGACCGGCTAGCGCTGGTCGCACCGATCGTCGCCTCCCTCGGACACGAGGTGATCGCCCGCGAAATCGAGGTACAAGACGTGGGCGCCGTGACCGCGAGGGAGAGGCCTGACGTCGCGCTTGTCGGCCTGGGCGCGAGCTCCACGCACGCCCTCGAGCTGATCGAGCGAATCGTTCAGGAGGCCGCGTGCCCGGTGATCGTCCTCATCCACGCCCCCGACCCGGGGTTCGTCAAGGAAGCTTCCAAGCGCGGCGTGTTCGCCTACATCACAGACGGTGACGCGACGGAGCTGCAGAGTTCGATCGACATCGTGCTGCGCCGCTTCGCCGAATACCACGACCTCGAAGGCGCGTTCGGACGGCGGGCAATCACCGAACGGGCCAAGGGCATCCTGATGGAACGCCACTCGATCGACGACGACGCTGCGTTCACCATGCTGCGCGCCCATGCGCGCGCCCGGAACCGCAAGCTCGCCGACATCGCAGCGGCCGTGGTCGACGGGCACCTGCTTCTGCCGAAGCTGGAGGAGGCGCCTGAGTGAGAGTCGTCGTCGCAGTGAATTGAGAATGATTCTCAGTATGATCGCGCGGTCCGTGCCCGTTGCTCGCTCGATCACGCTTCTCGCCGCGCTGCCGCTCGCTGGCTGCGGCCCTCGGCCTGAGCGCCTGCGGCGACGACGATGCCGGCGGGCGGCGGCCGGGAGCTGACCGTCGTTGCCACCACGACGCAGGTCGGCGACCTTGCCCGCAACGTGGGCGGGCGCCGCGTGGAGGTGGAGCAGATCCTCTCCAGCGGCGCCGATCCGCACGACTACGAGCCGCGCCCGAGCGACGCGGCCGCGCTGGCTGACGCCCCGCTCGTGTTCAAGTCAGGCGGCGAGCTCGACGAATGGCTCGACGGCCTGATCGACAGCGCCGGGAGCGATGCCGAGATCGTCGACCTGATCGGCTCGGTCGGGACCACCCGGGCCGACGATCCGCACTGGTGGCAGAACCCCCGAAACGCGACGGCGGCCGTCGCGGCCATCCGCGACGCGCTGATCGAGGCCGACCCTGAGGGGCGCGAGACCTACCGCGCCAACGCGGCCGCTTACACCGAGCGCCTGGAGCGCCTCGACGAACGGATCGCCGCCTGCATCAAGCGCGTCCCCGCGGCCCAGCGCAAGATCGTTACCACCCACGACGCGCTCGGCTACTACGCCGACCGCTACGGCATCGAGGTGATCGGCTCTGTGATCCCGTCGCTCTCCACCCAGGCGCAGCCGTCCGCCGGGGACATCGACCGGCTGGTCAGGCAGATCGAGGACGAGAACGTCGAGGCCGTGTTCCCCGAGTCGGGCGTGAGCGACCGGCTCGAGCAAGCGCTGTCACGCGAGGCCGGCGCCGAGGTGGGCGCGCCGCTCTGGGCCGACACCCTGGGCGAGGAGGGCAGCCCGAGCGGGACCTACCTCGGGGCCATGGCCGCCAACACTGAGGCGCTCGTGGATGGGATGACCGGCGGCAGGGTCAGCTGCCGGCCCGCCGCGCGCTGAGCTCAGCCGCTGCCGAGACCGGCGGCCACAACGGCAACCGCCATCAAGGCGGCCGTCGCGCGCTTCATCCGCGTCTCGGTGAGCCAGCCGGGACGGCGGGCGGCAAGCCACGCGCGCAGTCCGCCCGCCGCCCCCACGGCCATGGCGGCCGTTGTCATGCACTGGGCGCACATCTCGGTCCGAGTATGACGAGCGGGGCGCTCGACGAGCGCCCCGCTCACCTCACGGCCGTCGGTCGGCCTATGGCCTGACGGGCTTGACGCGGAACAGGACCCGGCTGCTGCCTCGCTGGAACGTGGCGGTCCGCACGTTGAGGCGCCACGGGCGCGGCAGCACGCCCGACGTGTCCTGGAGGAACTGGGCGAACAGCTGCGTGGACCGGGGGCAGGTCAGTCCCCTGACCCACACGTTGTAGTTGCCTCTCATCAGGCTGAGGCGGCCGATGCTGTCGTTGTTGAGGACCCGGAACGTTGCCGGACACTTGGTCTGGCCGCCGCTCGGATGCGCGCCGCGGCTCGGCTCATCATCCTGGGTCACGTAGGGCTTGATCCGGAAGCCGATGTGACGGTGGCCGCGCTGGAAGGTGCCGGTGCCCGGGTCGAGGTGCCAGGGGCTCGGCAGCACGCCGGTGTAGTCCTGAAGGAACTTCTGGAGGTACCGCACCGCCCGCGGGCAGCCGACGCCACGGTACGAGAGCAGGGTGATCCGGTAGTCGCCCGCCGGGATGAGGAAGCTGCCGATGCGGTCGTCGTGCTCCACCTCGAAGTAGCCCGGGCAGACGCGCCTGGACGGCGGGTGCGGCGGATAGGGCGGATTCGGATTCGAGTCGGGTGTGACCCGGAAGCCGACGTTGCTCCCCCGTCCGGCCTGGAACGTCCGCGTGGAGGTGGTGGCCACCCACGGGCGCGGCAGCCGCCCGTCCCAGTCCTCGAGGAACTCGGAGAACAGCCGGGATGCCTCCGTGCAGCCCATCGTCGCCGAATCGAGCACCGTCACCACATACGGACCCTTCGGCAGCTGGATGTTGCCGATCCGGTCGTTGTGGAGCACCTCGAAGGTGCCTGGGCAGTTGTACGGGGCCGCCGAGGCTGACGGGGCGAGCACGACCAGTGCCGCCAGCGTGGCAACCAATGCCGAGAACATCCGTCTATTACGAGTCATCGGCGGACCCTAATGGGTGGCCCCGAGAAGTGTCTAGCGACCATACCTTTTTGCATCATTTGGCGGATTGGCATTGGTCCTGTATCGATTGGAGCTCGGCCACCGCGGCGTTGGCGCCGGCCTTGGCGCTGGAGGCATTGAAGAAGCGGTCGAGTGCGTTCACGGCGCCCTTGACGCATGCCGCCGAGAGCTGACTCTCCTGCTGCGCCTGGTTCAGCGCGGCACGATCCTTCTGGTCCTGGGTCTGCGCAGCGGCGGTCTCGTTCTGCGCCGTCTGCAGCTCCCCGGCCTCCTTCTGAATGGTTTGCTTGAGTCGCCCGGCCTCGGCCTCCTCGCGAATGAAGCGCCGCTTGACGCGCCGGAAGGCAGCGCGCTCGCGGGCGCCGAAGGCGCGCAGGCGCCGCTCGGTCTGGACCGCCTCGCCCTCCTGGGCGGCAAGCTGCGTCTTCTGCCTGTCGATGGTGGCGTTCGCGTCGTCGAGGTCCGACTTCGTCGTGAACCCCCAGATCGCGAATCCGATGGCGGCGAGGGTCAACACCGCGGTCGCCACGATCCAGGCGGTCGGCCGCTTCCCCTGCTGCGGGTCGTCCGTGCCCTGCTGCGGGTCGTCCGTGCGCTCCTGCGGGTCGTCCATGCGCGCAAACTCCCTTTGGTGAGTGGCGAGTCCCCAATTGGGGGATGGCAGCGCGCAGCATGACGCGGGGAGCCCCGCGGTGCAAGAGGCGCGGCGCGTACCGGCAGGTCGCGACAACGGCACTAAGACGCAAGTGCTTTCCACGATGATGTGCCCCCAACCAGCCGGAGGAGTCACGCGGTGATCATCAGCACGATGAACGACCTGCCCGGCTACACGATCGACGAGGTGATCGGGGAGGTGTTCGGGCTCACGGTCCGCTCGCGCAACGTCGGGTCACAGATCGGCGCCTCGTTCAAGTCCCTCGTGGGAGGCGAGCTGAAGGGGATGACGAAGATGCTGGTCGAGGGCCGCGAACAGGCCACCGAGCTCCTGGTCGGGGAGGCCGAGGGGAAGGGCGGATCAGACCTCGGGACGAAGATGCGGCCGGCGGGACCTAGCCCCTACCGGGTCTGACGGAGCGGGTCCGGGCGCTCAGCGGGCTCGACGTGGCGGTCGGGCAGCGCCTGGAGCGCCTCCTCGGCCGTTCGGCGCGTGACGAACTCGGCTGCCAGGCCGTCCACGACACGGATCGCGTGGCCGAAGCGCATGTCCACCTCCACCCCGCTGTCCACGCCCGTGGCGCGGAAGCGGATGGCGGCCGCGACCCAGTCGCCCGACTCCTCCATGTCTTCGACCAGAATGCGGAACTTCTCCCAGGGCTCGTGGAGCTGGCGCCAGAACTTCCTGGCCCGCTCGTGTCCCTCATACACCGCCGCGAGGTCCGGGAACACGCCTGAGGTGCGAATCTCGACCTCCGGGTGCAGCAGCTCGAGCCACGCCTCGCAGTCGTCGCGGTTCCAGGCGGCGTAGCCGGCGCGGAGGAGGTCCGAGTTCGTTCCCATCCTCGCCCCAGGATCGCAAACCGGCCGTCGCCGGGCGTACACGGGCCGTCGCCGGCCGGGCGACCCGTGACCGGCCGCGGCGGACCGCGCCGGGCGATTGTCGGCGACGCCACGACCCGCGAGAGCAGTGCCACGCTTCGGGAGGACATCGCCGACCTCGAGGCGCGGCTGGACGAGAGCGAGGCGAGCGCCGCCGGAGCTGCCGCACCGGCGCAAGTACCTGCAGCTGGCCAATGGCTTCCTGCGCCGGCTGCTCGACCTGCACAGCCAGCTCGTGGATGACGTGGAACGGGAGCTGGCGCTGAACAGGCGGCGAAAGCGTCAGCCGAACGTGAACGCATAGCCCGACACGCCGGGGGCGACATCGAGGGTGAGCGCGTGGCGCCCCGCGCGAGGCAGGTCCACGAGCCGGTAGAGGCGCTCCTCCCGGATCACGGCCCGGCCGAGGCGAACGTCGTCCCCGGCAAGCCGGGCGGGCACGGGGCGGCCGTCGAGCCAGCACGCGGACCGTCCGAGGCCTGCGACCGCGCGAGCCGAGCACGAGAAACACCCGGCGGGCGCCGAAGTCGAGGTGCAGGCGCGCAGCCCGGACACTGGTGGCCGAGTCGAGGCCGATCCGCCAGCGCCCCTCGTAGGCCAGGCCGTTGGGCGGGACGCCGCCGTCGGGCGCCGCGTAGGTCTGCACGCCCGGCCGAACGGGGCCGTTGACGAAGCGGTCCGCTCGCAGCGCTCCGAGGTAGCTCTCGGGGGTGGTCACGAGCGCCGAGGCCCGTTCGGCGCGGGCACTGACGCGTCGGCCCGGTTGCTGTCCAGCCTCCGCCAGCAAGGCTCTGATCGCGCTCTCGGTCCCGGCGTAGTCGCCCTCGCCGAAGTGCACGTAGCGCACACGCCCCCGGCGTCGATCAGGTACTTGGCCGGCCAGTACCGGTTGCCGTAGGCGTTCCAGGTGCCGTACTCGTTGTCCTGAGCGACCGCGTAGCGAAGCCCGTTCTGAGCGATCGCGTCGCGGACGTTCTGCTCGTCGCGCTCGAACGGGAACTCCGGGGTGTGGACCCCGACGGTCACCAGCCCGCCGTCGCGGTAGCGCTCATCCCAGGCCTTCAGGTACGGCAGCGTGCGGATGCAGTTGATGCACGTGTAGGTCCAGAAATCGATCAGCACGACCCTGCCCCGGAGCCCCTCCAGCGTGAGCGGCCGCTCCCCGGGTGTGTTGAACCAGGCCCGGTTGCCGGTGAACTCCGGCGCCACCCCGAGCACGGGAAGGCGGGCGTCGTCCGGCCCGGCCGGCAGCCTGCTCGAAGCCCGGGCCGGAGGACTCGTCGTCGCGAAGGACCGCGAGCTGGTCGCGTACGCCATCACGCTCCTCGAGCTCCTTCGACGGGTTGACGAGGAAGGCCGGCAGGTCGCTGGCGATGGCGGTCTGGAAGCGAGTGTCGTAGTCGGCGAACATCAGGACGGCCACCGCGACCATCAGCGCGCCCATCGCCATCTGGAAGCGGCCCGCGCTCGGCGCCAGCCGGGCTGTCAGCCGGCGCCCCCCGCGCATGAGCACATACAGCACCAGCGCGCTGCCGGCGGCGTAGGAGAGCGCCACCGTCAGCCGTCCGGCGGTGAACGACTGGGAAGCCGACACCGTGATCACCCCGGCCAGGATCGGCCCCGCGCAAGGCGCGTAGACGAGGCCCAGACTGAGCCCGACGACCAGCCCCGACCAGAAGCCACCATCCGGATTCCCGGCGGCCGGCCGCAGGGGCACGATCCGGCTGATCGCGCCCTCCACGCGGGCGGCGAGAGGTGGCGCGAGCAGGCTGACTCCGAACGCGAGCAGGACCGCGATGGCCACGTTTCGGAGCAGGTCATCGGGCAGCCCGAGAGCGTCGATCACGTAGACCAGCGCAACCGTGGCGAACGCGAACGACGCCGCGAGGCCGGTGACCACGCCGAGCGGGCGCCGCCGCCCGCCCGTCAGCCCGGCCCCGAGCGCCACTGGCAACACCGGCAGCACGCACGGCGAGAGCGCCGTGGCCGCACCCGCCACGAACGCGAAGGCCATAAGGGCAACCACGCGACTCCAGTCTGACGGCGGCCGCTTACGAGTTCATTACGCGGCCATTCGTAATGGAGTCGTAAGGCGCGCGACAGATACTCAACGCGCAGCACCCGAGAAGAGGAGTAGTCGTGTTCCGGTTGACCGTTGCCTGCCTCGCCGCCGCCGCGCTCATCGTCGGGTGCGGCGACGACTCCGAGCCGACCGAGGCGTCGGCGAACGGCACCTCCGAGAACGCCGCGGTCACGCCGGAACGCAGCGTCCAAGAGGACGAGCCCGTGAAGGCCCAGCCCGCGGTGAAACCCAAGAAGGGGGCCGTCGTCAAGGTCGTGGACTCACAGTTCGGCCGCGTGGTGGCCGACCGCAAGGGCGAGGCCCTGTACCTCTTCGACAAGGAGACAGGGCAAGCGCAGCGAGTGCTACGGGCAGTGCGCGGTGGCCTGGCCGCCGCTGCTGGCGAAGGGCAAGCCGCGCGCCGGCGACGGCGCCCGCAAGGGCCTGCTCGGCACCACCCGGCGCCGCGACGGCAGGCTGCAGGTGACCTACGCCGGGCACCCGCTCTACTACTACGTCGAGGACGCGCCCGGGCGGATCCTCTGCCACAACGTCGACGAGTTTGGCGGCCTGTGGCTGGTGGTCAAGCCCAACGGGTCGGCGGTGAGCTGAGCCTCAGCGGTAGTCCGGGTTGGCGAAGTCGAAGCGACAGCCGGCCTCCCACTCGGAGCGCTGGTTGCCATGCGCGGGGATGCCGCCGGCGTCCTTGAGCATGCGCGCGAGGTGCAACAGGTTCCAGGTGAGGAAGGTCGTGTTGCGGTTCGTGAAGTCGTTCTCGGGACCGCCCGAGCCCGGGTCGGTGTAGCTCGGCCCGGGACCCGCCGCGCCCAACCAGCATGAGTCGGCCTGCGGCGGAATCGTGAAGCCGAGGTGCTGCAGCGAGTAGAGGATGTTCATCGCGCAGTGCTTGGCGCCGTCCTCGTTGCCGGTGATGATGCAGCCGCCGACCCGGCCGTAGTAGGCGTACTGCCCGGCGTCGTTGAGCAGGTGGCTGTTGCCGTACAGGCGCTCGATCACGTGCGTGCACACAGACGACTTCTCCCCCAGCCAGATCGGCGACAGCAGCACGAGGATGTCCGCGGCCGAGCACCCGCTCGAAGATCTCGGGCCACTCGTCGCTCTCCCAGCCGTGCTGGGTCATGTCCGGCTGCACCCCCACGGCGAGGTCGTGGTCGATGGCCCGCACCACGTCGACGCTCACGCCGTTCTCCCTGAGGATCGCGATCGAGGAGTCGGCGAGCGCCTGGGTGTTCGAGGGCTCGGGTGAGCGCTTGAGCGTGCAGTTGATGTACAGCGCGCTGAGATCCGAGTAGGCGGTCTGCGAGTCGTCCATGCCCCTCGGTATGGGTTCGACAGAGCGCGTTACACCGCGGGCGGGCTCGGGCGCCGAAGCTCGAGGAACCCGGTCCAGTCGCCGCCGACCGCGTCGAGGGCGCCCTGCACGGCCTCGTATGCCTCCTCGTGAGTGGCGTTGTCGAGCCAGAACTCCGCCACCTGGCCGTTCAGCTCGCGGACCGAGGACGTCTGCAGCCGGGCGCCGGCATTGGCCAAGAGCTGCTCCGCCAACTCCCCCGGCTGGAGGATCCTCACCGTGACGACTCCGATCGGCATCGCTGGTGCCAACCCTATCGACGCGAGTGGCCTCAGTAGGGGTACGTCGGGAGGGCACCCGCCCGGCTGCGCACGGCGCGCTCGAGCGTCCGGGCAGTGCCCGCGCGGGCCGCGGCCAGGTTGCGGCGCTCGCCGGGGTCGCGACGCCGGTCGAAGAGCGAGGGTCCCTCCCCGCTGTTGCCGCCGAAGGCAGCCCAGCGGTCGCTGTGCACGTACCAGCTGTTGCCGTAGCCGCCCCACGAGTAGTCGCGCTCCGGCGGGCGCCGCCCCTCGAACAGGCGCGAGAGGTCGGCGCCGTCCATGCCCCGTGGCACCGGCACGCCGGCCATCGACAGGACCGTGGGGCCCACGTCGTGGGTCGAGGCGAACCAGCTGCTTCGGTCCCCCGCGCGGCGCCGGTCCGGATCCACCACGATCAGCGGCACGCGTATGAGCGCGCGGATGCAGCATGCTCGGCGTCTTGCCCGTGTAGCCGTAGTCACCGAGATAGAAGCCGTGGTCGGAGACCAGCACCACGATGGTCTCGCGGTCGAGGCGCAGCCCGTGCAGTCGGTCGAGGAAGACGCCCAGCCAGCGGTCGGTCATCGTCACCTCGGCCGCGTACAGGGCCTTCATGCGGTCGAGCAGCACCAGGTCGCCGCCGTCCAGGTAGCGCGACACCGGCGCGTAGTAGGGCCGCGCCGGCTCCGGGCCGCGGTAGTCCGGATCGCCGTACATGTCCACGTAGCGCCGCGGCGGCGTCCACGGCTCGTGCGGCTCGAAGGTGTCCACCACCAGCGCGAAGGGCCGGTGGCGCGCCGCTGCCTGCTCGAGGATCGCCGTGGCGTCCCGGAAGACGCGCGCGGCGAAGGAGCGCGTCTCGTCGTGGGAGTAGCGGCCGTTGGCCAGATAGCGGCGGATGCGGTCGCGCATGTAGGGGTCGTCGATCGCCGGGGGCAGCCAATGGCGGAGCTCGGCCTCCGAGACGCCGTCGGAGCGCCCGCCGATCTGGCCTCCGCGCCGTCTGAAGACATCGAAGCTGCGCCGGAAGGGGCCGTACGGTGACGAGAAGCCGAGGGAGGTGTTGTCGGTCGCGTAGGCCGTCCAGTAGCCGGCGCGGCGCAGGGCGCTGGTGAACGTCGTGTCCACGTCGGCGATCGGCGCCCAGCCGGGCTCGGGCAGCAGGCCGGAGTGGGGATGCCAGCCGCGGAACGGAAACACGCGGCGGCCGGTGAGGATCGAGCGGCGGGCCGGAACCGTGGGCATCGCCTCGGGGTGAAAGCGCGTGAAGCTGAGCCCGTCGCGGGCCAGAGCGTCGATGTTCGGCGTGCGGGCCCGCTTGCCGTACACGTGGTCGGCCCTCAGCGTGTCGACGATGATCACCACCACGTTGGGGCCGTCTGGTTTCCGGCTCGGGGCGGTCGCGCCCGCCCGCGCTGGCGGCGGCGGCGACGCCGCCCACGGCGGCGGCCGAGATCGCGCTGCGCTGGATGAACCTCCGTCGAGTGGTGGGTTCGGCCATAGGGAGTTCGGGGCGGGCGAGCCTGCGGCGCCCGCAGCCTAACCCAGCGCCCGGTCGAGGGCCTCGTTGACGAGCTCGTCCGCGCGCTCGTTCTGCTCCCGGCGGACCGACCTGCACGGCCCAGGCGTCGAAGCCGCGCAGCGCGGCCATCGCCTCCAGGTAGAGCGGCTTGAGCCCGGCGTGCTTGACCTTGTACTCGCCGCCGATCTGACGGGCCACGAGCTCCGAGTCGTTGATCACCTCGACCTCGGTCGCGCCGAGCTCGCGGGCCAGCTCGAGGCCCAGGAGCAGCGCGCGGTACTCCGCCACGTTGTTGGTCGCCTCGCCTATGTAGGCGTTGCGCTCGCCGAGTGCGTCTCCGTCGGGCGAGGACGCCACCGCGGCGACCCCTGCGGGACCCGGGTTGCCCCGCGCCCCGCCGTCGACGTGCACTGTGACCTTCACCCGCCGGGCGGGGCCTCGATCGGCGGGACCGATCCCGCGATCACACGGCCCTCGGCGTCGAGGCCCGCGTTCCAGTCGCGCAGCGACGCGTCGATCTGGTCGAGCTCATCGCCCTTGTCGAGCATCTCCACCGGATCGGCCTCGGCGCCCAGGTCCACCCGGTAGCGGTACCAGGACAGCTCCCATGCCACCAGCAGCGACACGAAGCTCGGCTGCTCGGCGTCCGGCTGCACGTTCACCCATGCCGGACCCAGGGTGCGGGCGAGGCCGGCGATCGTGCGGGCGTCGCCTGACCCGTTGAACAGCTCCATCGCGCGGTCGATCTTCGCCTCGGGCGTGGTCGGCACCGCGCGCACATGGCGCGGGTCCTGCGGCCGCGAGCGCGGACGCTCCCGCGGCGGAGGCGGTGCCGGCTCGTCGGCGGCGGCGTGCTCGCCGGTGCCCGGTCCGTCCTCGGCCGCTCCGGCCCCGGCGTCCTGCCTTGCCAGCGGTCGCGCGTTCCTCGCCGTGCTCACGCGCGGGCTCGGCGCCGCGCCGGCGACGCAGCCGCCCGAACACTCCGCGGCGGGGCTCGTTGCGAGGCATGCGGGTGGGAAGGTCACCGGCAGCGGATTCGCGGATCCAGCCGTGGTGCTGGGCCCGCGCCGCGCACAGGTCGCATACGCGGTGCCGCGCCCCGCCGGGCTCGAGATACCACTCGGCGCGCTCGCCCTTGAGGATGGTGCGGCCGCAGACGTCGCAGCTCACGACGTCGTGTACAGGCCTCAGCTCCTTCTTCACGGGCCCGATGATAGGGGCCCCTGGCCGGTCTCCGGGCGCGGCGCAGCTAAGCCTTCACCGCCTCCTTCTCCTGCTGCGCTTGCGCCACCACCCCCGGAGCGACGTGCCCGGGCACCTCCTCGTAGCGGGCCAGCTCCATCGAGTACTCGCCCTGGCCGCCCGTGATCGCCCGCAGGTCGGGGGCGTACTCGAGCAGCTCCGCCATCGGCACCTCGGCCTTGACCTCGGTCACCGAGCCCTTGGGCTCCATGCCGAGCGGACGCCCGCGCCGCGAGTTGAGGTCGCCGATCACGTCGCCCACGGACTCCTCCGGGACGGTCACGACCACGGTCATGATCGGCTCCATCAGCGTGGGCTGGGCGTTCTCCATGGCGTCCTTGAACGCCATCGAGCCGGCGATCTTGAACGCCATCTCCGACGAGTCGACCGAGTGGTGCTGCCCGTCGAAGACCGTCACCCTCACGTCGCGCACGGGGAAGCCCGCGACGGTGCCGGCGCGCATCGCCTCCTGAACGCCCTTCTCGACCGCGGGGATGAAGCCGCCCGGGATCACGCCGCCCTTGATCGCGTTGACGAACTCGAAGCCGCTGCCCTGCTCGCCCGGCGCGATCTCGATGTGGCAGTCGGCGAACTGGCCGCGACCGCCCGTCTGCTTCTTGTAGCGGGCGTGAGCCTTGGCGCTCGTCTTGATCGCCTCGCGATAGGGCACGTGCGGCGGGTGCAGCTCGACCTCGGCGCCGAAGCGCTCCTTCATGCGGTCGACGATCACCTCCACGTGCACCTGGGTGATCCCGGCGAGGATCTGCTCGCCCGTCTGCGTGTCGCGGTGGAAGTCGATGGTCGGGTCTTCCTCCTGCAGCCGCCGCAGGGCCTGGCCCATCTTCTCCTCGTCGCCCTTCGCCTTGGCCTCGATGGCGAACGCCATCACCGGCCGGGGCATCGCGGGTAGGGCCAGCGGTATCTCGGCGTCCTTTCCGGCCAGGACGTCGCCTGCGTGGGTCTCCTTCAGCTTGGCCACCGCGCCGATATCGCCGGGCCCGAACTCGTCGGCGTGCTCGTTGTCCTTGCCCTGAGGCACGAGCAGCTGGCCGATCCGTTCCTTCACGTGTGCGCGGCAGTTGAAGACATGCGAGTCGTGCTTGAGCACGCCCTGGTAGACGCGGAAGAGGTTGACGCGGCCCGCGTAGGGATCGGCGAGCGTCTTGAAGACGAAGGCCACCATGTCCTTCGACTCGTCAGGCTCGAGCATCACGCCGTCGAGGTCGATCGCCCCGCGCTTGGCAGGCGACGGCAGGTCGTCCACCAGCGCGTCGAGCAGCCGGTTGATGCCGAGGTTGCGGGTGGCCGCACCGCAGGTGACCGGGAAGAGATGGCCGTCGGTGACGCCGGTCTTGAGTGCCGACACGGTCTCGTCGTGCGAGATCTCCTCGCCCTCGAGGTAGCGCTCCATCAGCGCGTCCGAGACCTCGGCGACCTCGTCCATGAGCTTCTCGCGGTACTCCTGGGCCTGGTCGGCAAGGTCGTCCGGGATCTCGATCTCGGTGCAGTTCTCGCGCTCGGCCCCGTCGTAGCGGTAGGCCTTCATGTCGATCAGGTCGATCACGCCCTCGAGCTCGTGCTCGGCGCCGATCGGGATCTCGGTGGCCACCACGTGCTGTCCGAAGGCTTCCTTCAGGGAGTCGAGGCTGCGGAAGAAGTCCGCGCGCTCGCGGTCGAGCATGTTCACGAACAGCACACGCGCGAGCCCCAGGTCCGCCGCGCGTTCCCAGAGTCGCGTGGTGGTGACCTCGTTGCCCATCACGCCGTTGACGACGAACACGGCGCCCTCGACCACCCTCAGGGCGGCGAGCGCATCGGCCACGAAGCTCGGCTCGCCGGGCGTGTCGATCAGGTTGATCTTGCGGTCCTGCCAGCGGAAGGACGAGAGGCTCGCCGAGATCGACATCTCGCGCGCCTTCTCGTCGGACGCCGCATCGGAGACCGTCGAGCCGTCGGCCACCGAGCCCAGGCGGTTGATCGCGCCCGCCTCGAACAGGAGCGCCTCGTTCACGGACGTCTTCCCGCTGCCCCGGTGGCCTACCAATGCCACGTTGCGAATCCGTCTGGCAGAAGCACTCGGCTCGGCCGAGTGCGCCTGATTGGAATTTGGCGACTGCTGCGCCATTGACTCTCCTTCCGTCGCGGGACGCGTGCTCAGCTGAGGACTGAGCCTACCCGGCGAGCGCCGAATCCAGCCCTTCGTGGATCGGGGCGGCGCTTCCCACCTCGGTCAGCTCGAGCACGCGCAGCAGCGGCGAGCCCGGCGGAGCCACGAGGCGCAGCTGCTGGCGGCGGCGGCCGAGGCGCCGCGACAGGTCGAAGAGCACCTCGATTCCCGCCGAGTCGAGGTACTTGCACCCACTGAGGTCGATGACCAGGGCGAGAGCGTCGTTCGGTACGGAGGCCAGCAGCTCGTCGCGGACGTGAGCCGGCGTTGGACATGTCGATCTCGCCGCCGAGATGGGCCACCAGGGTGCCCCCGCGGCGCTCGACGGAGATCTCGGCCGGAGTGGTCACGCGGCCCGGGGTTGGTCGAGCCGCCTCCTCATGGTGATCAAGGTACCGCCGTGCTCCGTCGTGATGTCCACCTCGTCCATGAGTCCCTCGATTATCTTCAGGCCCCGTCCCCGGTGTTCGCCGCGGCGATCGCGCCAGCGCCCGTTGTCGCGCACGCTCGCGGTGAGCTCGCCGTCGACGAGTCGTACCTCGACGTCGAAGCTCGCGTCTCCCGGCCCGTAGGCGTGCTCGATGGCGTTGCCGGCCGCCTCGCAGACCGTGAGCGTGACCTCGTACGCCTCGAGCTCGGACGCCCCCGCGGCATGCAGGAAGCGCGCCATCCGCCGTCGCAGCACCGACAGGGATTCCGGCTCGGCCGGGAGCGACAGGCGAATGAGATCGGTCGCAGCCCTCGCCGGGCGGACCGCCAGCAGCGCCACGTCGTCGACCGGGTCGCGGCTGCCCAGCACGTCGCGCAGCACGCGCTCGCACAGCGCGTCGAGGTCCTGATCGCCGTCGCCGGCCTCCTCGGCGAGCCGTTCGAGGCTGTCGGAGAGCGGCACCTCGCGCCGCTCGACCAGGCCGTCTGTGTAGAGCAGAAGGGTGGAGCCCGGAGGCATCACCGCCCTGGCTTCGCGAAAGACCGCGGGATCGGTGGCGCCGATCGGCACCGAGCGGCCCCCCTCGAGGAAGCGGGGGCCGTCCGCGGCAAGCAGGAGCGGAGGCGGATGCCCCGCGGCCGAGTACGCCACCTCGCCGGTCTCGCGGTCGAGGACGACGTAGAGGACCGTGGCCATGACCTCCTCCACGCCGCTCATCACGAGCCGGTTGATTCGCGCCACGACCTCGGCGGGCGAGGCCTCCACCAGTCCGTAGGCGCGGAAGGCGTTGCGCAGCTGCCCCATCGTCGATGCGGCGCGCAGCCCGTGGCCGACCACGTCTCCCACCACGAGCGCAACGCGCCCGTCGGGCCGCTCGAGAACGTCGTACCAGTCACCGCCGATCGCCGCGCCGGCCCCGGCGGGCAGGTAGCGCGCCGCCAGGCCGAGGCCCTCGATTTCGGGCAGCCGCTCGGGCAGGAGGCTGCGCTGCAGCGTCTCGGCGATCGCGTGCTCGCGCTCGTAGAGCTCGTGCTGGCGCTCCTCCAGCAGCCTGCGCTCGTGGATGTCGATCGCGGTGCCCACGTAGCCGGCGAAGCCGGCCGCCCTCGTAGCGCGGAACGCCGCGGTCGACGACCCAGCGATGCTCGCCGCTCGCCGAACGCAGCCGGTACTCGTACTCCCAGCGCTCGCGCTTCGCCAGCGCCACGCTGCCACGAGGCGAGCATCCTGTCCACGTCCTGCGGATGCACTCCGAGCCGCCAGCTCGAGCCCATCTCCGTCCTCGAACGCGGTGCCGGTGAAGCGCAGCCAGCCCTCGTTGACGAAGGTGACCAGGCCCTCCGTGTCGGTGGTCCACATCATCGCCGGCGCGGTGTCCGCCAGCTCGCGGAAGCTCGCCTCGGACTCGCGCAGGGAGTCCTCCATGGTGCGGCGCTCGTGAATGTCGGTGGAGGTGCCGACGTAGCCCACGAACTCGCCGTCGGTGAAGCGCGGGGTACCGACCTCGAGCCACCCAGCGGTAGCCGCCGATCGCGCCCCTCAGGCGATACTCGCAGCGGAACTCCTCCCGCCGCGCGAACGCGGCGTGCCAGCGGGCCAGCAGGTCTGCTCGGTCGTCGGGGTGGGCGCTGCTGCCGAAGCCCTCGCCGAGCTGATCTTCGAGCGTCTTCCCGGTGTAGCGCAGCCAGCCGCGGTTCACGAAGGTGATGTGCCCCGCCGAGTCGGTCATCCACATCAGCGCGGGCGTGGTGTCGGCGAGCTCGCGGAAGCGAGCCTCGCTGTCGCGGACGAGCTCCTCGTTGCGGGCACGCTCGACCGCGAGGCTCACGACGTTGGCGAGCGCGTGCAGGAAGTGCAGGTCGTCCGGCGAGAACCGGCGCACGCTGCGGCTGTGGACCGCGATCACTCCGTAGCGGCGGCCGTGGCCGCCGATCGGCGCGGCCATGGCGCTCACCACGCCGAGATCGCGCTGCTCCGAAGAGGGCTTCACGCGAGCCTCGGACTGAAAGTCCTCGACCGCCACCGCATGCCCCGAATCGAGCACGTAGCCGGGCAGCTCGTCCGCGTGAAACGGCAACACTCCGCCCGTCACGCCCTCGGGCAGCCCCGCCCCCGCCCTCATCAGGAGGCCCTGCCGGTCGCGGGTGAGCTCCACAGCGAGGCGAAGTCGGTCTCCAGTTCATCGCGCGCGGCGCGAGCCGCTGCCTCCAGCAGCTCCTCCAGGGGCCGGCCCCGCAGGGCCTCCTGGCCCAGGTCGGCCACGGCCGCCTGCTGACTGACGCGGATCCGCAGCTCGTCGCGGTGGCTGCCGTCGCGGAACCGGAGCCTTGGCACCCGGCCGCCCGGTTACTCGTCGTCGGCCAAGGGCTCGCCTTGGAGACGGGATTTCAACCGCAGGACTGCCTTCGTGTGCAGCTGGGAGACGCGTGACTCGGTCACGCCCAGCACCTCCCCGATCTCCCGCAGCGTGAGGTTCTCGTAGTAGTAGAGGGCCACCACCAGCTTCTCGCGCTCCGGCAGGCGCGCGATCGCGTCGGCCAGCCGGTCCTTCATCTCGGTGGTGTCCATCTCCATGGCCGGGTCGAGCGCCGCGGGATCCTGAATCGTGTCGAGCAGTGACACCTGGTCGCCCGAAGAGTCGGAGACGGTCCAGAGCTCGTCCAGCGCAACGACCGAAGAGTTGGAGATGCGCACGAGCGAGTCCTGCAGATCCTCGACCGACACGTGGAGTGCCTGGGCCATCTCCTGGTCGGTGGGAGCGCGATGAAGCTCGTGCTCGAGCTTGGCGTTGACCTTCTCGATCTCCCGGGCCTTGCTGCGCACCGAGCGAGGCACCCAGTCGAGCGAGCGCAGCTCGTCGATGATCGACCCCTTGATGCGAGTGATCGCGAAGGTCTCGAACTTGATCTCGCGCTCGGGCTCGAAGCGCTCGATGGCGGAGATCAGGCCGAGCAGCCCGTAGGAGATGAGGTCGGCCTCCTCGACGTGGGAGGGAAGTCCGCTCGACATCCGGCCGGCCACGTACTTGACCAGCGGCGAGTAGGCGAGCACCAAGCGCTCACGGGCTTTCTCGTCGCGCTCTTCCTTGTAGCGCCGCCAGAAATCCTTGAGGTCGATCGCCTTGAGATTCGTCTCCATAGGCCAGGTCAGGCGCGGGGATGCGAGCTCTTGTACGCCTTCTTCAAGCGACTCGACTCTACCCGAGTGTAGGTCTGTGTCGTGCTTATTGAAGAGTGTCCCAGGAGCTCCTGGATCGCGCGCAGGTCGGCGCCTCCCTCGAGCAGGTGGGTGGCGAACGAATGGCGCAGGGTGTGCGGGGTGATGCCCACGCGGTGGGTCTGGACGCGAAGCCGCCGGCGCACGTCCGAGGTCGACAGGCGCCGGCCGCTCTTGGAGAGGAACAGCGCCTCGCTGTCGCCCGTCGACAGCACGGTCCGCCCGCGCGCCAGATAGCGGTCGAGCGCCTTCCAGGCGTGCTCGCCCACCGGCACCACCCGCGTGCGCCCGCCCTTGCCCTCGACACGGACCTCCTCGGCATCGGGGTCCACGCTGCGGGTGTCGAGGTTCACGAGCTCCTCGGCGCGCAGGCCGGCCGCATAGGCCAGCTCGAGCATCGCCCGGTCGCGCAGGTCGAGCGGCGTCGATGCCGGGATCCGCTCGAGCAGCTCGGCGAGCTCAGCGGGCTTGAGCACGCGCGGCAGGTGGGCGTCCTTCTTGGGGCTCGACACGAGGTCCGGCGGGATTGGCGGCCAGCTCCCCGCGCTCCACCAGGTGCCGGTAGAAGGTGCGGATCGCGGCCAGCTTGCGGGCCACGGTCGAGCGCGCGGCTCCCCGCTCGGACACGACACCGGCGAACTGGCGCAGATCGCGGTGCCCAAGGTCCGTGGGCGGCAGGTCCCGGGAGGCGGCCCAGTCGGCCAGCTGCCCGAGGTCGGCGCCGTAGGCGCGCCTCGTCTTCTCCCCCAGCCCACGAGCCCGCTGCCAGTCGTCGAAGCGCTCGAGCGCGGCGCTCCAACTAGCCTCAGCTCGGGTGGGTGTCTTCTTCGTCAACACAGCGGGACGGTCGGGTGGCGACCCGTTCTCAGCTCGCGGACGCGGAGCTCGTGGACGAGAACGATCGGCCGGTCAAGCCCTGGCACCAGATCCAGGGGCCCAGCGACGCCTCCACCATGTGGTACGCGGTCCTGCGCAAGCGCGAGCGGGGCGTATACATCGGCACGCTCTGCATTCGACACACCGGCCGTCAGCCCTTGCTCGAGGCAGACGGCTGGGAGGAGATACCCGTCGGGGAAGATCGGGGTGTAGGGCCCGTCGGGCGCCTACGCGGCCAGCGCCTCGCCCCGCGCGATGTCCTCGAGGAGCTCGACGACGGCGTCCACGGGCGGCAGCGCCGCGATCTCGGCCGCCACTTCGCCGGCCGCGGTGCGGTAGCGCGGCTCGGTCAGGAGGGCCGTGACCGCGTCGCGGAGGCCGGCGACACCCGCCTCCAGCGCGATCCCGGCGCCGAGCGCCGCCACGCGGCGGGCGTTCTGGGGCTGGTCGGCGAACAGGGGGACAACCGCCAGCGGCATCCCGGCGGCCATGGCCATCAGTGTCGAGCCCGAGCCGCCGTGGCCGACCATCGCGGCGGCATTGGGCATCACCGCTTTCTGGGGCACCCACGACTCGACGTGGACGGAGCTCGGGACGGGCCCGAGCTCGGCGGGATCGACCTCTGTGCCCAGGGTGAGCAGCACCCGGGCAGACAGGTCGCCAAGGGCATCCAGCGCCTCGCGGTAGAGGCCGGGGTAGAACCCGTTTCCGGCCGCGGCCGAGCCGAAGGAGAGGTAGACGAGCGGGTCGCGGCTGCCGCCCCACCAATCCGGCAGCGGCTCGGCGGGGGCGGTCGCCTCGCGATAGCGGCGCGTGCCCTGCGGAGGATTGGCCAGTGGGCTCTCCAGCGAGCGTGGCGCCAGGGTCACGTAGGGGTCACGCCAGAACGGCGCGGTCCGGACGCCCGCGGCTCAGTCCCGCGTCGGCACGCAGCCGCTCGACCGCGGCGCCGACCGGCGTCCAGTCGAACTCGCCGCCCGCGGCCAGGAACACGGCGACGTGCAGCCGCGGCAGGCCGAGATGGTCGGCGGCCACCAGCGACGCGAACTCGGTGGACTCGTGCAGAACGATGTCGGGCCGCCAGGAGCGCATCGTGGCCAGCATCCCCGGGAGCGCCGAGCGGGCGAACTCGCCGGCGAAGATCTCCTCCAGCACGATCCTGTCGGCGCCGCCGGGACCGGCCGCGCGCGCCCGCTCCCAGATCGGCGCCATGATCTCCTCAGAGGGATCGTCGAGGGCCGCCAGTGACAATCCGGCGCGGGCGACGTGATGCGAGGCCGAGGCCGGAGCCGCGACCAGCACCTCGTGCCCGGCGCGCCTGCAGGCCTGGGCAAAGGGGACGAGCGGGCCGACATGGCCAGCGCCGCGTGTGGTGGCGAAGAGGATGCGCACTCCCCTCCGGACCGCGTGCGGGCGAAGTTATTCCAGGCCGCTCAGGCGATGTAGATGGGGGCGCCGACGGGAACCTGGTCGTACAGCTCGATCACGTCCGGGATCGCCATCCGGATGCACCCGTGCGAGGCCGCCGTGCCGAGCGAGTAGGTCTGGTCGGTGCCGTGGATGCCCGCGCCGTCGTAGATGCCGAGCCAGCGCGCCTTCAGCGGGTTCTCGGGCACGCCGCCGGGCACGACGGTCCCGGCGAGGTCGCCGGCCCAGTCGCTGTTCGGCACGCTCCAGGCGGGATCGACCGCCTTGTTCTGGATGTGGTAGAGCCCCGCCGGGGTGTCGAAGCCCACCGCGCCGACGGCGACGGTGTAGGTCCTGGCCAGCTCGAGGTTGCGGTAGAAGTGCAGCTGGAAGTTGGACCGGTCGGCCACCAGGAAGGCCGGGTACTTCTTGGCCAGCTCGGCCGTGGTGACCTTCGGCTGGGTGACGCACGACGGCGGCCGCGACCTGGCGATCGACACCCGGCACGGTGAGAGCCTGGGCGACACGCTGCCGAAGCGCCGCGGTCTTCACCTTGATTCCGGTCCGCTCCTTGATCTTCTCCAGTGAGGGGAAGCTCGACGTCGGCGTTGCGGGGTGCGCGGTTGAGCCTGCGCTTGACCCGTCGGACGAGCCGATCGACCGCCCTGTCGTCGTAGGTGACGCGAGCCGGCACCTGCACGTTCTCCTCACCGCCGGTGAGGTCGCGCGCGACGCGGGTGATGAGGTTGCCCTCGCGGCTCTCGTCGAGGGCCTCGTCGACCATTCCGTTGACGTCGGCGCTCACGCCGGCGTCCTGTGCCGAGAGGTTGAAGCGCTGGCGCTTCCAGGTCACCGCGATCGGCTGCTCGAGCGGCTCCGAGAGCTCGCGGGTGATCGTCCGGCGCGCCTGGCCGGAGGTCATGCCGCCGACGTCGACGCCGGCGACCGTCACGCCCTCGGCAACCCGGTCTTCGCGCGACGAGTCGTACGCATACGCGGCGACTGCGCCGCAGACCAAGATCAGCAAGAGGACTGCGACGAGGATGAACGACTTGTGCCTCATATCGCGAGTGCGGCTCAGTGTAGGGACCGCTTCGGCGTCCCGAGCCGGTTGACAGCGCCTTTGCGCAGCATAAAGACGCCAAATTGCAGGAAGAAAGAGCGTTTAGGCCGGGAGATCACCGAGTCGATCGCGCTGATCACGCGACCGCGGTTGGCGTTCTCCGCCTCGTACTCGCGCAGCGTCTGCAGGTCATCGCGCTCCAGCGAGGCCAGAAGCGCGATCACCTCCTCGGCGGCGAGGTCGTCGTAGTGCTCAACCGGCCGGGCAACGGGGCGGGCTCGGCCGCCGCCGGGCGGCGCCTGGGCGCCCTGCTGTGAGAACTGGGCGGCCCGCTCGACCGCGTCCTCTGCCGCCCGGCGCGCGCGCCGCTCTGCCTTCTTCGCCCGCTCGGTCGCCTTGAGGGCCGACTCGGCGGCCCGCCGCTCGGCCTTCTTGGCCCGCTCCAGCGCGCGCTCGGCGGTCCGGTCGGCCGACCGTGCCCGCGCCTCGGCGGCGGCCAGTCGCTCGTCGCGGCTCTCCGCCTCCGTGGGCTCGCCGTCGTCGCCGGTCTTCTCGGCGAAGCCCCGCCAGGAGCCGCTCGAGCTCGCGCGATCTGGTCGCGGCTCAGGGCCGCCGAGCGCTTGGCCCTCGCGTTCTTCACGTGCGGGCTCCAGCGCAGGAAGTCCTCCACCTCGCGCTCGTAGCGGTAGGGCTCCTGCAGGCCGCGCACCACCGGGTGCAGGCGCAGGTGCTCCCCGAGCTTCAGCACGGTCTCGCGGCTGGTGTGCTGATAGCCGAACCCGGCGGCCTTGAAGCGCCGGTTGTCCACCCCGCGCCCGTAGCGCAGCTGGTTCATCGCCTCCGGCGGGATCCTCACGCCCACGCGGCGCAGCGCGGCGGCGGATATCCCGGTGCCCCAGGGTGGCAGCACCGGCGCGTAGCGCTTGCCCAGGAGGCCGGCCACCTCACTCAGCGCCAGCACGCCGTCGGCGGCGACGTTGTAGAGGCCCGGGAGACGATGCCGCACCGCGTGCTCGAGGGCGTGGACCACGTCGTCCTCGTGCACGAACTGGTAGCGCGGGTCGAAGCCGAGGATCATCGGAACGGCCGGCAGCGAGAAGAGGTCGATGTGCGACGTTCGCGACGGAGGGGCCGAGCACGTTCGCGAAGCGCAGGATCGTGACCGCCACCTCGGGGCTGCGCTCGGCGAACTCGTTGAGCGAGGCCTCCGCCTCCACGATGTCGCGCTCGATCGGCGTGCGCGGCGGATGCGGGCGGGTCATCGTCTCGTCGAAGAAGGCCGGGTCGTCCTGCTCGCAGCCGTAGTAGTGGGTGGACGACTTGACCACCACCTTGCGCACCGGCGAGTCCGGGCCGCTACACGCGGCCAGGATGTTCATCGTTCCGATGACGTTGTTCTCGTGGGCCTTGGCGGGGCTCGTGGTGGCGGAGTCGACCACGAGGCGCGAATCCACCACCGTGTCGATCTCGGCCGCCTCGACCACCCGCCGCAGCAGCGCGTGCTGCGCGCCGACCTTCACGTACTCGGTGCGCTCGAGCTCGACCTGCGGCTCCTGGTCGCCCACGCCGATGATGGCCTCGACCTCGCTGAAGCGCTCGAGCGCCTGGGCGAGTCGGCCGCCCCAGTAGGTCGAGATCCCGGTGACGAGGATGCGTCGCGAGTCGACCTTCATCCGAACCACACCGACTTGCGCGTGGCGAGCATGTCCCAGAGCCCCTCCTGGATGCGCGCGCGCACCTCGTGGGCCACGGTCTGAACGAGGGCCTTGTCCTCGTGCATGCCGGGCTCGTCGAAGCGGATCGGCTCGAGGAAGCGCAGCTTGAACTTGGCCGGCAGGTAGCCGAGCATGCCGAGCAGGCCGAAGTGCGGGAAGGTCGGCGTGACCGGGAAGTACAGGAGCCCGGTCAGCCGCTTGAGCAGCCCCACCTGGGCGAACACGGGCGCGGCCTCCTCCGCCCCCACCACGCACACGGGCACGATCGGGGTGCCGGCGCGCATCGCCGCCTCCACGAAGCCGCCCCGCCCGAAGCGGCGCAGCCGGTAGCGGTCCTTGTAGAGCTTGGCGGTGCCCTTGCGTCCCTCGGGGAACACGAGCACGAGCTGCTCCTCGTCATAGAGCAGCCGATGCACGTTGGCCGGGTGCGCGGCGACGCAGCCGATCTTCGGGATCAGCATGCTGAAGCCGGGATAGCCCTTGAAGAAGTGCTCGACCGTGATGTTGAGCGGGCGCGGGTGGCTGTGCTCCTCGCGAATCGCCTTGGCGATCATCGCCGCGTCCGGCGGCAGGGCCCCCGAGTGGTTGGACACCAGCAGCGCCCCGCCCGTGGCCGGCACGTTCTCGATGCCCTCCACCTCGGCGCGGAACCAGTAGCGGTAGAACCACTCCACCAGCGTCGCGTCGAAGACCCCCTCGACGCGCTCGGAGCGGCCCCAGTCGGTGAGCCGCCGGTCGGGCTCGACTCCCGGCAGGTGGTCCTTGAGCTGCTCGGTGGGCACGAGCGCCCGCCGGCGGGGTCGCGATCGCGCAGGGACAAGCGGGGTGCGGCTGCCTTCGGCCATGGGGGCCGATTCAAGCAGGCCGCGAGGGCTGCAGCACGGGGGCGAGCCTCTGCTCGAGCTCTGGCCAGTCGCGCGCGCCGATCACGCCGTCACCGTCCACCAGCTCCTCGTTCCAGGGGTGGATGATCGTCGCCGCGACCATCCCCGCCGCGCGCGCCTTGGCGATGTTCACCGGGCTGTCGTCCACCAGCACGTCGATGCCGAGCTCCACACAGCGGGTGACCTTGTCGAAGGAGCAGTGCAGATCGTCATAGGGCATGCCGATTGCGTCGAGCCAGGCCGCGGTGGCAGGCCGGGTGCTCTCGCGCCGGTGGCTCGTCACGTGGATCCAATGCCCCTGTTCGTGCCAGTCTCGCACCGTCTCCACCGCGCCGGGATAGGGCACGCCCGCGGCGATGTTCTCGTCGGAGTGGGTCTCCTCCACGCAGTGGATCACCGCGTCGCGCTCGAGCACCGTGATGCCCCAGTCGCGCTGGTCCTCGTAGGGCAGGTCCACGCCGTAACGCTCCTTGACCACCCGCTGGAGCAGATCCCAGTAGGGGTGGAGGGTCGAGTCGATGTCGAGTGCTATCCGGGCCACGGGCTCGTACAGTAGATGGATGCCACGCAGGTTTCTCGTCCCCGCCGCCGCCCCCGCCGGGCCCGCGGCGCGACCGTGACGCCGACAGCGACTACGGCGCGCCCGACCGCCCCGATTGGCGCGACGTCGACTGGCAGAGGGAGCTGAAGACGGTCGAGGTCGACGGGCTTGCGGTCAACTACGTGGACATCTCGGCTCGGGCGAGCGCGAGCCCGTGGTCTTCGTCCACGGTCTCGGCGGCCAGTGGCAGAACTGGCTCGAGAACCTGCCCCGGATCTCGCAGGAGCGACGGGTCGATCGCTCTCGACCTGCCGGGCTTCGGGCTCACCCCGATGCCGCCCGACCGCATCACGATCCCGGGGTACGCCCGCTTCGTGAACTCGTTCTGCACGGTGCTCGGGCTGGAAGAGGCCGCGCTCGTGGGCAACTCGATGGGCGGCTACATCGCGGCGGAGATCGCCATCCAGTTCCCCGCAGCGGGTGTCCCGGCTGGTGCTCGTGTCGGCGGCGGGGGTCTCGAGCGCCGACGTGGCCCATGGCTCCGATCCTCACCGCCGGCCGTGTGGCCACCGCCCTCACCGCCTACGGCTCGGCGCGCGAGCGGGAGCTGGCCGCGCGGCCCCTCGCCCGCCACATGACGCTCGCGCTGGTGGCGCGCCACCCCCGGCTGCTCAAGGCCGACTTCGCCTACGAGGGCTTCTACAAGGGCGCCGGCAAGCCCGGCTTCACCGATGCGCTGCGGGCATGCCTCGACTACGACTTCCGCGACCGGCTGCCCGAGGTGCGCGTGCCGACGCTGATCGTCTGGGGTGAGAAGGACTCGATCATCCCGGCGCGCGACGCGAACGAGTTCGAGCGCCTGATCTCCGACAGCCGCAAGGTCGTGATGCGCGACACCGGTCACGTACCGATGGCGGAGCGGCCCAGGGCGTTCGACGACGTGCTGCTCGGCTTCCTCGCCGAGACCGGTCCCGCCGAGGCGAAGGAAGCCGTGCCAGGGCGAGTCGCAGGTGGCCTGACGGAGGCGTCCACCCCCGAGCCCACGCAGCGCCTCCCGCCCGAGGCGCGCGGGTACTTCGTCGTCAGCGGCCTGCTCTGGGCGGTCCCGCTTCTGATCGCCGGGATGGTGGTCTCGGCCGCGGTCGCCGCGTCGGACGCGCCCGGCTGGACGGCATGGGCGCTTCGGGCTGCGGTCATCGCGATCGCCATCTGGGGCGGCCTCGTGTGGCCGTCTGCTGCGCTGGCGCACGTGGCGCTACGAGGTGCGCGACGAGGAGATCGACCTGCTGCGCGGGGCGCTGGTGGTCACGCGCACGCTGGTGCCGATGACGAGGGTCCAGCACGTGGACACCCAGCGCAACCCGGTGGCCGACCTGTTCGATCTGCGCACGGTCAACGTGCACACCGCCGCGGGCTCGCACGACATCCCTGCCCTGCGGCCGGGCGGAGGCCGCGGCGATCCGTGACCGCATCGCGCTGCTGGCGCGGACGCCCGATGACCTCTGACCCGGCGGCACAGCGGCGCCTGCACCCGGCCGAGATCGTGCTCGCGGCTCTCGACAACGTGCGCGAGCTGCTGATCGCCGCGGTGGTCGGGCTGCGTAGTCGGCGGAGGCGCGAGCGGCCTCTCGCCCGTGATGGCGCTGCTCCTCGGGCTGGTCGGCGTGTTCGTCGTGCTGTTGCTCGGCTACCTGCGCTGGACGACGACGCTCTACTGGGTCGCGCAGGACGCGGTGCACCTCCGTACGCGGACATCGTGTCACCCGACGAGACCAGCGTGCCGCTGGCCCGCATCCAGGCGATCGACAGCACGCAGGGCCCCGTCCAGCGCCTGTTCGGCGTGCACGAGCTGCACGTCCAGACCGCGGGCGGCGGGGCGAAGGGAGAGATCGTGCTGCGGGCGGTGTCCGAGGACGCGGCCCGCGAGCTGCGCGCGGCGGCGGGCCTCGGCGAGCCCGAGGCCCGCGAGCTGCCCGAGTGGCGGCTGTCGCCCCGCGGCCTCGTCGCCGCCGCGCTCACCACGCCGCAGATCGGCGTGGTCCTGCCGCTGGTGGGCGGGGCCGTGGCGCTGTTCGACGACCTGCTGCTCGAGCGAGCGCGGCAACAGCCGTCTGATCGACCGCCTCCCCGACGATCCCGTCGGCATCGCGCTGCTCGGCCTGGCGCTGGCGGCAGCCACGCTGCTCGTGTCATTTCTCGGCGCGGTGGTGGCGTTCTCGGGCTTCACGCTCGTCCGGGACGGCGACCGCCTGCAGATCCGGCGCGGGCTGGTCCAGCGCCGCGCGGCCAGCATCCCGCTGGCGCGCGTGCACGCGGTCGACGTGGTCGAGAGCCTTGCCCGGCGGCCGTTCGGGCTGGCCGCGGTGCGCGTGGAGACGGCCGGGTACCGCTCCGAGGCCGCCGCCGCGCAGACGCTCTTCCCGCTCGTGCGGCTGGCCGACGCTGCCCGCCCTGCTGGGCGAGTTCGTCCCGGCGCTGGCCGGCGCGGCCGGGCCGCTCGAGGGCCCGCCGCCGCGGTCGCGGCGCCGCTATGCGCTGCCGCCCGGCCTCGCCGGCGCCGCGTTGGGCCTCGCCGCCACCATCGCGCTCGACCCGCGCCTGGCCCGCCATCCCGCTGCTGGCCGGGCTCGGCGTGGCGTGGGGGCTGCTGCGCCACCGGGCTGCGGGCTGGCGGCTCGACGGCAGCCGGGTGATCATGCGCCGCGGCGCGGTGGCCCGGCGCACGCTGATCGCCCGCGCGGACCGGTTGCAGGAGCACGCGCTGAGCGCCTCGGTGTTCCAGAGCCGCGCCCACCTGGCCGACATCGGCGTGGCGGTGGGCTCGGGCCGCACCGGGACGGTGCGCCACCTGGAGCGCAGCGTGGCGGGCGGCCTGTTCGAGCGGCTGCGGCGCAGCTCGGCGCTCGCGTGCCGGGCGCCCGAACCGGGCCAGGATCCTGGACTCACCCCGCATGCGATGGCAAAGTCAGGATCTGACGGTGACGCGGGGCGACTAGCTCGTAACGGCGCCCTGCGCCGCCGAGCCCACGTGCTTGGCGTACTTCCCGAGCACGCCGTTTCGGTACCTGGCCGGGGGGTCCTCCCACGCCGCCAGTCGCTCGGCCATCTCGTCGTCGGAGATCTCGACGTTGAGCTCCCGCGCGGCCACGTCGAAGACGATCGTGTCGCCGTCGCGCACCGCCGCGATCGGGCCGCCGTGGCGGGCCTCGGGAGCAACGTGACCGGCCATGAAGCCGTGCGTGGCGCCGGAGAAACGGCCGTCGGTGAGCAGCGCGACCGAGTCGCCGAGGCCCTCTCCGACGATCGCCGCGGTCACGTGCAGCATCTCGCGCATTCCCGGGCCGCCGCTGGGGCCCTCGTTGCGTATCACCACCACGTCGCCCGGCTGGAGCGACTTGTCCATCACCGCCGCGAAGGCGTCCTCCTCGCTCTCGAACACGCGAGCGGGGCCGCGATGCTCGATGCGGTCGTGACCCGAGAGCTTGACCACGCAGCCGTCCGGGGACAGGTTCCCGCGCAGGATCGCGAAGCCGCCGTTGGGCTTGAGCGGATCGGACAGCGGGCGGACCACGTCCTGGCCCTCGGTCTCCTCGGCGGCCGCGGCCACCTCCCCGATCGTCTGGCCCGTCACCGTCAGCGTCCCGTCGTGGAGCAGGCCGGCCTCCTGGAGGCGGTTGAGCACCACCGCCACGCCCCCCGCCCGATAGAGGTCGGTGGCCACGTAGCGGCCGCCCGGCTTGAGGTCACAGAGCAGCGGGGTGTTCCAGGCGATGCGATCGAAGTCCTCGATGTCGAGCTCGACTCCCGCCTCGTGGGCCACCGCGAGCAGGTGGAGCACCAGGTTGGTCGAGCCGCCGGACATCGCGCCCGGCGGCGATCGCGTTCTCGAGGGACTCGCGAGTGATCACCTGGGCCGGCGTGATGCCGCGCTCGAGCATCTCGACCACGAGCCGCCCGCAGTCCTCCGCCACCTGGCCCTTCTTGCCGTCCTCCGCCGGGACCATCGAGCTGCCGTTGGCCGAGATTCCGAGCACCTCGAACGCCATCGCCATCGTGTTGGCGGTGAACTGCCCGCCGCACGCGCCGGCGCCCGGGCTGGCGTGGTTCTCGAGGTCGAGGAGCTCCTCGTCCGAGAGGTCGCCGGCGGCGTGCGCGCCGATGCCCTCGAACACCTCCTGGATCGTCACGTCCTTGCCGCGCCAGCGGCCCGGGGCGATCGAGCCGCCGTACAGGAGCAGGCCGGGCACGTCGGCGAGCCGGGCCAGGGCCATGACGCAGCCCGGGATCGTCTTGTCGCAGGCCGACATCGCGATCAGCGCGTCGAACATGTGCCCGCGCGCGACCAGCTCGATCGAGTCCGCGATCACCTCGCGGCTGACCAGCGATGCCCGCATGCCCTCCGTGCCCATCGTGATGCCGTCGGAGATCGCCACGGTGTTGAACTCCATCGGCGTGGCGCCGGCAGCCCGGATGCCGTCCTTCACCCGCTCGGCCAGCCGGCGCAGGTGGAAGTTGCACGGCATGGTCTCGGTCCAGGTGTTGGCCACGCCGACGATCGGCCGCTGCAGGGCCTCGTCATCGAAGCCCACGCCCTTCAGCTGGGCGCGGGCCGCGGCTCTTCCCGGGCCGTCGAGGAGGACCCGGCTGCGGCTGCGAGTGTCCGTCACCGGCTTTTTTGCTCGAGCTCGGAGCGCGGTCCGCGGCGGCGGTCCCATTCCGCGAGGCGCCAGAGGTCGCGACGGATGCGCGAGCCGGATCGTGCTGGCGGCCGATCAGGTGCATGTTGGCCCGGCGGATCACGCGGTCCTCGTCCGAGGTGAGGGCCATCCACTTGGCGAGCACGTCGTCCGAGGCGGGCAGGCGATGGCGGCCGCCGGCGCCGCCGAGATCGGGGAACTCGACGCAGTACTCGCTGAGCAGCTGGCCGCTGCCGGGCACGTAGGCCACGATCGGCTTGTGCGGATAGACCAGGTAGGCGTAGGCCGTGCGCTCGCCGAGACCTCGAATGCTCGCGGGCACCGCCCGCTCGCGGGTCCTGTCCGCCGTGCGGCGCGCGTGCTTTCCGCCCACCCGGATGAAGCCGAGGTCGCGGTACATCGCCCACTCCTCCCCGTTCACGCAGGAGCGCAGGAGCTCGCGGGCGCGCTGCTCGGCGCGACGCTCGCGACCAGGGTCGTACAGCCCGAGCTCGAGCGGGCCGCGACCGTCGCGGTCGGTCGGCTGCCCTGCGGCGGCGCCAGTCCTTCAGCCGCGCTGGCGATCATTGGCGCGGCGAGCACCAGGGCGATCAGCGCGAGAGCCAGGAGCGCGAACAGCACGGCGGCCTGCTCCTCAGCCCCCGGACGCGCGCGGGAAGAAGATCACACGCTCGGCCTCAGGCGGTATGTCCCCGTAGTCCGCGCACCAGCTGGGCCTCGCGCCGGCCGCTGCCGGAGTTGGTGGTGGGCACGGCGGCCCACATGCCCTCGTCGAGCTGCCGGCGAAACTCCTCCACCAGCCGCTCCTCGTCCTCCTTCACGCGCGGGTCACCCTCGGCGAGGAGCACCTCTCCATGACCGGGCTTCATGCGCAGGAACTTGATCGATCTCTCCAGTGAAGTGATGCGAAAGCGGGCGAACGACCTCCGGCGGAGGCCTCTGACGATTATGTCACGGCGCCGCTTCGTTCCCCGGGGTTGGCGCGCGCGCTCGTCCCCGCGCGGCGGGAGAGCCCGAAAACGTCGACCGGGCCGGCCCCGGCGCCCAGGTCGCGCAGGCCGTCTCGTACCGCCTCGGAGGCCACCAGCTTGGCCTGGCGCGCGGCCTCGAGCGGGTCGGCGCCGAGAGCGAGATGGGCGGCGAGCGCCGACGAATGGGTGCAGCCGGAGCCGTGGGCCGCGCCGTCGGGATGCCTCTCCCCCGGGATCTCGACGGTGCGCTCTCCGTCGAAGAACAGGTCGGTCGCGGAGTCGCGGTGGCCGCCCGTGACCACCACGGCCGCCGGGGCCGAGGGCGTGGATCGAGTGGGCCAGGGACTCGGCGTCATCGCTTTCCGTCACCCCAGCGAGGATCCTCGCCTCGGGAAGGTTGGGGGTGGCAACGGTCACTCGCGGCAGGAGGGCCGTTCGCAGCGCGTCGAGAGCGTCCTCGTCGAGCAGCCGCGCGCCGCTCTCGGCGATCATCACCGGGTCGAGGACCACCGGCGCGCCGGGTACCAGGTCGAGCGCACGGCGGACAGCCTCGATCGTCTCGACGGTGCCGAGCATGCCGATCTTCACGGCGTCGACCCCGATGTCGCCGGCCACGGCCCTCACCTGCTCGACGATCGCCTCGGCGGGCAGCGGATAGACGCCGGTGACGCCCACGGTGTTCTGCGCGGTGACCGCGGTCACTGCCGTCATCCCGTGAGCGCCGCAGCGGGCGATGGCCTTGAGATCGGCCTGGATGCCGGCGCCGCCGCCGGAGTCGGAGCCGGCGATGGAGAGGACGGTGGGGACGGGCCTGGCTTGACATCGCCAGCCAGGATAGGCGGGGCCACTTGTCGCTCGCCTGTGCGTGAACTGTCACGTTCGCGCGCGCCACGGGTGCGTCGCGCCGTCCTAGCGTGCCTGTCGTGCTCGCTGCTGTCGCCACCTTCACCCTGGAGGGTGTCCGCAGCCACGAGGTGACGGTCGAGGTCGACGTGCGCAGGGGGCTGCCCACGTTCACGCTGGTGGGCCTGCCCGACCGCGCCATCCGGGAGTCGCGCGAGCGGGTCCGCGCGGCGCTGCTCAACTCGGGGCTGGAGTTTCCGGGCCAGAGGATCACGGTCAACCTGGCGCCCGCCCACGTCCACAAGACGGGGCCGAGCTTCGACCTGGCCATCGCGGTCGGGGTGCTGGTGGCCAGCGGCCAGGTGCCCGCGCGAGGAGCTCGCCGAGTGCGCGCTGGTCGGCGAGCTCTCGCTGAGCGGCGAGATCCGGCCGGTGCGGGGAGCGCTGGCCGCCGCGCTCGGCGCCCGGGGCGCGCGCTACCCGAGGCTGCTGGTGCCGTTCGACAACGGGCCGGAGGCGGCGCTGGTGGACGGCGTGCACGTGTCGGAGCCCATACCCACGCTCGAGCGACTGGCCGACCTGCTGCACGGGCGCTGGGAGCCCGACCCGGGCAGAGCCCCGTTCCCCTGGCGCGGAGAAGGACGGCTCGCCACTCGACCTTGCCGACGTGCGCGGCCAGGCGGACGCCAAGCGCGCACTCGAGATCGCGGCCGCCGGTGGGCACAACCTGCTCATGGTCGGCCCGCCCGGTGCGGGCAAGACCATGCTGGCGCGGCGGCTGCCCGGGATCCTCCCGCCGCCCATGTTCGAGGAGGCGCTCGAAATCACCCAGATGCACAGCGCAGCGGGCGTGGGAACGGGGAGCCTGGCGAGCGAGCGGCCGTTCCGGGCGCCGCACCACACGATCTCCCCGCAGGGTCTCGTAGGCGGTGGGCCGACGCCGCGGCCGGGAGAGATCACGCTCGCTCACCGCGGCGTCCTGTTCCTCGACGAGCTCCCCGAGTTCAGCCGGTCCGCGATCGACGCGCTTCGCCAGCCACTGGAGGAGGGCCGCGTGGAGATCATGCGCGGGCAGCGGACGCTCGAGTTCCCCGCCAACGCGATGGTCGTGGCCGCCTGCAACCGCTGTCCGTGTGCCCGCCCGCCCGGAGACTGCACATGCTCGGCCATCGAGCTGGGCCGCTACCGGCGCAGGCTCAGCGGCCCGCTCGTCGACCGGATCGACCTGATCTGCCAGGTGGATGCCGTGCCCACAGTGGAGCTGGTCGACGCCGACCGGGCACCGTCCACGCGCTCGGCCCAGGTGCGCGAGCGTGTGCTCGCGGCACGTGAGCGCCAGCGCGAGCGCCTGCTGGGGAGCGGCGCCCTGTGCAACGGCGACATGGACGGGCGCCTGACCCGGCGCCAGGTCCCGCTCGATTCCGAGCTTGCGCCAGCGGCTGCTGGCGATGCGGGCCGCGGATCGACCTCAGCGGACGCGGCCACGACAGGGTCCTACGGGTGGCCCGTACGGTGGCCGACCTTGCCGGCCGCTCTCGGGTCGAGGCTCGCGATCTCGACGAGGCGCTCTCCTACAGGCTGGACGGCTGGCAGCGGGTGGCGGCATGATCGACAGCTGCGAGCCGTGCCTGCGCCGCGGCTTCCTGCTGGCGCACCTCGCGCCGCGGATCGCCGGCCTGCTCCAGAGCCGCGGCCCGCGCACTCCCGGCCTGCTGAGCCTGAAGGACGAGGAGCTGATCACGGCGGCGGCCGGGCGGCGCGTGAAGCAGGCACTCGCGTTCCTCGACTCCTTCGACGGTGAGGCGGAACGTCGGTCGCTCGCGCGGTCGGAGACCACGGTGCTCTGTCACCACGCCGACGCCTACCCGAGCGGGCTGCGCGATCTCGGGGACCCGCCGGCGGTGCTGTTCGGCGCGGGCAGGCAGGACGCGCTGGCGGCGCTCGCGAACGAGCCCGCGGTGGCGGTCGTGGGCACGCGCCGGGCCAGCCCCTACGGCACCGAGGTCGCGTACGCGCTCGGCCGCGGTCTCGGGCGCGACCGGCGTGCCCGTCGTCAGCGGCCTCGCGCTGGGGATCGACGGAGTCGCCCACCGGGGCTGCCTGGACGGCGGGGGGATTCCGATCGCGGTCCTGGCCTGCGGTCCGGACGTCGTCTACCCCCGGCGCCACCGCAACCTCCACGAGCGCGTGAGGGAGGCCGGCATCGTGCTCTCGGAGCTCCCGCCCGGCACCGAGCCGTTCCTGTGGAGCTTCCCCGCCCGGAACCGGATCATGGCCGCGCCTCGCGCAGCTGACCGTCGTCGTCGAGGCGGCCCAGCCGAGCGGGAGCCTGATCACGTCGGAGTTCGCCAAGGACCTCGGCCGCTCGGTGGCGGCGGTGCCGGGCCGGGTCACCTCATCGATCTCGCGGGGAACCAACGGGCTGTTGCGAGACGGAGCGGTTCCCGTCACCGGCACCGCGGACGTGCTGGACGAGCTGTTCGGGGTCGGCATGCGGACGCCGGTGGAGACGGACGGGCAGGCGCCGGAGCCCGACGACCGGCGGCTGCGCTCAGTGCTCGCAGAGGCCGAGGCGCGGTTCTCCGTGGAGGAGATCGCTCAGGCGACAGGCCTGGCGGTCTCCGAGGTGAGGGCGGCGCTGGGGCGGCTCGAAACGGAGGGCTACCTGGTGCGCCGCGAGCTCGGCGGTTGGGAGCGGGCGGCGCGGTGAACGCTTCGCGGGATCCGCGCCGACGCCTGGGTCAGCTCGGCGAGCGGCTGGCGGCCGACGCACCTCGAGGCGCGCGGCCTCGAGGTGATCGACCGCAACTTCCGCACCCGCCTCGGCGAGATCGACCTGGTGGCGCGCGACAAGCGCTTCCTTGTCTTCTGCGAGGTCAAGACACGACTGCTGCGCGGCGGGCCGGCGCCGGGGCCCCTGGCATCCGTTGGCCCGCGCAAGCGGCGGCAGGTCAGGACCATGGCCCGGGCGTGGCTGACAGCCACGTCGCGCGACGGCCCGGCACCGCGCGACGGGCCGTCACCGCCTGAGATCAGGTTCGACGCGATCGGGATCGTGCTGGACCCAGGCGGTCGGGTGGTCCAGTTGGAGCATGTGGAGGGGGCCTTTTGAGCTGATCCGCCGACTAGGGACCCGCGCGCCGCCCTATCCCTCGAGCGCGAGCTGCGTGTACGCGATCGACTGGAACGACATCCGGTGCAGCGGCGAGATCCCGTGCTCGCGGATCGCGGCCCGGTGCTCCGGCGTCGAGTAGCCCACGTTGGTCTCGAAGTCCCAATCGGGATGGAGCTCGGCCGCGCGCCGCATGTAGCGGTCGCGGCTGACCTTGGCCAGCACGGAGGCGGCGGCGATGGCGGCGCTGCGGCAGTCGCCGTCGATCACCGCGCGCTGCTCGAGCCCGAACGCCGGGACGTTGAAGCCGTCGACCAGGCAGATCGTGCCCTTGCGGGCGACGCCCAGGAGGGCTGTGCGCAGGGCCTCGAGGTTGGTGTTGTGAAGGCCGCGGGCGTCGATGCCGCGGACGCAGCGGGTGACGATGATCGAGCGCGCCGCTGCCCGCATCACGAGTGGGTAGAGCTCCTCGCGTCCCTCGGCGGTGTGCTGCTTGGAGTCGTTGAGCTTGGACAGCGCGCGGCGGTCGGACAGCGTCAGGCGCTCGAGGTCGAAGAGCACCGCGGCCGCCACGAGCGGCCCGGCCAGCGAGCCGCGCCCGGCCTCGTCGGCGCCCGCGACCCAGCGGCAGCCGAGCTCGCGATCGAAGGCGAACAGGCGACGGCCCGTGCCGGTGCGCCGCTTGGCCCGTGCGCGGCGGCGAGCCGACTTCGATTCGGAGGGGCCGTCCCCGGCCGCGGACCCGCGGTCACGGGGCGGCTGGGGCGGCGTCGTCTCGGCAGGCTCCGGGCTCCCCACGTGCGGCCGATAATAGGCCGGGCTACGGCGGAAGCGGAATCTGGCGGGCGGCGACGCAGGGTTGGGACGAGCCCTAGAGCAGGCCGATGCGGCCCGGCGGCCAGTAGGTCATGAAGGCCTTCCCGATGATCCATTTCTTCGGGACGGGTCCCCACTCGCGGCTGTCGGCCGACTCGCCCCGGTTGTCGCCCATCATGAAGTAGTGGCCGTCCGGGATGGTGATCTCTCCGGGGAGGTTGCAGATCCCGCAGTTGGCGTCGAGGCGCGCGTAGTCCTGCTCCGGGCGGCGGCCGTTGATGTAGACCGCGCCGTCGATCACCTTGAGCCTGTCTCCCGGCAGACCCACCACCCGCTTGATGAAGTTCGTGTCGGAGCGCTCCGGCGTGGGCTCGGGGCAGGCCGTGTCGGAGGGGTGCTGAACGCCACAGCTGTTGCTGTCGGCCCCGGCCGGCGGCTTGAAGACGACCACGTCATTGCGGCCAGGGTCGCCGAAGCGGAAGCTCACCCGGTCCACCAGGACCCGCTGGCCGACCTCGAGGGTCGGGACCATCGACTCGCTCGGAATGCGGAACGGCTTGACGAGGAAAGCCTGGATGCCGAGCGCAAGGCCCAGAGCGACCACGACGATCGTGACCAGCTCGATCAGTGAACCGCGGGTGCTCTTCTCCTTGCTGCCGCGCCACCCTCGCCATTACCAGGCTGTCGCGGGCGCCCTACGACTTGTCGTCGTCGGGCTGAGCCTCGCCGCCGTCCTCGGCAGCGGCTTGCGGGTCGGCGTCGTCGGAGGAAGGCTCGTCGGCGGGCTCGGCCTCGCCCTGGGGCGCGTCCGCGGCCTGGGCGTCGGGCGCGGAGCGTCCGGTCGGCGGCCTCCGGCTCTGAGGTTGCGGGCTCCGGGGCCTCGTCTGGAGCAGCCTCGGGGGCGCCGGCCTCGGCCGCGGTGGCCTCGGCGCCGGCGGCGTCTGCGTCAGCGGCCTCCGAGGCCTCCGCCTCCGCGGCGGTCTGCTCGGCCAGCTCCTCCTCGCCCGGGCGCGGCGCGTCGTCGGGCGGCATGGACCCCGGCTCCGTGGTCTGGGTCTCGCCCGTCCAGCGCCGCTCGCGTACGCGCGAGGCGCGGCCGACGCGGTCGCGCAGGTAGTAGAGCTTGGCCCGGCGAACATCGCCGCGCGAGGCGACCTCGATTCGCTCGATCTTCGGCGAGTGCAGGGGGAACGTGCGCTCCACCCCCACGCCGAAGGACTGCTTGCGCACGGTGAAGGTCTCGCGGGCGCCTGAGCCCTGGCGCTTGATCACCACGCCCTCGAAAACCTGGGTCCGGCGCCGCTGCCCCTCCACGACCTGGAAGTGAACGCGCACGCGGTCGCCCGCCTGAAAGACGGGAACGCGGCGCAGCTGAGAGCGCTCGATGCTGTCGATTAGGCCTGACATGAGTGAGTGGCGTGTCGTCGCTTCGGGCTGCGTCGGGAGGCACAAGAAAGCGCGACCTCCCGGAGCCGTCGCGCCTGGGGCGCAATGGTAGCGACTCGACCCGGGACTCCGCTCACGAATCTCGGAGCCCACGCTCGCGACTTTGGGCGAGCCGCCAGTCCCGAATGCGGGCGTGGTCGCCCGAGACGCAGAATCTCGGGGACGGAGTGTCCGTGCCAGTCGAAGGGGCGCGTGTAGTGGGGGTACTCAGGCGACCCCTCCAGAGCCTCGCTGAAGGACTCCTCGACCGCGCTCTCCTCGTGCCCGAGCGCTCCTGGCAGCTTGCGCATGACCGCGTCGCAGACCACCATCGCCGCCAACTCGCCGCCCGCGAGCACGTAGGGGCCGATCGAGACCACGTCCGTGGCCAGGTGCTCGTGAACCCGCTCGTCGAAGCCCTCGTAGCGGCCGCAGAGCACGGTCAGCTCGGGCTCGGAGGCGAGCTCGGTGGCCAGGGCGTCGTCGAACTGCTGCCCTCCCGGCGACAGCGCGAGCACCCGGCGCCGGCGGGGCAGCTCCAGGGGATCGATCTCGTAGCGGGCTCGCAGCGCCGCCTCCACCACGTCGACCCGGATGACCATGCCGGCACCTCCGCCGTAGGGCGTGTCGTCGACCTGGCCGGCCTTGAGCGGGGTCGACTCGCGCAGGTCGACCAGCGTCAGGCTATGCCCGAGGCCCAGCGCGTTGGCCACGTGCCGCTGCTCGGTGAACCAGCCGAACCAGGAGGGGAAGAGCGTGAACACGTCGATGTTCATCCGAGGAAGCTCCGGTTGACTCGTATTTCCCGCGCGTCGAGGTCGATCGCCTCGATCGCATCGGAGACGAGCGGGACCAGCTCGCCGTTCTCGAGCTCCAGCACGCTGCAGGTGGCGCCGTCCAGCACTCGCTCCACGCGCCCCACGCCCACGACCGTGCATGCGGCGAGGTCGGACGCGAGCCACTCTCCTCGGACAGCTCCTGCGTCCACGAGCAGCACCTCCTGTCGCAGCGGGCGCGGGTCCTCGAGCCCCGAGAGCCGGATCAGGGGACGCTGATCCGTGCCGGCGCGGCGGGCGACGCTGTGGGTGGTGCCCGCCACCACGACCTCCGTGCCCTCGGGCAGGTCGTGCCGGGGCCGGTCCACGTAGAAGCTTCCGTCGTGGCCGTGCGCCTTGCCGACCTGTCCCGCGCTGACCAGTGTCAATCGACGACGTCGACGAGCACGCGGTTGCCCTGCCGGACGGCGGCGGCCTTCATCACCGTGCGCAGCGCGGCGACCGTGCGCCCGCCGCGGCCGATCACCTTGCCGGCATCGTCCTCGCCGACGTGAAGCTCCAGGACGACCGTGCCGTCTTCCTCCTCGAAGGATTCGACGCTCACCTCGTCCGGACTGTCGACGAGCGACCGGGCGAGGTAGGCGAGCAGGTCCTGCACTAGGCGCTGCTGGGCTCTTCGGTGTCGGCGGGAGGAGCGTCCTCGGCGGGAGCTCTCCTCGACCGGCGCTTCGTCCACCGGTGTCGCTCCTCGACAGCGGGCTCAGCGTCAGCAGCCGGAGCCTCGACAGCAGGCTCGGCCTCGGCCGCAGGGGCTTCGACAGCAGGCTCGGCCTCAGCCGCAGGGGCCTCAGCGGGCTCGGCCTCGGCCGCGGGAGCCGGCTCGGGCACCGGGGGCGCGGGCGATGTGCGCGGATCCGCGCTGATTCCCTTCGCGTGCGCCTTGACGAGCTGCTTCACCGTGCCGGTCGGCTGGGCGCCGCGCGCCAGCCAGTGCTGCAGGCGCTCCTCGTCGATCAGGATGGTCGACGGCTCGGTCTGAGGGTTGTAGTGGCCGATCGCCTCGATGAAGCGGCCATCGCGCGGTGAGCGCTGGTCGGCGACGACCACACGCCAGATCGGATTCTTCTTGCTCCCCACGCGTGTGAGGCGGACTCGAACGGACATACGACCGCGAGAGGTTAGCGACCGCCGGCCAACTGCTGCAGGGAAGGCATCTTCCCGCGCTGCAATCTGCTTCATCAGCTTCTTCATCTGCGAGAACTGCTTGACGAGGTGGGACACGGCCTGGACCGAGGTCCCCGAGCCCCTGGCGATCCGACGGCGCCTCGACCCGTCGATCATCGAGGGGTTGGCGCGCTCCTCCGGTGTCATCGAGCGGATGATGGCCTCGAGGCGGTCGAGCTCCTTCTCGTCGACGTTGAGGTTGCCGAGCTGCGCGCTCATGCCCGGCATCATCTTCAGCAGCGAGCCGAGCGGCCCCATCTTGCGCACCTGCTGCATCTGCTCGAGGAAGTCGTCGAGCGTGAACTGCTCCTTGCGGATCTTCTTCTCGAGCGCCTGCGCGCTGCGCTCGTCCATCTGGCGCTCGGCCTTCTCGACCAGCGTCATCACGTCGCCCATGCCGAGGATGCGCTGGGCCATGCGGTCCGGGTGGAAGCGCTCGAAGTCGCCGAGCTTCTCCCCAGTCGATGCGTACAGGATCGGCTTGCCCGTCACGGCCTTCACCGACAGCGCGGCGCCGCCGCGCGAGTCACCGTCGAGCTTGGAGAGAACGACCCCGTCGAAGTCGGCGGTCTCGGCGAACTGCTCGGCCACGTTGACGGCGTCCTGACCGGTCATCGCGTCCACCACGAGCAGGACGTCGTGCGGCTTGACGCGCTTCTTGATCTGCGCGAGCTCGGCCATGAGCTCCTCGTCGATGTGGAGACGGCCGCTGGTGTCCACGATCAGCGCGTCGCGCCGGTCCTGCTTGGCCTGGCCGAGAGCCCACTCGGCGATGTCAACCGGGTTGCGGCTCGTGCCCTGCTCGTACACGTGGGCGCCGGCCTGGCCGCCCACCTTGACGAGCTGGTCGACCGCCGCGGGCCGGTAGACGTCGCAGGCCGCAAGGGCCACGTCCATCTTGTGCTCCTCGCGCAGGTGCCGGGCGAGCTTGCCGGCCGCCGTGGTCTTGCCCGAGCCCTGGAGGCCGGCCATGAGGATCACGGTCGGCCCGGGCCGCGCGAAGGCGAGGTCGCGCCCGGAGCCGCCCATCAGCTCGGTGAGCTCGTCGGAGACGATCTTCACCACCTGCTGCCCGGGGTTGAGCGACCCCATCACGTCCGCCCCCAGCGCACGCTCCTTGACCGCCGCGGTGAACTGCTTGACCACCTTGAAGTTGACGTCGGCCTCGAGCAGCGCGAGCCGCACCTGGCGCATGGCCTGGTTCACGTCCTCCTCGGTCAGCTTGCCGCGCGAACGGACGTCGCCGAGGGCTGCTTGGAGGCGATCGGAAAGGGCGTCGAACATCGACCACTGAGGCTAGACCACGCCGGGCCCCCCGGCCCGCGCGTCAGTCCGGGCGGGGCGGGGCTGGAGGCGCGGGTGACGCCGGCGGCGCCGGAGGCCCCTCGCCGGGCTCCTCGATCTCGGCCTTCGGGATGATCGAGCCGATGTTGGCCAGCGCCTGGGTGACCTCGCTCGGGATGATCCACACCTTGTTCGGACTCGCCCTGGGCGATCTTCGGCAGGGTCTGCAGGTACTGATAGGCCAGCAGCTTGGGATCGGCGTCGCCCTCGTGGATGGCGGCGAAGACCTGCTCGATCGCCTTCGACTGTCCCTGGGCACGCAGGATCTCCGCTTCGCGGGCGCCCTCGGCGCGCAGGATCGAGGACTGCTTCTCGCCCTCCGCGGTGAGAATCTGGGACTGCTTGACGCCCTCGGCGGTGAGGATCGCCGCGCGGCTGTCGCGCTCGGCGCGCATCTGCTTCTCCATCGCCTCCTGGATCGTCACCGGGCGGATCGATCGCCTTGAGCTCCACGCGGTTGACGCGGATGCCCCAGCGGCCGGTGGCCTCGTCGAGCACGACCCGCAGCGCGGTGTTGATGTTGTCGCGTGAGGTGAGCGTGTCCTCGAGCGTCATGCCGCCGGCCACGTTGCGGAGAGTGGTGACAGTGAGCTGCTCGATGGCCAGGATGTAGTCGGCGATCTCGTAAGAGGCCGCCTTTGGGTCGGTCACCTGGAAGTAGATGACCGAGTCGATCGAGACCGTCAGGTTGTCCTCGGTGATCACCGGCTGGGGCGGGAACGAGACCACCTGCTCGCGCAGGTCGATCAGGGGCCTCACCCGGTCGATGTAGGGGATCACGAGCGCCAGCCCGGCGTCGAGGGTGCGCTGGTAGCGGCCCAGCCGCTCCACGACGCCTGCGCGCGCCTGGGGCACGATCCGGATCCCGCGCGACAGCGTGAACAGCACGACTATCGCGACGACGATGAGGACTATCAGGGCTGCCATCTAGGTCTCTGTTCTCCTTAGTGAGCGACGAGCGCCGTGGCGCCGTCGATCTTCATGACTTCCACTCGGGCGCCGGGCTCGAAGGACTCGTCGTCGTCGTACGAACGCGCCGACCACACCTCTCCGGCGAGCTTGACCTGGCCGCCGTCACGGTCCACCCGCTCCAGCACCACCGCCTGGCCCCCCACGAGGGCGGCGGTCCCGGTGCGCAGCTTCCCGGGCGTACGCAAGTGGCGGCGCGCGATCGGCCTCAGGACGAGAAGCGAGGCGAGCGACAGCGTGATGAAGACGATCCACTGGGCCGCCAACCCGCCGCCCACCAGCGCCACGACCGCCGCACCGGCGGCAGCAATGGCGATCGGGCCGAGGAAGAAGCCGAGCGTGAGGATCTCGCCGACAGCGAGCACCCCCGCGGCGATCATCCACAAAACCCACTCTTCCATATGGATCGAATCCTAGGGATAGGGGCGGCCCGTCAGCGCCGTTCGAGCGGGCGCGGCCCGCGCAACGGAGACGCGAGCAACCGGCGGGCGCGGCTCGAGTCGAGCGCACAATCCGCGGCGCGTTCCAGGCCGGAGTCGGCGACCCTTCCGCGCCGCAGGCGCTCTGGGGAGACACCGTGCGCCGAAGCCACCAGACGGGCGAGCTCGTAGCGGCTCAGCGCCTCGGGACCGCCCATGTGCAACAGGCCGCTTTCGCCCCGGGCCGCGAGCTCGAGCAGCGCGACGGCGAGGTCTCGCGACCAGGACGGGTGAGCGCAGCTCGTCGTCGAAGAACGTGAGCTCCGATTCGCCCCGGGCCGCCGCCAGCACAGCTCGCTCCTGACCGCCCGCCTGGGCACCGCCGACCATCAGCGAGGTGCGCGCCACCAGCGCAGCGGGATGCGCGGCGAGCACGCTGCGCTCGGCATCGAGCTTGCTCTGGCCGTAGTCGCCGAGCGGGTTGGGAGGATCGAACTCGGTGTAGGGCGCCGAGCGAGGCGCCGTCGAAGACGAGGTCCGTGGAGAGGTGGATCAGGCGCGCCCCCGCTGCGGCCGCGGCGGCGGCCACGTTGGCGGCGCCGGCGACGTTGGTCTCACGGGCCGCAGGGCCGTCGTGCCGGTACGCGGTGTGGATCACGGCCGCCGGCTGCAGCCGCTCGAGGAGGTCATCCACCGCCGATCTGTCGCGCACGTCCAGCCGCTGCCAGGTCACGCCCGCCTGCGCATCCGGCTCCGTGCTGAGGTGGGTGGCGGCGGCCTCGGTCCCGGCCGCGCGCAGCAGCTCGCTGCCCAGGTAGCCCGTGCCCCCGGTCACGAGCAGCGGGACGCTCACCCGGAGTCGAGAGCCTGTTCCACGTCGAGCAGCAGGTCGGCGGCGTCCTCACAGCCCGCTGACAGCCTGATGAAACCGGGCGGCACCGTGTCGCCGCCCCAGCGTGCCCGGCGCTCCGCGGTGGTGTGAACGCTGCCGAAGCTGGTGGCGTCGCGGACCAGCCGTGCCCCGGCCAGGAAGCGCTCGGCACGCTCCTCGCTGCCGAGGTCGAACGACACCACCGCCCCGTAGCCGCGCATCTGACGCCGGGCGACCTCGTGGCCAGGATCCGCCGGCAGGCCGGGATAGGCCACGGCCACCACGTCGTCGCGGGCGCCCAGCAGGCGCGCCAGCGCCAGTGCGTTCTCGCTCCCCCGCTCGATCCTCAACGCCAGCGTGGGCAGCGAGCGGTGCGCGAGCCACGCCTCGAAGGGACCGGGGATCGAGCCGGCGTCGCGGCGCCAGTCGCGCAGGCTCCGCGCCAGCCCCGGGTCGCGTGTCGTCACGTACCCGAGCAGGAGGTCGGCGTGGCCCGACATCTGCTTGGTGGCGCTCGTGAGCGTCACGTCCGCCCCGAGGTCGAGCGGGCGTTGCAGGAGGGGTCCCGCGCTCGTGTTGTCCACGACGGTGCGCGCCCCGGCCCTGCTCGCCACTTCGGCCAGCGCGGCGATGTCGTAGACCTCGAGCTTGGGATTCGAGGGCGTCTCGAGCCAGAGCAGCACGGCGCCCTCGGCGGCCTCGGCCAGCCCGGCCGGGGGAGCCAGCCGTACCTCCACCCCGCGCGCTTCGAGATGGGTTGTCGCCAGGCGCCTGACGCCGAGGTAGCAGCCGTCGTCCATCGCGATCACGTCGCCCGGGCTCGTCTGGGTGAGCAACAGCGACGCAGCCGCGGCCATCCCCGACGCGAACAGCACGGCGTCGCCGTCCTCCAGGCCGCCGACGGCGGACTCGTAGCGCTGCCACGTCGGGTTGCCGTAGCGGGTGTAGGAGAACGGTGACTCGGCCGGGTCGCCGCTCACGTGGAAGGGCCCGGCGAACACGGGACCGGGGAGGAACGGCTCGCCCTGCTCAGGCTCGGGCAGCCCGGCGTGAACCACGCGAGTGCTGTCGCCCGCCCCGCTCACGGTTCCAGGATCGCACGCGCGAAGTCGTCGGCATCGAAGGGCCGCAGGTCCTCGAGCGCCTCGCCGATACCGATCAGCTTGACCGGCACCCCGAGCTCCTGCGCGATGGCGACGGCGATTCCGCCCTTGGCGGTGCCGTCGAGCTTGGTGAGCGCGATCCCGGTCACGTCCACGGCGTCGCGGAACAGGAGGGCCTGGCGCAGGCCGTTCTGGCCGGTGGTCGCGTCGATCGTAAGCAGGGTCTCATGCGGGGCGCCGGGCGCCTGGGCCTCGATCACCTTGCGCACCTTGCGCAGCTCGTCCATCAGGTGCTGCTGGGTGTGCAGCCGCCCGGCGGTGTCGCAGATCACCACGTCGTGCCCGCGGCCGCGGGCGGCGGCGATGGCGTCGTACATCACCGCCCCCGGATCGGAGCCCGGCTCGCCGCGAACGACCTCGCAGCCCGCCCGCTCGGCCCAGAGCGTGAGCTGCTCGGCCGCCGCGGCCCGGAACGTGTCACCGGCGGCCATCAGCACCGAGCGCCCCAGCTCCTTCTGAAGGTGCCAAGCCATCTTGCCGATGGTGGTGGTCTTGCCGCTGCCATTGACCCCCACCACCAGGATCACGGTGGGGTGCTCGGTGAGGGGGATCGTGTCGCCGTCCACGCGGGCGGTCTCCGCGAGCAGCTCCTGCAGGCGTCGCGAGAGGTCCTCGCCGCTCTGGAGCTCGCCCGTCTCGGCCTCGCGCTCGAGCCGCTCGACGATCGAAGCCGTGGTCGGTGCGCCGACGTCCGCGTAGATCAGCGTCTCCTCGAGGTGCTCGAAGGCCTCGTCGTCGAGCGACTGGAACACGGTGGCCTGAAGCTCGGCGCCGAGCGCCTGGCGCGTCTTGGACATGTTTTCGCGCAGTCGCCGAAGGAAGCCGCGGCGTTCGGGCTCCTCGCCGCCGGTCGCCTGGGGCGGCGGGTCCTCGCCGGTTGCGAACAGCTCGTGCCAGGTGCGGGCCATGAGCCCGCGGAGGATAGTGCCGTCAGGCGGCTTCGCCGGCGGCGGGGAGCGGCTCGTCGCTCGCGACCTCCCCGGCGAGCCTGCGGGACACGACGCGGGAGATTCCGTCGCCGCCCATGCTGACTCCGTAGAGCGTGTCGGCGGCGTCCATCGTGCGCTTCTGATGCGTGACCACGATGAACTGCGCGCGGTCCGAGTAGCCCTTCACGAGCTGCAGGAAGCGGTCGATGTTGATGTCGTCGAGCGCGGCCTCGACCTCATCGAGGATGTAGAACGGGCATGGGCGCGCGAGGAAGACGGCGAACATGAAGGCCAGCGCCACGAGGGACTTCTCCCCTCCCGAGAGCAGTGACAGGCGCTTGGTGGACTTGCCGGGAGGGGTGACCTCGATCTCCACACCCGACTCGGGCTGCTCGTCCTCGGAAGCCTCCGGGTCGGAGCCCTCCGGCGAGTCGGCGCCGGGCGCGCCGGGCACGGTCTCGCCTCCCACCACCGGGCGCAGGGTCTGCTCGGCCTGCACCAGCCGCAGCCGCCCGCGACCGCCGGGGAACAGGTGCTCCACCACCTCTTCGAAGTTGCGCGCGGCCGCCTCGAACGTCTCCTCGAACGCCTCGCGGATGCGCCTGTCGGTCTCCTTGATGAGGCTCTCCAGCTCGGCCAGGGCGGTCTCGAGGTCGCCCCGCTGCGCCTCGAGCTCCTCCACGTGCGCCACGGCCTCGTCGTACTCCTGCTTGGCCAGCGGGTTGACCGGGCCGAGCTGCTCGCGCCGGCGGTGCAGACGCTCCACCCGGGCGCCCAGGGCCTCCCGCTCGTCGTCGGGCAGCGGCTCGCCGGCGGGCTCGGCGGGCAGCCCGAGCCGGCCCGCGTGCGCCGTGAGCTCGCGCTCGGCCTCGGCCGCGGCGTCGCGCACCTGTTGGGCGGCCACTTCCGCCAGGGTCACGCCCTCGCTGGCCCGCTTGAGCCGGCCCTGGAGCTCCGCCTCCTCTTGGGCGCACGCCTTGAGCGCGGCCGCGGTCTCGTCGCCCGCCGCCGCGCCGGCGTCCAGAAGCGACTGCAGGGCATCCCGGCGGCCGGCCACCGCCTCGCCCGCGCCGGCTAGCGCCGCGGCCGCATGTTCGGCGTCGCCGATCAGCGCGAGATCACGCTCCGCTCCGTCCCGCACGCCGGCCAGCGCCTGGACGCGAGCCTCGCGTTCACCCTCGATGCGCTCGGCCAGTCGGGTCTCGGCCCGCAGGTCGCCGGTCAGCTCGGCGCGCCGCACGGCCTCGGGGCCGTCGTCCGGCGCTTCGCGCCGGCGCGCCATCAGCCACTCCGCCCTGTGCACGGCCTCCTCGGCCTCGGCGGCCTCGCGCGCCGCCAGGCGCGCACCCGTCTCGACCTCCTCACGCGTGGCGTCGGCCTCCGACACGGCACGGCCCGCGTTTTCCACTGCGCTGCGGGCATGCGCCTCGTCGGCTGCGCGGCCTCGGAGGCGGCCACCAGCTCGTCGCGCTTGCCCAGCTCCTCCAGCAGCCGCTCCGTGCCCCCCGTGGGGGCCTGAGAGAGCTCGCCCGTGCGACCGTCGTAGAGCCGGCCGGCACGCGTGACCGCGACGCCGGTGAACCCGTCTCCCAGACCGTCGAGCGACTCGACGACGAACACGCCGGTGAGCAGCCTCTCGGCCAGTCCCTGAACCGGCACCTCGGGCCGCAGGCGGGCGAGAAGCGGCTCGGCCGCGCCCGTCGGGGCCGCCGGCGCGCTGCCGGGTGTGTCCGATGCGGATTCGAGCAGCGCGCTGGCGCCGTTGCGCCCCGCGGCATCGAGGAGCCGTTCGCCCGACGCGAGATCGCGGACCACGCCGGCGGTGAGGCGCGGCCCCAGCGCAGCGGCGAGCGCGAGCTCGTAGCCGGGCTCCACGTGAAGGCTCTCGGCGAGCGGGCGCGCATCGCCGGGCAGCTCGGACGCGCCGCGCACGAAATGGCTGACGGCCGCCAGCTCCGAGCCCAGCTTGGCGGCCCGCGCGCGGGCCGACTCCGCCGTGCGCTCCGCCTCCCGGAGGGCGGCTCGCGCCGCGTCCGCCAGGCGCTCGGCCTCCGTCAGTGCGCCGCGCCGCTGCTCGGCCCCCGCGACCAGCTCCGCGTGGCGCTCCCGGGCCACGCTGAGCTCCGCCCGGAGGTCCGCCAACTCATGGGCCAGCCGTTCCTCGCGGCCGGCGTCGAGCGTGGCCAGCTCGGCCTCGATGGCCGCCATCCGCTGCTCGGGACCCTCCTGCTCGGCGGCCTGCTCGGCCTCGGCCGCCACCTGCCCCTCGAGCAGCTCGAGCTGGTGCAGCCGCCGCTGGCTGCGCTCCTCGGCCGCCTCGGCCTGCTCGCGCACGCGCTCGAGGCGCATGGCGATCCGGTCCGCCGCCGAGCGCGCGGCGTAGAGCCGGCCCTGGAGCTGCTCGCGGTCGCGAGTCTGGGCGGCAAAGGCTTCCTCGGCCTCCTCGCGACGCCGGGCGACGTCCGCCAGCAGGCGCTCGGCCTCGTCGCGCTCGGCACGGGCGGCCTGGGCGCGTCTCCTCGGCCTCGGCCAGCGCGGCGCGAGCTGCGCGGGTGGAGTCACGCGCCAGCGTGTAGAGCGCCTCGAGCGTCTGGCGCTCCAGGCGCTGGTGCAGCTCGGCGGCCTCGGCCTGGCGCTTGAGCGGCCGCAGCCGCGAGCGCGCCTCGCGCTCCACGTCGAGCGAGCGCGAGAGGTTCTCCTCGGTGCGTTCCAGCTTCAGCTGGGCCCGACGCCGGCGCTTTCGGTGCTTGCCGAGGCCGGCGGCCTCCTCGATCAGGAGCCGCCGCTCGCGCGGGCCGCGACATCACGATCTGCTCGACCTTGCCCTGGGAGACCACCGAGTGCATCTCCTTGCCAAGCCCCGAGTCGGACAGCACCTCGATCACGTCAACCAGCCGGCAGCGCGCGCCGTTCAAGCGGTACTCGCCCTCCCCGTCGCGGTGGAGCCGGCGGACGATCGAGATCTCCGAGAAGCCGGTGTCGAGCCGCCCGTCGCCGTTGTCGATCACCACCTCGACCTCGGCGGCGCTCGAGCCGCCCACGCCGCTGGCGCCGGCGAAGATCACGTCCTTCATCGTCTGGCCGCGCACGGCCAGCGGCGACTGCTCGCCGAGGGCCCACAGCACGGCGTCGGTGATGTTCGACTTGCCCGAGCCGTTGGGGCCGACCACCACGGACACACCGGTGCCGAACTCGAGCTTCGTCCTGTGGGGGAAGGACTTGAAGCCCTTCATGGAGATGGAACGCAGATGCATGGCTACGAGAGCGCCTCGTCGAGGGCGTCCAAAGCACGGAGGGCCGCCTCCTGCTCGGCCCCCTTCTTGGTCTTTCCCTCCCCGCGCCCGAGTTCCTCCCCGTCCACCTCGGCCACGGCGACGAAGGAACGGTCGTGCGCCGGGCCGGCTTCCGAAACGGTGCGGTAGGTCACGAGCTCCGCCCGCCGGGCCAGGCGCTCCTGGAGCACGGACTTGTAGTCCACCGGGTGCTCGAGCGCCCGCTCGACCTCGCCCGCGAACGACTGGACCACCGCCGGCGCCGTGCGCTCGAGCCCGAAGGCCAGGTAGGCCGCGCCGATGATCGCCTCGCACACCGAGGACAGCACGCGCTCCGATCCCACCAGCATCTCGGCGCTGCGCCCGGTGGTGCCCTCGGGCGCGTGACGCTCGAGCTCCTCGGGCACGCTCAGCGCGCGGGCCACCCGGGCGCAGGAGGCCCCGGACACCGCCTGAGCCCGGACCTTGGTCAGCCGCCCGGCGCCGTAGCGCTCGAAGCGCGGATAGAGGTGGGTCGAAACGGCGAGGCTCAGCACCACGTCCCCCAGGAAGGCGAGGCGCTCGTAGGACTCGGCGCGGTGCTCGACCCAGGACGCGTGGGTGAAGGCCTGTCGCCGAAGGTCCTCAGGCAGCTCTGACAAGAGCTCCGCAAGGGATTCAGGACTCGAGCTCGGCGGCATGGGCGGCTACGAAGTCCGCGGCCTGTCCGACGGTGACGATCTTGGCCGCCTGCTCGTCGGGGATCCGCACCCCGTAGCTGTCCTCCAGCTCGACCACCAGCTCGACGAGGTCGAGCGAGTCCGCCTCGAGATCCTCGCGGAAGCGAGTGGACTCGCCGATGCGCCCGGGATCGACCTCGAGCTCCTCGGCCAAGTGCTCACGAATGCGTGCGAGGACCTCCTCTCGGGTCATCGCTGGGCGACGCTACCAGCGGGCGCGGACCGCAAGACGCCCGCGGCCTCGAGCGCGGCGGCTCGTGCGGCCGACCATGTCCTCGTCCACCGCGCGCTGGGCGAGCTTGACCGCGTGCTCGATGCCCACGGGCCCGAAGCTGCCGTGCGCCACCACCACGGGCCGGCGCAGCCCGAGCAGGATCGCGCCGCCCACGCGCTCGGGATCGAGATCGTCGCGCAGGTCCGCGCAGCTTGCCGCGCACGAGCAGGCCGCCCACGCTCGAGTCGAGTCCGGAGCTGATGCGCTGCCGGATCGCGGCGGTGAGCGAGCTGACCGTCCCCTCCAGCACCTTGAGCGCCACGTTGCCGGTGAAGCCGTCGGCCACCAGCACGTCGGCGTTGGCGCGGGGAAGGTCGAAGCCCTCGAGGTTGCCGATGAAGTTCAGGTCGCCCTCGGCGATGCGCTCGTGGGCGGTGAGCACGTCCGGCGTGCCCTTGCCCGACTCCTCGCCCAACGGACAGCAGGCCGACCTTGGGCCGCTCGATCCCCACCACGGCCTCCATGAAGCCGGCGCCCAGGTAGGCGAACTGGACGAGGTGCTCGGGGCGCACCTCCACGCTGGCGCCCGCGTCGAGCAGGAGCACCGGCCCGCCCGGCACGGGGAGCAGCACCGCGAGCGCGGGGCGAAACACGCCGCGCAGGCGCCTGACCGAGAGGGTGGCGGCGGCCAGCGTCGGGCCGGTGGAGCCGGCGGAGACGAGTGCGTCCGCGCGACCATCGCCGACAGCACGCGCGGCCTGGACGATCGAGGCGTCGGGCTTGGAGCGGACGGCGGCGACGGCCTCCTCGCCGGCCTTGATCGTGTCGGGCGCGTCGACGATCTCGGCCAGGGGCCCGGCTGCGTTGCGCAGCTCTGCCGCGGGCCCGAACAGGAGCACGGGCAGGCCAGAGCGAGCGACCCCCTCCGCGACGGCGGCCGGCCCCTGGTCGGCGCCGTTCGCGTCGACCGCGATCACTATTCGTCGTCTGCGATGTCCTGCTGCTGCACCACTACCTCACGGCCGGCATAGGTGCCGCAGTTGGGGCAGACCCGGTGCGGACGGCGTGGCGCATGGCAGCGCGGGCAGAAGCGCAGACCGGGAGCGTCGACCTTGTGCTGGGAGCGACGCTTCTGGGTCCGCGAGTGGGACTGTCTCTGCTTCGGTACGGCCATGGGCAGCGCACCAGTGTAGCCGGTGCTCTGCCCGGCTACTCCAGCTTCAGCTCGCGCAGCGCCGCCCAGCGTGGGTCGGGCTCGGACTCGTGCGCGTGGCCGGGGGCGCGGTTGAGGTTCTCGCCGCACACCGAGCACAGGCCGAGGCAGTCCTCGGTGCAGACGATCTGGGTGGGCAGGGCGAGCGCAAGCGCATCGCGAGCCCAGGCGCCGACGTCGAGCTCTCCCTCCTCCAGATAGGGCGAGCGCAGATCGACGCCTCCCCCGGGCTGATCGATCTCGCGCGCGTCGACCTCCAGCGGCTGGCGGGCGTCCTCGAGACAGCGCATGCAGGGGCCCTCCAGCTGAGCGTCGAAGCGCAGCCGCAGCGCGTACCCCGACGACACGGTGCGGTCGACATTCAGGATGGCGTCGACGGTCTCCCCCGGAAGCTCGTAGCGCTGCCCGCCGAACTCGAACCCGCCGACGGGCACAAGCAGCTCGAGCCGCCTCCCCTCTCCCGAGGAGAGACCGAGCTTGCCTATGTCGAAGATGTCAGTCCGCTGGCCCATGAGATCGAGCCTAGCGCCGTGTCTAGGAGCGTCCTATGAGCTCGACTCGGTAGCCATCGGGATCCCTCACGAAGGCGATGAACGGGCCCTCCGTGCGGCCGCCGGGCCGGTAGGGAGGCTTCTCCGGCTCGATCCCGTCATCGGCCAGCGCCGCCAGGGTTCCGTCGAGGTCGTCCACCGCCAGCGCGATGTGGTTGTAGCCCGTGCCGAGCTCGTACGAGTCGACCCCGTGGTTGTAGGTCAGCTCGAGAACCGCATCCTCGTCCGGCAGGCCCATGAACACGTTGATCGCCTCGTCGCCGATCGGCATTCGCCGGCGCACCTCGAAGCCGAGCTTCTCGTAGAACGAGACCGAGCGGTCGATGTCGCCGATGCGGTAACAGGTGTGGAGGTAGGTCGCCATGACGGCGAGGCTACCGGGGTGTGCTCAGTCCCAGACCGGCAGGTCCCGGTCCACCTCGTAGTAGTCACTGGCGTCGGCCACGTAGATCTGCCCGGTGACCCGTAGGCCCGTGGGCGGATCGAGGGTGCCCGCGGCTATCGAGATCGTGTCGCGGTCCGGGGCGTCCCAGAACAGCGACGAGCCGCACTCGCCGCAGAAGCCGCGGCGGGCGTGGGCTGCGCTCTCGGGGCTGTCGATCCAGCGCAGGCCGGCATCGGCGACGAAGCGAAGGCGCTCGGCGGGCGCCGAGGTCATCGCGCAGATGTGACCGTGCCAGCGCCGGCATTCAACGCAGTGGCAGAGCTCGACGTCGCGCAGTGGCCCGTCCACCTCGTAGCGCACGGAGCCGCAGAGGCAGCGGCCGGTCGCCGCCACCGCGCTACGACCCGACCCGACCTCGGCCTCTTCGTGCTCGCGGCCCTGCAGCCGGTCCCTGCCGCGCTGCACCGCCGCGATGAACTTGGTGAGGTTGACCTCGAGGGTGTTGAGGATGTCGTCCGCGTAGTCCTCGGCGCCGAGCCGGATCTCGCGCTCGCGGGCGCGTGCGTCCTCGATGATCTCGTCAGCCTGGCGCTCGGCCTGCTTGACGACCTCCTCTTCGGAGATCAGCCGGATCTGCTCCTCGCGCGCCTCGCGGATGATGCGCTCGGACTCCCGCTTGGCCTCGGCGAGCATCTCCTGACGCTCCTTCACGATCCAGCGCGCCTGCTTGATCTCCTCGGGGATCGTCGCGCGCATCTGGTCGAGGATGTCGTAGACCTCCTCCTTGTCCACGCGCACCTGGTCCGTGAGCGGCACGGGCTTCGCGTTGTGAATCGTGTCGTCGAGCTTGTCGATCAGGACTAGGACGTCCATTCGCGGTTCCTCAGTTCTCTACCGCTTCAATTCTTCCTGCAACCGGGCGGCCACCGGGTCCGGCACCAGGCCGCTTACGTCTCCCCCGAACATCGCCAGCTCCTTCACACCGCTGGAGCTTAGGAAGCTGAACTGGGGAGCGCTCATCAGATAGATGCTTTCAATGTCCGGCGCCAGCTTGCGATTCAGCTGGTTCATCTCGAACTCGTACTCGAAGTCCGAGATCGCCCTCAGCCCCTTGACGATTGCCTTTGCCCCGTGTTCACGGGCGAAATCGACGAGGAGCGTATCAAAGGGTTTTACCTGCACATTCCCGTATTCCGCCACCTCTCCCTCAATGAAGGCGACGCGCTCGGCGGCCTCGAACAGGGTCTTCTTCTTGCGCACCGGCTGGTTGACCACCCCCACGACCACCGTGTCGAACACGTGGGCGGCCCGCCCGATGATGTCGAGGTGCCCGTAGGTGATGGGGTCGTACGAGCCCGGGCAGACGGCCGTGCCGCCAGTATCGGCGAGCGGGCGGTGCCCGCGAGCCTTTGGGTCCCGCTCAGCGGCCATGGATCGCTATGCGGGTGTCGCCGTAGGTGCGCTCCTTGAGGAGCGGGAAGGGCAGCTCGAGTGGCGTGCGCTTGTCGGATTCGGTCACGATGCGTGCGTTGTCTGCCAGCAGCGGCGGAAGGCGCTCGGCGAGCGTCCCGGCGATGCGGGGGCCGGAATCATAGGGCGGGTCGCAGAACACGACGTCGAACACCCCCTCCCCGCGCTCGAGGAAACGCAGCGCGTCGTCGGTCGACCACGCCCTCCTCGAGCCCGAGCTCGGCGAGGTTGCGCTCGATCACGGCGGCCGCGCGCGGGTCGCGCTCGACGAACACCGCGGAGGACGCGCCGCGCGAGAGCGCCTCGATGCCGAGCGCGCCGGAGCCGGCGTAGAGGTCGAGCACGCGCGCCTCGTCGAGGTCGCCCAGCATCGAGAAGAGCGCCTCACGAACACGGTCGGCGGTGGGCCGCGTCCCGCCCTTCGGCATCCGCAGCCGGCGGCCGCGGAACTCGCCGGCCACCACCCTCACCCCGGCTCGCCTCCGAACTCCTCCCGCGCGCGCTCCCGATCGAGGAAGAAGCGCACGCGCCCGATCAGGTCGCCCGAGAAGTCGAACAGGACGGCGGGCCGCAACACCGCGGTCGCACCGCTGGCCTCGCCGATGGCGTTCCAGCGAAACCACGCCACCACGCGATCGCCGCGTTCCTCCATCCCCTCGAGCTCCGGCTGGATGCTCGTGGTGTCGAGGCGCTCCTCGATGATCGCTTGCACGGCCTCGCGGCCGTGGCTGACCTGAGCGTCGGGCCACTCGGGATCGTCCGCCCACACCACGTCCTCGCTCAGGTACGGGAGGAGCCCCTCGGCTCCACCCGACACGAAGGCGGCCAGGGCCTCCGCGACCGTGCGGCTGCGGCCGGTGCCGCTCATGCCGGGATCGGATCCAGCTCGGGCCCGAAGCGCGCCACCACGGCCTCCCGCAGAAGGGCGTGCTCGGGCTCGGCCAGGCCGGGGTCGGCCAGCAGTATCTCGTCGGCCCGGTCGCGCGCCCGCACGAGCAGCTCCGTGTCCTCGGGCAGACGCGCCACGCGGAACTCCGGGAGTCCGTGCTGGCGCGTGCCGAGCACGTCGCCGGCCCCGCGTAGCTCGAGATCGATCTCGGCGAGCTGGAAGCCGTCGCGCTCGCGGGCGATCGCCTCGAGCCGCGGCAGCTTGGGGTCGCCGAACACGATGCAGAGCGAGTCGTGCTCGCCCCGGCCCACCCGTCCGCGCAGCTGGTGCAGCTGGGAGAGCCCGTAGCGCTCGGCCGCCTCGATCAGCATCACGGTCGCGTTGGGCACGTCGATCCCCACCTCGATGACGCTGGTGGCCACCAGCACGTCGGCCTCGCCCGCCGCGAACGCCTCCATCGCGGCCCCCTTCTCCTTCGAGGGCAGCTGCCCGTGGATCAGCTCCACGCGCAGGTCCTTGAACTCGGTGCTGCGCAGGCGCTCGAACTCCACCGTCGCCGCGCGGGCCTGGAGCGCCTCCGACTCCTCCACCAGCGGGCAGACCACGAAGCACTGCCTGCCCTCGGCGATCTCCTCACGTATACGCGCGTAGGCACGCGTGCGAGCGCGAGCGCCGTCGACCACGAAGGTCTCCACCGGGCGCCGCCCGCGCGGCAGCTCGCGCAGGACGGTGGCGTCGAGATCGCCGTAGGCGGTGAGCGAGAGCGTGCGCGGGATCGGTGTGGCTGTCATGTGCAGGGCGTGCGGCACAAGCCCCTGCTGTGCCTTGGCGTCGAGCGCGGCCCGCTGGCGCACGCCGAAGCGGTGCTGCTCGTCCACCACCACGACGGCCAGGTCGCGGAACTCGACGGCGTCCTCGATCAGCGCGTGCGTTCCCACCACCAGCTGGAGCTGGCCGCGACGCGAGCCGGCCGAGCAGATCGCGCCGCCGCGCGGCGGGCGTCGAGCCGGTCAGCAGCTCCACCGGCAGCGGCCCCGCCGAGCAGACGGTCGAGCGTGCGGTGGTGCTGCTCGGCGAGCGTCTCGGTGGGCGCCATGAGCGCGGCCTGGGCGCCGTTCTCCACCGCACGCAGCATCGCCGCAAGCGCCACCACGGTCTTGCCCGACCCCACCTCGCCCATCAGCAGACGCTGCATCGGGCTCTCGCGCGTGAGATCGGCGTCGATGTCGCCGAGGGCGCGCTGCTGGTCGCCGGTGAGCTCGAACGGGAGCGACCAGCGCCAGCGGTCCACCACCACGCCCCGCGGCTCCAAGGGCCGCGAGTGGCGGCCCTCGCGCCGGGCGCGCCGGCGTCCGGCAACCGCGAGCTGAAGCAGGAACAGCTCCTCGAACGCGAGCCGCCGCCGGGCGTCGCGCTCGTCCTCCTCGCGGTCGGGGAAGTGCGCCGCCGCAAGCGCGGCGGGCCGCTCCACGAGGCCCTCGGCCGCGCGCAGCCGCCCGGGCAGCGGCTCGATCACGTCGAAGACGTGCCTGTAGTGATCCCACACCAGCTTGCGCAGACGCGACGCCGTGATCCCCTCCGTGGCGGGATGCACCGGCACGAGCCCGACGGTGTGCACCGGCGCCTCGGAGCCGCCGAGCAGCTCGTGCTCGGTGACCCAGAACTCGCCGCGGCGCCGGAGCTTGCCGTGCAGCAGAAGCGTCGCCCCCTCGCCCAGCTGCCGGGCGATCCAGGGCTGGCCCCACCAGACGGCGAGCAGCGGCCCGCTCTCGTCGGCCACGCGCGCCTCCACGCGCTTGCGGCGCCTGTTGCGTGTGGGCTTGACCGTCACCGAGCGCACGGCCACCCCGACCGTCGCCTCCTCCCCCAGGGCGAGCTCGGACACCCGGCGCACGTCGCGGCGGTCGCGGTGCGCGTGCGGCAGGTGCTCCAATACGTCGCCCACGGTCTCGATGCCGAGTGAGGCGAGCGCCTTGCCGGCGGCTGCCCGGCAGCGTCACGGGCTCGGTCAGCGCACCGGGGTGCGGCAGCGAGCGCAGCGGGGCGTCCCGCAACTCGTCGGGAGTGAGCTCGTCGCCGGCCGCGAAACGCGTGGGCATGTCCCTGATGATCGCGGCAGGCGCGGCCGCTACTCGGCGCAGAGGAGCCACCACCAGGCGGGCTGCCCGCCCTCGTGGTACTCGACCTCCACCCCGTCGGGAACGCGCGACTCCACGGCGTCACGGCCGAGTGGCGGGCCCTGGCCGGCGATGCAGGTGAGCAGCTCGGCGCCCGAGGCGAGGCGCTCGAGGGTGGCGGCCAGAGTGGCGGCCGGGTCGCCCCACGCCACGAGCTCGCCGCCCGCGTAGCCCACCGCCTCGCCGGCGGCGAAGCGTCCCTGGGCGTCGTCGCGAGCGGCGGGGGCGACGCCGCCCACCCGCAGCGCGTGCGGCTGCCCGGCCGACGGCGGCCGCGTTGTCGGCGCTCGAAGCCTCGGGGTCGAACGCGAGCAGGGCGGCCAGGCCCTCCTGCGGCGCGGTGGTGGGCACCACGCGGGCCGGCTTGTCGGAGAGTCCGGCGGCCTTCTCGGCGGCGAGGATCACGTTGGCGCTGTTGGGCAGGACCACGACCTCGGCGCTGGGCGCCGCGTGGATGCCGGCCAGCAGCTCGTAGGTGGACGGGTTCATCGTGGGCCCGCCGTCGACCACCAGCACACCGAGCTCCTGGTAGAGGCGCTGCACGCCGGGTCCGCTCGCGACCGCCACAACGGAGCAGGTGGGCAGAGCATCGGGCTCGGCGCCGCCGGCCAGCCGCGCGCTGCGCCCGGCCATCTGCTCGTGCATGTCGGCCACGTCGAAGCGAGACACCTCGCCCACCGCCTCGAACAGGCCCACCGCGGCGTCGGGATCGTCGGTGTGGACGTGCACCCGCAGCGTGCGGTCGTCGCCAACGACGAGCACGGAGTCGCCGAGGTTCTCGAGCAGCGGCGTGAAGCGACCCGGCATCGAGCTGCTCGCCGGTGACCGCGAAGTTCGTGCAGAAGCGGAAGCTCGACGACTCGTGCTCCGGCCTGTGGAGGGCGGCGGGCGCGTAGTGGTGCTCGAGCTGCGGGGCCGCCTCGCCCCGGAGCGCCCCGAGGCAGCCGGCGATCATCACCGTGAGGCCGTAGGCCCCCGCGTCGACCACGCCGGACTCACGCAGAATCGCCAGCTGCTCGGGACCGCGGTCGACGGCCTCCTTGGCCGCCTCCAACGCGTTCTCGAGCACCTCGGCGAGCAGCTCGTCCTGCTCTGCCGCGCCCGCTCCGGGCCCCAGCCGCGTGCGGTCCATGTGAGCGAGGTCGTGGGCCACGCGACTGGCCATGGCGCGCACCGCGGAGAGCATCGTGCCCTCGGCCGGGTCGCGGACCGACGCATACGCGGCGTCGGCCGCGCGCGCGAAGGCGGCGGAGACGAGGATCGGGTCCACCAGCTCGCCGGGGCGCGAGGCGAGCTCCTCGGCTGCGCCGCGCACGATCTGAGAGAGGATCACGCCGCTGTTGCCGCGGGCGCCGAGCAGCGCGGCGCGGGCCACCGCGCTGACGATCTCGTCGCGGCCGATCGCGTCGATCGGCTGGCCGTCCATGGTGTTGAGCTCGTCCAGGACCGCCCTGAGGGTGAGCGCCATGTTGTCCCCGGTGTCGCCGTCGGCGACAGGGAAGACGTTGAGGTCGTTCACCTCCTGGCGGCGGGATTCGAGCTCCGCCAGAGCTGCGGCGACGACCCGCCGGAAGCGGATCAAGCTCTCGTCTGGCACTGTGGGGGTTGTACACCAGAAAGCGGCCGGGTTACCGGCCGGCGCGCGGCCCGGAAAGCCGCGTCGAGCGGGAGTCGGACGACCTAGACGGCCTTCAGGACCTTGCCGGCCTTGAGGCAGCGTGTACACACGTACTCGCGCCGGGGGGCGTTCCCGACGTAGATGCGGACCTTCTGCAGGTTCGGGTCGAAACGGCGCCTCGTCGCGACCATCGAATGGCTGCGGTTATTGCCGAACGCAGGGCCCTTCTTGCACGAGTAACAGACCTTGGACACGGCGGGTCAGGCTAGCAGGCAGACCCGGGCCGATTCGAGCGCCTCGGCCACCTGCGCGCGGTCCACGTCGAGGTGTGTTACGGCCCTGACACGACCGTCCGGAGTGCCGGAGAGCTCCACGCCGCGCTCGGCCATCGCGTTCGACGAAACCGTCCGGCGCGGCGAAGATGACGATGTTGGTCTCGGGAGGGATCACCTCGAGTCCGAGCTCGGCGAAACCGTCGGCCAGCGTGCGCGCGTTCTCGTGGTCATCGGCCAGCCGCTCGACGTGATGGTCGAGGGAGTGGAGGCAGCCCGCCGCCACGATCCCCGACTGCCGGAAGGCACCGCCCATCATCTGCTTCCAGCGCCACGCCTCGTCGATCAGGTCGCGTGAGCCCGCCAGCACTGCGCCCACCGGGGCGCCGAGGCCCTTGGTGAAGTCGATCCAGGCGGTGTCGAAGCCGCCCGCGTGCTCGGCCGCCGGGGCGCCGGAGGCCACCACGGCGTTCATCAGCCGGGCGCCGTCCATGTGGGCGCGCAGGCCGTGCTCGCGGGCCACGTCGAGCACCTCGCGCAGGGTGGCCAGCGGCCAGACCCGGCCACCGCCCATGTTGGTGGTCTGCTCGACCGACACGAGGCGTGAGCGCGGCAGGTAGCGGTTGGGGGGCCGAATCGCGTCGCGCAGTTGCGCCGCGCTGAACACGCCGTGGTCGCCGTCCAGCGCGTGGATCATCAGCTGCGCGTTCTGGGCGGGACCGCCGGCCTCGGCGATGATCGGGTGGGCGCTGCGGTCGAGCAGCATCTCGTCGCCGCCGGGCCGGGCATGCAGCCGGAAGGCGATCTGATTGCACATCGTGCCGCTGGGCAGGAAGACCGCGGCCTCGTGACCGAGCAGCTCCGCCACCCGCGCTTCCAGGCGCAGCGTGGTGGGGTCCTGCCCGCGCTGCTCGTCGGCCACCTCGGCTGAAGCGATGGCCTTGCGCATGGCTTCGGTGGGACGAGTCTGGGTGTCGGAGTAGAGGTTGATCACCCGGCTAGGCCCCGGCGCACGGCGGCCAGGCTGAGCACGGCGCGGGCGGCGTCCTCGCCCTGGTGGCGTTTTGCGCCCCCCACTCGCGCGAGCGCCTGGTCCATGGAGTCGACGGTGAGCACGCCGAACGAGCACGGCACTCCGGTGTCGAGCGACACCCGTGCGATGCCGTGGGCCGCCTCGCTGCAGACGATACTCGTAGTGGTCGGTCTCTCCGCGTATCACGGCGCCGAGGCACGCCACGCCGGCGTAGCGGCCGCTCTCGGCGCAGTACTTGGCCGCCAGCGGCAGCTCGAAGGCGCCCGGCACATCGTGCACCTCCATCTGCGCGCCCGCCTCGGTCGAACACGCCGCGAGCCCCCTCCACGAGCTTCTCGGCGAGCTCCTCGTAGAAGCGGCCGACGCAGGCCGCGTAGATGTCAGTCACGCGACTCCGGCGGCGACGGCGCCGGGCCCTGGCCGTACAGATCGGCGTGCTCCTCGGCAGCTCGTCGCACGATCGGCCACGCGCTCCTCGTGGATCATCTCCTCGTCGAGCGCCAGGCCCTGGTGGTGCAGCAGGTGGCCGAGCTTCTCCTTCTTGGCCCGCAGGTAGGCGGCGTTGTGCTCGTTGGCGGCGGGCTGGATCGGCACCTGGTCGGTCACGCGCAGGCCGTAGCCCTCGAGGCCGACGATCTTCTTGGGGTTGTTGGTGAGCAGCCGGATCGAGCCGAGCCCGAGATCGACCAGGATCTGGGCGCCGATGCCGTAGTCGCGCAGGTCGGCCGGCAGGCCGAGCTCGAGGTTGGCGTCCACGGTGTCGCGCCCCTCCTCCTGGAGCCGGTAGGCGCGTAGCTTGTTGAGCAGGCCGATGCCGCGGCCCTCCTGGGCGAAGTAGAGGAGCACTCCGCGTCCCTCCTCCTCGATCCGGGCCAGCGCGTCCTCGAGCTGCTGGCCACAGTCGCAGCGCAGCGAATGGAAGACGTCCCCGGTGAGGCATTCCGAGTGGACGCGAACGAGCACGTGGCTCTCGCCGTCGATTTCGCCCTTGACCATCGCGACGTGGTGCTTGTCGTCCACCAGCGAGCGGAAGCCCACCACTCGGAAATCGCCGAACTTGGTGGGCAGCTGTGTCTCGACCACGCGCTCCACGAGCTTGTCGTGCTGGCGCCGGTAGGCGATCAGGTCGGCCACCGTGATCATCTTCAATCCATGCTTCGCGCAGTAGCGCTCGAGGTCGGGCACCCGCGCCATCGTCCCGTCGTCGTTCATGACCTCGCAGATCACGCCGGACGGGTTGAGGCCGGCCAGCCGCGCCAGGTCGACGGCGGCCTCGGTCTGGCCCGTGCGCTCGAGCACCCCGCCTTCCTTGGCCTTGAGCGGGAAGATGTGGCCGGGCTGGACGAGGTCCTGAGGGCGCGAGCCAGGATCGATCGCGACCTGGATCGTGTGGGCGCGGTCGTGCGCCGAGATGCCGGTGGTGATGCCCTCGCGCGCCTCGACCGACACCGTGAACGCGGTCTGGAAGGCGGACTCGTTCTTGGCCGCCATCAGGTCGAGGCCCAGCTCGTCGCAGCGCTCGCCGGTCAGGGCCAGGCAGATCAGCCCGCGGCCGTGAGTGGCCATGAAGTTGACGGCCTCGGGGGTCGCGAACTGCGCCGCCAGGGTGAGATCGCCCTCGTTCTCACGGTCCTCGGCATCGCACACCACGACCATCCGGCCCGCCCGGATGTCCTCGATCGCCTCCTCGACGGGGCTGAACGGTGGTCCGGTCATACCTTGAGCTTCTCCACGTACTTGGCGAGCACGTCCACCTCCAGGTTGAGAGTCCGGCCCGGGTCCGCCGCGCCGAGCGTCGTGCGCTCGAGCGTCTCGGGGATCAGCGATACCTCGAATGCCTCGGCGTCCACAGCCGAAACGGTAAGGGACACGCCCTCCACGGCAATCGAGCCCTTCTCGACCACGTAGCGCAGGAGAGCCTCCGGGGCGGCGATGCGGACCACGCGGGCGAAGCCCTCGTCGCGCAGCGACTCGACGGTGCCGGTGCCGTCCACGTGGCCCTGCACGATGTGGCCGCCGAGGCGGTCGCCCGCGCGCAGGGGCAGCTCGACGTTGACGCTGTCGCCCTCGCCCAGCGGGCCGAGCGAGCTGCGCCGAAGCGTCTCCGCCATCACGTCGGCGGAGAAGCCCTCACCGTCGGGCTCGACGGCTGTCAGGCAGACCCCGTTGACGGCCACCGAGTCCCCCGGGCCCAACTCTGCCGCCAGGCGGGTCGCGACGCGCAGGCGCACGCCCTGGCCGTCACCGGCGTGCGCGAGTGATTCCACCGTCCCGGTGTCCGCGACGAGGCCGGTGAACACCTCACCACTCCTTGAAGCGCGCGATGATCAGCACGTCGTCCTCGATGCGCTCGGTCTCCGTGGCGATCGGGCGCGGCGCCTCCGCGATCTCCCCCACGCCGATTCCCTCCACGGCGGTCCGGGCCTTGGCGCCGCCGATCATGAACGGGGCGATGAACATGCGCGCCTCGTCGATCTCCCCGGCCTCCAGGAAGGCGCCCGCGAGGTGCGGGCCGCCCTCGAGCAGGAGGGACTGGATGTCGCGCTGGCCTAGGCCGTCCAGAGCCGAGGCCGCTCGGCCGGCCTCGTTCTCGCCCGTGGCAACGATCACGTCCACGTCCGCCGCCTCCAGCGCCTGCACCGAGGTGCGCGACGCGGCGCGGGAGCAGACCACCGTCACGGGCACGTCGGCCACGCCCTGTACGAGCTGGGAGTCGAGCGGCAGGCGGGCCTCGGAGTCGAAGACCACTCGCCTGGGCTGGCGGGCCACACCCTCGATGCGCGCGGTGAGCTGAGGGTTGTCCATCAGCGCGGTGCCGATGCCCACGGCCACAGCGTCGGACTCGGCTCGCCAGCGGTGAGCGCGTGCACGGCTGGCCTCACCGGAGATCCACTGGGAGTCACCAGTGGGGGTGGCCACCTTGCCGTCGAGCGTCATCGCCGACTTGAAGACCACGAGCGGACGGCCCGTGCGGGCGTGCTTGCGGAAAGGCTGGTTCGAACAGGCGCGCGTGCTCGGCGACCTCGCCGTCGACGAAGCTCACGTCCACGCCCTCGTCACGCAGGATGCCCGGTCCCCGGCCCGCCGCCTTGGGAGTCGGATCGTCCGAGGCGATCACCACGCGCGCGATGCCCGCCTCGACGATGGCGTCGGTGCACGGCGGCGTGCGCCCCTCGTGGGCGCAGGGCTCGAGCGAGACGTACATCGTCGCGCCGGCCGGACTCTCCTCGCAGGCCAGCAACGCCATCCGCTCGGCGTGCTCCTGTCCCGGCGGCTGGGTCACTCCCTCGCCGATCACGCGCCCGGACTTGACGATCACCGCCCCCACCATGGGGTTCGGGCTCACCTGCCCGCGTGCGAGCCGGGCCAGTTCGATGGCCCGGTTGAGATGTCGCGCATCGCGCTCTGGAACGGTGATATCGGGCATCGCGGGCGGCCCTGAGGGCGTTCTTTGACTCGCGAGTCAACATTACCAGCGGCCACCCCGCGCCCAGTGAGCGGCCACTAGCCTCCCGCCCCGTGCACCGCCTCATCCTGGCGCTGATCCTCGTGGCCGGATTCGCGCTGCGGATCTGGAACATCGACTACGGGCTCCCGTTCGTCTATTCGATCGACGAGGGGTCCCATTTCGCCAATCGCGCGGTGCAGATGTTCTGGCAGGACTTCGATCCCGGCTACTACCAGAACCCGGCCGCCTACACGTACGTGCTGTACGCGCTCCTGCGGGTGGTCTACGGCCCGCTCGGCTTCATCTTCGACCTGCCCTACGGCAACGTCACCGAGCAGTTCGAGAAGGACCCGACCGAGATCTGGGTGGCGGCGCGGACGCTCGCGGCGCTGCTGTGCATGCTCGGCGTGGCGGCGACCTACTGGGCCGCGCGACGGCTCTGGGGCGTCCGCGAGGGGCTGGTGGCCGCAGCGGTGCTCAGCTTCGCCTTCCTGCCGGTGGCCTACTCGCGCGTGGCCGTGACCGACGTCGGCGCCCTGATGGGAGTGGCCCTCGCGCTCATGTGGTCCGTACGCGCCGCCGAGGACGGGCGGACCCGTGACTACGCGCTGGCAGGAGCGGCCGCCGGGCTGGCCATCTCCTTCAAGTACACGGCGGGGCTGGTGCTGCTGCCGCTCGGAATCGCGGCGCTGCGCCGGCTGCGCCCCGACGGCCCACGGGCCCTCGGCGGGCTGGCAGTCGGAGGCGGCCTCACCGCTCTCGTGTTCGTGGTCCTCAACCCCTACCTGTTCGGCTCACTCGACCAGTGGTGGACCGACCTGCGCGATCAGGCCGATGTCGCCGCGAACGAGCGCAAGCCCGGCCAGGAGTCGGGCGGCCTCTCCTACTACCTCGACAGCCTCACGTGGGGGCTCGGCTGGGCGGGGCTGGCGGCGGCGCTGCTCGGCGCCGTGCTGGTGCTGCGGCGCGACCTGTGGCGCGGCCTGATCCTCGTCGCCCTCCCGCTGGCGTTGTTGGTCTACCTCGCCACCCAGTCGCGCTACTTCGGGCGCTGGCTGCTGCCCGCCTACCCGGCGCTGGCGATGCTGGCCGCGGTCGGGGTTGCGCAGGCCGCCGATTTCGTGGAGAACCTCCTGGCGCGCCGCCAGGGGCCTCGCTTCGGTGCGCGCCGCCCCGCCCTCGCAGGGGGCCTGGTGGTCGGCGCGATCACGCTGGTCGTCCTGGCCCAGCCCCTGGCCGCCGACGTTCGCAGCGCCATTGTCCTGGGGCGGGAGGACACGCTCAGCCAGGCGCGCTCGTGGCTCTCAGAGACGTTCCCGCCAGAGCTTCGGGTGTCGATCGAGCCGGCCGTGCCCGGCCGCTGGTACCGCTCGAATCCCGACGGCCAGCATTCCCTCCTGGCTGGCGCGCTGCGAACGCCGCGAGGGCTGGACCGAGCCCGGCTGGTCCTACGCCGGCGCGGGCGGGCGCCGGGTGTGCGCGCGCTTCAAGCCGGGGCTGTTCGCGCGACCGGACGGCGGCGTGCGCGCCTCGGCCTACCAGGCGGTGCTGAGCCCCGACGTGATCGACGACTACCGCCTCTACGGCTACTGCCTCGTGATGACGGTCAACACGGTCCGCGAGCGCGCCCTCGAAACGGGCGACCCGGGCGCGCGCGCCTACTACGAGCGCCTCGACCGCGAGTCGACCGTCCTGCGCGAGTTCAGCCCCTACGACGACGGCGCCGAGCGGGTGCCGTTCAGCTTCGACCTCTCGTACAACTACTACCCGTCCGCGTACCAGAGGCCCGGCCCGACGGTCCGCATTCACGAGCTCGACGACTGCCGCCAGGCATACGGGCCGCCGGTGGTGCGGATCCCGAAGGCCACCGAGCCGCCGCCGTTCGAGTCCTAGGCGAGTCCGCCGCTCTCGAGGCGCGCGGAGCGAGCGCTGCGACCGACCTCTGCTCCGGGGTCGGCGATCAGGCTCAGGACCCGTGCGCCGTGCTCGGTGGTTCGTAACGACTCGATCAGCCCGGCACCGTCGATTGGCAGAGGCTGAACAGCGGCAGGAGGCAGGGATGACCTCCGCTACCCTCCACCGGCGTGGAAACGCGCCTGAGCCGCCGGCGGCTGTTGCAGGCCGGCGCCGCGGGGGCCGCCGGTGCTGCCCTGCTGCCCGCAGCCGGATGCAGCAGCAACGCCAGCGGACTCGGCGACGGCCGGCTGAACGTGATCGTCCTGATCGTCGACAGCCTGCGCCCCGACCACGTCGGGGCCTACGGCTCCCCTCAGGTGCAGACGCCGAACGTCGACGCGCTGGCCGCCCGCGGCCTGCGCTTCAACCGTGCCTTCCCCGAGGCGATGGTCACGATCCCGGCGCGCCGCTCGATCTTCACCTCGCGGCGGATCTTTCCCTACCGCGACTGGGTCCCCAACAAGGAGCTGGGCACCAGCCCCGGCTGGCTGCCCATCGAGGGCAGCGAGAACACCTTCACCAAGGCGCTCCAGGGCGACGGCTACTGGGCCGTCCAGATCTCCGACAACCCGCACCTGGCCTTCACCAAGGCGTACGAGCCGTTTCGAAAGACCTTCGACAGCTGGCGGACGATCGTCGGTCAGGCGGGCTTCTACCGGTCGCCAGAGACCGTTTCGATGGAGCTGGTGGAGCAGTGGCTGCCGCCCTTCCTGCGCGACGAGCGCTACGTGCCCGGCATGCGCAAGTACCTGGCCAACACGGGCCGGGGCGTGGACGAGGAGGAGACCTGTGCGGCGCGGGTCTACAAGGACGCGGCCGACACGCTCGAGCAGGCCCAGCGGCGCCAGCCCTTCGCGATGGTGGTCGACAGCTTCGACCCGCACGAGCCGTGGAGCCCGCCGCAGAAGTACATCGACATGTACTCCGACACCGGGCCGGACGTCCAGAACATCGGCGTTACCCGCTACGGCTTCGCCGAGAACTTCACCCCCGAGCTGCTGCGCCGGCTGCACGCGATCTACGCCGCCGAGGTCACGCTGACCGACCGCTGGCTGGGCCACTTCATGGACCGCTTCTACGAGCTTGGGCTGGAGGAGAACACCGCGATCGTGCTGCTCTCCGACCACGGCTACCTGCTCGGCGAGCGCGGCTACACCGGCAAGGTGCCCTCCCAGCTTCACCCGGAGCTCGCCCAGGTGCCGCTGATCCTGGTGACGCCCGACAACAAGGCCGCCGGCAAGACCGCGCAGTACTTCGCGTCCACCCACGACATCGGGCCGACGGTGCTGTCGATGCTCGGCATGGATCCGCCGAAGTGGATGGAGGGCACCGACCTGTCCACTCTGATGGACGGCGAGCAGCCGTCCGAGAAGCGTGAGGTCCATTACGGCGGCATGTACAACCGCTTCTACATCCGCTCCGACGAGTACGTCCTGATCGGCGACAACCAGGGCAACGAGCGGACCATGTACGACCTGCGCCAGGACCCCCACGAGTTCTTCGACATCGAGAAGAAGAACCGCCGCCTGTCGGAGGAGATGTACCAGCACGTGCTGGAGCTGGCCGGCGGGCCGCTGCCGTACTACGAGTAGGCGATGGCGATCACTCCCGCGGTGACCGTCACCGCTCCGGTCAGCCTCGCTGCGGTCAGGCGCTCCTTCAGGAAAACGGCGGCAAAGAGGGCGACGAGGACGATGCTGGTCTCCCTCACGGCCGCCACGGGCGCGGCGGGCGCGCGCTCGAGCGCCGCGAGCACCAAGAGGTAGGCGCCCAGCGTGGCGGCCGCGGTCAGCGCGGAGCGTGCGCCCAGGTCCGGCGCGCGGCGGGCCACGAGCGGGTAGAGCAGCGCGCAGGGGGCGATCACCAACGCCAGGTAGGCCAGCGGGTCGGCACGCTCGACGCCCTCGGCGTCGACGAGCGTGTAGGCGGCGATGGTCGCTCCTATGGCCAGGCCAAACAGGAGGTCCCGGCGCGCGGCGCGGGCCTCCGGACGCCCGATCACAAGCACCCCGGCGCACACGGCGAGAACGCCCAGCGCCCCGAGCACCGACACCCCCCTCCCCAGCCCCAGCACCCCCACGACCAGCACCAGCGCCGGGGCCAACCCACGCGCCACCGGGTACACGACGCTGATCGAGCCGCCGGCGTAGGCACGGGCGAGCAACGCGAAGTACGCGAGCTCGAGCGCAGCCGACGCCGCGATGAACGGCCACGCCGCGGACGACACCGAGCCGAAGAGCAGCGCGGCCGGGGCCAGCAGCACGACGCCCCACACCAGCAGCCCTCCGGTCACGGCCGCGGTATCCCGCGAACCGGCCAGCGTCACGTTCCAAGCCGCGTGCAGAACCGCCGCGCCGAGTGCGAGAGCGAGCGCGGCGCCGCTCATCGACGCCTCAGCGGTGCAGCGGTTCCTTCATCGACTCCGTCTCCGGAGCCTCGATGTAGGGCTGCTCCTCGTCCTGGCGCTCCTCCTCGTGGTACACCGACTCGGCGTTGACCGCCCAGATGTCGTGGTTGGTGCCCTTAACGAGGTTGTCGACCGCCCGCAGCGCGGTGAGCGAGGAGTGGTCGGAGTTGTTGTAACGATGCAGCCCGTTGCGGCCGACCTGGATGAAGTTGTCGAGCCCGTCGAGCCAGGAGCGGATCGAATGCACGCGCTCGGAGTAGTCGGCGTCGTACATCGGGTACGCCTTGGGCACTCGCTCGACGAAGCCGAACTCGAGCTGGTCGGGTCGAGCCAGGCCGAGCTGCTCGAGCTCGCGCATCCCGAGCTTGACCAGGTCGTCGTCGTCGGACTCCCAGAGCTCGTCGCCGGCGAAGCAGAAGAACTCGAGGCCCACGCACGCCTTCGACGGGTCCGGCACCATCCACGGGCTCCAGGAACGGAAGTTCTGGATGCGGCCCACGTTCACGTTCGGGTCGTGGATGTAGATCCAGTTGTCCGGGAACAGGTCGTCCCCGTCGAGCACGACGGCCACCGTCAGGAAGTCGCGGTAGCGCAGGCCCTTGGCCGCGGCCATCACCTCAGCGCCGGGCTTTGGCTCCGACATGCCGACGGTGTTGCGAAGCGGCAGCGACGAGATCACCGCCGAGGGCTCGAAGACCTGGTCGCCGGCGTGCACGCGCACGCAACGGTCGCCCTCGAACTCGAGCTTGGTGACCTTGGTGTCGAGAAGAACTTGGCCCCCCAACCCCCTGATGTCCTCGGTCATCTGCTCCCACATCTGGCCGGGGCCGAAGCGGGGATAGTTGAACTTCGAGATCAGGCTCGTGACCTTGTTGTCGCGGTTGCCGAAGAAGGCCGACCACGCGGCACGGAAGAAGGACAGGTTCTTGATCCGCTGGGCGGCCCAGTCGGCGCGGATCTCCGACGTGGGCACGCCCCACACCTTCTCGGTGTAGGACTTGAAGAACTGGTTGAACAGCCAGCGGCCGAAACGGTTGGAGACCCACTGCTCGAAGGTGTCCTCCTTGCCCTTGGGCTTGACCGCCGCCCACAGGTAGGAGAAGAAGGCCTTGGTCAGGTCGACCGGGCCGAGCTTCTTCATCACGTCCGGGCCCCGAAGCGGGTAGTCGAGGAACTTGCCGCGGCCGTGACCGTCGCGCCAGTAGATGCGCGACATGCGCGGGCGCACGAGAAACTCCTCCTTCATGATCTCGTGCCAGAGGTCGTCGATCTCCTTGACCTTCGTGAAGAAGCGGTGGCCGCCGAGGTCGAAGCGGTAGCCGTCGCGCACGGCGGTCTTGGCGATGCCGCCCACCTGGTCCTCGGCCTCGAGCACGATCACCGGGAGCCCCTGCTTGGCGAGGACGTAGCCCGCGGTGAGACCCGGCGGGCCCGCCTCCGAGGATCACGGTTGGCTTGTCGCGCATCTCGGGGCGCGCGATGTCTGTGTTCTGGTTCTTTGTTGGTCTCGCTCATCCGGTCTTCTCGTAGATCACCCCGCGGACGCCGATGCGCGTCGCGCGACGGTAGTTGGGGGGCACCACTTCGATCCGCTCGAGGTCCTCGTTCTGTGCCAGCCAGGCGCCCCATTGGGCCGACCGGCGCCTCACCAGCTCGGTCCAGGGCGCGTCCCAGTCATCCGCGCGGGTCGTGACTGGATGCACGATGAGGACCCGCCCGCCGACGGGCAGGTTAGCAACGAGGGGGGCGAGGTTTTCCTCGACGGTGGCGTCCTCCATTCGCTCCCCGCCGTCGGTCCAATCCATCACCCGATCGTTCTCCACGGCGCCCAGCGGGCTTGCGAACTGGAGGTCGGGCGAGTCGCCCAGGTCCTCGAGGTGATAGGCCAGGAGCGGCCCCTGCTCGGGCTGCATGGAGACCACGAGATCGCCCTCGCGCATCAGGTTTTCCTGGGTCACCGCATTGCGCAGGTCGGCGGCGTTGGACTTGTTCTCCAGGCCGTACGAGCGCGGGATCGCCCAGATCACGAGGATGATCGCCAGGGCGACGAGGCCCAGGTGCCCGGCGCGGGCCAGGCCGAGCGCGGCGATCAGGAGCATCGGGCCGAGGAGCACGCCGAGGTAGCGCGTGGTCCACGCCGGCGAGACCTGGGAGACGAGCCACGCGATCACGAGCGTGCCGAGGACGATCACCGCCCCCGCGATCAGCGCGGTGCGCTCCTTGTCCTCGACGCGCCGCTGCAGGATGGCGACGATGCCCGACCCGGCGGCGAGCACGAGCGCGACCGTCGGCGTCCCGCCGCCGAGCAGGTTCTTGGAGATCTGCACCGGTGCGCCGAAGTTCGGTGGGTTGAGCCAGGGGGCGCCCGTGTGCTGGATCTGGTGGAGCAGCGTCGGGTACCCACGGCAGGTAGAGGATCCCGGCGCCGCCGAAGCCGATCAGCGCGTCCTTCACGAAGCTCGAGCGGTCCTCGGACACGAACCAGCACGGCACCAGCGCGACGACGAGGCCCACGGCCAGGAACAGGCCCCAGTTGTGGGTGTAGAGCATGGCCGCCAGCAGCACCATGAACAGCGGCAGGTAGCGCCGCCGCCCGAAGGCGAACACGTGCAGGAACGCCGCGGTGGCCACCAGCGAGAGCACCAGCATGAGCGCGTACATGCGGGTCTCCTGCGCGTACCCGGTGAGGAAGGGGTTGACCGCGCAGAGCGCGGCGCAGATGAGGCCGGCGCGCCGACCGAACAGGCTCCAGCCGGCCCACATCCCGCCCGGGATGGCGAGCAGCGAGATGGCCACCGACAGGGCCTGGGTCTCCGCCGGCCCGTTGCCGAACAGGTCCATCCAGACCGCGAGCATCATGTAGTAGAGCGGCGGCGAGCCGTCCACCCGAAGCACGCCCGGGATGTCGAACAGGGGCTGCGAGGCGATCCCGATCGAGAGCCCCTCGTCCATCCAGAGCGACTCGCCCAGCGAGTTGGTGCGCAGGACGAGCGAGACCGCGAGCAGGCCGAAGAGCACGACCGCGGGCACCACGAAGTTGCCCGACAGCGAGCCGAGACGAGGCATGGCGCGGAGGCTGGACGCGACGCCGGTCACCGGGCGATCCTAGTGAGCGCTCCGGCTCATCTCTGACCGATTCTTTGCGTCGGCTGCTTCGCCAGCGCAGAGCCCGGCGGCGCCGGCGCGCTCGGCACATCCGGGCTCGCGACGGGGCAGCCGCCCTCGCGGTTGCCCTCGGGCGGCACGGTGAGCATCCGCCACTTGCCGGTCTGGTCGACGAGGCGGTAGCGGTCGTCGGTGGGCTTGGTCACGAGCGGCCCGTCGGGCACGGTCCGGGTCCGGAAGACCACGCCGGGCGGCGGGGTCTCCTTCCAGCCCACGTTGATCCCGTGGACGCCGAGCTCGTAGGCCACCATCTGCGTCTGGAAGGGGCCGCTGAACACGCCGCCGCAGGCGAGCAGGCGATCGGGCCCGCCGTTCTCGTCGATCATGGCCTTCAGGTCGTGCCAGAGGAACGCCTCGTGGTCGAGCCCGCCCTGGACGCGCGCGGTGTTGTCTGCCTTGGCCAGGATCGTGGGGCTCGAGATGGCCAGGCCTGCCAACAGCGCGACACCTGCGGCGATCGCCCCGGCGCGTGCGCTTCCGAACGTGCGTTGGCCGAGCCACTCGACACCCTGCAGGATGCGCACGGCCCCGATGCCCCCCAGCACCGATACCGCGGCGGTGGTGACCATCAGGTAGCGCTGGTTACCGGCGAAGCCGGCCTCTGTCATCACCGCCACGAGCGCGAACCAGGAGAAGCCCAGCAGCGCGAGCGCGAGGATCGCTCCCTGCGCCCGGCGCCGGAACCAGGCAGCCGCCGCCACGCACCACCGCGACCAGCGTGCCCGAGCTCCACCGGTGCGATCGTGCTGTCCGAGAAGCGCCGGAACAGCTCGACCGCAGGCGAGTCGGCGAAGGCCGCGCTGCCGGGGTTGGGCGCGTTGGCCCGCGAACCCGCGCGGAAGGGGTCCCCGGCGCCCCACCACTCCGGCAGGAACCAGAGCGCCGGGATCAGCGCCGCGAAGCCGGCCATCCGCAACCTCAGGCGCGGCTCGGCAAACCACAGGTAGAGCCCGTACAGCGCGAGGAAGGGCCACGCCTCCGGGCGCAGCAGCGCGGCGGCCACGCCGAGGTAGAGCGCGTGGTCGCGGCGCCCGTCGAGGTGGCGCTCGAAGGCCCAGAGCACCACGGCGGCGAGGATCGGCTCGGAGTTGCCCAGCGCGGCGTCACGCACGTACTTGTTGCTGGCGAACAGCGCGGCGAAGGCCGAGACGCCGGCGAGCACTCCGTAGACCCGCCCGCCGACCAGCCGGTAGGCGAGCCGGTAGGCCATCGCGCACGCCAGCAGACCGCCGGCGCGTGCGACCCACAGCCAGAGGTAGGGAGCCACATCGTGCCCGAGCAGCGAGAACGGCGTGGTGAACAGGATCGGCAGCGGCTTCCATGACGGCCCGCCCTCCGTGACCAGATCGAGCCGCGCTATCTCGTCGCCCCAGAGGATCCACGCCCAGGGGTCGTAGGTCGGCGTGGACGGGAACAGCAAGCTGAGTCCCGCCACCAGCAGGCAGCCGGCGAGGATCCAAGCCATCTGCACCCCGTGCCGGCTGGGCGGCTGTCCGACACTGGTGCCGTCGGCACGGTGAAGCGTCCGCGCTCCGGCGGGGGACGTGGCCTCCCGCGGACGCAGGAGGAGGCGTTGTGCGGCTGACACCCGCATCGGCGGGTCTAGTGGTCTCCGACGGAAATACGATCGCGGCTCGGCGAGCGAGAACCGAGACTGGGCGCGCACGCGAGCGCAGTCAATGCAGCGCATTGACGAGCATCGCGGGTGCGGTCAGGCGACGGTTCGCAGCCGCCGAACGCGGGCGTATTTACGGAGGAGACCACCACTAGACGGTGGGCGCCTCGGCGCCGGAGGGCTGGGCGGGTGCCGGCTGGGCCGGCCGCTGGGGCGGGACGGGCTGGCCGCGAGGGGGCTCGGCCGCCGCGGCGGGCGCGCCGGGTTGCGGCTCGTCGGCGCCGGACCCGAGCCCGCTGCGCAGGGCGTCCCGCAGCTTGGACCAGCCGCCGTAGCGGGTGACCAGCACGACGAAGCCAACCACGGTGATCGGCACGTAGAGCACGAAGCGCAACATGATGAGGTACGAGACGGCGGCCGAACCACTCGCTCCCAGGCGGCCGGCGCCGAACGCCACGGCGGCGTCGAAGGTGCCGATCGACCCGGGCGCCGCGGGCAGCGCCGCGACGAAGTTGGTGAGCGCGACCAGGTAGAGCGCGCCGGTCATGCTGATGTCGAGGTCGACCGAGCGGGCCACCGCGAGGTAGACGGCGGCCTCGAGGGCCCAGAGCACGAAGGTCGCGATCAGCAGGACGACACCGGCGCGGCTGAGCAGCGCGCGCGGGGAATCGGCAAGCGGGCGCAGCCAGTTGCGCGCTCGCTCGAACACGTGCTGGCGGCGCAGCACCCAGACCGCGAACGCCGCGGCCAGGAGCACCAGCACCCCGATTCCCGCCACCAGGATCGGCCGGTCGGTGGGCAGCACCGTCGAGCTGAGCACGCCGTACACCACGACCACGAAGATCGTTGCGAGCGCGATCACGTCCAGCAGGCGCTCGGCCACGATGGAGCCCGCGACCGTTCGCTTGCTCGCGTCGCAGCGGGGAGCGAGCAGCACCACGCGCAGCACCTCGCCCGCCCGCGCGGGAAGCACGTTGTTGCCCATGTAGCCGACGCAGGTGAGCCCGTAGCAGTCGGGACGCGAGGCGTGGACACCGGTGATCACGAGGATCCGGTGCCAGCGCTCGGCGCGCAGGAGGGTGGCCAGGGCATACAGCGCGAGCGAGGCCAGCAGCCAGGCGATGCCGTCGGCACCCGAGGGCAGCTCGGGTGCCTCCTGTTTCGTGGCCCACCAGATCACCGCCGCGAGCGCGACGGCCGAGATCAGGGCTTGGATGAGCGCGAGACGTCGGTTCATGGACTAACGGCACAAACAACGCCCGCCTGGGCGGGCGGGGTGCCCATGAGGGCTTTCGGGCGCAGCCGACCGGCCCGGGAACGCCGGTGGCGCGCTTAACCGTAGCAGTCGGATACCCCGCAACCTGGGGCCTCAACCCGTGTTTCCGGCGCGGAGCATCGCTACTCTGCGTCCGCCCTCACCCCTCTCGCCTTGTACCTCACCCGACTTCTCATTCCGGCCTGTCTCGCCGCTGCCGCGGTGCTGCCTGCGAGCGCGCACGCGCAGGGCGGCGGGCAGGGCGCGCCCGGAGGCACGCCCGACCCAGCCTCCGGCGCCGACGCAGCCCCAGACGCCGCCTCCGACACCGCAGCTGGTCGTGCAGCGCCCGGGCGGCAAGCCGCTGATCCGCGAGGGGCAGCCCACCCGCCAGCTCCTCGGCGGCACCTGGTACTTCCGGCCGGACGACACGCTGGTGGCCGGCGACAGCGAACGCTGGTACGAGCAGAGCGATCTCGCGGGCTGGACCGCCGTATCCGTCCCGTACAACTGGAACGCGAGGACACCACAGAGAACCGCTCCTCGGTCGGCTGGTACCGCAAGGAGTTCAAGGTTCCGCTCGGCACCCGGCGCGAGCAGCGTGACCAGCTCTGGAAGGTGCGCTTCGAGGGCTCCAACTACCGCACGAAGCGTGTGGCTCAACGGCAAGGTCATCGGCGGGCAGACCGGCATGTTCCCGTTCGAGGTCGATCTCAGCGGTCTGCGCAAGGGCCGCAACACCCTGGTCCTGAAGGTCTCATCGTTGCGCAGCAGCACCGACCTGACCCACTGGCGGCCGGCGTCGTACAACGGGTACGGCTCCGGGGGCTGGTGGAACTTCGGCGGCCTGCTGCGCGAGGTCTACATGCGCAAGGTCGACACGGTGGACATCGAGGACGTCCAGGTGATCCCGCGGCTGCGCAGGCTGCGCGGCCCGGCGAAGGTCGAGGTGCGCGCCCAGGTTCGCAACGTGACGCGTGAGAACCGCGACGTGACCCTGGCCTTCACCGTGGGCCGGGAGCGCTACGTCTTCGACCCCGAGCGCGTTGAGGCCGGCGCGACGAGGGAGATCACGAACAGCTTCACGATCGAAAGCCGCGGCTGTGGCAGCCCGGGCGGCCGGCGCTCTACGACCTGACCGTCGGGGCGGTGACCGGCGGCGAGCGCAAGGCGTCGTACCGGCTGAGCTTCGGCGTCAAGAAGCTCGCGGTGGGCCGCGGCGGGACGCTCCTGCTCAACGGCCGCCGGCTGAACCTGCGCGGCGCGAGCATCCACGAGGACGACCGCGAGGAGGGCGGCGCGCTCAGCGCCGGCACCCGCCGGCTGCTCGTGAGCCGGCTGAAGAACCTTGGCGCCACCGTCACCCGCTCCCACTACCCGCTCCACCCCGCGTTCATCGAGGCCTTCGACCGGGCCGGGATCCTCTACTGGTGCACGGCTCCCGTGTACCAGCTCCCCAACTCGCTGTTCGGACGGGTCAACAAGGCGGCCACCCGTGCCGCCCTTCAGACGGTGCGCAACAACGTCAACCACGCGTCGATCCTCAGCTGGTCGCTCGCAAACGAGCCCGGCGGCAACCGCTCGGAGGGCGGACTCATCGGGCCGGGTCTGGAGAGCTACATCCGGGACGCGTCGACCGCCGTCCGGGAGATCGACGACACGCACCCGATAGCGATGGATCGCCAGTCGCGTGTCGGCGAGCCACTCAGCTCACCGGCGTTCCGCTACCTCGACGTTCTGGGCGTGAACGAGTACTTCGGCTGGTATCCGTCGTTCAATCCCGCGTTCCCGCGCGGCGACACGCAGCTTGTCCGAGCTTCCCGGCTATCTCGACTCTCTGCACGCGGCCAACCCCGGTCTTCCGCTCGTGATCACGGAGTTCGGCGCGGAGGCCTCTCGCCGGGGCCCAGAGGCGCAGCCGGGCAGCGAGGAGTACCAGCGCAAGTTCGTGCTCGACCACCTGGCGGTGCACGCGTCGAAGCCGTACATCTACGGCTCGGTCCACTGGGCGCTGCGCGACTTCCGCGTCGACAAGACCTGGTCGGGCGGGGCGCCCGCCGGCTGGGCCACCCCGCCGTGGAACAACAAGTCACCCATCAACGAGGACAACGGCCGCAAGCTCGCCTACTTCGCCTTGCAGCGACAGTGGCGCAAGACCCGGCCGCTGCGCTGATCCGTGCGGCGCCCGGTCCTGATCGCCGCGCTCCTCGCGGCCGCCGTGGCGGGCTGCGGATCGAGCGACGGCTCGCCGTCGGGCGACGACTCGGACACCCGCGCCACCGTGCTCGCGTGCCTGACCGAGACCAAGGGGCTCGACGCCCGCCTCGACGGCGAAGAGGGCGACGAGGAGATCGTGGTCGACGGGCCCGGTACGCCGCGAATCCGCTTCTACCTCACCGCGGGCGAGGCCGAGGCCGAGCAGTTCGAAGGCAAGGGCGAGGGTGCCGAGCAGATCGGCGCGACGCTCCTGTTCGTCGACCCCGAGGTCAGCGAGGGCTCGGAGGATCTGCTCGGCGAGATCGAGGACTGCCTCGCCGACCAGTGACCGATCGTGCGCAGCCGGCCGAGCCGGCCGCTTCGCCAGTAGACGACCTCAGGGCGCGAGCAGCACCTGCACGTCGTTGCGCCCGGACCGGAACGCATCCTCGGGCACCATCACCGAGACGAGCTCCGAGTCGTCGCCCTCGGCAAGCTTGAAGGTGTTGCCGACCGCCACGATCGTGCCGTTCACCGCCACGGCGATGTCCCTTGGATGGCGGTCGGGGCCCTTGACGCGCGCCACCACATGCACGGGCACGAACCCGGTCTCGGGGTTGACCCGGCCGTACTCGGTGCCGTAGGAGTACTCGACGTCGAGCGGCTCGCCCGCGGCCGAGGCGGGCTGTCCGATCAGGTCCTGGTTGGGGCCGATCCGGAAGATCCGATCGGGCCCGTCCTTGCCGGCGCCGAACAGCCGGCTGTTGCGGTCGATCACCTCCTGGCGCTCCGCGCGGAACTGGTCGGCCGGAATGCGGAGCACTTCAAAGCTGTTGCGGATCAGGATGCGCAGCTCGTCGCGCTGCTGCACCTCGTCGCTGAACGCCGACCTGCCGTCCATCTTGACCTTCGGATCGAGGTTCAGCACGTCGAAGATGGTGGGGACGATGTCGATGGTCTCGACGTAGGCGTCGTCGACCTCGCCCTTTTTCTGCCCGGGCGCCTTGATGAACAACGGGATCGGCGCGATCTCGGCCGCGGTCTCGCGGTTGATTCGCCGCCGCTGGTACTCCTTGGGAAAAGCCACGCCGTGGTCGGCCGCGACCACGATCAGCGACTTGTCCCAAAGCCCCTCCGACTTCAGCTTGTCCCAGAGCCTCTGCAGCTCGAGGTCGGTGAACTGTGTCTGGAGGAAGTGGCGCTGCAGCAGCACGTCGAGCTGGCCCTGGTCCTCGTAGGACTGGTTCGACAGGCCCGGGATCACGTCGTTGGGCAGGCGCCGGTAACGCTCGCCCGAGGGCAGGTACTGCCACGGCACGTGCGGCAGCAGCGTGTGCTTGAAGTTCAGCGACGGGCGCCGGCCCGGCTTGATCGAGTCGATCCACTCCTGGAAGCGCGCGGGCCGGCCGCCGTTCAGGTTGCTGCGCGTGCGGCCGCCGAAGCGGTTCTCGCTGGCGGTGTCGCCCGAGGCCGCTTCCTCCTCGGCGTCGGCGAGCCGCCGAAGTTGCCCCAGTTCTCCGAGACGCTGGTCAGCTCCGACTCGATGTCGGGCGGCGACACGACGTGCAGCCACACGAGCCCGAGGTCCTCGGTCATCGAGGACATCCGGCTGGGATAGGACTCCTCGAGGCGCTCGTCCTCGCACAGGTCGCGCGAGCACACCGACGTGGCCTCCTCCGAGACGTTCATCCGATGCGTCTTGCCGAACAGCGAGAAAATGCTGTTCGGGTGGTCGCTCGAGATCGGCTGGCGATCCTCACTCGGGAGGTTGCCGTCCATGATCGCCGGCTGCGCGCGCTCGGTGGAGTCGTAAACCGTGTAGGCGTTCTCGAACCAGGTGGCGTTGCGGGCCAGCTCCGCGAAGCCGGGATAGCGCTCCTTGTCGAGGTCGCCGTTCTCGTCGACCAGCGTGTTCACCGGCAGCTCGTCGAGCAGCACCATCACGATCGGCGCCTGGGTCACGCCCCCGATCGTGCGAGCCTCGGCCTCGTCGGGGAAGGCCAGCTCGGAGATCGAGCCGCTGAACAGGAACAGCGCGAGGAACACGAGCGGGACCGGCGAGAGGATGTTCAGGAACGAGCGCACGGGCTCGGCCGCCGCCCACAGCGTCGCCACCCCGCTGCCGATGGCGATCGACAGGACGATCAGCACCACGTCCGACGCGTCGAAGGCCTTCTTGAGCGCCTGGGCGGCGATCAGCGCCACCAGCACGGCGATGAGAACCGTGTGCGCTCCGCGGCGCGCGCCGGCGCCCGCGAGGCCCGCCAGCAGCTCGATGCCCAGCAGCACGAGCGGCGGCAGGGCCACCAGCAGGACCGAGAAGGAGATGATGTCGAAGCCCGACGAGCCCCGGGCCGCGAAGAACTCCGGGTTGTCCTTGAGCAGGTCGAACAGCGGCTGGGCGACCGCGAAGGTCCACAGCACAGCAAGGTTCAGGTAGGCCCAAAAGGCCTCCTTGGCGACGCTCCGCTGACGGGGCTCAGCGGCTTCGGCGGTGCTCATCCCCGTCGCGGCGTGGCGTAGTACAGGACCCGCGTGCCCGACTCGAGGCGCTCCGAGCGCTCCACCTGGAAAGCCTCGCCGAGGACCTGCTCGAAGTAGCCGAGCTCGTAGTCCGGATGGAGGCCGTCACGCTTGGGGGCGAGCAGCTTCTTGACCATCGGGTCCTCACGCGTGGGGAACTCGATCACCAGCGCGCTCCCGAGCGACGCGAGCCAGTCGATGAACTCGCGCACCGGCACGTTGGCGCTGATCGCGACGTGATGGACCAGCGCCAGCGCCAGGACGAGGTCGGGCCTGCCGCGCTCGACCAGCGACTTGCGCTCGAGTCCACGCCAGCCCAGGCCCGGCGACGGGTCGGCGAGGTTCATCGCCAGCGTGAGGATCTGAGAGTTGCCCTCCTCGCGCAGGTCGCGGTAGAGCAGCTCGACCGGGCCCTGGTCGGCGTCGACCGCCACCACTGTCTTCGCGCCCTCGGCCGCGATGCGCGAGTAGCGCCCGTTGTTGGCTCCGATGTCCCAGACGAGCGGCCAGTGGCGCGAGCCGGCCACCTCGCGCACGAACTCGTCCTTTCGCCGCGCGTCGTCGTCGGTGTAGGAGTTGCGCTCGCCATAAGCGGTCCAGACGCCCTCCGGGGGATTCCAGTCGAGCCGCTCGACCAGCTTGCGCATCTTGCGCACGTTGGCGACGAACAGCTCCTTCTTGAAGACGCGCTTGACCTCCTGCTTGACCTGGCCGGGCTTGTCCGCGTAGCGCTTCTCGAGGCGGGCGTGCAGGAAGACGTTCGTGAACACGCCCTTGCGGAAGCGGTCGCGGAACGACATCAGGCCGCGCATCTGAGGCGGCGTGATGCCGTCGATCGATCCGCGCAGCCAGGGCTGGAACGGCACGTCCTTGGCGGACTGCAGCAGCAGGGGATACAGGTAGAGCATGCAGAACTGGCGGTAGCCGACCCAGGGCTCGCCCTCGCGTATCCGCTCGAAGGAGCCGATGTCGACGAACACCGGCCGGGCACCCTCGAACTGCACGTTGTAGGGCGTGGAGTCCTTCAGGACCAGGTCGTGATCGAGCGCGGCGAGCAGGAGGTCGAGCTGCACGAGCGCCGCGTCCTTGAGCATCGAGAACGTCCACTCGTAGGGGTACGAGACGAACGGGATCCGCTCGTGCTTGAGGACCGCCGCGGGCTCGTGGACGAGCAGGTCCTTGAGCGCGGCCGTGTCGCCGGCGCGCTCGGTCGGCACCACGCGCGGGTCGTCGAGCAGCCCGCTGGCCTGGAGCGCCTCGAAGTCGCTCAGGCCGTCGGCGGAAAGCGCGCGGTAGACCTCGTCGCCGGCGTAGAAGACACGGCTTTCGGGGTCGCGAAACGACCCGGGCTCTAGGCCTGCGGGCGCGGGCTTCTGCGTGTGCGTCTCAGGCGTTGACATCGAAGGCGAAACGGCTGCTCGATCCGGGCCGCGGAGAGTAGCCGAAGGGAAAACCGGCCGCGCCGAGGCGCGTGTCCGCCCGTGAGACTAGGCGGAGTCGGTCGTCTGCGCCGCCTCGGACTTAGCCGTTTCGGGCTCGTCCTTGCGAATGCGCAGGAACTTCAGGATGCGGTTCCAGTAGAGCTTCGCGGTTACTGCGACCGCGGCCAGACCGCCCGCAATGATCTGCAGGATCATGCTCCCGCTGCCGGGATCCAGGTAGGCGAGGACGGTGGTCATCGTGGAAAGGTGCTCCGAAAAGCCGGGGTCGAGAGAGGGGCAGGCTAGCAGAGGTGTTGCCAACCGGTGAAAGGCGAGTTGCTGCCTCGTTACTACCCGGGCCGGCGCTAATCCTGCTCCCGGCGCAGTGAATTGTCAATCCCCTGCAAAGAGCGTGTAAACGCCCACGCCAGCCCCACGTATGAACATCCAGTCGGGCACGCCCTCCCGGCGATAGACGACGAAGCTGTCCGTGACCGCCATGAGCGGCCGCTCACGCGTCTGACCCCAGACGTGGACTTTGCCCGCCAGACGCTCGCGTGACGACTTGAGACACCACCGCCCTGCCGTGCGCCGTCTCGATGTCGTTCAGCGGCCGCTCCAGCTCCCAGGCGAGATGGGGCTGGAGGGCACGGTTGGCGGTCGCCGCGCCGTAGCTGTCGACCGTCGTCAGGGCCGCCGGCCAGCTCGATGGCGCGCTCGAGACCGCTGTGCAGCTTCATGCGGACGCTCACCTCGCGGGCCTCGTGGCGGAGTCGCTTGACCCGGCGATCGAGCTGCGGCACAGGCGAGCACCACCAGCAGGGCCGCAGCAACGGCCGCCCCGACGGGCGCCGCCCGCAGGCCGAGGTCGCCGGGAAGGCGCCGGGCGAGCCACGCCCCGCCCTGGGCCAAGCGGCCGGCGCCCACTCCGGCCAAAACGCAGATGATCGTCACCGCCGGCAAGACGTAGCGCGGGTTGCCCGAGAAGCCGGCCTGGGTCATGACCGCGAACAGAGCGAGCTCCGCCCCGCCGCGATGCCCAGCGCGAGAATCGCCAGCTGGCGGCGCCACAGCGCGACGGCGGCCGTGACCAGCGTCAGCAGCTCGGCGACGGGGCCGATGTGGTTGTGCGCGCGCAGGAGGGCCCGCTTCCACGGCGACTCGTGGTGCGACAGGCTCCAGAACGGCTCGCTGCGAGCCTGCTCGGCCCCGTCGATCGGATTTCCCGAGCCGAGCCAGTCGGGCACGAGCCACGCGATCGGAAGCAACAGCATGCAGCCCGCCCACCAGCGGCCGGAGGCGGGGTCTCGCCCAGAACGCCCACGCGGCGTACGGGGCCAGGAACAGGAACAGCTCGGGCCGCATCAGGCAGGCAAGCGTGCCCAGCACGACAGCATGGCCGGGCCTGCGGTCGAGATGCCGTTCTACCGCCCACAGCATCAGGGCCACCGCCAGCGGAGCCTCGCTTCCATGAGCCGCGAACTGGTACGCATCCGGAGTGAGCACGAGCGCGGTCACGGCCACGACGCCCGCCACGATGCCCGGCAGGCCCGGCCCGGTCAGGCGGCGGGCGAGCCGAAAGCCGAAGACGAGCGCGAGCAGCGCGCCGGTCCGGGCCACCAGCATCCACAGCGCCGGCGGAATCGAGCTGTCGACCTCGGCCAGCGGCGACACAAGGGCGGCGAACAGCACCGGCAGCGGCTTCCACGACGGCCCGCCCGTGGTGTCGAGCTCGAGCTGGAGCGCCTCGCGCCCCCACACGAGCCACGCCCATTGGTCATAGCTCGCCTCCGACGGCAGAAGCAGGGACAGTCCGGCAACAGCCGCGCAGGCGGCGATCAGCTTCGCCATCTCCCAAGGGCACGCTAGGCGCGCTGAGCAGCGTCGCTGTGAAGCTCAGGTAACGGTCACGTAAAAGCCCAATGAACGGGAGGAGGCCGAACCCTGTTCTACGCTACGGGCGGGCATGAAGCTGATCATCCAGATCCCCTGCTTCGACGAGGAGCAGACCCTGCCGGGCACCCTGGCCGACCTGCCGCGCGAGCTGCCGGGCGTCGACGACGTGGAGTGGCTGGTGGTCGACGACGGCTCCACCGACGCCACGATCGAAGTGGCGCGCCGCCACGGCGTCGATCACATCGTGCGCCTCACCAACAACAAGGGCCTGGCCGCCGCGTTCCAGGCCGGTCTCGACGCCTGCCTCAAGCTCGGGGCCGACCTGATCGTCAACACGGACGCGGACAACCAGTACCACGGCGGCGACATCGAGAAGCTGGTCCAGCCCATCCTCGCCGGGCAGGCCGACATGGTGATCGGGGACCGCGAAACCGACCAGATCGATCACTTCTCGCCCCTCAAGAAGCGCCTTCAGCGGCTGGGGAGCGCCGTGGTGCGGCGCGCCTCGGGCACGAACGTGCCGGACACCACCTCGGGCTTCCGGGCCTACAACCGCGAGGCCGCGCTGCAGCTCCAGGTGGTCTCCAAGTTCACCTACACGCTCGAGACCATCATCCAGGCGGGCAAGCAGACGGTGGCGGTCGACCACGTCCCGATCCGGACCAACGACAAGACGCGCGAGTCGCGCCTGTTCCCGTCGATGTGGTCCTACGTGCGCCGCAACACGGCCTCGATCTTCCGCATCTACGCGCTGTATGAGCCGCTGCGGCTGTTCCTCGCCGCGGCCGTCGTCGCCGCGCTGATCGGCGCCTTCTTCTGGGTGCGCTTCGCCTACTTCATCGTGACCGGGCGACAGCCAAGGCCACATCCAGTCGGTCATTTTCGGCTCCACCATGTTCATCGTCGCCGTCCAGTTCGTGGCACTCGGCGTGCTGGGCGACATCCTCGCCGGCTCGCGCGTGCTCCAGCAGCGGATCCTCGAGCGGGTGCGGCGCGTGGAGCTGCACGTCGGCGTGGAGCCGTCGCACTATGAGCCCGGCAGCGACGAGAGCACCCAGCCGCCCACCACGGGCGCCCACTCCGGCCGCGCCACGGGCAAGACCGAGGAGCGGGAGGCGCTCAAGCTGTGAGCGCCACGACCGAGGTCCCAACCGGCAACACCTTCGACAAGTACGGCTCGTCGAATCCGGTCGTGCGGCGGCTGATGACCGGTTTCCACGGCGCGCTGGACGAGCTCTGGGAGCGGGCCGCGCCGGAGTCGGTTCTGGACGTGGGTTGCGGGGAAGGCGTCCTGACCGTGGACTGGGCCGAACGCCTCGGCGACGGGCGTGTCGTGGGCATCGACCTCGACGACCCCAAGCTGCGCGCCGAGTGGGAGAAACGCACGCGTCCGAACCTCGAGTTCCGGGCGGAGGAGGCCACGCGGCTCTCCTTCCGGGATTCGGAGTTCGATCTGGCCACCGCCATCGAGGTGCTGGAGCACGTGCCCGAGCCGGAGGCGACCGTTGCCGAGATGGCCCGCGTCGCTCGCCGGCATCTGCTCGTGTCCGTGCCCCGCGAGCCCCTGTGGCGAGCCCTCAACATGGCCCGCGGCGCCTACCTGCGCGAACTGGGCAACACGCCCGGCCATGTGAACCACTGGTCCAAGCGGGATTTCCTCTCGCTCCTCTCCCGCCACGGGACGGTGGAGGAGGCCCGCTCGCCGTTCCCGTGGACCATGCTGCTTGTCCGGCTCGACGGCTAGCTCGGACTCTGGCTCCTACGGCCGCGGCGCGGCGATCCTGTCGGTGGGGATCGGCCTCACCGGCCTGATCACCTTCAGCTACTTCTCGCTCGCTTCGTACGCGTTGCCGGAGGCCGAGTACGGGCGCATCACGCTCCTGTGGTCGGTGATGTTCATCACGGTCTCGGTCCTGTACCGGCCCGTCGAGCAGCTGCTGTCACGGACGATCGCCGACCATGACGCGCGCGGCATCGAGGGCACCCACCACCTGCGGGTGGCAGCCACGATCCAGCTGGCGCTGGCCGTGGCGTTCGCTCTCGTCGCGCTGATCCTGCGCGGTCCGATCCAGGATGGGCTCTTCGACGGCTCGCAGACCCTCTACTGGATCCTCGTGGCCGGGGTGCTCGCCTACGCCGCCAGCTACTTCGCGCGCGGGTTCCTGGCCGGGCATCGTCGCTTCGGGCTGTACGGGGGTCTGGTGTTGATGGAGTCGACCTCGCGCACGCTGTTCGCCCTGGCGGTGACCGTCGGGATCCTCGAGGGTCAGTCCGCCGTGGCGCTCGGGATCGTGGCTGCGCCGATCGTCTCGCTGGCGGTGGTCCCGCCGGCCCTGGCGCGACGCCTGTCGCCGCGCAGCCACGACGCCGCCGCCCAGCCCGACCCGGCGCAGCTCGACGCCGCCGCCCGCGACGAGCCCTCCGCGCGCGAGCCGGAGTTCACCCTGGCACGCGGCAGCGGCTTTGCGGCCGCGGTGCTGCTGGTGATGCTGTGCGAGCAGACCTTTCTCAACGCCGGCCCGCTGCTCGTCCAGGCCACCACCGAGGGCCCCGAGGGCGCGGTGCTGGCCGGCGTGGTGTTCAACGTGCTGCTGATCGCCCGTGCAGCCCTCACGCTGTTCCAGGCCGTGCAGACCGCGATCCTCCCCCACCTCACACGCCTGCGCGCGGTCGGTGAGACCGATCCTCCAGGCGAAGCCGGCGGCTCGGCCGCCGGCGCACGATCCGATTTCCGCCGCAGCGTGAGCGTCACGCTGCTCGCGATCGGCGGCTTCGCGGGGGCGGTGGCACTCGTGATGCTGGTTGCGGGGCCCACGGTGATGGGCCTCCTGTTCGGCGGCGACTTCGAGTACACCCGCGGCGGCCTCGTGCTGGTGGCGCTCGGCATGGGCCTTTATCTCGGCGCCGCCACCCTCAATCAGGCCCTGTTGGCCCACGCCCGCGCCGGCCAGGCCTCGGCGGTCTGGGTGACCACGGCGGCCGCGTTCGTGCTGTTCCTGCTCTTCGTGGAGTTTGACGACCGCGTGCTGCAGGTCGAGCTGGCGTTCACCGGAGCGGCCGTCTGCCTCAGCACCGCCCTGTACGTGCTCTATCGCCGCGCGTGACCGTCCGTATCCTGCGGCCTATGGCGAAGAAACCTCAGGTGGGCGACCCCGCCCCCGACTTCGAGCTCGAGGGAACCGGCGGAACCTTCCGGTTGTCCGATCACCGGGGAGAGCGGGTGGTGCTGCTCTTCTACCCGGGCGACAACACGGCTGTGTGCACCAAGCAGTTCTGCTCGTACCGCGACAACTCCGAGGCGTTCGGAGCTCTCGAGGCGACCGTGATCGGCATCTCGGCCCAGAGCGTTTCCTCGCACCGCGGCTTCAGCGACAAGCACGACCTGAACGTGCCGCTGCTGGCCGACGAGAGCGGCAGCGTGGCCAAGAGCTACGGCGCCCACGCCCCCGTGGTGGGCACCAAGCGGGCGGTGGTCATCGTGGACGAGGAGGGCATCGTGCGCCACCGCCACGACCACCTCTTCGGCCTCGACTTCCAGACCGTCGGTGACCTGCGTGAGGCGCTCGACTCGCTCCCCGCGCCCGCCGCGTGACCTGAGCGTGCCGGTCATCACAGTCGCCGCGTCACGGCGTGTGATCCTTTCGCCGGCATGACCGAGACGCTCTCCATCCCCGCGCGCTTCAACGGGCCGCCCGGCTCGGCCAACGGGGGCTACACCTGTGGGCGCGTGGCCGCGCTCGTGCCCGCGGAGGAGGTCGAGGTGTCGCTGCGCCACCCGCCGCCACTCGAGACTCCGCTTGCGGTCGTGCGGGACGGGGACGCCGTGGAGCTGCGCGACGGCGACACCCTGGTGGCCGAGGGCCGCCCCACCGAACTGCTGCTCGACGTGCCCGACGCCGTGCCCGCCGACGAGGTGGCCGACGCCGAGGAGGCTGGGCGCGAGCGCTGGACCGCGAAGCACCCCTTCCCCACCTGCTTCGTCTGCGGCCCTCGCCGCGAGGGAGCCGACGGCCTCGAGATCTTCCCGGTGGAGCTCCCCGGTCGTGACGGCCTCTTCGGCGCACCCTGGACGCCGGACGAGTCGGTGGCCAACGGCAACGGCTGGGTGCGCCCCGAGGACGTCTGGGCGGCGCTCGACTGCCCCACCAGCGCGCCAGTTGCCAACTACGCCGACGGGCCCCCGATCGTGCTCGCCAGCCTCACCGCGCGGCTCGGCTGCCCCGTGCGAGTCGGCGAGGCGCACACGATTCTCTCCTGGGGGCTCGAGCGCGACGGCCGCAAGCGGCGTGCCGCCGCCGCCCTCTACGACTCCGAGGGCCGCCTGCTGTGCGCGTCGCGGGCACTCTGGATCGAGCTCGGGACCCCTCTCGGCCGTAGCCGGAGCGTGGCTGTCGGGCGGCCGCGCCCGTCATCACCCGTCCGCAGAGCCCTCGCGCTGCGCGCTCGTTTCGCTCGACGCAAGCGGCTCGCTCTGACATGCTCTGCGGCCGGGTGTGCCGCCCACGCCCGCCAGCGCCGGGCGGTGGTGTTGGTCAGACGCAAGTCGCCTGGCGGCCACTTCTTCGACCGGCCACGGCAAGCAACGGCGGCTACGTATCGAACGCGAATACGCTCACGACGCCGCGGGGACTACAGCCACAGCCTTGAACTCGACAAGCTCAGCGGGCCGGTGCTCGTCGACATAGCGGAGCCGGGTAAGGCCAAAGGGGTCAGACCCCGGGGCGAATCTCGCGGCTGCCGGGCCTCAACCCCTGGCCCTCAACACGACGGGGTCTGACCCCGGGGTGAACTTCCCGGCCCGCGCGCCTTAACCCTTGGCCCTCAGCGCGACGGGGTCTGACCCCGGGGTGAACTTCTCGGCCCGCGCGCCTTAACCCTTGGCCCTCAGCGCGACGGGGTCTGACCCCGGGGTGGGTTTCTCGGCTGCCGGGCCTTAGCCCTTGGGCCCTCATGGGCGTCAGCGGACTGTCAGCGGCTCGGTCTGGAGCGTGGCGCCGACGCTCGTGACCGTGGCGCTCAGCTCGGCAGGGGTTTGGCCTGGTTTTGCCAGCAGCGCCTGGGCTTCGTCCAGGCCGGCGCGCTCTGACGAGCAGCTTCTCGTTGAGCACCCACTCGCGGCGCTCCGCCAGCAGGGCGTGGGCCTTGCAGAGGACCGCGCCGGCCAGCAAGCCCGTGCAGCAGACCGTATCGGCGATCTTGGCGTGGCTGGCCGCGAAGAGCACGAAGGTGACGCCGTGGACCACGTTTCCCACCTGCTCGCTCAGCTCGTTGAGCTTCTCGGAGTCGCGGCCGAGCACCAGCCGGAAGGTGATGCCCGCGACGAACGCGGCGATGAAGCCCGATCCGCCGAGGCCGCTGGCGGGTCTTGAGGGCGCTAGGTAGGTCGGGACCTCGAATCATCCGCGGATTGCATCCACAGCGTCCGGTTGGCGTCGCGAAGCGACGCTCGCCTTGTCGTGTCGTGGGATTCGGCTTTAGCCGGCGTGACCGGGCAGGCGGTCGCGTGCGGCGAGGCGGCGACATCGAAGCGGGGAGGGGAACGCCGTTACTCGCTCCTCGCCAGATCCAATTTATACCGGATCCGAGGCGCTCATGAGCTCTTGATCTGTGCCGCATAATCGCCGGCCGCAAGTCAGAACCCACGGAAATGGGAGGAGCGAAATGCGTGTCATGTCGTCGGCGTATCGGGGCGGAGGGTGGCGATGACCGAGCATGCGGTGGTGATCGCCGGAGGAGGTCCGACAGGGCTGATGCTGGCGGGCGAGTTGGCCTTGGCGGGCGTGGACGTCGCCATTGTCGAGCGGCGCGCCAGCCAGGACCTGCCCGGCAGGCGCGCAGGTGGTCTGCACTCGCGCACCATCGAGATCCTCGATCAGCGCGGAATCGCCGATCGGTTCCTCTCGGAGGGGCAGGTGGTCCAGGTTGGGCAGTTCGCCGGGGCCCCCCTTGACGTCGGCGCCCTTCCCACCCGGCATCCCTACTCGCTCGGGATGTGGCAGAACCACATCGAGCGGATCCTCGCCGGCTGGGTCGGCGAGCTCGAGGTGACGATCTACCGCCAACGTGAGGTCACGGGGTTCGCGCAGGACGACACCGGCGTCGACGTCGAGCTGTCCGACCCCCCATCACGGGGGGCAGGCGGCCCGTCGCTGCGGGCGGAATACCTCGTCGGGTGCGACGGGGGACGCAGTCTCGTCCGTAAGGCGGCCGGCATCGAGTTCCCCGGATGGGATCCGACGACGAGCAGCCTGATCGCCGAGGTCGAGCTCGCCGAGGAGCCGGAATGGGGCATCCGGCAGGACGCCCGCGGCATGCATGCCCTCGGCAGGGTGGATTACGAGATCCGCGACGGCGAGGTGGTCTACGCGGACAGCGGGCCGGTAGGGGTCATGCTGACCGAAGAGCACGTCGGATCCCGGAGCGAACCCACTCTGCGTGACCTCAGCGAGAGGCTCATCGAGGTCTATGGGACCGATTACGGGGTCCACAGTCCCACCTGGATCTCGAGGTTCACCGATATGACCCGGCAGGCCGCGGCCTACCGCGACAGACGGGTCCTGCTTGCCGGCGACGCGGCACACGTGCATTCCCCGGACGGTGCACAGGGACTCCAGACCGGCGTGCAGGATGCCGTGAACCTGGGATGGAAGCTGGGCCAGGTGGTCAACCGGACATCCCCGGAAAGCCTCTTGGACACCTACCACGCCGAGCGTCACCCGGTCGCGGCCCGGGTGCTGCGCACCGCGATGGCGCACGTCGCGCTCCGCCGCCCAGACGAACGCACGGAGGCCTTGCGCGACACGATTGCCGCCGAGCTCCTCGGGGCGGACGAGCCTCGCAGACGCTTCGCCGCGATGATGTTCGGTCTGGACATCCACTACGACCTCGGTGAGGGACACCCGCTGCTCGGGCGCCGCATGCCCGACCTCGACCTGGTCACCACGGACGGCCCGCTGCGGGTGTTCACCCTGCTGCACGACGCCCGGCCCGTGGTTCTCAACCTCGGCGAGCCGGGCGGCCACGACATCACACCGTGGGTGGATCGGGTCCAGGTGGTCGACGCCGAACACGCCGGTGCCTGGGAGCTCCCGGTGCTCGGGCCGGTCGCCGCTCCCAGTGCCGTGTTGATCCGGCCCGACGGGTATGTCGGCTGGGTGGGAGACGTCACCGACCCAGGGCTCCCCGACGCGCTCGCCACCTGGTTCGGACCGCCGGCTGAGACGTAGCGGACCGCGTGTAGCGCTTAGCATTCGCGCATGCCCGTTCACCATCGGACCTGCCCGTTCTGTGAGGCCACCTGTGGTCTGGAGATCGAAACCGAGGGGGACGAGGTCGTGTCGGTGCGAGGCGACACCGAGGACGTCTTCAGCGGCGGCTTCATCTGCCCCAAGGCCTACGGGATCAAGCAGCTGCACGAGGACCCCGACCGGCTGACGGCACCGCTGGTCCGGCGAGAGGGCGAGCTGGTCGAGGCGACCTGGGACGAGGCCTTCGAGGAGATCGACCGTCGCCTCTCCCCCATCCTGGCCGAGCACGGCCGCAACGCCGTGGCCGCATACATCGGCAACCCCAACGCCCACAACCTGTCGGCGCTGCTCTACGGGCCGGTCTGGCTGCGCGCGCTGGGGAGCCAGAACGTCTACAGCGCCTCGACCGTCGACCAGATGCCCAAGCAGGTCTCAGCCGGGCTGATGTTCGGCACGTTGCTGTCGGTGCCGGTGCCCGACGTCGACCGCTGCGAGCACCTGATCCTGCTGGGCGCCAATCCGCTCGTCTCGAACGGCAGCCTGCTCACCGCGCCCGACATGCGCGGCCGGCTGCGCGGCATCCGCGAGCGTGGCGGCAGGGTCGTGGTGGTCGACCCGCGGCGCACCCGCACCGCTGAGGAAGCCGACGAGCACCACTTCATCCGGCCCGGGGCCGACGCGTTCCTGCTCGCCGCCATGGCGTGCACGATCGTCGAGGAGGGCTTGGAGGACACCCGCGAGCTGGCCGGGCACCTGAACGGCCTCCAGGAGGCGCGGAGCTTCGTGCGCGAGTTCACGCCCGACGCGGTGGCGGGCGCATGCGGCATCGAGGCTGTGGAGATTCGCCGCATGGCTCGGGAGCTGGCGGCGGCGAGGCGGGGCGCCGTCTATGCGCGAATCGGCAGCTGCACGCAGGAGTTCGGAACGCTGGCCAGCTGGCTCGTCGACGTGCTGAACGTGCTGACCGGAAACCTCGACCGCGAGGGCGGCGCGATGTTCACCAAGGCCGCGGCGGGCCAGAAGAACTCATCCGGGACGACGGGGAGTGGTAAGGGCGTGCGCTTCGGGCGCTGGGCCAGTCGCGTGCGGGGCTTGCCGGAAACCTACGGCGAGCTGGCCGTGGCTACCCTGGCCGAGGAGATCGAGACGCCTGGCGAGGGCCAGGTCCGGGCGCTGATCACGGTGGCCGGCAACCCACTGGTCTCGACCCCGAACAGCGATCGCCTGCGCGGAGCCGTTGCGGGCCTCGACTTCATGCTCGCGATCGACATCTACGTGAACGAGACCACCCGCCACGCGGACGTGATCCTGCCCGCGCCCGAGCCACTCTCGAAGTCGCATTACGACCTCGCCCTCTACCAGCTCGCCGCCCGCAACGTTGCCAACTACTCGCGGCCCGTCTTCGAGCGGGACGGGCCCGCCGAATGGGAGATCTTCCTGCGCCTGGCGGGCGTGATCGCGGGCCAGGGACCGAACATCGACATCGAGACGTTCGACGACACGGTCGCGGCGACCCTCGTGCAACGCGAGCTCGCCGACCCGGCGTCACGCGTGGCGGGCCGGGACGCGGCCGAGTTGGTCGAGGCGCTCGAACCGCGGCGCGGCCCGGAGCGCATGCTCGACTTCATGCTGCGCGTGGGCCCTTACGGCGACGCGTTCGGCGCCGACCCCTCCGGCCTGACGCTCGACGTGCTCGAACAGAGCCCCCACGGCGTGGACCTCGGCCCGCTCGCGCCGCGGCTCCCGGACGTACTCCGCACGCCGTCGGGCAAGGTCGAGCTGGCGCCCGAGGCCATCCTCGCCGACGGCGAGCGGCTGCGCTCCGCGCTGGCGCGCAGGCCGAACGGCGGCATGTTGCTCGTGGGCCGGCGCCAGCTGCGCTCGAACAACTCCTGGATGCACAACCTGCCCGCGCTGGTCAAGGGCCGCGACCGCTGCACGATCCAGGTCCATCCCGATGACGCCGTCCGCCTGAAACTGGCCGACGGCGCGCAGGCGCTGGTGCGGTCGGCGGCCGGGGCGGTCGAGGGCCCGGTCGAGCTCACCGAGGACATCATGCCCGGCGTGGTCTCGATCCCACACGGCTGGGGCCACCACGAGGACGGCATGCGCATGAACGTGGCTTCGGAGCATGCGGGGATCAACAGCAACGTGCTCACCGACGAGCGCGCCGTCGATCCGCTGTCGGGCAACGCGATCCTCAACGGCATCCCCGTCGAGATCACGGCCCGGAGCTGAGTCGCCTCAGATCGGCTGGAGCATCGACTCGCCGCAGTTCCGGCAGATCACGTTGGCCGTGTCGGACATGCGTGCGATCGTCGAGTGGGCGCCGCAGTTCGGGCACTCCGAGCGCAGCTCGAAGCGATGAAGGCAGGACACGCAGCGGTAGCGCCCGGCCAGGTTGGTCCCGCGCAGCCAGGGCTCGCCGCATGACGGGCAGATGGGACCGAGGTCGATTCTCTCCTCGTCGCTCACGGGCATCGTGGGCGTCAACGCTAGCCGGTCAGCCGGAGAGTCGCGCGGCGTTCCCGCGCAGCCAGGCCGCCGCGTCCATGGGGCGCTTGCCCGCGGGGTGCACCTCGAGCAGGTCGAGCGCGCCGTCCGCCGCGCCGTAGAGCAGACGGCCGTCCTCCACGCTCAGCTCCCCCGGCCGCGGCCCCTGTTCGGGCACGAGGGATGCCCTCACCACTCCCAGGCGCTCCCTCCACGGCAGCTCGATGAACGCCCCGACGTGCGGGGTCAATGCCCGCACCCGGCGCTCGAGCTGGGCCGCGGGCAGGGCCGGGTCGAGCCGACGGTCCTCCGCCGAGATCTTGTCGGCGTAGGTGACGCCCACGTCGGGCTGCTCGCGCAACGGCGGCTGCAGATCCAGCGTCTCGACCAGCAGTTCGCCGCCCAGGGCCGCGAGCCGGGGAGCCAGGCTGCCGTAGTTGTCGTCGGGGCCGATCGGGTCGGGGCGCTGGAGGTACATCGGGCCCGCGTCGAGCTCGGCGGTGGGTTTCATGATCGTCACGCCGGCGTCCTCGTCACCGGCCTCGATCGCGCGCTCGATCGGCGCCGCGCCGCGCCAGCGCGGCAGAAGTGACGGGTGCACGTTGAGCAGGTCGTGCTCGGACAGAAGCGGCTCCTTGAGCAGGGCCCCGAACGCGCAGATCGACCACGGCCTCGGGCTCGGCCGCCGCGATGCCGCGCGCGCCTCCTCCCCGTTCACATCGTCGGGCTGCATGAGCTCGATGCCCAGCAGCCGGCTGGTCTCGGCCACGGGCGGCGCGCCGAGCTTGCGGCCGCGGCCCCGCGGCCGGTCGGGCCGGGTCACGACCAGGCTTCGGCCGGTGGGGCGTGGCCGCGAGTCGCTCGAGCACGTCGGCGGCGAACTCGGAGGTGCCGAGGTAGACGGTGGGCACGCCGGCGAGCCTAGATGGCGGGCCGAGGAGGCGTCGCCGCGGCCGAATCGGACCGTCAATCCATGATGACCAGCCGCATCCCCGAAAAGTTGGTTACTTGGACCAACAAAATGAGGTAGGTGAGTCAACCCACAGAGGGGAATACCCGGGCTCCTTTCGGGTCCAGTCGCCCAAGCGGCCGAATTGGGCCGGACACGCAAGGAAAGGATGCTTCATGCAGCGCAGGAAGATCCTCACAGCAGTGATCGGCGCGGCGTTCATCGCCGCGGTGCCGATGGCGGGCGCGCAAACGGGCGAGGGCGGCCGCGAAGGCCCAGGCCAGCCTCCCGGCACGGAACCGGTGCCGATCGTGTTCCAGTGCGCCGGACAGCCGGCGACCATCCTCGGAGGGCCCGGCGCCGACACGCTGGACGGAACCCCCGGGGACGATGTGATCCTCGGCTTCGACGGCCAGGACACGATCCGCGGGAAGGGCGGCAACGACACCGTCTGCGCGGGTGACGGTAGAGACGACGTCACCGGCGGCGGCGACAACGACACGGTCTTCGGCGAGGACGGTGGCGACACGCTCCTCGGTGCGGCCGGAGTCGACACCCTCGACGGCGGACAGGGCCGGGATCGCCTCGACGGCGGCTCCGAGGGCGACACCCTCGACGGCTCCAACGGCGGCGACATTCTCCTCGGTGGCGACGGCGAGGACACGCTGGCCGGCGGCGAGGGCAACGACAGGGCCCACGGCGGCGCGGACCGCGACGACGTGCGCGGCGGACCTGACAATGACGTCGTGCACGGCGGCGGCGACGCCGACCGCATCGTGCAGGGCGGCGACGGCGAGGACGACGTCCTCGGCGGCGGCGGCGGCGACAAGAACCTGCAGGGCAACGACGACGACGACCGGATGGACGGCGGCGCGGGCAACGACATCGTGTCCGGCAGCGACGGCGAAGACGTGTTGCTCGGCGGCGACGGAGCCGACCGTGTGAACGGCCAGGACGACAACGACGAGGTGGACGGCCAGCGCGGCGCGGACATCTCGCTCACCGGCGGTGCCGGGATCGACCGGATCAACGGCGGAGCCGGTGTCGACCTGTTCTGTGACGGCGGCGGCGACCCGGCCGACCAGATCGTGAACTGCCCGTAGGGCGGCCCGAAGCCCACCGAACGCGATGGGCCCGGCCTCGTCTATCGAGCGGGGCCGGGCTCTTCGACGCACACAAAGGAGACATCATGCTCAAGAAGCAGCTCAGCTACGCCAACATAGTCGCCAGCCTCGCGCTGTTCGTCGCGCTGGGCGGCTACGGCGGTCGCCGCTGCGACCCTCACCCGCGACAGCGTCGGGGCACCAGCAGATCAAGGCGGACGCCGTTCGCTCGCCGGAGATCCAGAAGGACGCGGTGCGCTCGCCTGAGATCGTCAAGGACGCGTCCGCAGCTCGGAGATCCGTAACGGCGGCGTCAAGATCGCCGACATCGCCGACCGAGCCGAGACGGCGCTGCTCGGCGACGTGAGGCGCGGCGGAGAGCGCCGAGCCATTCAGGCCGGCTGTAACGGCGTGAGACAACGTGGCCGCCTGCCCGAACCTTCTCGCAGTGCGGCTCGAACGGGCACGACGCAGCGCGAAACCGCCGGCGGCCGAGTTCCGGCGGTCAGGTGGAACCCGTGCGCGCCGAAACTGGCTGGTCCAGGCGAAGCTCGCCATCAGACATCAACGCCGTGGCCGACGGACGACCAAAACAACTGCGGCCTGGTGTCGACAGCCGCTCCGGGCCGGACGCGGTACTCGATGAGGCCAGGCATCGACCTCGGCGCGAATGAAGAACCGGCCGGGACCGAGGCCATAGCGCTGACCGCGGTGTTCAGCGAACCGGTTCGTGGACCCGACGAATCGCGCTCCGCTGCACCAGGAAACGGTCGAGGATAGTTCGTCGCACGGAAGACGTGAAGATGACGGCGCTGGAGGTGGGCGAGGTGGCCGGCCCGTGACGGGCGGAGCCCTCAGCTGACGACGAGCACGTGAAGCGTGCGAGGTCCGTGCACACCCTCGACCCGGTTGAGCTCGATGTCCGAGGTGGCCGAGGGACCGGAGACGAACGTGAGCGGGCGGCCCTCGCGGACGGCCGGCTCGAGCCGCTCGACGGTCTCGGGCACCAGCCCGCTGATCTGGGCCTCGCCGATCACGCAGATGTGGAGGTCCGGGACCAGGGTCAGGGCGCGGCGGCCCTGGCCCGGTCCGCCGTCGAGCACGAAGGTGCCGGTCTCCGCGATGCCGGCGGCACAGCCGGTGAGGGCGCCGTCGAGGCGGTCGAGCTCGGTTGCGGACAGACCCTCGTCCTCGGTCAGCTCGATCCCGTGGGGGCGCCAGTCGTGCTGGGAGATCCGGCGGGACGCCCAGACGGCGGGCGCCGTGCTCATCACAGATCGCCGCCACGCGCGCGGCCACCTCGGCTTCGGGGAGCCTGTCGACGGTGGCCCGGTACTCGGCGGTGCGCTCGGCGAACAGGGCGACGATCTCGTCGCGGGAGCGCGGGTCCGCGGTTCGGTAGCTCCGCTCGGCCTGGTCTGCGGGATCGGCGTCCACGGCAGCAGTGAGGGCGGCACGGACTCGGGCGAGCACCACGGTCCGCGGGTCGCCATCGCGGCGTCGGCGGGGGCGACCTATCTACGTTGGGCCCGGTATTGGGGCCCAACGTAGCTCGCTTGGCCTTCTCGGCCGTGCCGGGCTCCCCGCGGGTGCGCCGCCACCAGTCGCGGAAGCTCTCCCTGGCCGGGGCGGGCAGGTCGCGCGACATCGTCCAGCCGGCCAGCGGCCCGGGGAGCCGCGGCAGCTTGCCGTTGCGGGCCAGCGGGCGGCTGCCGGCGCGGGCGAGCTTCTGGGCCCGTTCATAGCCCTCTCGTGACGCAAACGCTCGGTACAACCCCCTCATTGCGAGCTTTTCCGGGTCCACCGGCGACGCCTCGGCCCGCTCCCGGGCCCGCAGGTGAGTCAGCAGCCGCGGGATCTCGATCTTGACCGGGCAGACGTCCTCGCACGCCCCGCACAAGGACGAGGCATAGGGAAGCGACCCAGCCGATTCGATCCCCTGCAGCTGCGGCGTGAGGATCGCCCCGATCGGGCCCGGATAGACGGACTCGTACGCGTGACCGCCGACCCGCGAGTACACCGGGCAGACGTTGAGACATGCGCTGCAGCGGATGCAGCGCAGCGCTTGGCGGCCGAGCTCGTCGGCGAGGGCGTCGGTCCGGCCGTTGTCCATCAGCACCAGGTGGAACTCGCGCGGCCCGTCGCCGTCGCGCACGCCGGTCCACAGCGACGTGTACGGGTTCATCCGCTCGCCCGTGGACGAGCGCGGCAGCAGCTGCAGGAAGACCTCCATGTCGCGCCAGCTCGACAGGATCTTCTCGACGCCCATGAGCGTGACCAGCACCTCCGGCAGCGTCGTGCACATGCGGCCGTTGCCCTCGGACTCGACCACGCAGACGGTGCCCGTCTCGGCCACGGCGAAGTTGGCCCCGCTCACCCCCATCCGCGCGGACAGGAACTTCTCCCGCAGGTGCAGCCGGGCGGCCTCGGCCAGCGCGGCGGGCTCGTCGGTGAGGTCGGGGAGACCGAGCTCACGCCGGAACAGGTCGCGGATCTCCGCGCGGTTGCGGTGGATCGCCGGCACGAGGATGTGCGACTGGGAGTCGTGACCGAGCTGCACGATCAGCTCGGCCAGATCGGTCTCGATCGCGCTGATGCCGGCCTCCGCGAGCGCGTCGTTCAGCTTGATCTCGTCCGACGCGATCGACTTGACCTTGACCACCTCGTCGAAGCCGTGCGAGCGGGCGATCGCGGCCACCGCAGCGCACGCCTCGGCGCCGTCGCTCGCCCAGTGCACCTGGCCCCCCGCGGCGACCACGGCGCTCTCGAGGCGCGCCAGCTCAGTGTCCAGACGAGCCAGCGCGCGGTCCTTCGCTGCGGCGCCGGCGGCCCGCAGCTCCTCCCAGTCGGGAAGCTCGTCCACCACCCGCGCTCGCTTGTCGCGGATCGTGCGGGTGGCCCGCCCCAGGTTGGCGCGCAGCTGGGAGTCCGCGAGGGCCTCGCGGGCAGCGGCGGGGAAGCTCACGACCGCGGATCGGCGTCGGTCGAGGCCAGGATCTCCGCGAGGTGCACGGCGCGCACCCCGGTGCGGCCGCGCGACAGGCCTCCGCCCATGTGCATCAGGCAGGACGAGTCGAGGGCGCACAGCACCTCGGCGTCGGTGTCGAGGACCGACCGCAGCTTGTCCGAGAGCATCGCGGTCGACACGTCGGCGTTCTTCACCGCGAACGTGCCTCCGAAGCCGCAGCACTCCTCGGCCTCGGGCAGGTCGACGAGATCGATGCCGCGTACGGAGCGCAAGCAGGCGCTGCGGGCGGTCGCCCACCCGCAGAGTGCGCAGCGAATGGCAGGTCGGGTGGTAGGTCACGCGGTGGGGAAAGTAGGCGCCGACGTCGTCGAGCCCCAGCACGTCCACCAGGAACTCGGACAGCTCGTGGACGGGAGGAGCGCCGTCGTCCAGCTGTTCGCGGAGCGTGCCCGCGCACGAAGCGGACGGGCAGACCACCGCCTCGTAGCCGGCGAACACATCCCCGGTCCGCCGCGCGAGCGCGACACCCTCGTCGGCGTAACCCGAGTTCAGGTGCATCTGGCCGCAGCAGGTCTGCTCGAGCGGGAAGTCCACCTCGTGGCCGAGGCGCTCGAGCAGGCGGACCACTGCCTGACCGACGGAGGGAAACAGCGTGTCGCCCAGACAGGTGACAAAGAGGGCCAAGCCGCATGACTGGAGTTTCCCGAAAGCGGGCCCGGGCAACCAGGCCTGTGGAAGTCGCCACGACGAGGGGAAGCACATGTACACGCAGGACTTCGATCCCGTATCGAGTTCGCTGGGGCTCAGCTCGGTCTTCGCCGTGCTTCCCGTGCTCGTTCTGTTCGTCCTGCTGGGCGGGCTGAAGCTGGCCGCCCAGTGGGCGGCCCTGACGGCGCTCGGCGTGGCGATGCTCGTGGCGCTGATCGTCTACGGGATGCCGGTGGATCAGACGCTGCTGTCCGCCAGCGAGGGCGCGGTGTTCGGGCTGTTCCCGATCATGTGGATCGTCGTCACGGCGATCTGGATCTACAACATGACCGTCGAGACGGGCCACTTCGCGGTCCTGCGCCGATCGTTCGGGGCGATCTCCGACGACCAGCGCGTGCAGGCCGTGATCATCGCGTTCTGCTTCGGCGCGCTCCTGGAGGCGCTGGCCGGCTTCGGCACGCCGGTCGCGATCACCGCCGTGATGCTGATCGCGCTCGGCTTCCAGCCGATCAAGGCCGCGGCGGTTGCGCTGGTGGCCAACACCGCGCCGGTGGCGTTCGGCGCGATCGCGATCCCGATCGTCACGCTCTCCGAGATCACCGGCCTTCCCAAGGAGGACCTCGGCGCGATGGTCGGCCGCCAGACCCCCTTCCTGGCGCTCATCGTTCCACTGATCCTGATCGGCATGGTCGACGGCTCGCGCGGCATCCGCCAGGCGTGGCCCGCGGCCGTGGTCGGCGGGTTCACGTTCGCGCTGGCCCAGTTCGCGACCTCCAACTACATCTCGGTGGAGCTCACCGACATCGTCGCTGCGCTCCTGGCCACCGGCTCCATCGTGCTGCTGCTGCGCGTCTGGCAGCCCTCCGAGCCGCTCATCGGCGACGATGGGGACGGGCGCTTCAGGCGGCCGGCGGTGGCCGGCGGCGCGGCGCACGATCCGGTGATGGAGGCTGAGATCCGGCGGCGCGACGACACCGTCAAGGACCCGCCCGGCGACGTGCTGCGCGCCTACTCGCCGTACCTGATCGTGATCGCGATCTTCTCGATCGCGCAGATCCCGGCGATCAAGGACGCGCTCGCCGAGTCGCCCTGGACCACCACCTTCCAGTGGCCCGGCCTCGACGTGGTCAACCCGGACGGCGAGGCGCTCAGCTCGCTCACGTTCAACTTCAACTGGCTGCCCGGCGGCGGGCACTCTGCTGCTGATCTCCGGCCTGCTGACAATGCTCGTGCTGCGGGTCTCCCCCAGCCGATCGCTCAAGGTTGCCGGCAGCTCGCTCAACCAGCTCAAGTGGGCGATCCTCACCGTGTCGGCCGTTCTGGCGCTGGCCTACGTGATGAACCAGTCGGGCCAGACGATCACGCTCGGCCTCTGGGCCGCCGGGGCCGGCGACTTCTTCGCATTCCTGTCTGCGCTGATCGGCTGGCTGGGTGTCGCGGTGACCGGCTCGGACACCTCGTCCAACGCCCTCTTCGGCGCGCTGCAGGTGACGGCGGCGAACGATGCCGGCATGTCGCCGACCCTGCTCGCCGCGGCCAACAGCTCCGGCGGCGTGCTGGGCAAGATGATCTCGCCCCAGAACCTCGCGATTGGCGCGGCCGCGGTGGGCCTGGCCGGCCGGGAGGGCGACCTGTTCCGTAAGGTGCTCGGCTGGAGCCTCGTGCTCGTTCTCGTGATGTGTGTACTCGTCTATCTCCAGTCCACCCCGGTCCTCGACTGGATGGTCGTGAAGTGACAGCGGCGCTCGTCAGCCGGCTGAAGGCGCTGGCCGGCGACGAGCACGTGATCACCCATCCGCGCCAGCTCGCCACCTACGAGTCGGACGGGTTGCTGCAGTACGCCTCGATGCCCGCGATGGTCGTGCTGCCCGGCTCGGCCGCCGAGGTCGCAGCGGTGGTGCGCGCCTGCCACGAGGCCGAGATGCCGTGGACGGCCCGCGGGGCCGGCTCAGGGCTCTCGGGCGGCGCGATGCCCGTGGAGGACGGCGTGCTGATCGGGCTCTCGCGAATGCGCAGCATCCTCGAGATCGACCTCGACAACGGCCGCGTGCTGGTCGAGCCCGGCGTGACCAACATCGCCGTCTCGCAGGCCGTGGGCCCCAGCCACTTCTACCCCCCGGATCCGTCGAGCCAGATCGTCTGCACGATCGGGGGAAACGTGGCCGAGAACTCCGGCGGCGCGCACTGCTTCAAGTACGGCTTCACCACCAACTACGTGACCGGCCTCGAGCTGGTGCTCCCCGACGGGTCGCAGATCACGGTGGGCGGTCGTGAGGTGGACCATCCGGGGTACGACCTGATGGGCACGTTCGTGGGCTCCGAGGGCACCCTCGGCATCGCCACGGGAATCTGGCTGCGGGTGGTGCCAACCCCCGAGGCCGTGCGCACGCTCGTGGCCTTCTTCGACTCGACCGTCCAGGCCGGCGAGGTGGTGTCGGAGATCGTCTCGGAGGCGATCACCCCGGGCGCGATCGAGATGATGGACAACCTCTCGATCCGCGCCGCCGAGGGCGCGACCAACGCCGGCTACCCGACCGATGCCGGGGCTGCCCTGGTGGTTGAGCTCGACGGCTCCGAGGCCGAGTGCGAGGCGCGCTTCGAGCAGGTGGTCAAGATCTGCGAGACGGCCGGCGCGAACTCGGTGCGCGTGGCAGCCGACGCTGCCGAGCGCGAGCTGATCTGGCGCACCCGCAAGGCCGCCTTCGCCGCGATGGGGCGGGTGGCCCCCAACTACTACGTCCAGGACAGCGTGATCCCCCGGACCCGGCTGGCGGAGGTGCTCGGCCAGATCGACGAGCTGGCCCGCGAGCACGATCTCCAGGTGGCCAATGTCTTCCATGCGGGAGACGGCAACCTGCATCCGCTCGTGTGTTACGACGGCGAGCAAGCCCGGCGAGGCCGAGCGCGCGGAGGAGCTCGCCGGACTGATCGTCAAGGCCTGCGTGGACGCCGGCGGCTCGATCACGGGAGAGCACGGCGTCGGCGTGGACAAGAAGCGCTACATGCCATCGATGTTCGAGGAGAACGACCTGTCGGCGTTCCAGAGGCTGCGCTGCGCGTTCGATCCCGAGCAGCGCGCCAACCCGGGCAAGGTCATGCCCACGCCGCGCCTGTGCGGCGAGGTGCCCGGTCCCTACCGGCAGCACCCGCTCGAGCAGGCCGGACTGGCGGACCGCTTCTGATGGAGGTGGCCCAGGCCCCCACCACCAGAGAGGAACTGGCGCAGGTACTCGCCGCGGCGGGAGCCGAGGGCACGGCCGTGCGTTTCGACGGCGGCGGCAGCAAGGCGGGCTGGGCGCGGCCCGGCGACCGAGCCGCTCACCGACCTGCCCACCACCGGCCTCGACCGCATCGTCGAGCACAACGCCGGGGACCTCACGGCGGTGCTCGAGGGCGGAGTCACGCTCGCGGCCGCTCAGGCGGCGTTCGCCGACGCGGGCCAGATGCTCGCGCTCGACCCGCCGGACAACGGCGCCACCATCGGCGGCATCGTCGCCACGGCCGACTCCGGTCCGCTCCGCTCGCGCTACGGAGGGGTCCGCGATCTGGTCGTCGGGATGCGGGTGGCTCTTTCGGACGGCACGATCGCCAAGAGCGGCGGGAAGGTGATCAAGAACGTGGCCGGCTACGACCTGGCCAAGCTGTTCGCGGGATCGTTCGGCACGCTCGGAGCCATCGTCGAGGTCGCAGTCCGCCTCCATCCCCTTCAGCCCTCGAGCGCCACGGCGGTGGGCTCGGCGAGCGACATGAACGACCTCAGTCGCGCCGCGATCGCCCTGTCGCGCGAGCCGCTCGAGCACGCCGGCTTCGACGTGCGCTGGTCGGAGGGCAGCGGCGTGCTGCTGGTGCGCTTCGCCGGCGCGGCGCCGCGGCCCACAGGCGGAGACCGCCGCTCGGCTGCTGGGCGAGGCGGGGCTGCCGGCCGAAATCGTCGAGGACGACGAGCACGCTCTGGTCCGAGCAGCGCGCCCGCCAGCGCGCCGGCTCGGAGGACGAGGCCGTGGTGCGGGTCTCGGGCCTCCCCACCAGGCTGCCGGCACTGGTGGCGGCCGTGGAGCGCTCGGCGGCAGTCTCGTCGGCCGGGCGCCGCTCGGGCTCTACTGGCTGCGCATCCCCGAGGCCGTCGGCGGAGAGCCTCGAGGCCCTGCGCTCCGAACTCGAGCCATCCCCCTGCGTGTTCCAAGACCGGCCCGCCGCGCTCGAGGTGGATCCCTGGGGTCCCGTCGAGGAAGGCAGCGCTCGCGCTGATGCGTCGCGTCAAGGAAGGCTTCGACCGAGCCGGGTGTTTGCAGCCCCGGGACCTACGTGGGTGGCCTGTGAGCGGCTACGACGACACGCGCGCCCCGCAGCTCGAGCTGATCGACGACTGCGTGCACTGCGGCTTCTGCCTGCCCACCTGCCCGACGTACTCGCTGTGGGGCGAGGAGATGGACTCGCCGCGCGGGCGGATCGTGCTGATGAAGGAGGGCCACGAGGAGATCTCGGCGCCCCTTGTTCAGCATCTCGACAACTGTCTCGGCTGCATGGCCTGCGTGACGGCCTGTCCCTCGGGAGTCCAGTACGACAAGCTGCTCGAGGACGCCCGGGCGCAGGTGGAGCGCAACTTCGAGCGCCCGCCCGCCGAGCGGGCGCACCGGCGGTTGGTGTTCGAGCTGTTCACCAGGCCCGGCCGGCTGCGCGTCGGCGGCGCCGGGACTCAGCGCCGCCCGGGCGCTCGGGCTCGACCGCATCGCCCGCCGGCCGCGCGTGCGCCGTCTTGCGCCCCGTCTCTCGGCCCTGGCCACCCTGGCGCCGGACGCGTCGTCTGAAGCAGGCCTGGACGCGGATGCCCGAGCGCTACGAGGCCAGCGGCGAGAAGCGCGGGACCGTGGCGCTGCTGCAGGGCTGCGTCCAGCGCGTCTTCTTCGGCGACGTCAACGAGGCCACGGCGCGGGTGCTGGCGGCGGAGGGGTTCGAGGTCCACGCTCCGAGCGTGCCGCGCTGCTGCGGCGCGCTCCCGCTGCACGCAGGCGTCGGACGACGAGGCACGCGCGCTCGCCAAGCAGACGATCGAGGCGCTCGAGGGCTACGAGACGATCGTGGTCAACGCGGCCGGCTGCGGCTCGGCGATGAAGGACTACGGCCACGTGCTGCGCGACGAGCCCGACTGGGCCGGGCGGGCCGAGGCGTTCTCGGCCAAGGTCAGGGACGTGACCGAGCTGCTCGCTGACGCGGGGCCGCGGGCGAAGCGCGGGCGCGGTGGCGATGAAGGTCGCATATCACGACGCCTGCCACCTCGCCCACGCCCAGGGAGTGCGCTCCCAGCCGCGCGACCTCCTGCGCGGCATACCGGGGCTCGAGCTGGTCGAGCCTGCCGAGTGGGAGATCTGCTGCGGCTCGGCGGGCATCTACAACCTGACCAAGCCGGAGCCCGCGGCCGAGCTCGGCGAACGCAAGGCACGCAACCTCCTCGACACCGGCGCCGAGGCCATAGCGGCAGCCAACCCGGGCTGCGCGCTCCAGATCACGGCGCACACCGCGCGCCTGGGCCGCGAGCTGCCGGTGCTGCACCCCATGCAGCTACTCGCCCGCTCGATCGCGGCGGCGGCCTGAGCGCGGCGCGCGACCCCGTCGCCCGGGCGCTGGCGCGACGCGCGTCAGGCGGACCGGGCTCGTGGTCGGTGTCTGGCGCGGCGGTGACGTCTCGACATCTGGCACCGGGGCGAGCTTCCTGCGGGCTCCGACACGATCTTCGAGATCGGCTCGATCACCAAGGTGTTCACGGCAACGCTGCTCGCCGACATGGCCCGCACGGGCGAGGTCGGCGATCGACGACCCGGTTCGGCTCTACCTCCCCCTCGGAATCGACGTGCCCTCGCGCGGCCGCGAGATCACGCTGGCCGACCTGTCCTCGCACCGGTCGGGCCTGCGATCACTCCCGCGCGGGCTACTGCTTCCCGCGCTCACCAGCCCGCGGCGCGATCCTTACGCGGGCTGGACCGCCGAGCGCCTCGAGGCGGCGATCCCGCACAGCCGCCCCCGCGCGCGCCCGAGGAGCGGTTTCACTATTCGAACTACGGCGTCGGGACTCCTCGGTCACGTGCTCTCGCTGCGTGCGGGAAAGGGTTACGACGAGCTCGTCCGCACCCGGATACTCGCTCCGCTGGGCCTGGCCGACACCGGCCTCGAGGTCGATGGCGGACGGCTGGCGACCGGGCACACCCGCCGCGGCCGGCCGACCCCGCATTGGCACCTTGCGGCGCTCGCGGGTGCGGGCGGCCTGCGCTCGACGGCGCGCGACCTGCTGGGGTTCCTGCGCCTGCACGCGGACCCGCCGCGGACGCCGCTGGCCGTAGCCGCCCGCGAGACCCACCGTCCGAGGATCCGCCTGGGCCGGGCGCACATCGGCCTCGGCTGGTTCATCTTCCCGCCGAGGCGCCGGGTGCCCCACGAGGTGCTCGTCCACGAAGGCGGCACGGGCGGCTTCCGCTCCTTCGCCGGCGTCGTGCCCGAGGCGCGCGTGGCGGTGGTTGTGCTCGCCAGTCAGGCGCGCGGCGTCGGACGGCTGGGCCTGAGACTGCTCGCCTCAGGCCGCGCGCGCCGGCTGGGCGGGTGCCTGCGTGAGGCCGTGTAGGTCCAGGAGGGTCTCCCGGAACTCGGCGTAGCGCTCGCGGCCGATCTCCCCGGCGAAGCGCCGCTCGATGTCGGCGAAGATCTCCCGCGAAGCGGCCAGCGCCTCCCTGCCGTGCTCGGTGAGCTGGATGATCTTCGCGCGGCCGTCGGCCGGGTCGCGCACGCGCTCGACGTAGCCGAGCGCCTCCAGGTCCGCCACCGCTTCGCCAACCGATTGCTTGGTGAAGCCCGATCGCTCGGCGAGCTCGGTCAGCCGGGAGCCCCGTCGTCGTCGATGTTCCCGAACACGCAGCCGTGCGCGGGCCGTAGCTCCGCGAAGCCGAGCTCCGTCAGCCGGGTGAAGAGCTCGTCTCCCACGGCGTCTCTGACCTGGCTCAGAAGGGCGATCAGGGGGAGGTCGCGTTGTGTGTCCATGGTCACAGTTGGTAAGGAAGCCTGATGATTATGGTAGGGTCGCCTGACAAGTTTACCTGACTATCTCGTCAATCCGGAGGAATCGAAATGCAACGCAAGTGGTGGACATTGCTCGTGGTGAGCGTGGCCACATTCATGCTCCTGCTGGACATCACGGTCGTCAACACCGCGCTGCCGGCGATCCAGGAGGACCTGAACGCCAGCTTCACCGAACTGCAGTGGGTGATCGACGCCTACACGCTCGCGCTGGCCGCACTCGTGCTGACCGCCGGCTCGCTGGCCGACCGGCTGGGGCGGCGCCGGCTGTTTGCGATCGGCCTCGGGATCTTCTCGGTGTCGTCACTGGCCGCCGGCTTTGCTCCTGATCCGACCTTCCTGAACGTCGCGCGAGCGATCCAGGGGATCGGCGGAGCGATTCTGTTCGCGGTCTCCCTGGCGCTCGTCGCCCAGGAGTTCGCGGCCGGCCGCGAGCGCGGCACGGCGATGGGCATCTACGGCGCCACCATCGGCGTGTCGGTGGCGATCGGGCCGCTCGTGGGCGGTGCACTGGTCGATTCGCTGGGCTGGGAATGGGTGTTCTTCATCAACGTGCCCGTGGGGATCGCCGCGATCGCGGTGACGTACGCCAAGCTGCGCGAGAGCCGCGACCCGAACGCCACGCGTGTGGACTGGGCCGGCCTCGCGACCTTCAGCTCGGCCCTGTTCCTGCTCGTCTTCGGTCTCCTGAGAGGCAACGAGGAGGGCTGGGGCAGCGCCTTCATCCTCGGCCTGCTCGGCGCCGCCGTGGCCCTGCTGGTGGCCTTCGTGGTCGTCGAGAGCCGGGTGAAGCAGCCGATGCTGCCGCTGCGGCTCTTCCGCAAGCCCGCGTTCACCGGCGTGCAGCTGGCGGCGCTGGGCGTGTCGGCCTCGATGTTCGCGCTGTTCCTCTACATCACGTTCTACCTGCAGAACCACCTCGGCCATTCGCCGCTCGAAGCGGGGTTGATCTACCTGCCGTTCACGGTGATCAGCTTCTTCGCGGCCGCGGCCGGCGGGGCGCTGCTGGCGAAGATGCCGGCGCGGGTAATCATGTCCGTCGGGTTGGGGCTGACCGGCGTCGGCCTGCTGCTGATGGGCGGGATCGACCCCACCGACGAATGGACCGCGATGCTCGGGGGCTTCCTGGTGGCCGGTGCGGGCGTCGGGCTGCTCAACCCGGTGATCGCCGACGTGGCCCTGAGCGTGGTGCCCAAGGAGCAGAGCGGCATGGCCGCCGGGATCAACGACACCTTCCGGCAGGTCGGCATCGCCGTGGGGATCGCCGCCTGGGGAGCGATCTTCCTCAGCCGCGGTGCCTCGGAAGTCGAGCAGCTCGCGGCGGGCACGCCCGCGGCGACCGGGGAGCGCCCCCGGCAGCTGATCGAGGCGGCGTCATCGGGGAACCTCGACACGGCCACGGCCTCGATCCCCGCGGGTGCCCGCGAAACGGTGACGGATGCGGCCGGTCAGGGCTTCATCGCCGGGCTGAACGACATCCTCATGCTCGGAGGCATCGTTTCCCTGGTCGCGGCGGTCGCGGCGCTCTGGCTGGTGCGTGAGCGCGACATCGAGCGCGACGCGCCGGTCGAGCTGCCCGAGCCGCAGCTGAGGGCCGAACCACAGGCAGTGGTGGAGCCGGCGGCGGCCTGAGTGCTTGGGGTGTGCCGGGACTGGCGAAAGCCAGTCCCGGTGGACCCCTTGCTCGTCGAGCCGCTGGAGATAGTCACGCCGCGCCATGCCGAAGAAGCGTGCCACGCGAACCTCGCTAGCCTCGCTGGCCGATGTCTGCTCAGTACATCTTCACCATGTACAAGCTGTCCCGGGTCCACCCTCCCGACAAGAAGGTGCTCGAGGACATCTCGCTCAGCTTCCTGCCCGGGGCCAAGATCGGCGTGCTCGGCGCCAACGGCTCGGGCAAGTCCACGCTGCTGCGGATCATGGCCGGGCAGGACACCGACTTTCGCGGCGACGCCCAGCTCGCGCCCGGGCGCCACGGTCGGCCTGCTCGAGCAGGAGCCTCAGCTCGACCCGGACAAGGACGTGAAGGGCAACGTCGAGGACGGCGTGCGCGAGCTGCGCGACATGCTCGACCGCTTCAACGAGCTGGCCGCCAACTACTCGGACGAGACCGCCGGCGAGTTCGCCCGCCTTCAGGACGCGATCGACGCCGCCGACGCCTGGAACCTCGACACCACGCTCGAGATCGCCATGGACGCACTGCGTCTCCCGCCCCCGCGACGCGGACGTCGAGACCCTGAGCGGCGGCGAGCGCCGCCGCGTGGCCCTCTGCCGCCTGTTGCTGAGCGCGCCCGACCTGCTGCTGCTCGACGAGCCCACCAACCACCTCGACGCCGAGTCGGTGGCCTGGCTCGAGAAGCACCTCGAGGACTACAAGGGGCACCGTCGTGGCGGTGACCCACGACCGCTACTTCCTCGACAACGTGGCCGGCTGGATCCTCGAGCTCGACCGCGGCCGCGGAATCCCGTTCAAGGGCAACTACTCGTCCTGGCTCGAGCAGAAGGAGGCCAGGCTCGCCCAGGAGGACCGCCGCGACACCGCGCGGCGCCGGACCATCGCCCGCGAGCTCGAATGGGTGCGCGAGTCCCCCAAGGGCAGGCGCACCAAGGCGCGCGCCCGCCTGAACCGGTACGAGGCGCTGCTGGCCGAGGAGCGCGACGTGAAGCTCGACCAGGTCCAGATCCACATCCCGGCCGGCCCGCGGCTCGGGCAGCGTTGTGGTCGAGACCGACGAGCTGCGCAAGGGCTACGACGACAGGCTGCTGATCGAGGACCTGACGTTCACCCTGCCGCCCGCCGGCATCGTCGGGCGTCATCGGGCCCAACGGCGCGGGCAAGACCACGCTGTTCCGGATGATCGTCGGCGACGAGGAGCCCGACGCCGGCGAGCTCCGCCTCGGCGAATCCGTCGAGCTGGCCTATGTCGACCAGTCGCGCGACGCGCTCGACCCCGAGAAGACCGTCTGGGAGGAGATCTCGGGCGGCTACGACAACATCAAGGTCGGCGAGCGCGAGATGAACTCGCGGGCCTACTGCTCAGGGTTCAACTTCAAGGGATCAGACCAGCAGCGCAAGGTCGGCGTTCTCTCCGGCGGCGAGCGCAACCGCGTGCACCTCGCCAAGCTCCTGCGACGTGGCGGCAACCTGCTGCTGCTCGACGAGCCCACCAACGACCTCGACGTGGACACCCTGCGCGCGCTCGAGGAGGCGCTCCTGGCATTCGCCGGCTGCGCCGTGATCATCTCCCACGACCGCTGGTTCCTGGACCGGGTGGCCACCCACGTGCTCGCGTTCGAGGGCGAGTCGCAGGTCGTCTGGTTCGAGGGGAACTTCGAGGCCTACGAGGAGCATCGCCACGCCCGTCTCGGCGCCGAGGCGGACCGGCCTCACCGCATCACCTACAAGAAGCTGACGCGTTCGTAGGGCTGCATCCCGGCCCCTGATCCGGGCACTTAGCAGGCATGGCGACCCAGTCACACGACGTTGAAGGTGCAGAGCACGGCGCCCGCGCGTCACGACGAGGTCCTGACCACAGGAGCCCTCGAGCTCGTCGGCCGCCTGCACGAGGAGCTCGACGACACGCGGCGCCGCCTGCTCGACGCGCGCTTGCAGCGCCAGGCCGAGCTCGACGCCGGCGGCACGCTGGACTTCGCCACCGCACCGGAGGACTTCCGCGTCGCGGCTGTCCCGGACGCGCTTCAGGACCGGCGCGTCGAGATCACCGGCCCGACGAGCCGCAAGATGGTCATCAACGCGCTCAACTCCGGCGCCCGCGGTTTCATGGCGGACTTCGAAGACTCGAACTCGCCCACCTGGCAGAACATGGTCAACGGCCAGGCAAACCTCGCTGACGCGGTTCGCGGCTCGATGGAGCACGAGGAGAACGGCAAGCAGTATCGCCTCGACGAGGACCACGCCGTGCTGCTCGTGCGGCCGCGCGGCCTGCACCTGCCCGAGCGCCACCTCGCGGTGAACGGGGACACCGTGGCCGGCGCGTTCGCGGACTTCGGCCTCTACGTCCACCGCAACGCCACGGAGCTGCTCGAGCGCGGCCGCGGCCCTTACTTCTACATCCCGAAGCTCGAGTCCCGCCACGAGGCCGCGCTGTGGCGCGACGCGTTCGTGATCGCCGAGGAGGCCCTCGGCCTCGACCACGGCACCATCAAGGCGACGGTCCTGATCGAGACGATCCCGGCCGCCTTCGAGATGGACGCGATCCTGTACGAGCTGCGCGACCACGCGGCCGGCCTCAACGCCGGTCGCTGGGACTACATCTTCTCCGACGATCAAGCGCTTCCGGTCGCGTGCCGGACTTCGTGCTCCCCGACCGCTCCGCGGTCACGATGACCGTGCCGTTCATGCGCTCGTACTCGGAGCTCGTGGTCAAGACCTGCCACGCCCGCGGCGCTCATGCGATGGGCGGCATGTCGGCGGTGATTCCGAGCCGCACCGACGAGGAGGCCAACCGCAAGGCCTTCGAGGCCGTGCGAGCGGACAAGGAGCGCGAGGCCGGCGACGGCTTCGACGGCACCTGGGTCGCCCACCCGGACTCCGTGCCGGTGGCCATGGACGCCTTCGACGACGTGCTGGGCGACCGCCCGAACCAGGTCGACAGGCGGCGAGACGACGTCTCAGTCAGCGCCGCGGACCTTCTCTCGGTACCGGACACCCCGGGCGAGATCACCGAGGCGGGGCTGCGCTCGAACGTCAACGTGGGGATCCAGTACATCTCCTCCTGGCTGCGCGGCAACGGCGCCGCCGGCATCTACGGCCTGATGGAGGACGCCGCCACAGCGGAGATCGCGCGCGGCCAGGTGTGGCAGTGGATCCGCCACGGCGCCTCGCTCGAGGACGGCCGGGCGATCACGCCGGAGCTGGTCCGCGAGCTCGAGACGAGCGAGCTCGAGCGGATCCGGAGCGAGATCGGCGACGACGAGTGGTTCGAGAACCAGGGCCGGCCGGAGCTGTCGCGCGAGCTGTTCGAGACCGTGGCGCTGAGCGGGGAGGAGTTCATCGAGTTCCTCACCCTGCCGGCGTACGAGCACCTCAAGACTGAGCGCCGAGGACAACCGCTCCTTTCCGGCACCCGCCGAGTTTGGTGGTGCATGCTCAGCTACCTGCGCCGCCACCACCTCGGGCTGATCGCGCTCTTCTTCGCGCTCAGCGGAACCTCCTACGCCGTGGCCACGGGCTCGATCAACTCACGCGAGATACGCAACGGAACGATCGTCGGCAAGGACGTGCGCAACAACCGCCTCAGCGGCGCGGACATCGACAACAACTCGCTGCGCTCGCGCGACGTGCGCGACGGCGCACTGATCAGCGCGGACGTGCTCGACGCGAGCCTCAACGGCGGCGACCTGGCGAACGGGAGCGTCGAGGGCGTGGACGTCCGCGACGGCACGGTCGGCGATGCGGACCTCGGCGGCAACTCGGTGTCGAGCGACGAGCTCACCGCGGGATCGGTGCGCGGTGCGGAGGTGCAGAACGGCTCGCTGCGGTCCCAGGACCTCCAGGCGGGCCTCCTCACGAGCAACGCGAACGTGCGCTTTGCGGCGTTCAACGTCGCGGCGAACGCGACGGCCGGAGCCGCCGCCGGTTGCCCGGCCGGGCAACGCGCACTCGGCGGTGGCGTCTCCTTCACCACCTCGGACCCGGACGATCGCGTGACTCGTTCGGAGCCGCGCGCGGGCGGGAACGTCCCGGGCGCGCAGGGCGCGGTGGCAACCGGCTGGGCCGGCGCGCTCTTCAACGGCCAGGCGGCTCAGCGCGCGGCGAGCGTCTGGGTGGTCTGCGCCTCGCGCTGACGCAGTACCAGTCATCTAGGATCGCGCCCGGCATGACGCCGGAGTCGCATCCCGAGGTGCTGTGCGCGGGCATCGTGGTGGCCGACGCGATCGCGTCGCCCGTCGACGAGCCGCCCGAGCAGGGGCTGCTGGCCCTGGTGGACTCGGTGGTGCTGGCCACGGGCGGCTGCGCGCTGTCCACCGCCACCGCTCTGGTCGAGCTCGGCACGCCGACCGCGCTCTGCGGCTGCGTCGGCCGCGATCTGCTCGGCGACGTGATGAAGCGCGAGGCACAGTCGCGCGGGCTCGACACCGAGAGCCTTCGCGAGAGCGACGAGCTGACCTCGGCATCGCTCGTGCTCGACGCCAGCGACGGCGCCCGCACGTTCCTCCACAACCCGGGCGCGAGCGCCGCGCTCACGGCGGACGACATCGAACGGGCGCTCGGGCGCGGCGCGTCCTGGCTTCACATCGGCGGGGCGCTGGTGCTGCCGAGCCTCGACGGTGAGCCGCTCGCCCAGGTGCTCCGGGATGCTCGGCGGCGGGGCGTTACCACGAGCCTCGACCCGGTCCACGACGCCACCGGGCGCTGGGACCGCGTGCATCCGTCGCTCCCCCATCTCGACCTGATCTGCCCGAACCTCGGCGAGGCCCGGGGCATCACGGGGCAGGACTCGGCCGAGGACTGCGCCCGTTGGCTGCGCGAGAGGGGTGTCGGACGTGTGGCGATCAAGATGGGTCGCGACGGCGCCTATGCGCTGGACGACGAAACCGCCGTCATGCTGCCCGCCTTCGCCGTGGACACCCGCGACGAAACCGGGGCGGGCGACGCGTTCGCCGCCGGCCTGATCCACGGCCTGCATCAGGGGTGGCCGCTCGAGCGAGCGGTGCGGCTCGGGAACGCGGTGGGCGCCCTCTCCACCCGCGGGCTGGGCGCCAGCAGCAGCCTGCCCGACCTCGAGGAGGCGATGGCGCTGTGACCGTCGAGCCCCGCATGCGCCGCCTGTTCGCGGCCGACGGCCGCTGCTTCGACGTCGCCGTCGACCACGGCTTCTTCGGCGAGCCCCGCTTCCTCTCGGGAATCGAGAACCTCGCCGCCGCGCTCGACGTGCTGGTGGAGGCGGCGCCCGACGCCATCCAGCTGTCTCCCGGCAGCGCCCCTCTGCTCCAGGAGCGCCCGGGCGAAAAGCCCGCGCTGGTGATGCGCACCGATGTCGCCAACGTCTACGGCCCGACGGTCGACGCCGACTGGCGTTACTTCTCCCAGCTCGTGCCCGAGGCGGTCGAACAGGCCCTGCGCCTCGACGCCGCGTGCGTGGTGATCAACCTGCTCTGGATCGACGGGCGCCAGGACCTCCATCAAGAGTGCGTTCGCAACGTGGCGGCGCTCAAGGCGCGCTGCGAGCCGGCCGGCATGCCGTTGATGGTCGAGCCGCTCGCGATGCGGCCCGGGGCCGCCGGCTACGGCGTCGACGGGGATCCCGAGCGCATCCGCGCGCTGGTGCGCGCAGGCTGTCGAGCTGGGCGCCGACATCATCAAGGCCGATCCCACCGACGACCTCGGCGACTATCCGGGCGTGATCGAGGTGGCCGGCAGGGTGCCGCTGCTGGTGCGCGGCGGCGGGCGGGCGAGCGACGAGGAGGTGCTCGAGCGCACCGCGACCGTGATGGAGGCGGGCGCGGCGGGCATCGTCTACGGGCGCAACGTGATCCAGCACGAGCGGCCGCTCGACATGACCCGCGCGCTCATGTCCGTCGTGCACGAGGGCGCCTCCGCGCAGGACGCGCTCGCGGGTCTCCGTGGCTGAGCGCGAGGTTCGCCTCGGCCTGATCGGCGGCGGCCTGATGGGTCGCGAGCTGGCCAGCGCCGCGGCGCGCTGGGTCCACCTGTCGGATATCGGCGTGCGACCGCGGCTGGTGCACGTATGCGACGTCAACGCCGAGGTGCTCGCCTGGTACGAGCGGCTGTCCGACCGGCCCCGGCTCAGCTCGGACTGGCGCGCCGTCCTGGACGACCCGGACGTGGAGGCCGTCTACATCGCCGTGCCCCACAACCTGCACGCCGAGCTCTACACGGCCGCGCTCGACGCGGGCAAGCATCTGATGGGCGAGAAGCCGTTCGGCATCGACCTGGACGCCAACGAGACGATCATGGACGCGGTCGCGCGTCATCCGCAGCAACTGGTGCGCTGCTCCTCCGAGATGCCGTTCTTCCCCGGCGGGCAGGCGGTGTGGCGCTGGATCGCCGACGGTGGCTTCGGGCGGCCGATCGAGGTGCGTTCTCTGTTCCTCCACTCGAGCGACCTCGATCCGGACAAGCCGATCAACTGGAAGCGGCGCGCCGAGACCAACGGGGCCTACGGCTGCCTCGGCGACCTCGGCATGCACGCGCTGCACCTGCCGCTGCGGGCGCGCTGGGCGCCACTGGACGTGCGCGCGGTGCTGGCCGACATCTTCCGCGAGCGTCCCGACGGTCGGGGGGGCCGGGAGGCGGCCGACACTCCCGACAACGCGGTGCTGCTCTGCCGGGCCGAGCATGCCGGCGACGAGTTCCCACTGCGCATCGAGACCAAGCGCGTCGCGCCCGGCCACATGAACACGTGGACGATCGAGGTGGACGGCACCGAGGGCTCGATCGCCTTCACGACCAAGCGCCCGAAGACCCTGCGGACCATGCGCTACTCCCCCGGCGACCAGCAGCGCTGGGAGGAGACGGACCTCGGCTCCCAGTCCGCCTACCCGAGCATCACCGGCCCGATCTTCGAGTTCGGCTTCTCCGACGCCCTCCAGCAGATGTGGGCGGCCTTCCTCGACGAGCTGGCCCACGGCCGCGACGGGATGCGCCAGCCCTTCCACTGCGTCACGCCGGACGAGGCGGCGTTCACGCACGACCTGTTCACCGCGGCGCTGCGAAGCGACGCGGAGCGCAGCGTGGAGCCGGTGGTGCCGCGCCGCCCGCTCTGAGGCTCAGGCTCAGGCGGCGGCCTGGTCGCGCTCGCGCTCGCGCAGCTCGCGTAGCGCGCGCTTGCGCTCGTCGCGTGTGGTGCGGTCGAGGATCAGGACCCCGTCGAGGTGGTCCATCTCGTGCTGGATCACGCGGGCCTCGAGGCCGGAGGCCTCGATCAGGCGGTCGGTGCCCTCTTCGTCACGCGCGCGCACCCGGACGTGCACGGGACGCTCGACGTCCACCGTGATGCCCGGGATGGACAGGCAGCCCTCGTCGATGATCTCCTCGTCGCCGCTCGCCCACTCGATCTCCGGGTTGGCGAGCACGATCACCGGAGCGTCGGGACCGACTCGATAGACGAGCAACCGCTGCGAGATCCCGAGCTGAGGGGCCGCGAGACCGACACCGAGGGCGTCTCCCATGATGCCCGCCATGCGGCTGATCTGACGGCGCAGGGACTCGTCGAAGCGGTCGACCTCGGTGGCCCGCGACTTCAGGACCGGGTCGCCGAGACGGCGGATGAACGACATGGCCGCCACGCGGCGTGCCTCGACCTCGGGGTCGAGCGCGGGGCCGTCCTCCTCCCGCTCGGCCTCCACCTCCAGATCGTGATCCTGCCTGTCCTCGCTCATCGGTTTCGAGTTTAACGCGGTGGACACAGGCGGCCGCGGCGCCGCGGTCACTGGGGGTCGACGTCCACGGCGAAGCTCGCCGCGGCGTGCTCGCGTTCGCCCGCAACGGCCTCGACGGCGGCGCGCACGGCCGCGATGGCGCCCGCCCGCTCTCGTGAGCGGATCACGAGCTGGGCCCGGTGGCGCGCCTGACGGCGAAACAGCGCCGCGGGCCCCAGCACCGGAACGCCCGCGCCGGCGACGCGCGCGCGGACCGCGTCGGCAGCCGCCAGCTCCGGGCCGGGCTCGGCGGACGCGCACACCACGCGGATCAGGCTCCCGAACGGCGGGTAGCCGAGCAGCTCACGACGCTCGAGCTCCCCGCTGAGGAACGTGTCGGAGTCATGCCGGGCAGCCAGCGCGAGCGCCCGTGCGCTGGGGTCCAGCGCCTGCACGATCACGCGGCCGCCGCGCGGGCCGCGGCCGCTGCGTCCCGCGAGCTGCGCGACCAGCGCGAACGTGCGCTCCTCGGCGCGGAAGTCCGGGAAGCGCAGCGTGGCGTCCGCGTCGAGCACCACGCCGAGCGTGACGTCCGGGAAGTCGTGGCCCTTGGCGACCATCTGGGTGCCCACCAGCACTCCCGCCGAGGCGCTGCCGAAACGCTGCAGCACCGAGGCCACGCCGGCCGTGGCCGCGACGTCGGAATCGAGCCGGAACACCGGCAGGGGGGCCACCAGCTCCTCGAGCGTGCGCTCGAGCTGCTCGGTGCCGGCGCCGTGACGGGCCACCGATACCGAGCCGCAGTCGGGGCACGAGCCCGGCACCGGTTCGCGGTGACCGCAGTGGTGGCAGGCCACCTCGGAGCGCGTGCGGTGGAGCACCAGCGTGACGTCGCAGTTCGGGCACTCCCACACCCGCGCGCACTCCCGGCAGGAGAGGAAGTTCGACCAGCCCCTGCGGTTGAGCAGCACGATCGCCTTCTCCTCCCGGCGCCGCACCTCGTCGAGGGCGCGGCGGGTGCGCTCGTGGAGGGCACCCTCGCAGCCGAGCATCCCGACCAGCTCGACCGGTGGCAGCCCGCGGCCGTCGACGCGCCGGGGCAAGCCCGACGCGCTCGTGACGCCGGTGGCTCTCCGGCCGCGGCGTGGCGCTGCCCAGCAGCAGCAGGGCGCCCTCCTCGGACGCGCGCCGCTCGGCCACGCTGCGGGCGTCGTAGCGCGGGTCTCCCTCCTGCTTGTAGGAGGAATCGTGCTCCTCGTCGACGACGATCAGCCCGAGGTCGGCGAAGGGCGCGAACACCGCCGAGCGGGGCCCGACGCATACGCGCGCCTCGCCGCGGCGCATGCGCCACCACTCGTCGTAGCGCTCGCGCTGGGACAGGCGCGAGTGCATGATCGCCACGGAGTCGCCGAAGCGCTCTACGAAGCGCCCCGCGGTCTGGGGCGTCAGGGCGATCTCCGGCACGAGCACGATCGCCGAACGGCCGCGCCGCAGTGCTCCGTCCACGGCGCGCATGTAGACCTCGGTCTTGCCGCTGCCCGTCACGCCGTGCAGCAGCAGCGGCGCCGGACTCTCCTCGTCGAGCCGCTCCTCGATGCGTGTGAGTGCGGCGGCCTGCTCGGCCGTGGGCTCGACCGTCCGCGCCCGCGCCCCCACCGCCTCGAACGCGCGGTCGCCGCGGCGGCTCCATGGCGTTGTCCAGCCGGATCAGCCCGCGGCGCTCGAGGCTCCGCAGCGTGGCGTGGCCGCCACCGGCCTGGCGAGCCAGCTCGGCCGCGCCCAGCGGGCCGTCCCGGAGCGCCTCGAGCGCGGCCCGCTGGCGCGGCCCGAGCCGTCCGCCGTCGCGCAGCAGCCCCTCGCCCGCCGGGGTGATCGACGCCCGCAGCGAGCGCCGGGGGAGCAGCGGCCGCGCCGCCCCCGTTCCCGTGCCGGGCGGCAGCACCAGGGCGAGCCCGCGCGCCGGCGTGGACACGTACTCGCGCGCCACCCAGAGCCCGAGCCGCCACGAGCGACTGCGGGACATCCGCCTCGAGCGCGGCCAGCGGCTGGGCGAGCCGCTCAGGCGGCAGCTCGGACTCCTCGGCCAGGTCGACCACCACACCGAGCAGGCGCCGGCGCCCGAACGGCACGACCAGCATGCTGCCCACTCCCACGCTGGCCATCGACCCGTCGAGCAGGTAGTCGAAGGGCCCGCGCAGCGCCCGCGCAGGGGTCAGCGGCTCGACTTTGGCGATCACCACCCGAACCTACGATCCGACCCGGACGGCCAGAGTCCGCGCCGAGGCGCGACCATGTGCGCGTGGCGATCGACTTCGAGAGCGAGGGGCTGCTGGACGGGACGAGCCCCGGCCCGGCTCGCGAGGCACGGCGCGAGCTCCTGCGCACGCTCGAGAACGAGGGCTTCTCGCTCGACGAGCTGCGCCGGGCCGCCCGCGAGAACCGGCTGGCGCTGCTCCCCGTGGAGCGGGTGCTCGAGGCCGAGGGGCCGCGCTACACCCAGCGCGAGGTGGCGGGCGAGGTGGGCGTCGACCTCGATTTCCTGCGGGAGGCCCGGCGGGCGCTGGGCGAGCCCGAAGTGGACCCGGATCAACGGGTGCTGACCGACGAGGACCTCGACCTCGCGCGCCAGGCCGCTGTGCTCCTCGACGCCGGGCTCGACAGCGAGGGCTTCCTGGAGCTCACGCGCGTGATGAGCCAGGCGATGGGCTCGGTGGCGGCCTCGCTCATCGGCACGCTCGGGCAGGCGCTCCTGCACCCGGGCGACACCGAGCGCGACCTCGGCCTGCGCTACGCCGAGTCGCTGCGGCAGCTCGGTCCCCTGGCCGGGCCGGCTCTCCAGAACATGCTCAGCATGCGCATGCGCGAGCAGATCCGCCAAGCCGTGGTGGGCCAGGCGGAGCTCGAGAGCGGGCGGCTGCCAGGAGCGCAGCAGATGGTGGTGGCGTTCGTGGACATCGTGGGCTTCACCGAGCTCGGCGAACAGGTTCCCGCCGACGAGCTCGGCCGCGTGATCGGCGACTTCGAGCGCCGTGTCGACGTGGCGGTGCGGCCGCCGGTGCGGCTGGTCAAGACGATCGGCGACGCGGCGATGCTGGTGGCACCCGAGCCCGATCCGCTGCTCGAGGCAGTGTTGGGGCTGGTGGAGGGCTCCGGCTCGGAGCCCGCCGCCCCGCTGCTGCGAGCGGGCGTGGCCTCGGGCGAAGCGCTGCCGCGCGCCGGCGACTACTACGGCACTCCAGTCAACCTCGCGAGTCGCCTGACCGCCTTTGCCCGCCGCGGCAGCGTGGTGGCCACCGCCGCGGTCAAGGAAGCGGCTACCGGCGAGTACCGCTGGTCGAACGCCGGGCGCCACCGCTTCAAGGGAGTCCACGACGAGGTGACGGTCTACCGCGTGCGCAGTGCCTCGTCGGGGTCCTGAGCCCCGCCCGAGCCCGCCCGGGTGACCTCGAGCAGATAGGCGACCATCACGTCCTGGTCGCCGAAGGTCAGGTGATAGGCGTCGGTGAGCTCCTCGACATGGGCGATGTGCTCGCGGCCTCGCTGGAACATCTCCGACAGCTCGAAGAAGCAGTAGTCGACCACCCGGGCCTCGAACCCGTGCCGCTCGAGCAGCTGTGCCGTCCGCTCTTGGCTGAGGATCGAGAGCTGCATCAGGTAGGCCACGCCCTCCTCGGCCAGCGCCTCGGGCAGCAGCGCAGACGAGGTGGTCGAGCAGGTTGCGGCCCCAGTAGTCGAGCGGGCGGTGGGTCGAGACCTGCTCGGAGGGGTCCACCGGCAGCTGGTAGAGGCTGGCCACGATCAGCTCGTAGCGCTCCTCGGGCACCCACGGGTAGAGGTCGACCGGTGCCGCACTGACCCGGTCGGAGACGCCGTTGCGGAACGCGTTGGCGAGCGTGTTGGAGACGGCGGCCTCGTCGATGTCGATCGCGTGCACGTGCGCGGCGCCGTTGAGGGCGAGCTGCACGGTGAGCAGCCCGGTGCCGCAGCCCACGTCGAGGCAGCGCTGGCGGTTGCCGATGTTCTCCTCGAAGAGGTGCTTCCAGGCCAGGAAGCTGCCCTGGGTGGGCACGAACACGCCGGGGTCGACGGTGATCTTCGGGAACGGGAGCGGGAACAGGTCGCGGCTCTTCGCGTCGCGCCAGCGCGGGGCGTCGGCCGGCACGGGCGGCGCCCGCAGGGCCGTGCCGTTCTCGTCTGAGAGGTCGTCCGGGCGGCGCGTGCCCGGCTTGGTGCCCTCCAGGCGCTCGCGGGCGGCGGCGATCAGGTCGGGCCCGACGCCGCAACAGCCGCCGACGATCTGCGCTCCCTCCTCGCGCCACTCGAGCGCCATGCCGGCGAAGGCCTCGCCGGTGACCTGGCGGTCGAAGCGCCAGCCGTCGTTCGTGTAGTAGCCGAGGTTGGGATAGACGCCGAGCGGCAGGTCGGTGAAGTCGCGCAGCCAGGCGATCATCCCGCGCACGTGGTCCGGCGGGATGCAGTTGATCAGCAGCGCTCCGACCCCCATCTCCTCGAAGCGGCGCGCGGCGCGCCCGAACAGGTCTCCCTCGGGCCCGCCCCAATGCTGGCCGTAGACCCCGCAGACGCCGTGGCGGCAGCGCCGGAAGCTCAGCCACACGGGCAGCCCGGTCTCGAGCAGGCTCTCCACGGTCACGTAGATCGAGGGACCCACCAGCGAGAGGGTCTCCAGCAGGATCAGGTCCGGCGGGGCCTCCTCGAGCGGGCGGGCGAGCAGCCGGATCGTCTCCTGCCCCTCCGGGCTGTCCACCTCGCCGTTGAGGCTGAAGGCCACCGCGCAATCGCCGCCTCGTCCCTCCTGCTCGACCGCCTCGTGGGCGAGCTGCAACCCGCGCCGGGCGATGTCCATCCAGTGGACCGGCCGGGTGCTCTCCCACAGGCGCGGCCCGTCCTCACGCAGGGCGCTGGGCAGCCCCCAGGTGTTGGTGGAGATCATGTCGCAGCCGGTGCTCACGTAGCGCCGGTGCACGGCGAGCACATCCTCGGGCACGTCGACGAGCGCGCGCGTGCCCCACAGCCCCTCGTCGCTGCCGGGGCGGTCGCCGGCGCCGCTCAGCTCCGTGGCCGTTCCGCCGTCGAGAACGACGCAGCGATCAGCGGCGATCATCTCCGTGATCCGGCCGTACGCCGATGCCGTTCCGGCTTCCATTCCCCTGGCCTCCTCCTCTCCCTCGGCACAGTGTGACCGGCCGGTCTCATGGATGAAACCCCCCGAGCGAGAGGTATTGCCTCCCCTTAGGGAGGGATCTCGGGGTCAGCGGCCGATGCTCTGGACGTAGCGCGACGGCCGCCTCCACCCGGTTCGACGCCCGCAGCTTGCGCAGGATGTTCTTCACGTGGAACTTGACCGTGCCCTCGGAGACCACGAGCTCCGTGGCGATCGCGCGGTTGCTGTCGCCGCGTGCCATCAGCCGAAGCACGTCGAGCTCGCGCCGCGTGAGCAGGTCCTCGAGCCTGGAGCCGGCGGCATCGGCGGCGTCCGCCCCGAGGGGCGCGGGCCGAACGGCGGCGTCGGGCTCGCCGCCGCTCTCGAGCTCGATCGCGCTGTCCGAGAGCTCGCTCGCCATCGCGTCGGTCCAGCTCACGAGGCGGCGCAGCTGACGGCGCTGCTCGCGAAGGCGCCGGCGCAGGACGGCGCGCTCGAACACCTGGGCGAAGCCGTCCGCGAACGACCATGCGGCGTCCCGTTCGAGCGACTCGACGGGGCGGTCGGCGTGGTCGCCGTGCAGGAACCCGATCGCCTGGCCGTCGAGCACCACCGGCGCCGCCACGTAGGAGTCCCCGCCCGCCGGCGCCAGCGGTGGGCGGCGCTCGCGCGGGAGGTCCGCCTGGTGCTTGACGATCGTGGCGCGGCGCCGGCGCATCAGCTCCGCCTCCACCACCGGGTACTCGAGCCTGAGCGGGCTCTCGCGCAGCTGTTCGAGCGCCCGCTCGGCGCCGTCCGGGTCGTCGCGGAAGTGGGCCTGCACGGGCAACAGCTCGGAGTCCTTGACCCGGCTGAGCAACACGCGGTCGAGGCCCGAGCTCTCGGCCAGCTCGGCGGGCGCGCGGCGGAGGATCTCGCTCACCGGGCCCAGCTCGCGCAGGCGGCCCAGCGCGGCACGCACCCGCTCGAGCGCCTCGAGTCGCTGTACCAGCCGCTGCTCGACCAGCTCGCGCTGCAGCTGGTGAAGCTCGATCAGGGTCGACCAGAGATCGGCTCGCCCCGGAGTGGTCGGCGCGTCGCGGCGCAGGCTCTCCACCACCGCCCGCAGGGCGTCCTCCACCTCGCGGTGGGCGGTGTGGAAGTCGGCCACCTTCGGCGGCGCGGCGGTCGCCGGCGCCTCCAAGAGCGCCGCGACCCGGTCCATCACCGCGGCTACACGGGCGTCCAGCTCCTGGTCACCGACCCGAGACGCGCTCATCTCAGGACGCACCTTACCTTTCGGGCAGGCGCGCCTCTACCTTCGGGAGGGGGTCAGACCCCCTAGATGATTGATTCCGCGGCCGCGTGTGCGCGGGGCGCACGGGACCGAGCCGGGCGGGGGAAGCAGGGCGAAGCCGATACCCAAAGGTATCGGCGAGCCCGATGACCCGATCCGGCGACGGTAACCCATCGTGCGCAGCCGGCCACGCCGGCTGCTTCGCCCACAACCGTGCGTCATCCGCGTGCGCGCGGTCGTGGAATCAGTCATCTACCCCAAATGGGAGCGGGCGGCGGCCTGCATGAGGTCCAGCGCCTCGTTGCCCACCGGCGCGACGCCGAGCTCGCGGCCGGCATCGAGCAGTGCGTGCCATACCGGCGCGTGCCCGCCTTCACCGAGAAGAAGCAGGAAGTGGTCGGCGGTCTCGCGCACCACGGTCACAGGCGTCCCCGTGACCACACCGCCGGACACGCCGTGCAGCTCTATTCCGGCGGGCAGGCCGGCCCGCTCGAGCACGCGGGCGGCCCGCGGCCCCACGAGCGAGAGCGCCGAGGCGCCGCTCAGCGGTTGGACGGTCACCGGCAAGCCGGCGCCTGATATCGGCCCGTCCCATGACCTGGCGCCAGCGCGCCACCGCGCTCGGCACGCCGGCCACGATGGCCCGCTCGGGCTCTGGCCGAGCGCACCAGGTGTCGGCAACGCAGGTGGCGAAGCCGGGCTCGGGCGCGGCGTCGGGCAGAGCGGCGGCGAGGACGTGACCGAGCAACACCGCAGGACCCTCAGTCCCCAGCTGACTCAGCCCCGACCGGTCCACGAGCCCCGCCGCCTTGCTGCACACGGCGATCTCGGAGGTGACGGAACCGTAGTGCGCGACGACCGCAAGGCCATCGCGCTCAACGAAGACCGCTCCCGCGTTGCGGAGGGCATCGCCGTGCTGCCTGGAGCGGCGCCGTGACCATCGCTAGCGATGCTACGCCCGCCGCGGCCGCCCCACACTCTCCTGAGGGGAGGACTTTCCTACCCCCTCGGGCAGGTGCGCCGCTCAGGCGCGCTGCGCCCGGCCGGCGCGCCGCGAAAACGGCGCGCCGGGCCGGGCGGGCGCTCCCCCTGAGGAGTTTGGCTAGGAGACCCCGAGCTTCTCGGCGGCCATCCGGGTTCCCTCGACCCGGTTCTTGATCTTCTGGAAGGCGACCTCGCGGGCGTAGTCCGGCGAGCCGTGGTTGGGCTTCTCGTCGATCGAGAAGGGCGAGAAGCCGCAGTCATCGGTCGAGGCGAGCCGCTCCTTCGGGATGAAGTCGGCCGCCCGCACCAGAGCGTCGCAGACCTCCTGCGGGCTCTCCACCCGCGGGTTCTGCGGGTTGATCGACGCCGATGTAACACACCTGCGCGACCCCGTCGGCGTCTTCGCGGCTGTGCTTGCCGATCGACTCGTAGACCGGGTCCTTGTCGCGCTCCGACGCGAGCTGGATCAGGAAGTAGCCGGCGTTGATCTTGAACATCTCCGGCAGCAGGTTGTTGTAGGGCACGTCGGCGCTGTGCACCGAGTCGCGGTCGCCACCGGGGCAGGTGTGGATGCCGATGTTCTTGCGCTCGTCGGGCCCGAAGCGGTCCATCACGCCGGTTGATCAGCTCGACGAAGTGAGGCAGCATGCCCGCGCCCGTCCAGGGGTTGCGGGGATCGGCGCGCGTGGCCAGGCGGCCTTCGGTGAAGTCCATCGAGACCCGCTCGGCGCCCGCGTCGAAAGCGCTGCGGATGTCCTTCTCCGCCTCGTTCGTCAGGTCCTCCTCGAACTGGTCACGCGGGTAGCCGTCGACCTCCTCGTTGAGGGGGTACAGGAGCGCCAGCATCGAGGGTGCGATCACCGCCTGCTTCATCGGCTTGTTGGCGAACTTGATCGACTTCTTGGAGCGTGTCGCCGGCGTAGGTCTTGTACTTGAAGGGCCCGCTCACCAGCTTCGGGAGCTGGCGGTGATGCCCGTCGGCGAAGATTGCGAAGTACTGACCCCCGGGACCGAGATGATCGGCCAGGCCGGTGCCCGCCAGCGTGTCCGTGACGGGGTAGGTGGCGAAGCTCGACCAGCGCTGCTCGCCGTCCGACACGATCGGGCAGCCCGTGGCCTCCATGTTCTCGATCGAATCCTGGACCGCCTTGTCCTGCTCGGCCTCCAGGTCATCCTTCGAGATCTTGCCCTCGTCGTACTCCGCGTACGCGGCCTGCAGCTTGGACGGGCGGGGAAGGGAACCCACCGGTTCCGTGGGAATTCCCGTGTCAGTCCTCGGGTCGTACGCCATCCTCTGCTCCTCCTTGGCTGCCGATTCGCCGTCCTGGACGGCCCTCTATACAGACCAGTCTCCCTACCGGAGCGCGACGCTAGTACGGGCGGGGGCGCGAGTCAACCCGGCTGTCGCCCCCCGGCGTCTGAAACGCTGGGCTCGTGTCTCCGCTGTCGCTGCTGGTCTCGGTCGCCGTCATCCACCTGGTGGCGATGGCCTCCCCCGGGCCCGAACGTGCTGGTGGTGAGCCAGACCGCGATGTCGCGCTCGAGGCGCAGCGCGCTGTTGGTGGCCCTCGGCGTGTCCACCGGCTCGCTGATCCTCTCGACCGGCGCGGCCGTGGGCCTGAGCCTCCTCTTCGAGGGCGCGAGCTGGGTCCGCTACGCGATTCAGGTGGCGGGCGGGGCGTACCTGGTCTACCTGGGAGTCAGGACCTGGCTGGGGGCCGGTGATCCGCCGCCGGCGCCGGACCCGCCCGCTCAGCTCGCCGGCGAGAGCGGCTGGGTCTTCTACAGCCGCGGCCTGCTCACGAACCTCACCAATCCCAAGGCGGCGGTGTTCTTCGGCACGATCCTCGCGCCGGTGCTCGACCAGGCCGGGGCCGACTGGGTCGTGGCCGCGGCCATCGTCGTGATCGTCGTCAACGCCCTCTGGTGGCACTGCCTGCTGGCCGTGCTGTTCGGCCGCCCGCCGGTGCGGCGCTGGTACGGCCGCGCCAAGCACGTGATCGACCGCGTGGTCGGCGGCCTCCTGGCGTTGCTGGGCCTGCGGCTGGCCGCCGACCCGCTCTGAGGCGGCTCAGGCCTTGGCCGGCTCGGCGTTTCGCTCGCCCAGTCCGGCGCGGTCGCGCAGGGTCTGTGCCTTGTCGGTCTTCTCCCAGGTGAAGTCGTGGTCCTCGCGGCCGAAGTGGCCGTAGGCCGCTGTCTTCTGGTAGATCGGCCGGTGCAGGTTGAGGTAATCCCGGAACGCTCCGGGGCGCAGATCGAAGTGCCCGTCGATCAACCGGGCGATCTCCGAGCGGGCGATCTTCTCGGTGCCGAAGGTCTCGACCATCACCGACACCGGGTGCGCCACCCCGATCGCGTAGGCCACCTGGACCTCGCAGCGCTCCGCCAGACCGGCGGCCACCACGTTCTTGGCCACATACCTGGCCGCGTAGGCGGCCGAACGGTCGACCTTCGAGGGATCCTTGCCAGAGAAGGCGCCGCCGCCGTGGCGGGCCATGCCGCCGTAGGTGTCGACGATGATCTTGCGGCCCGTGAGGCCGGCGTCGCCGACGGGACCGCCGATCACGAACTTGCCCGTCGGGTTGACCAGGAAGTTGCGCCCGTCGTCGTCGAGCAGCTTCTTCTCGTCATACAGCTCGCCCGGCAGGATCGGATGCACCACGTGCTCCCACATGTCCGGCTTGATCAGCGTCTCGGAGTCGACCCCGTCCTTGTGCTGGGTCGAGATCAACACCCGCTCGATCTCGATCGGCCGGCCGTTCTCGTAACGCACCGTCACCTGCGTCTTGCCGTCCGGGCCCAGATACGGCACCACCTCGGCCCGCCGCACCTCCGCCAGCCGGTGCGCCAGCTTGTGCGCCAGCGAGATCGGCAGCGGCATGAGCTCCTTGGTCTCCCTGGTGGCGTAGCCGAACATCATCCCCTGGTCGCCCGCGCCGGCCACATCAAGCACGTCGTCATCGGCCGGGTCGGTGCGCGCCTCGTAGGCCTTGTCCACGCCCTGGGCGATGTCCGGCGACTGCTCGTCGATCGCCGAGATCACCGCGCAGGAATCGCAATCGAACCCGTAGCGCGACCCGCTGTAGCCGATCTTGCGGATCGTCTCCCGCGCGATCTTCGGGATATCGACATAGGTGTCGGTCGTGATCTCGCCCGAAACCACCACCAGACCGTGTTGACCAGCGTCTCGCAGGCCACGCGACCCGAGGGGTCCTCGGCCATCACGGCGTCCAGAACGCCGTCGGAAATCTGGTCGGCCACCTTGTCCGGATGACCCTCGGTCACCGACTCCGACGTGAACAGGAACTCGTTGTCTGAAAGCTGGTCTGTCGTCATCAGGGCGGGAAGGGTACAGATGGCGTTGCGATACGTCTGATGGACGTGGCCGTGCTGATCGCCGGCGCCGGACCCGTCGGGCTGACCTTGGCGCCGAGCGCATGGGCGCCTGAGCGCTACGGGCGAGGCGGCGTGCGTGGTGCGCGAGGCGAGCGGCCAGCAGCGCGGCGATGCGGCCCGGCTCCTCGTCGACCTGACGCCAGGAGAGCCGGATCACGCGGAGGCCGGCCAGCTCGAGGTCGAGGTTTCTGGCGCGGTCCGCCTCGAAGGCGTGAGGGTTGTCGTGGATGCCGCGGCCGTCGGTTTCCACCACGAGCTTGTGGGCCGGCCAGTGGAAGTCGACGCGGTGGGCCTCCTGGTGGCGGTTGACGATGGGGTCGGGCAGGCCGGCCCTCCTGACCAGCTTCAAGAAGCGCCGCTCCAGCTCGCTGCGGGTGAACGGCAGCTGGGGAAGGAGGCCGGCGAGCTCGCGCCGGAGTTGGGCGGTTCCGGGTTGGCCGCTGTCGCTCTCTCGAGCGCTCTCGGCCATGCGGGTACGGCCGATCAGCTTGCGGACGAAGGCTTGCTCGACGGCGCGGTTGAGGTCCTTCGGGTTGCTCGCCGCTATGTCGACCAGGGTCCGTTCGACCGTGGTGGTCGCGATGCCGTGGCGGCGTGTGACGTCCAACGGCAGCAAAGAGGGGAGACAATGGAGGCGGATACCGCGTCTCGTCGAGGTTCCCCGCTCGCGCGGCACCGCCACGTCCACCGGCCCACGCTGCGCACGCAGCAGACCATGGTGCGCGGCCGCGGACAGGTGGCTCAGGACGGCGTCGTCGCCTACGGCCAAGACGGCGGCCATCAGCCTTCCGAGCGGACCGGGATCCGCGGTCCCGACCGCATAGACACCCCGATGGAGGCGAAACAGCTGACGCCTCTCGAGCCGAACGCGGATCTGATCCGAACTGATCCCGGCAGCCAACAGCTGCCACCGGGCCACGATGCGCTGCTGGCGGGCCGCCAGCTCGGCGATGATCTCGTCCGCTGCCACAGGTTGTAGGCCCCATATGGGCCACAAGTTGTGGCAACGCCCGAACTCGCCCCCTTTATCGCTGCTGTTGGCCGGGCCCGCCGCTACTCCCCGCGCCCTCGGCTCGTCTTGAAGTCGATGACGAGCGGCACGCCCTGCAGGCCGTAGCGGTCGCGGAGCCGGTTCTCGACGAAGTAGGCGTAATCGCGCGCAACCCGGCCGCGGTGGTTGACCTGGATCGCGAAGCGGGGCGGCGAGGTCTCGAACTGGGTCATGTAGTACATGCGCAGGCGCTTTCCGCCCACGGACGGGGGCTCGCGCAGCGCCTGAACGTCGCCGAGGAAACGGTTTAGCTCGGGCGTCGGGATCCGCTCCGCGGAGCGGTCGGCCAGCCGCAGCGCCTCGGCCACCAGGCGTTTGAGGCCGCGGCCGCTCAGAGCCGACACCGCCATCACCTGCGGACGCTGGCGCAGCTTGCGGACGACGCGCGCCTTGGCGTCCTCCAGATCCGTTTCGGTCACGTCCCACTTGTTGAGGGCGATCACCGTGGCGCACTTGTTCTTCATCGCCATCTCGGCGACGTGCAGGTCCTCCGAGGTCACGCCCTCGCCGGCGTCACACACCACGATCGCCACCTGGGCGCGGTCGGCCGCCTGCTCGGAGCGCAGCTGGGCGTAGTAGTCGACGGTCCCGGCCACCTTGGTCCGTCTGCGCAGGCCGGCGGTGTCGACGAGCACCACCGGCCGGCCGTCGAACTCGATGCGCGTGTCGATGGCGTCCCGGGTAGTGCCGGCCACATCGGTCACGATCACCCGCTCCTCTCCCAGCAGCCGGTTGACCAACGAGGACTTGCCCACGTTCGGACGGCCGATCAACGCCAGGCGCGTGGCCTCTGACTCCTCCGCCGAGCCACGCGGCAGGCTCTCCACCACGCGGTCGAGCAGGTCCCCGGTGCCGAGACCCTGGGTGGCGGAAACCGCGATCGGATCGCCCAGCCCGAGCCCGTAGAACTCGGCGGCCCATCCGGTCTGCTGGGCGTTGTCGACCTTGTTGGCGGCCACGATCACCGGCATCCGTCCCCCGCGCAGCTCGCGCGCCAGCTCCTCGTCGCCCGGCCGCAGCCCGGCACGGGCGTCCACGACCATCACCGTGAGGTCGGCCTCGGACAGCGCGATCAGCGCCTGCCGGCGGATCTCCTCGGCCATCTCGTGCTCGCCGGCGAAGTCCACGCCGCCGGTGTCGATGAGCGTGAAGCCGAGGCCGTTCCAGTCGGCGTCGATCTCCTTGCGGTCGCGCGTGACCCCCGCCTGCTCGTGCACGACGGCGGCGCGCGTGCCCGACAGGCGGTTGACGAGGGTGGACTTGCCGACGTTGGGGTAGCCCACCACGGCCACCGTGGGCCGCCTCATCGGGCTGCCTCGACAAGGTCGACGATGCGGGCCACGACCTCGTCCACGCTGAGCCCGGTGGTGTCGAGCTCCACCGCTCCGGGCGCGACAGCGAGCGGCGAGTGCTCACGGCTCGTGTCCTGCGCGTCGCGCAGCGCCTGGTCGCGCAGCACCGTCTCCACGTCCGTGCCGAGCTCCACCGCCCGCCGGCGCGCGCGCTCCTCCGGGGCTGGCCGTGAGGAAGACCTTGACGGCGGCGCCCGGCGCGACAACGGTGCCGATGTCGCGGCCCTCGGCCACCCAGTCTCCCTGCGCCAGCAGCTCCTTCTGCTTGGCCGCCAGCGCGTCGCGCACCGCCGGGTTCATGGCCACGCGCGAGGCGGCCTCCGACACCTCCGGGGCGCGAATCGCCTCGGTCACGTCCTCGCTATTGACCAGCACCCGCTCGCCAAGCGAGATGTTCAGTGCCTTCGCCTGGTCGGAGGCGGCCCCGCCCTCGCGCAGCGTCATGAGACCCACCGCGCGGTACATCGCGCCCGAATCGAGGTAGGGGAAGCCGAGCGCCCGCGCCGCCGCGCGCGCAACAGTGCTCTTGCCCGCTCCCGCGGGCCCGTCGATGGCCACCACCATGCAGACGAGGTTAGTCCGCCAGCAGCGCCCGCAGGTCGGCCTCGAAGCCCGGATAGGAGACACCCGCGGCCTCCATCCCCACCACCTCGACGCCCTCGGCCGACGCCAGGCCCGCCACGGCGCCGAGCATCGCCATGCGGTGGTCGCCGCGCGAGTCGATGACACCGCCCCGCAGCGGCGAGCCGTCGCCTCGGACCACGAAGCCGTCGTCGCTTGCCTCGATGTCCGCCCCCAGGCCGCGTAGCCCCTCCACCACGCCGGCGATCCGGTCGGACTCCTTGACCCGCAGCTCCTCGGCCCCGCGCACCACGGTCTCGCCCTCGGCGTGCGCGCCGAGCAGCGCCACCAGCGTGAGCTCGTCGATTGCGAGCGGCACCTCGTCGGGCGTGACCTCCGTCCCCTCGAGGGGCGCGGACGCCACGTCGAGCTCGCCCACCGGCTCGTCGGCGGTCTCCGTGCCCGGTTCCTCGAGGTCGCCCAGGATCACCGCGCCCATCCGCTGCGCGATGCGCAGGAACCCGGTGCGCGTCCAGTTGAGCCCGAGGTTCTTCACCACCACCCGCGAGCCGCGCACGAGCGTGGCCGCGGCGACGATGAAGGCAGCCGACGAGGGGTCGCCGGGGATCACGATCTCATCCAGCTCGAGCTCGTCCACGCTCGCCACGGTCATCGAGAGCCCATCGCGCTCGAACGGGACCCGCGCGCGCCGGAGCAGACGCTCGGTGTGATCGCGGCTGACCGACGACTCGGTGATGGTGGTGGAGCCGGAGGCGAGCATCCCCGCGATCAGCACGCACGACTTGACCTGGGCGCTCGGGACCGGAAGCTCGTAATCGATGCCCGTCAGCTCGGTGCCCGTCACGGTCAGCGGCGGGAAGCGGCCCTCACGCGCCTCCAGCAGTGCGCCCATGGCACTCAGGGGCTCGACCACGCGGTCGACGGGGCGGCGTCGGATCGAGTTGTCGCCGTCGAGTGTCCAGGCTCCGCCCGGCTGCCCCGCGAGCCAGCCCGGGAGGAGCCGCATCAGCGTCCCCGCGTTGCCCACGTTGAGGAGGCCGCCCGTGGCCTCGAGCGGGGCGTGGAGGCCCACACCGCGGATCAGCAGGCTGCCCGAGTCCTCCTCCACCCCGGCCCCCAGCGTGAGCACGGCGGCCAGCGTCGAGCGGGTGTCGGCGGAGTCGAGGTAGTTGCGGACGGTCAGGGGGTCCTCGCACATCGCGCCGAACAGCGCTGCGCGGTGCGAGATCGACTTGTCGGCCGGCGGGGTGTATTCGCCACGAAGCGCGCCGGAAGGCTCGAAGCGAGCGGCGGCCGTCACTCCTCGCCGACCGGGAAGCCCAGCCCGCCGATCAGCTCCCGGGCGCGCGTGGCCTCATCGTCGCCGGCCACCCACAGCGTCATGGCTCCCGAGCGCATGTCTGCGGCCGGCGCCAGGGCCATGTCCACGATGTTCACGCCCGCCCGGCCGAGCTCCAGTGCCACCTGGGCGACGATACCGGGACGGTTGGGCACCGTGAGCCGCAGCTCGTGGAGAGGTCCGCCCGGCACGTCCGCCTCGAGCAGCGTGCGCCGGTCCTCGCGGGCGCGGTCGTTCCATTCCGGAACGCCCTTGCCACTCTCGAGCCGGTCGGCCACCGCCCGCAGCTCTTCGCCGAAGGTGCGGATCTCCTCGATGATCGCCTCGCGGTTCGACAGGTAGACGTCGGCCCACATGGCGGTGTTGGCGCCGGCCACCCGGGTGGCGTCGCGAAAGCTCGGGCCCACGTGGCGCAGGGCGTCGCCATGCTTCTCGAGCCGCTCCGCGGCCTGCGAGACCAGCATGTTGGCGAGCACGTGAGGCAGGTGGCTGAACACCGCCACGAGCCGGTCGTGCGTGTCCGGATCCACCGCCACGGGCCGGGCGCCCAGGTCGATCACGAAGCGATGGAGGCGCTCGTACAGGAGGCCCTCGGACTGCTCGTGCGGCGTGAGGTACCAGAGCGCCCCCTGGAACAGGTCAGCGCGGGCGTGCTCGACTCCCGCGGTCTCCGCGCCCGCGATCGGATGGCCGCCGACGAAGCGAGTGTCGTCCACGGCGCGCATCAGGTCGCCCTTGGTGGAGCCCACGTCGCTCACCACTGTGTCCGGCCCCGCAGCGTCGAGGGCCGCCCGGACCTGGCCGGGCAGCGCTCCAACCGGCGCACAGGCGAAGCAGAGCCCGGCGCCATCCAACGCTTCGGGCAAACTGGCCGCGGCGCTGTCGATCGCTCCCAGCTCGACGGCGCGCTCGAGCTTCCGCGGATCCCGGCCGAAGCCCACGACCTCGGCGTCCTCGATCAGCTCACGCGCCGCCAGGCCGATCGAGCCGCCGATCAGCCCGACGCCGAGAACTGCGACCTTCAAAGGCGCTCAGACCCGCTCAAAGGTCTTGCCCGCCAGCTCAGCCGCCGCCTCGAGCTTGCGCAGGTAGGCCTCGAAGTCGTCGGCGTGGACGGCCTGGGGGCCGTCGCAGACCGCCTCCTCGGGACACGGGTGCGTCTCCACGAGCACGCCGTCGGCGCCGGCCGCGGCCGCCGCCAGCGACAGCGGCTCCACGAGCGAGCGCTTGCCCGCCGCGTGGCTGGGATCGATCACGATCGGCAGATGGGTCAGCTCGCGCAGCACGGGCACGGCCATGAGGTCGAGGGTGAAGCGGTAGCTCGGCTCGTAGGTGCGGATGCCGCGCTCGCACAGGAGCACGTCCGGGTTGCCCTCCTTGAGCACGTACTCGGCCGCCATCAACAGCTCCTCGAGCGTGGCCGAGAGCCCGCGCTTGAGCAGCACCGGCTTGCCGGCTCGCCCCACCTCGGTGAGCAGCGTGTAGTTCTGCATGTTGCGGGCGCCGAGCTGGATCACGTCGGCCACCTCGACCACCGCGTCGAGATCGCGAACGTCCATCAGCTCGGTCACGATCGGCAGCCCGGTCTCCTCCTTGGCCTCGGCCAGCAGGCGCAGGCCGGCCTCGCCCAGGCCCTGGAAGGAGTAGGGCGACGTGCGCGGCTTGTACGCGCCCCCGCGCAGCATCTGCGCACCGGCGTCGCGGACCGTGCGCGCGGCCGAGAGCAGCACCTCGCGCGACTCGACCGTGCAGGGCCCGGCAATGGTGGCGAAGTAATCGCCGCCGATCTTGCGGCCATCGATCTCCACGACCGTGCGTTCCCGCGCCGGTACTGGAGCGAGGCGAGCTTGTAGGGCTTGAGGATCGGAACCAGGTGATCCACACCCGGCGCGCCCTCCAGGCCGAGATTGGCAACGTGCTCGCGGTCGCCGATGGCGCCGATCACCGTCACGAGCTCGCCCTGCGACAGGTGCGCATGGGCGCCCACCGACTCCACGCGTTTGACGACGGCGGCTATCTCCGCCTGAGACGCCCCCTCTTTCATCACGATCATCATTTGTCCCAAAGCCTCTCAGAAGGTCTTACGTTTCCAGGTGAAGTACGGATGCGGAGCGGCGTCCGGCGAGGGGGCGAAGTGTTCGCGGAGGCGGCCATCGGACAAAGGCGCTGGCCGCTGCCGGACGCCTAGCTAAATCGCGGATACCAGTACGACGAGAGGCGCGTGCGACGCGCGGCGCCCGAGAGGGCGCTGGAGCTGCGAGTCGGCGCGGCCAGGCGGGACATCACCCGAAGTTTTAGCAGGCGGGGCTCAGAGCAGCTCGTCGAGCGCCGCCAGAAAGCGGTCGTTCTCGGAGCGCGTGCCGTAGGTGACCCGCATATGGCCCTCTCCGCCGAGCGCCTTCCCGGCGCGCACGATCACCCCGCGCTGGGCCAGGCCATCCACGATCTCGTCCTCGTCACGGTCGCCCAGCGGCACCCAGGAGAAGTTGGCCTGGCTCTCTGCCGTCTCGAGGCCGCGGTCGCTGAGCTCGGACTCCACGTGCACCGCGCTCGATCACGGTCTGCTCGACGCGCCGCTCGACCTCGTCCACGTGCCTGAACGCCTCGGTGGCGGCCGCAAGGGCCAGCGCATTGACCGAGAATGGCTGCCGCACCCGGTCGACGGCGAGCCGGAACGCCTCGCTGCCCAGCGAGTAGCCCACCCGCAGGCCGCACAGCCCGTAGACCTTCGAGAACGTGCGCAGGATCACCAGGTTGGGGTGGCGCTCGAGCAGCGCCAGCGACTCGTCGGGATCCTGCAGCGCGCAGAACTCGATATAGGCCTCGTCGAGGAGCACCGCCACGTGGCGGGGCAACTCGGCCACGAAGGCGTCGATGGCGGAAGGCGGCAGGGCGGTGGCGGAGGGGTTGTTGGGGTTGCAGACGATGACCATCCGTGTGGCCGCGGTGACCTCGCGCGCCATCGCCTCCAAGTCGTGCTCGTGGGCGTCGTTGAGCGGCACGGTGATCGCTCGTGCGCCGGACATCGCGGCGACATGCGGATAGATCGAGAACGAGGGCCAGGCGTAGACGAGCTCCGCGCCGGGCTCCAGCATCGCTTCGCCCGCCGCCAGCAGCAGCTCGCAGGAGCCATTGCCCACGGCGATCCGTCCCTCGGCCACGCCTGTGCGCTCGGCGATCCGCCGGCGCAGCGCCGACTTCGCCGGATCCGGGTAGCGGTTGAGGGTGCGCAGCTGAGCCTCGACCGCCTCCAGCACCTGCGGATGGGGGCTGAACGGCGTCTCGTTGGAGGCGAGCTTGACCAGGTCGCCGTCGAAGGCGTAGGTCGAGGCCATCGGATAGACCGGGATCTGCCGGACACGGCTGTTGAACTCGATGCCGGGGGTCACTGGGCGCCCTCCAGGTCGCGGCGCAGGGAGCTCGCGTCGCGCAGGTACACGTGCTGGGGCTCGGTCTCGGGGTCTGCATAGCAGTGAAGCAGCAGCCGGATCACGCGCGGGAGCGAGCCCGGCACGGGGATCTCGCGGGCGCACAGGAGCGGCACGCGCGCTCAGGCCGAGCCGGCGGGCGGCCACGGCGGGGAACTCGGCGTCGAGGTCATCGGTGCAGGTGAAGATGCAGCTCACCATGTCGTCCGCCGCGAGCGAGTTGCGCTCCATCACCTCACGCACGAGCTCCTCGGTGGCGGCCATGATCGCGTCGGCCTCGTTCTCGTCGACGGTCACGGCCCCTCTGAGCGCTCTCAGCCTCATGCGGCGGGTGATTCTGGCAGGCCGATGATTCGCCTGCGGGCCTATCCGGCCCGCCCCGCCGGGCGCCGCCTCCGCGCCCGGCCCGCCGGTCGCGCCGCACGCCGCAGGCGCTCCACCTCGGCGCGCGTGAGCCGGCGGCTCTGCCCGGGCTCGAGGCCCGCGCAGCCCCAGCGGGCCGAAGGCCACGCGCTCGAGCGCCACGACCTGGTGGCCCACCGCCTCGATCATGCGCCGCACCTGGCGCTTGCGGCCCTCGCGTAGCCCGATCTCCAGCAGCCCCGGCCGCAGCCAGGCGAGCCCGGGCCGGGCGCCGTGGCGCCGTCGTCGAGCTCCACGCCCCCGCGCAGCGACTCGAGCGCCGCGCGAGCGTCACCGCCGGCGGGCGGACTCGGGCGCGGTAGACCTTCTCGACCCCGTAGCGGGGGTGGGTGAGGCGCTCGGCCAGCTCGCCGTCGTTGGTGAGCAGGATCAGCCCGGTGGTGTCCGCATCCAGGCGCCCCACCGGGTACAGGCGCCGCCGCGAGCGCACCAACTCGACGACGGTGGGCCGGCCGTGGGTGTCGCGCGCCGTGGAGACCACGCCCGGCAGGCTTGTTGAGCGCGTGCACCTCGCGGGGCTCGGGCGCCACCGGTCTGCCGTCGACCGCCACCTCGCTCGTCTCGTCCACGTCGCGCGCCGGATCGGTGATCACCTCGCCCGCCGACGCTCACGCGCCCGTCGGCCACGAGCGTCTCGGCCGCCCGCCGCGAGGCCACGCCGGCGTGAGCGAGGAACTTGGCGAGTCGCACGCCGTTAGCGTAGGTCGCGTGGATCTTGCGCAGCTCGAAGAGCGGCTCTCGGCCGAGGGCCAGCCCGGCTTTCGCTCCCGCCAGGTGTGGGAGTGGGCGGCGCGTGGCGCGAGCTCATACGGCGAGATGACGAACCTTCCGCTCGAGCTGCGCGAGCGGCTCGACGCATGAGGTGCCGTTCTCGTCACTCGAGACGGTGCGCGAGGCGCTGGCCCGCGACGGCACCGAGAAAGCGCTCTTCGAGACCGCCGACGGCCGGCCGGTCGAGGCCGTGCTGATGCGCTACCGCGACGGCCGCCGCTCGCTGTGCGTGTCGAGCCAGTCGGGCTGCCCGCTCACGTGCACCTTCTGCGCCACCGGGCAGATGCGCTTCGGTCGCAACCTGACGCACCTCGGAGATCCTCGACCAGGCGCTCCACTTCCGCCGCAAGGAGCCCGTCGACCACGCCGTGTTCATGGGGATGGGCGAGCCGCTGATGAACCTCGACAACGTCCTCGCGGCCTGCGAGCGCCTGCCCGACATCGGGATCGCCCACTCGAACACCGGCATCTCGACCGTCGGTTGGATCCCGGGGATCGAGCGGATGGCCTCCGAGGGGCCGCCCGTGCGGCTGGCCCTGTCGCTGCATGCCCCCGAGGACTCGCTGCGCTCGGAGCTGATGCCGGTGAACGAGCGCTACCCGCTGCGCGACGTGCTCGACGCCTGCCTGCGCTGGCACGAGCGCCGGCGCCGGCAGGTGTTCGTGGAGTACCTGATGCTCGACGGCGTGAACGACCGGGTGGGTCAGGCGGTGGCGCTGGCGGGCCTGCTCGAGCCGCGCCGCGCGTTCAAGGTCAACCTGATCCCGTACAACCCCACCGACGCCGCCTATCGCGGGTCGGGCCGCGACGCCATCGCGGCGTTCCGCAGCAGCGCTCGAGGAGCGCGGCGTGCGAACCACGGTGCGCCTCACACGCGGGCGCGATATCGACGCCGCGTGCGGGCAGCTGGCGGCCCGCTCCTGAGCGGCCGGCCCTGCCATGGGGGCCGCCCTTCGGCGGCCAGCCAGGACCCGCCCACGATCAGGAGCAGCCCCGCCGCCGTCGCGACGGTGAAGCGCTCGTCGTAGAGCGTGACCCCGTAGAGCAGCGAGAATGCCGGAGCGATGTAGCCCACCAGCGAGGCCCGGGCGGGCCCGTCGCTCGCCACGAGCGAGTAGAAGAGCAGGAAGGTGATCGCCGTACAGAGCACGCCGAGCACGGCCACCGCGCCCGCGGCCTTCGCGCTGGGAACGGGGTCAGGTAGGCCGGTGAGAGCCAGCGGAAGCGGTCACGAGCGATGCGGTGGTCAAGGTGCCGGCGAGCACGCCCAGCGGCTCCGCGGCGCCGAGGTTGCGCTTGAGGTACCAGGCGCCGAGTGCATAGCCGAGGCTGGCCAGCACCACCATCAGGCCGCCGACCAGCGCGGCGCTGCCGCCGCCCGCATCGACGCCGAGCAACAGCGCGACTCCCGCGATGCCGATCCCGACGCCGGTCAGGCCGATCTTCCCCGCCCGCTCCTCACCCTCCAGCACGAACGCCAGCAGGAACGTGTAGACCGGCACCGTGGCCACCAGGATGCCGGTCAGCGACGAGGAGATCTCGCGCTCGCCGAAGGTGATGAGAACGAACGGCGCCACCACCTGCATCAGCGCGAGGGCCACCACGGCGCCAAGGCTCCCGCGGAGCGACCGCAGGGCACCCAGATACATCGCGAGCGGCAGCAGGACAAGCGCCCCGAGGGCCACCCGGCCGAAGACGATCACCCCGGGCGCCATCCCCTCGTCGAGCGACACCTTGATGAACAGATAGGACGAGCCCCAGAACGCGGAGACCAGCAGGAGCATCGTCCAGGAGCGGCGCGACATCGGCCCTCCGAGACTCGCAGATCAGCGCGCAGGCTCGAGTCTGAGCACCGGGATCCGGCGGCCGTTCGCCCAGACGCGGTAATGGGTGAAGCCGGGGTAGATCGCCTCTGCGCGGCGGTAGCTCCGCTCGCGGTCCGCGCCGCTCAGCTCACGTGCCACCAGCTCGCGGGTCGCGCCCTCGAACACGAGCGTCGCGCGCGGATGGGCGCGCAGGTTGTGGTACCAGGACGGGTTGCGCGGACGCCCGAAGTTGGAAGCGATCAGGATCATGGCGTCGCCGTCGGGAAGGCCGAGCACCGGGAGCGTCCGGCGCCTCCCCGTCTTCGCACCCGTGGTGGTCAGCATGGTGATCTCCACTCCGGCGAGCCAGGACGACAGGGTGATCCGGTTGCCGCTGAGGCGGTAGACGAGCCGGTCGAGCGGCTGCTGGATGAGCCCGTAGAGCTTCGCCATGGGGCGTGTCGCCGCGGTCCGTCGCACGACCCGGTGAACGAGGCGGGACTGCCGGTAGCTCTCCATTCGGCTACGGTAGCAAATGCAACAACTCGTTGCGTTAAGCTTTCGGATCGTGGCGAAGACGGAGACGACGGCGCCGCGAAAGACAAGGCCCGGCGGACGCAGCAGCAGGGTGCGCGCGGCCACCATCGCGGCGACGCTGGGTGAACTGGCCGACCACGGCTACGCCGGGCTCAGCCTCGAGCGAATCGCCCGCAGGGCGGGCGTGAACAAGACCAGCCTCTACCGGCGCTGGGGCACCCGCGAGCAGCTGGTACTCGAGGCGATGCTCGAGCGGGCGGGCGAGCACATCTCCGTTCCCGACACCGGCTCGCTGCGCGCGGACCTGCTGGAGCTCGCCCGCACCGCCGCGGCCAACGCCGCCAGCCCCGAGGTGGCAGCGATGGCGCGCGCGGTGGCCGCCGAGTCGCCCCACGACGGCAGGCTGGCGGCGGCCAACAGCCGCTTCTGGGCGGAGCGCCTCGCTCTGGACGGAACCATCGTGGAACGAGCGATCGAGCGCGGCGAGGTCGCCTCCGGCACCGAGCCGACCGAGGTGATCGAGGCGGTGATCGGCCCCATCCACCTGCGGCTGCTGCTCACCGGCGAGCCGGTCGACCGTCCCTTCCTAGAGCGGGTGGTCGACATGGTGGTTCACGGGGTCGCGCTGCCGGCTGCCGGTCCGGCGCCAGAGCCAGCGGACCAGCAAGACCGGTAGTACGAACGGGGCGGCTATCAGCGCGGCCGCCACGGCGAGAACGACCAGCGGGGCGAACGTCAGCACGAGCAGCGGCAACGCGAACGGGAAGATCTGAATCGTGAGGATCGTCAGGCCGGCCAGCATGGTGTTGGCCTCCCAGGCGACGTCGAGTGTCGACGGTTGTGCCATCAGTCCTCCGCCGGGTCGGCGAGCAGGTCGATCTCGGCGATCCTGCCGCCCACGACGGTGAATCCGCTCACCGCCACCGCTCGCCCTCCTGGCGCGACAACGAAGCCGGGGGTGCCGTTGACGAGGACGGTCCGGGCGAGCGGTGCGAGCTGCGTGAACGAGGCGACCCGCTCCGCCACGGCCCGCGCCCCGTAGGCCACGGCTCGCAGATGACTCCTGTTGGTCTCGAACTGCCGGGCCAGATATTCGCGGTCGTCCATCGGTCACATCTCTCTGTCGGGGTCCGTCATAGCAGTGACGAACCAGACCGAATCGATGTGACAAAGGAGCCTCATCGTGCAGCGACCGGCAACGACATCCACAGACCCGAGTTACGACCGTCGCTTGGCTGATCCTCGCTGTGATCGGCATCGCCCAGCTGATGGTCGTACTCGACGTGACGATCACCAACATCGCCCTGCCGTCCGCGCAGCACGACCTCGGCTTCTCGGCCGACGATCGCCAATGGGTGATCACCGCCTATGCGCTGGCGTTCGGCAGCCTGCTGCTGCTGGGCGGCCGCATCGCCGATCTCTTCGGCCGCAAATGGACGTTCATCGCCGGCCTGATCGGCTTCGCGGGCGGTGGGCGGCTCGATCGGTACCGCCCTGCTCAGCACGGTGGCGGTGTCTGCGACGACGGACTTCGTGACGAGCAACGGAGCCGCGCCCGAGGTGCTGCGCCAGGCGGCCGTGGAGGGCTACGTGACTGCGTTCTGGTGGGCCGCGGGCATCTTTGCGGTGGGCGCGCTGGTCTGCGGGAGCCTCCTGCGCTCCGCCACCAGGCCCGCGCGGGTCCACGAGGCGCCGGAGCCCGCGGCCGCGTAACGCGTAATTCGACGGCGACGGAGCGGTTGGAGGTGCATGAACGCACGACGCCTTTCACTCGCCCTGGCAAGCGCGGTCGCGGTGTCGGCCGCTCTGTCGCCGTCTGCGCTCGCCACCACCTTCTGCGTCGGGGCGCCCGCCGGCTGCTCCGGCGTGGCCGTCGCGCCCGCCAACCTGGAGGCGGGCGCCCTGGCCGCCCCGCAACTCGCGGACGGCGTGCCCGACCAGATCGTGATCGCCCCGGGCACGTACATCGAGTCTGCGGACGGCACCTGGAGCGTCGGCCCGGGCACCGACGCTCTGAGCATTCGCGGCGCCGGGGTCGGCCAGACGATCCTGGGCAGCGCCGGCACGGGCAACCAGGTGGTGTTCAACCTCGACGGCAGCGGCGGACACCCGGTCACGCTGCGCGACCTGACCGTGGCGATCCCGGCCTCGTTTCCCGATATGGGTGGATACGGCGCCGGGCTGGTGGCCGCCGGCGACATTGTCGAGCGCGTCAGCGTGACGAGTGCCAACCCACGGGCCAACGGCCTCTCCACCGCCGGAGCCACGACGTTGCGCGACATCACCGTCTCCAGTCCGTCGGGGACCGCCGTGCGGGTGAGCTCGGGTTCCAACACCTCGATCGAGAACGCCACTCTCAGCGGCAACGAGGGCGTCGAGTCCTATCCGGGAGCCACCACGACGGTGCGACGCGCAAGCATCGACGCGACCGGCGACAGCGTCGGCGGCGCTGCGGCCGGCCTGGCCAATGAGACCGGCAGCCTGACCGCCTCGGACGTGCTGATCACCCTCACGGGGGCGCCGGCCAACCAGGCCGCCGGCATAACGGCCTCGGCCTCCGCGAGCGACTCCACCACGTCGCTCAGCCACCTGACGATCGTCAAGGCCGGCGGAACCAACACGGTGGGCGTCTCCAGCTCTGTGAACAGCGGCAACCCGGGCAATGCCTCGATAACGCTCTCGAACTCGATAGTCCGCGGAGTCGACTTCCCCGGCTCGGCCAGCTCGGTCGCCGGGGGCGGGGTTCCGACCATCACGGCCCGAGCCTCGAACATGCCGCCGCTCCTATCCAGCGGGGACGGTGTGGTCAACCAGACCGAGGGCATCCAGAACGTCGACCCGCTGTTCGTGGCGCCGGCCGGCGGCGACTACCGGCTGGCGCCGGGATCGCCCTCGATCGACGCCGCCAACGCCGCCTACACCACCCAGGCGACCGACCTCGACGGCCTCGGCCGGATCCAGGACGGCAACGAGGACGGGATCGCCAAGCCCGATCAGGGCGCCTACGAGCGGCCCGACCCGACCCCGCCGGTCGCCGAGCCGCCGTCGTCACCGTCGTCGCCCGGTACGCCCGCCCTTCCGGGCGCCGAGCCGTCCGTCGTGGGACGAAGACGTGCAGGGTGCCGAAGCTCAAGGGCCTGACGAAGAAGCGGGCCCAGCGACGCCTGAAGAAGGCCGGCTGCCGGCTGGGCAAGGTCCGCCGTCCGCAGCGCAGGCTCAAGCGCAAGCTCGTGGTCCGGCGCCAGTCGCTCAAGGCCGGCAGGGTGGTTGCGCAGGGGACGAGGGTGAAGCTGCGCCTCGGCGCCAAGCCAAAGCGCCGCCTCAAGTAGACCGGACGCGCACCGACAGGCAGGTCACACAGCCCTCGAGCTTCTCGAACTCCCCGATGTCGACGCTGACCGTCCGCAGGCCGCGCCGCTCGAGCAGCGCGGCCGTGCGCGGCGCTCCCTCGGCCATCAGCAAAGCGCCGCCCCCAGCTTCACGACGTGAGCCCCGGCCTCCTCGGGGGCCGCGAGAAAGCGAGGGAAGACGCGAGGGATCGTCGAGAGCCGCCGTCCAGCCGATGACTGTGCCGTCGGGAAGAGCCGTGACCGCAGACTTCAGGTGCAGCACGCGGCTCAGCGGCACGGGGACCACCGTCATCCCCACGGGCGCGAGGGCGCGGCCCAGCTGGCGGGCGCCCTCGGTGTTCGTGCGCCCACCCACGCCGACGTACACGGTCTCGCCCACGGCCATCACGTCGCCGCCGTCGAGGGTGGCCGGGTCGGTGATCGGCAGCGGATCGAGGCCCAGGCCCGCGATGGTCTCGCGCCACCGAGTCCACCTCGCCGACGCGCTGCGGCGCACCCGGACGCGTGGCCACCGCCACGCCGCGCAGGACCACCGCGGCATCCTCCACGAACACGCCGTCCGGATGATCGTCGGCGGGCGCCACCTCCGTGATGCGCCAGCCGTGGTCGCGCAGCGCGTTCACGTAGCCCTCCCACTGATCGAGTGCCCGGTCAGGGTCCACGGCCGTGCGCTCGCACGTGCGTGACGATGCCCTCCGCCAGCCGCGGGCTCGGCCTCCGCACGATCGCGGTGCCCGGTGTCGACGGGCTCAGCCAGTCGTGCCCTGGGCCCGCTGCTCGCCCGCGCGGGCCAACCGCTCGCGTAGCTCGCCCTCGTCCTCGGGGCTCGGGTCGAACCGGGCCGGGTCGGGCAGCTCATCGAGCCCGGAAAGCCCGAAGAGCTTCTGGAACAGCTCGGTGCTCCGGTACAGGACAGCGCCGAAGCGCGAGCGCCCCGACTCCTCGATCAGCCCGCGCTCGAGGAGCGTGCCCACCGCCGACTCGGAGGCCACGCCGCGGATGCGTGCGATCTCGGGTCGCGAGACGGGCTGCAGGTAGGCCACGATGCCCAGGCACTCGGCCTGCGCCTGCGTCAGCGGCGGGGTGCGCGGCTTGGCCAGCAGCCGCCGCGCCGCGCGCTCGGCCACAGGATCGGTCGCGAGCGTGAAGCCGCCCGCCACCTCGCGCAACACCACGCCGCGGTAGCCCTCGGCGTAGTGCTCGCGCAGGCGGGCCAGCGCCTCCACCACCTCGCCCTCCCCCACCTCACAGGCGTCGGCGAGCCGATCCACGGCCACCGGCTCGGGTGACAGGAACAGCAGGGCCTCGACGGTGCGCGCAAGGTCCTTCACGACGGCACCACCGTGATCGGGCCGAAGGGCACCTCCTGCTCCCACTTGGCCTCGCCCGCCTTGTACAGCTCGAGCAGGGCGAAGAGCGTGACGGCCTCGGTGAGCCGGTCGGCGCCCTCCACGGCCTCGTCGAAGGAGAAGCGCGGCGGCTGCGCAGCAGGTCGCGCAGGTGGCGCAGGCGCTGCTCCACCGAAACGGCCGGGCGGCGCACATGACGCAGGTCGAGCGGCTCGGGCACCCGCAGGAGATCGCCGATGGCCTCGGCCAGGCGCTCAGGGTCATAGGCCGCCTCGGCCACCTCGGTGGAGACCCGCCGCAGCACGGGCGGAAGCGGCGCCGAGCGGTAGCGGAAGCCCTGCTCCTCGGCGAGCCGCTCGTGGAGGTGGCGAGCGGCCTCGCGGTAGCGGTGGTACTCGAGCATGCGCGCGAGCAGCTCCTCGGCCGCCTCCTGAGGCTCGAGGTCGAGCTCTTCCTCGTCCTCCACCGGAAGCATCAGCCGCGACTTGAGCTCCAGCAGCGCCGCGATCAGCACCAGGAACTCCGTGGCCGCCTCCAGGTCGAGCTCGCCCGAGCGCTCGAGGTGCTCCACGTAGGCGAGCACCACTTCGGCGAGCTCGACCTCCAGCAGGTCGATCTCCTCGGAGAGCACCAGCGTCAGCAGTAGGTCGAAAGGACCGTGGAAGACCTCGAGCTCGAGGTCGAGCGCGGCGATCGGCATCGGGGACAGACTAGAGCGGGGGTCCGACGCCTCGCGCCTCGTCGGCCGGGCCGATGCCCATCACGGCGCGCACGTCGCGCATCGTGTCGGTGGCGATCGCGCGGGCACGCTCGGCTCCCGCGGCCAGGGTCGCCTCGAGCCCCTCGATCGGCGCGCAGCTCCTGATAGCGCTCGCGCACCGGGGCGAGCAACTCGACCACGCCCTCGCCCACGGCCTGCTTGAAGGTGCCGTAGCCCTGGCCCTCGAACTCGGCCTCCACCGCCTCGGGTGACGTGCCTCGCACTACGGCCAGCATCTCGATTAGGTTGGTGACCCCAGGCTTATCGGGGGCCCGGACGATCTCGCTGCCGGAGTCGGTCTGGGCGCGCTTCAGCTTGCGCAGGATGTCATCGGGGGCGTCGTCGATGTAAACGAGCCCGGCGGCGCTGCCATAGGTCGTGGACATCTTGGCCGCGGGGTCCTGGAGATCCATGATGCGCGCGCCCACCTCGGGGACGACCACCGCGGGCTCGACCAGCAGGTCGGAGTAGGTGGAATTGAAGCGGCGGGCGATCTCGCGCGCCAGCTCCACGTGCTGGCGCTGATCTTCTCCCACCGGCACCTCGTCGGTCTTGTAGAGCAGGATGTCGGCCGCCTGGAGCACTGGGTAGAGGAACAGGCTGGTGCGCACGAGCTGCTGCTCGCGTGCGGACTTCTCCTTGAACTGAGTCATGCGCTGCAGGTCGCCGTAGGGAGTGACCGAGCTGAGCAGCCAGCAGAGCTCCGAGTGTTCCCTGACGTCGGACTGGCGAAACAGGATGCAGCGCTCGGGATCGAGGCCGGCCGCCATCAGCACGGCGGCGGTGTCGAGCACGTAGCCGGGCAGCGCCTCCGGGTCGTAGGGCACGCCCGTGGCGTGCAGGTCGACCATGCAGTAGATCGCGGGATCGCCGCGCTCCTGTCCGTCCACCCAGCCCCGGATGGCGCCGATGTAGTTGCCCACGTGCTTGCGACCCGTGGGCTGGATTCCGCTGAAGATGCGCACGGGCCGGGCAGTTAGCGTCAGGGGTCAGACCCCGGGGCGAGTTTGCGGCCCTGGGGACAGGTGCCGTCACGGGCCGCGAGGCGTCAGCCCGCGACGATCGTGCGGATTCGCTCCACCGCGTTGTTCGAGTAGCCCTTGAGGTTCCAGGGCGGCTCGAGCGGCTGGGTGTTCCCGGCCGAGTCGGTGGCGCGCGAGCAGATCATGTGCTCGCCGGGAGCCGCCTCCCACATGAGGCTCCAGCCCCGCCATGCTGCGTGGCCCATCTCGGGGCCGAGGTCGGCATCGCTGAAGGTCGCGCCGCCGTCGGTGGAGAGCTCCACGCGCTCGATTGCGCCGTATCCCGACCAGGCCCGGCCGCTCAGCTCCACCCGACCGGGCTCGAGGTGACGCTCGCGCGACATGAACTCCGGAACGCCGGGCGGGACGGTCAGTGAGCGAGGCAGCATTCGGGTGACCGGCTCTCCCGGGGTGCCGTCCTCGTCATAGAGCCGGTAGGCGACCGCGTTCTGGTAGCCCTGGAACGGCTCCTCGAGCACGGTGATCGCCTCGAGCCACTTGACGTTGGTCATCCCGTACCAGCCGGGCACCACCAGGCGCAGGGGGAAGCCGTGCTGGGGCGGCAGCGGCGCGCCGTTCATCTCGTGGGCGAGCAGGGCGCCGTCGGTGTCGGCCAGCGGCAGCGAGCGCTCGTAGGCCTGAGCATCGTCACCCTCCAGGCCGCGATCCATGCCGCGGAGCAGCACCTCCACCGCGTCTCCGGAGACACCCGCCTCAGCGAGCAGCGGCGCGAGCGGCGTCCCGCGCCACTCGGCGGTGCCCACCGCCTCGGTCAGCCAGGGCTGGCTCACAGGGCGCGGCTCGAGCAGCGCCCGTCCGTTGCCGGCGCACTCGAAGGTCACCGGCATGGTCACCTGCTCGCGAGCGCGCAGGTCATCGAGCGAGAGCGAGACCGGCCGCTCCACCGCACCACCGATGGCGAGACGAAAGTCCTCCGGCTCGACGACAGGGATGTCGTAGTGGATCAGCAGGTAGTGCAGGCCGACCGGCGTGATCGGAAAGCGGAGAGCCTCGAGCGGGAGGCCGTGGTTGCGGGCCGCCAGGCGCAGCTCCTCGATCGAGAGCCCCTCTGCCGCGACGGTGCCCGCGGGCGTGCTTTCCATCTCCTACATCGCCCCCGTGCCGCTGGCCGCGGCGTCCTGCGCCCGCTGCGGGTCGCCGGGGTTCTCGGCGTCGGGGCGCCAGCGCACGACCGGGCGCTTCGCCGCGCCGGCCTCGTCGAGACGGCGCACCGGCGTGGTGTGCGGGGCCGTGTGGGCGATCTCCGGATCCTCGGCGGCCTCCTCGAGGATCTCGCGGATCACGTCGGCGAAGTGATCGAGGCGCTCCTTGGTCTCGGTCTCGGTGGGCTCGATCATCAGCGCCTCGTCCACCAGCAGCGGGAAGTAGACCGTGGGCGGGTGCACCCCGAAGTCGAGCATCCGCTTGGCCAGGTCGAGCGTCTTGACGCCCAGGTTCTCCTTGGCCGGCCGGCCCGAGAGAACGAACTCGTGCATGCACGTGCGGTCGAAGGCGATCGGCAGGTGTTCGCCGATGCCGTCCCGCGCCAGCAGCGCCTTCAGGTAGTTGGCGTTGAGCACCGCGGTGCGGGAGACGTCCTCGAGCCCGTCCCCGCCGAGCGAGCAGATGTACGCGTAGGTGCGCACGAACACGCCGAAGTTGCCCTGGAAGCCGCGCAGCTTGCCGATCGACTTGGGCCGGTCGAAATCGAGGTCGAAGCGCGGCTGCGACCCGTTGCCCTCGCTTCCCACCTTGACCACCTGCGGTACCGGCAGGAAGGGCTCGATGCGGTCCGAGCAGGCGATCGGCCCGGCGCCGGGACCCCCTCCGCCATGCGGCTGGGTGAAGGTCTTGTGCAGGTTGTAGTGGACGATGTCGAAGCCCATGTCGCCGGGCCGGGCGATGCCCATCACCGCGTTCAGGTTGGCGCCGTCGTAGTAGAGGGTCGCGCCGACCCCGTGCACGATCTCGGCGATCTCCTCGATGTTCGTGTCGAAGAGGCCGAGCGTGTTCGGGTTGGTGAGCATGAGGCAGGCCACGTCCTCGTCGGCCTTCGAGCGCAGGTCGTCGAGGTCCACGCCGCCGTCCGGCGCGGTGCCGACCTTGACCACCTCGTACCCCGCCATCGTGACCGTCGCGGGATTCGTGCCGTGGGCGGTGTCGGGCGTGAGCACCTTGTGGCGCTGCTCGCCCTGGTCCTCGAGGTAGGCGCGGGTGAGCAGCAGGCCGGCCAGCTCGCCATGCGAACCCGCGCTCGGCTGAAGCGATACGTGCGGCAGGCCGGCGATCTCCGACAGCGCCCCCTGCAAACGCCACATCAGCTCGAGGGCACCCTGCGCGTACTCCGGGTCCTGGAGTGGATGCAGACGCGAATGGCCGGGCAATGCGGCCACCCGCTCGTGCAGCTTCGGGTTGTGCTTCATCGTGCACGAGCCGAGCGGGTAGAAGCCCTCGTCGAGGTGGAAGTTCCTGGACGAGAGCGTGGTGTAGTGGCGCACCAGCTCGGGTTCCGACACCTCGGGCAGCTCGGCGGGCCGCTCGCGCAGCGCGGAGGCGGGCAGAAGCTCCTCGACGGGCACCGCGGGCACCTCGTCGTCCGGCGCGGGCGCCACGAACGAGCGGCGGCCCGGCCGCGAGCGCTCCCAGATCGTGAGCGTGTCGTCGCTCACGCCGGCACACCCTCGCGCTGCGCCGCCACGACGGCCGCGAGCCTGTCGATGTGAGCCTTGGTGCGGCGCTCGGTGATCGCCACGAGCAGGCCGTCCTGGTACTCCGGGTAGTCGTGCCCGAGCCGGTATCCGGGGTTGATGCCCTGCGCCCGCGCGCGCCTGACGACCGCGTCGAGGTCCGGCACCCGCACGGCGAACTCGCGCACAACCGGCCCGGGATTGATCGGCTCGAGCGCGAGCGTCTCGCGGGCGTAGTGGGTCCGGCGCAGCATCAGCTCGGCCAGCTCCACGAGGCCGCGCTTGCCGAGCCAGGACAGATAGATCACCCCGGCGAGCGCATTCAGTGCCTGGGCGGTGCAGATGTTGTGGGTGGCCTTCTCGCGGCGGATGTGCTGCTCGCGTGTCTGAAGCGTGAGGACGAAGCCGCGCCGCCCGTCGGCGTCACGCGTCTCACCCGCGATGCGCCCGGGCATCTTGCGCAGGAAGCGCTCGTCCGCGGCGAAGAAGCCGAACGACGGGCCGCCGAAATCAAGCCGGTTGCCCAGCGACTGCCCCTCGCCCACACAGATGTCCGCTCCGAGCTCGCCGGGCGGCTTGAGGATCCCGAGCGGCAGGGGATCGGCGGCGCAGACCATCACGGCGCCGGTGGCTTTGCCCGCCTCGGCCAACGGGCCCAGGTCCTCCACGGTGCCCAGGAAGTTGGGCTGCTGTACGAACACCGCGGCGGTGTCGTCGTCGACCGCTCCGGCCAGGGCGTCGCGGTCCGTGGCACCCTCGCCGTCGAGGGGGACCTCCACCACCTCCATGCCGTAGCCCTTGGCGTGGGTGGCCAGCGCAGCGCGCGAGTGCGGGTGCAGCCCGCGCGATGTCACGAGGCGATGACGCTTGGTCTCGAGCTTCGCGAGGTAGCCGGCCGCCGCCACCGCGCTGGGACCCTCGTAGACCGACGCGTTCGACACCGGCAGGCCGGTCAGCTCCGAGATGGCCGTCTGGTACTCGAACATCACCTGCAGCCCGCCCTGCGACACCTCGGGCTGATACGGCGTGTACGGCGTCAGGAACTCGGAGCGCCCGATCAGCGTGTCCACGAGCGAGGGCACGTAGTGGTCGTACATGCCCGCGCCGAGGAAGCTGACCTCGGCGTCCGCGTGGCGGTTGCGCGCCGCCAGCGACGCCAGATGGTCGTTCACCTCCTGCTCGCTGCGCCCCGCCGGAAGATCGAGGTCACGCCCAAGGCGTACGGCCTCGGGGATGTCGGCGAACAGCTCGTCGAGAGAGCTCGCGCCGATCGCGGCGAGCATCTCGCGCAGGTCCTCGTCGGTGACTCCGGTGTAACGGCTCATCGCTACGTGTACGAAGCTAGCTACCCGAGTCGAGCAACGCCCGATAGGCGTCGACGTCCATCAGATCGTTGACCTCCGAGGGGTCCGAGAGCCTGACCTTGACCATCCAGCCCTCGCCGTAGGGGTCCGCGTTGATGCGCTCCGGGCTGTCCCCCAGCTCTTGGTTGACCTCGACGATCTCCCCGGAGAGCGGCGCGAACACGTCCGACACGGCCTTGACCGACTCGACCTCCGCGTAAGCGTCGTCCTTCTTGACCGAGGCGCCCACGTCCGGCGGGTCGAAGAACACCACCTCCCCCAGGGCGTCCTGGGCGTACCAGGTGACGCCGAATGTCGCCGTGTCGCCCTCGATGCGAGCCCAGTCGTGATCTGGGTGGTACCTGAGGTCGTCGGGGTAGCTCTCAGCCATGGTCTCCTTGGTTGTTGGGGGCGTACAGGGGCTTGTCCCGAACCTCCGCCGCGCGCAGCTTGCCGCGCACGTCCACCTGGATGCTCGTACCCGGTTCGGACGCCGCCATGGGCACGTAGCCCATCCCGATCCCCGTCTCGAGGCAGGGAGACAGCGAGCCGCTCGTCACGACGCCCTCCCCTTCCTCTGTCCGGATCGGGTTGCCCTGGCGCGGGATGCCGGGCCCGGTGAAGGCGAAGGGAACGAGGGTCTGGGCGGGCTCGAAGCCGCGCAGAGCCTCGGCGCCGATGAATCCGGTGTCGAGCTTGCAGGCCCAGCCGAGCCCTGCCTCGATCGGGTTGCGCTCCTCGGACAGGTCGTTGCCGTAGAGGTGAAAGCAGACCTCGAGGCGCAGCGTGTCGCGCGCGCCCAGGCCGGCGGGCTCGACGCCCTCGGCCAGCAGGGCGTCCCAGACCGCCGCCGCGCCGTCGGGCGGGATCATCAGCTCGCAGCCGTCCTCGCCGGTGTAGCCCGTTCCGCACACGAGCAGTGTCGACCCCCGCCACGCTCAGGTCGGCGCTGCGCATGCGGGCCGGCAGTTCGCCGTCGGTCGATCCGCGACAGCGCGGCCCGCGCGTCCGGCCCCTGGACGGCGAGCATGGCCCACGCCGCCTGGGTGTCACGCGCGACCACGTCGAACCCGTCGGCCTGGCGCTTGAACCAGGCGAGGTCCTTCTCGTGGTTGGCGGCGTTCGTGACCGTCAGGAAGCGCTGCGGGCCCAGGCGGTAGGTGAACAGGTCGTCGAGCACACCGCCGTCTTCGCGGCACAGGAGCGAGTACTGGGCCCCGCGCTCGGCGATCCTCGTCACGTCGTTGGACAGGATGCGCTGCAAAAAGGCCTCGGCCTCGGGGCCCGACGTCTCGATCTCGCCCATGTGCGAGACGTCGAACATTCCCGCGGCGCGCCGGACGTTCAAGTGCTCCTGGCGGATGCCCTCGTACTGAACCGGCATCTCCCAGCCCGCAAAGGGCACGAGCTTGGCGCCGGCGCGCTCGTGGCGGTCGAACAGGGGTGTGCGGCGAAGCGTGTCGGTGGCGGGCAAGGAGACGCCGGGAGGTTACCCGGCGACCCGGTGTTTCACCCGCCTGTCGGCATCGGCAGCGCGACCGCCGCGGCGAGGACCATCAGCACCGTCACGCATCCGGCGACGATGCGACCGGCGAGCTTCTCGGCGCGGCCCGGGTCGGCGGGCGCCTGGGCCTCCGGCCGGGCGCTGCGCTGGACTTCGTGGGCGACGTACAGTGCGAGGGGGGCTCTCATCGGTGGGCTCCGTTCTGGGGGGTTCGGAGACCAAGATCGGCGATGAGCCGCGGTTATTCCGTGTGCGACGTCACTGATCCCGTCGTGCGCAGCCGGCCACGCCGGCTGCTTCGCTTACGAAAGCTCGTCGAGAACGGCCCCGGCCACCGCCAGAGCCACCTCGGCCCGCGTCCGCAGAGACTCCGCGCTCACCCATTCGCTCGGGGTGTGGGCCCCGCCGCCGCGCGGTCCGAGACCGTCGATGGTGAGCTCGATCCCGCCGGCGGCGATGTGGCTCGCGTCGCTGGCGCCGCCACGCTCCGCGGCCGCCAACGGGCGCCCCAGACGTTCAGCCGCCCGCCGAAGGGAGGCACGGGTGGCCTCGCGCGAATCCATCCCGGGCCAGGCACGGGCAAGGCTTGTCTCGAGCGCCACGCCCTCGTACTCGGCCGGTACGGCGTCGAGGACCGGTGCGAACGCCTCCAAGCGATCGGCGCGCAGGTCACACACGAGCTCGCCCGCCGCCGGAACGACGTTGAACGCCCTGCCCGAGTCGAGGATGGTCGGCACCGCCGTGAGGCGCTCGCTGCCGTCCGGATCGCTGTGAGACGCCACTACCTGGGCCGCGTGGGCCAGCGCGAGCAGGGCGTTGCGGCCACGGTGCGGCGCCGAGCCCGAGTGGGCCGAGCGGCCATGGGCCTCGACCCGCAGGGTGCCGGCGGCCTTGCGCTTGACTATGACCGCCTCATCGCCCTCGGGCGAACGCTCGCCGGCCTCGAAGCAAAGACAGGCGTCGAAGGCCTCGAAGCGCTCGGCATGGGCGAACGGCTCGGTGCGCCACTCCTCGTCGTTCACCAGCAGAACCGCGAGCTCCCGGTAGCGGCCGGGGGTGGCGGCGAGCTCGCGCATCACCCCGAGGGCGAGCGCCACCCCGCCCTTCATGTCCACCGTGCCGGAGCCCCCGAGCCGGTCTCCCTCGCGATCCAGCGGCCGGTGGGCGTCGTGGGCCACCACCGTGTCCAGATGGCCAAGCAGCAGGACCCGCCCGCTGCCCTGGCCCGTCAGCCGGCCGCATAGATCCGGTGCGTGGCCGGGGCTGGAGCACGGCAGCCGCTCGGCGTCCGCCTCGGGCGGAAGGAAGGCCGTGGCCAGTGCCACGCACTCCTCGGCGCCCTGGACGTCCCCTGAAGGCGAGGACACGCCCACTAGCGCCTCCAGCTCGCGCTCGGCAACCAGGGCCAGACGCGCCGCGGCCTCGTTCACAGGCCGCGGGCGAAGTGGTAGCTCGTGATGCGCAGGCCCGTGTTGAAGTAGAGCCGGTGGGCGTTCTCGCGCTCGGGGCCCACGCCGGAGTCGAGATGAAGCTCGGCGCAGCCCAGGCGCGTCGCCTCCTCCGCGCACCACTCGAGCAGAGCGCGGCCGTGGCCGCGCCTGCGGCTGCCCGGGAGACTCGAGAGGTCGTCGACGTACAGCGTGTCGCCCCAAGCGAGGTTGCGAATCACCCGGAAGCCGGCCACCGCCACGCAGCGGCCGTCCTCGAAGGCTCCGACTAGCCGATAGCCCTGCGGCCGCTGGACCTCGTCCACGCGCTCAACGAAGCGCGCCTCGTCGCCGTAATGAGTGCGCAGCGCGCGCATCGCCTCGAAGGCGAGCGCCGTCTGCGGCGGCAGGATCTCTGTCAGTCCCTCAGGAATTCCGGAACGTCGATGTCGTCGTCGGAGATCTCCAGCGACTCGCGCTGACGCTCGTCGAGCGTGACGTCGCGCCGCCGCGGCTCGCGGCGGCGGCCGGTGGAGTCCTCGGTGAACAACGGCGTGCGGCCGGGCCGCTCGAAGCCGGTGGCGATCACGGTGACCCGCACACCGTCGGCCAGGGTGTCGTCAACCACCGCGCCGAAGATGATGTTCGAGTTCTGGTCGGCCGCCGACTGGATGATCTCCGCTGCCTCGTTGACTTCGAACAGCCCCAGGTCGTTGCCGCCGGTGATGTTGAGGAGGATGCCGGTGGCGCCCTCCACCGACTGCTCGAGCAGCGGGCTCGATACAGCGTTCTTGGCCGCCTCGGCCGCGCGGTTCTCGCCCGCCGCCTCGCCGATGCCCATGAGGGCCGAGCCCGCGTCCTGCATGATCGTGCGCACGTCGGCGAAGTCGAGGTTGATCAGCCCTGGGGTGGTGATCAGGTCGGTGATGCCCTGCACGCCCTGCCCGAGCACGTTGTCGGCTTCGCGGAACGCGTCGAGGATGCTCGTGCGGCGCTCGACCACGGCGAGCAGCTTCTCGTTGGGGATCACGATCATCGTGTCGACCTGCTCGCGCAGGCGATCGATCCCCTCCACCGCCTGGCGCATCCGCTGCGTGCCCTCGAAGTCGAAGGGCTTCGTGACCACGCCCACGGTGAGCGCACCAACCTCCTGCTTGGCCACCTCCGCGATCACCGGGGCCGCACCGGTGCCGGTGCCGCCGCCCTCGCCCGCGGTGACGAAAACCATGTCCGCGCCCTTCAGCGCCTCCTTGAGCTCGTCGCGGCTCTCGTTGGCCGCGCCGTAGCCCACCTCGGGATTCGCGCCGGCGCCGAGGCCCCGCGTGAGCTGGTCGCCGATCTGAAGCTTGATGTCGGCGTCGCACATCTGAAGGGCCTGGGCGTCGGTGTTCACCGCGATGAACTCGACTCCCTTGAGGCCGGCGTCCACCATGCGGTTGACGGCGTTCGTGCCGCCGCCGCCGATGCCGACGACCTTGATGACCGCCAGGTAGCTGCCCGTGTCCATGGAGGGTGTTCCTCTCTCCTACCGTCCGAAGCTCAAGCGATCATCGAGGGTTTCTCGATTCCCGCAAAGACCGCACTGTAGGCGGGCATCCCGGAAAGTGTCAACCAGAACCGCAACAATTCCTGCACGTAAAGGCTCTATCGGAGGTTGAGGGTGCTCACCCATTCTCGACTCTAGGTAGAGGGTTCGGGAGCGGTCATCCGAGCGGTGCTCCCGCCCCGCCGGCCCCGGTGGGGCCGCCGGTTTCGCCCGTCGGCGCGGGCACCTCCGGCGCGGCCTCGAGGGTGCCGGTGGGAGCGGACTCCGGGGTGACCGGGGTGGCCGGAACCGTGGCCCCGCTGTCAGGCGCGGTGGCCGCCGGGTCCACAGGCGCGGACGGGGTGGCCGCAGCCGCCCCGGGAACGGTTGGAGCCGCCTGCGCCCCGAACGGCGCCTGGCCCGCGGGCGCTACCGGCTCCACGGTCGCGGCGGGCAGGCCGCCGGCGGCAGGGCGGTCGGGGAGGCGCAGGTCGATGTACGTGGCGCCCTCCGCTTCGGGGTCGGCCAGCACCCGCGCGGCAGCGATCCATTTGGCCCGGGCTCGCGACGAGTCGCCGAAGATGAGGTCGGGCCCGTCGCTGAGGGTGGCCACCAGGCCGTCGCCCGAACGCGAGCCGATGCTCTCGATCCGCTTTCGCAGCGGTCCAGGCACCGCACCGGCAACCCGGGCCGCCCCCAGGGCGTCGCGATCGGTCAGGCGGTCGCCGCGCGCGCCTCCCTCCACCTCGATGGACGGGAACCTTCCCTCCACCGGCAGCCCGCGCAGGATGGTCCCGTCACCGGCGACCGCAACAGGCCGGCCGTCCAGCTCCAACAGCGCTGCGGGATGATGTTCGATCACGTGAATGGTGAGGCCGTGGGGGAAGTCAGGGCGCACCTCCAGGTCGCGCACAACCGGGTAGTGGGCAATGGCCTGGTCGAGAACCTCTTGGTCCACGTTCAGGGTGGTCATCGTGTGCCCGGCGGCCGCCAGGGCGGTGCGGATCCGCTCGCCGTCGTCGGTGGACACGCCCGTCACCGTCACGTCCTCCACCGCCACGAACGACGAGTCGCGCAGCCAGAACTGGTAGCCGGCCGCGAGCACGGCGATCAGCGCGACCAGCGCGATCAGGCGCCGCCGCAGCCTGGGTGAGAACGTGGGACGCGAGACACGCGGGACGCTGAGCCGCCATCGCCCGGCGAGCGCGGTGGCGGAGACCCTCACGCCGGCTCGCCCCACAGAGGCGAGGTGTCCACGTCACCCAAGAACTGCACCTCGGGCTCGAGCTCGACGCCGAAGCGCTCGCGCACGCGCCGGCGGCCCTCGGCCATCAGCGTCACGACGTCCGCCGTGGTGGCGTCACCCATGTTCTCCACGAAGTTGGCGTGCTTCTCCGAGAAACGGGCGCCCCCGACGGTGAGCCCGCGGCAGCCGGCCTCGTCGAGCAGCACCCCGGCGCTGCGGCCCTCCGCGCGCGGATCGTCGGGGTTCTTGAAGGTCGAGCCGAACGTCTTGATGCCCGAGGGCTGGGCCGCCCGCCGGGAAGCGCGCATGTCCGCGAGGGTGGCCTTCACATCGTCGGGATCGGCCGGGGTCAGCGCGAACGAAGCGTTCGCGACGATCTCGCCGGAGCCGAGATTCGAGCGGCGGTAGCGGAAGCCGAGCTGAGCCGGTTCGCGGCGCTCGGCGCCCTCGGCGGTGACGACCTCGACCCACTCGAGCACCCGCGCGAGGTCGCCGCCGTACGCGTTGGCGTTCATCTTCACGGCGCCGCCGACGGTGCCCGGGATGTTCACCCCGAACTCGAGCCCGCTGAGCCCCGCCCGCGCGGCGAATGCCGCCGCCTGCGGCAGCCGCGCCCCACCCCCGCACAACAGGCGCTCGCCGTCCTGCTGGATCGTCGCCAGCGAGCCGTCCAATTTCATGACGAGTCCTCGGAACCCTTCATCCGCTACCAGCAGGTTCGATCCCGAGCCCACCACTCCTACCTCGATCGCTTCGTCCCTTGCCCAGGCCAGGAGAGCGGCCAGCGCGTCGGGCGAGTCGGGCCGGGCGTAGAAGTCGGCGCGCCCGCCCGCCCGGATGGTGGTGAGGCGCGCCAGCGGGAAGTCCGGCTGGACGCCGGGCGGCGCGGTCACGGCTCCCCCTCCCCCGTGAGCTCGCGCGCCAGGCGGTCCACGTCCCCCGCTCCAAGCGTGAGCAGCACGTCGCCGTCGGTGAGCTCCGCCTCGAGCAAGCGCCGGGCGTCGTCCTGCTCCGGCAGCCACCACACCGGGCGTCCGCCGGCGGCGTCGGCCGCCGCCTGAGCCACCAGCAGCCCGCTGACGCCGGGGAAGTCCTCGGCCCGCTCCCGCGCGGGATAGACGTCGAGCACCAGCACCACATCCGCCAGCGCCAAGGCGCGGCCGAAATCGCGAGCGAGCATGGCCGTGCGGGAGTACAGATGAGGCTGAAAGCACGCCACGAGCCGCCGCGGCCGCAGCGTGCGGGCCGCCTCCAGGGTCGCGCGCACCTCGGTGGGGTGATGGGCGTAGTCGTCGTAGACCAACGCTCCACTCGCGGTCGCACCGTGCTCCTCGAAGCGTCGCCCGGCCCCCGTGAAGGCGGCGAGCGCCGGGCCCGCGTCGGACACCGGCACGCCGGCCTCACGGCAGGCGGCCAGCGCCGCCAGAGCGTTGAGCACGTTGTGGCGCCCGGGCACGTGCAGCTCGATCGCGGTCCCGTCGACGCTGAAGCGCGACCCGCCCGGCCGCAGCTCGATGTCGCGCGCCACCATGTCCTCGCTCCCCTGGAGCCCGAAGCGCAGCTGCGTCCCGCGGCCCGCCAGCTCCACTCCCGGGCCGAGGACGCGCACGGCGGCCGGCTCGGCGAACTCGGCGAAGGCCGCCTCCAATTCACGCAGGTCGGGATATGTGGAGTGATGGTCGAGTTCGACGTTCAGCACCACGGCCACGTCGCGCGCCAGCTTGAGGAAGGAGCGATCCGACTCGTCGGCCTCGATCACCGCCCACTCCCCCTCGCCCCATGCGGCGTTGGTCTCGACCACGCGCAGCTCCCCGCCGATCAGGAAGGCGGGGTCGCGGCCGCACCCGAGCAGCGCCAGGGCCGCCATGGAGGCCGTCGTCGTCTTGCCGTGTGTTCCGGCCACGGCGATCGTCCGCTTGGCCCGCGACAGCTCGCCGAGCAGGTCGCCGCGGTGCAGCACCACGGCTCCCGCGGCGCGACCGGCAGCGAGCTCGGGATTGTCGTCCGGGATGGCGGTGGAGATGACGATCTCGGCCCCGTCGGGCACATTGCCCGGGTCGTGTCCCAGCGCCGGCTCGATCCCCGCCTCCCGCAGCCGCGGGAAGTAGGAGGACTCGGCCTGGTCGGAGCCGGTCACAGCGGCGCCCAACCGGCTCGCCACCAGCGCCAGGCCGCTCATCCCCGCCCCGCCGATGCCGATGAAGTGCAGCCGCCGACCGCCGAACGGAGGAGACCTGTCCGGTCCCGTTTGCATCGGCGCCGACCTTAGAGGCTGGCTCGGAACCCCGCGTGTGCGGCTGGCGAGCGCGGGATCAAGCGGGGCAAGGACGCAGGGAGGCGGCAGCATCCGCGCCGTTCCGCCGCCGCCAGGCGTGCGTGGGGGGTTCTGAGGCAGCCTCTCTAGAGGCTGGCTCAGCTCGCCACCCTGCGCGGCCACGCGCGACGGCGGCGTGAGCCCGCACTCGTGGTAGATCACGTCGCGCTGCAGCCCGAGCACTCCCCCGGGGCCGTGGTCGAGGAGGTGGCACTCGAAGCTCTGCCTGCCGAGCGTGACGTCCAGCTCGGGCACGTGCCTGGTGCCGACCGTCCGCACGAACCTCTTGGCGGCCACGTTGAGCGGGTTCACCGGCAGGAAGGCAAAGCGCTGTTCGCGTGAGGAGGCGCTCGAGCTGCTGCAGACACACGGGATCACCGACGCTCAGGCCACCGAGCAAATTCTCGACTGGGGCCGAGGCTCGCCGCTGGCGCTCTCGCTCGCCGCAGCCGGCGCCACGGACCTCCCACCGGACGCGCCCACGAGGGAGCTCGACGAGGCCGGCAGCGTCCATCCGCTGTTCCGCCTGCTCTCGCACGGGTCACCACCGTCGATCTGCTCGCCCGGCGTCACGGTCCCTTCGGCGCCCGCCGCCGCGCAGACAGGTGGCCCGGAGCTCGTGGTTCTCGTCGAACGGCTCAGCGGACAGGTCGGCGTGCTCGAGCGGCGCCTGACGCGCACCCGCCGCGTGGTCCGCCGGAGCCGGACGCGGATCAGGGGGCTGGAGCGCAGCCTCGCCGAGCGAGAGCGACCCGCGCAGGGGGTCCGCCGCCTGGTCAGCCCCAACCGGCGCTTCTCGGTCGTCGCCACGAACGACGGGCTGCAGCTGCGCGGCCCTGCCTCGTTCCTGGGGCTCGGGCCGGACACGATCACGCTGAACAGCCGAAACGACACGCTCCTCCAGCTCACGCCCGGATCCGCCGGTCTGCGGGCGCCCACGGGCGTGCTCGACTTCTCGATCAGGGGCACCCTCACGGCACCCCTGGTGTCGCTGGGCGGCCAGTCCGGCTGCCGGCCCGCTGGCCGCCTCGGCGACGCGGTGCGCGCCGGGGGCGAGGGCGGCTTCGGCACGATCACGGCCGGCAGCTCGCGGGTGCTGGCGTGCTGAAGCGCCGCGCGCTCCTGGTTGCTTTCGCGCTCGTCGTCCCGCTCAGCCTCGGAGGCTGCGACGAGGACTTCTGCCGCGCGAGCAACAGCGACCCGGTCGGGGCGTTGATCCAGGGACTCCTCTGCGCGGGCAACCTGCCGGGCGGACGGGGCGCCAACGACCCGCCGACCGCGTCGTTCACGGTCGACCCCGTCCGGGTGGAAGCCGGCGCCACCGTGAGGCTCGACGCCTCGGGCTCGAGCGACCCCGACGGCCAGATCGTCCGTTACCGGTGGGATCTCGACGACCGGCCGAACCTGATCTTCCCTTCCGCCGGGCGACCGTTCGAGATCGACGCCGGGGACGAGCCGGTGACCCGGCAACCGATCGTTCGCTCCGAGGAGCTCGGCACGCCGTTCAGCGACGAGGGCAGGCTGATCGCCCTGCGCGTCATCGACGACTCGGGCGCGAGCGTCGAGGCGCGGCGCGAGATCGTGATCGCCCGAGATCCGATGCCGATTGCCAGGTTCACGATCAGCCCGAATCCCGCCTTCGTCGGGCAGAGCGTGTTCTTCCACGGTGGAGACTCGATCGACGCGCAGTCGTGGTCTTGGGACCTGGACGGCGACGGGACGTTCGAGGTCGGCCCCTCACCGCAGCCCACGACCTCGCGCACCTACACCACGCCCGGAACGCGGAGCGTGCAGCTCCGCATCAACACCGGTACGAGCGCGGCGCCCGACACTGAGACGATCGCCCTGAGCGTGCTCGCGAACACCGCCCGCGGGTCGGTCGCCTCCGCCAGTGCCGCGCGCCGGGCACCCGCGCCACGCTTCTCGGCCCGCCTCCGCCGGGTGTCGCTCCCGATCGACCTCGGCAGCCCCATTCGGCGGGGCGCCCTGACAAGAGTGCGACCGTTCCTGGCCCGGGGGCGCCTCGTCGCGCCGACGCGCGGGCTAGGGGCGCTCCGACCCTTCCGGCGCTCCCGCTGGGTGGCACGGCTGAGCCTCTCGGCGAACGGCCGGACCGCCAAAGCGCGTCTTCGCGGCCTGGCGCTGGCCACCTTCGCGAAGGGCGGGGGCCGCGCCTGCGTGCGCCTCTCGATGACCACCCGCGGCGGACGGTCACCGGCCGGCAGGGTCAGGGTGCTCGGCGGCAGCGGCCCGGCCGCGCAGCTGGGTGGCAGAGGTCGCTTCACCTTCCGGTTCCGCGACGGCGCGCCGCGGCTGGCCGGCCGCCTGAAGGCCCGCAGCGTGAGCCCGCGGCCTCTGCCGGCGGCGTGCAAGCGACTCGGCTAGGCCTGGACCAGGCGCTCCAGCTCGTCCGCGATGCGCTCGGCGGCGTCCGGTCGCGCCGCCGCGCGGGCGGCCCGGGCCATCTCCGCCATCCGCTGCGGCGCGCTCAGCAGCGCGCCGACCTCGCGGGCCAGGCGCGGGCCGTCGAGCTCGTCGTCCGGGACGATCACCGCGGCGCCCGCCTCCTCCATGTAGCGCGCGTTCAGCGTCTGGTGGTCGGCCGTGGCATGGGGATAGGGCACGAGGATCGCCGGCAGCCCCGCGGCGGCCACCTCCAGCACCGACCCGCCGGCGCGTGAGGCCACCAGGTCGCTGGCGGCGAGCACGTCGGCAAAGGGCTCGATGTAGGGAAACAGGTGGTAGTGCGCGGGCGCGCCGAGCTCGTCGAGGCGGCTGCGCAGGTCGTCGTGGTCGCGCCGGCCGCTCGCGTGGAGGACCGCGCAGGGCGCCGCCCGGCCGAAGGCTTCGACCGCCGCTTCGTTGAGCCGGCGCGCGCCAAGCGAGCCGCCGAAGACGAGCAGGCAGGGGTCGCCGGCCGGTATCCCGAGGCGCTCGCGCACGGCATCGCGGTCAGCCGCCCCGGTGCCGCTCGGCACGGCCCGCCCCGTCACGAGATAGCGCTCACCGTCCCGACCCGGCAGCGGAAAGGCGAGGCAGACCCGCTCGGCCAGCGGAGCCAGCATCCGGTTGGTCACGCCGAGGTGGCTGTCGGCCTCGGTGAGCACGAGCGGCAGCCGCAGCGAGCGGGCGGCCAGGCCCACCGGGCCGGCCACGTATCCCCCTCCTCCCAGCACCGCATCTGCCCCGATTCGCCGCAGGAGCCGGCGGGCCCTCAGCGTGGCCCGGCCCGCCCGCAGCACGGCCCTTGCCGCGCGCAGGAGGTTGCTGCGATCGAGACCGCTCACCCGCATGGGGTGCAGCGTGTAACCGGCCGCGGGAACCATCTCGGCCTCCGCTCGCTCGCCCCCGATGAACTCGACCTCGATGCCGCGCCGGCGCAGCTCGTCGGCCACCGCCAGCGCCGGCACCACGTGCCCGGCGGTGCCGCCCGCGGCGATCACCACCTTTGGCATCGCCGCTCCTCGCTCAGCGCGCTGCGCGAGCCGCGCCGGCCTGGCGCTGCGGTCGCGCCTCGGCTCCGCCGTCGATGGCTCGCAACCCCCGGCGCTCGGCGGCCTCCGCACCCGCCGCCACGTTGAGCAGCAGGCCCATCGCACCGAGCAGGACGATCAGGTTCGAGCTGCCGTAGGACAGGAACGGCAGCGGCACGCCGGTGAGCGGTGCCATTCCCATCACCGCGAAGAAGTTGAGCGTCGCCTGGCAGAGGATCAGCGAGGTGATGCCCGCGGCGAGCAGCTTGGCGTAGCGGTCGCGGGCCAGCTTGGCGGCACGCAGTCCTGCGTAGCCGATCATCCCGTACAGCACGATCACGGCCAGGATGCCCATCAGGCCGAGCTCTTCCCCGATGATCGCCAGGATCATGTCCGTGTGGGCCTCGGGCAGGTAGAAGATCTTCTGCACCGACTCGCCGAGGCCGACGCCGAAGAACCCGCCGGAGCCGATGGCGGTGAGCGCCTGGACGGCCTGGAAGCCGGTGTCGCCGGCGTCCGAGAACGGGTCCAGGAACGAGGTCAGGCGCTCGCGCCGGTAAGGCTCCACCAGGGCGACCAGTAGCGCGAGCGCGGCGAGCGACCCGCCGATCAGGCCCAGAATCCGCACCGGCGTGCCGGCGGCCACCAGCAGCGCCCCGATCGAGAAGCAGATCACCATCGCCGTGCCCATGTCGGGCTGCTTGAGCAGCAGCGCGAAGGCGGCGCCCACCACCAGCAGCAACGGCTTGACGAGGGTCCCGATCCTCTGGACGGCGCTCGGACGCGCGGCCAACAGCTGAGCGGCGTACAGGATCAGCGAGACCTTCAACAGCTCCGAGGGCTGGAACTGGAGCGGCCCCGCCGCCAGCCAGCGCGTGGCGCCGTTCACCGTCACGCCGAAGCCCGGGATCATCACCAGGACCGTCAGGGCGAACGAGGACGCCGAGCAGCAGAGGCGTAAGGCCCTTGATCAGCCTCAGGCCGTGCTTCGATGCGAAATGCATGGCCAGCAGACCGAGCAGTCCGAACGCGACGTAGCGCTTGAGGTAGTACGAAGCGTCGCCGCTCCCCGACAGAAGCGACTCCGCCGAGCTGGCCGAGTACACCATGACCGCGCCGCCGGCGAGCAGGCACAGCGTCGCCGTGTAGAGGATCGAGTACTCGACTGGTCGCTTGCGAGCGGCGGCGCGCGGGGCCATCCGGACGTACTTCTACGCGCGACGCCGGATTCATCCTGCCGGCACGAGCGAACGGAAGCGGTCGCCGCGCTCCTCGTAGTCGCGGAACTGGTCGAAGCTGGCGCAGGCGGGTGAGAGGAGCACGACGTCGCCGGGTTCCGCGGCGGCGCCGGCGCCGTGAACCGCCGCCTCGAGATCCCCGCAGCGGTGCAGCTCGACCGTCCCGTCGAGGTCCTGCGCGAGCCGTTCGGCCGCCTCGCCGATCAGGTAGCAGGCACGACAGCGAGCCGCCACGGGTTCTCGCAGCCCGGCGAAGCCCCCGCCCTTGAGGCTGCCACCGAGGATGGCGTGCACGCCGGCGTCGAAGGACTCGATCCCGCGCCGAGCTGCCGCGACGTTGGTGGCCTTCGAGTCGTTCACGTAGAGCACTCCGTCGACCGTGCCCACCTCCTCCATGCGGTGAGGCACACCGGCGAACTCACGCAGGGCGGTCGCCACGGCCTCGGCAGGCACCCCCGAGGCGAGCGCCGCCGCCGAGGCGCCCATGGCGTTCTCGAGGTTGTGCGGCCCACGAAGGCGGATCTCCTCTGGTGCCAGGGGCAGGTCGGCCGGATCGCCAAACCGCAGGCGGCGCGCCTCCCCCGGCAGGTCGATGCCGGGCGGCGCCACGGCGATCTGCGCGAACGTCTGGTTGCGAAACAGCCGCAGCTTGGCCTCGCGGTAGGCGTCGAGCGTGCCGTGGCGGTCGAGGTGATCCTCCTCGATGTTCAGCAGCAGAGCGGTGTCGGGCGCCAGCGCGTCGGAGTCCTCGGCCTGGAAGCTCGACACCTCGCACACCACCGTGGCCTCGGGGTCGATCGTTCCCACGAGCGCCGCAAGCGGCGTGCCCACGTTGCCCGCCACCGCCACGGGCAACCCGGCCGCGCGCCAGATCGCACCGAGCAGCTCGGTGGTCGTGGTCTTGCCGTTCGTGCCGGTGACCGCCACCAGCCGGTTGGGCAAGCAGCCGCCAGGCCAGCTCCAGCTCGCCGAGCACGGGCAGCCCGCGCTTGCGGGCGGCGGCGATCGCGGGGGCGTCGGAGGGCACGCCCGGGCTCTTCACGACAAGCCGAGCTCGGTCCAGCAGCTCCACGCCGTCACTCTCCAGACGGGCCTCCACGCCCTCCGGCACCTCCGGCCGCGCGCGGTCCGCGGCGAGCACCGGCCCGTGGGGCAACAGCATCCGCGCCGCCGCCGCGCCCGAGCGCGCCAGCCCCACGATCAGATAAGGCCCCTCGGGAAGGGGCGGCCTCACGTGATCGAGGCCTGGTAGAGCGTGAAGCCGATCGCCGCGCAGATCGAGGCGACGATCCAGAAGCGCAGGATGATCTTGGTCTCCGACCAGCCCAGCAGCTCGAAGTGGTGGTGGATCGGTGCCATCAGGAACACGCGCCGGCGAAAGCGCTGGAACGAGAACACCTGAATCGCCACCGAGAGCGCCTCGATCACGAAGATGCCCCCGATCAGGATCAAGAGGATCTCGGTCTTGGTCATCACCGCGAGGCCGGCGATCGCGCCCCCGAGCGCCGAGCGAACCGGTGTCGCCCATGAACACCGAGGCCGGGAACGAGTTGAACCACAGGAAGCCGACGCAGGCGCCGACCAGGCAGGCGCTCAGCAGCGCCAGGTCCTCCTGTCCTGCGGTGATGAAGGTCATCGCGGTGAAGGCCAGGAAGACGATGGCGGCGCAGCCGGCGGCGAGGCCGTCGAGGCCGTCGGTGAGGTTCACGCCGTTGGTGGCGCCCGCGAGCACCAGGAAGATCAGCACGGGATAGGCCAGGCCCAGGTTGATCGAGGCGTCGACCACCCGCAGGTCGAGCGTCTCACGCAGATCGACGTACTCGGTGGCCACGAGCCAGAGCGCGATGGCCGTCACGCCCTGCACCGCCAGCTTGGTCTTGCCCGAGACCCCGAGCGAGCGCCGCCTGCGCAGCTTCGTGATGTCGTCGGCGAAGCCGAGCGCGGCCATGGCGAGCGCCGTGAGGAGCACCGCCACGCTCGCCGCGCGGTACTCGGACAGGATCAGGAACGGGACGCAGACCGCCAGAAGGACGGCCAGCCCGCCCATCGTCGGGGTGCCCGCCTTGCCGTGATGGCCCGCCGGCCCCTCCTCGCGGATGTGCTGGCCGAACTCCTTGAGGCGCAGGTACTCGATGAAGCGCGGCCCCAGGAACATGCAGATGAGCAGGGAGGCCGAGCCTCCGATGACGATCTCGCCGAGCACGGGTCTCTGAGCGCCAGCACCCGTTCGAGTCCGACCGAGCGGGACCCCTTGACCAGGACGCGGTCGCCGGGGCGGGCGATCTCCCGAAGCAGGGCGGCGGCCTCCTCGGGCGAGCTCACCGCGTGGGCCTCCCCCTCGAAGCCCTCCAGATAGCCGAGCGCGGGTGGGCCGACGGGCACGAGCACGTCGATGCCCAGGCGCTGCGCCTGCTCGCCCGACCTCGCGATGGAAGCGGGCCGAGTCCTCGCCCAGCTCGGCCATGGTGCCGAGCACGGCGATCCGTCGATCGGCCGGCGTCGAGGCGAGATGGTCGAGAGCGGCCGACATCGACATCGGGTTGGCGTTGTAGCAGTCGTTCACGACCGTTACCCCGCCCGGCAGCTCAACCACCTCGCCGCGCAGCGAGGAGAACTGCACATCCACGAGGCCCCCGACCGGCGAGCCGAGCGCGCGGGCGGCAGCCACCGCGGCGAGGGTGTTGAGCAGGTTGTGCGGCTCCGAGTACGGCAGGTCGAGCCGGATCGTGGTCCCGCGGGCCTCGATCTCGGCGCGGCTGCCATCCATCGACAGCAGCTGCACCTGGCCCCCCGGGCCGAAGGTCCACGTGTCGAGGTCGTCGCGCAGGTGGGCGTCGAGCAGCGGCTCTGACACCGGCACCGCGCAGGCCGCGCCGGCGGGCAGGTCGCGGATCAGCTCGGCCTTCGCGGCGGCCACCCGCTCGACCGTTCCGAGCAGCTCCAGGTGCACCGGGCCGACGTTGACGATCACGCCCACGTCGGGCTCGGCGATCCGGGCGAGCTCGGCGATTTGCCCGGCTCCCCTCATCGCCATCTCCAGCACAAGCGCCTCGGTGCCCCTGCCGGCCTCGAGGATCGTCAGCGGCACGCCGATCTCCGTGTTGAAGTTCTCGCGGCTCGCGTGGGTGACCGCGTACGGCGCCAGCAGCGCGGCCAAGATGTCCTTGGTGGACGTCTTGCCCGTTGAGCCCGTGATCCCCGCCACGCGGCAGCCGAGCTCGCGTCGCCACGCGGTGGCGAGCCGCTGGAGCGCCAGCAGAGGGTCATCGGCCACGATCACCACGGCGGAGGCGCAGGCCGAATCGCCGACCGCCCCCTCGACGGCGGCCAGCGCTTCGTCCCGGTAGGCCGGGCCCACGATCGCCCCCCAGGCCCCGGCCTCGAGCGCGCCTGCGGCGAAGGCGCCGCCGTCGGCGACGGCGCCGGGCAGGCCCACGAACAGATCACCCTGCTCGACCGCGCGCGAGTCGATCACCGCTCGGCTGGGCCCGGAGCGCTCCGGGGACCCCGCCACGAGGTCGCCGCCCGCGGCCGCCGCCATGCGGGCCGCGCCGAGATCGATCACGCGCGCGCCCTCAGCCCGGAGCGAATCGCCTCGCGCGCCACGGTCACGTCGTCGAAGGGCTCCTTGCGCCCGTCCTCGAACTCCTGACCCTGCTCGTGCCCCTTGCCGGCGATCACCACCACGTCGCCGGCACGGGCCTCGTCCACCGCCATTGCAATCGCGCGCCGGCGGTCCACCTCGCGCTCGGCCTGCGTGCCCGTGCCCTCCATGATCTCGTCGATGATCGCTTCCGGGTCCTCGCTGCGCGGGTTGTCGGAGGTCACGAGCACGCGGTCGGCCAGGCGCCGGGCGGCCTCGCCCATCAGCGGGCGCTTGCCGCGATCGCGGTCCCCACCCGCCCCGAACACCACGTGCAGCCGGCCCGGGGTGACCTCGCGGGCCGCACGGAGCACGTTCTCGAGGGAGTCGGGTGTGTGCGCGTAGTCCACGAGCACGCCGAAGTCCTGGCCCTCGTCCACCGGCTCGAAGCGGCCCGGCACGCGGTCGAAGCCCTCGAGTGAGATCCGTTCGACGCCGAGCGTGCGAACCGCCGCCAGCGCGCCCAGCACGTTGAGGACGTTGAACAGGCCCGGCAGCGGCGAGTCGATCCTCAGTTCGCCGTCCGGGGTGTGCACGGTGAAGCGCGAGCCCATCAGGTCGAACTCGATGTCGCGCGCCCGGTAGTCGGCCTCGCGCTCGATCGCGAACGTCACGCAGTCGACCTCGGCCGCGATGCGCCGGCCGTAGGGATCGTCGACGTTGACGATCGACGGCCCGTCTGCGCCGGTGAACAGGCGCCGCTTGGCCTCGAAGTACGCCTCCATGGTCTCGTGGAAGTCGAGATGGTCCTGGGTGAGGTTCGTGAACAGGCGGACGGCGAAGCGGATTCCGGCCACACGGCCCAGCTCGAGCGCGTGCGAGGAGACCTCCATGGCACAGGCGCGGTCGCCGCCATCGACCATTCGTCTAAACGTGTGCTGGAGATCGATCGCCTCGGGCGTGGTGCGCACCACGTCCTCCTCCACCCCGCCCACCACGCGCTTGACGGTCCCGAGCAGGCCGCACTGGCGCCCGGCCGCCTCCATGAGGTGCCGGATGAGATACGCCGTGGTGGTCTTGCCGTTGGTGCCCGTCACCCCCACCAGCTCGAGCTCCGCTGTGGGATCGCCGTAGAAACGGGCGGCGGCCGGGCCCATCGCAGCGCGCACGTCGTCGACGAGGATCTCCGGCACGCCGAGACCGAGCGGGCGCTGGCACACCAGCGCCGCCGCCCCGCGTTCGACCGCATCCGGCGCGAAATCGTGGCCGTCGGCGCGGAATCCGGGCACGCAAAAAAAGAGCGCCCCCGGGGTGACGCTCTGGCTCGAGTAGGCGAGTCCCGAGATCTCGATCTCGGGCGCCCCATTACCCATTAGATCCCGCAGGGTCATGGTGCGCCCGCAGGATACCGACGAGTCCCGTCGGCTCAGACTCACTTTTTCGCAGGAACCGCCGATACAGACCGCGTGAGCGGCCACGTTCTCAGCGCGCTCGCCCGACTGGCGGAACGCCGGTTCACGAGCTTTTCAGAGGCGGCAGACGCGGTTCTCGATCTTCTCGAGGCCGAGCTTCCGCCCGGTTCGGTCCTGCTCGGCCAGGTCGATGCCGAGGAGGGCGAGCTGCGCCTGATCGACGTCCGCGGCGAGGCCTCGGCGCTGATCCAGCCCGGCTCGACCCTTCCCCTGACCGCCCCCCACAACGGCAACGGCCAAGGTCTGCTCGACCCGGCCACGCTGACCGACCTGTCGGTGCGCTCGTATCTCGCGTTGCCACTGGAGACGGGGGCGGGTGGCGGCGCGATCATGCTGTGCGCGCTCGCTCCCGGCACCGACATCTTCACCCGCGGCCATCTCGAGCTGCTGGCGGTGGCAGGACGCCTGCTCACCTACGAGTGGGAGACGGTCAAGTGGCGCGCCGACCTGCGCCGGCTGAACGAGCGCCTGCGCGATCCCGAGCGCACCGATCCCCTCACCGGCCTCCTCAACCCGGTTGCGTTCGGCGAGGCCGCCGAGCGCGAATGGCGGCTGGCCGAGCGGGGCTCGACCGAGTCCTACCTGCTCGCCTGCCGGCTCACAAACCTTTCGGCGGTCACCGCGCGACACGGCTCGGGGGTCGCGGAGCTGCTGCTGCGCGACGGCGCGGACGTGCTCGAGTCCGCGATCCGCCGTACCGACCACGCCGGCCGGCTCTCCGAGGACGTGTTCGGCGCGGTGCTCGTTGGCTGCAAGGGGCGCAAGGGAGCGGAGGCCTTTTTCGAGCGCTTCCAGCAGGGCGTGGCGCGCGTCACCAGCGAGCGGCCGGCGACGCTCGAGCTCGCCTGCGCGGTGCTGGCGCTGGGCAAGGCGCAGTCGCCCGAAGAGGCGCTCGCGGATGTGGTCAAGGCAGCTCGCAAGGCCGAGGTTGCGGTCGGTGGAGCGAGCAGCGTGAGCACCAAGGAAGCCAAGCCCGACGCACCTCCGAAGGGCGTGGTCGCGCCGTCGGAGCCGGGTGGGCGTTCGGGCTTCCTGAGCGACGTGATCGTGGAGATGGGCTTCGCCGAGCGCGAGACGGTCGAGAAGGCCGTTCGCGCCGCCCGCAGCCCGGGCACGACGGTGGCGCGGGTGCTGGTGGAGTCGGGCGCGGTTTCAGAGGAGCAGCTCGCGCACGCGACCGCCGAGCGCTACGGGATCGCCTACGTCGACCTCGCAGTGTTCGGTGTGGATCCCGGCGCGGCCAACCTGATCAAGGCCTCCGCGGCGAGGCGCTACCAGGCGGTGCCCATTGGCTTCATGGGCGGCGGGCTGCTGGTGGCGATGGCCGACCCGGCCGACGCCCTCGGCGTGAACGACATCGCCGTGATGACCAAGATGGACGTGAAACCGGCCGTGGCCTCGCAGCCGGCGCTAGAGGCGCTGCTGGAGTCGCTCCCATTGAACGAGTCGGGCGAGCCCGCCATCGCAGCCCCGGCCGCTGCCGGCCCCGAGCCCGAGCCGGAGCCGGAGGCCACCGCGTCGTCAGCAGTCTTCTGGCAGGCGAGCGACGAGGATGAGGCCGGTGCGCGCGAGGAGCTTCCAGAGCGCACCGAGGAGGTCGAGCGCCTGCGCGAGCGGCTGACGACCGCCGCGGCGGAGCTCGACCAGGCCCAGGCCCGGGCGCGCGACGCCGAGCGCGCGGCGGACGAAGCCGGTGCGCTCCAGGACGAACTGGACACCGTCAAGGCCGAGCTCGGGCGCGCGAGGGCCGACGTCGAGGTCCGCACCACGGAGCTGGACGCGGTGCGTGAGCGCCTGACCGCAGCCGAGACCGACCTGATCCGCGTGCGGGCGGAGCTGGAGGATGCCGAGCGGGAGAGACAGGAAGCGGCGGGCCGGATCGAGGAGCTCGAGGACGCTGACCGCCGCGCCGAGCAGGCGCGCCAGGCACTCGCCGAGCTGCGCGAGGAATCCGAGCGCGAGCGCGAGCAGCTGGTTCTGGACCAGCGTGACCTGCAGTCGAGGCTCGAAGAGTCGGAAGGGGCGCAGCGAAGCATGCGCGACGCGCTGCGCTCACTGGCCGACCCCGAGGCCTGAAGGGCATAAGCCCCGGGCCACCCCTTTCTCGCCCCCGGGTCTGACCCCTGATCCCGCTTATTCCGGCGGAATCTTCAGGTACGGCAGCGCGAACTCCATGATGCGCTCGAAGGCCGGCGCCGCGACCGTGCCTCCGTAGTAGTCGCCGCGCGGGGTGTCCACCATCACCGCCACCAGCAGCCGCGGGTTCTTGGCCGGCGCGTAGCCGATGAACGAGGGGATGAAGTCGGTCTTCGAGTACCCGCCCTTGATCGCCTTCTCCGCGGTGCCGGTCTTGCCCGCGAGCGTGTAGCCCTCCACCGACGCCTCCTCGGCCGTTCCGCCCGCCGCGAGCACGCCCTCGAGCATCTTCGAGACCTCCGCCGCGGTGCGCTTCGAGAGCACCCGCTTGGCGGGCGGCTGGTTGCCCGCGACCACGTAGGGCCGGCGCATCACGCCGTGATTGGCGATCGCCGTGTACGCCGCGGCCATCTGCATCGGGGTGACGGCGATGCCCTGCCCGATCGGCATGTTCCCCATCGACGAGCCCGAGTAGTTCTTGGGCCGCAGCACGATCCCGCCCTCCTCGCCCGGCAGGTCCACCCCGGTGGGCTGCCCGAAGCCGAAGCGCCGCACCCACTTGTCGAACGGCGTGGCGCCCAGCTTGAGCCCGATCATCACCGAGCCCACGTTCGACGAGCGCGCGAGGATGTCGGCGACGCTGAAGGTGCCGCCACCGCCGTCGTGCGCCTCCCCGACCGTCCGGTCCGCGACCTGGATGAACGGCGGCACGGAGAGCTGGGTCGAGGGCTTGACCAGTCCTTCCTCGATGGCACCGGACACCGTGATCGCCTTGAAGGTCGAGCCAGGCTCGTAGTTGGCCTGGATGGCGCGGTTCTGTCGCGCGTAGGCCGGAGCGCCGCCCACGTTGTTGGCGTCCACCCGCGGCCAGTTGGCGAGCGCGAGCACCTCGCCCGTGCGCGGGTCCATGACAACCGCGGTGGCTCCCTTGGGCGTGTAGGTCTGGCCCACCTCGGCCAGGACCGCCTCGGTGCGCTCCTGTATGGCGGCGTCGATGGTCGAGCGCAGGTCCTCGCCCGGCTCCGAGCGCTCGATCTCGACCATGCTCACCGGCTCGCCCAGCGCGTCCTTCACCAGCCTGCGCTTGCCGTCCTGGCCGTGCAGGTCGTCCTCGCGCGAATACTCGAGCCCGGACAGCCCGACGTTGTCCGTGCCCACCATGCCGAGCACCTGGGAGGCGAGGTAGCCCTGCGGGTAGGTGCGCCTCGGCTCGACCACCGTGCCGATCCCCTCGATTCCCAGGTCGTCGATCCTCTCGCCGAGCGAGGCGTCCATCTTGCGCCTCAGATAGACAAAGCCCGAGTCGCGCTGCGTGAGCTTCTCCAGCAGCTCGTCCTCGGCGCGCCCGATCAGGGGCGCGATGCGCTCCGCCACGCGGCCGGGATCGTCGATCAGGAAGGGGTGGGCGAAGACCGTCACCGAGTCCTCGGACACCGCGAGCTCGAGGCCGTTGCGATCGCTGATCGTCCCGCGGCGAGCGTCAACGGTGAGGTCCTCCACCTGCTGTGAGAGGGCGCGCTCCGACAGCGGGCCCGCGCGCACGGTGCCCAGCCAGGTGGCCCGCAGCGCCGCCACGCCGAGCAGCAGCAGGAAGATCGCGAACAGCAATCCGATGCGTCGCTCGACCAGGCGCACCGGAGTTCCGCCCCCGCGGGAGCCGGCGCGCGAGCGCCGGGAGGGCGGGCGCCGGGGCGGCGGTCGGCGCTTCGTGGCGGGCACGCGGGTTAACCCGCCGGGGCGCCGGATGTCGGGGAGGTCGTGGTGGCGGCGCTCGCGGGTGTGGTCGCGTCGGTGGCGCCGCCGGCCGGGGCCGCGCTCGCGGTCGGGTCGAAGGGCTGGCCGGTGCTCGGGTCGATGGCCGCGCCGGTGACGGGGTCGTAGTCGGTGCGGCCAGTCGTCGGGGTCGATGGGCAGGCCCGTCGCAGGATCGAGGGTCGCGCCACCCGGACTGGTCGCGGTGTCGGCGCCGGTGGAGGTGCCGGACGTCGCCGGGTCGCCGGTGTCACCCGTGCCGGGCGGCACGTAGGCGCCGCTCGGCTCGGTCATCTTGCTCGACGCACGCCGCGCGTCACTCGAGGGCCGGGCCTTGAGGTAACGGACCTCGCCGGGCGCCGGCAGGACGAGGCCGAGCGCGGCGGCCTCCTCCTGGACGCGCTCACTGTTGGCCAGCCGCGCCTCCTCGAGAAGCAGCCGGGCGTTCTCGCGTTTGAGCGCCGAGATCCGGTCCGCGTTCTGGGCGATGTCGCGGTTCATCTGCAGCAGGTCGACGTTGAAGAACACGATTCCCGCCAGCAGCAGGAAGACCAGCGCGATCCAGCCGCGCCCGGTGAGAAGGGCGTCGAGGATGCGACTCGTGCGCGCTCGGGCCATCCGCGCGAAGGGAGCGTTGACCAGGCGGACGGGGAGGGCAACCGACGCGGCACCCTGCGCGTTCGCTCGGGGCGCCGCGCCGGAAAGGCGGCGCGTTGCGGCGTGGCTGCCCGCGGACATCCGGTGCGCCGCCTGCGCCCGGCGCCGGCCGCGGTGCGGGCGCGACCTGCCAGGTCCAGGAGCCCCGGTGCGGCGCGGCGCCGCTGCCGCCGCGGCGCCTCGGCCCATCAGGAGCGCTCCTCGGAGTCGAGCTTGCGGGCAGCGCGCAGACGGCCTGACTTGGCGCGCGGGTTGTCGGCCACCTCGCCGGGAGTCGGCGCCACGGCGCGACGGGTGAGCAGCTCGGCCTCGGGCTCGTGGCCGCACACGCAGATCGGGAAGTCCGGCGGGCAGATGCAACCGCGTGCTCGCTCGGCCAGGAAGCGCTTGACGCGCCGGTCCTCGAGCGAGTGGAAGGAGATCGCCGCCATGCGCCCGTCCTCGCGCAGCAGGTCCCAGGCGAACGGCAGCGCCCGGTCGAGCGACTCGAGCTCGGCGTTTACCGCGATGCGCACGGCCTGGAAGACCCGCTTGGCCGGGTGGCCGCCGCCGAAGTTGCGCCTCACCGCTGCCGGCAGCGCGGCCTCGATCGCCTCCACCAGCTCGCCGGTGGTCTCGATCTCAGAGCGCGCGCGCCGCCGGACGATCTCGCGCGCGATGCGGCGAGCGTTCGGATCCTCGCCGTAGCGCCGGAACAGCTGGGCGAGGCGGCGCTCTTCCCAGTCGTTGACGACCGTCCGCGCGTCGAGCTCCTGCCGGGTGTCCATGCGCATGTCGAGCGGCGCGTCGTAGGAGTAGGAGAAGCCGCGCTCGCGCGCGTCGACCTGCATCGACGAGATGCCGAGGTCCAGGTAGACGAGGTCCGCCTGGAGGCCTTCCTCGACCAGGAGCTCGAGCCCCTCGGCGTAATCCATGCACAGGAAGCGCGTCTGGCAAGCCGCCTCGCGGGCGAACTCCTCGAAGCGCTCTTCGGCCGCCGGGTCGCGGTCGATGCACACGAGTGTGCCCGAGGGGCCGATCCGCTCCGCCACCAGACGCGCGTGACCGCCCGCCCCGAACGTGCAGTCCACAACCGTCTCCCCCGCGGCGGGCTGAGTCAGATCGATCAGCTCGCCGGCGAGGACGGGTACGTGCGCGCGCGTCATGTCAAGAAGGATGGCCAAGGCGCTCCGTCACCTCCCCGATTTCGGCGTCGAGGGCCTCCTGCTCCGTCCGCCAGCGCTCGCGGCCCCACACCTCCAGGTGGTCGCCCACGCCCACCACCACGACGTCCTTCTCGATCGCGGCGTGCTCCAGCAGCGGCGGCGGCAGCGTCACCCGGCCGCTCGCGTCGAGATCGATCTCGAACGAGTTGCCCTGGTAGAAGCGCGACAGCTTGCGGTACTGCGAACCCATCGGGTTCAGGCCGCCGAGCGCGCGCTCGATGATCGACTCGTGCGTGTCGGGCGTCCAGACCGCGACACACGACTCCGGATCCTTGGCGAGCACCGTGCCGTCGGCGAACGCGGCGCGGAACCGAGCCGGGATGGCCAGGCGGTTCTTTGCATCCAGCGAGTGCTCGAAGTGGCCGCGAAACGCCAAGGGTCATGTCCCTGCGAAGAAGTTGGACCGGAGTGGCGGAGTGGGAGGAGCCCCGCCACTCCGGTCGATTGGTGCCGCCACCGTACCCCACTCTGCCCCACTCTGCAACACCCAACCCCACCGTTCCGTCCGGAGGAGATGCAGTGCAGAGCTCGGCGAGCCTCGATTTGGCTCTATGCCAGGGTTTGCGGGCCGTGGTGGGGAGTGGGGAGCGGCCCCGTCGACGTGAATGCAGAGCACCCCGAAACGGCGATCTGGGCGCAATCCTGCTTGCAACGGGCCACCTGCAAGCCGTCTTGCGGGTTCGCCGCCATCCCGCAACCGGGGCGGGCAAATCCTGTTGGGGTAACGGACAGCGGTCACACAGACCCAGCCACACCCGACACCCGGAGGTCCGATCCGAGATGAAGCGCTTCCTGCGCCTCCCCTCACCAGCCATGGTCGTAGCGGCCCTGGCTCTATTCGTCGCGCTGAGCGGCGTTTCCTACGCAGTCGCGACGATCTCGTCGTCCGACATCGTCGACGGCTCGATCCGCAACCGTGACTTCAAGGACGGCACCCTGCGCGGCAACGAGTCCAAGCCCGACGGCTTCGGCCCCAACGCCATCAAGGAACAGGTGCTCGACTCCTCCAAGCTCGACGCGTCCAAGATCGGCAAGGTGCCGGCCTCGGCCGCTGCCGACGGTCTCACGCGTCACGTCGTGGTGGCCTCGACCGGCGCGACGGTACGCGGGCGCGGCGTGACCTCCACCGCCCGCACCGGCCAGGGCCAGTATGTCGCCGTGTTCGACGTCGACGTTCGCAACTGCGCCTACTTCGCGACGCTGGGTGACGAGTCCGCCGCGGCTCCGGGCACCGGCCAGATCGCGGTGACTTCGGCTGCGGGCAACGTGAACGGCGTTCGCGTGGTCACGCGCAACAGCGACGGGACGAACACGGTGGACCGCTCGTTCCACCTGACCGTCTCCTGCTAGCTCCGGCTCGAGCGCAGAGCCAGCCTCCGGTGGCGGGCCTTCGGGCCCGCTATCGGCGGCCGTCCACATGGGCGGCGACCTCCCAATGAGACGAGGTCTCGTCGCGCTCCACCAGGAAACGGTCGTCCTCGGGGTAGAAGACGGCGGTCTCGTGGTCGTCGCCGGCAAACGCCTTGACGGCGTCGAGTGACTCCCAGAGCGTGAACATCAGGAACTCGCAGCGGTCGCCTACGTCGCGGCGCAGCATGGTCACACCCAGGTTGCCCGGCGTCTCCCTGTAGCCCGCCACGCCGGTTGCGTCCATGTACTCGGCGTAGGCGTCGCCGTCGTCTCGCCGGACGGCCCCTCGCCAGATGCGTGCGATCAAGGCAGGCTCTCCTTCGTTTGAACGGGCGCGGACGCTACACCGGCAGCACCTCCCCGCCCTCGAGCAGGGCGGCGGCCAATGCCGCCGCCACGAGGAGCAGCACCGACGGCACGAGCAGCAGGGCCACCACCAGCTGGATCTTGGGGCCCGCCCGGGCGGCCTCCTCCCGGATCCTGCGCGCGAGCGCGAAGCGGGCGTCGCGCGCCTGCGCCGCGAGCGTGTCGACGAGCGGGGCGCCGTGGCGGCGCGCGCGGTCGATCGCCCGGACGAGAGCGCGCACCTCCGGGAGGGGCAGACGCTCGACGAGGTCGTCCAACACCGCCGCGAGCGGCACCCCCAGGGCGACCTGACGTCCCGCCGCGCGAAGTTCCTCGGCCAACGGCCCGTCCGAGTGCTCGCCCACCGCGCGCAGCGCCTCGCCGAGCGAGGCGCCCGACTCCACCGTCACGCGCAGCAGGTCGAGCAGCGGCGGGAGCTCTCTCCGCACGCGCCGCGCGCGCTCGGCGGCCAGGCGCGCGAGCCACACGTCGGGGGCCAGGAATCCGGCCACCGGGGCGGCGAGAACGACGGCGAAGCCGAGCCGCCCGGGCGCGACCGACGCCACGAGCGTTCCGGCGACGCCGGCCACCAGCGCCGCGCCCAGCTTGGCCGCCGTCAGCTCGCGAACGCCGAGCCCGGCGGGGTCACCGGCCGCCGCGAGCCTCGCGCGAAGGTCGCCCTGGGCGGTGCCCCCGCCGGACCGCAGCCGGGTTCCGAGGGCCACGAGCATCCCCATCACGCGCGTCCGCGTGCGTCGCTCGCCCCGCCACGCCCGCGCCGGCGGCAACACCCACGCCAGTCCGGTCACCGCCGACGCCGCGGACACGAAGGCCAGGACCACCGCAAAGGCGGCGCTCACGTTCGTGGCGTCCCGAGCCGGCGGATCAGCACAGCGGCGAGCAGCTGCAGCCCGAGCGCTATCCCCACCAGCCAGGCCGTGAGGAACGAGCTCCACAGGCCGGCGAACCAACCGGGGCTCGCCAGCTCGGCGAGCAACGCGCCGCCCACCGGCATCAGGATCACGATGAGCCCGGTGAAGCGGGCCTGGGCGGTGGCGGCCTTGACCTCGTCCTCGAGTCGCGCCTGATCCTCCATGGCCCGCGCGCTCTCCCTGAGCAGGCGGGCAAGATCGCCGCCGGCCCGGCGTTGCAGCAGGCAGGCGGCGACGACGGTGTCGAGCCTCGGCGAGCGAACGCGGCTGCGCATGGCCTCCAGAGCCCCGTCGGTGGTGGCGCCGGCCGTCAGCTCGGCAGCGGCGCGCCTCAGCTCATGACCGGCCGCCCCGTCCACTCCTGCGGCCGCCTCACCGATCGCCGCCCTCAGGGAGTGCCCGCCGCCCAGCGCGTCGGCCAGGGCGAGCGCGAGCTGCGCAACCCCGTCTTCGACCGCGCGGCCGTAGCGCCTGCGCCGCGCGCGCAGCGCTCGCGAGACCGCCCACGGACCACCCGCGGCGAGGGCCATCCCGGCGAGCGGCCCCGCCAGTGCCGCCCCCACGAGAAACGCGACCAGCGATCCGGCCAGCAGCAGGCGGCGCCGTTCCGAGGCTCCCGGATCCCTGCCCTCCCGCCCCAGCCGCACGACCACGTCCACGAGACCGGCCAGGTCGCGCCCCAGCGCGGGCGCCCGCGCACCGAGGCCGGCGGCCAGCCGGCCGAGGAGATCCCACCCCGCCAGCGGCCACCGCCGCGCCGGCGACGAACGCGGCCGCCACGGTCGAGCTCACGACGCCTCCCTCTCCCGCAGCCCGTGCAGCCGGTCGCGGAGCAGGCCCGGCCCGGGCTCGTCCACCTCCCCTCCACGGCGATAGAGCTCCCGCACGCCCGCACCGCCGGCCACCCGCACGACCTCGGTCACCGACTCGACGACTCGCCCGCCGCCGGGCAGGCGAGCCTGGTGCACCACCAGGTCGAGCGCGCTTGCAACCTGGTCCCGCACCGCGGCGTGCGGAAGTCCCACCCCCGCCATCAGCGCGAGCGTCTCGACCCGCCGGAGGGCGTCGGCGGGCGAGTTGGCGTGCACGGTCGTGAGCGAGCCGTCGTGGCCCGTGTTCAGCGCCTGGAGCATGTCGAGCGCCTCGGGGCCCCGCACCTCGCCGACCACGATGCGATCGGGCCTCATCCGCAGCGCGTTGCGAACGAGCTGGCGGATCGTCACCTCGCCGCGGCCCTCGAGGTTGGCGGGGCGAGCCTCGAGCCGCACCACGTGCCGCTGGCGCAGCCGCAGCTCGGCGGCGTCCTCGATGGTCACGATGCGTTCCTCGCCCGGGATCGCGCCGGAGAGCGCATTGAGGGTCGTGGTCTTGCCCGAGCCGGTGCCGCCGCTCACGAGGACCGACGCCCGGGCCGCGACGCAGAGGGCCAGCAGCTCCGACAACTCGGCCGGCAGGGTGCCGCCCGCCACCAGCTCGCGCAGCGAGAAGCCCTCGCGCCGGAAGCGGCGGACCGTGAGACAGGGACCCGACAGCGAGAGCGGCGGGATCACGACGTTCACCCGCGAGCCGTCGGGAAGCCGGGCGTCGCAGAGCGGCGAGGCCTCGTCCACCCGACGCCCCAGCGGCGCGAGGATCCGCTCGATCGCCTGCATCAGCTCCTCCTCCCCATCGAACGTCACCGCGGTGGCCTCCACCCGCCCGCGCCGCTCGACGAAGACCGCGCTCGGCCCGTTGACCATGACCTCGTCGACCGCCGGGTCGGACAGGAGCGGCTCGAGCGGCCCCAGCCCGGTGGCCAGCAGCACCACGCGGGCACACAGTGCCTCGCGCTCGGCCTCCGGCAGCGGCGCCGCCTCGCGCCCCACCAGCTCACGCACCTCCGCCTCGAGATCGGCCCCGGGCCCCGCGCGCGCCTCGCCCGAACGGGCGCGCTCGATCAAACGTCCGCGCAGCGCGACCGCCAGCTCCTCGAGAGCCTCCATGACGGGGTAAGGCGGCGGCGGCGAGCTCTCGCCCCTCCGCGAAACTCTCCCCAATGGACCTCACCCTCATCCCCCTCGACCAGCCCAGCGAGACACGCCGCTTCGAGAAGGGCCGCTTCGACGTCTACTCGGTCGGCCCGCTCACGCTCGGACGGGCGACCTACGAGCCGGGCTGGAGGTGGTCCGAGCACGTGGGCGCGGCCACCGGGGAGCGGCTCTGCCAGGTCGAGCACGTAGGGCTCGTGCTCGGCGGCGCGGCGGCCGTGAGCATGGGCGATGGCAGCGAGCGCGTCATGCGCGAAGGTGAGTTCTTCTACGTGCCTCCGGGCCACGACAGCTGGGTCGTGGGCGAGGAGCCGTACGTCTCGCTGCACATCATGGGGAGCGAGAGCTACGCGGCCGGCGGACCGAGATCCGAATCGCAACGCTGACCTCCACGGGCTCCGGGCGCTGCGCCAGGGCCTCCCGCACGGACTCCGGTTGCACGTGCCGCGCGCTCGGCCCCATGCCCACCAGCGCCTCGGCCTCCGCCCGTGACAGCCGCAGGCCGAACTCGAGCGGCCGCTCGCGCAAAGTCGTGAACCACGGTCCGAGCTGCTCGTCGAGGCGCTCCTGCTTGCGTGAATCGACCGAGAGCAGATCGAGGTCGGCGACCAGCTCAACGAGATGCCCGCGCTCGGGGGTGACAACCACGAGGACGCCGCCAGGCGCCAGCACACGTGCCAGCTCAACGCCGTTGCGCGGCGCGAACACGCTCAGCACCGCGGCGGCCGCCTCGTCGCGAACCGGCAGGCGCCGCCACGCGTCGCAGCCCACCGCGCCGATGCGCGGGTGGGCGCGGGCCGCCCGGCGCAGCGCGGCCGCCGACGAGTCGAGCGCCAGGCCCGCCGCGCCGGGTAGCGCGTCGAGCACCCTGGCGAGGTGCCGGCCAGGACCCGCGCCCACGTCGATCACAGCTCCTCCGTCCCGTGCCGCCGTGCACTCGGCGGCCAGGGCGTCGCGCAAGCGGATCGAAGTGCCCTGTGTGGAGGAACGCCACCCGGGCGGCGACCATCGCGGCGTCATCGCCCGAAGCGGCCGCCGTCCGCCGGCGAGCAGGTTCACATAACCCTGCCGCGCGATGTCGAACGAGTGCCCGGCGGGGCAGCGAAGCACCGCATCGACCCGCTCGAGCGCCGCCGCACAGAGCGGGCAGCGCAGCAGGTCCAGCACGTCATCGAGCACGCACGGACTGTACGGGCGGGGGATCGTCTAGTTTCGGTCCTGTGAGCACCATCGCCGACGACACCCTGCAGGCCGCCACCTGGGACCTCGAGCCGCTCGTGGGCGGCCGCGGCGCCGAGGGGGTCGAGGACATGCTCGCCGAGGCGCGCGATCGCGCGGAGGTGTTCGCCCAGCGCCATCGCGGCTCGGTGGCCGAGCTCGGCGCCGAGGGCCTGGCCGACGCGATGCGCGAGCTGGCCGCCATCCACGACCTCGCGGGCCGCGCGGGCTCGTACGCGATGCTCAGCTTCTCGCTGGACACCGCCGACCCCAAGCGCGGCGCCCTCATGCAGAAGGCGCGTGAGCAGGGAGCCGCCATCGAGACCACGCTGCTGTTCTTCGAGCTCGAGTGGAACGTGGTCGCCGACGACCGCGCGGACGAGCTGCTCGCCGCGCCGGAGCTCGAGTTCTGCGCCCACCACCTGCGCACCGTCCGGCGCTACCGGCCCCATCAGCTCTCGGAGCCCGAGGAGCGCATCCTCACCGAGACGAGCGTGAACGGACCGGGAGCGTTCGCACGGCTGTTCACCGAGCAGACGGCCGCGCTGGAGGTGGACCTCCCCGGAGCGCGACACGCCCGCCCCGCTGGAGGAGGCGCTCTCCCGTCTCCAGGACCCCGACCGGACGCAGCGCAAGGAGGCGGCCGAGGCCGTGACCGAGGCCCTGCGGCCCAACCTGCGCACGCGGGCGTTCGTCTTCAACACCTTGCTCGGGGACAAGGCCGTCAGGGACCGCCTGCGCTCGTTCCCGCATTGGCTCGCGTCGCGCAACCTCGCCAACGAGGCGAGCGACGAGTCGGTGGAGGCGCTGATCGAGGCGGTGCGCTCGCGCTACGACCTCGCCCGGCGCTGGTACACGCTCAAGGCGCGTCTGCTCGGCCTGGAGCGCCTGGCCCACTACGACCGCATGGCGCCCGTCTCCGACAGCGACGAGACGATCCCCTATGCCGAGGCCGAGGAGATCGTGCTCGACTGCTATCGCACGTTCTCCCCCGAGCTCGGTGACGCCGCGGCCCCCTTCTTCGCCCAGCGCTACATCGACGCCCCGCCCAGGCCCGGCAAGCGCGGCGGCGCCTTCTGCTCCTACACGGTCCCGTCGGCGCACCCGTACGTGCTCCTCAACTACACGTCGCGCCCCCACGACGTCCTGACGATGGCCCACGAGCTCGGGCACGGCGTGCACGCCTCGCTCGCACGGCCTCAGGGCATCTACCACTTCACCACCCCGCTGACGCTCGCCGAGACAGCCTCGATCTTCGGCGAGACGATCGTGCTCGAACGGCTGCTCGAGCGCGCGCCCGGGCCGAGCGAGCGGCTCGACCTGCTGGCCGGCGCGCTCGACGGCGCGGTGGCCGCGGTGTTCCGACAGATCGCGATGAACCGCTTCGAGCACGCCCTGCACACGACCCGGCGCGACGAGGGAGAGCTGTCGGTCGAGCGCTTCGCCGAGCTGTGGCTGAATACGCAGGAGGACCTTCTCGGCGACAGCGTCGAGCTCGACGACGACTACGGGCTGTGGTGGTCGTACATCTGGCACTTCATCGACGCGCCCGGCTACGTGTACGCCTACGCGTACGGGCACCTCCTGGCGCTGTCGGTCTACCGCCGCTACGAGGAGCAGGGCGAGGCCTTCGTCGACTCCTACCTCGACCTGCTCAGGGCCGGCGGCTCGCGGCCGCCGGAGGAGCTCGGCGCGATCGTGGGCGTCGACCTCGCCGACCCGGGCTTCTGGGGCAGCGGTCTCGACCTGATCGAGCGCCAGCTCGACGCCGCGGAGCGAGCGGCGGAGGAATCGGGCCGGCTCGAATTGAGCGAGCTTGACGTCGTCGCCGAGCGTGTGGCGCTTCCCGGCGGCGAGGTCGAGCTGGTCCGTCCGCGCGACGCGGAGGCCCTCCTCAGCGAGGACTCGTTCGAGCACGAGGAGTTCCTGCCCTACTGGGCCGAGCTGTGGGCGAGCTCCGTGGCGCTGGCCCACGACGTGGCCCTGCGCTCGCTGCGCGGCAAGCGCACGCTCGAGCTCGGCTGCGGCCTGGGCCTGCCGAGCATCGCGGCCGCTCGCGCGGGAGGCCGGGTGCTGGCCACCGACTGGTCGTCCGAGGCGGTCATGGCCGCCGCGGCCAACGCCGAGCGCAACGCGGTGGAGATCGAGACCCTGCGCTGCGCATGGGGATCGCCGCGGGCGATCGTCGAGCGCGCTCCCTGGGATCTCGTGCTGGCCTCGGACGTCCTGTATGAGCGCCGCAACACCGGGCTGCTGCTGCGTCTCCTGCCCCAGCTGGTGGACGAGCGCGGCCTCGTACTGATCGCCGATCCGGGGCGCGCCGCCGCGGGCGACTTCTTCACGGGTGCGGAGGCGGACGGCTGGATCGTGAAGGCCACCGGGACGCGGCGCTCCGAGCGCGTGCGCATCTACCGGCTGCGGCGACCGGCCTGAGCTGAGGCTCGCGCGGCAGTTCGGCCAGCGCCCCGTACAGCTCCCGCGCGGCGGCCTCCCCCAGCCGCAGGCTCTCGAGGCGGTAGCTCTCGTTGGGAGCGTGGATGGCGTCGTCGGGAAGCACGAAGCCGCTCACGATCGTTGGCACCTCGCGCTCGGCGAGCACCGCCAGCAGCGGCAGCGTTCCGCCGAGCCGCACCAGGGCGGGAGGGGTGCCGCAGGCCCTCTCCATCGCCTGCGCCGCCAGCCGGAGCGCCGGCTGCTCCGGGTCGAACAGCGCCGGATCGGCCAGCTGCATGTCGATCTCGACCTCGGCACCCTCGGGCACCGGCGCGCGCAGCAGACGCTCGAGCTCTGCGCCCATCGCCTCGGCGCTCTGGCCCGGCGCGAGGCGCATGCTCACGTGTGCGCGCGCGTGCGCAGGGATGATCGTGCGCGGCTCGCCCAGCTCGACCATGTTGACGTCCAGCGCCGGCGCAGCAGCCCGTGCGCTCGTAGAGCTCCGCGCCCGCGCCCGGGGCCACCTCGCGCGCCCCGACCGCCCGCAGCGCCTCCGGGCCGGGCTCGAGGCGTTCCCACGAGCGACGCACCTCGTCCGTCACCGGCGCGACGCCGGCTCGCAGCTCCTCGCGCACCCGGCCGTCCGGCCCGGGCGCCACCTCGGCGAGCATCGCGTTCAGCACGTGCGCGGCGCTGAGGACCGCCCCGCCGTAGATGCCGGAGTGGAGGTCCCGCTCGCCGGTGCGCACGCTGATCGAGGCCTGCGCGAGCCCGCGCGCGCCGATCGAGATGGCGGGCGTGCGCTCGTCGGCCATCAGGGAGTCGAAGACGACCGCGCAGTCCACGTCGAGCGACGCGTCGCGCAGCCAGCGGAGCACCGAGCCGCTTCCCACCTCCTCCTCGCCCTCCACCAGGAAGCGCACGTTGACCGGCAGCTCGCCGGCGGCCGCGAGCTCGCAGGCCACGTGGAGCAGGGGCAGGAAGTTGCCCTTGTCGTCGGCGGCCCCGCGCGCGTAGAGGCGCCCGTCGCGCTCGGTCGGCTCGAAGGGCGGGGACAGCCAGGCGTCGGCCGGCCCGGGGTCCTGGACGTCGTAGTGCCCGTAGGCGAGCACCGTGCGCGCGCCGGGGCGCGAGGCCGCCAACTCGCCCAGTGCCATGGGATGCCCGCCGTCCACCGTCACCGTCTCGGCGCTGCCGCCCGCGGCCTCGATCCGGTCCGTCACCCAGGCGCAGGCCTCGCGTAGAGCGGCGGCATCGCCGCCGCCGGTGGAGACCGAGGGAATGCGCAGCCAGTCGACCAGTTCGTCGAAGACCGTGGGCATACCGGGGCATTCTGCACGGCGTACGCATGCGAAGCAGCCGGCTCGGCCGGCTGCGCACGACCCACGTACCATCGGCGGGATGCGGCGTCTGTTCTGGCTGGTGGCGACGGTGGTGTTCGTGGACACCATGTTCTTCGCCGCGGTTTCGCCGCTGCTGCCCGAGTACGCCGACCAGTTCGACCTCTCCAAGACCGGTGCCGGGATCCTCACCGCGGCCTATCCCGCGGGCACGTTCGTGGCCGCGGTGCCGAGCGGCTGGCTCGCCGCCCGCTGGGGGGTCAAGCCCACGCTGCTGCTCGGGCTGAGCCTGCTCGGGGTCACGAGCCTGGTGTTCGCGTTCGCCAACACGATCGTCCTGCTGGACGCGGCGCGGTTCGTCCAGGGGATAGGCGGCGCCTGCATGTGGGCGGCGGGCATGGCCTGGCTGGTGTCGGCCGCACCGCCCGAGCGCCGCGGCGAGCTGATCGGCTCGGCGCTCGCGGCCGCAATCGTGGGCGTGCTCTTCGGCCCCGTGCTGGGCGGGGCCGCCACCGTCGTCGGCCCCGAGGTTGTCTTCAGCGCGGTGGCGGTGGGCGCGGCCGTGCTGGCCGCATGGGCGTGGTCGGTGCCCGGCGTCCCGCCCGGGTCCGGCGCGCTCCTCGGCCAGCTGCGGCGGGCGCTCCGGCGCCCCGCGGTGCTGGCCGGGTTCTGGCTGTTCACCCTGCCGGCGATCTTCGCCGGCGTGATCGAGGTGCTCGGGCCGCTGCGTCTGGACGAGCTCGGCGCGAGCGGCGCCGTCATCGGCGCTGTGTTCCTGCTCACCGCGGCAGTCGAGGCGGTCCTGAGCCCGCTCGCCGGGCGTGCCTCGGACCGCCGCGGGCGGCTCTGGCCGATCCGCAGCGGTCTGGTGGCGGCCGCCGTGATGGCCGTTCTCCTGCCCCTGCCCGGCACGGTGGTGCTGCTCGCACTGACCATCGCGGCGGCGTTCGCCGCGCTCGGGGGCTTCTGGGCGCCCGCGATGGCGATGCTGTCGGACGCCTCCGAGGACGCGGGACTCGACCAGGCGCTCGCCTTCTCGATCTCGAACCTCGCCTGGGCCGTCGGTCACGTGGTCGGTGCGGGGGCGGGCGGCGGGCTCGCCGAGCGCACGTCCGACAGCGTTCCCTACGCCCTTCTGGCCGTTATCTGCGTGGCCACTCTCGCCGCCGTCACGTTCCTGGGCGCGCGCTCGCCGGCGCGGTCGGCGGCCGCTCGCTGAGCCCAGCGGTCCTTTTTCGAGACCCCAGTCTTTCTGGCGCTGGGCGTGAATGCGGGTTACAGACTCTGTGTGAACTCGCGCCCGCGCCGGGCAGCGGCGGGACTGGCCCTCGCTGCCGCGCTCCTCGTCCTCTGCGTCCCCGCAGCCATCGCCGCGCCGCCCGCCGGCTTTCAGGAGACCACCGCCTTCAGCGGGCTCAGCAGCCCCACGGTGGTCCGCTTCGCCCAGGACGGCCGCGTGTTCGTCGCCGAGCAGAACGGGCGCATCAAGATGTGGGACAACCTGTTCGATCCCTCGGCCACGGTGGTGGCCGACCTGGGGCCGCAGGTGCACAGCTTCTGGGATCGCGGGCTGCTCGGCTTCGCGCTCGACCCGCAGTTCCCCACCCGCCCGTACCTGTACGCCTCCTACGCGCACGACGCCGCGATCGGGGGCACCGCGCCGCGCTGGGGCGACGCGTGCCCGACCCCGCCCGGAGCGACAGGCGACGGGTGCGTGATCAGCGGCCGGCTGTCGAAGCTGACGCTGAGCGGCGAGACGGTGACCAACGAGCAGGTGTTGGTCGAGGACTGGTGCCAGCAGTACCCGAGCCACAGCGTCGGCGCGCTGGCGTTCGGGGCCGACAACGCGCTCTACATGACCGCGGGCGACGGAGCCAGCTTCAACTTTGCCGACTACGGCCAGGACGGCAACCCGCTCAACCCGTGCGGCGACCCGCCCGGCGGAGTGGGCGGAGCCATGTCCATCCCGAGCGCCGAGGGCGGCGCGCTGCGAAGCCAGGACCTGCGCACGAGCGGCGACCCGGTCAACCTCGACGGATCCGTCATCAGAGTGAATCCGGACACGGGTGCCGGGCTCCCGAACAACCCGCTCGCGGGCAACTCGGATGCAAACGCCCGGCGCATCATCGGGCAGGGGTTGCGCAATCCGTTCCGGTTCACGGTCCGTCCCGGCACCAACGAACTCTGGATCGGCGACGTGGGCTGGAACACCCACGAGGAGATCAACCGCATCGTCAACCCGCTGACCGGCCCCACCAACTTCGGCTGGCCGTGCCGCGAGGCCGGCGACCTCCTCGGCACCTACCGCGACCTCAGCATCTGCCAGGGGCTGGAGAGCCAGCCGAGCGCCTACACCGCGCCCTACTTCTCCTACCGCCACAGCGACCGCGTGGTCGCCGGCGAGACCTGCCCCACGGGCTCTTCCTCGATCGCGGGCCTGGCGTTCTACAACGGCGGCTCGTTCCCCTCGGGCTACAACGGCGCGCTGTTCTTCTCCGACTACTCGCGGCGCTGCATCTGGGTGATGTTCGCCGGCACCAACGGCCTGCCCGATCCGAGCACCCGCCAGACCTTCAACCCCGGCGCGGCCGGTCCGGTGGACCTCGCCGTGGGCCCGGGCGGCGACCTCTTCTACGCCGACCTGAGCGGCGGGACGATTCGCCGGATCCGTTTCATCGCCGACAACCAGCCGCCGGTGGCGCGGGCGAGCGCGAACCCCACGAGTGGCACCCCGCCGCTCGCTGTGAACTTCAGCGGAAGCGCGTCGAGCGACCCGGACGCGGGCGACACCCTCATCTACGAGTGGGACCTCGACGGCGACGGCGCGTTCGACGACTCGACCTCCGTGACGCCCAGCCGCACGTACACGGCGTCCAGCACCGACGTGCGCCTGCGCGTGACCGACAGCCGGGGCGTGTCCGACACCAGCGCGCCGATCACGATCACCACCGCGCAGAACACCGCGCCCCAGGCCTCGATCGACACCCCGGCCGCCTCGCTCCAATGGCGACCGGGCCAGCAGATCACGTTCACCGGCTCGGCGACCGACGCCGAGGACGGCTCGCTCGGAGCGGGCGCGCTCTCGTGGACGCTCGACCTGCACCACTGCGCGCTCGACGACGCCTCCAACTGCCACGTCCACCGGGTCCAGGAGTGGAACGGCGACGCCGGCGACGTGTTCTCCACGCCCGACCACGAGTACCCGTCGTATCTCGAGCTGACGCTCACCGCGCGCGACTCGTTCGGGGTCACCGACGTCGAGCGGCTGCGCCTGGACCCGCAGACCGTGCAGCTCAGCTTCGCGTCGAGCCCGCCCGGCCTGCAGCTCTCGGTGGGCGGCGTGACCTCCACCACCCCGTTCACTCGCACTGTGATCAGGGGCTCCACCAACTCGATCAGCGCGCCCACTCCACAGTCGTCCGGTGGGCAGTCGGTGGTCTTCTCGTCCTGGTCCGACGGCGGCGCGCGCAGCCACGACATCGTCGCGCCCGACTCCAACACCACCTACACGGCCACGTACGCCCCCGATCCCGGCTCCCAGGTGCCCGGGCTGGTGGCGGCGCTCGGGTTCGATGAGCTCGCGGGCAACTCGGTCACCGACAGCTCGGGCACGGGCAACAACGGCACCATCCTCGGCGCCACCCGCACCGTGGCCGGCCGCTTCAACGGGGCGCTTTCGTTTGACGGCGTCAACGACTGGGTGACGATCCCCGACTCGCCCTCGCTCGACATGAGCAGCGAGCTGACGGTGGAGGCCTGGGTGAGACCGACGGTCGCCGCCGACGGCACCTGGCGGACCGTGCTGATGAAGGAGCAGCCCGGCAACCTCGCCTACTCCCTCTACGGCAACTCCGACAACGCTCGCCCGAGCGGCTGGGCGTTCACCGGCGGGTCGGAGCAGGGCATTCGCGGTCCCGCGGCACTCGCGGCCAACACCTGGACGCACCTGGCCACGACCTACGGCGGCGGTCAGCTGCGGCTGTACGTGAACGGGACCCAGGCCGCGAGCCGGGCGCTCACGGGCCAGATCCCGTCGTCGAACGACGCGCTGCGGATCGGCGGCAACTCGGTGTGGCCCGAGTGGTTCCAGGGCCAGATCGACGAGGTGCGCGTCTACAACCGCGCGCTCAGCGCGGCGCAGGTGCAGGCCGACATGAACGCCCCTGTGGGCGCTCCGCCGCCGCCGGACGGCCAGGCGCCCAGCGCGCCCCCGAGCCTCACCGCCACCGGCTCGCTCGGCCAGGTGGCCCTCAGCTGGGGCGCGTCGACGGACAACGTGGGCGTGGCGCGCTACAACGTGCACCGCTCGGCCACCGCGGGCTTCACGCCCTCGGCGGCCAACCGGGTCGCCCAGGTCACCGGCACCACGCGCACGGACACCGGCCTGGCGGCCGGCACCTACTACTACCGGGTGATCGCCGAGGACGCCGCGGGCAACCTGAGCGCGCCCTCCCCGCAGGCGCAGGCCACCGTCACGGCCGACACCACGGCGCCGACGGTCTCAGTCAGCGCTCCCGCTGCCGGGGCCACCGTGTCAGGAGTGGTGGCCGTGACGGCCACGGCCTCGGACGACGTCGGCGTGAGCGGCGTGCAGTTCAGGCTCGACGGCCAGAACCTCGGCGCCGAGGACACGAGCGCGCCCTACAGCACGAACTGGGACACCACGACGGCGGCCCCCGGCACGCACACGCTCACTGCCGTGGCACGCGACGCCATCGGCAACACGCGGACCTCCACGGCGGTCAACGTGACCGTCGACAACAGCGTGCCGCCGCCCACCGGCCTGGTGGCGGCCTACGGATTCAACGAGCTCACGGGGACCTCGGTCACCGACAGCTCGGGCAGCGCCAACGCCGGCACGATCCTTGGCGCCACGCGCACGGTCGCCGGCCGCTACGGCGGCGCGCTCTCGTTCGACGGCGTCAACGACTGGGTGACCGTTGCGGACTCGGCCTCGCTGGACCTCACGAGCGCCATGACGCTCGAGGCCTGGGTGCGGCCCACGACCTCGGCGCCCGACTGGCGCACGGTGCTGCTCAAGGAGCAGCCGGGCGGGCTGGCCTACTCGCTGTACGCGGGCTCGGGCTCGACCGGTCCGAGCGGCTACGTCTTCGTCGGCGGCAACGACCGCGGCACCCCCGCGGCCGGCGCGCTGGCGGCCAACACGTGGACGCACCTCGCGGTCACCTACGGCGGCGGACAGCTGCGCCTGTTCGTGAACGGCACCCAGGTGGCCACGCGCGCCCAGACCGGCAACATCCTCGCCTCGAACGGAGCCCTGCGCATCGGCGGCAACGGCGTCTGGCCGGAATGGTTCCAGGGCCAGATCGACGAGATCCGCGATCTACAACCGGGCCCTCACGGCCGCCCAGATCGGCGCCGATTTGACGACGCCGGTGTCGCCGTAGGCCACGCGCCCAGGACCGGGCCGGCCTGGACTGCGGGCGTCGACGGAAGCGGTAAAGGGGTGGGCCCGGGAGTGTGGTTCCCTCGAGGGCTACCCCGCCAAACAGTGCGCCTAGGATTTGATTGCCACCGAGCGGGGTAAGCCAGGATCCTGCGCCAGCCAACCGTGGGCGCGACGCGCCCCGCACAAGGCCCGAGCGGAACGCAGCGACGCCGCGCACTAATCAGTCCGACCGAAACAGCTCCAGCCCGCCTTGCGACGGCACGAGCACGCCATCGTGCCCGGCGCCGAGGTCGGTTAGCCGCCCAGGGCGGCAGGGGCGTCCAGGCCGCCGACCACGTAGGGGCAGAGGGTGACGATCGGGCGGTCGCGGAAGTGCTCCTCCCACGCGCGCTCGACCTTCATCGCGTGCCCGAACGACTCCGAGTCAGGCGGCACCGGCGTGTGTGAGGACCAGAGGGTGCTCAGCCCGCGGCCGAGAGCCTCGTCGAAGGCCGGGTCGAGCCGGCGCGGGAACTGCTCCGGAGGCTCGTCCAGCCGGATCTGCTCGATCGCGAGCCGGCGCTCCGCCTCCAGGCCGGCGACGTCGAGCCCGGCGCCGGTCAGCGCCTGGCGGTCGCCCTCGGGCTCCATCTCCGCGATGCACGAGCCATCCGCCCCGGGCAGCTCCGAGGGCGTAGAACGAGGCGAGCACGGGAGCGAACTCCTCCGGGCTGCGAAGAAGCACCGCCAGGTGTGGGCAGGTGCCGCTGTCGAGTGCCGGGGAGAGGGCGCCGCTGAGCACTCCGGACACCATAGTCGAGCCCTGTCTCATACCGGCACCTCGAGCGTCACGCGCGCTCCGTCGCGCGGTGCCGAGTGCACCTCGAGGCTGCCACCGGCGCTGCGCGCGCGTTCACGCATCAGTGTGAGGCCAAAATGGCCGTCGCCGGGACCACCTGCATCCGCCACGCGGAAACCCACCCCGTCGTCGGAGATCTCGAGGGTCAGGTGGTCCTCCTCGACGTCTAGGCGCACCTCAACGTGCTCGGCCTGCGCGTGCCGGGCGGAGTTCGCGAGCGCCTCGGTGAGCACTCGCACCACCACGGCCGTGGTGTCGGGGGAGACGTCCACGGCGGGGCCCGAGCAGTGCACCTCGAGCGGCAGGCCCTGGCCGCGTCGCTCGCTCACGTCCTCGACCGCCGCCTGGATCCCGCCCAGCGGCACGGTCACCGACAGGTCCTCGAGCCGCGCCCGCACCACCCGGCGCGCCGACGCCAGCGCCTCGCGCAGGCGCTCGGAGCTGGCCTTCGCGACCTCCGGGGGTGGCTGGGAATCAAGCAGCGACAACTCGCGCGCGGCCAGCGCCAGGTCCTGGGCCAGGCCGTCGTGGATCTCCCCGGCCAGGCGCATTCGCTCGCGCTCGATCTCGGCTCCCTGAAGCTGCTGGCGCAGGCGCGCGGTGGCGATGCCCGCGGCGAGCAGGTCGCCCAGCAGGCTCAGCACGATGGCCGAGGTCGGGTCGAGCGCGAGCGGCCTGGCGCGCCGATGCCATCACCACACCCACGAGCCGCTTCTCCGAGACGAGCGGCACCACTAGCCACGACTGGGCCGGCGGCTCGAACGGATTCGGGACCAGCCAGCTGGCCTCCTCGCGGAACACGAGCGGCGCCCCGCTCGCCACGGCCAGGCTCCAGGCCTCGTCCTCGAACGCAATCTCGTCCCGGGCGCGCGTGCTCGTGCCGGTCCCCGTCGCTGAGATGTAGCGCTGCAGCGCCGGCTGCTCGTCCACGCGCGGCAGGTACAGCACCACGAGCTCGAGGCCGAGCGCGTCCCGCATCTCGCCGAGCGCCCGTTCGGCGAGATGGCTGAGGCTGCCCGAGCCCACGAGCGCGCGCGCCACGCGCCCGAGGGCTCCGAGCGCGGCGAGGACCTCTGGAGCGGGCTGGTGCGCGGGCGCGGCGGCCTCTCCGGTGGGCCTCTGCTCGGTGGTCACGGCCGCTCCCACCATACTTCCGTGTCGTCATGGCCGACGGACCCGTGCGCGTGCTGATCGCCGACGACCACCGGTTGATGCGGGAGGGCACGGCCGCGCTGCTTGCCGGCGACGAGCGCATAGAGGTGGTGGGCCTGGCCGCTGACGGGCGGGAGGCGATCGAGCTGAGCGAGCGGCGGCGGCCGGATGTGGCCCTGCTCGACCTCAACATGCCGGAGGTGGGGGGCATCGAGGCCTGCGCCGCCATTCGCCAGGGCTCCCCCGACACCGAGGTGCTGATCCTCACGGTCTCCGAGCAGGAGCCCGACCTGTACGCCTCGCTGCGGGTCGGTGCGGCGGGCTACCTGCTCAAGGACATCGCGCCCAACGAGCTGGTCGAGGCCGTGCTCGGAGCCGGACGGGGGGAGCCGCGCATCCCCGCGTCGATGGCCAACCGGCTCCTGCGGGAGCTCGCCGGCGCCGCGCCCGAGGCGGCCGATCCGCTGGCGTCTCTCAGCGAGCGGGAGCGCGAGGTGCTCGGGCTGCTGGCCGAGGGATTGCGCAACCGCGAGATCGCGGAGCGCCTCGTGATCAGCGAGGCCACCGTGAAGACCCACGTACGGCACGTGCTCGAGAAGCTGCGCTTTCGAAACCGGGCCGAGGCGGCGGCCTTCGCTGCGCGCCACCTCGACTGAAGCGGCGCGCGAGGTCACGACGCGGCGCGGGCGGCGTCACCCCTCAGCGCGGACAGCATGCTCTTCTTGACCACGTCGTCGCCGATCCCGAGGCTCCGCGATATCTGAGCGGTCGTGTAGCCGGCCAGACGCGCGAGCGCGACGGTTTCGCGGGCCAGCGGGTCCATGCCGGCGAAGCAGGCCGCCGGCTGGCTGCGCACGCCGGTCAGGATCGCGCGCTCGACCAGCCGGTCGCGGTCGATGACATACTCACCGGCGGCCTTCGACAGCACGCCCTCGGTGACCTGAGCAGCCGCGCGTTCGTCGCGGGACGCCGCCAGAGCCGCGCCGTAGACGTGAGGGGCGATGCGCATCAGCTCCGCCGTCCGAGCGAGACGGTTCATGAGCGTCACGGTATGGGCCGCTCAGTCTCCCGCCATCGCCCGAACGGCTCGACCGCCATCAGCCGAAAGGTGGATTCACCCCGGCCGCGGTACAGCCCGGTCTACGGGCAGTTGGGCCATGGTGCGTTGCCGCTCTGGCGGTAGAGCTTGAGCGCCAGACGGTCCTGCTTTGCCTCGGGCGCCTTGGCCGGGTCACCGGTGCCACCCAGGCCCTCCCAGGTCCCCTGGCTGAACTGGTACTTGCCCCGGTACTGGCCGCCGGGCGAGATCGCGCGCGGATTGCCTCCGGACTCGCACTGGGCGATCGCCTCGAGTATCCGCGGGACGCTCGAGCGGCGACTGCCCGAGCGGCGCGTCCTCCGGACCGAGCTAGGGGCTGAACCGCTCGAGGCCGAGCGCGCCGCGCGTGACGGGACCCACGACCCCGTCCGCCACCAACCCCTTCGAGCGCTGGAAGCGGCGCACGGCCCGCTCGGTCTGAGGACCGAACACGCCGTCGGCCGGAATCCCCAGCCGGCGCTGGATCTGCCGCACGGCGGATCCCCGGTGGCCTCGCTCGACCACCACGTCACTTGCGGCCTGCGCTCGCACCGTGTCGGCCGAAGCGGCGGGCGCGGCGGCGCACGTCAACACGAGCGCCACCAGCAGGCCCAAGCCCGCATGCGGCCGACGAACGGCCAGTACAAAACCTCGCAACACCTGTCGATACCCCTTTCCAGATGCCTACGAGGTGAGCTGACGGGCTCGCGCCGGAAAGTGGCGCTACGCGTACCGTTCACGCGATTCGCCCCGGCGGCCATCCAGGCCGCAGTTGGGTCCCCCGCTCCTCGCCGTCGGGACGACGAGAACTCGGCAGTTCGAATTGAAGGGGTACATCCAAGCAGATCGGCCGAGCGACGACCTGCCCGGGGTACCCGGTTCGGGTGATTCAGCGCCCTGTTTCGAGTAGGTCGTCGACGATCGTGACGATCGAGACCGGCTCGCTCGGCGGCGGACTCGGGCGTGGCCTCGGGGAGCTTCGGAGCCGCCGGCGCGGATGACGGCTCGAGCACCGGCCGCGCCGGCGGCGGCGGCAGCGGCGTGCGCTCGACGCGCCTGCGCCGCAGCCACACGGCCACGGCAAGCGCGCCCACGAAGAAGGGCGCGATGCGGAGCAGGATGCGCAGGCCCGGCATCGGAGACGACCCTACATGCAGCGGGGAGTACGCTGGCCGCGATGGACCTCGGGCTTAGCGGCAAGGTTGCGCTGGTGACCGGCGCTTCGCAGGGCATCGGGCTCGCAATCGCCTCGGAACTGGCGGCGGAGGGCGCGCGCGTCGCCATGAGCGCGCGTGGCCGCGAGCGCCTCGAGGAGGCGGCCGGCCGCGATCGGTGGCCAGCGCCTACGTGCACGACACGCTGGACCTCGAGGGCATCCCCGCTCTCCTGAAGAGCGTCGAGCAGGACCTCGGCCGCGCCGGAGATAGTGGTGATCAACACGGGCGGCCCGCCGGGAGGCGAGCCGCTCGGCTTCACCGTCGAGCAGTGGGAGGCAGGCGCACCGCGAGCTGGTGGTGGCGCCCCATCGAGCTGATCCGGCACGTGCTTCCCGGAATGCGCGAACGCGGCTTCGGCCGCGTGCTCAACGTGGCCTCCTCGACCGTGCTGGAGCCCAACCCGGCGCTGATGCTCTCCAACAGCCATCGTCCGGGCGTGATCGGCGCCTTCAAGACCCTCGCCCGCCAGTACGCGGGAGACGGGGTGACCTTCAACTCGCTGCTTCCGGGCCGGGTGGCAACCGACCGGCTGGCCGAGCTCTACGGCTCGCTGGAGCAGGCCGAGGAGGTGGCCCGCGACGAGGTTCCCGACCGGTCGTCTGGGCGCGCCCGAGGAGCTCGGGGCCGCGGCGGCCTTCCTCTGCTCGGAGCGCGCGGGCTACATCACGGGCGAGGCTCTGCTGGTGGACGGCGGCCTCACGCAGTCCGTATGACGGGATCGCGTTCGATTGCCGTCGGCCTCGCGGTGACCATCGCCGCGGTGGCCTTCACCACGGCGGCGATCTTCGGGCTGCGCGAGCTCGTGCCCGTGGTCTCCACGGGCGTGATCTACATGCTCGCCGTGCTGCTGGTGTCTTCCTACTGGGGCCTCTGGCTGGGCATCCTCACCGCGCTCCTGAGCGCCGCCACCTGGAACTACTTCCACATACCGCCCACCGGCGAGTTCTCGATCGCCGAGGGTGAGAACTGGGTTGCGCTGGCGGTCTTCATGATCGCGGCGCTCGTCACGAGCACCCTGGCCGGATCGGCGCGCACACGCGCCGAGGAGGCGGAGCGCGGCCGCCGCGAGGCGGATCTCACGGCCGAGATGGCGCGGCTCTTGCTCGGAGGGTCGAGTGGCGAGGACTCGCTGCAGGGCGGTGGCCAAGCGAATCGCCGAGGCGTACGACCTGCCCAGCGTGTCGGTCGAGCTCACCTGGGTCGACTCCGACGACCGCCGCCGCGCGCTCCCGCTGATCGTCGGGGGCAGCCGGATCGGCACGGTGCTGGTGCCCGCCGGCACGGATCGCGAGGTCCTCGATGCGCTTCAGGACCGCGTGGTGCCCGCGCTCGAGACCCTTGTGGGTGCGGCCCGGCGGCGCGGGGAGCTCGAGTCACAGGTGATCGAGACCAAGGCGCTGCGGCGCAGCAACGTGGTGAAGACGACGCTCCTGCGCACCGTCTCGCACGACCTGCGCTCCCCGCTCACCGCGATCAGGACGGCGGCGGGCGGGCTCAGCTCCGACACGCTCAGCGACGCTCAGCGGAAGGAGCTGTCCTCGGTCATCGCGACGGAGAGCGAGCGCCTCTCACGTCTGGTCGACAACCTGCTCGACCTCTCGCGCCTGCAGGCGGGAAGCGCCGACCCGCGTCCCGACTGGTGCGCCATCGACGAGGTGGTCAATGCCGCGCTCGAGTCGGTGCCCGCGCCGCGTGGCGGGCTACGACGTCGAGCTCGACCCGGACCTGCCTCTGGTGCGCGCCGATGCGGCGCAGCTCGAACGCGCGCTGGCCAACGTCCTCGAGAACTCCAGCCGCTTCGCCGGCGAGGGCCCGGTGACGATCCGGGGCCGCGCCGCGGACAGGTTCGTGATCCTGCGCGTGTCCGATCGCGGCCCGGGGATCGCGGGCGACGAGCTCGAACGAATCTTCGAGCCGTTCCACCGTTCGCGCGAGCGGGACGGCGAGGGCGGCTCGGGGCTGGGTCTGGCGATCGCGCGGGGCTTCCTGGAGGCCAACGGCGGTCGGATCCGGGCCGAGTCGCTGCCGGGGCAGGGCACGAGCTTCGTGATTCAGGTGCCGATCCCGGCGGAGGTGCCCGCGAGCCCCGCCGCGGCCGAGCACGGCGCGGAGGGATGAGCACCGGCGCCCGGATCCTCGTCTGCGACGACGAGCTGCAGATCCTGCGCGCGCTCAAGGTGATCCTTCGCGACGCGGGCTTCGAGCCAATCAGCGCCGCAACGGCCGGCGAGGCCCTCGACGCCGCCGCCGTGCAGCGTCCCGACGCGGCCATCATCGACCTCGTGCTTCCCGACGGGGACGGCATCGATGTCTGCCGCTCGATTCGCGAATGGAGCGACATGCCGATCATCGTCCTGTCGGCCGTCGGCGACGAGGGAGAGAAGATCCGCGCGCTCGATGCCGGCGCGGACGACTACGTGACCAAGCCCTTCGGCCCCGGGGAGCTTCTGGCGCGGCTCAAGCGAGGGCTGCGCCGTGCGGCGGCGGCGCCCACCGGCGACGAGCCCGTGCTCAGCGCGGACGGCCTCGAGCTCGACCTCGCCGCCCACCGCGTGACGGTCGGCGACCGTGAGGTGCACCTCACCCCCACCGAGTTCGACCTACTGCACGCGCTCATGCGCGGCCGCGGGCGCCTCTTGACCCACCGCAGCCTGCTGAGCGACGTGTGGGGGACCGGCTACGCGGACGACACCCAGGTCCTGCGCGTGCACGTGGCCAACCTGAGGCGCAAGATCGAGCCCGAACCCGGAAGGCCGCGCTACATCGTCACGGACCCGGGCGTGGGCTACCGCTTCGCGGAGTAGAGCGCAGCCCGCCTTCACGACATCTTTATCCCGAAGGCCGGAATCTTGATGACGGCTTGAGGCGGCGGGCCACATGCTCGATGCATGTCCACGACCCTCACACGTCCAGAGGGCTCTCTGAACCGGTCGCCCCTCTTTCTGAGAGGCCGGGTCTTCCTGCGGCGGGGCGCCCTGGGGCGCCGCCTCGCGGAGGGGGCGCGCCCGTCGTCCAGCCCTGAGCTTGAGCGTCGTTCTCAGCAGCTTCTGTCGTCGACGCCACCGCCGGGTGCTCGCCCAGGCCATCGAGCGGGTGATCGATGCAGCGGAGGAACGCCCGAGCCCCTACAGCTCGGCCGTGCCCCTTCGGCGTGCCGCAATCCTCGAGCAGCGCGCCCTGCTGCATTCGCTCGCCGGCGAGCTGCGTGACACCGACCAGCGCGTCTCCGTGCGCGGCGTGGCGCTGATCGAGCGCCTGCTCACGGATGGTGGCTCGGCGCTCTATCGTGGAGACCATTGCGGCAATCCCTCGACGGGCGCTCTCCGCCACGCGCGCAGCGCCCTGCTCCTCGGCTGATGGAGATCTTCTCCGATCTTCTCTCTGTCGTGATCGCGCTCGCGTGCTTCGCCGCCGTGTTCGCCCTCATCGAGGGCCTAGAGCGCGTATGAGCGGCGCCGAGCTCTTCGGCCTGATCGTGTCCGTGCTGGTCTTCGGCTACCTCCTCTACGCCCTGTTTCGCGGTGAGCGCCTGTGACGCGCTCAGGGCTGGCTGCAGATAGCGATCTTCCTGGCGGTCCTCACCGCCCTCACGCCCGTGCTCGGCGGCTACATGGCGCGCGTCTATCGCAACGAGCGCGTGCTGCTCACGCCCGTTCTCGCGCCCGTGGAGCGGCTCTTCTACCGCGCGCTGCGGGTCAACCCAACGCGCAGCAGGACTGGAAGGGCTACGCCCGCACGACGCTCATCTTCAGCGCGCTGTTCTGGGTCGCCCTCTACGTGATCCTGCGCACCCAGGGGATCCATCCCTTCAACCCGGAGGGGTTCGACTCCGGCACCTGGGACCTCAGCTTCAACACCGCCTCGTCGTTCATCTCGAACACGAACTGGCAGTACTACGGCGGCGAGACGACCCTGTCGTACTTCTCGCAGATGGCCGGCCTGGCCGTCCAGAACTTCATCTCCGCCGCCGTGGGCATGGCCGTGCTGGCCGCGGTTATCCGCGGGTTCGCGAGCCGTGGCGTGGCCCAGCTCGGGAACTTCTGGCAGGACCTGACACGCACGCTGCTCTACATCCTCGTTCCGCTGTCGTTCATCGGCGCGCTGGTCCTGGTCTCGCAGGGCGTGATCCAGACCCTGAGCGGATGGGTGACCTACAACACGGTCCAGGGCGTCGAGCAGTCGCTCGCGCTCGGGCCGGCCGCCTCCCAGATAGCGATCAAGCAGCTCGGCACCAACGGCGGCGGCTTCTTCAACGTCAACAGCGCGATGCCGTTCGAGAACGCCACCGGCATCTCGAACTTCATCGAGGTCCTGTTCATCCTGCTGATCCCAGCCGCGCTGACCGCCACCTTCGGGCGGATGGTCGGCAACCGGCGCCAGGGCTGGGCGCTCTACGCCGCGATGGCGCTGATGCTCGTGATCGGGATCGGCGCCACCTACGCCGCGGAGCAGAACGGCTCGCCGGCGCAGAAGGCGGCCGAGGTGGCGACCGTCTCCGAGGACGGCACCACGGGCGGCAACCTCGAGGGCAAGGAGCAGCGCTACGGGATCGCCAACAGCGCGATGTGGGCCGCCATCACCACCGCGGCCTCCAACGGCAGCGTCAACTCCGCGCACGACTCCTACACCGGGGCGGGCGGCAGCGTTGCGCTCGTGAACATGATGACCGGGGAGGTCATCTTCGGAGGCGTCGGCTCGGGCCTCTACGGGATGCTGCTGTTCGTCCTGCTGGCGGTCTTCATAGCCGGGCTGATGGTGGGGCGAACGCCGGAGTACCTCGGCAAGAAGATCGGCGCGCGTGAGGTGAAGTTCGTCCTCGTCGGGACGCTCTATCCCGCGCTTGCCGTGCTCGTTTTCACCACGCTGGCGATAGCCACCAAGTGGGGGGCGCCCTCGATCTACAACCCGGGGCCCCAGGGCTTCTCCGAGACGCTCTACGCCTACACGTCGCAGGGCAACAACAACGGTTCGGCCTTCGCCGGCTACACGGGCTTCGTGCAGCCCAACGCACCCGGCAACGAGGGCGCGTTCGGCATCACCTTCGCCGACCTGCTCGGCGGGGTGGCGATGCTGTTCGCCCGCTTCGTGCCGCTGCTCGCCGCCCTGGCCGTGGCCGGTTCGCTCGCGACCAAGCGCGTCGCTCCCGCCGGTGCCGGCACGTTCCGGACCGACACACCCACCTTCGCCTTCCTCCTCATCTTCGTGATCGTGATCGTCGCGGCGCTGACCTTCTTCCCGGCGCTGCTGCTCGGTCCGGTCGTCCAAGCCCTCACCGACCAGCTCTTCTGAAATGCGAAAAGACCTGACTGCATCCATCACCGCGATCATCGTGTTCACCCTCCTGCTCGGACTGGCCTACCCGCTCCTCACAACCGGTGTGGCGCAGGTGCTGTTCCCCGACAAGGCCGACGGGAGCCAGGTGGAGCGCGACGGCGAGGTCGTGGGATCACGCCTCATCGGGCAGGACTTCAAGGCGGACCCGGCCTTCTTCCAGTCGCGCCCCTCGGCGACCGGCTACAACCCCGCCGGCACCTTCTTCAACAACCTGGGGCCGAACAACAGGGAACTGGCCGATCTCTTCGAGAAGAACCTGGCCGCCTACCTCAAGCTGGAGCGGCCCTACAACCCCGGCCTGCAGCGCGCCGACGTACCGGTCGACGCGGTCACGACGTCCGCATCGGGCGTGGACCCGCACATCTCGGAGGCCAACGCCGAGATTCAGGCCCGGCGCGTCGCCGAGGAGCGGGGGCTCGAGCTCGAACGAGTCCAGGAGCTGATTGATGAGAACACCGACAACCGCGGCCTCGGCGTGCTCGGCGAGCCGGGCGTGAACGTGCTGGAGCTCAACCTCGCGCTCGAGGCGGAGGCCGCCTGATGGAGAAGCGCGCCCAGAGCATGCTCACCCGCGAGACGCTGATCCCCGCTTTGATCGCGAGCTTCACCAAGCTCGACCCGCGGATCCAGTTCCGCAACCCGGTGATGCTCGTCGTGGAGATCGGCGCCGTGATCACGACCTTCGCCTGGCTCAAGCAGGTGTTCGGCGGCGAGCCGCTCGGGGGTGGCGACGAGCCCGCCTGGTTCACCGGCACGGTGGCCCTCTGGCTGTGGCTGACCGTGGTGTTCGCCAACCTGGCCGAGGCACTCGCCGAGGGCCGCGGCAAGGCCCAGGCCGCCGCCCTGCGCTCGATGCGCACCGAAACCGTCGCCCATCTGCGCGACGGCGGCGAGAAGTCCGCCTCCCGGCTCCAGCGCGGCGACGTGGTTGTCGTCGAGGCGGGTGAGCTCATCCCCGGTGACGGAACCGTGATCGAGGGCATCGCTTCGGTGGACGAATCCGCCGTCACGGGCGAGTCGGCCCCGGTGATCCGCGAGTCCGGCGGCGACCGCAGCGCGGTCACAGGCGGCACCCGGGTGCTCTCGGACCGCATCGTCGTCGAGATCACCCAGGAGCCGGGCGAGAGTTTCCTCGACCGCATGATCGCGCTCGTTGAGGGCGCCGAGCGACGCAAGACCCCGAACGAGATCGCCCTGGGGATCCTGCTCTCGGGGCTCACGCTGATCTTCCTCGTCGTGGTCGTTTCGCTGCGCCCGTTCGCCGAGTTCACCGGCACCGACGTGTCGATCACCACGCTGATCGCACTGCTGGTGTCGCTCATCCCAACCACGATCGGCGCGCTGCTGTCGGCCATCGGAATCGCCGGGATGGACCGGCTGGTGCGCCGCAACGTGCTGGCGCTGTCCGGGCGGTCGGTGGAGGCGTCGGGCGACGTGGACGTGCTGCTGCTGGACAAGACCGGCACGATCACGCTCGGCAACCGCGAGGCCACTCAGTTCATCCCCATGCCCGGGGTGCAGGAGACCGACCTGGCCGAGGCGGCCCAGCTGTCGTCGCTTGCCGACGAGACACCCGAGGGCCGCTCGATCGTCGTCCTGGCCAAGCAGTACGGGCTCCGCGAACAGCACTTCGACCCGTCGGCGCGTTTCGTGCCGTTCTCGGCCGAGACGCGCATGAGCGGCGTCGACATCGACGGCGCCCGGCTGCGCAAGGGCGCCGGGGACGCGATCGTCAAGTTCGTGAGCGACGATGGCGGCCACGCGCCGCCCGAGCTCGAGGCCAACGTGGAGGCAATCGCCCGTGAGGGCGGCACGCCGCTCGCGGTGGCCCGGGACAACCAGGTGCTCGGGGTGATCTACCTCAAGGACGTGGTCAAGGAGGGCATGCGCCACCGCTTCGACCAGCTCAGGGCGATGGGCATCCGCACCGTCATGGTCACCGGCGACAACCCGCTCACGGCGGCCAAGATCGCGGACGAGTCCGGCGTGGACACCTTCCTTGCGGAGGCGACCCCGGAGAACAAGCTCGACCTGATCCGCGACGAGCAGCGCGAGGGCCGGCTGGTGGCGATGGCCGGCGATGGCACCAACGACGCGCCGGCGCTCGCCCAGGCCGACGTCGGCGTGGCGATGAACACCGGCACCCAGGCCGCGCGCGAGGCGGGCAACATGGTCGACCTCGACTCCAATCCGACGAAGCTCATCGAGATCGTCGAGATCGGAAAGCAGCTTCTGATCACGCGCGGTGCCCTGACAACGTTCTCGGTGGCCAACGATGTAGCCAAGTACTTCGCGATTCTGCCGGCGATGTTCGCGGCCACCTACGCGGCCGCGGGCGAGGCGAATGGGCCGCTCGAGTCGCTCAACATCATGAATCTGGGCACCCCGGAGTCGGCGATCCTGTCGGCGATCATCTTCAACGCGCTGATCATCCCGCTGCTCGTGCCGCTCGCTCTGCGCGGCGTGCGCTACCGGCCCGTGGGCGCCACCGCGATGCTACGGCGCAACCTCCTGATCTACGGGCTCGGAGGCCTGGTGGCGCCCTTCGTGGGCATCAAACTGCTCGATCTCCTGATCCACAACGTGCTGGGCGCGTAGCCTCCCGCCCGATGGCGGCCCAGGACGGGGGCGGGCACTACAAGATCTTCCTCGGGATGGCGGCCGGGGTCGGAAAGACCTACCGGATGCTGCAGGAGGGCCACGCGGCCAAGGCGGACGGCCGCGACGTGGTCATCGGCATCCTCGAAACGCACGGCCGCGCCGAGACCGCCGCGATGGCCGAGGGGCTCGAGGTGATCCCACGCCGGAAGGTCGAGTACCGCGAGACGGAGCTGCAGGAGATGGACCTTCCCGCCATCTTCCAACGCGCCCCCGAGCTGTGCCTGATAGACGAGCTGGCGCACACGAACGCGCCCGGCTTCGAGCACCACAAGCGATACGAAGACATCGGCGACGTCCTCGACGCGGGCATCGACGTCTTCTCGACGGTCAACGTCCAGCACCTCGAGTCGCTCAACGACCGCGTGGCCGAGCTCACCGGCGTGCGCGTGCGCGAGACCTTCCCCGACAGCGTGCTGGCCAGCGCCGACGAGGTCGTGCTGATGGACCTGACCCCCGAGGCGCTGATCCAGCGGCTGCGCGAGGGCAAGGTCTACCCGCCCGAGCGCATCCCCACCGCGCTCAACAGCTTCTTCAGGGTGGAGAACCTCTCCTCGCTGCGCGAGGTCGCCCTGCGCCAGGTGGCCGAGGAGGTGGAGTCGCGGCGGCTGATCACCCCCGCCGAGGCACTCGGGACGCGTGAGGAGAAGCTCTTCGGCGATGCCCCGATGGCGGTGGCCGAGCGGGTGCTCGCGTTGGTCACGCCCGAGGAGAGCTCGCAGCGCCTGGTGCGCCGCGCGTGGCGCTCGGCGCAGCGTCTCGGTGGCGACCTCGACCTGCTCTACGTGGCGCCGCCGGGGGATCCGCCGCGAGGCGAGGAGCGCCAGCGGCTCGAGGCCCTGCGCCGCCTGGCCGGGGACCTCGGAGCAAACCTGATCGTCGAGGAGGGCGACGACGTGGCGGAAGCCGCGGCCCGCGTGGCGGCGGACCGCGGCACCACCTACGTCATTCTCGGCCAGCCGCGGGCCCGAGGGGCGTTGTCGCGCATGTCGGAATGGCTGCCCGAGCGGCTGATGCGACGCCTGCCCGGCGTGGATGTGCGCATCGTGGCCGACCCGCGCGGCTGAGGCCTACCACGTGGCCAGAGCCTGGCGAATGGAGGTTCGCTGCAGCTCGCCCGGAAGTCCCCGGAAGGCCATCCCCATCCCGGCCGCCCAGTTCCTGCACTCGTCGCTCACGCTGTCCGGGTCGTCGTTGGCCGTGCCCTCGTGGCACGGACCGGGGATGCCGTTGGCGAAGAAGCCGCCGACGAACGGGCGTGCCTCGTAGGGCGAGCCACCCCGCCGCACCGGCCCGCTCTTCTTGAACGGGAGCGTGATGCGGTAGGAGAGCGCCCGGCCGGAGACCCAGCCGTCGGCGTCGGAGCCGTTGTCGACCCCTCCGCCCTTGCCGTCGAAGGTCACCCGGCTCATGAAGTCGGCGACCTTGCCGGTCTTGCCCTGCAGGGCGGCCTCCTGCTCCACCACGGGCCGCAGCCAGTCGGTGGGCCAGTCGGCGACGAGGCCGTAGAACTCGTTGCGGGTGGTCAGCCACTTGTTCGGGAAGAAGCGGCGGGTGTCGACCCCCTCGAACAGCTCGCCCATCTCGGTGAGGGTGCTGCGATTCGACAGCCAGTTCGGCTTTCCGGGGTGCTGGCAGCCGTAGTAGATGTCGGTGCGCTCGAGCCCCAGCTCGTGCATCCGCGCCGTGATGTTCTCGGGCTTGTAGGTGTTGAGGAGCGTCTCGTGCGCGCGGCCGAGCGACTCGACGAGTCCGCGCCTCAGCGTGTTGCGCAGGGTGTCCGAGTAGGTCTTCAGCTCGCCGAGCGTCCCGGGGCAGACGACTGCGTCCGGGCTGCCCTCGGGCGCCTTCCAGTACACCCTCATCGTGTCGAGGCTCCACGTCCCCTGGTCGAAGCGGTCCATGGCGTAGAGGTGGGGGACGAGCTTGAGGACGCTCATCGGCTGGTAGGCCGCCTCGTGTGCCAGGCCGACGTGGGTCGGGCCGTCCACCTGCTTCGAGAAGGCGCCGAAGTAGCTGTCGCGGTATGGGCCCGAGCGGATGATCGAACGGATGCGAGCCGTCTCTGAGGGGACGTTGTCGACCGTCGTGGCCCAGAACTTCTTGCCGTCGGGCTCGAGGTCGGTGATGCGGACGCCGTTCGACTGCACGAGCTCGTTCAGCTTCTTGCCGGTCACGTTGCCGATCGGCGGAGCGAACTTGCCGTCGTTCTTCACCATGACCACCGTCAGCCGCGTGGCTCCCTCACGCTCCACGTCGACAAGACGGGCCTTGTTCTTGTTCAGCAGCGCTTTGACCTGGGCCTTGGACTTGCGGTAGTACCACCACCAGGCGCGCTGGTCGGCGCCCTTGTTCTTGATGCCGACGTAGGCATAGCGGCGCTTCCCGGCCTTGACGTAATACGACAGGTCGACGAGGCGGATCTTGTGCTTCTTGATGTCCTTCCTGACCTGGGCGGGCGTGAGGTCGTAGTTCCACCACCAGCCCTTGGCGGACGGGCCGCTGTTGGGCACCGTCACGCCGGCGAAGCGAGTGCCGCCGAAGCCGAGGCTGTAGGGCTCGAGGTCGACGAGACGCCGGTCCTGTCCCTTGGTCAGCGCCACGACTTCGTCGCGGGTCATCCCGCGGAACCAGTCGCCGTCGCGCTGGTACACGCCGCTGTTGCGCACCAGCGCAGCGGTGAAGCGCGTGCCGATGTCGTTGGCCACATTGATCGAGATGACCCGCTCGCCGTTGTCCTTCTCGATCTGGTCGAGTTCAGCGGCGGTCTTCTCGGCGGCCCAGTGCCAGCTCGTGGGCGCGGTCGCGTTGCGCTCAGGGTCTTCGTCGGCGAGAGCGGGAGCGGCGCAGCCGAGCACGAGGGCGGCGGTCAGGGCGGTGGCGGTGAGGTGCTTCACGGGATCCTCCTGGTGACGGGATTGGCACCCGTCCAACCTGGGGGCCCGCGGCGAATTACGGCACCGCGGCGGGCGCGCCGGCCCGGGGAAGGCCGGCGCGCCCGGGGAGGTCTCGCCCTAGGCCAGCGCGGGGGTGGGCGCTGGCTCGAGGGCGAGGTCCAGAACCTCGCCGATCGTCATCACCGGGTGGAAGGTCATCTCTTCCCGGACCTCCTCCGGGACGTCGTCGAGGTCGGCGCGGTTGCGCTCAGGCAGGATCACGTCCGTGAGGCCTGCTGCGTGCGCCGCCAGGACCTTCTGCTTGAGACCGCCGATCGGCAGCACCCGGCCCTGGAGCGTGACCTCACCGGTCATGCCCACCGTGTGCTTGACCGGCCGGCCGCTCAGCAGCGAGGCGAGGGCGGTGGTCATCGTAATTCCGGCGCTCGGGCCGTCCTTGGGAATCGCTCCCGCCGGTACGTGGACGTGGTACTCCCGGCCATCGAACGCGTCCCCGTCGATGTCGAGAGAGTCCGAGTGCCCGCGCACGTAGGAGAGGGCGATGCGCGCCGACTCCTTCATCACGTCGCCGAGCTGACCCGTGAGCACCAGGCCGTCCTTGCCCTTCATCGAGGTGGCCTCGATGAACAGCACGTCGCCGCCCGCACCGGTCACCGACAGGCCGGTGGCCACGCCGGGGACCGCGGTGCGCGCTGCCGACTCCTGGAAGAAGCGCTGGCGCCCGAGGGCGTCCCGCACATCGTCCGTGTCGAGGACCACGGCGGCCTCCACCTTGCCCGAGGCGATCCGAGTGGCGGTCTTGCGCAGCAGCGTCCCGAGCTCGCGCTCGAGGTTGCGGACGCCGGCCTCACGCGTGTACTCGCTGACCACGGTGCGCAGGATCTCGTCCGACGCCTCCACCTCGTCCTCGCGCAGGCCGTTGCGCTCGAGCTGCCGCGGCCACAGGTAGCCACGCGCGATCGCGACCTTCTCCTCGGTGGTGTACCCGTCGAAGCGCACGACCTCCATGCGGTCGAGCAGCGGCGCCGGAATCGTCTCCGCCATGTTGGCGGTGGCGATGAACACGACCTCGGACAGGTCGAGCTCGACGTCGAGGTAGTGATCGCGGAACGAGTGGTTCTGAGCCGGGTCGAGCACCTCGAGCAGGGCCGCACTTGGGTCGCCGCGCCAGTCGGCACCGACCTTGTCGACCTCGTCGAGCATGATCACCGGGTTCATCGTTCCGGCGTCGCGCAGGGCGCGAACCAGGCGGCCCGGCAGAGCGCCGATGTACGTGCGCCGGTGGCCACGGATCTCGGCCTCGTCGCGCACGCCGCCGAGCGACATGCGCACGAACTCGCGGCCGGTGGCCCTGGCGATCGACTCGCCGATCGAGGTCTTGCCCGTGCCGGGCGGGCCGATCAGCGTGAGGATTGCTCCTGACTTCTTGTCTTCCGCGATGCCGCGCTCCTCGCGCAGCTTGCGCACGGCGATGTACTCGACGATCCGGTCCTTCACGTCCTCGAGACCGGCGTGGTCGGCGTCCAGCACCTCACGCGCGTTCACCGGGTCGAGCCGTTCGTCGGAGCGCTCCGACCACGGCACGGCGATCAGCCAGTCGAGGTAGGAGCGGATCATCGAAGCCTCACCGGACTGCTCGCCCATGCGCTCGAAGCGCCCGAGCTCACGCTCGGCCTGCTCGCGCACGGCCTCGGGCATGCCGGCCTCTTCGATCTTCGTGCGGTACTCCTCGACGATCGACGCGTCGTCCTCGTCGAGCTCCTTGCGGATCGACTCCATCTGCTTGCGCAGGAAGTACTCGCGCTGCTGCTTCTCGGCGCCCGACTGGACGTCGTCGCGGATGCGGGCACGCACCTGCAGCTCGGTCAGCCGCTCGCGCTGAAGCTCGAGCGCGCGGGCCAGCCGCTCGGTCACGTCGAGCTCCTCCAGCACCTCGACCTTCTGGTCGTAGGAAAGATCGGGCGAGTAGCCCGTGGTATCCGCCAGGGCGCCCGGCTCGCTGATCGAGCGCAGGAACGCCGACACTCGACCGTCGTCGCCGCGCAGCTCGAGGATCTCCTCGACCACCGCGCGGTACTCCCGCTCGAGCTCTCTGGTTCGACCGTCGACCGGCTCCGCGTCGGGATGAGGTTCAACCTCCACGCGGAGAGAGCCTGTCGGGCCCGTGTGCGCGGCACCGATCCGACCGCGATAGAGAGCCGTCGAGCGCCACGGCTCGTCCGCCTCCGGGCAGCCGTACGCGCTCGGTCACGGTCGCAACCGTGCCGACGCTCGCGAACTGGTCGCCCTTGCGCGGCACGAGCACCACGCGCTCCTCGTCACCGGCGTCGATCGCCAGCGTGACGGACATGTTCGGGAAGACGACGGAGTCGTCCACCGGGACCAGCAAGAGGGTTTCAGCTGCCAATTTCGTCACCTACTTACGTTGGGTAAGCAGAGAGTCTAGCGGCCGATGAACCGATTCCAGGCGCCAGATCTGCCGCTCGTCATGGGATGCTCCGGCCGATGGCGAGCGATCCCGACGACATCGCGCGGACAGCGGCGGCGAAAGCCGCGATCGAGTACGTCGAGCCCGAAATGACCATCGGACTCGGCTCCGGGCGCGCGGTCTGGAAGGTCGTGGAGCTGCTGGGCGCGCGCGGCGGCGGGCTGCGCGCGGCCACGGCGTCCAACCGGACGAGCGAACTGGCTCAGGGCGTGGGCATCGAGATCATCGAGCTGGACGGCACGGTGGAGCTCGACCTCGCGCTCGACGGGGCCGACGAGGTGGGGCCTGACGTGGGGCTGATCAAGGGCGGGGGCGGCGCGCTGCTGCGCGAGAAGATCGTGATCTGCGCCGCGCGCCGTTTCGTGGTCGTGGCCGAGACTCCGAAGAAGGTCACGCCGGCTGGGCGAGCACTTCCGGCTGCCGGTGGAGGTCACCCGCTTCGCCTGGCGCGACACGCGCCGCCGGCTCGGCTCGCTTCTGCCCGATGCCCGTCGGCGCGAGACCGACGAGGGCGAGCCCTACCTCACCGACGAGGGGCACTTCATCCTCGATTGCGTGCTGCCTGAGGGCGCGGACCCGGCGGAGCTCGACGTGACCATCAAGCAGGTGGCGGGAGTCGTGGAGCACGGCCTCTTCCTCGGGATGGCCGAATGCGCCTTGCTGGGCCGCCCGGACGGCGAGGTAGAGGTGCTCACGCCGAAGCGCGTAGCCCGAGGTGGTCGCCCTCACAGCTCGTCCGCGCTCACGTCGGCTCCCGTGGTGCTGCGGTCGCCGGGCGGCCGCAGCAGCAGGCGGATCTCGCGACCGAAGTTGTCGGCGGCGGTCAGGTACACCGCCTGGCGCAGCGTCACGCGCAGGGTCGCCAGCCCCGCGTCGGCGGCGGGGGCCTCCTCCTCCGCTCCTCCGTACGCGGCCGCGCCGGAGTGGTCGCGCAGGCTGAGCAGCTCGACGTCGGCCAGCGCCACGAAGCTGCGCCCGCCCGAGCCGCCCGGCTCCGTGGAGACCACCACGTCCACCCGCGCGCCGGCGCCGGCCTCGGCCAGCGCGCTTGCGCCAACCACCTCCACCTCGACGCTGCGCTCCCCGCGTCCGAGCGCCTGGTCCGTCCCGGGCTGCCCGGAGCCACCGGTCCCGCGAGGTGGCTCGCCGTGAGATAGCTGCCCGCTGCCACCGGCACCGCGGTGCGCGCGCCCTCCACCTGGCCGGCCGCGCCGCAGCGCGTCTGGCGCCACGTAGCGCGCGGGAACCTGCTTGAGAGCAACCGAGCGGCTGGTGATCCGTGCGTCCGCCGGCAGGATCGCGCGCCGCCACGAGCACCTCCACCAGCGGTCCCACGCGCGCCTCCACGTTCTGTTCGCGCTGCCTTGCCTGCGAGGCCGCCAGGCCCCCGGCCGCAAGCGCCACCGCCAGCAGCAGAAACCCCCGCCGCCGGCGCGCCTTCACGCGGCCACGCCCTCGTCACCTCCTGCCCGCCGGGGCAGCTCGAGTACGGCCACGGTCTCCAGGTCGCCGACCTCCACCAGAAGCCGGCCACCGAGTTCGCGCGCGGCCCGCTCGGCGATGCCCAGGCCGCGGCCCCGATCTGCCTTGGCGCTTGGGGCCTTCGCGCCGGTCGGATTGCGGATCTCGATCCGCACGGCGCGCGGAGTGGTCCGGCCGCTCACGCGGATCTCGCCGGCGCCGTGCTCGGCGGCGTTGGCCATCAGGTTCCCCAGCACCCGCGCCAGCTCCCCGCGGTCCAGCGTCGTCAGCGCCGGCCCTCCGAGCCAGTCGAAGCCGGCACTGCCCGGCTCGAGCTCCCAGGGCGCCAGCGCGACACGGGTGGCCGAGCGCAGCTCGGCCGGCCGCGGCTCGGCGCTGCGCGGCCTCTGTCCGCTGCGGGCCGCCGCGAGCTCTGCGAGGCCCGCCCGCAGCCGCTCCAACTGCGCCTCGATCACCGACCGCGTGGCCCGCCCCCGCGTCCTCGCCGCATCCCGCGGCAGGCGAGCTCGAGCGCCGTGGCGGGCCCGCGCAGCTCGTGCTCGGCCCGCGCCACCAGCTCCAGCCGGCGCCGCAGCCGCAGCTGCGCCCCGAGCCCGGCGGCGCAGGACAGGCCCGCCAGCACCAGCAGCGCGAGGGTCACAGCGCCTCCGTTGTCGGAGTGGGTGGCCGCGCCGTCGAACGGGTCGGTCTCATGTCCTTGATAGCTGGTGGGACGGTGAAGTTCGCCCCCGGCGCGGGAACCGTTGATCAAGCTCTTGACAGCAATAGATAGCGCGTATATGTTCGCAGTATCTATGCGGGAGCTCTTCCTTGCCCTCCTCGCCGGCGAGACGGCTATGGCTACGAGCTCGGGCAAGCTCTGCAGCAGGAATTCGGAGAGCTGTTGCCGGCGCTGAACGCGGGGCAGATCTACTCGACGCTTGCGCGGCTGGAACGCGATGAGCTGGTCGTCGGCCACAGCGTCGCGGGCGACAGTCGCCGCAAGCGCGTGTACGAGCTCACCGACGCCGGGCCGTGCCGCGCTGGAGCGCTGGATCGAGACACCGGTTCCCGGGACGCGGCTCAAGGACGAGTTCTTCATGAAGTTCGTTGTCGTCGTGTCGGCCGGGCTGGCGGAACCGAGGACCATCATCGAGCGACAGCGGCGCGAGTATCTGCAGTCGCTGCGCGACCTCGACGCGCTTCTCGCGGCGAACGGCAAGGGCGCCGCCGCCGAGCTGCTCGTGGAGGGCGCGGTCCTGCACGCAAAAGCGGACCTGGAATGGCTTGACCTGATCGAGCAACGACTGACCACGCAGGAGGAATCGCGATGACCCACGTGCTCGAGGCGCGAAGCCTCGCGAAGACCTACGACACCGGCGGCGCGAAGGTCTTGGCCCTCCGCGGCGTCGACCTTGCGATCACACGGGGCGAGTTCGTTGCGATCATGGGGCCGAGCGGGTGCGGCAAGTCGACCCTGCTCAACCTGCTCGCCGGCCTCGATCGCCCGACCGCGGGGGAGGTCTGGCTCGACGGCGAACGGATCGACCAGCTGAGCGAGACCGAGCTGGCACGACTACGTCGCCGGCATGTCGGGGTCGTGTTCCAGTTCTTCAACCTGATGCCCACGCTGTCCGCGGTCGAGAACGTCGAGCTGCCGCTGCTGCTGGTCGGCCGGCGCCGGAAGGATGCCCGGCGATCCGCGAACGAGTTGCTGAGCGAGCTTGGCATCGGTGACAAGCACGCCGCCGCTCCGGTCCAGCTCTCGGGCGGGCAGCAGCAGCGCGTCGCGCTTGCACGAGCGCTCGCCAATACCCCCGACATCCTTCTCGGCGACGAGCCGACCGGGAACCTCGACTCTGCGGCGGCCCGCGAGGTGCTCGGGCTTCTGCGTGGCGCCCGCGACCGCGGTCAGACGGTGCTGCTCGTGACGCATGACTCGCGCGTCGCCGCGGCGGCGGATCGGGTGATCACCCTCCGCGATGGACTCGTGGCCGACGAGACCGAGCTGCAGGCCGCGCGCCCGGTCGCGCTTCCCTTCGAGCGCGACGAGCGGACATGACCTTGACGCTGGTCAGGCTCGCTTTCGCGGGTATCCGCTCGCGCCTGCTCGCGAGCGTCTCACGATTCTGCTCTGCAGCGCCGCGGCGGCGACCATCGTGCTCGCTCTTGAGGTGGGCGCGACAGCGCGCGATCCCTGGCAGCGGACCTTCACGGCCGCCAACGGCGCGCACGTGCTCGCGGATGTGGCCTCGCGAGCGGACGCCCGCGCGATCGCGGCACTCCCCGGCGTCGCCGAGCGCGACGAGCCCGTCCCGATCGCGGCCGCGAGCGTCGCGCGACGCGGCGGCACGGACCGGTTGCAGCTCGCGGGACTACCTGCCCGTCCACGGGTCAACGTGCCGGTGCGAACCGCGGGCTCGGCGCTGCGTGAGGACGGCGTCGTGCTCGAGCGCAGCTTCGCCGACGCCCTCGGCCTCGAGGTCGGAACGCCGCTCCGGCTCGCAGTGGCAGGCGGTCCGATCGAGTTGCCGATCCTTGGCACGGCGATCTCACCCAGTCAGCCCCGCTACCCGCGCAGCAACCCGGGCCTGGCCTGGGTCACGCGCGCCACGCTCGAGCGGATCGCGCCCGATCGCAGCCGCTGGTACTGGACCCAGGCGATCCGCCTGACGGGCGCCGCCGCGGCGCCGGCCTTTGCCGCGCGCGCCGCGGCATCCTTGCCGGCGGGCACGGCGTTCGTCGAGACCTGGGAGGACCAGCGCGAGGAGGCGCTGCGCGACGCGCAGCCGATCGGGATCATCCTGACGACCTACACGATCGTGCTGCTGGTCGTGGTGTTCGCGGTCGTGGCGATCCTGGTCGGGGCCCGCGCGAGTGCGCAGCACCGCGAGATCGGGTTGCTCAAGGCCGTCGGCCTCACGCCGCGTCAGGTCACCACCGTGTTCGCGCTCGAGTCCGCCGCCCTCGGCCTGATCGCCGTGGTCATCGGCTTCGCGATCGGGGCCGCTGCTCGCGCCGCGGCTCGCCGCGCCTGCCGCCGAGACGATGCTCGGCTCGCCGACGACCGCGGCCAACCCATGGCACCTCCTCGTCGCCGGCATCCCCGTCCTGCTCGTGCTCATCGGCAGCGCGCGCTCGTCGACCCGGCGCGCCACCCGCTTCAGCGCCCTGCAAGCGATCCAGGCCGGCACCCCGGCGCCCGCCCCGCGATCGCGTCTCGTGCGGACGATCGCCCGCGCCTCGTTGCCCATACCGCTCGCCCTCGGTCTCAAGGACCTCCTCGCCCGGCGCCAGCGAGCCATCCGGCTTGCCGGCGCGATCGCCGTCACCGGCGCGGCGATCGTCTTCGCGCTCTCGATGAAGGCCTCGCTCGATGCCCAACCGACCGGCGAGATCAGCGACGTCACCGACGAGCTCCCTGTGCTCGTCTACACCCTCGATGCCGTGCTCCTCCTGATAACCGCGACGACCCTCGTCGCGATCGCGCTGCTGTCCGTCCGCGAGCGCATCCGCGACTACGGCGTTCTCAAGGCCATCGGCCTCACCCCCAGAGAGATCGCCTCAAGCGTCGTCAGCGCCCACGCCGCCGTGGCGCTGCTCGCCGCGCTCCTGTCGATTCCGGTGGGTATCGCCCTCTACGTCACCGTCTTCGGAATCGCCGGGGGGAGCGCCGAAGAGCGCGTGATCGCCCCGTGGTGGTGGCTTGCGCTCGTCCCGATCGGAACCGTCCTCCTCGTCGTGGCCGCCACGAGCCTCCCGGCCCGCCTCGCGACGCGAATCCCCACCGCCGACGCCCTCCGCTACGAATGACGACAAGGCACGACAGCCCGTGGCCAGAGCATTGCTCCGAGCCACCGAGCCAAGCGTCAGGCCGCGGCGCCGCCCAGCGAGCGGCCTTCCTCCTGATGCAATCGGCCATCTATGAGCTTGTAGCCCACCCCGCGCACGTTGATCACGAACGGCCGCACCGACGGGCCGAGCTTCTTGCGCAGCCGGCAGGCGTGCGCATCGAGCGTCCGTGTATTCCCGGCTGAGCGATAGCCCCAGACATCGCGCAACAGCTCCTGCTTCGTGAACACGCGCGTCGGTTGGTCGGCCAGCGCCTGCAGCAGCGCGAACTCCTTGGCCGACAGCTCGATCGGCCGCCCGGCCATCCGAACTGTGCGGGTGAGCGGATCCACCGTCAGGTCGCCCACGCGCAGCGCGCCCAGGCCGCGCCGCGCCTCGGTGCGCCGCAATACGGCTCGCATCCGGGCCAGCAACTCGGCGTAGAGGAACGGCTTCACGACGTTGTCGTCTGCCCCGCGCGCGAAGCTCCGCACCCGATCGGCCTCGCCCGCCTGCCCGTGAGCACGATCACCGGAAGGGCGGGGTCGATCCGCGACGCCAGGCCGTCCGAGGCGCGCACGCGGTCGAGCAGTGCGAGGCCGCTGCCGTCCTGGAGCGCGAGGTCGAGTAGCACGAGGCTGGGCTGGCGCACCTCAATCGCCCGGAGGCCCTCGCCCACGCCCGAGGCTGAGACAACGCGATAGCCGTCCGCCGCGAGGTTGTCGGCCAGGAAGTCCCGTGTGGCCTGGTCGTCCTCCACCACCAGGATCAGGCGCTGCTCGTCCACACCCGGCTGAAGGGCCGCGACGGAGAATCTCGCCCCGGCTGGACAACTCTCGGCCTGTCCTGCAGACCCCACCTGCGAAGGCCAGCCGGAGCGTGTCACCAGAGGAGGCCCTCCTTCATCGCAGTCCAAAGGAGCCGTGCCGCCCCGCGCACCCGCTATCGCCGCTTTCCACCGTGTTCCAGCGCTGACCCGCCCAGCACAGAGGTTACGGTGCGCTGATCGAGTTCCCGCACCACCTCCACCACCTGCCGTTCGAGGGCGACGCGCCGCACGCGAAGCGGCAGCAGGGCCTGCTGGTCGTCTGCGGAGCGATGTTCATCAGCGCGATCGACATGACGATCGTCAACGTCGCGCTGCCGGACATCTCGGAGGACCTGAACGCGGGGATCGGCGAGCTCCAGTGGGTGCTCGACGCCTTCCTGGTCGCGCTCGCCGGGCTGCTGCTGCTCGGCAGCGGGCTGGCCGACCGCTTCGGCCGCAAGCGAGTGTTCCTGGCCGGCATGGCGGGCTTCGGCGTCGCCTCGTGCCTGTGCGCGATCGCTCCCTACCCGGTCGCGCTGATCGGCGCGCGGGCGCTGATGGGCGCGGCGGCCGCGTGCGTGCTGCCGCCGGCCCTGTCGCTGATCGCGGTCATGTTCCCGCCCGAGGAGCGTCCGCAGGCGCTCGGCGTGTGGGCGGCGGTCGCGGGCGTAGGGCTGGTGCTGGGGCCGATGCTGGGCGGCGTGCTCGTCAAGGAGGTCGGCTGGCAGGCGGTGTTCCTGGTGAACGTGCCAGTCGCGATCCTGGTCGTGCCGGCGGGCCGGGCGGTGCTGCCCGAGTCGACGCGGCCGGGCACCCCGCCGATCGACCTGGTCGGGGTCGTGCTATCGATCCTGGCGCTCGGCGGCGTGGTGTTCGCATTGATCGAGGGGCCCGACGCCGGCTGGAGCAGCCCCGGAGTGATCGCCTCGGGCGTGATCGGGGTGTGCGCCGGCGTGGGCTTCGTGCGAGCCGAGCTGCGCCGGCGCGAGCCGCTCTTCGACGTGCGCGCGCTGGCCCGGCCCGTGGTGGCCGCGGGCGCGGGCTGCATCCTGAGCGTCTACATCTCCTTCCTCGGGTCGATGTTCCTGCTGCCGCAGTACCTCCAGTACGTGCAGGGCCGCTCCGTCCTCGAGGCCGGGCTGCTGCTCACGCCGCTGGGGGTCGGCGCGGCGGTCGGAGCCCGCTACAACGCGCGCGTGTTCGCGGCGGTCGGGGCGCGCCTGGTCCTGTCGGTCGGCCTCGTGCTGCTGGCCGCGTCGACGGCGCTGTTCATGTTGCTCGGCGCGGACTCCGGGGTGGCCCTCGTGCTGATCGGGACGGGTCTGATCGGTGCGCTGATCGCGTTCGTCGTTGCGCCTGCGACCGCGGTGATCATGAACGACCTGGGCGAGGCCAAGGCGGGCGACGGCGGTGCGATCAACCAGCTTGCCCGCCAGGTCGGCGGCGCGCTCGGGGTGGCGATCATCGGCACTGTCTTCGCCGCCGTCTACACCGACCAGATCGACGCGAAGCTGGCCCGACTCACGGCGGCGCGCCGCGAGCGCGCGACCGAGTCGATCGAGGAGGCGCAGGACGTGGCGCGGGAGGTCGGCCGCCCGCTGCGCGAGCTCGTGCTGACGCGGTCAGACGACGCCTTCGACCTGGCCGCCCGCACCGGCTTCGGTGTCTGCGTCGGCGTGCTCCTGCTCGCAGCCGTCGCGGCGGCGCTGGCGCTGCCGTCCGGGGCGCCTGGCGACGCCTGAAGCCGCGGGCCGGACTCGATCGACGCGGATGACGCCCACGCCGAGCTCGGCGGGCACCGGGCGTGAAGCGCACGAGTGCAGCGGCGAACGTCGATGTGCCGGCGGGGGCGGCGATGGTTCGATGTAGACGTCGCCGGTGAACCAGTCACTCGGCCCGGCTACGGTCGCCAGACTGTTCCTGGTGATCTGCATCGGCGGGCTCTCCATCTGGTGTCGCGGCCCAGCTGGCCAGCAGGCTCAGCGCCATTGACGTACCCGGCCCGCGGAGTCGACCCGGCTCGCGTTCGTGGCTTGACCGCCGTGTCTCCCTCTCTTTAGGCTCGCCGCCAGGAGCATCTGACATGAGCCGCGTCCACCGCCCCCCGATCACACTCGCCGCTGTGGGGGTTGCGATGCTCCTCGTCGGCTGCGGCTCGGACGATGAAACGGGGAGCGGCACGTCGTCGAAAGACCCGGCAACCACGGCCACCGAGACCGCAGCCGCCGACGCCGCGTCTCCTCTCGAAGGCAGCTGGCAGACCGGCCCAATCTCACCGCGCGACGTGGACGCGACATTGCGCCGGGCCGGTCTCGCGGAGTGGACAGAGCGGTTCCGCCCCCTCACACCGATCCCCGCGAGCACCACGCTGATCCTGGACCTCCACAACGGGGAATGGGACCTCTACGGCAAGCCGAGAAGCGGCCCTCGCGAGGAGATCGACTACGACGCCGAGTACGTCGTCAAGGGCGACAGAGTCGAGAAGACCCACGCCACCGGCGTGACCACGTACCGGTGGTCCGTGGACGGAGACACGCTGACGCTCGAGTGGCTCAGCACGACCGAGCCGCCCATCGAGGGGATTCCAGATGAGGTCTTCGGGCGTGCGCTCTACATGACGCAACCGTTCATGCGGCAGAACTGACGGCCGTCGCGCGCGAGAGGCCCTGCCGGCCTCGACGCGGCGGCGGACGCATGCCCGGACCGCGGAAGTCACAAGCTGACACGCGCATGGTGGCTAGCTCGCACAGGCGACCCGACAGCTCTGTCGGAGCTCGACCCCGCTGCTGCTTTGCATGCAAAGCGCGCCACGGGAGGTCGATCGCCGGCGTCGGGTTCGCCCCCCGAATCGGGCGAGCGGTGACGGCCGAGGTCCACACCGTGACCGGTGGGCGAATCGGCGCCATTGACCTCTACGCCTGGCGGATTGCCGCTATGACCGCCACGGCCCCGGCGCACTGAACGACGGCCCCTGCCGCCTTGGTTCAATCTGGCACTTGATAATGCCAATATGGTGCCATAGTGGCTCACGTGAATCTTGCGATGTACGTGGAGACCCTGCGCGACCAGCTCGTCGCCGCTGCCGATTCGGGTGGACCCGAGAGCAGAGCCGCCGTCGAGAGGCTCGCCCCCGGGCTGGAGGCGGCGATGCGCCTCGTTCTGCTCGAGGCGCTCTCCGCGGCGGCCGACGAGATCACGAGGGAGCTGGCGCCGGGGGCGGTGGAAGTCCGCCTGCGCGGCAGCGACCCCGACTTCGTCGTGACCCTGCCGGCCTACGAGGCCGGCGACGTCGCCACCTCCGGGGGCGCCGCCTCCCCCACCGTCATCCCCGCCGGTGACGACGAGGGAGGCACCTCCCGGCTCAACCTCCGGCTCCCGGAAGGACTCAAGGCAAGGATCGAAGAGGCGGCGCGACGCGAGGGTCTGTCTCTCAACGCATGGCTGGTCCGCGCCGCGGCTGCCGCCGTCGAGGGCACCCAGGCACAGATGTCACGGCGCAGCCCGGGAGGCAGCCAGAAATACACCGGATGGGTCCGTTGACGACCACGGCACCCCTTCAGCGACACGGATCAGGAGCGCACATGCCGACGTTCGAGACCAACCAGCCCATCGTCTTGTCGATCGAGATGAGCCAGGGCGCGGTGCACGTCATCGCCAGTGACCGCACCGACACCGTGGTGGCGGTGAATCCGAGCGATCGGGACCGGCCAGAAGACGTCGAGGCGGCGGGAAAGACCGTCGTCGACCTGGCCAACGGGACCCTCTCCATCAAGGCGCCGAAACCGCGCGGCATCGCTGCACACCTCCTCGGATGGAAGCGGGGCGGCTCCGTCGAGGTGACCGTGGAGCTCCCGGAGAGGTCCTCTCTACGCGCCGACGCCGGCTTCGCCGACTTCCGATGCGATGGCCGTCTCGATGATGTCGAGGTGAAGACGGGCGCCGGCGATGTCCGGCTCGACCAGACCGGGGCGCTACGGGTGCGCAGCGGCGCCGGACACGTCGCGGTAGAGGAGGCATCCGACAGGGCCGAGATCGTGGCTGCCGGCGACATGACCATCGGCGTCGTGGCCGGCGACGCCGACGTCAAGAACCTCAACGGCAAGACGTGGATCGGCCGGGTCGGAGGCACCGTGAGGGTCAAGTCGGCCAACGGTGACGTCACATCGAGGATGCGGGCAGCGACGTCACGGTGAAGACCGCCAACGGGAACATCCGGCTCGGCCAGGTGGCCCGTGGCTCGGTGGCCATCGAGACCGCTTCCGGCGGGCTGGAGATCGGGGTCAGGGAGGGCACGGCGGCCTGGATCGACGCCGCCACCAAGTTCGGGCGGGTCCACAACGACCTCACCCCCGCCGACGACCCCGAACCGTCAGCCGAGACGGTCCAGGTCCGCGCCCGGACCTCGTTCGGCGACGTCCTGATCGCACGCTCGTCGGTGCCGAACGGCAAGGAGAGACCTGAGAACCATGGACGAAAGCACCAACGCCATCGAGGTGAGGAACCTCGCGAAGGGATACAAGGGAGTACCGGTGCTCCACGACGTCTCGTTCACCGTCGGGCGGGGCACGGTCTTCGCTCTGCTCGGAGCCAACGGCTCGGGCAAGACGACCACGATCAACATCCTGACCACGTTGATCAACGCCGACGGCGGCACGGCGAGCGTCGCCGGGTTCGACGTGGCGGAGCAACCCTCCAAGGTCCGCGAGCAGATCAGCCTGACCGGGCAGTTCGCCGCGGTGGACGACGTGCTCACCGCCCGGGAGAACCTGGTGCTGATGGGCGAGTTGCGCCGCGTCGCCGATCCCGGGCAGACCGCAGCGGACCTGCTGGACAAGTTCGATCTCAACGAGGCTGCCGACCGCCGCCTGCTGACCTTCTCGGGCGGGATGCGGCGCCGGCTCGACATCGCCATGAGCCTGGTGGGCGACTCACCCATCATCTTCTTCGACGAGCCGACGACCGGGCTCGACCCCAAGAGCCGGACCGACATGTGGCTGACCATCCGGCAACTGGTCGAGAACGGGACCACGGTCTTCCTGACCACCCAGTACCTGGAGGAGGCCGACCGTCTCGCCGACGAGATCGCCATCCTCCACGGCGGCAGGATCGTGGCCAGCGGCACACCAGACGAGCTGAAGGCCATGGTGCCAACCGGGCTCGTCGAGCTGGAGTTCGGCGAGGAGGAGCAGCTGGCCGCGGCGCAGAGGGCTCTCGGCGAGGAGCACGAGGTCAGCCGGGTGGACTCGAAGCTGGTCGTCGCCACCACCGGCTCGGTGGCCGAGATGGCGGACATGTTCATCCGGCTCAACGACTGCGGGATCGAGCCGACCGGGTTCTCCAGGCAGCTCCCAACGCTGGACGACGTGTTCTTCAAGATCCTCGACGACGAGAAGGAGGACCGACATGCGAGTCGCTCACTGACACCTGGACCATGGCGAAGCGAAGCCTTCGTCATACGACGCGCAGCGTCGACACGATCATCACGGTCGTCTTGACCCCGATCGCCATGTTGCTGTTGTTCGTCTACGTGTTCGGTGGCGCACTCGGTGAGCAGACCGGCTCGATCGAGTACGTCGACTTCATCACGCCCGGGGTCGTCATCATGACGGTGGCGAGCGGCATCGCCTATGCCGCCGTGCGTCTCAGCACGGACCTCCAGAAAGGCATCATCAGCCGTTTCCGGACCATGCCGGTGACGCCCTCGTCGGTCCTGAGTGGGCAGGCCCTGTCATCGACGCTGTCCACCCTCTTCTCCTGCTTCCTGGTGGTCATGGTGGCGCTCCTCGTCGGGTTCCGCCCGGCGGCGGACGCAGCCGCCTGGCTCTTGTTCTGCGGGCTTCTGGTCCTCTTCACCCTGGCCACCACCTGGCTGGCCATGTTCTTCGGCCTGCTGGCAAAGACGGTCGAAGGCGCCGGTGCGTTCAGCTACATCCTGCTGCTGCTGATCTTCATCAGCCCCTCGTTCGTCCCGACGGACTCCATGACGCCATTGCTGAGAGGCTTCGCCGAGAACCAGCCGATGACGCCGATCATCGAAACCATGCGCTCACTACTGACCGAGGGCACCCCAGGCCCCCACCTCTGGGTCGCCCTGGCATGGGCCGCGGGCATCCTGGTCGTCTTCTACACACTCGCGCTGCGCGTCTATCGCCGCAGCGCGCCTGTCCCGGCAGCCCAGTAGGGCCGCGCTCACAGAACGGACGCGATCGAGTACCCAAGCGCGGCCAGCGCCAGTGCGAAACACACGCCCCACGCGATGGACCTCCCCGGCAGGCCGAAGAGCGCCCACAACAGGGATACGAAGAACACTGCGACCACAACCATCAACTCCGTAGGCGGGCCGGTTGCGATCCACGCTCCGAGACCGAGGACCAAGAGCGCCACCGCACATACTGCCTGGATCCAAGCGGACCACACCGCAACCCGGTTCTGACGCCGCACAGCCGCGAGTCCTTGCCAGTTCTCAGCCTCGGCGATCAGCGCTTGGGTCGATGCAGAAAGGGACTCAAGGGAGTGCGCGGCGTGTGCCTCGTCGTGAAGACTCTTCCGCTCCGCATCGGGAAGGTCTGCGATCAGCGGCACCTCTGCGAGAGCATCGAATCGCTCACCGGGCGTGGGTTCCGCCACATCGAGATGAGACCAGAGCGAGGCGACAAGTGCAACGGCGCGCCGTCACCGAGGGGGGGGTCAGTGCTGAGCGACTCATGGGGCCGGAGCTCGACAGCTGAGATCGCAGCGGTCAGCCGAGCGTCGCCGTCATGGGCACGCCGTCCTTCAGCCAGGTGAGCGTCGAGCCCGACAGCTCGAGCGAGCGCGGGTCGATCCCGTCGCCACTGGCAAGCACCTTGGATCCCTGCCCGTCGGAGGCCCACAGGGTGGTCTCGAGAGACGCCGGTGGGGTCCCGCCGAGAGATTTCGGCTGGGCGATCCACGCAACGGCCCCGTTCTCCGTCAGGACCAGGTCACTGACCTGGTCGAACGGGTCGGACGGTGGAGCCGCCCGGAAGCTCGCCTTCCCGGTGCGCAAGTCGCGCACGATCACGTCGCTCAGGCAGGGGCCGAGCCCCTCGCAGCTGGACTCGGCGTATGCGACATACGGGCCGGCCAGCCGATAGAGGCCGACGTCCGGATCGCCGTCGATGTCGAGGCCCAGGTCCACGGGCTTGTTCCTGGAGTAGAGGCAGGCGACCGCGTATCGGTAGTCGAGCTCATCCGGCTCGCTGAGGAAGACGCGGCTGCGCGGGCCCTCGAGCACGCGTCTCCCCGGGATGGGTGCGGCAGTCGCGGAAGGGGACGATGGGCCGCAGCGAGAGCTTCTCCACCAGCGTCCTTCGGCACTCGCGCGGAGACCGTGGGGACTTCAGCCGGTAGGCGACTCTGACGCGAGCGCGCTTGGCCTTGACCACACCGCTGATGCGCAGCACGAAACGGCGCGTCGTGCGCTCGAAGCGGAAGCGCCCTGACGAGCTCACACGCACCGCTCGGCCGCGCGTGCCCAGATGTACGACCCCGGCCACACAGGCACCGTCAACCGTCGACCCACGCGGCGCGATGGGCCAGCCGCTCGTTCGCCACCTTCAGCGTGACCCGAGTAGTCCTCCCCGCTTCCGACGTAGCGGGCGCCTTTCACGGGCGAAGCGGCAAACGCCTGAGCGCAGACGATCAGCGTGCAGGCGACGACCGCGGCGGCGTAGGCGAGGGATCGGGCGGGCGTGTTCATCATGCTTGGCCAACCGGCCCAGCGGGTGGAAACTTACGCCTGCCGTCCCTGCCTGCAACGGCCCTTGCACGGCCCGACCGGCGGCAGGAATCGGACATAAGATCACGACGCCCGGGCAGGCCCCCCGTCCGGGTTTCCGTCATGGACGAGACTGCCCGCCGAGGAAACTACGAATCCGGCTCGGACTACGTGCTCGAGTACGGAGAGCTCCGCTTCACGTTCAACGAGCGTGACTTCACCGAGCGCGTCGAGCAGGCGGCGGCCAAGCTCGGCTTCGTCGACGGCTCGCTCGGCGACGACGAGCGCGAGGACCTCGTGAACCTCGCGGTGAACGGCGAGGTCGACCGAGCCCCATTCCGAGCTCGGCGAGCACATCAACGAGTGCTGGGGCGATCTCAACGGGCCGTCGGAGCGCTCGCTCGTGCACTGGATTCGACGGCTGGTGTTCCGCGGCGCCTGGCTCGACCAGCGGGTGATGGAGGGCGAGCTCGAGGTGGTCTTCGACGAGGCGGACCACTCCTTCGGCTATGCCCAGCCGGACCGGAACTTCGAGCTGATCGAGCTTTCGCCCGAGCCCAGCTGGCGCCGCGTCGCCTACCGGCGCTAAGCTTCTCGCACCCGTTCTGCAAGTACCTCTGGGAGGAGAAGATGCGGAAGCTGCTGGTGGCCGTCGTCGCTGCCGCGATCATCGTGTTCGGAGCCGCCGCCCCCGCGGCTGCCAAGGAGAGGGTCCTCACCCTCTACTCCCCCAAGATCAACTCGCTGCCGTACGTGCACGACACCCACCAGGTCGCGCTCCAGCCAGACGGCAAGCAGGCGCCCGCCGAGGCCGGCTACATCACGGGCTGGAAGGAGATGGCGCTGGTCGACTCCAAGGACCCGAAGGCCAAGCCGCTCCCGATCGCGAAGATGATGGTCCACCACTTCCTCTACTTCGCGCCCGGGCACGCGAGAACTCGGCGCCCGGCAGCTGCTGGGGCCGCTCGGGCTTCATCGGCGGGCGCGGCGAGGAGCACCCGCTCGGCCGCACCCAGAGCCGGCTGCCCGCCTCGAGCCGCAAGAAGTACGGAATCGTGAACCGCAAGGCCGACGGCACGGCGCCCGAGCTGGCGCCTCACCGCGATGGTGATGAACCACTACAAGCGGCCGAAGAGCTTCTACGTGCGCACGCGCGTGTACTACACCACCGAGCCACGCAGGGAGATCCAGCCGATCGTGCTCGGCGACTGCTCGCACCTCAACAACGGCATGTCCTACGACGTGCCGGGCGGCGGCAAGAAGGGCTCGAACTTCATCTCGAAGAGCGACTGGACCGTGCCGGAGGGGATGAACGGGCGGCTACTGATCGGCGCCTCGCACCACCACGGCGGCGCCAAGCACCAGATCCTCGAGAGCCGCAGCTGCCAGCGGCGGATCTTCAAGGCGCCGGCGTACTACGGCCCGCCTGATCACGTCTACAACACGATCCGCCCGATCCTCCACGAGCCGGGGCCGATCGGGAACGGTACGTTCGCCACGGCCCAGGGCGTGCCGGTCACCGAAGGCGAGGTGCTTCGCCGCATCGCGGTGCACGACAACCACAACCTGCATGTGGCCTCGATGGGCTTCTGGTCGCTCTGGTTCCTGCCCGACGAGAAGGTCAAGCCTTGCGGAAAGATGCCCACCGACATGGTCGACATCAACCGGCCCAAGCGCTTCGACCGCACCCCGAACCACGACCTGGTCGTGCCGCAGCTGGCCAAGCCCACGCGCGACGCCGGTGTGTTCGCGGGCACGGCGCTCGAGATAGGCGACGACTTCTTCCGTCCCGGCCGGATCACGGCCAAGGCGGGCGAGACGGTCACCTGGTCGTTCGGAGGCCAGCGCCCGCACAGCGTGACCGTGGCGAACGGGCCGCGCGGCTTCTCCTCGATCTACTGGGGCCGCACGCGCGGGAGCTACAGCGTCACGCCGAAGGTGAAGGGGACCTACAAGCTCGTCTGCCTGGTCCACCCGACCACGATGGCTCAGACGCTTGTCGTGAAGTGAGGGAGGACCTAGCCCAGAGCGTCGGACCGGAGCGTCCCGCTCTCGGTCTCGGCGACCGTGCCGCCCGGACCGAGCACGATCCGGGTGGTGGCCCAGCGCAGCGCCTCGTGCGAGTCGCCGGTGGCGGCGATCACGGTGAGCGTGCCGCCCTCCTCGGTGGCCCGCGCGGCTCCGAACAGACGGCGCTGAGCACCGGCCGGGAGCGAATCCAGCGAGTCGACGATCAGCGCGGCATGGCCACCCCGCTCGACACGGCGCTTGGCGCGCTCGACCGCCAGCTCCGCGGCCTGGGTCTGGGCGTCCGCGGAGCGGTCGAAGCTGCCGCCGACCACCTCCACGCCGTCGGCGGCGTGCCACTCGGTGACCTCCTCCGGGCGCGCTCCGGCCAGGACGACCTGCACGTCGAGGTCGTCCTGCTCGGACAGCGTCCGGGTCAGCTCACGCAGCAGGGTCGTGGCCCCGGCTCCAGGCGGTCCGGCGACCGCCACTCGCGAGCCCCGGCCGAACGGGGCGCCGGCGGGCGCCGCGGGCGCGGTCAGGCGCGCCGAGGGGAAAACCGGGGTGAGGTCGATGAAGAGCGGGCGCTCCTCCGGCGGCTCGGCGTCGCGGCCGTTGACGGTCTCCACACGGATCAGGGACGGATGCCGCTCGTTGCGCCGCGGCGGGCGGGCCGGGCCGCTCACCTCGTCGCCTGCCCGCAGCTCACAGCGGCGGATCTGAGCGGGAGAGACGTAAACGTCGTCGCGCGACTGCTTCGCGGGGTCCACGCGGACGAAGCCGCTGCCGTTGGCGAGGATGTCGAGTACGCCGGCGGCGCTCTTCTCCTCGGGCCGGTCGGCGGCGGGAGCGGGCTCGGCCTCTTCCGCAGGCTCCTCCGATGTCCCTTCGGACGTTCCCTCGGAGGTGCCCTCAGAAGTCCCTTCAGAGGTGTCCTCGGAAGTGCCTTCTGAGGTTTCCTCGGCCTCCTCCTCCACGGGCGGCTCCTCGGCCTCCTCCGCCACGGGCGGCTCGAGCGCCTCCTCAGCGGGGACCTCATCCGGATCGCTCTCCTCGACGGCATCCGCCGACCCGGAGGCTTCCAGGATCGAGTCGATCAGATTCGCCTTCCGCTTGGCCCGGAAGCCCTCGAGGCCCAGCTCGGAAGCGATCGTGTGGAGATCGGCGAGGGGACTTTCCTCGAGTTCTTTTCTGCGTAGTACCGACATGGCGGCGGGAACCCTATCGGGCGGTGGCCGGGGGACCGTCCCGCCCGCGGATCACGTGGCCTCCTCCACCGCGTCGAGCACCGCTTCCATGAGCCGGCCCAGCGCGACATCCACGTTCTCGTTGTCGATCACCGCAATGCCGCGCGCATCGGCCATCGCGCTGAGATGGTTCTGCAGCTCACGGATCCCCTCGAAGCCGGCGAGATAGCGGTCGGCAGGACGGCGTCCGGGACGGTGGGAGAAGTGTCCTCGGTGGAGCTCCTAGTCACCCACCACCAACAGCGCCTCGACCAGGACGCAGCGCCCGCTCAGGACCTCGGCCAGGGCTCCTGGAAGCACATGCACGCCCTCGATCACAACCGGCTTGGCCTCGTCGACCGCCCGTTCCGCGATGGCCGCCACGGCCGTGGCCACGTACTCGGCCTGGTCCGAGTAGCCCGCGATCCCCCCGGCCTCGAACGCCGAGTGGTGCACCGTCGGCATCGCCTCCGGGGTGAAGAAGGCGCGCAGCACCTGCCGGATCACATCCGTGGCGATCACGCGGGTGATCCCGAGCCGACTGGCGAGCATCGTGGCCAGCGTCGACTTGCCGACTCCGGTGGTGCCGCCGATCAGCACCACGAGGGGTCGGTCCAGCCGGTCCAGCCGCCGCCAGCTCAGGTAACGGCGCGCGGCGCTCTCCCCCTCCGCTGCACGCAGAACCTCGAGGCACAGGGATTCGAGGCCGTCCACGCCGATCTCGGGATCTCCGCGCAGCGCGAGACGGCGCTCGATCTCGCGGGCCAGTTCGAAGGAACGCTCGGGCGTGAGCCCAGCTGGCCGAGAGCGACTGGGCCATCAGGCCCTTCGAGTAGGGCAGTCCGTGTCCCTTGTGCACGACGATGGTCTCAGGCGGCATTGCGCGCATCCTCGTACAGGTCGACCAGGGCCTCGTCGACGCCGATCGGCCGGTTGCGCAGGAACACGATCCGGGCGCCCACGTCCCGCGCGCGCAGTGCGACGGTGTCGATCGCCGCGGCCTTGAGCTCGGTCAGCCACAGATCGCAGCCCTCGCGTTCGGCCCGCTCCAGATCGGCGCCGAGTGCCGAGCGGCGGGCGAGGTTGGTGGACGCCACCACCGGCTGGACGCCCACGAGCGGCAGGCGCACCGGTGGTGAACACGGCGACCCGAGCGTCCTCGGGCAGCGGGCTCGAAGGGCTCGGGCCGCAGCGAGAAGGGGATCGCGCCCGGAGGAGCCGCGGCGCCCTCTGCGGCCAGGACTAGATCGGCTCGAGCCAGCCGGTATTCGGCGAACGGCTCGACCGGCCCGGCCCCGAGGATGCAGACGGTCCGGTGTGCCTCCACCGGCGGGATGCAGGCGCCGGAGCCCTCGAGCACGATCGCGTCCGGCTCGAGCCGCGCGGCGAGCCGCGCTCCCTCCGGACGTTCGAGCGCGCCGGTTGGCCGGTGAATCCGCCACCCACCCTGCGACAGCCGACGCTGCGCACGCCCGCGATCACGGCGTCCTCGAGGTAGTCGGAAGCCGCGTGACCGCCCGCCTGCGCGATCGCGATCAGCTCGCCCAGGCCGATGTCGGGCTCGGCGAGCTGCGGCGCCGAGGGCCCGCCGCGGCCCATGCAGACGATCACCGGGTCCACCCCACGCTCGCGCAACAGAGCGGACCAGTGCCCGGCCACCGCGGTCTTGCCGGTTCGCTTGCCGGTTGCGATCACGGCCAGCACCGGACCGGGGTAGTCGAGTGGCTCATAGCGCGGCGGGGCGAGCCGCGCGCCGGGCGTCTCGTAGGCGAGCCCGAGGGCCAGCGCCAGTGCGGCGGCGTGGAGCTTGGCGCCCGCGCCGAGGACCGGCTCGTCGGCGAGGTCGAGAACCACCACCGGAGCAGCGGGGCCGCCCGCGAGGCGGCGCAGACCCTCCTCCAGCTCGGTCTCCACCGGACGCCCGTAGTGCTCATCGAGCGAACCGGGCCCCAGCTTCTCCTCGCCGCCGCAGAAGATCACTCCCGCCAGGCCGCGCTCGCGCTCGACCTCGTCGAGCACGGCGCGCACGGCCGCGGGATGGTGCTCCCCGTCGACCAACGCGATCACCGGCCCCTCCGCCACGCGGCGGATTGTCTACCAGCTCAGCCGTGCGCGGTCTCGCCGAGCAGCGACTTGTCCTTCTCGTACTCGTAGGTGCGCGGGTCGAACGAGATGATCGCGTCCTGCTCGTGGAAGGGGTACTTGCGGAACACGGTCACGCGCTCCGGCGAGGCCTCGATCAGGTTGTAACAGGGCTTGGTCTTGCCGCGCAGACGGGTCGTGGAGACCGTGCCCGCGTTCACCACGAAGAGGTTCTCCAGCTCCCAGGCGTAGGGCACATGCTTGTGGCCGGAGAGAACGAGGTGGACGTCGGCGCGCTGCAGCGTCTCGAGCGTGTCCCCGGCGTCGTGGACCACGTTGCGCTCGCGACCGGTGCCCGGTACCGGCAGCAGGTGGTGATGCAGCACGAAGATCCGCAGGAACGCCTCACGCTCGGCGAAGCGGTCGATGATCCACTGGTAGCGGCCGCGGCCGATCACCCCGTGGTCGAGGTCGGGCTCGGTGGAGTCCACGGCGACGATCGACACGCCCGTCGTGGTGGAGCACGGAGCGGCGCTCTCCCATCAGCTCCTCGAAGTGCACGTAGCCGACGTTGCGCGAGTCGTGATTGCCGGGGATCACGATCACGCGCTCGCAGGTGATTCGCTCGAGGTAGTCCGCCGCCAGCTGGAACTCGCCCCGCAGTCCGTCACCGGTGAGGTCGCCGGAGATGATCACCACGTCGGGCTCGAGCTCGTTGACCTCCACGAGCGCCCGGTCCAGCAGGCTGGGGACGAAGTGGGGCGAGCCGCAATGCAGGTCGGAGAGCTGGGCGATCGTGATCGTCATACGGCCTCCCGGCGCATCTCGTCCGCCAGGTCGAGCTCGGAGTCGACGGCCTCCTCGCCATTGAGGGCGGCTTCCACCCGCAGATAGTCGCGCGCTCCGGCCACGTCGTGCACGCGGATGATCTGGGCGCCGCCGCGCACCGCGGCCCCGACCGCGGCGAGTGTCCCGGCGTCCCGTCCCGCCGGGGCGCGGCCGGTCAGTGCGCCGACGAAGTCCTTGCGCGACACGGCCAGCAGCAGCGGCAGCCCGCGCGCCGCAAAGCGCGGCAGCGAACGCAGCAACTCGATCGACTGCGCCGGCGTCTTGGCCAGGTCGATGCCCGGATCGAGCACGATCCGGTCGTCCTCGACCCCGAGCGAGCGGGCGCGCTCAACGCGTTCGCCGAGGAAGGCGTCCACCTCCTCGACGAGGTTGCGGTAGTCCGGGAAGGCCTTCGTCTTCGGAGGCACGCGCGTGTGCGTGATCACCAGGGCCGCACCGCTCGCGGCGCACGCTTCCGCCACGCCCTCGTCGCTCAGCCCGCTCACGTCGTTGATCATCTGCGCGCCCGCCGCCAGCGCCGCACGTGCGACCGGCGCGCGCCAGGTGTCCACCGACACCGTGACCCCCGCCTGCGTCAGGCGCTCCACGAGCGGCACCACGCGGGCGGCCTCCTCCCCGACCGGGACCGCCTGCGTGTCGGTGCGCCCCGACTCGCCGCCCACGTCGACGATCGCGGCACCGGCCTCGACCTGCCGGAGAGCGTCCTCCGCAAGCTCGTCCAGCGGCTTGGGCCCCTGCTGGTCCGAGAACGAATCGGGCGTCGCGTTGACGATGCCCATCAGCACCGGTCTGGTGAGGTCGAGACTCTGCTCGCGCAGGCGAAGGATCACGCAGCCTCCTTCGCGGGAGTGGACGCGGGCGCGAGCCCCTCGCTGCAGCGCCAGCTCCTCCCAGTCCGCCACCTCGCCCGCGATCCGTGAGTCGTTCCAGCCGAGCTCCGCGCCCATCGCTCGCGCCACCGCCAGCGCGCCCTCACTGTCGGGCGCAGCGAGATGCCGCGCATCGAGAATGCCCAGCCTGGTGCGCCGCAGCAGCACGTCGCCGAGCGTGCGCGCCTGCTCGTGGGCGGCGGCGAACGGGGCCTCGGCGAGGAGGTCGGGAAGTGCGGGAGTGATCCGCCGGCCCAGCCCCGGCGCGGCCTCGACCAGCCGCAGCACGAAGCGGGCGGCGTGCCCGTAGCGGCGCGCCAGGTGCTCGCGGCTCGCGGCATCCACCGCCGGCAGATCCTGAAGGTCAGCGGGGTCCACGGGCTGCCCGAGCGGGATCTCGTGGGTGCGACACGGCGCCTCGCGCGCCTCGCGCTCGACGATCCGGTCCACCGCCAGCTTGGCCATGCGACGCCAGGTGGTGAGCTTGCCGCCGGTGATCGTCACCAGCCCCGAGCTCGTCTCGTAGAGCTCCGCTCTGCGTGAGATGTCCACCGACTTCTTGGGATCGCCCGTGGAGATCAGCGGTCGCACGCCCGCATAGGCGCCGGTCAGGTCGGCCGGGGTCAGGTCGGTCTCGAAGAAGCCGTTGACGGCGTCGAGCAGGTACGCGACGTCGTCATCAGAGGGCGGCACGTGCTCCAGCGAGCCCTCGTAGTCGTTGTCGGTGGTGCCCACCAGCGTGCGGCCCAGCCAGGGCAGCACGAACACACCGCGGCCGCCACCGGCCGGGACGATCACTCCCGCGTTGACCTCGAGCGTCTCGCGCGCGAGCGTGAGGTGGGTCCCGCGGCTGGGACGAATGCGCGGCACCTCTTCCTCGCTGTAGAGCTCGTCGGGCCGAAGGCGGTCGGCCCACACGCCCGTGGCGTTGATCACGTTGGCGGCGGTCACCTCCAACTCCCCGCCGCCGTCGCTGTCGGAGACGAGCACCCCGGCGGCCCGTCCGCCGCGCTCGACCAGGCCCGTGACCTCGGCTCCATTGACGCACACAGCCCCGAAGCGCTCCGCCTCGCCGAGCACGGTCAGCACGAGGCGAACGTCGTCGGTCTGGCAGTCGTAGAAGAGATAGGACGACGTGGGGTCGCGTCCGGCGAGCGCCGGCGCCATCGCCAGCGTCTCGGCCCCGTCGATGATCCGGTGACGCGCGGGGCTCCACTCCTCGTCCTCACGGCCGCGGCGCCAAGACATCGCGTCGTACATGTTCAGCCCCACGCCGGTGAGGCGATCGGGACGCCTGCCCTCGAAGGCCGGGACCAGCATCGCCAGAGGGGCCACCAGGTGCGGCGCCAGCTCAACCATCAGCGAGCGCTCCAGCAGCGCTTCGCGGACCAGGCCGAGGTCGAAGTTCTGCAGGTAGCGCAGGCCGCCGTGCACCAGCTTCGAGGAGCGGCTGGACGTGCCCGCGGCGAAGTCGGACTTCTCGATCAGGGCCACGCTGTACCCGCGCGAGGCTGCGTCGAGGGCCACCCCCGCGCCGGTGATGCCGCCGCCCACCACGACCACGTCGAACGGGTCACGCTCGAGCGAGGCCAGGGCGTCCGCGCGCGGGATCACGGAAGGAACGTTACGTAGTCGCCGGGCGGCGTTCGCTCCGGCGGCGCCTTCTCCTGTCGCGCGGGGCCGAGGTGCAGGAGGCCCACCGCCCGCTCGCCCTCGGCAGACCAACCGCCGCGCGGCCCTCCGGCCGCCGCAGCACCTCGGGAGTCCGCCAGTAGCCGGCGAGGCCACGGCCGTGCGCGGCCAGCAGCACGATGTAGCTCGCCACCGCGGCGGCACAGAGGTCCTCCTCGTCCTGCACGCTGTCGCCGCTCTCGATCACGGAGGCGACCACGAGCGTGGGCGCCCGGTCGAGCTTGGCCGCAGCCTCGGGGCCCGCCGCCGCCTTCAGGCGCGCGAGCGACTCGGGCCCGAGGACGCGGAAGCGCCAGGGATTGGTCAGGTGATGGTTGGGCGCCCAGCGCGCGAGCTCGAACAGCTCGGCCAGAGTCTCGTCCGGCACCGCCTCGCTGCCATAGGCCTTATGGGTGCGCCGCGTGCGAATCGCCTGCTCGAGCTCCACGGGCGGCGACGCTAGCAAGGTACTCTCCGCTGCCCCATGGCCTCCGGAACGGTCCTCGTGACGGGCGCCTCCACCGGCATCGGGGAGGCGACGGCGCTCCATCTGCGCGAGCTGGGCTTCGACCCGGTGGCCGGCGTACGCCGCGACGAGGACGAGGAGCGGCTCGGGGCAGAGGGCTTGCGGACGGTCCGCCTCGACGTGACCGACGCGGATCAGATCGCCGCGCTGCGCGAGGAGCTGGGGCAGGGCGCGCTCGCCGGCCTGGTCAACAACGCCGGGATCGCCGTGGCCGGGCCTCTCGAGTTCCTCCCGGTCGACCAGCTGCGCCGCCAGCTCGAGATCAACCTGATCGGCCAGGTGGCCGTGACCCAGGCGCTGATCCCCGCGCTGCGCACCGGGGGCGGGCGAGTGATCAACGTGAGCTCGATCGGCGGCCGCATGGCGCTGCCGTTGATGGGCGCCTACAGCATGTCCAAGTTCGGCATCGAGGCGTTCTCTGACTCGCTGCGCAGAGAGCTGCGCCCCCATGGCGTCGACGTGGTGGTGATCGAGCCCGGGGGCGTCAAGACGCCGATCTGGCAGAAGGGCAACGCCCTGATCGACCGCATGATGGAGGACATGCCCAGCGACCAGCTGGAACGGCTCTACGGCCGGGTGATCGCGGCGCTGCGGCGGGAAACGGTCAGGATCGAGCAGGAGCGCGGGATGCCCGCCCGCGAGGTGGCCGAGCTCATCGGCATGGCGCTCACACACAAGCGCCCGCGGGCCCGCTACGTGATCGGCCGCGATGCGAAGGTGCGCGCGGTGATGGCGCGCCTGGTGCCCGACCGCACGATGGACCGGATCATCGGCCGCGCATTGGGCTGAGCCGGCGCAGGCGACCGCGGAAGAACCAGAGCACACCGCCAACCACGGCCAGCGCCCCGAGCACGAGGGCCAGCGTTACCCCGCCGCCGTCGTCGCCCGCGCTCGTGCGGGTCGCGTTGGGCGCGGGGTCGGGAGTGAGGCCGTCGTCGCCGGGGCTCGCGTCGCCCTCGGCCTGCGGGGGCAGCGTCTGCGTGGCCGGGGGCGCGGCCGGGGCCTTGTCTTCCTTCTCGGCGGGTCCGGCCGGTGCGGGCTCGGCCTTCGGCTCCGCGGTCGGGGCCGCCGGGGTCGCGTCCGCGGGTGGTGGTGCCTCGGCGGCCGTCCCGGCCGGCCGCCTCTCGCGCGGCACCGCGGCCAGCGGGAGCGGGGCCCGCTCAAGCGCGGCCAGGGCCTGGGCCGTCACCCACACCGGGGTCTGGGCGCTCGAGGCCGAGTAGGCGATGCTGCCGTCGGTGCGCTGCAAGCCGGCCAGGTACGAGATGCCGCGCCGGACCGCCCCGCGGGCGGCGCCCACGGCGACCAGGCCCTGGACCGCGTACGCAGTCGACTGGGCGTTGGGGCTCCGTCCGCGCATCTGCCCGAAGCCGCCGCCCTCGCCCTGGCTGGAGCGCAGGAACGCCACGGCCCGGCTTGCCGCGGCGCTGCGGGCCCGGCCGGTCACCGCGAGGGCTTGGAGCACGGCGCCGGTCATGTCGCTGTCGCTGGAGGACGACGGCGCGACCCCGAAGCCGCCGTCCTCGTTCTGGGTGCCGATCAGCCAGCGCACGGTCGCCCGGCCCGCCGGCTCGCCGGCCGCCCTCAGCGCCAGCACGCCGAAGGCGGTGTAGCTCACGTAGCCCGCAATCGATCCGTTGCCGCGGCGCCTGGCGATGATCGGGGCCACCAGGTCGCGTCCGGCGTACGAGCGCGGGTCGAGGCCGGCGGCGCGCAGCAGGAGGACGGTCCGCTCGATCTCACCCACGTCGCGCATCCCGCGCACGCCGCGCTTGGTGTACGCGGCGAGCGAGCGGCCCCTGCGCGCGACGTCGCGCGGATTGTTCCCGGCCGCGGCGAGGCCCAGGCCGGTCCAGCCGCTGTAGAGCGGGCTGGACGCCTGCCCCGGCGCAGCGCCGAAGCCGCCGTCGGCGTTCTGGGCGCGCAGCAGGTAGCGCTCGGCCCGCTCGCTGGGCGTGGCCGCGCCCGCGGCCGACGGCAGCGCCGCGACCAGGCAGATCAGCATCACCGAAGCCGCGATCGGTCGCCGGGGCCGGTCGCCAGCTCACCTCCAGGCGGCGGCGGTAGCGGCGCAGCGAGCGGATGAACACCGGCCCGATCAGCAGGCAGAACAGGACGTTGCCGACGGCATGAGCGACGTTGTAGGGGAGCGAGCTGGCCGCGACAACCAGGTAGGAGTCGAGGTCCTGGCGCCCGGCCAGCGTCCACTGGTAGACGTCCATCCAGGCGCCGAACAACAGCCCCGCCGCCCCGCAGACGGCGGCCAGGAGGAAGCGGTTGGGCTCGCGTCCCCGCAGGGCACGGGCGAGCAACGCGCCGCCCACGCCCACGGCGCCCCAGCCGGCCATCTGCCACACGGTCCAGGGACCCTGGGACAGGAAGATGTTGGACACGATCGCGGTGACCGCCCCCACCACGAAGCCCGGCACCGCCCCGAGCGCATAGCCCGCGAACAGCACGATGTCGGTGGTGGGCTTGACGTTGGGAATCGCCGCAAACGCGAGCCGCCCCACCACGGCGAGTGCCGCGAGCGCGGCCACAAGGGCGAGCACACGGGCGGGCGGCTTGTCGCGCTCGTACCAGGCGAAGCCGGCGGCGAGCGCGAGCGCCAGCAGCACGAAAGAGGAGGCCTGCCAGCTCATCGGGCCAGCTCCCGCTCGGGCGATCCCGCCAGAGCGATGGCGCCGGCCTCGGGGAGCAGCGCCGCGCCATCGGTGACGCGCGCCACCTGGGTGGAGAAGTGGCGCCCGCCGCCCAGCACGTCGGCGGGCGGGCCGTCGGCGATCACGGCGCCCGGGCCGAGGAGGACCACGCGGTCGGCGAACGCCGCCGCGAACTCGGTGTCGTGCGTGGCCACCATCACCGCTGCGCCGTCCTGCGCCAGCGCGGCGATCCTTGCGACCAGCTCGTCCTGGTGCGCGCCGTCCATCCCGCGCGTGGGCTCGTCGAGGAGCACGGCCACGGGGCGGTCGCCCGCCAGCACGACCTCGAGCGCGAGGCGCTGTCGCTCGCCTCCCGAGAGGTCACGCGGGTTTGCTTGCTCGCGACCGGAGAGGCCGGCGGCGGCCACGCCCGCCGTGCCCGCGTCCTCCACGGCGTGCTCGTGGATCAGGTAGTCGCCCGGGTTCTGCAGGAGCAGCGCCACGTCGCCCGCGCGCTCGACCCTCCCACGGGTCGGCTGGTCTAGTCCCTTGGCCACGCGCAGGAGGGTGCTCTTGCCCGCGCCGTTGCGGCCCATCAGCGCCACGCGCTCGCCGGGGGCCAGGTCGAGCGTGATGCCGCGCAGAACCACGGGACCGTCCTCGATCTCGTGCCACACCTCGCGCAGCCGCAGCGCGGGCAGCGGCCGGCCGTCGCGGCGCCTGCGCAGGAAGCCGAGCCGCCGGGGCTCGGCCGCGGGTGCGGAGTCCTCGCTGCGGGCGGGGCGCAGGCCGCGCCGGTCGAGTGCGGCGCGCGCATCCTTGACGGTTGCCGGCAGGGGCTCCAGCCCGGCGAGCGAGAACAGCCGCGCGGCCGGGGTGGCCAGCGCGGGCACCGCCGCGGCCGCCCAGCCGAGGAACTGAGCCGGGGACGCGTCGCATGCCACGCGCCCGTCGACGAGCGCAACCACCCGGTCGGCGGCAGGGAGGCAGCGCTCGAGCCGGTGCTCGGCGATCACCACGGCCGTCCCCCAGTCCTCGTTGAGGCGCCGGAGCAGCCAGACGAGCTCATCTGCGGCCACCGGATCGAGCTGCGACGTGGGCTCGTCAAGCAAGAGCAGGCGTGGTGCGTGCACCATCGCGGCTGCGATCGCCACGCGCTGCAGCTCGCCGCCCGAGAGGGTGTCGGTGCGCCGCTCGAGCAGGTGCGCCACACCAAGCGCGAGGGCTGTTTCCTCGACCGAGCGCGCCACGGCCCCCGCCGGCTCGCGCCGGTGCTCCAGCGGGAGCTCGAGCTCGGCGCGGACACCTCCCATCACCACCTGGGTCTCGGGCTCCTGGAAGACCGTCCCGCAGATCTCGGCCAGGTCGCCCGGCCCGTGCTCGCGCACGTCCAGCCCACCCACCCGCAGCACGCCCGATGCTTCGCCGCCGTGGAAGTGCGGGACGAGGCCGCAGAGAGCGCGCAGCAGCGTCGACTTTCCCGAGCCCGATACACCGGCGAGCACCGTGAAGGTGCCCGGCTCGAGCTCCAGGTCGATGTCGTGCAGCGCCGGCCGCTCCCACTCGGGGTAGCGGTACCCGAAGCCCTCGGCCGTGACGAGCGGCTCGCTCATCCCGTCCCCATCCGAGCTGCGTTGCCGGCGAACGGGCTGAGCGCCAGCAGCACGATCGCGGCACTCAGGGACCACACGGCAGGGCCCCAGTCCATCTCGAAGGTCGGGTAGGGATCGACGCTCGCCACGCCCGCAATCGCCCCGGCCAGCGCGACCAGGAGGATCCCCGCGGCCGCGCCAAGCACACGGAGATCGTGGCGCGACCAGGGCAGGCGGCGCCGCGGCGGACGGCCTCCGAGCGAGTAGCCGCGCACCTCGAGGGCGGCCGCCACGTCGACGGAGCGGTCGAGCGCGCCCGAGAGCGCTGCGCGCACCACCGTCAGCCGGCCCGGAGGCTCCGGCCGGCAGCGGACCGCATCCGACATCCGCGTTGCGTCGCGGGCCAGCACCGGCACCAGCCGGTTGGCCAGCGAGGCGGTCAGGGCCGAGCGGTAGGAGACGCGCCGGAACAGGCGCAGTAGCTCGTCGGGATCCACCGCTGCCGACAGCAGCCCAAGTGCGGCGACGATCACCACCACCCTCAGCCCGGTGAGCGCGCCATAGGCGAGTGACTCGAGCGTGATGTCGATGCGGCGCCCGAGGACGGTGCCTCCGCGGACGAGCAGCGTGTCACCGCCCGCGTACACGAGCGCGTTGACCAGGGTCACCAGGACAGCCAGCGGGAACGCGAGCTTGAGCGAGCGCCCGATCTCGCGGCCCACCTTGGCGGCCACGCCGGCGGCGATCACCGCCGCGAGCGTCGCGAGCAGCACGAGCGGGTGGCGGTAGAGCGCGCCGGTCAGGGCGAGCGCGCAGCAGAACAAGGCGCCCACGCCCGCGCGCGCCGCGTGCAGCGGGCTCGACCTGGGCGTGTAGACGGGAACGAGGCTCATCTCACCGCGAGGGGCAGCTTGTCGACGCCATCATCGTCGGCGGCAACGGCGAACGCGTCCTGCAGGCTCGTCTCGTCGAGCGCACGGACCCCCGCCTCGAGTCCCTCCTCGTCGAGTGCGGTCACCAGCCAGACCAGCTCCTCCTGGAGCGGGCGCATCGCGAGCACCAGGCCGACCCCGTCGCCGGGGCGCACCGTGCGGGCCACCTCCCCGCGCTCGTCGAGGAGATCGATCGAGCGGCCGTCCTCCGCCACGCGCACGAACACCCCGTTCTCCTCCGGGCCCTGCTCGAGGCTGCCCGCGCCGCGCACGATCCGGGCAGCGGGCCAGCGCGCCACCGCCAGGCGGGTGATCTCCTCAACTCCCGGGGCGCCGAGCGACGACCCGGAGGTGGACACCCCCTCGTCCTCCAGCGTTTCGCGCGCCTCACGGCAGGCCTGGGATTCCGAGTTCTCACACTCCACCCGCACCGGGCGGCGCTTGCCCTCCAGCCCGTTCAGAAACGGCTCAGGGAAGGCGCCGACGATGGCGGGCACGCGCATCGTCACCCGCCAGTCGCGGCGATCCCACTGGACGCGGTCGCCGGGGTTGAGCTCGAACTCCGCTGCCCCCACCTCCGCCTCGACTCCGTTGACGAAGAAGAACCAGTCGACCTGTCCGGCCGGGCCGCGGCTCTCCAGGCCGTCAATGGCGTCGACGAAGCGCCCGCCGAAGCTGGTGTCCACGTCGAAGTTCGACTGCAGGAGCCGCATAACGGTCTGGCCCTCGCGCACGCTTTCGACCTCCGCGGAGGCCAGCTCGCTCTTGCCGAAGTCGCGCGTGACACGGACCTGGGCGCCCGGGCCGCCGCGCTCCTCGCCCTCTCCCAGCCCACAGCCGGGCGCCGCCGTGGCGGCCAGCAGGCAGACGAGGACGAGGAGCCGCCCTGTCAACCGACTCTCACCGTCTCCGGGAAGGAGCGCACCAGACCGTCCTTGCGGGCGATGAGCGTATGGCGGCCGGCCGGCAGCGCGAGTCGCGCGCTGCCGTCGGCCGCGGTGATCGCGCCGGCGCCATCGCTCGCCACGGTCGCTCCTTCCACGGGGACGCCGCGGCCCTCGTCGTCATAGCCCCGCACGGTCATCGTCACGCCTCCGGGCTCGGGGACGGCGCGGACCTCCAGCGTGCGCTGGCAGCCCCCGGCCTTCATGCGGCAGTAGAACCAGGTGACCTGCTGGTCGCGGCGAAGCCGGCCTCGCCCGAACGGGCCGGCCGGATCCGCCGCTCCCGCACTGGCGGCCCGGCGGCCGACCTTGTAGACCCAGCCGTTCTGTCCTCGGTTGCGGTCCTCGCGGATGGCCTCGACGAACAGCCCCGCGCCGTCGCGAGGTCGCGTCGAGCATGAGCCGAAATCCCTGAGCTTCAGCCTGCCGATACGACTGCGGACGAGTGCGGCGAGCGCGGTCCCCTCGCCCGCGGCGCAGCGGCGGCGCCCGACCTTCACGCGAGCCTGCTTGGCGGTCACGTCCTTGAGCACGGCGTTCCCGCCGCGGAACACCACCATCTGCTCGATGGCGGGCGCCGCCGCCTGGGCGGGCACGGCCAACATGAGCCCGACGAGCGTGAGGCAGAGCGCGCCGAGCGCCGCACGGCTCATGGCGACGGCGCCACCGCGTCCAGCTCAACCGGCCCGCCACCGAGGCTGCGCAGCTGCAAACGGTGCTGCCCCTCGCCCAGGCCGTCCGCGCTCCAGAGCACCGTCCGGTGACCGGAGCGACCGCGCACCCGCAGCACGCGGCGCTTGCCGGCGACGCTCACCCGCAGCCGCCCGCCCTTGGGCAGCTTGCGACCCACCAGCGCGACGCTCGCTCCCTCGAACGAGAAGCGCGCCGTCGCACCCGCGTCCTTCGCGCGCATGACTGTCCGGCCCCACGCGTTCTCGTTGCGGACGCGCTTCCAGCCCCGCTTCGAAAAGCGCCACAGGCCGCGGTTGCGGTCGTCGACCGGCACCACCACCGGCTCGCTCTCGAGCGTTGCGTCGTTGAGGGCCCGGTCGGTGCCGGTCACGCGGAAGCGGTACGCGGCGCCGGCGTCGCCCCTGAAGTGGAGCCCGTTCGCCGGGGACTTGTCGAGGAGGCTGCGCCAGTTGCTCGCTCCGGCGTCGGCCACCTCGACCGAGTAGTACTTGACACCGCTACCGGGGCCGTCGTCACCCGCCCAGGAGATCAGCATGGTGCGCGAGCGGCCGGTCGTGCTGGCGAGCCCGCCAGGCTGGCCGCCCGCCGCGCCGAAGGCCAGCGTGGGGCCGCTCCGGTCGGTCGAGCTGCACGGCAGGGCACCCTCGGGGTCGATGCAGATCCGGATGCTGTTCGACCTCACGGCATCGGGGCGGTCGGCCTTCACGCGGTAGATGCCCTTGGCGGGGAAGCGGAGCGCGGCGAACCCGTCCCCGCCCGTGGGCGTCCCGTTGACCGACGCGCCGGCCACCGGTAGCGGCGTGGCCGGAGCCGTGTCGAAGACGCGGAAGTACACGGGCGCACCCGTGGTCGCACTGCTGGGGCCCTCGAGCCGAAGCACGGCCGTCTTGCTGAACGCGTCGAACGCCCACACCGTCTGATCGCCGGCGTTCAGCCGCGTCTGGCAGCCGCCCGCGCTGGCCGACTTGCCGTTCACGAAGTGGCCCCAGAACTGCGCCGCGTTGTCCTGCTCGTTCGCGATGCGCGTGACCTGGAAGTCGTTGAAGCTCGCGAACCAGGTGCCGTCCCAGGTGAAGCCGCCCGCGCGCGCGGCGTCGTCGAGCGCGGCCGTGGCGGTGGGGCCGGCACTGGGGAAGGCACCGTTGTTGGTGCCGTCGCACGGGTGGGGTCCCCCGCCGCTCGGCGGATTGAGGTTGTGCCCGTCGGTCACGACGGGCCCGTCGAAGATCGTGCTGCTCGCCCCCTCGACTCGGACGTTGACGGTCACCGGCAGGGCCAGCGCCGCTGAGGGCGCGGCCAGCGAGAGCACGAGGAGCACGCCTGGCAGAGCGCGTCGGAAGCGATGAGACATCGAGCCACCCTTTCCACGAGGGTCGTATGGGCTGCGGCCGGAGTGAGGTCTCCTGGCTCGGGGCTCCTCGCCGCGCCTTCCCGGGGAACCGTCGGCTCCCCAGTGGCTCTTGCGGCGATTCAACGCCCGTTCACAGTGGCGGGACCGCGCCGGACTCTCACCGGACTTCCCTCGACCACCGGCCGATGAACGCGGTCATCCTACTCCGCCGGCCGGGCGGCCGCTCTACGTGGGCAAGGCGCCGGGACGTCGCTAGAATCGCCCGCCGGCAGGCCGCCATCGTCTAGGGGACTAGGACGCCGCCCTCTCACGGCGGAAACCGGGGTTCGAATCCCCGTGGCGGTACTTCTGACGACGCCCCGGCTGCGCCCTATCGAGCTGTAGCGCCAGCGGCGTCGGGCGGCTCGGCAAACGCGATCTCGTTCCCATCCGGATCGGGGACCTTCACGTGACGGACACCGTTCGAATAGGTCTCGATCGGTTCGTGCTCGATGCGCTGGTCGACGAGGTGCTCGAGGAGCGCGTCGAGCCCCGCGACGGCGAGGGTGATCCGGCCCGCGCCCGCCCGCGCGGCGTTCGGCTCGATGAAGAGCGTGGCGTGCTCGTCGATCTCCCAGAGGACCTCGTCTCCGACGCGCCAGTCTGGGGGTCGCCCGAAGAACCGCGTATACCAGTCGAGGCTTGCGTCGAGGTCGGATACCGGGACGCCGGCGAAGAGTTGGGTGATCGCGCTCATCTCAGGGCGGTATGACCATCGCGCCGCGCCAAACTCATCGGTAGACCTGGTGTGGGTCATCGACGACCTCTTGGCCAGGACTCGCAAGCAGGCGCTCGCCGCCATAGTGCACCATCGAGACCCCGCATGGGTTTGTTCGCCTCGACGGCCGCCGTCGCCGCCGGCAGCAACAGCGTCTACGCACCCTGCGGCGAGGTGAAGAACGACAAGGAGGAGCGGCTCGTGATCAAGCTCCGCGGCAAGCGCTCGCTGCGCTTCCGTGAAGCGTTCGCGGTCACGCCGGTGGTCAGTTGCGACCGGCCCTGCCGCGGCCGGCTCAGCGGGCGCAAGGTGGTCCGCAAGCGCAGCTATCGGCTGCGCTGAAAGCGTTGTAGCCCGGACCGGTAACGGGAGCTTCACCACACCTTCACCGGGCCGTCACAGGCTCGTTCGGGTTCGAGCGGACACTCCGCGGCATGGAGACCACGGGTCGGCTGCTCTTCATGGCGGCTGTTACCTGTTACCTGCTGGGTCGCATTTTCACCGGCGATGCGAACCCCGTCGAGGTGGTCGTGTACGGCGCGACCGCCGCGGTCGGGCTCGAGTTTCTCGTGGCCTCGTGGCGCGACCTCTGGGCCGAGAGTTAGGTAACCCGAAGTCTGGCTTCCACCCGCCCGGGTCGTGCGCTAAATTCGAGGCGTGAACGCTCGGCGGACAGAAGCGCTCAAAGCCTCTCCGCGCATGTTCGACTCGGACCTGCTGGACCGTCTCTCGCGCGTTCATCCGATGGTGCCGCTGGTGATCTTCGTGCCCGCGATCGTTGTCCTGTTCGTCACGGGCGCGCGCGGTGAGCCGACGACTGTCCAGGTCGTGGGGCTCGTGCTCGCCGGCTACGTCTTCTGGACGCTCTTCGAATACTGGCTGCACCGGCTCGTGTTCCACTTCGAGCCCGAGGAGGGCCTGGGCGCCCGGCTGCACTGGATCATCCACGGGGTCCACCACGATCACCCCAACGATCCGCTGCGCCTCGTGATGCCGCCGTCGGTGAGCGTGCCGCTCGCGCTGATCCTGTACGGCCTGTTCGTCCTGGTGCTCGACACGCCCTGGGCCAACATCTTCGCCGCCGGCTTCCTGAGCGGCTACCTGATCTACGACATGACCCACTACCACGTGCATCACCACCGCCCCCGCACCCGCCTGGGCAAGCTGGTGCGCGAGCTGCACATGCGCCACCACTTCCAGGACGACACGCGCGGCTTCGGCGTGAGCGCGCCGATGTGGGACTACGTGTTCGGGACGCCGCAGCGCCGCGGCGGCCGCGCCTGAACGGAGCGGCTTCGTAGCGCCGAATCCGTCCGGTCGGCTTGCGAACATGCGTTCGCTATGTATCCGGCAGAGGTCCGACAGGCAGCGCTGGCCCTGGTCGCGCAAGGCGAGAACGATTGCGCGGTCGCGCGAGCACTCGGCGTGCCGCGACCAACGGTGCGGGACTGGCGTTCCCCGCGCTACGCACGCCGCACTCCATCTGCAACGTGCCCCCGCTGTTGGCAGGCCGCGAAGCCGAGCTGGTTCAGCGACTCCGACTACTCCGAGCTTCTCGGTCTGTATCTCGGGGACGGTTACGTGGTCAGGATGGGTCGCACCCACCGGTTGCGCCTCTTCATGGACTCTGCCTACCCGGCCATCAACGAGGACGTCCGACAGCTCCTCGACCGTTGCTTCGCCGGCAACTCTGTCGGGGTGTCTCGATCGGCCAAGGGCACAACCACGATCATGAGCGTCTACTCGCGCCACCTCCCCTGCCTTTTCCCACAGCACGGGCCGGGAAAGAAGCACGAGCGGCGGATCCTTCTGGAGGACTGGCAGACCGCGTGCGTGGAGTCCTCCCCCATGAACTTCATACGCGGACTGATGCTGTCGGACGGCTGCTACTTCGTCAACCGGACCGGGGTCTACCGCTATCCGTCGTATGACTTCTCGAACTACTCGGCCGATATTGCGGACCTCTTCGCGAAGGCGGGTGACCTGGTGGGAATTCGCTACCGGCGCACCAGAGCTGAGTCCACGGGAAGGATCAACATTCGCGTCAATCGTCGTGAGAGCGTGGAGGTGTTGCTCCGAACAGTAGGCGTGAAGGCGTAGTACGAGCAGCCCGCTCGGCGGCGATCGTAGCCGCTAGATTTCACCCAGTTCTGCGGCTGTGGTGGAACTGGCAGACACGATACGTTCAGGGCGTATTGCTCGAAAGAGCGTGGGGGTTCGAATCCCTCCAGCCGCATCACCCGGCGGAGCCGACCAGCTCGAGCTCCGCCGCCAGCGCTGAAGTCTCTGCTCCTCAACCCCGGCGCTCGATCGGGCGACATCCCGGCCGACCAGCAGCACCGCATAGAGTCCTAGCCCGAGCATCTGCCCCCCGAAAGGAGAGATATGCCGTACGAGGTACCGCCTCTTCCCTACGACTACGCCGCGCTCGAGCCCCACATCGACGAGGCCACCATGCGCGTCCACCACGACAAGCACCATCAGGCCTACGTCGACAAGGTCAACGCCGCCCTCGAGGGCACCGATTGGGCCGACCGGCCGATCGAGGAGGTCGTGGCCCACCTCTCGGACATTCCCGAGGACAAGCGCAACGCCGTGCGCAACAACGGCGGCGGCCATCTCAACCACACGCTGTTCTGGGAGTCGATGTCGCCGGACGGCGGCGGCGCTCCCGACGGCGACGTGGGCGCGGCCATCGAGTCCGCGTTCGGCTCCTTCGACGACTTCAAGTCGAAGGTGAAGGACGCCGGCGTCAACCAGTTCGGCTCGGGCTGGGCCTGGCTCGTGCACGACGGCTCCGGCCTGGCCGTGGTCTCCACCGCCAACCAGGACAACCCGATCACCAACGGACAGACGCCCCTGCTCGGCGTCGACGTCTGGGAGCACGCGTACTACCTCAAGTACCAGAACAAGCGCCCGGACTACATCGACGCCTGGTGGAACACCGTGAACTGGGCGAAGGTGGCCGAGCGCCACAGCGCCGCCGGCTGACCGCGAAGCGCACACGCTCCGGCCCCGCCTCCGAGCGGGGGCCGGGGCGTCATGTGCTGAGGAAGCTCACTACCTGCTCGGCGATCCGCTCTCCGCGATCCTCCTGAAGGAAGTGCGAAGCGCCCTCGATCCGCACCTGCTCGCCGGCGCTCGGGATCAGATCGCAGAAGTATTGCCCCGCGCGCGGGTAGGGGAAGACCGGATCGGAGTCCGAGAAGGCCACGAGCGCCGGCTTGTCCCAGCGCGAGAGCTCGTCCGCCACGGCCCGCATCTCCGCCGCGCCCGGCTGGCCATCGTCAATCGGGACAAGGAGCGGGAACTGCGCGGCGCCGGCCTTGGACTCGGCGTCGGGGAAGGGAGCCTCGTACGCGGCCACGATCTCGTCGGGCAGGTCGGTTGTGGTGGCGCTCTGGAGCACGAAGCCCACCGGCAGGTCCGGGTTTCGCTCGGCGAAGTTGCGCCAGTTCATGAAGCCCTCCGACACCCGTCCGGTGAAGAGGCCGGTGTTGAGGATCACGAGTGCGCCCACTCGATCGGCGTTCTCCACCGCCCAGCGCAGGCCGATCGGCCCGCCCCAGTCCTGAACGACCACGCACGCGTCGCTCAGGTCGAGTGCGCCGAGCAGCGCAGAGACGTACTCCACGTGGCGGTCGTAGGAGTACCAGCCCCGCTCGGTGGGCTTGTCGGAGCGCCCGAACCCGGGAAGGTCGGGACAGACCACCCGGTGCCCGGCCTCCACGAGCCCGGGGAGCATCTTCCGGTACAGATACGCCCAGCTCGGCTCCCCGTGGAAGCACACCACAGGCGAGCCCGCGCCCTCGTCGACGTAGTGCAGGCGCAGGCCGTCGGCGTCGTGCCAGTGAGGCTCGAAGTCATGGCCCGGCAGGTTCTCGAAGCGCTCGTCCGGCGTGCGGTGCAGCTCGGGCATGGCCGGACCCTATCCTTGGCTCAGAAGCAATGACCGAGTGGGTGGGACACGCACACGAGAGCCTCGAGAGCGGTGGCTACCGCGTCAGCGCGCCGCGGGCCGCCGTCGTGGCGACCCTCGACGAGCTCGGCTGCAGCGTCACCGCTCAGGAGATCGCCGACCGGCTGCGCCAGCGCGGCGAGGGGGTGGGCGTGGCGAGCATCTACCGCGCCCTGCAGTTGCTCGACGACATGAGCCTGGTGCGGCGAGTCGACCAGGGCGAGACCGTGGCCCGCTACGAGCCGGTCCATCCGGGCGGCGAGCATCACCATCACCTCGTGTGCGACAGCTGCGGGGAGACGAAGGCCTTCGAGGACCAGGAGCTCGAGCGAGCGATCGAGCGGCTGGCCGGACGGGTGGACTACTCGGTCGGCGAACACGACGTGACCCTGCGCGGCACCTGCCCCGCCTGCAGCACGTCCGCCTAGAGGCTCAGGCGCTCGCCGCCGGTGCGGGATCCCGTTGCGGAGGGCCGCTGGGAGGCGACTCTGTGTCGAAGTATCCCGACCCCTCGATGCTGAACTGCGGCAGGATTCGGTCGAGCCAGCGAGGCAGCCAGATCGTCCCCCTGCCGGCGACCACGATCAATGCCGGCACGAACAGGCACACCACGATCGCGTCGATCGTGACCGCCGTGGCCAAGCCGAGGCCGAACTGCTTGATCGTCGGGTCGCCGTTCAGCACGAAGCTGCCGAACACGCTGAACATGACGAGCGCGGCCGCCCCGATGATGCGCCCGGAGTATCCGAGCCCCTCGATCACGGTCGCGCGGGCGCCCTTGCCCTCCTTGAAGTGCTCCTGGATCTGGGTCAGCAGGAAGACCTGGTAGTCGGTCGAGAGGCCGAACAAGATCGCGAACATGATCAACGGCACGAAGCTGACGACGGGGATCGCGCCGTCGAGCCCGATCAGGCTCGAGGCGAACCCCTCCTGGAAGACAAGCGTGAGCACGCCGTAGGCCGCTCCGACCGAGACGAGGTTCATCACGGCTGCCTGAGCGGGGATCAGGAGGGAGCGGAATCCCACGAGCAGCACCAGGAAGCTGAGCCCCGCGACCACCAGGATGACGAGCGGGAGTTTGCTGGTGATCTTCTCGGCGAGGTCGACGTACGCGGCTGTGGTGCCACCCACGAAGGCAGTCATGTCCTGGCCCTTGGTCGCCTCCGGGATGGTGGTGTCCCTCAGGCGCGAGACCAGGTCCTCGGTCTTGAGGTCCGACGGGGCCGTCGTGGCGATCAGCGTGTAGACGGCCGCGGTGCCCTGCTTGTTCACCAGCGGCTGCGTCACGGAGTCGACGCCCTTTGTCTTCTGAAGGTCCTTGCGCAGGGTCTGGAGGCGCGGGTCGGTCGCGGGCTGCTCGGCCTGTTTCTTCTTCTGGGCGAGCTCGTTCGATTGCTTCTGCGTCTGCTGCTTGGCCTCCTGCTGTGCCTGTTGCGGGGTCGCGCCCTGAAGCTCAGCCTGCTGCTCGATCTGCTGCTGCTGCTGCTGCAGCTGCTTCTCGTTCTGACTGATCGTGTTGAGGTTCTTCTGGTTCGGCTTCGCGGGCTTGCTGAGCTGGGTGGAGATCAGGAACGGCCCGTTCGTGCCCTCGCCGAAGCCCTTCCCGATGAGGTCGTAGGCCTGGCGAGCGGTCGTGTCGGTCGGCTCTGCCCCCACGTCCTCCTGGCCCAGGTGCATCGACAGCGTGGGTATCGAGAGCGCGAGCAGGATCGCCAGCACGGCGACGATCACGGGCCAGGGGTGATTGGCGATCCCCGTGGCCAGCCTCGTCCACAGTGGGGACTGCACCTCGTCGGCGCGAGCCTTGCGGAACGGCAACGTGAGCGCCGAGACGTGCGTTCCGAGCAGCGCGAACAGGGCCGGCAGCAGGGTGAGCGCGCCAAGGATGGCGAAGGCCACCGCGATCGCCGACGTGTAGCCCAGGGTCGTGACCAGCGGGATCCCGGCGACGGCGAGCGCCAGCAGGGAGATCGCGACGGTGCCGCCCGCGAACAGGACCGCGCCGCCCGCGGTCGCGAGCGCGCGCCCGATCGACTCGTGCACCTCCATGCCCGCGGCAACCTGTGCGCGGTGCTTGGTCACGATGAACAGCGAGTAGTCGATCCCGACCGCCAGCCCGATCATGGTCGCGAGCGTGGGCGCGGTCGTGGGGATGTCGGCGATGTGGCTGAGGAGCGTCACGACGCTCAGGCCGCACAGCAGGCCGATCACCGCGGTGACGATCGGCAGCCCCATCGCCACGGCGGAGCCGAAGACGAGCAGCAGGATGACCATCGCCGCCGCAATCCCGATCTTGTCGCTGGCGCCGGTGTCCGGCTTGGAGAGCTCCTGACCGACGTAGCCGCCGATGGCCGTTTGCAATCCGGCCTTCTTGGCCGGATCGGCGGCATCGAGCACCGCGTTGCCCTCGTCCACGGTGATGCTCCCCTGGCCGACGTCGAGCGCCACCGAGATGTAGCCGATCTTCTTGTCCTTGCTGAGCGCGTTGGACCCGGCGTCGCTCAGGGGGCTCACGGCCGCGGTCACGTGCGGCGTCTTCTTCAGGGCGCTCACCGACTGCTTGATGGCCTTCGAGTACTTGGAGTCGGTCAGCTTGCCGCTGTCGGTGGCCACGACGAGCGGGTTCGTTCCGTAGGCCTGGGTCGGGAAACGGTCGCTCAGGAGGTCGGTGGCGCTCTGGCTGCCGGCGCCCGGCAGGGTCACGTTGTTGGTGGTCTGTGAGCCGGCCTGACCGGCGACGATCACGAGCGCCACGACCAGCACGATCCACAGGCCGAGCACGACGAAGTGCCAGCGCGCGCACGCGCGACCGAGTTTGTAGAGCAGGCCAGTCAACGAAACCACCCAGCCCCGTTCAGACGAGGCCAGCGAATCGGTCCAGCCTAAGCTGCACAGAGGAGTCGCGCAAGCCAGCGCGAGGCTCCATCACCGCCAGAGAAACGCCTACTTCGCCGAGCGCGACCGCCGAGCGGGAGGCAATGAGCCGCTCCCGGCCAGGGTCCGAGACTCGGCCTGCCGCCGGCCCGGGCGGCCCGGCCACCAGCGCCGCGCGCGCGGTTGAGCCTTGCGCGAGGCCCATTCCTGCAAGGACATGTCGGCCGGCACGTCGGTCTCGATGGGCGCCAGCGCGGCGTCGCAGAGCCGCTCGGTGAGCTCCCTGCCCCTCAGCCGTGGTCCGTCCACTCTGCCTCGGTCTCATTCATTGAGAGGATGCGGACGTGATCTTCAGGCAGATCACCCATGACGACCTGGGCTGCGCCTCGTATTTCATCGGCGACTACGACGCAGGGGTCGCGGCGGTGGTGGACCCCCGCTTCGAGATCGGCCAGTACCTCGAGCTTGCGCGCTACCTCGGGGTGCAGATCGACCACGTGCTCGAGACCCACAACCACGCGGACCACGTGTCGGGCCACGGGAGGCTGGCCGCCGCCACCGGCGCCACCATCCACATCCACAGGCTCGCTGAGGCCGGGTACGAACACGAGGCCTTCGACGACGGCTGGGAGCTCCACCTCGGCTCGGTGACCGTGCGGGCGATCCACGCTCCCGGGCACCGCCCCGAGCACACTGCGTTCGCGCTCATCGACACCGGCCGCGGCGACGAGCCCTGGGCGGTTCTCACCGGTGACTCACTGTTCGTGGGCGACGCGGCCCGTCCCGATCTGGCGATCGAGCGCGAGGAGGGCGCCCGCGAGATCTTCCGCACCCTGCACGAGCGGCTGCTCACGCTTGCGCCCGAGACCGAGGTCTGGCCCGGCCACCTCGGCGGCTCGCTGTGCGGCGGGCCGGGCATGGACATGAAGATCTCGTCGACGATCGGCTACGAGCGGCGTCACAACCCGATGCTGCAGCAGGAGGAGGAGGGCGCCTTCATGGAGGCGGCGCTGGCCGGCCTTGGGCCTCAGCCGCCGAATTTCAAGGCGGTGGTCGATCTCAACCGCGGACCGCTGCTGGTGGCGGGAGTCGAGCTGATGCCCTTCACCCCGCGCCAGGTGGAGCTGCGCCGCGCGGCGGGCGCGATGATCGTGGACGTCCGCACCGCGCTGCAGTTCGACGAGGCCCACATTCCCGGGGCGGTGTGCATCACGATGCTGAGCCAGGGTTTCGGCACCAAGCTCTCCTGGGTGGCCGACCCGAGCCAGGAGATCGTGCTGGTGGGCCGTGACGACGAGGACGCTCGCCGGGCCGCGCTGCTCGCCACCGCCGTGGGCGTGCGGACGGCAAGCGGATTCCTGTCCGGTGGGATGACCAGCTGGCGGGCCGAGCGCCGCGAGGTCGCCTCGATCGACCGCTGGACGGTCGAGGAGCTCGCCGTCCGGATGGAGGCGGACGCCGCCGGCGACGTCCAGATCCTCGACGTGCGCGAGCTCGGCGAGTGGCGGGACGGCCACATCCCGGGCTCGCTCCATGTGCCCTATCACGACATTCATGACTTGCCCGACGGGATCGACCCCGAGCGGCCGGTGGCGGCCATCTGCGCCTCGGGCCAGCGCAGCGCCACGGCGGCCAGCCTGCTCGCCGCCTACGGCGCCCAACGGGTGATCCACGTGGTCGACGGCGGGGTGCGGATCCTCGGCCGGCTCGGCCAACCGCTCGAGACAGGCGACTGACCCGCTTCACACCCACTTCACGCCATCGACATGAGTCGGTGACAAAAGTCCTGCAAAGGCACCATAAGTTGACCCCCGATGCGCGCGCCCGACCGCCGCCACCTCCTGCCCGGGGTCGCGGCGTTCAGCGCCGCCGTGCTGGTCGCCCTGCTCGGCCTCAACGCGGGGGCCGACGAACCCCCACAGCGTCCTCAGGAGCGGGTCGTGGACCTCCAGCTGCTCGGCGTGAACGACTTCCACGGTCACCTCGAGCCCCCCGAGCCGGACCTCGGCGGCGCGGCGTACCTCGGCGCCCACCTCACCCGGGCCGCGCGCTCGCATCCCGGGCGCACGATCACGGTCCATGCGGGCGACATGATCGGAGCCTCCCCCTCATCTCGAGCCACTATCAGGACGAGCCCGCGATCGAGGCGACCAACAGGATGGGCTTCGACGTCGGGGCCGTGGGCAACCACGAGTTCGACGAAGGCGGCGCCGAGCTGATGCGCGTGCTCCAGCGCTCGCGCTACCAGTGGCTGGCGGCCAACACGGTCAACCCGGAGAGCGGAGAGACATTCTTGGCGCCCTACAAGGTGATCGAGCGTGCCGGGGTGAAGGTGGGCTTCATCGGCGTCACCACCGACGACACGCCCACCTGGCTGTTGCCGGAGTTCAAGCGCGACTACCGCTTCCTCGACATCTCCGACGCCGTCAACCGCTGGGTCACGAAGCTGCGCGCACAGGGCGTGGAGGCGATCGTTGTGCTGGCCCACTCCGGGGCCTTCCAGACAGGCGACTCGGCCGTCGGCGAGATCGCGGACGAGACCGCCGAGATGGACGCCGCGGTCGACGTGGTCGTGGCCGGGCACACCCACTCGCGCCTGAACTTTGAGGTGGACGGAAAGCTGGTGGTCGAGTCGCTCGCCTACGGAACCGGCTATGACCGGATCCGGATCGGCGTCGACCGCGTGACGGGCGACGTGGTCTACAAGTCCGCCCGGCTCCCCGCCACGACGCACGCCGGCGTCGCGCCGGACAGCGAGCTCGCCGACCTGGTGGCGGGCTACGCCGAGCAGGTCGCGCCGATCGGCGACCGTATCGTGGGCGTGCTGGAAGACGATCTCGACTCGGACCAGCTGACCCAGCTCGCGGCCGACGCCCAGCGCTCGTTCGCGGGCGCCGACGTGGCCTTCGTCAACCCCGGCAATACGCGCCGGCCTGAACTGAAGGCCGGCGAGGTCACCTACGCGGAGGCCTTCCTCGTGCACGCCTACGAGCATCCGATCGTCCGGATGACGATGAGTGGCCGCGACATCCTTGCGGCATGGGCCCAGCGCGGCTCGCTCGAGCTTTACGAGAGCGGTCTGGAGAACGTCAGTCCGGACGGCAGCTACACGGTCGCCGTCAACGCGGTGCTGGCCAGCGGGTCGCGCTTCAGCGCGTTCGACAAGGGCACAGGCGCCGAGCGGATCGGCACGGATCTCGAGGCTCTCGTGGCCTGGCTGGGGCGCTCGGGCGCGCAGGCCGCCCGTTAACCGGGCGGCGGCTCGTCGCCGCTGAGAAAGGCCGGGGTCGCGACCGCGAACACGCCCGACACGATCGACGCCACGAGCAGCAGGATCCCGGCGGTGAGGGGGATGGTGCTCTCAAACGGCAGCATGAGGGCAGCGCCGAGCACGAACAGGATCAGCGTCCGTTTCACGCGTTCGATTCCTTGTCGAGCTCGCCGCGCAGGGTGAGCCGGAACAGCCACACGAGCGAGGGGATCAGGATGAACAGACCCACAGCCACGCAGCCGAGCAGTGCGGCCAGCGTGGCGTCGGACGCCGCCGCCTCGTCGACGGTCAGCTCGGGCGGAAGAATGTAGGGCGCCTGAGCGGCCACCAGGCCCGCCACGATCGCTCCCACCGCGACCGCAACCGAGTAGCGCGCGAGCTCGAACCGCTCGCGAAGCTCCAGCCAGAGAGTCGCCAGCCCGGCTAGGGCGGAGACGATCACGCACACCAGTCCGGCGCCCGAGGTGAGCCCGTCGTACAGGTCCGGCGCATCCGAGCGGACCACGATGACGCCGGCAACCGCGAATGCGCCGGCCACCACGCCTGATCCGACAGCCCGCCTGCGGAACGCGTCCACGAGGTCGGCCTGCCCGGCGCGACGGGCGTCGGCTCCGAGGAACACGGCGGCGAGATGCGCTCCGGTGGCGACCGAGATCAGGCCGACCACGATCGACGTCTCGTTGGCCCAGCTCGTGAGCAGGTCACCCGAGGCGTTGCCCACGGGCACCCGCCCCGAGGCGATGCCGCCCACCGCCGCCCCGAGAAAGAACGGCACGAGCAACGAGGACAGCGCGAACACGGCGCCCAGGGCGCGGCGCTCGAACATCGTCGCGGCCTCGCCGCGCAGTGCGAACGCCGAGCCGCGCAGGATGATCCCCACCGCGGCGAGGAACAACGGCACGGTAAGCGTCGACATCATCGAGCCGAAGGCCTCCGGGAAGGCCGTCCACATGATCACGAGGATGAAGATCAGCCACACGTGGTTGGCCTCCCAAACCGGCGACATCGAGCGCTTGATGCGCTCGCGCATGACCTCGTCGCGCGCGGTGAGGTCCCAGATCCCGGAACCGAAGTCCGCCCCGCCCAGCACCACGTACGCGGTGAGCCCGACAGCCACGAGCAGGGCGGCGAGGTCCGGGAGCACCGCTCAGACCTCCATCGGCCTTCGCGCCAGCCGCCGGAGCATCACGCCCGCGATAACCGCCAGGCCCAGATAGACGACCACGAGCGTGGCGTAGCCCACCGGGATTCCGTCCGCGCCCGTGACCGCCTCCTCGGTTCGCATCACCTCGTAGACGATCCACGGCTGACGGCCCACCTCGGTCGTGATCCACCCGCAGATGAGCGCCACCACGGCCAGCGGTCCGGCCAGCGCGAGGGCGCGCATGAACCACGGTGAGGAGGGCAGGCGGCGCTTTCGCCAGACCACGTAGAGATAGAACACTCCGATCGACGCCAGGAAGGTCCCGATCACGACCATGGCCTGGAACGACAGCCGGACCAGGTTGATCCCCCTGTCGGTGGGAAGGCCGTTCGGGCCGGCCTCGTCCATCCCCTGCACGGTGGCGTTGGGGTCGTGGAAGGCGAGCAGCGAGAGGAGCTTGGGGAAGGCGATGCCGTACTTGACCTCGCCGTCCTCGTAGATGCCGAGGATGTGCAGCGGAGCGCCCGACTCCGTCTCGGACAGGCCCTCGAAGATCGCCAGCTTGGTCGGCTGGTTCACGGCCACCGTGCGGGCCGCCCAGTCGCCCACGAGGAGCTGCGCGGGTGCGGCCACCGCGGCGAACGTGAGCCCGACGACCAGCGCCACGCGATGGCGGCGCTCGCGGTTTCCGCGCAGCCACCCCACCGCGTAGACGGAGGCAACGAGAAAGCCGGCGACGATGATCCCGGCGAGGTACATGTGCACGAACTCGTGCCACATGTTGCTGTTGAAGAGCGCCTCGAACGGCTTGACGTCGGTGACCTCCCCGTTCTCGATCCGGAAACCGGTGGGGTCGTTCATCCAGCCGTTCACGGAGATCACGAAGAACGCTCCGGTGATGCCGGCGATGATGATCGGCACCGCACACAGGATGTGCACGCGCGGGGGCAGGTGGTCCCAGCCATAGAGGTAGATCGCGATGAAGATCGCCTCGAGGAAGAACGAGAAGCCCTCGAGCCCGAACGCCACGCCGAAAACGTCCCCGAAGGTCGCCATGAACTCGGGCCACAAGAGGCCGAGCTCGAACGAGAGGATCGTGCCGGTCACGACGCCGATCGCGAACAGGATCGCCATCGCGTGCGACCAGCGCTTGGCCAGCGCCTTGTAGAGCGGGTCCCCGGTGCGCAGCCAGAGGCCCTCGAGGAAGACCACCATGGCGGGGAACGCGATGCCGAAGCAGACGAGCGGGATGTGAACCGCCAGCGATAGCGCCTGCATCTGACGGGCCTCGAGCAAGTACTGCTGCTCGACCGGCCCGCCAAGGACGCCGTCGATCATCAGCCGCGGCTTTGCCCGAAGATGCGCAGAAGGAAGAGAAACATGTTGATGAAGTCGAGGTAGAGAGCGAGCGCACCGCGTATGGCGTCGCCGTGCCCTCCCTCGTACCTCTTTATCTTCTGTACGTCGTAGGCCGTGAGCCCGGCGAAGATCGCCACGCCCGCGTAGGTGGTGATCCAGTAGAGCGCGCTGTTGGCGATGAACAGGTTGACGATCGTGGCCAGGATCAGTCCGATCAGGGCCATGAACAAGATCGAGCCGAGCTTCGACAGGTCCGTCTTGGTCACGTAGCCGTACACCGCCATGGCTCCGAACATTCCCGCAGTGACAGCGAACGCAGTGAAGATCGACTGCGTCGTGTAGAGCTCGAAGACGAGCGCGAAGATCAAGCCGTTGGTGGCCGAGTAGAGGAGGAAGAGGCCGGTCGACAGCGCGGGCGACATGCGGTCGGCGCGAGCGGAGATGGCGATCACGAGACCGATCTGTGCGACGAACAGGACGATCAGGAGGACCGGGTTCTCGGTGAGGTCAGTGAGCATCGAATCGCTCGATCCGATGACCGCGGCCGCGCCCGCGGTGACCAGCAGACCCACGAACATCCATGCAAACACGCGTTGCAGGAAGCTCGACGGGGCCAAGGTCGCGGCATACTCCACGGAGCACTTCCTACCACGAAGCGCATATGGAAGCCCTCTGGTCCGACATCGCAGACGCGTACGACACCCACATCCTCGATGCGGGCAAGGAGATCCACTTCCTGATCCTGATGTCCTTCCTTGCCTCGTTCGCGTTCATCCGGACGAGCGCGCACATGATCAAGGCGCAGGTGAGCTGGTGGCCCGGCAACGTGGAGACGAAGGGCGGCACCCACGTGCACCACATGTTCTGGGGCATCATCCTCCTGATCTCTATGGGCTACCTCGGGATCGCCGTCGACATCGGCGATCCCTGGTACCAGCTGGTGGCCGTGGCCTTCGGGATCGGCATGGGCCTCACGCTGGACGAGTTCGCCCTGTGGCTGAACCTGCAGGACGTCTACTGGTCGGCCAAGGGGCGCCAGTCCATCGACGCGGTGATCCTCGTAGGGGTGCTCCTGGTGATCACCCTGATGGGCCTTCAGTTCTGGATCGACGTGCGCGAGGCGCTGCTGCTGGCCGTCGGCATCGGCGGCAAGAGCTTCGTCGGGAGCGAGAGCGCGCTGTTCCTGGTCGTGCTCCAGCTGATTGGCGTGCTCCTTGCCGGGGTCACCTTCCTGAAGGGGCGGCTATTGCTCGCCCTGGCCGGGTTGTTCATCCCGCTGGTGGCTCTGGTCGGGGCCCTGCTGAAGGCGAGGCCGGACTCGTGGTGGGTCAGGCGGCAGGAGCGCCGCCGGAAGGCCGAACCGGAGCATTCCACCGTGTGATCGCGGCGGTCTCGCGCTCGGAGCCCAGCGCGGACAGGGTTGCCGTGGACAGCGCGAGATGGGCGCCCGGCCTCCGGGGGTAGCCCCAGCCAGCGCGCGGCGAGGACCCGCAGCAGATGGCCGTGGGCGAACAGCGCCACGTCGCCCGGGCTGTTCCTCAGCTCCTCCACGAGCGGGTCGACGCGAGACCCCACGTCGGCCGCCGTCTCGCCTCCGGGGCAGCCGTCACGCCACACCGACCAGCCGGGCCGCGTGCGCCTGATCTCGTCGGTCGTGATGCCCTCGTACTCGCCGTAGTCCCACTCAAGCAGTGTGTCGGAGCGCTCGGCCATGTCCCCGAGGCCGGCCAGCTCGCAGGTCTCGACCGCTCGCCCCAGCGGGCTCGTGATCACGCGCGTGAAGTTCCACTCCGTCAGGGCGCTCGGCAACCAGCCGGCTTCCTCTCGCCCCTTGTCGGTCAACGGGATGTCGGTGCGGCCCGTGTGGCGCATGTCGCGGCTCCACTCGGTTTCTCCGTGTCGCACGAGGACGATCTGCATCGTGCGGATACTCCCATGAGTTTGGTCTGCTCGTCCTGTTGGGTATCGGACGGGTGAGCGATTGGGGCGGGAACCCACTTCGCCCCGGACACGGGGGTGCCCGGTGAAGCCGATAGGGATTGCCGCGGTCGGCGTTCTGCTGCTCGCGTGTGGCCTGGCGACAGCCGGGCCCGCGTCGGTGCGAGCGTCGACCCCGGCCGAGAAACGAATGGTCAAGAAGGTGAACGCCGTGCGTGCGGGCCACGGCCTGCCTCGTATGCGTGCGTCCCGGGCGCTCGGCTCGTCGGCGGGGCGCTACGCGAGATGGATGCTGCGGGCGGACTACTTCGGCCACCTTTCGCGCATCCGCGCGAGTTCGCGTTACTCGACGCTGGGCGAGAACCTGGCCTGGCACACCTACCGGAGGCCGCGCGTCCGCCACACGATGCGCGTCTGGCTGCACTCGCCGCCGCATCGCGGGCTGATCCTCAGCCGCGGATTCCGCTGGCTCGGCGCCGGTGTGGCACGCGGCCGGCTCAACGGGCGAGCCGGGACCACCTGGGTGCTGCACTTCGGGGCCTAGGGCTGCACCTGGATCAGGCCCCGCAGCTCGGCGACCATCGGCTCCGGGTCCTCGGTGACGTCCTGCCAGGTGTAGCGGCGGATGAGGTCGCCGCGAGCGCGGGCTTCGCGGTCGCGCTGGCGGTCCTGCTCCCACGCGTGGCGTGAGCGGTGGTAGCGGTAGGAGTCGAGCTCCACCGTGAGGGCATGACCAGGCCAGCGACAGTCGACGCGTTTGGTGCCGGCGGGACGATTGGTCTTCGGAAGCGGAAGTCCGCGCCCTCGCAGCAGCTCGAGGAAACGCCTCTCGAGCACGCTGAGGGTTACGTGGGCATCGCCGTGGATGACCCGTCGCAGGGTCTTGGCGCCGGCCGCGTTCGGGTGGCGCGTGAGTGCGGCCTCGATGTGATCGGGGCGGGTGCCGTAGCGGACGTCGGCTTCATGGACGGCGCGGGAGAGGTCGTCGAAGGACAACAGTGACGGGAGAGTGAGGATCGTGGCGGGGACGGTCGTGATCGGGATGCGCCGATGGACGGTGATATCCCTCGGGTCCATTCGGCGGCGTCGGTGTGTCTTGACGCCCCTGGTTCGGCGTTCCGTCCGTGCCGTCACCTCTGGCCGCGGTGCCAGCCCCTTGAGGAGGCCCCACAGCCAGGCCGCGGCCAGTCCGCTGAGCACGGCTCCCTGGCCGCAGGCCTTGACCGCCGCCATGTAGGTCGCCTCCACGCTCGGCGCCCTGTGGCCTGCCCGGTAGACCCCAGGAAACTCGACGATCAGCAGCCCGATCGCGACTCGGTGGTCGACCTCCTTGCTCGAAAGGCAGCCACCAAGGAGCTCCTGGCGAGTGACGACGCCGCCGGCACGGCCGGCCAACTCGGCGATCACCTCCTCGGCTGTCCTGGATCGACCCCCCACCAGGGGGTCAAGTCAGGACAGCCCGAAGATCGCCCCGCCAGGGCGGGTCAGTCGCCGCGGCCGCGGCTGCGGGCCCCGCCCGCGTAGCTCGACAGGTCGAGCAGGAAGGCGAAGATAATCAGGAACCAGTCGAAGCCGTCGGGGCCGACCACCGGTGCCCAGGTGAGCGCGTAGACCAGCGTCGTGAGCGGCAGGAAGATGAGCCCCGCCAGGGGGATCCAGAAGCTGTCGTAGGCCTGGTCGACTTCGTTGGTGAAGATCCACAGCAGCACCAGCGCGAAGCGCGGAAAGAAACCGGCCAGCAGAACGAGCAGACACCCCATCCGCAGGCCAGCCTAACCGCACGGGCAGGTAAGGGCCAGCCGCCGGGTCAGACCTCGGGCCAGGTGTGGACGGGCTCGTTGGAGTGCATGTGGTCGCGGTAGCGGACCGTCAGTTCGCGCAGCGCCTCGTCGCGGTCGAGACCGCGCTCGCCGTACAGGCGATGGAACGCATTGCTCTGCCAGGACGCGCCGTTTGAGTGCTCCACGCAGCGCCGCTCGATGATCCCGAGCAGGCGCTCGCGATCGGCCGCCTCGACCCCGGACCGCTCGAGCCCCTCGTGAGCGAGGGGCAGGAGGCGGCGCAGCACGAGCTCGGACACCGGCACCTCTCCCACCCCCGGCCAGAACACGCGAGCGTCGATCCCCTCGCGGGCTCCGGTGTGCAGGTTCTCCTCGGCGGCGGAGAACGACATCTGCGACCAGACCGGCCGCTCGGCCTCGGTGAGCGAACCGATCAGCCCGTAGTAGAAGGCGGCGTTGGCGAGGATGTCGACCACGGTCGGCCCGGCGGGCAGCAGGCGGTTCTCCACCCGCACGTGCGGCCGCCCGCGCACGGTGTCGTAGATGGGCCGGTTCCAGCGGTAGATCGTGCCGTTGTGCAGGCGCAGCTCGGCGAGCTTGGGCACGTCGCCCCGCTCGAGCGTCTCGACCGGGTCCTCGTCCTCGCACACCGGAAGGAGAGCCGGGAAGTAGCGGACGTTCTCCTCGAACAGGTCGAAGATCGAGGTGATCCAGCGTTCGCCGAACCACACCCGCGGGCGCACCCCCTGGGCCTTGAGCTCGTCCGGGCGGGTGTCGGTGGCCTGCTCGAACAGGGCGATGCGGGTCTCGCGCCACAGCTCCTTGCCGAAGAAGAAGGGCGAGTTCGCCGCCACCGCCACCTGCACGCCCGCGATGGCCTGGGCGGCGTTCCAGTGCGCCGCGAACGCCTCGGGCTCCACCTGCTGGTGGAGCTGGACGCTCGTGCAAGCCGCCTCCGGAGCGATGGTGTCGGCGAAGGTCGAGAGCCGCTCCGGCCCGCTGATCGAGATCTCGAGATCCTCCCCGCGCGCGGCGAAGATCTGCTCGTTGAGGAGCTTGTAGCGGGGGCTCTCCGAGAAGGCGTCGAAGTTGAGGTGCGCCTCGTCGATCGTGGGCAGGATCCCGATCAACATCATGTGGGCGCCCACCCCGCGCGCGCGGTCCTCGGCATGGTTGAGACTGCGGCGGATGTTCTCCTCGAGATCTGCGAAGACGCCGTCCTCGAGCAGCCGCGGCGGGATGTTGATCTCGACGTTGAACTGCCCCAGCTCGGTCTGGAAGGCGGCGTCGGCGATCGCCTCCAGCACCGAGGCGTTGCACATCGCCGGATCGCCGGCGTCGTCCGTGAGGTTCAGCTCGATCTCGAGGCCGAACGAGCGCCGCTCAGGATCGAAGCGCGACTCGGAGAGCATGCGAGCGAAGACGTCGAGGCAGGACCGCACCTTGGTCCGGTAGCGCTGCCGGTCCTCGCGGCTGAAGACTCTCGGGGCGAGCTCCTGGCCCACGTCGGGTCGAGGCTACCCGAGTTTAGGAGGGCTCGTACGACGGTCGTTCCCTCACCACGTCCGGCGCCGGCTTGTCGTCACGCAGACCGAGGTAGCGGGGGTGGCGCAGGCGCCCGTCGCGTGTCCACTCGCTGAAACCGATCTGGGCCACCAGCTCGGGCTCCACCCAGTGGGTGCCGCGCGGGATCGGATGGACGTGGTCGAACGGCGACTCGTCACGCTCCAGCTCCCGCAGGCGCGCGCCGAGGGTGCGCAGCGTGTCCTGGCCAAAGCCGGTGCCCACCTTGCCGGCGTAGCGCAGCCGACCGTCGTGGTAGTGGCCCACGAGCAGCGCCCCGAAATCCGTGCGCGAACCATGGGGTGCGGTGAAGCCGCCGATCACCAGTTCCTGCTCGGCGTGGCACTTGAGCTTGAGCCAGTCGCGCGAGCGCGCCGAGCGATACGAGCTGTCTGCCCGCTTGGCGACGAGGCCCTCGAGCCCGCGTGCACAGGCCTCCCGGAACAGCTTCTCGCCATGCTCGTTTCGATAAGGCGTGAAGCGCACCGGACCGTGGAAGCGAAGCGCGCTGCGCAGGCGCCGCTTGCGCTCGCGCAGTGGCAGGGGACGAACGTCCGCGCCGTCCAGCCGCAGGATGTCGAAGACGTAGAAGAAGATCGCCACCCGCTCGCGGCCGCGACGCTGGAGGCGCGAGAAGCTGGTGACGCCGCGCGCGCCGAAGGCCACCAGCTCGCCGTCGACGACGAAATCCTGGCGAGTCTCGGCCTCGAGCGCCTCCACCACTCCCGGGTACTCGGCGTTCATCGACCGGTCGGTGCGCGAGAGCAGACTCACGCCCTCCCCCGCTCGATGGGCGAGGCAGCGAATGCCGTCGAGCTTGCGCTCGAAGATCCAGCCGGGGTCCGAGAAGGGCTCGTCGGCGAGGACGGCCTTCATCGGCTCGTATTCGGTCAGCGCTTGTTGGCCTCCACGGCCGTTGGAGCTGCGACTTGGTCGTGCTCGAACGGCCCTCGACGTTGGGCTTCTTCGCCTCGTTATACAGCTGCTCGCGTGTCCGGCCCTTCCCCCGGGCCGTGCCCAGCGCTGCCCGCCCCGGCGGCTTGAGGCCATGTCCTCGGTCGGGCTGCGCGAACGAGTGCGATTCGCCGCTCCGTGCCCGCTCCTTGTTGACGGTGCGGGCGGCGATCTCCTCGGCTCGGTCCTCCGAGCGGCCCTGCTCTTTCGCCGACTCTGATCTTCTCGTACTGGCGGGCACGCTTCGTGCCCTTCTTGACTCCGCGTGGTGGCATGTCGGAGAGATACCCGGCGGCCGGCCGAAAACGGCTCGTCAGCCCGCCGGACGCCCGCGGCAACCAGCGCCAGGGCGCATCGGCGGTGCCGTCCAGAGCCAGGGTCAGGTCTTCGGTGTAGCGCCGGCCGCCCAGCTCGACCGTGACGGTCATCGTGGCGGGGGTCGTCTCCACCTGCACGGCGGCGATCGCGATCCGCTTGACGCTCGCCCCGCGCACCACCAGTCGGGTTCGGCGTGACGCGTCGTCGCCGTAGAGGAGAGCCGTGACGGCCTCGGGCGAGGCGACCGACAGGAGCGCCTCGTCGGAGCCGTCCACCGCCTCGAGCCAGCCCGCGACCGCTCGGCGCGCCGCGGCCTCCAGCACGTCGGGACCGAAGCGGGCGTCGGCGAGCGAGAGGTCGAGCGCGCGCGCCCGGGCGTCGCCGTCGAACTCGAGCTCGGCGAGGTCGGCCGTCGTGAAGCCGGGCGGCAGCCCGTCGGCCACGGCCAGCTCGGTCAGCGACTCGTCGCGCAGCCGCGTGGTGTCCGACCACGGCGTCGGGACGATCTCGCCCTTCAGGTGGTGATCGCCCTCCTTGCGCTGCTCGATCGACATGACCACCCAGCGCCCACCGCGCCGCGCGAGCGTCCAGTACTCGACGCTGTTGATCAGCGTGCTCGCCGTTCCGTCGCGCGTGATCGTCCGGTTGGTGCGGTCGAGGACGTAAGACCGGAGCATCGCGTCGATGCGGACCACAACCCGGTCCTCGTCGTCGCCGTCGCGGTTGACGAGCCCGACGTAGTGGATCTCCGGCTCGCCGTTCACCGACACGCGGTTGTGCCAGCCCTTCGCTTCGAAGTCGTCGAGCCGCCGCGCCCACTCGATCAGCAGGTCCTCGCCGACCAGGTCGGCCAGCCGCGCCCGATCGCGCGCGTCCCAGGCTTCCTGCGTCTCCCGGAACAGCTCCTGCGCCGCGGACACGAGCTCGTCGGCTGCGAAGTATCCGTCGTCGGTTGCAGCCTCGGCCGCTGCGGCCCGCACGCGCTCGTGGCGCTTGCGCACGCGACGCTCGTAGTTGCGCGTGGACCAGCGGGCCCAGAGAACGATGACCGCGATGACGCCGAAGACCACGAGCAGCCCCAACACCGAGCCGCCGCCTCCCGCGCCGCCGCCCCCGAAGCCGGACCCGCCGCCGCCACCACCGAATCCGCCGCCGCCCCCGCCGCCGCCGAAGCCCGACGAGCCGCCGCCGGCCTGGGCGAAGGCCACGTCGGCGAAGGCTGCCAGCGCCAGCAGGGCGATGACAGCATTTGGGGCAGCCGGTTCATGGGCCGGTCAGGATAGGGGGACTCAGCCTTCCAAACGCCGCCTCCTTGGCGGACGAGATGGGAACCGTGGTGCCGGAATCGACGAGCATCGGGGTGCTGATGTTCGGCCGCTCGAGGGATGTCGGCGACAGCGGCGAGGTGCTCGCCGTGGTCGGTGAGTTCCTCGGCGCGGTTGTGACCGGTGCTAGCCGGGCCTCCGCGCCGTGAAGCAGAACTGCGTGACCGCGAAGTAGAACTCGCCCCGCTCACCGAGCTCGCGCTGACCGTCGACCCAGGCCGCGGCGTCGGCCTCCGTGAGGCCTTGGCGGCCGGCGACGAACGCCCCGATGAACGGGACAAGCGCGCTGCCGTAGCGGTCGGGATCGAAGTCGACCGTCACGAACGGGTGAGCCGCCATGCTGACGTCCTCGAAGCCCGCCGAGCGCAGGCGAGTGGCGAGCGTGCGCGGCAGCGACGGGTGCGCGAGGTGCTCGTCCCAGGCGCTCAGCACCCGCTCGGTGAGCTTCCCGTCCTCCGAATGAACGGACAGCGTCTCCCAGTCGATGTCGAACACGAGCACCCGGCCTCCAGGACGCAGAGCCCGGTACAGCTCGCCGAGGCCGGTCGTCACCTCTGGCACGTACTCCTGGACCTGTACGGAAACGGCGGCGTCGAAATCCTCGTCGTTGACCGGCAGCGAGACCGCGTCCGCCTCGAAGAGCTCGACGTTGTCGTGGCCGGAGCAGCGCCGTTCTGCGAGGGCGAGCATGGCGGCGCTGCCGTCGATACCCACGACCGACCCGGACTCGCCCACTTGATCAAGCAGCTCGGCGCAGTAGAAGCCCGGGCCGCAACCCACGTCGAGGATGCGCTCCCCCGGCACCGCGGCGAGGGCCTCCCGCACGATCCCGCGGCGGCGCGCGGCGTCGGCGATCTGGTAGATCGCCTCGATCTGCCGCGCCGCCTCCTCGTCGAACACCAACTGGCTCATCGATCCTCCGTTCTTAGCCTTTCCCGGAGGGTCGCAGGCCGACCTTTTGAAAACCTTGGGTTCAGGCTCCGGTGCGGGTGAACGTGTTGTCCATCCAAGGCTGCCAGTTCCCGCGCTCATCCCGCAGCCACCACGCGACCGAGATCGTGCCTTCGCGGTTGCGCTTGATCAGCCCCTCGTCGTCGAGCTCGTACTGGAAGCGCGCCGGGCCCTCGAAGGTGAGCATGCCGTCCGACACCGTGCCGGCGTACTGATTGCCCCCCTCGGTGTAGGGCCCGTTGTTGCTGAAGAAGATGATGCGAAACCGCCCGGCGGCGGTGTCGTAGCCCCAGTAGTTGACCCCGATCTGGGCGGGCTCGTCTCCGAAGACCGTCTCGTACGTGCTCACGAGGAAGTAGCCGCCCTCGAGCCAGCGGAACAGCTCGCGGCTCGTGACCGGCACACCTGGGCCGAGCATGCTGTCGCTCGTCCGCTCGCTGGCCTCCCAGCTGCCCAGCAACGGCTCGAGCCGCCTGAGCTCGGGGTCCGGCGGCGGCACGGCGAACGGCGATCGGTCGTCTGCCACGTGCGTCCTCCCCGCTTCGTTCTCGTTGTTAATAGAACTGAAGGACGGGCGAAAACTCATCGCCGGCGAGCTCAGCCGACTTCGGCGAAGGCGGCGAGAAACAGCGCGAAGGCCCCCCAGGTTGCCGCGGCGCGGATCCGGTTGAGGCCGAAATACCTTCTCCGTCCCGCCTCCCAGCCCGGCGGCATGGCCTCCGGGTCCCAGCTGAGGATCACGTCGTAGTTGGGCTCGGCCAGGCGGTTGGAGACCAGCAGCGGACCGGCGACCGTCAAGGCGAGGCCGATCGCCGTCAGGACGAAGGGAGTCGAGCCTGGATCGTCACCCAAAGCGACCAGAGCGACAACGGGCGCGATGACCATCCCCGCCACCTCGATGTAGTTGAACGGTGCCCGGCGGGCGATCGGAAGGAAGCTGCGCATGAAGCGGGCAAAGCCCGGCCCGTCCATGCCCGCCAGCATGGGATGAATGATCATCGTGAGCATCGCGAACAGGCCCGACCACAGGCCTGTGAACACCACGCTCGCGAGGAGCGCCCACTCCTCAACAGTCACCGGTCCACGCTATCCGGTATTGCGCAGGCCCGCCGCGATTCCGTTGACGGTGAGCAGGAGTGCGCGCGCGAGCTTGGGGTCGGGTTCTCGCCCCGCCGCGCGATCGGCGCGCCAGCGCTCGATGAGCGCGATCTGGAGCTCGTGGATGGGCGCCAGGTAGGCGTCACGGACGCTCAGGGTGGTGGCCAGCACCGGGTTCGTGCCCAGCGGCTGCTCCTCCCCGGTGGCTCGCAACAGCTCAGCGACGGTGAGGTCGTACTCCTTCCGGATCACGTCCAGGAAGCGATGCAGGTGCTCGGGCACCAGCCTGGCCACGTAGCGCTCGGTGATCTCGAGGTCGGTCTTGACCAGCGTCATCTCGACGTTGGAGAGGAAGTTGCCGAAGAACTGCCAGTGCGCCTGCATCTCGCGCAGCCGCTCACCGAGCCCGGCGACGCGGGCGGCGGCCAGCCCGCTTCCCACGCCGAACCACCCGGGCACGATCTGGCGGGACTGGGTCCAGCCGAACACCCAGGGAATCGCCCGCAGGCCGTCCAAGCCGCCGTCGGACTCGGCGCGGCGGCTGGGGCGCGAGCCCAGGTGGAGCTCGCTCAAGAGCTCCACGGGTGTCGAAGCCAGGAAGTACTCCGGCAGCTCCGAATCCTCCACGAGCGAGCGGTAGCGCTCGAGCGCCGCGGCGGAGATGAGCTCCATCATCTCGGTCCACTCGGCCAGCGATTCCGGCGACATGCGCGGGCTGCGGTGCAGCACCGTCGACTCGAGCGCCGCGGCCAGCATCAACTCGAGGTTCTCGCGCGCGAGGCTCGGCAGCAGGTACTTGTCCGAGATCACCTCGCCCTGCTCGGTCAGCTTGATCTCGCCGTCGAGCGTCCGGGGCGGCTGGGCGAGGATGGCGTCGTGGGTCGGCCCGCCGCCGCGACCGACCGTGCCGCCGCGGCCGTGGAACAAGCGCAGCCGCACCCCGTGCGCCTGCGCTGTGTCGCGCAGGCGCTGCTGAGCCCGGTGGATCTCCCACTGGCTGGTGGTCACGCCCGCCGCCTTGTTGGAGTCCGAATAGCCGAGCATCACCTCCTGCACGTCCCCGCGCAGAGCCAGCACGCGACGATAGGACGGGTCCTCGAGCAGGCCGGCCAGGATCTTGTTGGCGGCGCGCAGCTCGACCTCGGTTTCCAGCAGCGGCACGAAACCGATGCGCGCCACTCCCCCTTGCAGGTCCACGAGACCGGCCTCTCGAGCCAGGACGACGGCGGCCAGAAGGTCGTCCGGCCCGCGGCACATGGAGACGATGTACGACTCGACCACGCTGTCGCCGTACCGGTCCTGGGCGTCTCGGATCGCCTCGAATGCGGCGAACGTGCGGGCGTCGTCGGGGTTCAACGGCGGAGGCTGGTAGGCCAGCGGGCGGCGCGAGGTGAGCTCGCGCGCGAGCAGCTCGCGTCGCTCGCCGGCCGAGAGATCGGCGTAGCGAGGCCCCTCGTTGCCGAGCCGGTCGAACAGCTCGCCGACCGCGCGGTGAAGCACGGCCGCGTGCTCGCGGACGTCGAGGGTGGCCAGCTGCAGCCCGAACGCCGCGATGGTGCGGGTGGCTCGCTCCAAGCGGCCCTCGGCTATCAGCCCGCCGCGGTGCTCGAGCAGGGACTTGCGCACGAGCCCGAGCTCGGCGAGGAGCTCCTCGGGGCCGTCGTAGTCGCGGCCCGGCACGTGAGGGCGACGGTCTGCCAGGCGCGCGCGCGTGTTCTCGAGCTTGAGGCCCATGCAGGTGAGCTTGAGCCGATAGGGCTCCTCGGCATTCAGGCGCAGGAAGCGCGGCTCGACCTCGGGCAGCGCCTCCAGGTCTCGGTTCAGCGACTCCCCGAGATCGGGCGTGACGTCGACGATGCGCACCGAGGTCGAGAGGTCTGTGCGCAGCTGATCGATCAGCGCCAAGGCACCGCGAATGCCGTGCTCGTGTTGGAGGCCGAGCACCTGATCCGTGGCCTCCGGGCCGACGTTGGGGTTCCCGTCGCGGTCGCCGCCGATCCAGCTGCCGAAGCTCAGCGGTCGAGCGGTCAGCGGGGCCTCGAAGCCGAGACGCGCGAGCTCCTCGGCAAGGACCTCGAGGACGTGGGGCACCGCGTGGCGATGGAGCTGGTCGAGGTAGTAGACGGCGTTGCGGGCCTCGTCGACCACGTCGGGACGGGCGATGCGCAGCTCGTCGGTCTGCCACAGAAGATCGATCAGCTCCTCCAGCCGGCGGGAGACGCGCCGCTCGGCGGCCGGGTCTCCCCCGGCCTGCGCATGCTCGTCGAGCATCACGGCGACGTCGGCGATCTTGGACAGGACGGTCCTTCTTGCCGCCTCGGTGGGATGCGCGGTGAATACCGGCCGCACCGCCAGCCGCGACAGCTCCTCCGTCAGCTCGCCGGCGGGCACGTCGGCCTCGGCGATGCGGTTCACCGCCTGTTCCAGCCAGCCGCCGTCGGCGGCCCGCAACGCCGCGAGCTCGCGCGCCCGGTGCACCTGCTCCGCGACGTTGGCCAGGTGGAAGTACATGAGGAACGCGCGGACGAGCTTCGTGGCCGAATCGCCGTCGAGCTCGGCGAGCAAGGCCGCGGTGGCCTGGCGGTTCGACCGAATCAGCTGCCGGACGTCCTCGACCAGCCGAAACAGCTCCTGCCCCTCCTGCCGGACCAGAGCGCGGCCGAGAAGGTCACCCAACTCTCGGATGTCGCGCCGCAGCGGCCTCTGGAGGTCGTTCACCGGCTTACCGTACGCCGTGTGGCAAGCCGCCGATCCCGGTGGTCATGGATGAGGGACGCCGAGCACCCGCCGCATTGCCCGGCGACCTCGCTCGATGGCGTCGGGATCGCCTTGCAGCTGGCGCGCCTGGTTGACACCCTGCGCGATTGCTCCCAGCTCGAACGCGATCTGCCCGGGATCGAGCTCGGCGGACAGCTGCCCGGACTGGATGGCGGTCGCGGCCTCGGCTTCCAGCACCGAGTTCCACAGGGTCGCGGCGCGCTGAACCTCATTCCTGATCCGGCCGGGCCGGCCGTCGAAATCGACCGCCGCCTGGGTCATGAAGCAGCCGCCGGGGAAGACGTCGCGCTCGAGATAGGAAAGCCAGGCGGCGCAGATCGCCTGCAGGCGCTCGAGTCCCGGCGGAGAGCGGCAACGGGCTCCCAGAGCTCGCGCCGATAGATGTCGATGGCCGCCCGCAGCGCGGCGAGTTGGAGCTCCTCCTTGCTGCCGAAGGGGCCCACCAGCCCCGCCTTGCTCATGTTCAGCCGGCCCGCGAGAGAGCCGATGGTCAATGCATCGAGGCCATCGAGGGAGGCCTGATCGACCGCCGCCTGGACGATCGTGGACCTGGTCTCGGCAGCAACCGCTGCCGAACTCCGGGGACTCATGCCGTGAGAATAGCGAACGATCGTCTGCTATAACCCGACAGGTGAGCGATTCAACCGACCTCGGCATGATCGTTCGGCGCCTCGGCTGGGCCGGCCTCGAGGTCATGGCCGGCGGCGGGTCGCTCGTGGTCGACCCGCTCGCGGACCGGATCTCGATGGAGGACTTCGTCGGCCAGGTGCGGGGACCGTTGCCTCAGCCCGCCCCATCCTCGGCCGCCGCCGGCCTGGTCACCCACCTGCATCTCGACCACACCGACGCACCTGCCCTGGCCGCCGCGCTGCAGCCCGGCGCCCCGGTGCTCCGCCCCGCGCGGGCAGAGGGACGCGGTCTCGAGACGATCGCCACGGTCGGCGCCGAAGAGGCGCTCGAACAGCGCGACCTGGCCCAGCGCGTGCTTGCCCCCTGGGAGACGGCGGCGATCTCCGCGTTTCGGGTGACCGCTGTCCCGGCCGTCGACGGTTACGGTGACCCCCAGGTCTCATGGGTGATCGAGGCGGGCGGGCGGCGCATCCTGCATGCCGGCGACACGCTCTTCCACGGGTCCTGGTGGCTCATCGCGATGCGCCATGGACCGTTCGATGCGCTCTTCCTCCCCGTCAACGGCGCGGTCTGCGACCTCCCTCACCGCCAGCCGCCGAGCCCGCTCGCCGCGACGATGGACCCCGACCAGGCGGCGGCCGCGGCCCACCTCCTGGGAGCCCGACTCGCGGTCCCGATCCACTACGACGCCATCCACCATCCACCCGCGTACGCCCAGACCGACCGGCCCGCGGAGCGCTTCCAAGACGCGGCCCGCCGAGCCGGCGTGGCCGCCTCGATCATGGAGCCCGGGGAAGTCGTCGAGCTGGGCCCGTGATCGTCTGAACCGAAGCGTTGAGTCGGGGCGGTTACATCGACCGCCGGTCCCCCCCGGCCCTCCCCTCCCCTCTCGCTTCTCGTTGGGCGTAAGGCGATGCTGGACGCGGCCCTGTAAGCGGCAGATACTGGGCGGGCAATGTCGCAGGAGAACGTCGAGATCGTTCGGCGCGTGTCGGACGCCTACAACCGCCGCGATGTGGGAGCGATGCTCGAGGAACTCCACCCCGATGTCGAGTGGCACCCCTGGTTGCAGATTCAGCTCGGCGGGGGAGCCACCGTGTATCGGGGGCACCAAGGCGTCCGCGAGGGAATCCGAGAGGTTGAAGAAGCCTTCTCTGAGATCGAGGCAGAGCAAACAGAGATCCGGGACCTTGGCGAGCGAGTCGTCGCCATCGGTCACCTCCGGGGTCGCGGCAATGAGAGCGGTGCAATAACCGAATCGGCAATCGCTTGGATCGTCGAGTTCAAAAGTGGCAAGGTGATTCGGGTCCGCGAGTATCTCGACCCCGAGGAAGCCCTCGAAGCCGCCGGCCAGCGGGAGTAGCTCGAGCGGCTGCGTCCGGCCAGCCGGGGCGAGGGAACACCCAGCCCTCCCGCTGCGCGGGGTTGCACCCTTCCAATAGGGTTTGGTCGGGGCGAACGTTTAGAAATCCGCGACATCCGTGCGTGGTGCGAGCACGGTCGTCGGTTCTGCCACCAGGCCTTGCGCGCCACGAGGCGCGAGGCGGCCGGCCACCCGCAACCGCAGCCTCGCGGCCCGGGTCGCAGTCAAGACGCCGGGAGATATGTGAGGAGGACCACTCCGGAGTCGAACCGCTTTACGTCGTCGAGCTCCATCCGGACGGTTCCCCTGTCGCCGAGCACGTGGACGTTTCCCTCGCCCCAAACGAGCGGGTTCAGGTAGACCTCGTACTCGTCGATCAGGCCCTTCACTGCGAGGGAGTACGCGAACTCGCCGCTCCGTGCATGAACAGGTCACCGTCGACCTCGTCCTTCAGGTTCGGAATCGAGTCCTCGAGATCCCCCTCCAGCAGGGTGGCGTTCCACTCGAGATCGCCGGACAGCGTGTTCGACCCGACGTACTTCGGCATCGGGTTGACCATGTCCGCCCATTTGCCCGACTGGCTCGGCCAGTATCCCGCCAGCCCCTCGTAGGTTTTCCGGCCCAGCACCAGCCCGCCGGATCTCGCCTGACGCTCGAACGAGTGGTCGCCATGCTCTCCGTCCGCTTGCACCCAATCGCCGACCGGGTCTATGACGCCGTCAACGGTGGTCTGTGTTGTCGCGATCAGCTTTCCCATCTCGGCTCTCCTTAGGTCACGGGAGCTCTCTCTGAGCCCCTCTACCAAAGAGTCGAACGGGGACGCGCGGTTTCGACGTTTCGGGTTCGGTGGCGGTCACCGTCGCCGACTCCACCGCCCGCAGCGGCGTCATGTTCGACCCGAACGCCGGGCTATGCGATGCGGGTGTGTAGTCGGGGCGACTGCTTCAGAAGCCCCGACATGGCGCCGGACAAGCCGCGCATGGAACCACTGCTACCAGTCGGTTTACCGATCCCGCCAGGACTGGACCGGTGCAATCCTGGTAGCACGCGCATCTTTCTCGGTCGTCGCCGCCGGCTTCGGGCTCCTCCGGCCGAGCGCGGCGGCGAGCCGGGCGCGGAGCGGGCTGCGGGTCGTGCGATAGCGGTGTACCGCCAAGCGCCTCTTCTCTTCACACAGGACGTCGGCGAGCATGGCGGCGGCGATTGGGTGGATCATGGCCTACCTTTCGGGCTGCGGTGTGCGAGAGCCAGTCTGCGCTTGGACGCCCACGCTCGCGCGAGGCGGATGCCTGGATCGCAACCGCCCGGATCCCGGTCGCGTAGGGGAACTCCCTAGCGCCGGCGAGCCTCGGCTAGCCGGGCATCAGGCGCGCCAGCTCGGTGCGGGAGCGGATCCCGAGCTTGCGGTAGACGCGACTGAGGTGGAGCTCGACGGTCTTCGGGCTCAGGAAGAGCCGGGCGGCGACCTCCTTGTTGGTGCCGCCGTCGGCCACCTGCAGCGCGATCTCGAGCTCCCGCGGGGTCAGCTCGTCGACGAGCGCCGGGTCGCGCTTGCGCGCGGTCTCGCCGCTGGCGCGCAGCTCCTCGCGCGCGCGCTCTGCCCACGAGGAGGCGCCGAGGCGCTCGAACTCATCGAGCGCCGCGCGCAGCTGCTCTCGGGAGTCGAGGCGCCGTCCCGCGCGGCGCAGGCGCTCGCCGTAGACCAGCTCGGTGCGGGCGCGCTCGAACGGCGAGACCGAGTCGGTGCAGAGCCTCAGCGCCTCGGCGAAGCCATCGTCGAGGACGCCCTCGTCGGCGAGGAGGGCGCGGGACCTGGCGAGCGTCGCAGTCGCCCAGGGGCCGAGGCCGGTGTCCTCGAACTTCTCGAACGCCGCGAGCTCGGCCGCCGCCTCCGGTAGTCGCTTGGTGCGCACGTAGGCCTCGATCAGGTCCGGACGCCATCGCAGGTGCGGGGTGCCGCCCGCGGCGCTTCCCGCAAGCTCGCGGACTCGCTCGAAAGAGGGAATCGACTCACGGGCCCGTCCTGCCCCGAGCTCGAGCCGGCCGAGAGCGTCGAGCGCGTGGGCTTCGACCAGCACGTCGGCCGGCGCTCGCTTCGCAACCGCCTCGGCGACGTGCGCCCGGCAGGCATCGACACGCCCAAGCACAGCCTCGATCCCCGCCGAGCAAACGAGCGCCCACGCAACGTGACGGCTGAGATCGAGCTCCTTGGCCCGCTCGAGGGCCTCTGTGGCGGCGGCGCTTGCGCGCTCCAGGCGGCCTCTGTTGAGCTCGAGATCTGCAAGCACGGACAGGGCGGCGATCAGCGGCACCAACTGCCCCGTGTCGCGGTAGATGGGAAGCGCTTGCTCGAGCAGTCGGCCCGCCATCCCGTTCTGCTCCAGCGCGGTCAGGCACTCGGCGAAGTCGATCAGCAAGCCCCCTACCGTCAGCTCTTCGCGCGCGTCGACGATGGCCGCACCGCGTCGGGCCAGATCGATCCCCTGCGACAGATCACCGTCAAGAACGGCCTGCCAGGCCCGGGCGTTCAGGCCAAAGGAGATCTGCTCTTCGTCTCCACCGGCGACCAGCGACCAGGTCCACTCGACGAGCTGGCGGTGGCGCTCGATCTCGAACCGCAGGCTGAGCTCGCCGGACGCGTGCCAGAGAAGCCGGGCGGCGCGAAGCGGGTCCACTTCTTGCACGCGCTCGGCCTCGGCGATGAAGGTCTCGTAATGCTCGCCGTACGACGCCTTCGACCAGGACAGGAACCCGAGCGCGTCGTACAGATCCGCCCTCGTCAGCGGATCCTGGGCGAGCTCGAGACCTTGCTTGACCAGCGCCAGCGACTCGTCGCTCCAGCCGGCGGAGAAGGCCGCCCAGCCCGCCCGGGCGAGGCGAGAGGCGCGCAGGCCGGCGTCGCGCGTCAAGCGTGGCCGAGCGCTCCAGCAGGCGTGCCTCCGCGCCCGCGCCGCCGCGGTCGCGCGCGCGATCGGCCGCGTCCTCGAGCGCCGCCGCAATTTCATCGTCGGGACCGACCGCGGCCGCGCCCAGATGCCAGGCGCGACGATCCGCGTCCTCCGCCCCGAACGCGTCGGCGAGGGCGAGGTGCGCCTCGCGCCGGGCGCCCGCGGTGGCCGCCGAGTAGACCGCCGAGCGAACCAGCGGGTGGCGGAAGGACAGCTCGCCGCCACGGGCATGGACGAGGCCCGCCGCCTCAGCCTCGTCGAGCGACGCGGCGCTCCCGCCGCAGGCGCGAGCGATCGCCGCCAAATCGCCGGTGTCGCTGGCCGCGGCGATCAGCAGCGCGTCCCTGGCCTCCGGCGAGAGCGATCGCGCTCGCGAGAGAAAGGCCCGTTCGACGCTCTCCCCCACCGCGAGCGGATCGTCGAGCGGTTCGGTGCCGGCGCGCTGGGCCTCGCTGAGCATCGGGGGAATCTCGACCAGGGCAAGCGGGTTGCCCGCGGTGGCGGCGACCAGCCGGCCTGCGACTCCGGCGGTAATCGAACCGCCGTTCGCGCCGGCGAGCAGCAGCTCGCTTGCCGCCGCTGCGCTCAGCCCCTCGACCCGCAGGTCGGCGATGGCGCGCGTGTCGAGGCGGGTCGCCTCTCCCTCGCGCACCGCGAACAGGAGGGCAACCGACTCAGCCTCCAGGCGGCGCGCGACGAAGGTGATCGCCTCGGCCGACGCCGGGTCGAGCCAGTGCGCATCGTCGAGGACCGCGAGGATCGGCTCACGCTCGGCCGCCGCGGCGAGCAGCTGCAGTGCGCCGGCGTAGGCGAGGAAGGGGTTCACCTCCCCCGGCTCTGCCAGCGCCAGGCACCGGCTCAGCGCCTCGGCCGCCGCCTCGGGCACCTGGTCGAGCGCCCCGAGCACCGGGCGCAGCAGCTGGTGTAGGCCCGAGAAGGCGAGCTTCGACTCCGACTCGATCCCGACCGCGCGCAGGACACGAAACCCCTCGGCGCGTTCGATCGCGTACTCGAGCAGCGCGGTCTTGCCGATCCCCGGGTCGCCCCGCAGGACCAGCGCCCGGCTGTGGCCGTGACGGGCTTCGTCGAGCAGCTCATCGAGCCGGGCACACTCGCGCTCCCGGCCAATCAACACGGTTGCGAGTGTATGCGGGTACGCCCCGGCGGCGATCTCGTCTGACGCCCGGGAGCTGTCTCGGGACCGCGGTTGGACCGCCAACCAGGGCCGACTCCCGGTTCAAACTGTCATCGGGGCGACTGGATCAGACTCCTCGCCCTGCTGCGCGAACCCCGGGTGTTTGCGTCCACTTTGCGTCGAAACGTTCCCCCTGAGCGTCGAAACGGCTTAGGGGGCGGCGCCCACGCTCATCATGCTCGGTTACGGGTAGCGCTGCGCCTTTGCGTTCGAGGTGGCCTTCACGATGTCGGAGGAGACGGCCTGCGTGGTCGAGGACGTCTTGGCCGCACCCGGATTGAAGATGCTGTTCCAGAACTGGCCGAAACGGTTATCCATCCAGAAGGTGATGTTCTCGTAACCAAACTGGCCCGTGCTGTCGGGGCTACCCAGGTTGTTGACCCCGATGATGCCCCAGCTGCCATCGTTGAACTCTGCGAACACCGGCCCTCCGGACGAGCCGCCGTTCATGTAGCACGGTGCGTTGAGAATGGCGAACGAATTGCCGGTCAGCGGCTGGCCGTTGGCGTTGTAGCCATCCCAGGTGCTGTCGCAGAAGTACTGGCCGTTGCCGTAGGTCGCGGTAGTAGGTGCCGCCGCCTTCGTCGGCCCAGTCGACGAGGTGCACCAGCCGGTTGGCGATTTCGCGGTCGGTGCCGCGCCAACCGTCGATAGCCCTCGATCGGGAACAGCCGTGGTCGGCGGCAGGCCTGGTGCATCAGGTGGGCGAAGCGTGTCTGGGTGTAGGGGTCGCCTTTGGCGTCTAGCACGAACACGCACCAGTCCGATGCCGTGGCCACCCCGTGGGCGAGGCGGAGAAGCGTTTCGGTCTTGCCCGACCCGGGCGCCCCGATCACCAGCACCGTTTTCCCAGCCGGCCGAGGGGCATGTTCACTTGGCCGCGGGTCGGCAGCAGCCGGTCGCCCTCGACGTGGCGGCCGAGCGCGAACCCGGTTGGCCGCCGCTCGCGGCTTGTGTGCGCCGGCTGCCTTGCGTGCTTTGCGTTCGCGCCGGGTTGCGTAGCCGCTCGCTGCGGCGCTCTTCGAAATCGCGCAGCTCTTCCACCGTTCGTGGTCGCAACAGGTCGATGATGGCCGCAGCCGACGGGGCGAGACCGATGGTCATCAGCCACCAGGCGCGCACGTGCGGCCACGCCGCTTGGAGTGCCCGTTCGGGGTCCTCCCAGAACCCGCCCGCCCGCCGCATCGCCTCCAGCGCGGCTTCCATCTCGCCGACGATGCGCGACCACAGAAGGGCCGTCACTCCCGTGCCGGCCAACGCGAGCACCCATATCGCGACCGGGCGCCAGCGGGCCAGCGCGATCAGCGGCAAGGTCAACACCATCGCGGGCAGGTTGAAGAGCGCCGCGACCGCGCCCAGCACCAACCCCGCGGTCCATCCCTCGTTACCCGGGCTCTGGCCGTTCACTGCTTCCGCTCCTCCTGGTTGTGGGTGGGGCAAGTCGAAGATCTGCACCCGCCCGCCCCCAGCGACGGCCTGGCCATAGCCGGGCGATCAGCTCGCGCATCAGTCGCTCGCGGCGGGCCGGCCGCTTGTGCGACAGCTCGACCTCCACCGGCAACTCGCGCCCCTCGATCACCACCAGTCCGTCAGGGCGATGGCCACCACTGGCCCCGTTGATGCGGGCTTCGCGGGCCAGCTCGCGCTCACACACCCACTCCGCCGCCCGGGTGACGATCCGCGACCCACAGCCGCACCTCGGTCACCGCAGCGATATGAGCCAGCGCCCCGGGGTTGGGACGCCACACAGAAAACTCCGACCCCGCCACCCGCTGCCCCCTGCGCGTGAGCCAGACGAAAACTGGCTCGCCCACCAACACCGCCCGCCCGGTGGCCCAGCCGGCGCGTTCCCAACGCGCCCGCAGCCACCGCGCCGCATGCACGCTGCGGCCCATCACCCGGGCCAGCTGCGGCAACGACAACGCGTACTGCTCGCCCACCAGCCCCAACAGCTCGAGATCCCGAACAGAGCAACGCAAGCGACCGGCGTCGCAACGCCGCCGACGCGACCCGACCGTTGAAGTCTCAGGCGCCACCGCTCATGACCCTCTGCCTATAGAGAGGCCAAGACCCCCGAAAGTGGGGCCCCGCCGCCGGCCGTACGGGACGCAAGAGAAGAATGTCCTCACACCCATGAAGGCGGAGAACCCCCGAATCTGGCCCCCTTTCGAACACCGCGACGCCACACGGCCCGCGGCCGGCGCGCGCCATCGTCCTGTCGTCAACTTCGGGGAGGGCGATCTTCAGGCGCGAAAAGCTCATCTACTTATGAAGAGCCCGCAGCCCCGAAAGTGACCCCCTCCAATCCGGGGTCCGCGCGCCCCTGAACGGTCACCCGAGCGGGCGCAAACCCGCACCCACGGGCAAAATCAGGCTTCCACAAACCTGGCGCGAAAGCACAAGCCCCAAGGACGCCTCGCACCCGCCAACGGCGCCGCGCTCCACGGAGCTCACCCGCGCCGACGCCGCCTAAATACCCAACCGCCCCTCTTCGACTGCCCCGCGCCTACCCCCAGCCCTCTAACCGCTACCCGCCGCGTCCCCGTCAACACCGTCTCCGCTCCTCTCTAAATCACTTACCCGTCTGTCCCCAACCGCCTCTAGTCGTTCCCCTTCCGCTGCTCTGTCTGTGCCCCCTCAATTCCTTGTCTGGCTTGTTCTGCTCCCAACCCCTGCCTCTCCCCGCCCCTCCCCCAACATCTCTTCCCGGTCTGTCCCTCGTTCGCTGACCACCCGAACGAACCGAAGGCAGAGGGCGGGTGGTCAGCGACAACAAGCAACGCGTGTTGAGAGGGACAGACCGGGCCGCAAGGACGCGCGACGACCCTGAAAGACAGAGCGACCACCGCTCAGCGAATCGCGACGACCAGGTTCTCGCCGAGTACTGGCCGAACGACAACGCGGTCAGCAAGATGCCGTGAAGGGTGGACCCCCTACCTTCAAAGCCGGATTACTCGGCGTGCAGTGCGGCGAGTACCTCAAGCCGCGCGC